>CAWJOH010000010.1:0-296931 GCA_963844455.1 uncultured Actinomycetota bacterium
GCTGGCCGACTACCTGCTGACCGCCGAGGCGAGCGTGCTCGAGGTGAGTGGCGAGGGAGTCGACCGCTTCGACCGGCGCAGCGCGCTGGTGTGGTGCCGCAGCGAGCAGCTGCCCATGGGCGCGCGCCCGATCACGTCGGCGGTGACCGGGGCGAGCGTCCTGCTGGGCGTCCACGCGCCGGCGATCGGGCCCGGACGCGAGGTGATCGTCGAGGGACTGCGCACGGACACCGGCGCGCACGCCGCCGAGCTCGCCGTGGTGCAGGCGGCCTCGGACGTGGTCGGGCCCGACGGGACCAACCCGGTCACCCTGATGACGTTCGAGGCGGCGCTGGCACATTCGTACGTCCGCGAGAGCGTGCACCTGTCCGCGAACGTGGTCGCCGCCACCCACGGCCGGGGGCGCGCCGTCGTGCTCGGCTCGGGAGACGGGACCAGGGCCTTCCAGCGCTTCCCGCTCCCGGAGGGCGCCCTCACCTTCGTGGCGGCGGACCTGGCCGCCGAGCCGACGCCCACCGAGGTCGCCCGCGGCGCGGTGTCGACTCTGCAGGTGCGGGTCGGCGGGCTCAACTGGGCGCAGGTGCCGACCCTGCACGGCCAGCCGCCGGACGCCCGGGTGTTCACCGCGCGCGCCCGGCCCGGCGACGGACGGGTCGAGATCGCGTTCGGCGACGGCGTGACCGGCGCCCGGCTGCCGACGGGGCGGGACAACGTGACGGCCACCTACCGGGTCGGCGTGGGCCTCGCCGGCCAGGTCGGGGCCGGCCAGCTGTCGCTGCTGCTGAGCCGGCCGCTCGGCCTCGCCGGGGTGCGCAACCCCCGTCCGCCACCGGGGCGGCGGATCCCGAGCCGCGGGACGAGGCGCGGGCAGAACGCGCCGGTGGCGATCCGCACGCTGGACCGGGTCGTCTCGCTCGCCGACGTCGCGGACCTCGCGCGCGCGTTCGGCGGCGTCGCGAAGGCGGCCGCAGCCTGGCTGTGGGTCGGGGACGAACGGGTCGTGCACGTCACCGTGGTGCCGTCGGACGGCTCCGTGCCGGCCCCGGGCGGCCCGTTGCTGTCGAGCGTGGCCCACGCCCTCGACGCCGCTCGCCATCCCGGGGCGCCGATTGTCGTCGCGCCGCATGTCGACGTGCCGGTCGCGCTGCGCGCGGGCGTCGTGGCGCACCCGGATGCGGTACCCGACACCGTCATTGCGGCGGCCCGCGCCGCGCTCGAGTCGGCGTTCTCGGTGGCCGCGCGCGATCTGGCGCAGCCGCTGGCCGGAAAAGCGAGGTGCTCGCCGTGCTGCACGGCGTGCCCGGAGTGGTCGCGGTCGACCTCGACCGGCTGCACCCCACCGGCACGGCGGCGGGCCGGCTGACGCAGGTGCCCGCCCGGCCCGCGACGGCGACGCCCGCCGGGCCGCGGGCGGCCGAGCTGGCGTGGCTCGACCCGGCCGCCATCGAGCTGCCGCAGGTGACCCGGTGACCGGCGTGGACGCCCGGCCGCTCGGCTGGACCGGGGAGCGCCTGGCGGAGCTCTCGCCCGCCGTCTGGCGGGTCCGGGACGCGGGGCAAAACGCTGGCCGGCGTGCTCGCCGTGCTGGCCGAGGTCGCGGACGCGCTCGAGCTCGACCTCGACGAGCTGCGCGACGACTGGTTCATCGAGACCTGCGACGACTGGGCGGTGCCGTACATCGGCGCGCTCGTCGGCGCCGCCCCGATGCACGACGCCGGCGGCCTCGTGCACCTCAGGGCCTGGGTCGCCGACGCCATCGCGCTGCGCCGGCGCAAGGGCACGCTCGCCGCGATCGAGGCCGCCGCCCGCGCCGTCACCGCCTACCCGACGGTCGCGGTCGAGACCCGCCGCCTGCTCGGCTGGCATCAACACCTCGCCCATCAGCGCGCGACGCGTTCGGCGTTTGCGGCGATCTCCGGCGAGACGCTCGAGCCGGCCGGCGGGACCGGGCGCTCCTCGACCACCTCGGCGGCGCCTTCGACGTCGCGCCGCGGCTGGTCGACGTCCGCTCGATCGACACCCGGGAGCGGCACGGGCTTCCCGGCACCGACGGCGACGGGCACCACAACCTGCCGACGGTGACGCTGCACGCCTGGCAGGTGACCACCCGGCCGCTGGAGCAGGTGACCCTGCGGCCGGCGGCGGACCCGCCCGACGGCCGGTTCCACGTCCACCCGCTCTCGCTGATCGACGTCCCGCTGCGGCGCTTCGCCTGCCCGGAGGTCGACGTCGAGCACCTGGCCGGCGAGGAGGACCTGCCCTCGGTGCTGCGCCGGCGCTGGTTGTACGACGTGCTGGAGGAAAGGCGGGCGGCGGCCGCCGCCGGCGACCCGCCGCCGGACGACGCGTTCGCCCATGACCCGCCGCTGACCATCCGCTGGCGCCGGGCCCCCGGGCTGATCCGCTGCTGCCGATCCCGCCGGAGCGCACCGTCGCCGGCGTTCCTGGCGGACCCGGCGTCACCCGTGCCCACCGGGTGGCAGCGACCGCCGGCCAGCATCGACACGATCCCCGCGGGCGGTGGCGACCCGGTGGCGATGCCGATCGAGGTCGCCGTCGACCCGGTCACGGGCAGGGTGGCGTTCCCGGACGGGGTCGCCGTCGACCACGTCGAGGTCGACCTCGCCGACGCGCACGTCGCGGTGCTCGGCGGCGGCGCTGCCGCCCGCGACGACGACCTGGGGCCCAGGCTGGCCGAGCGGCCGATCGGGTGGCAGGTGACCGTGTCGGCACACGAGGCCGCCGGGCCCTGGCACGTTCGGCACCCTGGCCGACGCGGTGGACGCCTGGCACGCCCAGCCCGACGGCACCGTCGGCATGATCACGATCGTTGACTTGCACCGGTACGCCGGTGCCCTCACGGGTGCGGGGCGGCTGCGGATCGGGCCGAACTCGCGGCTGCTGATCGTCGGCGCACGCTGGCCCGCGCTGCCGGTACCCGGTGGCCTGCCGGGCGAGACCGCGCGCCGCGTGGGCGTTGTCGACGCGTCGCGGGTGCGGCCGGTGGTGGTCGGCGACCTCGACGTCACCGGAACGGCCCCCGGCCCGGACGACCTGCCGGGGGAGCTCGTGCTGCACGGACTGTGGGTGGACGGCCTGGTTAGGGTCGTCGCCACGGGAGGCGGCGACCTGGGCCGGCTCGACGTCGCGCACGCGAGCGTGCTCGGCGGGGTGCGCGTGACGTCCGCCAACGCGCGGCTGCAGCTGACGCTGACCCGCGCGGTGTGCGGGCCGGTCGCGACGGCCGGCGCCGTGCGTTCGATCGCCGTCGCCGACGCCGTCCGGGTCACGGCCGGCGGGTTCGCGCTGGCCGCACCGGCGTCACCGGTGGACCTGGAGCGCGTGACGGTCCTCGGCCGATTGCGCGCCGAGGAGCTCTCGGCGTCCGACTGCCTGCTGCTCGGCGCGGTCACCGTGACCCGCCGCCAGGCCGGCTGCATCCGCCACTCCTGGGTGGCGGCCGGCTCGACCACCCCGCGCCGCTACCGGTGCCAGCCCGACCTCGCCGTCGAGCCGCTGCGGGAGGCCGGGGCGCCGGCCGCGGTGCTCGCCGACACCGTCGCCCGCCTGGCGCCGTCGTTCGTGTCCGAGCTGCCTGGCCATCCCGCCCTCGGGCTGCTGCTCGCGGGGTGTCCCGACGCTTTGCGCCGGGCGTCGTCCACCGCGTCGGAACCCGGCGCGCACGCCCACCTGTTCCGGCCCCAGCGCGAGGACAACCTCCGCCGGGCCCTGGACGAGCACCTCCCGCTCGGCCTCGAGGCCGGGCTGGTCGACCCCGGAAGGTACCTGCCATGAAGGGCGACTTCACCCGCCTCACCTTCGATCCCGCCAAGCACTACGTGGCGGTGCGCGCCCAGCAGGGCCGGGTGTCGGTCGACGCCGACGTCAACGAGCTGCAGGACATCGCCGACCACCTGCGCACCGCCTCGCTCGCCGACCTGGTCGGCCCCGCCGGGGCACCCGCCGACGGCGGGCTGGGCGTCGCGGTCGGCGGCGGTGGCACGGACGTCGGGGTCACCGCCGGGCGCGTGTACGTCGACGGCGTGCTGGTGGAGGTCGACGAGGACGCCTCGCTGACCGACCAGCCCTACCTGCCGGCCGGTGCCGCGGTCGCCCGCGCCGCGGACGGCACCTGGGTAGCGCTGGCGGACGCCCCGGAGGGGCGGTACCTGGCGTACCTCGACGCCTTCCGGCACCACGTCACGGCCATCGACGACCCCGGGATTCGCGAGGTGGCGCTCGGCGGCCCCGACACCGCGACCCGCGAGCAGCTGCGCTGGCAGGTGCGGCTGCTCCGGGTCGGCGATGAGGCCGCGCCGGTGGGCTGCGCGGACGAGTTCGCGGCCTGGGATGCGGTCACCGCAGCGCCGACCGGCGTGCTGGCCGCCCGGGCCGAGCCCGACGCCACCGTCGCGGGTCCCTGCATCGTTCCGGCCGACGCCGGGTTCCGGCGCATCGACAACCAGCTGTACCGGGTCGAGATCCACGACGCCGGGCAGAGCGGGGTCGCCACGTGGAAGGCGTCCCGGGACAACGGGTCGGTAGAGCGGCGGCTCGTGGGCATCGTCGGGGACGACCTGCTCGTGTCCCGCCCGGGGCGGGACGCCGCCGACGGCTTCCCCTCGGGCTGCTGGGTCGAGCTGACCGACGAGGTCCATGCCCTGACCGGGCTCCCGGGGACCCTCGTGCGGGTGGTCAGCGCCGACGGCGACGCGATCCGGATCGATCCGGCCACCGCCACCGGGACGCTCGACGCCGCCGACTTCGCCGTCAACCCCCGCGTCCGGCGTTGGGACACCGACGGGCCGCGCCTCGTCGAATCCGGGCCCGGCGACGGCTATCTCGAGCTTGAGGACGGCGTGCAGGTGCGCTTCTCCGCGGGCGCGAGCTGGCACACGGGTGACTACTGGACGATCCCGGCGCGGGTCGCGACGGGCGACGTGGAGTGGCCGCAGGACGCGGGAGTCCCGGCCGACGTCGGCCCGCACGGAGTGGCCCACCACTTCGCCCGGCTCTGCCTGCTCGACCGCGACGCCACCGGCACCTGGACGCTGGGCCCGAGGTGCCTGGCCGGCTTCCCCGCGCTGACGGCGCTGCGGACCCTCGCCCTCGTCGCCGGCGACGGGCAGGAGGCACTGCCCGATCCCTCGGCGCCGGGCGCGCTGGTGTCGCTGGCCCGGCCCCTGGTGGCCGGCGTCGCGACCGGTTCGCTGCCGGTCGCCGGCGCCCGGGTCCGGTTCGAGGTGACCGCGGGCGCCGGCGCGCTGGCCGGCACGGCGGCCGGCACGCCAGTCGTCGTTCCCACGGACGCCGCCGGCCTCGCGTCGGTTTCCTGGGCGGTCGACGCGACGACCGGCTCCCAGCAGGTCACCGCGCGGCTGCTCACCCCGGCCGGGGCCCCGGAGCACCTGCCGGTTCTGTTCGGCGCGGAGCTCGCCGTCGCCGCGCACACCGCCTTCGACCCGGCGGCCTGCCCACCGCTGACCGGTGCGGTGACCGTCCAGGACGCGATCGAGCGGCTCTGCGGGCTGACTCACTCCGGCTGCGCGTCGCTCATCCTGTCGCCGGGCAAGGGCTGGCAGGACGCGCTCGGCCAGCTGCCGGCCGGTCGGGACGCAGTCGTGTGTTTCCGGCCGGGCGAATACGTCACGGACCGGGTGGTCGAGCTCGTCGGGTTGGGCCACGTCACGCTGCACGGCGGCGGTCCCGCCAGCGTGCTGCGCGGGGTGGGCATCGAGCGGGTCCTGGAGGTCCGCGCCGCCCGGTCGGTGCACGTCGCCGACCTCGACATCCGCGGCGGGGCGGTGGGTGTCGGCATCGAGGGCCACGAGCACGTCAGCGGGGCGCTCACGGTCGTCGACACCCCCGAGGTGACCCTGCAACGCCTGCACGTCCGGTCGGTCGGCGGGACGCGCCGCCAGGCGTCGTGCCTGACGGTGCGCGGGACGCCGCTGCTGCCGGCCCGGGTCCGGGTGCGTGACTGCGAGCTGACCGTCGGCCACGCGCAGCTGGGGGTCCTGCTCGTCGACTGCGACGACGCCCAGGTCACCGGCAACCGCGTGACGGTCGCGCGCAAGACCGCCGCACTCAGCCTCGACAAGCTGGTCGCCGACGCCGGCATCCGCTCACGGTTGGTCGACCGGCTGGTGTCCGGGGTCGGCGAGGACGCCACGCCGCCCCGGGACGCGAACACCGTCGTGGACGTGCCCGGGTGGCGCCTTGCCTTCAACTCCGCCGTGCCGGCGCGGGAGTGGGCTGCGCTGGTCGCCGCCTCCCCCCCGACCGACGCCGATCGCGCCGACCCCGCGGCGGTGGCGGCGTACGCCGAGCGGCTCGTCGCCGGTGCCGTCGAGGAGCCGCACCGCCTGGAGGCGTTCGGGCGCGCGGTGCGGCGCCTCCAGGACAGCCTCGGCCCGGATGGCTTCGGGACCGTCGACCGGGGTGCGGTGCTGCGCCGGCTGCTCGTCGCGGACGGGATCGCGGTGACTCCACTGACGGCGGGCACCGGCATGGTCCGGCTCGACGTCGGCGGGACAACCGTCACGTTCCGCTCGGAGCTCGACGCGGCGACCTGGCGCGCGGCGCTGGCGGCCGACACCCGGCCGGTGCCGGCGGCGACGAGCCCGGCGGGTCGGCTGCGCGCCACGGCCGCCCGGCTGATCGGCGACGCGGCCTTCCGGCGGGGCCTGCCCGGGGCGGTCGGATGGTTCCAGGCACTCGCCGACAGCAATCCCGCCGTGGCCGCGCAGGGCATCGTCGTCGCGGGCCGAGTGGCCAGGGCGGTGGACGTCGCCGGGAACATCCTGGGCGACGTCCAGGTCGGGATCCAGGTCGGTGTCAGCCATTCGGCGTCGCCGGGGGCCGCCCGCGACCGTGCCGGCCGGGTCCGGATCGTCGACAACGTTCTCACGCTCCGGCTGCCCGTCGAACGCACCCGCGGCCGGTACGGCATCTTCCTCGGCAACGTGGAGCACGGGCTCGTCGCCGGCAACGACCTCCGGGTGGCGGCGCGGCCGCTGACCACCGAGGTCTACGACGAGGGCATCCGCGTGTGGGGCCAGCTCGGATCGTTCCTGGGCGTGCGCGAGAACGTCGTCGCCAACGCGGACACCGGGATACGGGTCGAGCCGGTAGACGAGCAGGGCGGCGGGCACCAGTGGTTCGTGGTGGACAACGCCACCCCGCACGCGGGGCAGAGCGTCGTCGCCCCGCCGAGCGTGCGCCGCCGGGACAACTTCAGTTGATCCATCGGTGGTAAATTGCCTGTGTCCTACGGCACAACCATCGGTGGACGGCGTCTGGGTGTAGAGCTCTTTCGTCGGAGGGTTCGAGTCCCGTCGTGGGCATCAGGGCGAGGCTCGTTCGTCGGGGCTCGCCCTGGCCCTTGTCGGCGTCGCGGCGCCGCCCGCCGGCAGGCCCACTCCGCCGTCCTTGCCCATGTGCGATGTCCGCCTCGTTGCCGCGTCCGGCCCGTCGGGACGCCGGCGGTGACGGCGGCGGTGAGAGCGGCCGGTGCGTCACCGGTCCGTCACGGCGGCGTCACCGCGCCGGCTCCGATGACGCGGATATGACGCCGCCCGCGCATCGTTCGGATCCATGGGCGCGAGCGGCTGGGACGAGGAGGATGCCCGCACGGGCTTCCTGGTCGTCCGGCTGTGGCTGGACGGAGATCAGCCTCCCCACCTGCGCGCGCGCCTACACGGCGTCATCGACGTGCCCGACGGCGAGTTCCTGTCCGAGGTGGTGACGGGGCGGGATCGCCTCCTCGCGGCCATCGACGTCTGGCTGTCGGAATTCGAGGGTGAGGGCCGAGCGAAGAACACGCATCGTTGACACGCCCCGCGGCGCAAGGGGACGATCGGGTCCGAATCAGGCAGGTGATCGCCCGTTGTCCATGAACGCATCGGCGAGTCCCGCCGCCGCGGTCCGGGTGGGTTTGCTGGGCGGTTTCCGGATCGAGTCCGACCGCGCCGAGCACGTCCTGCCCCTGAACGCCCAGCGCCTCGTCGCGCACGTGTGCCTGGCCGCTCGGTCCAGCCGGAGCCTGGTCGCCGGCCTGCTGTGGCCGGATGTCACGGAGCGCCATGCTCAGGGCAGCCTGCGATCGACCCTCTGGCGGCTGGAGCGGAGCTGCCCTGGGCTGATCCACTCTGCGCAGGGGTCGATCTTCCTCGCACCCGACGTCGACGTCGACGTCCGCGACCTGGTCGCCTGGGCCAGGCGCACACTCGCCCCCGGCGATCACCTCGACGCCGATCGCGCGCCGGAGGCGGCCTTCACCGGCGTGCTCCTGCCCGGCTGGTACGACGACTGGGTGCTGCTCGAGCGGGAATACCTGATCCAGCTGCGCCTGCACGCCCTGGAGAGGCTGGCGGTGGCCCTCGCACGCGTCGGGCGGTACGGCGAGGCACTGGAGGCGGCGCACGGCGCCCTGCGGTGCGAACCGCTGCGGGAGAGCGCGCAGCGAGTCGTCATCCGCATCTACCTGTCCGAGGGCAACGTCGCCGAGGCCCTGCGCAGCTACCAGCGGTTCGCGGACAATCTGCGCACCGAGCTGGACGTCGCGCCCAGCGAACGGCTGGCGCAGCTGGTCGCCCCGCTGCAGGCCGGCCGCCGAGCACGTTCGCGGCGCTGAGTCCGACCGCACCGCCGGGGGATCACCGATCCGCCGACCCCCGGGTACGTCATCGGGACGGGCTCAGCGGTCGCGGAAACGAACGCGGGTCGGCCGCTGGCGCGGCCGACCCGCGGAGATGCACGCTCAGGACGGATCGTCGACGGTCACCGGCATCACCCGGCCACCCACACCGCCCAGCGGCCGGCCGAACACGTCGTAGCCCTGGTAGCCGTGGACCTCGGAGCCGGCGCCGGCCGCTCCGGGCGAGATCGTCTCGGTCCCGACGGCCCCGGCCGGGTCGTGGGACGCATTGTTGACAAGGGCGAGGCCGGCGCCGACCGCGAGGACGGCGGCGACGGCGCCGCACACGAGGATCGTCTTGCTGGTGGTGCTTGCCATGCGGAACTCCTGGGGTGCAAGGGGAATTGGACAGCACCTACCGTCTCGTCACCGATCGCCGAGAGGTGTCCGCGGATCGGCGGATCCCGCGGGGGATTGGCGTGTCACCTCATCGGGGGACACGGCGGGACGATCGGCTGACCGGGGATCTCCGGCGTGATCCGCGGGTCGTCGCGCTGCCCTCATGGTCGCGCTGACGGCAGATCATCGCGATTCCAGCGTTGTCGAGACCGACTGCGGCGCAACAGATGTGTGCGGCTCTCGCGGGTGCTCTCCGGCCGATGCCGCTGACCGTCGCCGAAGATTCCGCTCCCGAGGTCGGAATTGCTCTACGCGAGAGTCGATCTGGGGTCCGCCGGGGATGGCGGGTTGACGTGCTCGAGCTCGAGCTCGTTCAGCCGTCCCTCTTCCTGATGCTCGCACCGGCGTCGACCACCTACCGGAACCCGGTCGACCAGGGGGCCGGAACCACATGCCAAGCAGGAGGCGGACCGCCACCCCCGCACAAACGTGCGCCATCAGGGACTCGAACCCCGAACCCGCTGATTAAGAGTCAGCTGCTCTGCCAATTGAGCTAATGGCGCGTGGCCGCCGTGGCGGACCGCGACGAAGTTTACAGGTCGGCGGGAGCGGCGGCCGAACGCGCAGGTCAGGAGCCGGTGATCGGCGCGCCGCAGGTTGCTGACCGGATCCGGTGAAGCCGCCGGGATCGTCCGCTGGGCGGCGGCCGGCTCACCTGATCGGGGGTGGGCCCGACCGCTGCCGCGAGCGCTGCTGGTCCAGCTCGCGGACCGGCACGGACCGGCCGTGTGCCATCGGTGTGCGGGGCGGCCAATGCGGCGGCTCGTCCCCGATGTGCTCGCCCGGACGGCGAGTTCGCAACGGGCGCAGCCGATGTGCGGCTGGCCGAGCTCGACGTCGTTCTGCAGCAACGGATTCCGTCCGTGTCGCGGCGAGCGACGTACGCCGATCCCGAGCTACGACGACCGACGAACCCGACGAACCGACGACGGCGTCGCCGGAAGCACGATCCGATCGACCGATCCGGGCCGAGACCCCGAGCTTCCTCGGGGCCTCGGCCCATCGGGGTGAGCGACGGGACTCGAACCCGCGACAGCCGGCACCACAAGCCGGGGCTCTACCAACTGAGCTACGCCCACCATCGCCCTGGCCGGCCGCAGGCGGCCCGCCGGAACTCGAAGAGTCTAGCCGATCAGGCCGTGGACCCCTGTCCGAGAAGCTCGGCCGCGACGGCCTGCGCCTGCTCGGATGTCGGTCCGGGCTCCGGCACGAACGCCGTGCGGCGGTAGTAGGCGAGTTCGCGGACGGACTCCTTGATGTCGGCCAGCGCCCGGTGCGCCATCCCCTTGGCCGGCTGCGCGAAGTAGATCCGCGGGTACCACCGGCGGCACAGCTCCTTGATGCTCGACACGTCGATCATCCGGTAGTGCAGGTGACCGTCCAGCTCGGGCATGTCGCGAGTCAGGAAGCCGCGGTCGGTCGCGATCGAATTTCCGGCGAGCGGCGCGGTCCTGGGCTCCGGCACGTGCTCGCGGACGTACTCGAGCACCAGCTTCTCCGCCTCGGCGAGCGTGACGGTGGATGCCCGGACCAGCTCGGTCAGCCCGGATTGCTCGTGCATCGTCGCCACCACCGGCGGCATCCGGGACAGCGCGTCGTCGTCGGCGTGGATCACCACGTCGACGCCGTCGCCCAGGATGGCGAGGTCGCCGTCGGTGACGATCGCCGCGATCTCGATCAGCGCGTCCGTGCGCAGGTCGAGCCCGGTCATCTCGCAGTCCACCCACACCAGACGGTCGCTCACGGTCACCGACCCTAATCCCCGCGTACGACACCCGTCGGCCGGGCGGCGCCGCGCCCGGCCCGGCGACGTGGATACGCTGCGCGTGCGGCGCGATCGGCACGTCGCCAGGGGAGGACGCGCGATGACCGGATCGAAGGCGGCGGGTGGCGCGCAGGCATCGGCCGAGGCGGCGGGCAGGATCGCCGCCGGCTACGACACCGACCAGCCCACGGTGGTTCTCGGCTCCGTCGTGGTCGACGGAAAGGCGCGATCCGCAGGCTCTGGTGCGGATCCCGCTGGCGATGTTCAACCGGCACGGCCTGGTCGCCGGCGCGACCGGCACCGGGAAGACGAAGACCCTGCAGGTGATCGCCGAGCAACTGTCGGCCGCCGGCGTGCCGGTGCTGATCCCCGACGTCAAGGGCGACCTCACCGGGCTGTTCGCGGCGGGGCGAGGGCAACGACAAGATCGGTGCAGCGGGCTGCGGACACGGGCGACGACTGGGCGCCGGCGTCGTACCCGGTCGAGTTCCTCAGCCTCGCCGGGCAGGGCGCCGCGGTCCCGGTGCGGGCCAGCATCGACTCGTTCGGGCCGATCCTGCTCAGCAAGGTGCTCGACCTCAACGACACCCAGGAGTCGACCCTCGGGCTGATCGTGCACTGGGCCGACGAGCGCGGCCTGCCGCTGCTCGACCTGAAGGACCTGCGCGCGGTGATCATGCACCTGACCAGCGACGAGGGGAAGGCGGACCTGCAAGGAGCTCGGCGGCGTGTCGAAGTCGACCGCCGGGGTCATCCTGCGCGCGGTGACCAACCTGGATGCCCAGGGCGGCGACCAGTTCTTCGGCGAGCCCGAGTTCGCGACGTCCGACCTGCTCCGCCGGGCGCCCGACGGGCGCGGGCGTCATCACGCTGCTCGAGGTCGTCCGGAGCTGCAGACCCAGCCCGTGCTGTTCTCCACCTTCCTGATGTGGCTGCTCGCCGAGCTCTTCGAGGAGCTGCCCGAGGTCGGCGACCTGGACAAGCCCAAGCTGGTGTTCCTGTTCGACGAGGCGCATCTGCTGTTCGCGGACGCGTCGAAGGCGTTCCTGCAGGCCGTTCAGCAGACGGTGAAGCTGATCCGGTCGAAGGGCGTCGGCGTGTTCTTCTGCACCCAGCTGCCCACGGACGTGCCCGGCCCGGTGCTGTCGCAGCTCGGCGCGCGGATCCAGCACGCGCTGCGGGCATTCACCCCCGAGGATCAGAAGGCGCTGGCCTCGACCGTCAAGACCTACCCGATCACGCAGGACTACGACCTGTCGTCGGCGCTGACCAGCCTCGGCACCGGGGAGGCGATCGTCACGGTGCTGTCGGAGAAGGGCGCGCCGACGCCGGTGGCGTGGACCAGGGTGCGCGCGCCCCGCTCGCTGATGGCGCCCGCACCGACCGACGCGATCACGGCGGCCATCTCGGCGTCGCCGCTGATGGCGACGTACGGCCGGGCGCTGGACCGGTCCTCCGCCTACGAGATGCTGACCGGGCGGGTGGCCGCTGACAGCGGAGCGCAGCCCGGCTCGATCCCGACGGTGCCGACGGTGCCGGGTGCGCCGGCCGGCCCGGCGGGCTGGCCCACCCAGGGCACCGCGCCCACGCTGGGCCCGGACGGGTGGCCCTCGCTGGTACCGGATCCGGTCGAACCGGATCCGCCGGTGGCCGCGCCCGCCCCGGCCCCGTCCCGCCGGGCGCCGTCCCGACAGGCGCCGGCGGAGGATTCGGGCCCTGGCGGCGTTCTGAACAGCCCGATGGTCACCTCGTTCTTCCGATCGCTGGGCACGGCGATGGGCGGCGCCCTCGGCCGGTCGGTGTTCGGAACGCGCAGGCGCCGCCGGTGATCCGCCGTCGCGGCCCGCGCCGGAACGTTTGCCGGTCCGCGCGCGTTAACTCCTGTACCCGGCGCCGCGTGCGCCGGAAACCCATGATCAGGACGAACAGTTCGGAAAGGGATGACGAGTGGACACGCTCCTGTGGCTGGTGATCATCGCTGCAGTCGTGGTTGCCGGCCTCTGGTACATGCGGCAGCGGGGCTCGAACTCCGCGCGGTCGATGGAGGACGCCCAGGCGGAGGCCCGCCGGTGGGTGGAGCGGCTCGGCGGGCAGGTGTACTCGCTCGATCCCCGGGACGACCCCGCGGCGAAGCAGGCGCTGTCGGACGCGTCGGAGCGGTTCACGGCCGCCGGCGCGCAGGTCGAGCAGGCGAAGTCGGTGCAGCAGTACCGGCTCGCGCAGCAGACCGCCTACGAGGGCCTGTATTACGTCCGGGCGGCCCGTGAGTCGCTCGGCCTCGACCCCGGTCCGGAGCTGCCCGCGATTCCCGGGCAGCAGCAGGCCGGCGCCGTCAGCGAGGACCGTCGCGGTCGACCGTCGAGGGCCACGAGTACGAGGCCTCGCCGAGCCCCGGCGAGGGCACCCAGCACTACTACCCCGGCGGCATGGTCGCCGGTCGGCCGGTGCCGCGCGGCTGGTACTCCGAGCCGTGGTGGAAGCCGGCGCTGGTCGCCGGCGCCTGGGGCGTCGGCACCTACCTGGTGGCGTCGACCCTGTTCAGCGGCATGGCGCTCGGCGGCTACGGCTACGGCGCGGGATACGACCAGGGCTTCGCCGACGGTCAGGGTGACGGCGGCGACGGCGGTGGTGATGCGGGCGGCGACGCCGGCGGTGGCGACTACGGCGGCGGCGGCGACTGGGGCGGCGGCGGCGGCGATTTCGGCGGCGGCGATTTCGGTGGTGGCGACTTCGGCGGGTTCTAGCCCGCCAGGCGTCGCGCGGCGTCCGGTGCCTTCCACGACCGGCCGCCGCACGACGCCGAGCCGAGCCAGGTGTGCGGATTTCCGGCCCAGCACCAGCCGAGCTTGGGTCGCCTCCGGCTGACCCAGACGGCGGTCACCCGGCGGTCGCCGCAGCGGGACCCGAGGAGTGAGAAGCAGTTCCGCTCACGAAGGATGCCCGGTCGCTGGGTGACGACGGCGATGCCCTCGGCCACCGTGAGCGGGCTGCGCCGGCCGCGGGTGATCGAGACGAGGGCGTCATCGGGGGTGACGTTCAGGAACGCGGCGCCGGTGTCGACGTCGTGCACCAGCCAGAACGGCGCATCCGGCTCGTCCACCCCCTCGATCGGGCGGAAGCGCGCGAGGTCGTCCGCCGGCATGTCGGTGATCCCGGCGCCGGCCGCGGTCCGCATCGCGAGGGCCTGCTCCCGGAGTCCGACGAGTCCTCCGCCGACGACGAGAACCATCGGGATCGCGTCGCCGCGGCCGGCCGCGGCGCTCAGCGCGGCTGCGGCCTCGCGGACGCCGGCAGCCGTCCCACGAAACCGGCGCACCGAGAGTCCGGCCATCGCCGGGTATCCGTGATCGATCAGGGCATCGAGTTGCCGATCGAACTCGACGAGGTTCGCCCCCGCTGCCGATGTCATGCGATCCATCACCTCCGGCGTACAGCGTACGGGACACGGGCCTCCGGCTGGATCCAATAACGCTCCGTGATCGCTGTTCCGCCCGGACGTGTCTCGGCGGCGGATCCGAACAGAATCCGTTCGAAATATCGTCGAAGCCCGGACCTTTTGCGGGCCAAACGGTGCGGACCGGTGACGCAGCGAGGACACCACGGCGCCGAACGCCTGATATGAGCGAGGATCTCGTGCCGCCGGTCGGATGAACCGTAGACTCGAGGCAATGTCGGACTCTCAGCCTCGGATGACGCAGACCACGCAGGCGGTGCTGCGTGCGATGCTCGACGACCCGACCTCGTCCCGATACGGCCTCGAGATCTGCGGCGCGACCGGACTACCGAGCGGCACCGTGCATCCAATCCTGGCCAGGCTCGAGTCCATCGGCTGGGTCGACAGCTCCTGGGAGCAGGTCGACCCGCGCGAGGAGGGCCGGCCCCGCCGCCGGTACTACCGGCTGACCGGCGGCGGGCTCGTGTCCGCTCGTGAGGCGCTGGCGCGGGCCTACGAGTCGCGGACCCGCATCGTGAGCAGGCTGCGCCCCGCCGGCGAGGCGGTCTGAGCGATCCGGGTGCGCGGCCGGCCGTCGGCGCGGATCAGGAGTTGGCGCGATGCCGGGTGGAGAGGGCGAACGCCACCCGGGTGAGCGTGTCCTCGGCACCGACGAAGCCGTCGATCAGCTGGTCGGTCACGAAGTCGACGTCGACGTCGTCGCCGGTGCCGAAGACGAAGTCGGGTCCGAGGCCGAGCTGATCGACGTCGGGGGTGTCCATCACGCTCGTGACGCCGTTGTTCGGTGCCGTGTGATGGTTGCCGAGCAGGTGTCCCGCCTCGTGCGAGGCGATGAATCCCACGGTCTGTCCCACGAGGCCGACCACATCGACGCCCGGGAAGGCGAAGTCGTTGATCGTCGTGAGCCCTGACCCGGCCGGCGCGCTCAGCTGGTCGAGCAGGACCACGGCGGTCTCCTCACGATCGAAATTGCCCGCATCGGCCGTCTGGGCGAGCCCGACGGTCTCGACGCCGAGCTGCTCCCGGCTGCCGCCGATGATGATGCGGGTGACGTTCGGTTCGCCCCAGGGGTCGAGATGGTCGCGGCTGTTGCGGATCTCGACGTCGAAGCCGGGGTTGCCGCCGCGTTCGGCTGGGTCCCGCTGCAGGTTCTCGACCACGGTGGCCCGGACCGCGTCGATCAGCGCCGACTCGTCCTGCTGGCCGAGTCCCCAGCCGGGCAGGAACTCGGCGAGCGGCGACAGGTCTCCGCTGTCGCTGCCGAATGTCGTCGGGTCGACGAACGCCCCGTCGAAGTCGAGGAACAGGATCTGCCGTTCGCCCGGGGCCGACGTCTCCAGCGCCGGTCGACGCACGCGCAGGTCCAGCCGGTAATCGCCCTCGCCTCGGGAGACGACGACGAAATGCCGCCCGGGGAGCGCGGCGACGTGGTCGAGCGTGGCGTTGCCGGGCATCACGAGAGGGCTGTCGTCGGGGTAGTTCGCGGTCTGATCCCGGCCCGATCCCATCACCCGGGTGCCGGTGCGGTCGAGGACCTCGAGCACGCGGGCGGCGCCGGTCACGCTGGCGCCGAGCACGTCGCCCGGTCGCAGGTCGACGCGGTAGACGTCGACGTCCTGCGCGAACCGGTACGACACCATCAGCTCGTACGGTCCCTCGGTGCGGGCGCCGGTGCCGCTCGCCGAGTCGAACGGGTTCGTCGGCAGCGACCCGAAGGCCGCGACGGCCACGAAGTAGGTGCCGTCGGCGGGCAGGGTCAGCTGCAGAAAGCTGTCCAGTTCGGGGGAATCGTCGTTGAACGCGAGGATCGCGCCGGTGGCGTCGGTGACCGCGACGGCGGCATCCAGGCCGGAGCCGATCGCGGCGGCATCGAGATCGACGGTCAGCACCTGGCCGGCCGCTGCGTCGCGCACGGCGTAGAAGTCGAAGTCGCCCGTGCCGTCACCGGTCGAACTCCCGTGCGGCCCGTCGCCGATCGCGGCGGCTGCCCGCACCGCCGGTCGCGCGGCGGAGAGCCCGAGCGGCGCGGCCAGCGGGATGGCACCGTCGTCTTCGGGGAAGGGCCCGATCGTCGTCTCCGCGCCGTCGACATCGGCGAGCGTGCCCCGGATGTGGACGTCCTGGAACCGCGCGTCCGTGCCGAACCGGGCGAGCCGCTCGGCGCTCCGGATCTCGTCGTTCCGGCCACCGCGATCGCGGCGCTCCCGCTCGCGGACGTCGAGGGCGCCACCGCCGTGACCGCTCGGCACCGACCGAGCCGTGGACCCGTCCCGGGCCCCGGCCACGTCGGCGGGGGTCTTCTCCTCGGCCGGCGCCGCGGCCAGGGTGGCGAAGTCTGCGGGCGGCGGCGCCGGTACGGTCTCGGCGGCCACCGGGGCCGCCGTCACGGCCAGGGCGACGCCGATCGCCAGCGCTGTCAGGGGGCGCGCATGTCGGGCGCCCGCGCCCCGCGGTCGGCGGCCCCTGCCGCCCGGGCCGGTGCTCTTCCCTTCGACGATCATCTCGACGTCCCTCCCCGGCCGCGCCGTGCGGCCCGGGTCATCAGACCGTCGCGCCGCAGGTCCGGGCATCCGTACCGGGTACGCAAGTGCCACGTTCGCGGTACGGAATTCCGCGCGCCGGGGTTCCGATCGGCGGGCGCGAATGGAGCCAGCCGGCCCGGATGGCGACCAGCCGGACCCGGCGGTGAGCGAGACCAACGCGGTGGCGGCGACCGTGGGACTCGTCTCGCCGTTGGCCGTTGGCCTGGTGACCGCGCTCGGCTTGACGTGGCGGCCGGCGTTGGCGTTCACCATCCCCGGCTGGCCTGCCTTGCCGTGTGGCTGATGCTGCGCCGCCGCGCCGACCGCGCATACGCTTCGCGGCCCGGTACCCGGCGCCGCCGCTGTTCGTGATCAGCGTGGCGGAGACGGTCGCCGGCTGGCTGCTGCTCTGGACGTCGACCGCGCCGGGCTCGTCGATCCGGGCATGGTCGTCGCGGCCTCGGCATCGCCGGCCAGTTCCCGTGGCATCTCGTTGGTCATGGGGTATGCCCGTGGTGATACCGACCGCGGGTCGCCGTGGCGATCGCCGGCCTCGGCCTCGCGGCCGGCGTGGGCGCGTTTGTGGTGATACCCGCGCTCTGCGCGGTCGCGGCGACCTTCGTGCTCCTCGCCCGATCTCGCCCGGTGGCCACCGGCTGATCAGCTCAGGTCCACGAAATTTGAGATCAGCGAGTCGAGCTGAACGTAGTCGTCATCGTCCTCGTCCGTGTTGCTCACGCGCACGTTGAGTGCGACGTTCTGCTGGTCCTTGAAGACGGACGTGATGTCACCGCCTTCGCCGTCCAGGTCGTCAGTGTCCTCACTCGTACCCTCGTAGAGCTTCACTCGGCAGGCGACGGTCACCGAGAGGTCCGCGTTCCACGTCAGGTCGTACGTCGCTTCCACACGGATCTCGCCGCCGAACTTCTTCACGTACGTCGCGGTCTCGCGGCGGTGCGCCGGATCGAGCCGAATCGCGCCGGGCGTCGGTGAGAAGGCGGCATCGAAGATCTCGTCCTTACCGAAGGTCTCCTCGTCCTTGATGCGCACGTGGCCGCCGATGACCACGATGCGCTTGAACTCCGGCGGGTCGTTCAGGTCGACCCGGATCTCGACCGTATCGCGGTCCTTTACCTGCGCGGCGCCCTTGCCTTCGAAGAACAGGTTGCCGATCATCACTCCGGCCTCGACTTCGTAGCTGCCTTCGGGAAGCTCCACGATTACGAAGCCCTGCGCGTTCGTGACCGGGACGTGCCCGCCGACCTTGACATCCGCACCGGGCACTTGCGACCCACCGCGCAGCACGGTGACCTTCAGCTTTCCGACCTTCTCGCGCACGACCCACGTGCCGATCTCGCGCTCTTCGACGAGCCCGTCGCGGAAAACCATGCGTTGCGTGGTGCCGTACAGGCCGTGGATGCGATCCGTCGCCGCGGTCGGCCCGTCCCAGAAGAGCGCCATGTCGTCCGGACTGACGGATCGGCCGATGCCCGGGTTCTTCCACTTGTCGGAATCCTTCGAGTCCTCATCGTCGAACTCGCGGTCGGCGTAGTCGAACGCGAACGTGTTCGCCACCTGGTTGCCGCAGTCGTCCGGCACGTCGGCCAAGAACGTGCCCAGTGCGCCGGCCTTCTCGTAGCCTTGTCGTACACGTGTTGGTAGACGAAGTCGGCGGCCTCCCTGCGCTCATCCTCCGTGTACAGGTACAGGCCATCGCGGGTGAGTGGGTCGACGAGGGCATCGGCGTCCGGCGCCTTTGTGTTCGGCGGCGCGGACTTCTCGAGATCGGACGGTTCGACGAAGGGTCCCTCGCCCTCCATGCGGATCTTCTTGTCCTGCACATCCTGGATGGCTGCGTGGACCAGCGTCGAACAGACCATCGGTCGCGTCCCCGAGGCCCACCAGCTCGAACCGCGATCGGGCGCGCGATGCGCGGTGTCGTCCCAGATCGAGATGGCGCCGTCGCTGTAGCAGAAGAACCGGTAGTGCCCGCGGATCGCCTTGGCCCGGTCCGCCACTTCGGCGAGCGTCGGGCGCACGTGCGCGAACGCGGGATCGCCCTCGAGCAACGGGTCCGGCTTCAGCACCTGCGGGAAGACCACCTGCCGCGTGTTCAGGAAGAACGCGGGCTCCTGGCTGAAGGCCCGAATCGGATACACCTTCTCCTTCTTGCCATCCGCGGAGGTGTACTTCAGGAACGACCCGTGGAACGCCTCGTCGACGGTCTGGTCGACCGTTCCCGGCCAGATGTACTTGATGCTCTCCGGGCTGAAGCCGTCGGTACCGACATCGTCCGGCGCGAGAAACGTGCGGCCCACGAGGTTGTCGTACAGCCAGTCCTCGGATGCGGTTGCGTGGCGCAGCTTGTAGAAGTTTCCGCTCATGATGCCGCAGTGGGAGAACTGTTGCGCCGGCGTCAGACGCTGCAGCAAGCCGCCGATGAACCCCAGCGGGCCGCCGGGCAACAGGACCACGTCACCCTTCTTGCCGTTCATGATGCGCGCGGGCACGAACACCTTGCCCCGCCGGCCGGTTCCCTTGCAGAACAGATCGTCGGAAGGAGGATCCTCGTCGAGTAGGCACTGTTTTCCGACAAAGAAGGAATCGTCGTCGCGGTCGAGCAATTTGTGCCCGCCGATGATCGCGTCGAGGCCGCGTATGCTCTTCTCGAGCTCCGACGTGGTCCAGACGTGTCGCATCGCCTCCACGTAGTTGCGCACGGCGGTGATCGAGATCTGCGACCCGACACCCTGCTCGCCCGTCGGGAACGGCGAGACCAGGGGCCCGCTCGCGGGAGTGTCGCTCGGAAAGCTCGTGGGAGCCGCGGCGGCCGCGTGGCGCCCCTGCATCGATGTCGCCGGGGCCGCGGCGTCCTTCAGCAGCGGGGTCGTCGGCTTCGCGCACGAGGCGCTCTCGATGAACGCCGCCTTCACGTTTCGAAGCAGGTCGAGCGCGTCGAGGCTGGTGACGTCCGACCACCGCGTCGTCGTGTAGAAGTAGTGCTCGAAATAGGCGCTGGCCTCGACCTTGAGGCCGGAACGCGTGCGGCCGTGGAAGTGCACGGCGAAACCGAACGCGTCGTTCGGCAGGCTGAGCCGGGGGATGCTGCAGTCCAGGTCGAGCCCCGATCGGGGCTCGACCACGTGCGCCCAGGCGCTCCAGCCGGCCCGGCACGAAGACGCGGTCGGCGTCGTCGTAGAGCAGCTCGATCTGGCGGCCCGTGAGCTCGATGTACTCGTCGTCGTCGTTCAACATCACGCACTGCGCGGAGAGCTCCTTGTCGTGTCCGCGCGCGCGGTGGTCGTAGACGAGCCGCGGCTTGAGCACGCCGCGCGCCTTCGACCAGGCGTAATCGTTCCAGACCCGGAAGCTCTCGCTCGCCGTCCGCTGGATGCGGCCCGGGTAGTTCACGGTGAAGTGCAGGTCAAACGGGATCGTCTCGTCGGTCGGATTCACGAAGCGTTCGCAGTCGATGACGAAGAAGGGGCGCGGCGTCGAGAAGGCGCCGTAGCCGTCGACGCGCCATTCGAACGTGACGCCGTCGCTATACACCTCCTCCGCGTTCTGCACCGAAACCAGCAGCAGGAAGGGATTCGTGGGTTCCTGCCGGATCTGCAGGATCGGATAGGGGTGCGCACCGATCGTCGGCGTGACCTCGAACTCGATCTCCGTGCGGTCGATCCGGCCGTCGCGATGGTGGACCGTGACGGGAACGCGATGCGTCCCCGACGTGGCGAAGCTGAGGTAGCGCTCGGTGCCCTCCGCTCCGCCGACGCGCGTCAGGACGTCGTTCGGGGCGTCTCGCCTGAGCTTGGCCCGCACGCGCACCGGTTCGCCGACCTGCAGCACCGGTCGTGCCGCCACGACCGAGCGCAGGAAGTGCCGTCGGCGTGGCTCCTCCGGCTGGCGGTCGTCGTGATCGTGTCCTTGATTGCTTCTCTTCACGTCGGCCGTCCTTTGTGACGATGGAAGCTGAAAGATGACAGTGGAAGCTGGACACTGATTCGTATCCGGCGGTGCTGCCCCACTGTGGCGTGCCGCGGTGATTGTCGCAGCACGAATTTGTCCTGACGTTGCTGGACAACCCGACCGGTTGGCATCGGCGCCCCTGGCAGGATCGCGGCAGCGCTGCACCGCCGCGGCAGGAACGTCGTGAGCGACCCCGACCGGCCGCGAAGAACGCGGACTCAGCTTCGTTTCCGGCGAGCCCTTACCCGAGACCACCAACCCTGCGTACAAGGCGACGGTGACGGGGTTCATCGACTCGGTCGACACACTGATTCTCGGCGCGAGCACCTACCCCCAGGCCGTGGACTACTGGCCAACCGCTGATGAGCGGGGCGAATACGGCGAAACGCATAACAACCTGGCCAAGTTCGTCGCGTCGTCGAAGCTGGATTCGGCCCACTGGGACAACTTTCCCACCGCGACCGTGACGCGCGACCCGCCCGCCACCATCGGGAGATCAAGGACTAGAGCGGCAAGGAAACCTGGCTGTGGCAGCTTGATCCCCCATGCACTCTCTGTTGGACGCCCTCGCCGTCGACGAGGTCCGAATGCTGGTCTGCCCGGCGTCACGTGGCAAAGGAACGCGCATATTCAAGGATCGCCATCACCTGAAGCCGGTCGAGGTCGACGGGTTCGAAACGGCGTGGTACTTCTGCTACGGAATTTAGAAGTAGGCGGAAGGTCCGCACTTTGAAGACACGGGGCGTGCTGCTGGTTGGACACAGGCCGGCGTCCGGATGGACGCCTCGATTGAGCGGCCGTTCCGAGGGAGGATTAGAAACCTGCGACACACGGTGTCGATATCGAGCCAACGACAGGGATGACGGGGGATGGCGCCGCATGCATCACGATGGCCGGTTCAAGCCCGTCGTGGCTGGTCATAGCAATCCGCTCCTGCTCGACCCGACGAAGGGATGATCACCGGAAAGTCACCCATCCCCGACGCTGGCGGCTGAGCAGCCGTATCTGCAGAGGGCGGACGTCGGATCTGTCACTGGAGACACCGAGCAGAATCCCTAGACGTCGGACGCTTGGAGGCTCACGATCGACGGGTGAACGGTTTGATGACGTAGGGAGTAGGTCCGACACCGAGGGAGTCGTCGCGGGTCAACGTCAGCTGGTCGCCTGTGATGGCCCAGCGCATGACGAATTTTTCACCGTTGGCACGCTGAAAGGTGACGGTGTCACCGTCGATCTTGTAGGTGAAGGTTCCTGACGTTCGTTGCTGCGGGTTCGTCATGGTTTCCGTGGCGACGCCCGCGTCGAAGATCAGCGTGTAGGTACCCCAGTTCTCGTCGTTCACCTCCTCCGGACCGATCAGCATGGGTGCTTGAGCAAGCTCGGCCCGGGTCCAACTCGCCTCCCAAGCCCCGTCGATCGGCGTCGTGCTCGCTGCGGACGTTGAGGTGGCTGTTGGTGTGTCGCGGTGGGTGAAGCGGACGGTGGCCAACATGTCCGCGAAGGACTTCTAATCGTTCCGCACGTCGCCGGCGTCGCTGGTTCGAGCACTACGCATCCACGCCACCATCGGATGGTCTGTGCCGTCGACGACGGCCATCCGGAGGACGAGGTCAGGTTGGAACCCGAAACAGTCCCCTGGGGTCATTTGCTCTTCGGGGCATCCGATCGACCCGTCGAGGTTTCGGTCCGATGTCGCCGTGAAGATGGTTCCCGGCTCACCGTCCACCATGACGGACGTCTGATCGGTGTAGTGCACGCCCGCGGTGTCCTGTCCCAATAGGTAGGCGAGGTAATCGGCCGGCAGCGGCGATGCCGCGGACTCGCCCGGCTTGTACACGGTCGCGGGCAGCATGAACCGGACAGCGCGGGTGCCGTCCGGCGATTCCCAGGTCAAGAAGCCGCCGCGGTCTACGTTGGGTTACCTGCTGGCACCAGCCAGGTCGGCTCGGCGACGTCGAACGACCGACCAAACGCCTGGGTGGAGTACACCGCCGCTGCATCCGGGCTCAAGCTCGGCGACGTGGGGCTCGAACTTTCCGGGAAGGGGCTCGATGACGAGCCAGCCGAACTCGAAGCGTCGCCACTGCAGGCGGCCACCACAAGAACCGCGCTCAACGCCCCGAGTACCCAAACCGCCCGAGCAAGGCGACCACGACGACTAGAGAAGTTCACGACTTCCTCGATCCGGCCGCACTGCCTGGATGTCGTCGTCGAATCCGTGCAGACCTTGCGCGGTCGGCGGCCCAAACCACTTCCAACGCAACCGCATCGCTTGGGGTTCACCGGTTGACGGACACGCGGTCATGCGGCCTGTGCCGCCTGGTGGAGGTGGTCCTCGAAGAGTACGGGGCTGAGCATGCCGATCGCGGAGTGCCGGCGAAGCCGGTTGTACGGTTCCTAGATCCAGCGACGACTGCCCTCTTCGCGGCGCTTTTCGTTGCCCACTGGTAGCGATCGTAGAATTCCGTTTTCAGTGTGGAGAAGAACGATTCTGCGGCGGCGTTGTCGCAGCACACCCCGGTGCGGCCGACGGATTGCAGGATCGGCAGGTCTTACGCCGCGTCGGCGAGTTGCCGTGAAGTGAATTGGCAGCCGCGATCCGCGTGGAAGATCACTTGCCGGGAAATGTGCCGCGCAGTGTGACGGCGCGGCGCAACGCGGTCTCCACCAGGTCGGTGCGCAGGTGATCCTCGACGAGCCACCCGACGACCCGGCGGGAGCAGCCATCGCGGACCGCGCACAGGTACAGCGAGCTCTCGTCCGTGCGCAGATACGTGACGTCGGAGGTCCACACCGCGTTCAGCTCGCCACGGTCGAAGACCCGCCCCACCAGGTCCGGCAGCGGCCGCGGATAAGCCTGGGCAGCGTCGTGACCGGCGCGAACGCCCGCGGGCTGATCCCGGCGATGCCGCTGGCGCGCATCAGCTTCGCCACCGTCTTGGCGGACACCGTCTGTCCGGCCGCGCGCAGGTCGGCCAGGATCCGCGGCGACGTACACGTGATCAGACGCCGCGTGGAAGGCGATGATCCGCTCGGTGAGCACCGCCCTGCGCCGCTGCGCCGCCGTCGGCGGCGCGACTTCGCGGCGGGCCAGTCGTAGAACCCGGACCGGGACACCCCCAACAGCTCCGCCATGCGACTGATCGAATAATCGGCCTTCTCCGCGTCCATCAACCGGTACTTCTCTACCGCTTGTGGTTCTCGGTCACGAAGAAGGCCGCGCTTTTTTCAGGAATTCCCGATCCATGCGCAGCTCGTTGACCTCGACCCGCAGCCGCTCCAATTCGGCGCGTTCGTCCTTATCGAACGCCTCCGGCGGATCGCCCAATCGAGCCCGTTAGATCGCAACCCAACGGCCCAGAAGCTGCTCCCCGACCCCGATCTCCCGGGCCACGGTCGCGATCGGCCGCCGGTGTCGATCACCAGATGAGCCGCGTCCCGCCGGTACGCCGGCGGGTAGCTCCTGCGCTTCTTCGATGCTGACGCCATGCCAGAGATCCTTCCCGGCCGGACCCGCAGATACCGCCAACGAGGTGTCCGTCAACCGGGGGAAGCCGATGCTTGAGCCGTTATGACGGCCGCGAAGCGATGCGGAGTTTGATGCGGGATTTGCCTAGCTGAGTATTGTCAGTCCGTTTTGTTCCGTCAATGGCGTCGCCCTTTTGCGGGTCTTGGGGGTGACCCGGGACTCTGGTGGACCGCGTGCGGTGCCCGGGCCCGGGTCGATGCATCAGTGCCGCCGGGGGAGGGCGCTTCCTCGTTCTCGTCCGCGGATGCGGCCGCGCTGGCTTGGCGGCGGGGCTGCAGGTACGCGCGCCCGTAGTGCAGAGGGGAGTGGGCCTCGCGAGGACCCCGGGTCCCGAAGCGCGGATCCGCGGTCTTCGCGGCGCGGCCCTGTTCGCCGGGGACTGCCCGTCGGATCGCCCGGCACCGCGCCGGTCGCCGATCCCGGTCCCCGGGGAAGGCCAGCGCCGCACACGGACGCTTCTGTCACGTGACGGATTGGGGCCCTCCCCATTCGAGTGGATCTCGCTTCTGATGCAGGATCCCGGCCTCGGCTGGCTCGCACAAGCCCCGGTTGTCGAAGGTCAGCACACGGCCGGTGAAGGTGACCCGCTGCAGCGCCGGCGATTCTCCGCAAGATCTTTTGACGCAGCGCTCTACCGTCGGACACGACGGACCAACCCGATGTCGGGCACCCGTGCTGACCTGATACAACGGCAGGTCACGGAGCAGCGGAGGCGGCACGGGATGGCGCGACGGACAGGGACGGGATCGATGGCAGAGGTTGACGCGGCGGCCGCCCGGGCGGCCTTGGATGAGGCTGGGCAGCCTGATGACAAGCAGGCACCCGCTCACCGTCCCGGGGATACGTATTCCAACGGGACTGATGCCCATCCCTCGCCACATTGAACATCCAATTCGGTCAACTCCGATAGGGTGACTGTCGCCCCGCGCAAGTTGGGCAGGCAAAATTGAACTGTGTAGATGACTGCGGTCTTTCGGTCGTCGACCTCCACGACGTGACCCAGGGAGCCGACACCGATGACTGTCGTTCGGAATCGGATGATGTCACGGCGCGCGCGCGCTGTGTGGCACGGATTCGGCTGCACGGGATTCCCTTCGTGTGGGGAGGGGCGCAGGTCGGTCGTCATCGCGGGCCTACGGTTCGATGAATCCGGTGATCGTCAACCTCAGCGTGGCGGGGAGCGCAGCGATCCTCAAGCTCTTTCGGCGGTGGCCGAAAGAGCGGCTCCGACGGTGCGCGGCCGCCGAAGTACATCCCAGCCGAGGTGTGATCGCCCGCGGGGATCGGCGACGAGCATGGGAGCGATCAAGCGGGTCGGCCATCGTTCCGGAACCATTCGGAGGCGGTGGGGATCTGGGTCCGACAGGCCGCATTCGACGACGGGCTGCGTCGGCAGCCTGACCGACGCCGCAGTTCGGATCCTCGAGCTGAAACGCGGGGTGCGTGAACTGCGTCGCGCGAACGAGCTCGTGCACGTCAGCGGCCTTCGTGATTCGGAGCTCAACTGGGGGATCAGGGAGTGTTTCGGCGTCGGTCGCGGCGGCCCTCGGTACATCGAGACGCATCGCGACCGAGTCGACGAATCGATTCCCTCGGGCTCGAGTCGATCGGCCGAACCCATCGGGAGGCCGCCCGGCGGATCGCCGGGCCCAATCTGCGCTACCAACGCCGCGTCGTGCCGGCCCCAAACGTTCCGCGATGCAGCCCTGACCGGGAAATGGTTCGCGGGAACGCGAATTGACCTCCGCCGGATCCACGCCGAGCTCGAGCGGTGCTGGGCGGTCCAGCGCGGTGCGGAGGCGCCGGGGTCGTCTGATGCGCGGTCGAGCGGCTCGTAGGATGATGAAATTGGCGCAACTGAACCACCTCGCACCGTCCAGCATCGGAAGGTATGAAGAAGCTCCATCCGGACCGCTCCACAAGGAGTTGCGGAGGACTAGATGACGGCGTTCGGTCTCCTGCTCACTGGAGATGATCTGGCCAGGGTTCGGTTGATGCCGGTTCCTGATCCACTCGAGGAGATCATGTGGGCGGCCCATCTGTTGCGTCTCCACCGCAACGATCCCATCCTTGGTGGCTGGAGCAGACGAACCGTACAAGCACTCGGCGCAGCGGGCCGCGAAGTGATTTCGGTTCTGGATTCCGACTTTTTTCAGTATAGTGACTTCGGTCGCTCGGAGAAGCGTGTAGTCCGAACTTTCGAGGATGTGATCGAACACATCCGGTCCGCACCGCCAAGTAGCTGGATTACGGACTTGAACTGGTTGGGAGAGCTTGGGGTTGGCAGCGAACTTGCCCGCGGACTCGCCGATAAGCAGGATGGTGCAATCAATCACCTTGCGTCGGCTTTGAAGACCTTCCATCGCGCCGCGATTGCGCCTTACTGGTCACAAATGCAAGTAGCTGCTGCTGTGGGATCGGATTCCGTGGCCAGACTAATGGCACAGGGCGGAGTGGAGCTCCTCCTTCGCGACCTCCATCCAATGATCACCTGGGACGCGCCTGTGCTTTCCCTTGATCTGGGAGCGGCGCATCCACCGGGGTGCGTACACCGGCGCGTGAATCCCGCCGCACCGCAGACCTACGCCCTTGGCGGACGCGGCCTCCTGCTGGTGCCGTCCATCTTCGTGCCGACACCGACACTTGACCTGGCCGGACCGGACGGTGACGAGCCTGTTGTTGTAACATTTCCGATCCGGACCGACTGGTATCTCTCACACGAACAGTTCTCGATCGACAGGAGTCCTCTGGCCAATCTGCTGGGAGCCACCAGGGCAGCAGTTCTCGAGGCATTGTCGGATCAGGAGGAGACCACCTCAGGGCTGGCACGTCGGCTGAAAATCTCCGTGGCGTCGGCGAGCGAGCATGCCGCAGTCCTCAGGGCCACGAAGCTCGTGATCTCGGTGCGAGATGGCAATCGTGTCATTCACAACGTGTCGACTCTTGGTCAAGCGCTCGCGAGAAGCTTAGAATTTCAATCCGACGCTGCTCCTAGGCAATGAAGCGGCCTTGAATTGAGCTACACGCCCGCGCCTACGCCGACAAGGTCGCCAAGGCCGCAGACAAGTCGTAGCCCCCCAAACGGACTTGTGGCCACGAAGCCCAAGGTCCCTTACAGCACTCGCGCCGCGGCTGGCAGGAACGGTTGACGCCAACCGGCGCGGCCTCCCTCAAAGAAGTTGCAGCGACCGTGATGTGAAGACCCGGGACCTGCTGCCTGACACGACCCGGAACGGCGCCCGGGACGCGTTGGCTGCCTGGTGGTGGCCCTTGAAACGAGTAGAGAAGTTCTCACGGCACCGCGCGGTCGGACACCCCGGACACACACCCGGATCACACTCCCGGATCACACCGACGGATCACCGACGCATTTCACCCCGGGCGTCTCACCGGCCGTCTCACGTCGGTCCGTGGGGTGCTATCGGAACGCGGACGCTGTCGTTGATCAGTTGCCCTCATTCTCTGCGGTGAAGACCACCTGTGCGGTCCGCTCGTCGGCGCCGCGCACGACGCGGAGTTCGAGGGTGCCGCCCTGTGCCCGCTGGAGTGCGTCGAACAGGTCGTCGACGCCGCCGACCGGCTGGCCCGCAGCCGCGACGATGAGGTCGCCCGAGGAAAGGCCGGCGCGGGCGGCGGGACTGTCCTCGGTCACCTGCTGGATGAGCAGCCCTTCGGTGTCGGGCAGGCCGACGGCGCGGCGCAGCCGCCTGGCCACGTGACGGGGGGCGATGGCGATGCCAAGCTGCGGTGGCGCCGCTGACTCGCCGCGGGTGAGCGCCTCGGCCCGGGCCCGCAGCGCCTCGTCGGCGGGTATGGCGAGGTAGAAGCCCTCGCCGAGGCGGTTGGTGTTGATGCCGAGCAGCCGCCCGTCGGCGTCGAGGACCGGGCCGCCGGAAGAGCCGGGCGGCAGCGGCGCGGTGTGCTCGAGGCTGCCGGTGATGCGGCGGCCGCGCGGGCCCCGGAACGTCCGGTCGACGCCGGAGATGAACCCGAACGTCACGCGCAGCCCGCGCCCGCCGGGGTTGGACAGGGCGAACACCGCAGTCCCGATCGCGGTGGACGCGCCGCCGGCCCACGTCAGCGCGGGAGCGCCGTCGGTGTCGACCTCGATGACGGCGAGGTCGCCGTCGAGGTCCTGCCCAGCCACGCTGCCCTCGGCCGTCCGCCCGTCGGCGAAGGTGACCGTGACCTGATCACCGCGCACGTTATGCGCGTTGGTCAGCACCCGGCCCTCGGCCAGGACGATGCCCGAGCCGACACCCCACCGCTGCCCGATGCCCACGACCGAGGAGCCGGCGCCGTCCGCATGCTGCCTGATGCTTGTCTGGATCTCATCAAGGATCGTCATCGCTGCTGTACCTCCGTGGCTAGTAACTTGCAAATTACTACCAACCTTCGCCGGGGTGTCAACATCCGGGCCTAGGATCCGCTTGTGGCTGAACGGGAGAACGGCTCGTCCCCGCTTGCGGAGGCGCTGGCGAGGGTCGGTGACCGGTGGACGCTGCTGGTGGTCGAGGCGCTGCTGGGCGGGCCGCGGCGGTTCAATGACCTGCTCGACCAGATTCGGGGGATCGCCGCGAACATCCTGTCCGAGCGCCTCAAGCGGCTGGAACGGGATGGGCTGCTGATTGCCCGGCCCTACTCGGAGCGGCCGCCCCGGGTCGCCTACCAGCTGACCGCCGAGGGCACCGAGCTCGCCGGCGCACTGCGCCTGCTGGCGCACTGGGGAGCCAGGCACGCCGACCCGGCGGAAGCCCCTCGCCACCCCGCCTGCGGCACTCTTCTCGAGGCCCGCTGGTATTGCCCGACCTGCGACCACCTGGTCGACCACGAGCCACGCGACGCCGAGGTCAGCTACCTATAGCGCCGGACGCGGCGGTCCCGCGCACGACGTCGGCCCGGCCATCGCCGCGGGACCCGGGGTTGCTTGGCTCAGGCGTGGGCCATGAGGTTTCATACACGATCAGCGACTCGACGCTCAGCTCGGCGCGGCTGGTCGACCTCATATCTTGTCATCAGTCACTCAGTCAACTGCTGATCGTCGTCGATTGAGCGCCCTCCCATGCTGTCGGCCGAGGTCGAGGGAGTCACGCCGTGATCGGTTGCCTTTCCGCTGTCGTACGCCTTCTGACGGAATCGTCGGTTCCGCACGCAGCTGGCGGGTTCCTCCGGCGATGCGGTCATCACGTCGATTCTGACCGCGCCGGTGGTGGTTCGGACTCGCGGGATGAAGCGGCACCTGAGGGTGCGGCAGCTGACGCGTCCGCGTCGTCGGTCGAGGCCATGTGGGGGGCCAGCTCGTACCGCCGCCCGTAGGTCTGGACGATCGAGACGACGGCGGCGGCGATGGGGACGCCGATGAAGGCGCCGATCGGGCCCCAGATCGCGGCGCCGACGAAGACGGCCGCCAGGGCGATGGCTGGGTTTACCTCCATCGTGCGCTGAGATATTCGCGGAGTCAGAACATAGGTTTCGATCTGCTGGTAGACGAAAGCAAACACGACAATCCACAGCGCGGTGATGGGTTTGTCGCCGAGCGCGACCACCACGGGAACGACGGCCCCCAGTAAGCTCCCGATGACCGGGACGAACTGGGCGGTGATACCCGCCAGGAGCGCCAATGGCAACCAACCGGGCAGTCCGATAGCCCAGAAGAAGATGCCGTGGAACACAGCGGAAATAGCCGCCAGCACAATCTTGGAGTCGACGTACCCGCCGGTCTTCTGTTCGGCGATGTCCCACACTTCGCCGAGGATCGGCTGCCGATCCGGTGGGAGCCACACCGCGATCTCCTGCACCAGCCGTGGTCCCGCGGCCGCGATGTAGAAGGTGAAGACGACTACCGTGACCAGGTCGACGAGTACGGACAGCAGCGATCCGAACCACCCGGGGGCGCCCGCGGCGAGGTCGCTGGCGATGCCCTGGATCTGATCGGGCCGCAGTCTCAACGTGCTGGTGATCTGGGCCGCGTCCAACTGGAGGCCAAACGTCGAATTGAGCTGATCGACAACACTCTTCACCGTCGCGGGCGCGGATCGCACGAGCTCCGCGGCCTGTTCGAACAGCGTCCGTGCGAACACCGCCACTAGGCCGAGCACGACCAGGATGACGGTCGCGCCGACGATCGCGGTCGCTCGGGAGCGGCGCATCCCGCGTCGGACGAACCAGCGGATGGCAGGTTCAGAGGCGATGGCCGCGAGCCAGGCGAGCAGGATCAAGAACAGGAAATGCTGCACGACACCGACCACCCAGGCGACGATCAGCCAGACGGATACGATCACGAGAACTCTGATCGCGGCCGCTTGAATGTCCCGTTGGTCCAGCGAAATCGGCACTCTCCTCGGGGGCGGTGTTTCCGCGACCGGATCACCCGGAGTGTTGACCCTCCGCGGTTGGTCCAGGTCCGGGGGTGGCGGCTCCGGTCGCCGTCGCCACCCGCGCCGGTTCATGACTCGACCCGAATGTCAGCCGGCTCGGGTCGTCCGGTTGACGTCCGGTCGCCGTTGAGATTCATCGGCCACTCCCAACATGCCGTCGAGCGAGGCATGAGCTGTGGGTCGTCGCTCTGTCGAACGAGCGCGCCTGTCCGATACCCCCGGGCAGGACCACAACTGATCTGCAGGTCGCAACCTGTTCGCACGCGGAACAGGCGTGACCGGCCGATGTCTCGCGGTGCTCGCCGAATGCCTCCACCGGAGCCATGTCAACTCCTCCCGTCAGCGCCGGCCGGCCGGACCCGCACCGGCTCGAAAGACCTACGCCTTGCAATCGTCCCGCAGGCAGTGCGATACCGCCCCGCACCAGCAGCGCACGCTGATGCCGAGATCCAAAGACGGCGCGGTGGAGTCACTGTGAGTGCAGCGGGTGACTCAGCAGGCCGCGCCCGTGGGCCCGTCGCAGCGCGTTGCCGCCATTGCGGACGAGCATGGTGTCGGCCCCCGACGACCTCCGCGACCAAGTCCCGTCGTTGACCCGGACGGAGCTGATCCGCACCTGCGCGGCGGGCGACCGGACACCACGAACGCCGCCGACCCGGTCAGCGCCGCCCGTATCCGTTGAAGTCGCCGGCCCGCCGGATCCTGGAACTCGGCGACGAGATCGCCATGCTGGACGACCTCATCGGACCGATAGTCACCGCGTTGGCGTCGCACGCGTGGCGCCGACCTGCGCGGCGGCCTGGTTGACCTAGGCGCCGGCCAGAGTGACTGCAACGAGGTTGGGCCGAATCACCAGCCGTACCCGTCCAGCGTGGCCTCGATCCGCGGCAGGAAGCGGGAGCCGAAATGCCGCACATTGACTAGGAGTTTGTGCAGTTGCAGCGCCGGCCTTCGTTCGTCGAATCCGGGATCGATGGGCCATTCCGCCTCGTACGCCTCGAACAACTCCATGGGCAGGTCCGTGGACAGCCGCATATACGCCAGGTCCAGTTCCCTGTCCGCGTAGCTGACGGCCGGGTCGACCAACCAGCGACCGTCGATGATGTTGCCGAACCACAGGTCGCCGTGCGTCAGCGACGCCGGAGGCCGCTGCCGCAGCACAGCCTGAAGCGGGCCCGCGCAGGCATGATCCAGCCGGCGGCGCAACGGATCAGGGACCTCCGCGTGGGCCAGATGAGCGAGCACGCGGCGGTGGGCGTAGAACGTCGGCCAGTCTGCGCACCACCGATTGTCCTGGGTGAACCGGCCGGCGTAGTTGTCGTGGTGCCAGCCGAACCGTTCGTTGGTGTGCCGGTGCAGGCGGGCGATCGCCCGGCCCAGCGCGGCCCAGTCCGGCTGCGCCGAGCCGTTTCCGGCGGACTCGCCGACGAACTCGAGAACAAGCACCTGGGCACCGACTCCCACGACTTCCGGTGTCGGAACGCCTGCAGCGCGCAGCGATTCGAGCCCGTCCGCCTCCTGCCACGCGGGATACGGGCACCGTTTGATGATGACATCGCGGCCGTCGGCCAGGGTGGCGCGCTGCGTGCTGCAGATGTAGCCGCCGTCGACCGCGGAGGTGCGGACCACGGGTGGCAGGCCCGGTGGCCAATCGTTTGTCACCCGGCGGACTTTACGGGCCGGGATGTGGGTCGCGGATCCACCCGAGTCGCACGTCGACGCTACAACGCATCTACCTTGATGGGCTGCCTGATCGCTCCGGCCGTCCGCGAAGGAACCCTGAACGGGGCGTCCCGCCGGGCGATTGCAGACGGGCGCCTCCCATTCTCGTGCCCCAGGGGCTGCCGCCGCACCGGCTTGCGGTGCGCATCGGTGTGGCAGTGCCCCGGCTGAGTGGCGGCCGCCGGGTCGAGCTAGTCGCTGATCTGCACCGGTTGCGGGTGTACCGCGACGGCGCCGCCGTCGCCGATCACCAGCGCCTGTGGGCTGCGCGAGGGAAACGAAGCCGCTGAGCAGATTCGTCGCACCGCGCCGAAACCGCACGGACTCCCCCCGCGTGGCGTTTCGTCTTCTGGCCCGCGTTCTGAGCGGCCCACCGATCTCAGTCGTGTGCGCCGTCCGGTGTCGTCCGCCGCCGCTACCCTGACCGCAGCTCCCGGCGTCGGTACCCGTTGCGGGTGTTGGTCCGCTCCGCGCTGCGCGCCGTACTCGGCGCCGATCAGCGCCTGCACGACCGTGACAGTCACCTGCCGCAGCAGATCCGGAGACGCCTCACCCAGCTGCTCGGACAGCCAACCGGACAGCGTCAACTACTCGATGGTGCGGTCATCGCGTTGCTCTGCATCTCGAGTTCCTTGGCGGGTACTCGTTGAGGACCTTCTACGTGCTGTCTACCCTGGTGGCAGTCAATGCACGGAACAGTTCGCAGGTGACGTACCGCTTCAAGCACCGCCGAATCTCGTTGTCGCTCTTGTCTTCTGCACGGCGTCGCTCGACATACGTTCTCCCCGCGGCATCAGACCGGCGAACCGCTCGCACCGGTCCGTCCACAGGGTTCAAGCATTGCTCTGCCGGCCGTTCCGGCCGGGTGCTGTGCGTGCGATGGCTTGCCCGTCAAACCCACCGATCAGTGGTGTCGGCGCACGGAATGTGACCGCGACGGCGGCGACGCGACTCTTTCGTGTATATCGCTAGGGATTTATGCCCGTTTTGCCGCGTGTACAGTAGGCTCCCGAATGGGGTGCGCGTCCTGGTCAGAGGGTTGTTTTGACCGGAGTTTGCGAAATTGTCCAGGGGGTGGAGGCTAATAGGTTCCGTACGGATCCATGAGGAACTTGTGTGGGCCAGCACCGTGGTTTCCCAGCAAGGACCTAGCTGATCCCCGCGGTCTCCCGGGGAAGCGCGTCGAGGAGCGCGAGATCCCATCGCCGCAGTCCATCCTGGCCGGTTGTCGAAGACTGCTCTGTGATCACTCGTGGCTGTCTTTCCCGAATGCCGAAACCTTCGGCATCTGTGCGGTGAGAAGGCGGCGCGATCATTTTGCCTGTTCGCGCGGAAGGAGGGAGCAATTGGGGGCTCTCTTATTGTTGGGGTCGAATTGTGTTCGACGTTCGATCGTTGAAGCGTCAATTGGGTTAGCTGAGCCCGCCGGCTGGTCACAGTTCGGCGGCGCGTGATCACATCCGCTGTTCCTGCCTATCCGGTGGGGGAGAAGGGGCTTATCTTGAGCATCACAGAATTGTCGGCGACCGACACCGACGTAGATGGTGTCGGGTCGAATTTGATTCCGGGGGCGGGGGCGCTCGGATTCGGTATCGACGTGACCGCCGCGTCGGACTGGACGGATCGGACCTCGCTGTTGGTGGGGTTGGACATCGCGCATGGCACGAACGTGTTGGAGCCCCCGAACGGTCCGAACCAGACCGAGTACCTCCTGCCGCACAACGTCGCCGTCGCGGACATCTGGAAGACCAGCTCGTCCTATGACATGTACTCATCCCGTGCGGAGTACGCCACGGCAATGTCGGCGACCGCGGCGATCAAGGGTTCGGCCTGGGGTTTCTCGGCCGAATTCAACGGCAGCTACGGGAAGATCGCCGAGGGTGAGGCCACGGCGTTCTACGGCCAGTCGTCGACCAAGACAAGCCTGTGGAACGTCTCCATCAGCGACTTGTCCGACCTGTCGTTGGATCGGACGTTCCAGGCGGCGCTGGGTAACCTGCCCGACAGTTTCGAGACCGCCAACCAGCACGAGTTCTACACGTTCTTCGCCAAATGGGGAACGCACGTCATCACGTCGGCAACCGTCGGGGGCAGCCTGGATTACTCCGTCACGGTCAACACCACCGCGAGCCTGACGAAGGAGAACGCAGAGGCGAGCGCGACGTTCGAGTACAAGAGCGTGTTCCTTGACTCCTCGGGATCGGCATCCGCGGACTGGAAGAGCATGGGTCAGGCCTGGTTGGGGTCGCGTAAGGCCAGCCTGGTGGTCACCGGCGGCGACCCCGACGTTCTTGATGGCTTCACACCACCGAGCGACTTCGCCCACCCGGTGAACTTCAACGATGTGTACATCAAGTGGGCGACCACCGTCTCGGGACGCCCGGGCGTGGTGGCAGCGCGTCTACAGCCCATCTCGAACCTCGCCAGCGGTGATCAGATCGACGTGCTGGCGCAGGCCCTGAACATCTACCTGAACGCCAGCGCCGAAGCGACCGTCCAGATGACGATGCCGTGGGGCAAGCCGGTCACCGCCTCCATGTGCTCGGTGGGTGTCGGTGTCACGTCTGTACCGGCCCCGCACCCGCAGGTTGACCCCGTGCAACCGATGTATTGGGTGGTGATGGCGGATCACGACGGCACCGTGGTGTTCAACGAGAATGTCCTTTCCGGTGACCCGGACGACCTGGACGAGATCATCGCGGCCGCGACGGCGTTCGCCGGGACGGGTAACTACTGGACCATCGCGGTGTCCTACGGAACAACGGGAGTGGTGCACCCCACCGCGTTGCAATGGTTCAAGTCATGGGGGGTGTCGATTCCGCCGAACTGGGCCGAATATCCTAGTTTTCCCCATCTGTTCACGGCGGTCGGGCAGAGCAATTCCAGCGCGTATCCCGCGGTCGTTTCGGCGTGGGAGCCGGGGACCGTGTACCCGGTGCTCGTGTCCCAGGTGAGTGCGCAGGCGCCGCTGTACGCGGGTGGGTCGGCTGGCGGCTGATCTTGTCGATCATCGTCGTGGTCTCGCACACCGGACGGGGGACGGGGTTCGGCAGAGTCGCGGCGGGGATTGCGAAGGCGATGTCGACCGAACACGACGTGCACCTTGTCGGGTTCGGCGACGCCGCGCCAGGTGAGCCGTGGGTCGGGTACCAGCACGACCCGGTCCTGGATCCCACCCGCACCGCCGCCGCAGGACGTGTCGTTCGCGAGACTCGGCCCGCGGCGGTGGTGTTGGTGGGTGAGGGCCACCTGACCGGTTGGATCGCCACTCGCCTGCGCCGGGACGGCTACACCGGGGCGATCGTCGCGTACGTGCCGATCGAGGGTCCGGTCCTGGACCCCGCGCCACTCGGCAGGCTCCACAACAGCACCGCCGTCGTGGCCTACACCAATGTCGGGGCGGGCATTCTGCTCGAGGCGATGGCCGCCACAGCAGGAATCGGTGCCGTCCCGCACCTGGCGGTCATCCCGCACGCCATCGACCCGGCAGCACTCGCCGGCTCCGGCCCGGAGTCCCGCCAGCGGATGCGGGCGGAGCTGATGCAGGCGGCGCTGATACCCGATGCCGGGTCCGTCTCCGGGCCCTGGCTGCTGAACGCGAACCGCAACGACTGGCGAAAGCGCCCAGAACTGACGATGCGCGCATTCGCGCCGATCGCCGAGCGGCACCCCGACGCTCGCCTGGTGCTGCACTGCAACCCACGCCGACGCGACATGGACCTACGCATCGAACGGGCGCGCCTCGATCTCGGTGACCAGGTCATCCTGACACGTGACGAGAATCAGCCGCCCTGGTCGGAGGACCGGCTCACCCTCCTGTACGCCAGTTGCGAGATCGGCGTCAGCAGCACCATGGCCGAGGCGTGGGGACTCGTTGCGTTCGAGCACGCATTGCAGGGCGCAGCGCAGGTCCTGCCGCGACATGAGGGTCTCGCCGAAATCTGGGGCCAGGCCCCGTTATGGGTACCCCTGGGGCAGAGGACCCGCGTGGACATGACCTTCGGCGGCGCCGAACCACAGGTCGATGCCCTGACCGCGATCCTGCTCAATTTGATCGAGCACCCCCAGGACATGCACAGCGCCGGGCAGGCCTGCCAACGCCGAGCCCGCGACCCGTCACTGTCCTGGGAATCCGTCGGAACGCAATGGCTGACCCTCATCGCGAAGCTGCTGAAAAGGGATGCCCGCGATCAGCACTCAGCGGTGCCGGCAGCCTCCGTGTCGTCGCTGGGTGCAACCGGACCTCCTCGACCGATGATCACGGGCGCATCCACACGCCGCCCGGCACATGCAATTGTCCGACGAAGCTGAGACGAACCCTAAGACGTGGATCTACGGGTTCTGCTGCGGCTGCGCGTGCCCGGGCTGATCGGAAGGGAGCGTCACTAGCCCCTCTCTGTCAAGCGGCGACCGTTTTGACGCGCGCGCCGATCATTCGAACCGATGCAGCGCACAGGCAGGTCGGAGGGGCTGCGTGCCCAAGGGGCACGGCGAGATGGTCGCCGGCGATCCGCACCGTGTTCGCCCAACCCCCGACCCGTCCACGTCCGCGACCAGCTCGACACCATCGCCGGCATGCTCGGCCAGCAGTTCCCCAAGGTCGAAACGCTGCTCCGAGACGCGAAAGTCGACGTCACCGCGTTCGGCTGCGCCGCCCAATCCCGGGACCTCGCTCGTCGGCGCGGATTCGCTCGGTCGTCGGGGTAGCGTGGCCTCGTGGCCGGGTCGCGGGCGGCATCCCGATGGGCGACGCGCGGATTGGCCGTTGGTTTCGGAGCGCTTGTGGCCGCGGCGTTTCCGGAACCCGCGCTGTGGTGGTGGGCATGGGTGGCGCTGGTCCCCGTGCTGCTGCTGGTCATCGCATCCCCGACGTGGCGTGAGGCGGCGCTGCGGGCGTGGCTGGCCGGCGCCGGATTCGCCGCGGCGTTCTACCACTGGCTCGCGACCCAAGGCCCGCTGCTGCTCATTGTCGTCGCCGCGCTGCTGGGGCTGCTGTGGGTGCCGGTCGGCGTGGTCGCGCACTGCTTGCTCCGTGATCGACCGGCGCCGCGCCGGCTCGGGCTCGCCGTGGCGGTGGTGCCGGCGGTGTGGGTGCTCGCGGAGGCCGTGCGGTCGGTACACGTCCTGGGTGGGCCGTGGGGAGTGCTGGGTCTGACTCAATGGAACGCGCCGCTGCTCCGTGAGGCCGCCGCGCTGGGCGGAGTGTGGTTGCTCGGTCTGCTTGTGGTAGCCGTGAACGTCGCGCTGACCGCGGTGGTGTCGCCGGGCACTCGCGGTGCCCGGTTGTTCGGCGCGACCTGTGCGGGTGCCCTGCTCGGGTTGGCGGCGCTGGGTGGATGGGCACGTGCCGAACCGGTGTCGTCTCATGTCGTGCGGATCGCGCTCGTCCAGCCGGGGGACATCGCCGATCCGGCCGAGCGCCTCACCACGCACGCCGCCCTCACGGCCGAGGTTGGCCGATCCGGCGGTGCCGATCTTGTCGTCTGGGGGCAGAGCAGCGTGACCGGCGACCCGGCGCGGCAGCCCGCGGTCGAGGCGGTACTGCGCCGCGCGGCCGTCGATGCCGGGGTCGACGTTCTCGTCAACGGTAGGTCCGGGAACCCGGCTGCACCGAGCAATACGTCGTGGCTTTACACGCCCGACGGCGCTCGAGGCACCTACGACAAGCGGCTGCTGGTCCCCTTCGGCGAGTACATCCCGTTGCGTCCCGTGCTCGGCTGGCTCGAGGGCTTCACCCCGGCCACCGACGTGGACCGGGTGCCGGGGGCCGGGCCGGTGGCGATGCGCTCGGCCGGCGTCACGATCGGCCCGCTCATCTCCTACGAGTCCGCCTTTCCGGGCCTGCGCCGAGAGCTGGCGCGGCTCGATGTCGACCTCACGGTGGTGCAGGGGTCGCTCGGCACCTTCCAGGGCAGCTGGCTGCACGCCCAGCAGGCCGCCATGGAGGCGGTGCGTGCCGTGGAGACCGGGCGTCCCGCCGTGCTCGGTGCAATGAGCGGGACGTCGGCGGCATTCGACGCTCGCGGGCGGATGCTGCTGTGGGAGCCGCACGACGTGACCGGCGCGTTCGTCGTCACGGTTCCGCTGGTCCGTGTCGACACGCCCTACGTGCGAGTGGGCGACTGGGCGCTGTGGATGGCTGCGGCGGTCGTGGCCTGGACGGCGGGCGCGGCCGTCCTTCGCCGAGCCACCCGCCACCGCGCGGGGACCCCGCGGCGACCATGGTCGACCGCAGGTCGGACCCGCTGATCCGGGCGACCGCGGAGGTTCGAGTCGGCATCCGCGACTGCTGCGTCGCCAGCGGCATGGCAAGCATCTCGGCGTGCGTCGATGGCCCGTCGGATAATTGCGGTATCCCGGCGGCTGGTGGCCGGCCCTGCAAGAGCGGTGGGTGTGCTGACGCCCGCGAAGTGGACGCCGCGGCCCGGGGTTATGCAGATGCACCTTCCGGCAGTGTCCGTCGTCACGGGCCGCCGCGCCAGTGGTCGATTCGGTGGTGATCCGGCATGAACCCGTGCCGGACACCCCACAGCACGGCCTGCGTCCGGCTCGCCACTCCGATCTTGCGGTACAGACTTCGGATGTAGGACTTGACGGTGTTGGCGCTCAGGTAGGTGAGCGCGGCGACCTCCGCGTTGCTCTTGCCCTGCGTGATCAGAGCGAGGATCTCGGACTCCCGGTCCGTCAGGCCCTCGTTGCGGCCTGGCCAGTCGACGCCGAGAAAGCTGCGCCCGCGGGCGGGCGGCTCGCTGACCACCGTCTCACCGTGATGCACCGCCTCGAGTGCGGCGACGAGCTCGCGTGCGGTCAGCGCCTTGGAAAGGTATCCGTGCACGCCTCGCTGGCGGGCGCTCTGAATGAGGTGTTGATCGAAGTTCCAGGTGTAGATCACGACCCGGCGCGCTTGCGGGCTTTGGACCAGTACGGCGACGTCCTCGTGGTCGGACTCCGGCTGCGCGAACGAGTCGTACAGTGCGACGTCCACGGTGTCGCTGAGCGGCTCGTTCGTGTCCAGTTCGGCGATCACCACGCGATCGGCGTACGGATCCAGCATGCGTGCCACGCCCATCACGACGACGTCGTAGTCGTCGATGAGTGCGACGGTGAGAGGTCCGGCAACCGCCATCACGACAACGTAGCCCCTAGGGGTGTGCCGGAGTAGCCCTTCGGGTACTTCACTGGGACCACCACGTTCGTGTCCGGATGCCTGCGGGGCGACCCGCCCGGCGGGCATCGGACCGGTAGAGGTGGAGGTGCGGGACATTCCCGGTTTCCCGGTGCCCGGTCCGGCTTCGCAGGTCGAGGTGGATCCGGTTCTGGCGCTGATCCCGGTGATCCGCCGGGTGATCGGTGCGCGGGTGTTGGATCGTCAGTCGGTGGATGACCTGGTGCAGGAGACGTTGGCCCGGGTGATGGCCGCGCGGGATCGGATCGAGCGGGAGACGTTGGCCCCGTACGCGGTCGCGGTGGCGCGCAATCTGATCAGTGCGACCGGGCAGGGTGAGACCCGGGCCCGTCGGAACGCGCATCTGTTGGTGTCGGATTCCCGTCCGCCGCAGGCCGACGATGAGCTGCTGCACGAGGAGGAGGCCAGCATCGTGGGGGCGGCGCTGTCCCGGATTCCCGGTCCGGAGCGGGAGGTGCTGCTGGCGCACGAGGTGGAGGGCACGGCCACCGCGGAGTTGGCGGCGGACCGCGGTTCCACGCCCGGTGCCATCGCCGCGCAGTTGAATCGCACCCGGGCCAAGCTCAGGGTGGAGTATCTGCTCGTCGACCGCGGGGTGAGCCTGCCGACCGATCGTTGCCGGCCGGTGCTGTTCGCCTTGTCCACCGGTGATCGTCGCCGGCAGCGGGAGCTGGACACGGCCGGTCACCTGTTGGAGTGCGACACGTGCCTGGAGTTGAGCACCGCGCTGTTCGAGCGGCGTCCGCCGCCGGTGACCGACGGGGAGGTCCGGGTGCGGATCGCGGTGGACGCCGACGTGGTCATCGCCCGGCAGCAGGGACGCGAGGTGGCCGCCCGGGCGGGGTTCCGGTCCACCGACCTGACGGTGATCGCCACGGCGATCTCGGAGGTGGCCAGGAACATCGTGAAGTTCGCCCGGCGTGGGGAGATCATCGTCCGGATGGTCGAGGAGGCCGGCCGGCGCGGCGTCACGGTCACCGCGCGGGACTCCGGACCGGGGATCGAGGACCTGGTCGCGGCGATGCGCGACGGGTTCAGCACCTACCGCGGCCTGGGCTTCGGGTTGGCGGGTGCGCGCAGGTTGATGGACGAGTTCGACATCGCGTCGGAGACCGGCAAGGGCACCACCGTGACGATGGCGAAATGGCTGTGATTCCCGATGACGAGAGGGACCTTGATGGACGACGATCAGAACGACGATCAGAACGATCAGAAGGGCGACACCTCCGGGCGTGACGCCGACACGTTGCTCCCGGAGCTCGTCGCGCACCTGCGGGAGAACCGCACGGACCTGCGCCAGGAATGGGCGAACCGGATCACCGAGGCCAAACTGTTGGCCGCGATGACCCATCAGGAGATCTTCACCGAGGCCACCTCGGTCTACGACAACTACGTCGAGGTGCTGGAGACCGGCAGCGTCGAGGCGCTGCAGGACTACGCCCGCGACCTGTCCGAGCGGATCATCCCGCGGGGGGTGGAGACCGAGGAGGTGGTGGGCATCGTGCTGCTGCTGCGCGACGTGCTGGCCCGCTCGCTGTTCGAGAAGTACCACCGCGACTTCCCGTTGCTGAACGACATCCTGGACGCCTACGAGCCGGCGGCGAACCGCATCGCCAACACCGTGGCGGTCAGCTTCGTGGAGGAGCGGGAACGCGTCATCCGCCAGCAACAGGACGCCATCCGCGAGCTGTCCACGCCGGTCCTGCAGGTCCGCGAACGCCTGCTGATCCTGCCGATCATCGGCATCCTGGACACCAAACGCGCCCGGCAGCTCACCGAACAGCTGCTGCGCGGCATCCGGACCCATCGCGCCAAGGTCGTCGTGGTGGACATCACCGGTGTCCCCGACATCGACGAGGCGGTGGCCAACCACCTGCTGCAGACCGTCGACGCCTCCCGGTTGATGGGCGCCGGCGTCATCGTCACCGGGCTGTCCGCGGACATCGCGCAGACCCTGGTGACGATCGGCGTGGACCTGAGCAAGATCACCACGGTGGGTGACCTGCAGGGTGGTATCGAAGAGGCCGAAAGGCTTCTCGGCTTCAAGGTGACCCGGCCGGATGACCCCGACAGATAACCGGAGCACCGGTCCCCCACACCCCCCGCTGGTATCGATTCTCCGGCAGGGCGGATACCTGATCGCGTCCATCCACACCGCGCTCGACGACACCCAGCTGCGGCGGTTCCAACGCGATCTCATCGACCGCGTCGGACGGGACCGCGCCCGCGGCATCATCATCGACGTCGCCGCGCTGGACGTGCTCGACTCCTTCGCCTCCCACACCCTCAGCACCATCGCGAAAACCGCCAAGCTGCGGGGCGCGACAACCGTCATCGTCGGCATCGATCCCCACGTCGCCTACGCCATGGTCCAACTCGGCACCCGACTGGAAGGGGTACTGACGACCCTCGACCTCGACGAAGGCCTCGCCCTGCTCACTGGAGGCTCCGTCCGTGGAAGCCCCGACCCCGTGTCGCGGACACGCGGCAACCGCCTGGCGCCGACAAAGGCATAAGACTGTTCGCCGTGGCGGCGCCAACGGATGAGCGCCCGGGCGAGCCGACTCGAGACCACCAGGCTGCGGCGTGCCTAGCGGGTGTTTCAGAACGCCTGTTTACGTACCTTCACCCAGCTCAACGACCAGAACATGATCGCGGCCGTGCTGCTGTTCAACGTGAAGCTGAACGTCCTGCAGACGCTCGGCGTCGCCGCCGGTCTCGGCCTGGCCGCCGGCCTCGCCGGGCTGTTGAGTGTCGCCTGACCGCGCCGCGCCGCGGCGGTCGCCGGTCCCACGAAGCGCGCGTGGCAGGGTCGCGCGACATGGGATGCGGAACCGGAACCCAACGCCATCACGCTCGGGTCGCACCGAGGGCCGCATCCGGAGCGCCGGGTACCTGGCGGCCGCGCTCATCGCCAGCCTGGACGTGCTCGTCGTCGTGGTGGCGACGACCGCCCGGTCCGCCGTCGCGCCGTCCCGGTTCCGGCGCCCAACCGTGACCACGGTGGTGACCGTTCCACCGCCGGATCCCGGCGTGTTTCCGGAGCACACCAACTAGGCCAGAAACCGCACGCGGGAAGGTTTCAGGGTCCGGCGGCGACCGGTGCGCGGTCCAGCAACTGCTGCAGCACCGCGGGGTCTTGCAGTTCCATCCAGGCGATGACGTCGGAGTAGGTCGCGCAGTAGGTGTCGGGCTTGCCGCAGTACTCCTGCATGAACCGCATCGCCGGCTCGTTGAAGGAGTTGCCGTTCCAGTTGTTGAAGTGGTTCGCGATCAACAGCGGCGCCCGGTTGCCGGTGTAGGTCTGGTCATACAGGGAGGTGTACGTGTCGTACACGATCCGCCGCAGCTCGGGCGCCGTTTCCGGCTGCTCCTGCCCCTGGTTGAACTTGAACCACATGTTGTAGTCCATCAACAGCACGGAGCCGTCGAAGGCGGGGGAGTACACGAACGGCATGTAGAACTCCCAGATTTCGTCGACCTTCTGCGGCCAGAAGATGCCCTTGGCGGGGGCGTTGATCGACGAGTCGTAGGTCAGCCCGTGGGACTTCCACGCCGGCACCAGCTCCTCCCACTTGCCTTCCAGGCACTGGGTGCGCCCACCTTGGATGGACTCGCGGGGCACGGTCAGCTCCGGCAGCGCCGCGCCGGGGTTGTTTGCACGGTAGTTGGTCAGGAACCCGAAGAACTGGTCCAGCTCGCTGGACCAGTCGGCGGCGGTCCAGGCGTTGCCGCTGGGTTCGGCGCCGGCGCAGAAGTGCCCGTTGTAATGGGTGCCGATCTCGTGGCCCGCGGCGTACGCCTGGTTGAGATCACCGATCAGGGTGGCGACTTCGTCGGTGGTGCCGCCGAACCCGACCGACGATTTGCCCGGTGGGTGGCCGGGCCCGGTGTAGGCGTTCTTGTTCTCGTCGGCCAGCATGTACAGGCCGGTGAGGAACCCGTTGAACCGGGAGTTGGTCGGTGCGGCCGCCGCCAGGAACTCCTGCCACTTGGTGTGGGACCCGGCGCCGTCGAACGAGAAGATGATGAACTGCGGTGCCTGATCGCCGGCGTTCAGCTTCGTCATCGGCACGTTGGACGCCGGCCGGGATCCCGCCGTGACCGCGGCGGTGGAGCTGGGCGGCGGCTGGGCGGTGGTGGAGCCGTCCGGGCCGGCCTGCGTGTACGGCGACGAGTTCACCGTCGACTCGACGGTGGGCGCCGCCGCGGTGGTCGTCTGGGTGATGGTGACGTCCACCGCGTCCGACGCCGTCGTTGTCCGGCTGCCCTGATAGATCAGCACCCCGGTGACCGCCGCGAGGACCACCGCCAACCCGATCAGCAGGTACCGCGCGCGCATCACCGGCCACCGCCAAGGTGACGGCACTGTCGCGATCCGCCATCACTGGTGAAAGCAGTCATGATCCGAGGACCTTTCCGTGCGAGCGGCGGACATGCCGGGCCGGGATCGATTGGACCGCGGACCCCCGGGGAGCGGGCATCCCGCACCGCGTTCCGAAGCACCTTGGGCCGTGGCTGGCGAACAGTAACCAGGCCGCTGCCCCCACTCGGCGTTCGTGCGGGCGCCGCTATGCCCGCCCCGAGCTTGCACCACGCGCATACTATCTGCGCATGCGTGCAACAACGGCGGGGCAGCCGGCAGAGCCGGCGGGGCTGCCCGCCGACCAGGTCGACCTCGCGGTCGAAGTGTTCAGGATGCTCGCGGAGGGTACGCGGATCCGGATTCTGTGGGCCTTGATCGACGGCGAGATGGCGGTCAACGACATCGCGCATGCGGTCGGCAAACCGGGCCCGTCCGTGTCGCAGCACCTGGCGAAACTGCGCATGGCACGGCTGGTCCGGACCCGCCGGGAAGGAACGCAGATCTTCTACCAGCTGGAAAACGACCATATCCGCCAGTTGATCATCGACGGGCTGCAGAACGCGGAACACGCCGGCCCGTCGATCCCGCCGCACCACCAGAACAGCCGAGCGATCAGCGCGGAATCCAAGGGGTCCATCCCACGACACTGAAGTGGTGTCGGCCGCCGGCGTGTCCCGGTGTGATTGCGGCGTTGTCACAGATGCTCCGTCATCGTCGCTGCACCGGCGAGCACTACGGCTGTGCCGGCGCAGACCACTGCCACACGGGCCAGCACCCGGGCCGGCGTCCCGCGCGGCCATCGTCCGGCGGCCCCTGGTGCCGCCGCGGCCCGAGTCCGCGTGGACACGAGCACGCTGCCCGCTAGCGCCGCCACAGTCAGCGCCGACAGAACCACCACCCACACCTGGACGCCGCTCATCGCGGCCGCGTCCCGGGACTCGGGGACGATCGGCCTCGCGCGGTGGATCGCGGAGCGGTCACGCGGCCGCGGTGTGCAGACCGGCCGGGCTCGTGTGGATGGACGCGTCGGTCAGCTTGGGAACGTGACGCAGCATGTGCGCCTCCGCCTGGTGCGCGATCTCGTGCGCCTCGGTCAGCGACAGGTTCGGATCGACCTCGACGTCCGCTTCGGCGCGCAGGGTATGACCGATCCAGCGGATTCGCAGCGCCAACACGCCGCGGACGCCCGGCACGTCCCGCAGGGCGCGCTGCGCCACGTCGACCAGTGCCGGGTCGACGCCGTCCATCAGCCGGCGGAACACGTCACGCGAGGCGGACCGCAGCACCATCACGATCGCCACGGAAATGAGCAACCCGACGAGGGGGTCCGCGATCGGGAAGCCGAGCCACACCCCGACGGCGCCCAGCACCACCGCCAGCGAGGTCAACCCGTCGGTGCGGGCGTGCAACCCGTCGGCCACCAACGCCGCGGACCCGATCCGTCGACCCACCCGGATCCGGTACAGCGCCACCGCCTCGTTGCCCAGGAACCCGATCACGCCCGCGACCGCCACCCACTCCACGTTGTGGATCGGCACCGGATCGATCAAACGGTGGATCGCCTCCCACGCCGCGAACACCGCGGACAGGGCGATCATCACCACCACGAACAGCCCGGCCAGGTCCTCGGCACGGCCGTAGCCGTACGTGTACCGGCGGGACGCCGCCTTGCGTGCCAAGACGAACGCGAACCACAACGGCACCGCCGTCAACGCGTCCGAGAAGTTGTGCACCGTGTCGGCCAGCAACGCCACCGACCCACTGACCAGCACCACGACCAGCTGTAGCAGCGCCGTCGCACCCAACGCCACCAGGCTGATCTTCACCGCCCGGATACCCTGCGCGCTTCCCTCCAACGCCGAATCCACCGAGTCGGCGCTGTCATGGCTGTGCGGATGAACGACCGACGCGAACCAGTCTTGCAGCCCGCTCCGACGCTCATCATCGTGACCGTGACCCACGTGATGGCCGTGGTCGTGACGACCGTTGCCGACGTGATTGTCATTGTCGTGGGGAACCCCGGTCGTGGAGCTGCGCAGCGGACCGCGCTCCAGGCCGTGTGACGAGTCGGCCTCCACCCAGCCCGGGGTCGCCGGGTGATGCCGGTGTGCTTTGGACATCTCACCTTCAAGGGAAGTGTTGGGCTCGCCCCCGGGGCGTGCGACGCCCCTGGTTCGCGGGCACCGCGGCTCATTCAGTATCTGCGTGACTATGCAGACAGTACCCGGCACCAGCGCCGTCGAATCCGCCCGGCGCTGGGCACCGGATCCGCATCGTCCGCGCGGCGGCGCCAGGCCGACGGTGGTGCAGAGAGACGCTTGAAGGTCATTCCGACGCCGGCGGGCGTTGCCATGCGCGCCGGGTTGGTTCTGTCCAGGAGCGCGGAAGTTCTGGGCGCACTCACCATGTCCACGGCAAGGAGCCGAAACCCGTGTCAACCACCTACCGGAACCCGTCTACCAGGAACCGGAACCAAAGCGTCAAACAGGAGGCGGAGCTACACATGCGAAAAGCGCGCCCGGCAGGATTCGAACCTGCGACCTGAGGATTAGAAGTCCCCTGCTCTATCCAGCTGAGCTACGAGCGCATGATCGGCGCGGCCGAGCCTAACTCCGCTGCGCAGTATCGTGGCACCGTGCCCGACGCGCCGTCGACGGACTCGAGCGACGCCGTCATCCCAGGTCAACAGCCCCCGGCTGGGCGCGAACGACCCGGCGCGTGGACGATGACCCGCACGGTGCTGGTGGCCGGTGTGATGGCGTGCTGCGTCGCCGCCGCCCTCGCGGCGATCGTGCCGCCCCGGACGCTGATCCCGGGGCTGCCGACGGCCGGCGCGCTGACAGACCTCGCCCTGCCCGCGGTACGGGCGATCTTCGATCTGTCCGCGGCCGCGACCATCGGCTGGCTGCTCGCGGCGGTCTTCCTGGTGCCGCCGCAGCGATCCGGGGTGCTCGACGTCGGCGGCTACCGTGCCGTCCGCGCGGCGTCCGTCGCCGCGACGGTGTGGGCGGTGTCGGCGCTCGCGCTGGTGCCGCTCATCCTGTCCGACACCCTCGGCCGGCCCATCGATCAGTCCCTGTCCGCGGACGAAGTGCTCAGCGGGATCACGGTTCTCGACTCGGTGCGCGCGTCGCTGTGGGTCGCCGGCGTCGCCGCGTTGATCGCAGTCATCTCCCGGGTCGTGCTCACGCCGGCCGCCGCGGGCGTGCTGCTCGCCGGGGCGCTGGTCGTGCTGATCCCGGTCGCGAACACGGGGCACGCCGCTCAGTCGGGGAATCACGACACAGCGGTCGACATGATGATCATCCATCTCATCGGGGTGTCCGTCTGGGTCGGCGGGCTGATCGCGTTCGTGGGCCTGGCCCGGCAGCGGGTGGCGCATCTGCCGCTGATCGCGCACCGGTACTCCGGTACCGCCCTGTTCGCGTTCGTCGCGGTGGCGCTGTCGGGGCTGGGCAACGCGTGGGTGCGGCTCGCGTCGGTGCAGGACCTGTGGCTCACCGACTACGGCCGGCTGGTGCTGCTGAAGGCGCTGCTGCTGGTCGCGCTGGGGTTCGGCGGCTGGCTCCACCGCCGCGGCACGCTGCCCGCGCTGAGCCGGAGCGACAACCGCCGGCCGCTGGTGCGCCTGGCCGCGGTCGAGATCCTGGTGATGGCCGCAACCATCGGCGTCGCATCGGCGCTCTCCCGCACCGCCACCCCGCCCAGCGCGCCGACGGCCCCGTCGGACACGGAGCTGGTCCTCGGCTACGACGTGTCCGGTCCGCCGACCCTGTGGCGCTTGATCGCGGACTGGCGGATGGACTGGGTGCTGGGCATCGCGGTGATCGGCGCCGCGGTGATCTACGCGGTCGCGGTGGTCCGCCTCCGGCGGCGGGGCGTGACCTGGCCGGCGGGCCGCACGGTGGCGTGGCTGCTCGGATGCCTGGCGGTGCTGCTCGCGGCGTCGAGCGGGCTCGGCCGATACGCGGAGACGCAGTTCTCGGTGCACATGATCGGCCACATGGCGCTCGGCATGATCGCGCCGATCCTGCTCGTCCTCGGCGGACCGATCACCCTGGCGCTGCGGGTCCTGCCGGCCGCCGGCCGCGACCGGCCGCCGGGTGCGCGCGAGCTGATCGTCTCGGTCCTGCACAGCCGCGCGGCCCGGGTGATCACCCACCCCCTGGTCGTCTTCGTGCTGTTCATCGCGTCGTTCTACGCGATCTACTTCACCGGCCTGTTCGAGACCATGATCACCTCGCACGTCGGCCACCTGCTGATGAACGTGCACTTCCTGGTCATCGGCTACCTCTACTACTGGGTGATCATCGGCGTCGACCCCTCGCCGCGCCGCGTGCACCCGATGATCAAGCTCGGCATGCTCGTCGGCGCCCTGCCGTTCCACGCCTTCTTCGGCCTGGCCCTGATGAACTCCCGGCAGGCGATGGCGACGACCTACTACGACAGCCTGGGCCTGCCGTGGCTGTCCGACCTGGTGGCGGATCAGCGGCTGGGCGGTGCGATCGCCTGGGGCGCAACGGAGATCCCGATGATCATCGTGATGATCGCGTTGCTGGCACAGTGGGCGCGCAGCGACGAGCGGGACGCGCGCCGGTCGGACCGGCAGGGGAATCGGGCGGTCGACGACGAGCTCGACTCCTACAACCGGATGCTCGCGCAGCTCGCCGAACGTGACCGCCGGACGGCACCCGGCGACGCCGGCGGCGCCGAGGACGCCCGGCCGCCGGGCGGCTGACGGTCGGCCGCGACCACCGATCCTCCGGCCACCGCCCGGACCGGATCGGCACCGGGCCCGCCGAGTAGTCCCCACCCGCACGATCCGTCCACATCCGGCCGCCGGTCCTGGTCACCCGCCGGCGGCCCCTGCAGCCTTGCCACAACGGATGGCACGGCGTGGGTGAGCGAGGCGGAGGCCAGCGATGCGGATGGATGCGGCGACGGTGACGATCGTGGGCCGGGCGGTGACGGCGCCGACGCGATCGACGACGGCGGCGGGCGACCGGGTGTCGTTCCGGGTGGTGTCGACGGAGCGGCGGTACGACCAGGAATCGAAGGAGTGGGTGAACGGCGACGAGTTCGGCGTCGGGGTGGTCTGCTGGCGGCACCTTGCCGGCAAGGTCGTCGACACGATCCGCGTCGGCGACCCGATCGTGGTGATCGGCCGGATCAGCACACGCAAGTACGACCGCAACGGCGCCACGGAGTACTTCACCGACGTGCGGGCGGACCTGGTCGCCGTCGACGTCGCGAGAATGGGCAACCGCCTCGTGCGCGGGCCGTCGACCGGCGAACCGGCGGCGGCGCCGGATAGCGCGGACGACGGACGGGCGCCGGGTCCCGAAGGCGCCGAGCGACCCGCCGGGAGTTCCGGTGCGAGCGGCCGCGGCAACGGTCATGGCAACGACGAGGACGGCGACCCGACGGCTCGGCCGGGCGGGTCGTTCGACCTGCCATGGGAGAGCCGGGCGGCGGAGCCCATCGGCGGCCAATGACGAACCCGGGAGGCGCGTCGCGATCCCGTGCGGAAGCTGACCGACGCGCACCGGGCACGGGCGCGACCGTCGGTGGCGCCCGGTCGCGTGCTGTCGGGTCGCGTGCTGTCGGGTCGCGTGCTGTCGGGTCGCGTGCTGTCCGGTCGCATGGTGTCCGATCGCAAGGTGCCCGGTCGCCGGAGTCAGGGCCCGGCCGCCGCGCGGGCCAGCGCGCCCTGGTACTGATCCGGCTGGCTGTCCGCGCTGGCGTGGTGTCCGGACGGCACCGGAGCAACCGTCACCCGGATCCCGGTGCGGTCGGCGATCTCGAGCAGCCTCTGCTGGACGCGGTCCACCATGACGACCGGGTCGGCCTCCGGGTCGTCCGGTCGGAGGTAGACCACCCGGGTACCGGGGCGCAGGGCTGCGAAGATCTCGTCGGCGTTCATCCGGCGGATCACGCCGTACTGGTCCTTCACCAGTGCGGTGGAAATGCCGGGCCCACCGATCTTCTCGCGCACCACCTGGTCGAACTTGTACTCGAGGTCGTCCCATCGGACGTCGAGGAAGGGGAAGCGTCCTGTCGACCACTGCTGCTGCTGGGCGAGGATTTCGGCGGCCAGGCGAACCGCGGCGCCGCCGTCCGTGTGCAGCGCCTCGGACAGTCCCGTGATGGCGTCGGCTCTGGTCCGGCCGGGGTTCCGGACGTCCTCGGGACCGAGCGGGGTGCAGTCGAGGAAGATCGTGCCGATCACCGGCGGGAGCCGGCTCGAGAGCGCCGCCCACCACGCCGGGTGGTTCGTCGCGACCGACGGCAGGGACAGCGCCGCGATGCCGGGCGTCGCCTGCGCGGGCGGCGGCGGACCGGTCGGCGCCTCGGCGGCCTCCTGGGCCTCCGGCTCCGCACCGGGATCCGAACCGGGATCGACGGAATCCGGCTGACCGCCCGGGCCGGCGGCCGGGCCGGTGTCGGCGCCACCGACCGAGTTGGTGCCGATGCCACCGACCGGCGCGGTGGCGGCCTCGCCGGCCGACCCACCGGTGCCCTCGCCGGCCGCGCCGGACCCGGCGCGTGCGTCCGGATCGCGATCGGGGTCGGGATCACCGCCCCCGGCCGGGTCGATCGCGGCGAGCGCGCTCGGCGCGGTGCGCAGGACGGCGGTCGCGAGGTCGTCCTCGCTGCGGTCCCTGACCTGCTGCGCGTGTGCGGCCAGGATCAGCGCGATGTCGCCGCCCATGCTGCTGCCGTAGAAGTCGACGACGCGGGGCCGGACCTCGGCGACCAGGCCGTCGAACTTGTCCAGCACGTCCCGCTCCGCGATGCCGCTGCCGTAGACCAGGCTGAAGACCCGGGTGTCGGCGCCCTCGAGTCCCGGCAGCAGCGCGAGCGCGATGTCGGTGCCGCTCTTGCGGTTCAGCCCGCCGATCACCACGACGAGGCGACCGCCGGGCGATCTCACCGGCTCCAGGGTGGACACCTCCAGGAAGCGGGCGCCTGCGTGCGGCCAGATCACCTGCTCCGCGAACCACTGGTCGACGCGGAGCATCCCCCACATCGAGCACAGCACGACGCCCAGCAGCGCCGGCAGGTACCACCAGGAGCTGTGCAGCCGCAGCCGGCGCTCGGCCCGACCGCGGCGCCGGGCCGCCAGCACGGCCGCCGAGCCGTACTCGTCGTCGCGAACCGGAGCGAGGGGTGCGATCGCGACGGGAGCCGGCCCCGACAACCCCACCCGTCCGTCCGGCACCCGGCATCTCCTTGACTATTTCTTTACCTTCACCGCCCAGTGTGCGCCCGCGCAGCGCGGGAGCGAATGGGACGGCCGGGATTCGACCCGGCCGTGTGAGCCGGGTGGACGCGCGGCACGCGCTCCGACCGCGCGCGACCGGGATTGAACCCGACCGGGTGAGCGTTGGACCTCGTGCGGGGAAAGCGGCGGCCGCGGTCGGGCAGACTGTAGGGCGGTTCTCGCCGCCCGAGCACGCGGAGTTCGCGCGGCGGGCGTTCCGCGTGGGCCCGCAGGGCCGGGACACGGCACGACCGGATCCACCGGGCGGCGCCCGGCAGCCACGACGAGCAGGAGATCAGAGCAGTGCCCGAATTCATCTACACCATGAAGAAGGCCCGAAAGGCCCACGGCGACAAGGTGATCCTCGACGACGTCACCATGTCGTTCTATCCGGGCGCCAAGATCGGGGTGGTCGGGCCGAACGGCGCCGGCAAGTCCACGATCCTGCGGATCATGGCCGGCATGGACGTGCCGAGCAACGGCGAGGCGTTCCTGACCCCGGGGTTCACCGTCGGCATCCTCGAGCAGGAGCCGACGCTCGACGAGGACAAGACCGTGCTGGAGAACATCCAGAGCGCGTTCGGCGCGATCAGCCTCAAGCTCGCCCGGTACAACGAGGTGCTCGCCGAGATGGAGACCGAGTACTCGGACGAGCTGCTCGAGGAGATGGGCAGGCTCTCGGAGGAGCTGGACCACGCCAACGCGTGGGACCTCGACTCGCAGCTCGACCAGGCGATGGACGCGCTGCGCTGCCCGCCCGGCGATCAGCAGGTCTCGGTGCTGTCCGGCGGCGAGCGGCGCCGGGTGGCGCTGTGCAAGCTGCTGCTCTCGGCGCCCGACCTGCTGCTGCTCGACGAGCCCACCAACCACCTGGACGCCGAGAGCGTGCTGTGGCTCGAGCAGTTCCTGTCCTCGTACGAGGGCGCCGTGCTGGCGGTCACCCACGACCGGTACTTCCTGGACAACGTCGCGCAGTGGATCGCCGAGGTGGACCGCGGCCGGCTCATCCCCTACGAGGGCAACTACTCCACGTACCTGGAGAAGAAGGCCGAGCGGATGGAGGTGCAGGGCAAGAAGGACGCCAAGCTCGCCAAGCGGCTCCAGCAGGAGCTCGCCTGGGTGCGCTCCGGGGCGAAGGCGCGGCAGGCCAAGTCCCGCGCGCGCCTGGAGCGCTACGAGGAGATGGCCACCGAGGCCGAGCGCACCCGCAAGCTCGACTTCGAGGAGATCCAGATCCCGCCGGGACCGCGGCTCGGCTCGATCGTCGTCGAGGTGCAGGACCTGGAGAAGGGCTTCGGCGACCGGGTGCTGATCGACGACCTGTCGTTCACGCTGCCGCGCAACGGCATCGTCGGGGTGATCGGACCCAACGGCGTCGGCAAGACCACGCTGTTCAAGACGATCGTCGGGCTGGAGGAGCCGGACGACGGCTCGGTCCGGGTCGGCGACACGGTGCGGCTGTCCTACGTCGACCAGAACCGCGCCGGGCTGGATCCGAAGAAGTCGGTGTGGCAGGTCGTCTCGGACGAGCTGGACCACATCAAGGTGGGCAACGTCGAGATGCCGTCCCGCGCCTACGTGTCGGCGTTCGGGTTCAAGGGACCGGACCAGCAGAAGCCGGCCGGGGTGCTGTCCGGTGGTGAGCGCAACCGGCTGAACCTCGCGCTGACCCTCAAGGAGGGCGGCAACCTGATCCTGCTCGACGAGCCGACCAACGACCTCGACGTGGAGACCCTGTCGTCGCTGGAGAACGCGCTCGAGCAGTTCCCGGGCTGCGCCGTGGTGATCTCCCACGACCGCTGGTTCCTGGACCGCACGTGCACGCACATCCTGGCGTGGGAGGGCACCGACGAGGACCCGGCCAGCTGGTTCTTCTTCGAGGGCAACTTCTCCGACTACGAGAAGAACAAGGTCGACCGGCTGGGCGCCGACGCCGCCCGCCCGCACCGGGTGACGCACCGCAAGCTCACCCGGAACTGACCGCTCGCGCGGCGGTCGTCGATCGCGCCGGCGCACCGGACGAGACCGGACCGGCGTGCCGGGGCCGGCCGGACCCACCACGAACCGCGGGAGCGAGGCCGGCGTCCGCAATGGCCGCCCGGTCGCCCGCGTGTGTGATTCTCACCCCGCGCGAACGGCGGTCCCGGTGCCGCCGGGAGCGAGGGCATAGGCTCGTGCGCGGACGAGGGGCGCAACGGCGCGCCCGCAGCGGGAGGTCCGACCATGATCCGGACGCACGGACGATGACCCAGACCGAGTACACGCCACCGACAGTCGATCCGGCGGCCGATGGGGCACCCCCGGGTGCCGAGCCGGCCGAGGGGGTCGAACCGACCGTCGCCGGTCCCGATCGGGGGACGGGCGGCGCCGGCGCGGCGGCACCGCCGCCGTCGAGCTCCGCGGCGGCGGCCGCGGCGGAGCAGCGGGCCGACCGCGCCGCGATGATCGCCGCGTACTTCAAGCACGTCCCGGTCGAGGACCAGCCCCGCACCCCGCACGACGTGCTGGGCGTGATCGACGGCCACTGGCGCGTCGGTCGGCGGCGGCGGCCGGGGGAGACCGCCATCCGGGTCTTCAACCCCGCTCCCGCGGGCGACGGGGCGGCCGGCTGGACGGACACGGCGACCGTCATCGACATCGTCACGGACGACATGCCGTACCTGGTCGACTCTGTCATCGGAGCGCTGACCGGTGCGGGGATCAACGTGCACCGCGTCCTGCACCCGATCCTGCTCGCCCGCCGCGACGCCGGCGGGGAGCTGCTCGAGCTCACCGACGAAGCCCCCCGCGCCGAGGTGCGGGAGGCCGCCCGCGAGTCGTGGATGCACATCCTGATCGACCGGCTGTCGGACGCCAGCCGCGCCGAGTCGATCGAGGAGACGCTCCGCGAGGCGCTCAGCGACGTGCGGGCGGTCGTCGGCGACGGCGGTGCGCTCACCGGCGCGGCCGCCACCGCGGCGGCGGAGCTGCGGGCCACCTTCTCGCCGCGCTCGTCCCAGGAGGTCGCCGAGACCGCGGACTTCCTGTACTGGCTGATCTCGGGGAACATGACCTTCCTCGGCTATCGCCGGTACGAGGGGCCCGCCGCGGAGCAGGCGCTCAGCCCGGCCCGCGGGTCCGGTCTCGGCATCCTGCGCGACGACGTGGCCGACGCGGCGGACAACGACCTGCTCACCCTGCCCGGCGAGGAGCCGTCGCACCTGCTGCTGACCCAGGCCTCGTCCGGGTCGGCGCTCACCCGCGACGTGCCGCCGTTCGAGGTCAGGGCGCGGATCCTCGGGCCGGACGGCGCCGTGCTGCGCGAGCACCGCTTCCTCGGGGTGCTCACCCCGCGCGCCCTGAACGCCGAGATCACCACGACGCCGGTGCTCCGGCTGACGGTGCAGACGGTGCTGGCGACCCTGGGCGCGGCCCCGGACACCTACACCGGGCAGCGCGCGATGGACCTGCTGGCGACCTACCCGCGCGAGGAACTGTTCTGGGCGCCCACCGATCTCGTCTTCGACGTGGTCAGTGGCGTGCTGCAGCTGGCCAGCCGGCGCCGGCTCCGGGCGTTCCTGCAGCCGGATCCGTTCGGCCGCTTCGTGTCCGTGATGGTCTTCCTGCCCCGGGACCGCTACACCACCGACTCGCGCCTGGCCATGCAGCAGATCCTGGTCGACGCGTTCGAGGGCACCGGCATCCGGTACACCGCCCGGGTCGGCGACTCCCTGCACGCCGCAGTGCATTTCACGGTCACCACCGACCCGGCGCACCGCGTGCACCCCGACATCGTCGCGCTCACCAAGGCGCTGCGCGCGACCATCCGCACCTGGAACGACCGTCTCGTCGCCGCCGTCGTCGGTGGCGACGAGGACCTGGACACGGCCGGTGCGCTGTCCCGGTACGCCGACGCGTTCGACGAGGCCTACAAGGACAACTACCGGGTCGAGGACGCGGTCGCCGACCTCAGGCTGCTCGACGGCCTGTCCGGGCCGGACGACCTGGCCCTGACCATGGCGCCGGCGGACGCCGACGACGCGGGGGAGTGGCGGCTCAAGCTCTACGTCACCGGGGGAGCGGTGACGCTCTCCCGGGCGCTGCCGGTGCTCCAGCAGCTCGGCGCCGAGGTCCTCGACGAGCGTCCCTTCGAGGTCCGCCGGAGCGACGGGACGCCTTCCCGCATCTATGATTTCGGCCTGAGCTTCCCGCTCGAGCACACCGCGCGGGGTGCGGACAACCCCGAGCTGCGGTCCCGGTTCACCGAGGCGTTCATCGCGTGCTGGATCGGCGCCTGCGAGGTCGACGGGTTCAACCAGCTGGTGCTCGCCGCCGGGCTGCACTGGCACGAGGTCGCGGTGCTGCGCGCGTACGCGCACTACCTCCGGCAGATCGGCACCCCCTACACCCAGCGGTACGTCGAGCAGGTGCTGACGTCCCACCCGGTCCTGACGGCCGACCTCGCCCGGCTGTTCGTCACGAAGTTCGACCCCGACGTCGCGGACGCGAACCCGCGCTCGAGCCTGGCGACCGGTATGGCGGAGCGGATCACCGCGGCGCTCGACGAGGTCACCAGCCTGGACGCCGACCGCATCCTGCGCACGCTGCTCAGCCTGGTCACCGCCACGTCGCGCACCAACGCCTACCGGCGGGACGACGCCGGCCGGCCACGCGAGTTCCTGAGCTTCAAGATCGATCCGCATCGCGTGCCGGGCGTCCCGAAGCCCGTGCCGGCGCACGAGATCTGGGTGTACTCGCCGCGGATCGAGGGTGTGCACCTGCGGTTCGGCGACGTCGCCCGCGGCGGGCTGCGCTGGTCCGACCGGCCGGAGGACTTCCGCACCGAGATCCTCGGCCTGGTCAAGGCGCAGGAGGTCAAGAACGCCGTCATCGTGCCGGTCGGCGCGAAGGGCGGGTTCGTCGTGCGCCGCCCGCCGGCGGCCGGCGGTGAACCGCAGGCCGACCGGGAGGCGCTGCTGGCGGAGGGAATCGCCTGCTACCGGATGTTCATCGCCGGCCTGCTGGACGTCACCGACAACAGGGTCGACGGCCGGATCGCGCCGCCGGACCGCGTCGTCCGCTGGGACGACGACGACTCCTACCTGGTGGTCGCCGCCGACAAGGGCACCGCGACGTTCTCCGACATCGCGAACGGCGTCGCGGCCGACTACGGCTTCTGGCTCGGCGACGCCTTCGCCTCCGGCGGCAGCGTCGGATACGACCACAAGGCGATGGGCATCACCGCGCGCGGCGCGTGGGAGTCGGTCAAGCACCACTTCCGTGAGCTCGGTGTGGACACCCAGACGGACGACTTCACCTGCGTGGGCGTCGGTGACATGTCGGGCGACGTGTTCGGCAACGGCATGCTGCTGTCCCAGCACATCCGGCTGATCGCGGCGTTCGACCACCGGCACGTCTTCGTCGATCCCGATCCGGACGTGGCCGAGTCGTTCGTCGAGCGGCTGCGCCTGTTCGAGCTGCCGCGCTCCTCATGGGCGGACTACGACCCCGCGCTGATCTCGGCCGGCGGCGGGGTGTGGCCGCGGTCGGCGAAGTCGGTGCCGATCAGCGACGAGATGCGCGCCTGCCTCGGCCTCGACGCCGGCATCACGGCATTGGCGCCGACGGAGCTGATCAAGGCGGTGCTGCAGGCGCCGGTCGACCTGCTGTGGAACGGCGGCATCGGCACCTACGTCAAGGCCTCCACCGAGCAGAACACGGCGGTCGGCGACAAGGCCAACGACGCCGTCCGCGTCGACGGCCATGACCTGCGGGTGAAGGTCGTCGGCGAGGGCGGCAACCTCGGCGTCACCCAGCTCGGCCGGATCGAGTTCGCCCGCGCCGGCGGCCGGATCAACACGGACGCGATCGACAACTCGGCCGGCGTCGACACCTCGGACCACGAGGTGAACATCAAGATCGCGCTGCAGCAGCGGGTGAACCGCGGCGAGCTCGACGAGGACGCGCGGCGCGCGTTGCTCACCTCGATGACGGACGAGGTCGCGCAGCTGGTGCTCGCCGACAACATCGGCCAGAACAGGATTCTCGGCGCGTCTCGGCGGCACGCGCCGGCGATGCTGTCGGTGCACGGCCGGCTGATCGACGCGCTCGTCGAGTCCGGCCGGCTGGACCGCGCGCTCGAGTTCCTGCCCTCGCACGCGCAGATCAACGCGCGCATCGCGGCGAACGAGGGCCTGACCGCCCCGGAACTCGCCGTGCTGCTGGCGTACGTGAAGTCCGGCCTGAGCGCGGCGATGCTCGACACCGAGCTGCCGGCCGATCCCGCCTACAACGGCAAGCTCGCCGAGTACTTCCCGACGCAGATGCGGGACGGCTCGGAGGGTGCCCGGCGCGCGATCGCCGCGCATCCGCTGGCCCGCGAGATCGTCACCACCGAGACCGTGAACGAGATGGTCAACCAGGCGGGCGTCACGTTCTCCTTCCGGCTCGAGGAGGAGATGGCGGCGACGCCCGAGGACGCCATCCGGGCGTACACGATCTCCTCGACGGTGTTCGACCTTCCCGGGCTGTGGCGGCGGGTGGCGGAGCTGGACAACAAGGCCCCGGCAAGCTGCCAGGACACGCTGCTGCTCTTGTCGCGTCGGCTGCTGGACCGGTCGGCGCGGTGGCTGCTCACCCGGCGACCCCAACCGCTGGACGTGCTGGCCGAGATCGACCGCTACGCCGGGCCTGTCGCCGGCCTCGCCCCGCAGATGTCGAGCCTGGTGTGCGGCGTCGAGACGGTGAACGTGGCGACCGACACGGCCGAGCTGATGGACGCCGGTGCGCCGCCGGAGCTCGCGCGCGACGTCGCGCTGTCCCTGTACCTGTTCAGCCTGCTCGACGTGGTGGACGTGTCGACGGAGACCGGCCGGTCGCTGCAGGAGTGCGCGGAGCTCTACTACGCGATCTCCGCGCACCTCGACTTCGACCGGATGCTGTCCGCCGTCACCGAGCTGGACCGGGGCGACAGGTGGCACGCGCTCGCCCGCCAGGCGATCCGCGACGACCTGTACCGGTCGCTGCGGATGCTCACCGCGGACGTGCTCTCGACGACCGGGCCGGATCAGGATCCGGACGCCAAGATCGCCCAGTGGGAGCGGGAGAACGCCTCGCGGCTGGCGCGGGCGCGGCGCACGCTCGGGGAGATCGCGGACGTGTCCGCCGGCGACCTCGCCGCGCTGTCCGTCGCGGCCAGGGAGATCCGCTCGACCATTCGCTGACCGCCGCCGCGCGGATGGCAGACTGCTGCGGGCGGCCGGCCCGGCCTCCGGTCGCGCGGAGAGGACACCCATGGGTCTGCGGTACGTGGCGCAGGTACGCGTGCGCTGGTCAGACCTCGACGCCTTCGGCCACGTCAACAACGCCCGGACGGTCACCCTGCTCGAGGAGGCGCGGATCGACTGGCTGTTCACCGAGGCCGCCCGCCACGGCGTGGAGCGGCTCACCGAGGGAGTCGTGGTGGCGCACCTGGAGATCGACTACGCCCGCTCCATCGGGTTCGACCTGCCGGTGCTGATCTCCATGGGCATCACCAAGCTCGGCGTCGCCTCGCTCACCGTCGACTACCTGGTCAGCGTCGGCGGCGTCACCGCGGCCACCGCGTCGACGGTGTTGGTGCCGGTCGACCCGACGACGTTCAAGCCGCGCCGGCTCGACGAGCGGGAACGGGCGTTCCTGACCCGCTACCTGACGGTCCCGGCGGGGGCCTGACGATGGCCGTGTTCGAGCCGGCCGACCGTGCGGACCGCGAGGACGCGGCGGCCTTCGCCGGTCGGGTCGCGCGCTGGGACGCGGCCGGCCCGGTGCGGCTGAAGTCCGACGGCGAGAAGGTCCGGCTGTGGGCCGGCACGCCGTTCGACGTGCTCGTCACCCGGGCGGTGCACGGCACGGTGACCCCTGCCGACGTCACGGTCCACGCGGGCAATCTGCTGTCGGGGCTGGCGATCTCGACCGCGGAGCAGGTCGATCCGGGGCCGCACGCGGACGCCGCATGGCGCAGCCAGCTCCCGCCCGCCGTCGGCTGGGTGCGGGTGGACGAGGTGCCCGCCACGGTGCTGGCCGCGCTGGCCGACGAGGGTGCGGCCGGCGCGCGGTCCCGCCCCGGGCCGGCGGGTGCCGCCTCGACCGCCCTGCTCGACACCGAGGTGCTGACCGTCAGCGGATCCGGCATGCGGGTGACCATCACGCTGCGCATGCTGTTCGCGCTGTCCGGCATGGGATTCGCTCCCGCGGTGCCCGACGAGGTGGTCCGCGTCAGCGCGACGGACGCCTGGGCGCGGATCGACGGGCGCTACGGCGCGGTGGTGCGCCGCCGGTTCTCGCTGTTGCCGCTCCTGGTCTGACCCGAGGCCGGCCGCTCCGACTCCCGGTCAGCCGAGGCTGTTGACCATGCTGTCGGCGGCCATCTCCAGGTACGCCCAGAGCCGCTCGTGCTGCTGCGCGGTCAGGCCCGCCTCGTCGACGGCCACCCGCATCGCGGCCAGCCAGGCGTCGTGCTCGCGGCGACCGATCACGAACGGCGCGTGCCGCATCCGCAGCCGCGGGTGACCGCGCCGGTCGGAGTAGGTCCGCGGGCCGCCCCAGTACTGCTCGAGGAACATCCGCAGCCGCACCTCGGCCGGCCCGAGGTCCGCCTCCGGGTACAGCGGGCGCAGCACGGGGTCGGTGCCGACGATCTGGTAGAACCGGCCGACGATCCGGACGAACGTGTCGTGGCCGCCGATCTCGTCGTAGAACGACGCGGCCGGGCCCGCCGCTGTCCGGTCCGGCGGTGGCGTCACGGGGGTCAGCGGCAGTGGGTCGGTCACAGCGGCTCCTCGGGTGCGGCCGGGATCACCGGCGGCCGGTAGTCCGCGCGCGGGTCCTGGCGCAGAGCGTCGTCGAACGCGTGCTTGATGGCCGCGCGGACGGCCGGCGCGAAGGCGCCCTCGTCGCCGGCCCGCACGGTCGCCACCAGCCGGATGGTGATCACGCCGGGCGCGACCTCGACGATGCCGAGCGACTTCGGCTGCCTCGACGACGGCGTCGACGAACTCCGGCGACGCGGCGAGCGCGGCCGCCGCCGCGACCGCCACGGTCGCCGCGCGGCCGGCGTCGGCGTCGTAGCGGAGCGGGAGGTCGATCGTCACGACGGCCTCGCCCTGGCTGGAGTTGCCGACGCGCAGCACCTCGCCGTTGCGGACGTGCCAGACCGTGCCGTCGCCGGAACGGAGCGTGGTGGTGCGCAGTCCGACGGTCGTCACGGTGCCGGACGCCGAGCCGAGGTCGACGGTGTCGCCCACTCCGTACTGGTCCTCCATCGTCATGAAGATCCCGGCGAGGAAGTCCTTGACCAGGTTCTGCGCGCCGAAAGCCAAGGCCACGCCGACGATCCCCGCCGAGGCGAGCAGCGGCGCCACGTCCACGCCGAGCTCACCCAGGATCATGATCAGCACGACAGCGGCGATGGTGAACGAGGTGATGGACTTGAGCAGGGAACCCATGGCCAGCGCCCGCTGCCGCCGACGCTCGGCGGACAGCCCGCGCGGCAGCGCCCTGCGCGCGGTCGACTTGAGCGGTCGCAGCATCCTCGGGGTCTGCCCGCCGGCCGTGAGTGCGGTCAGCCGGTCGATCGAGCGGTAGATGAGAAACCTGATGACGAATGCGATCACCAGGATCACCAGGATGCTGATCAGGCCGCCGACGAACCCGTCCGCGTGCGCGGCCAGCCAGTCGGCCCCCGTGACGTCCCAGACCCAGTGGCAGAACGAGCCGGTGTCGCTCGCGCACTCCGGGGCGTTCACAGCCGTCGTCTCCAAGGTGTCGGTGTCTGGCGGTCGGCAGCCGGCCGCGGGTCGCCAGCGCGGCGGATCGACCGGGTGGTCGCGTCCCTACGGTAGTCAGTCCGGCGGGGCGTCCCCGCCACCTCGTGCCGCGCCGGCCGCGGCGCCGGGGCCTCGGGGCGCCGCACCGGGCGGCGTCCGCGCCCGGGTTACCCTCGTTCTGGCACATGAAACGCCCGAATGACCCAGAGTGACAGCATCCGCGCGACGGGGCGGGTGCCGACCTGCCGGTGCGGCGGGAGGTGGTGCATGGACGACGCCGGACACGCCGGCCGGCGGCCGACGCCGGTGCGACGCGGCCGCGCCCACCACGGGCACTCGTCGGATCCGGTCGCGCCGTCCCTCGGATCGCCGAACGTGCTCGCCTCGTCGGTGCTCGCCTCGTCGGTGCTCGCGCCCGTGCAGGGCGCCTCCGTGAGTGCGATGGGTGCGGTTGCGGCCGGCGCTCCCACCGGCCCGGCCGGCGCGCCAGGGGGCGGCGGGGTGGTGACACTGGTCCGCGTGTTGCTGCTGAACGCGAGCCACGAGCCGCTCGCCGTGGTGACGGGCCGGCGCGCGCTCGTGCTGGTCGTCGCCGGCAAGGCCGATTGCCTGGTCGAGCGCGAGGATTCGACCATCTTCCGGTCGCCGTCGCTCGCCGTCTCGGTACCGTCGGTGGTGCGCCTGCGGCGGTATGTGCGGGTCCCGTACCAGACACCACCGGCGGCGACCCGAGCCGGCATCCTGCGCCGGGATCAGCGGCGGTGCGCCTACTGCGGCGGCAAGGGCGACACGATCGACCACGTGGTGCCGAAGAGCAGGGGAGGCAGGCACTCCTGGGAGAACTGCGTGGCGTGCTGTGCCCGGTGCAATGCCCGGAAGGCGGATCGTCTGCTCGAGGAGATCGGCTGGGCGCTCCTGCGGCGCCCTGCGGCGCCGCGTCGGATCACGCTGGGCCGGTTGTGGTCGCTCGACGACACCGATCCGGCCTGGGAGCCCTGGCTACCCCTGGCGGCCTGACGATTCGCCGCCCGGCGGCCGGCGGGCGCTGCTTCGCATCACGCGGTGTGTTCTTCTTCACTCGGACGAGTGAGCAGCTCCGGTTGGTGTCACGGTCCGACCCGCGGCGGGGCGGCGCGCCGTCGACGGGCCGCACTCTCATCACCGAGAACCGGTCAGCCGATGCGGGTACCACGGCCGATGCGCGTGCCGCGGCCGATGCGGGTGCCGCGGCCGATGCGGGTGCCACGGCCGATTCGGGTTCCACGGACAGCGTGCATGAGAAAGCTCCTTGCGTCAGGTTCATCCCGGTGGGATGGCGGGTTCCAGGCGGCCGAGACGGCCGCGACCTGGGCGATCGAGGTGATCGGGAGTCCGTTCCGACGTGCTCGGAGACGGGTCTTGCGCTTCCAAAGCTGTTGAGTGACAATGCATGTGGGGTTTTGTTACAGCTTGGCTCGGTCAGTCAAATATAGGTCCTCGTTTTCGGGGTTCCCTGAATGGCCCACACCGGCTGTCACGTGAAGTAGCGATGCGGCTGGCCGTACGCCAATCATCGGGGGTCAAACTCAGGTAAACGGGCGTTATCACTCTAATGGTCTGCCGCCAATAGAGTGATCTGATTCACCCGAAGGCGCGTTCCACCTGGTGGAACAACCGTCTTTCGAGCGGCGGGCACGCCAAAACGCCGTGGATCGCGCGGGCCGGACGGCGCCGTGCGCGCACTGTCCGTGTTCGCGCAGCCCCCGTCGCCGGCTCATTCGCCGGCGCGCGCCGAGCGGTCTCCTTCAGGACCGCCGACGGCGACGCCAGATACGTGCAGCTGACCCCCGGTCATCCTCCCGGTCGAGTGATTCCGTCGATCCGACCGCTGGAAGTCGTCGAAGCGTATGACATGGTGATCGGAGAGCGGACAGTCGATCCGCCAACTGCTGATCGGCGTCGCCCGTCCGACGTGATCGGCGGCCGAAGAAGGGACGCGGTCCGTGGCTCGGGAGGACGTCGGCCGTCCGGGACTTCCGGCCTCGTTCCACCGACTGATCCTCGCCTGGGCCGGCTCGCTCACGGGCGACGGCCTGCGCATCGTCGCCCTGCCCCTGCTGGCTCTCACCGTCGATCCGTCGCCGGGGGCGGTCGCTCTGGTGGCCGTCGCAGCGACGCTGCCGTGGCTCGTGGTGGCGGTCCCCGCCGGCGCGCTGGTGGACCGGTGGAACCCGGCGCGGGTGATGGTCGCGGCCCACCTGATCCGCGCGGTCCTCACCGCGCTGCTCGCAGCCGTCGCCGGCACCGGGGGCGCGAGCATCGCACTGCTCTGCGTCATCGCCTTCGCCATCACCTCGGCCGAGACGTTCGCCGACGGCGCCGCGCAGTCGTTGCTCGTCCTCGGCGTGCCGCAGGCGCAGCTGGAGCGGGCGAACGCGCGGTTCGTCACCGTCGAGACGATCGCCCTCGACCTGCTCGGTCCGCTGGTCGCCGGCGTGCTGTTCGTGGTGAGCCCCTGGCTGCCCTTCGCCGTCTCCGCGGTGTGCTTCCTGTTCGCGGCGGCGGCCGCGGCCACGATCGCCCCGCCGGCCGCGGGCCTTCCTGGCGGAGCCGCGCCCAGGGAGCCGGTGGGCACCGTGCTCAGCGGCACCCCGACCGTGACGGCGGCCGGGATCACCGACCGTGGGCCGAGTCCCGGCGCCTTCGCCCAGGTGCGCGCGGGGCTGGCGCGCATCGCCCACGACCCGGTCCTGCGGGTGCTGGTGATCACCGTGGCGATCATGGCCACCGCCAACGCCGCGACCGATGCCGTGCTCGTCGTCTACGCGACGCAGTCCCTGAACCTGTCGGAGGCCGTGTACCCGACGCTGCTCGCCGCCTACTCGGTCGGCATCCTCGCCGCCGCGGCGCTGACGCCGCGGCTGGTCGAGCGCCTCCGCGGCGGGCAGGTGCTGGTGGCCGCGGCGCTCGGTATCGGCGTCACCATGCTGGTTCTCGGGTTCGCGCCGGTGCCGTGGGTGGCGTGGCTGTCCTACGCCGTGATGGGCGTCGCCGGCGGCACGTTCAACGTGCTCGTCGCGTCCCGCCGGCAGCGGCAGACGCCGCACGACATGATCGCCAGGGTGTCCAGCGCGTTCCGCGTGGCGGCGTGGGGCTTCACCCCCGTCGGCGCCGCGCTGGGCGGGGTCATCGGCGAGCGGGCCGGCGTGCCCACGGTCTTTGTCCTCGCCGGCGCGGTGATCGTGCTCACCGTCGCCGTCGCGGCCCGGTCCTTCCTGACGGTCGAGCCGGCCGCGGGTGCACCCCGGCGCGACGCGCCGTGACGTCGGGGCGGCCCGGGGAGCCGTCGGCCGCGGCGTCGGATACCGTGATCAGCTGTGACGATCATCCAGACGATCCTCGTGTTCGTGGTCGCGCCGGCCGCGCTCTACGGGCTCATCGCCCTGTTCGTCTTCGTCCCGGGCCGCTCCAAGCGGCGCGCCCGCTACCGTCCGGGACAGCCGTGGGAGCATCCGCCGCAGTGGTGGGCCGGCGACGAGCCCGTCGTGGCGTCGGGCACGGTCACCTCCGGCGCGACCCGAGGAGGCGCTCGTGGCAGCTGGTGACACCACGGATCACGTGACCGAGCACTCCGCCGCGGTCGCGACGAGGCGGTCCGCGCCGAACCTGGCCCCGCAGTGCGGGCCGGCCGGCGAGGCGAACACGGCGCTCACCGCGGTTCAGCTCGAGCTCCTCGACGACGTGATCCGGGAGGCGGAACTCTTCACCGGGTTGCGTTTCTCGGTCTACCTCGGCGACCTCGGCGAGAACACCAGGGCCACCGCGGACAGCCTGCTGTCCGGGTTGGCCGCCGATGCGCCGAGCGCGGTGTTGCTCGCCGTGTCGCCCGGTCAGCGCGCGGTCGAGGTGGTCACCGGCGCCGAGGCCGGCCGCCGGATCACGGACCGCGCCGCGCGGCTCGCCGTCCTCGCCGTCGTCGCGTCGTGCAGCGACGGCGACATCCCCGGCGGGCTCGTCACGGGCGTGCGCATCCTGGCGGACCAGGCGGGCACGCTGCCGGAACGCTCCACCTGGTAGTCCGCCGGACCCGGGAACGCCGCGCGGCCGGTCGGGAGGACTCCCGGCGCCGGCTCAATCCTCCTGGGCCTCGTCCGCCGCCCGCGCCCGCAGCGCGCGCTCCAGACCGGCCCTGCCCTCGGACACCAGGCGCCGCAGCGCGTTCGGGTGATCCGCGGCCTCGAACTCGATCGCCTGCCGGACCGTCCCGTCGGTGATGCTCCACCGCGGGAACAGCCCGACGGCGACCTTCTGCGCGACCTCGATCGAGCGGCGCTCCCAGACGCCGGCGACGTCCTCGAAGTACCGGTCGGTGTACGGCGTCAGCAGGTCCCACTGGGCCGGGTGCGAGAACCCCGAGATCGCCGCGTCCTGCAGCGCGTTCGCCATCCCGTCGTCGTGGATCAGCCGCTCCCAGACGGCCGCCTTGTTCTCGGCGGTGGGTCGCAGCGCCCGGACCTGCGTCGCCCGGCGCTCGCCCGATGCGGTCGAATCGGCCGCCGCCGTCCTGGCGATCTCGTCGTCGCCCGCCGCGCCGTGCGCGACCAGCGCCCCGAGCAGCGTCCAGGACAGGTCGGTGTCCACCGCCAGGCCGGCCAGCGGCGCCGAACCGTCGCGCCAGCCGGCGATCTCGGCGAGCAGGTCGTCGTCCAGCCGGGCTGCCGCGAGCGCCTGCACGGCCGCCAGTTGGGTGTCGCTGCCGGGCTCGGCGGTGACCGCGAGCTCGCGGAACGCGGCCGCGACGGCCGGCCAGCCCGACGCGGTCGCCCACCCCGGCTCGGCGTACGAGGAGACGGCCAGCTGCACCTGCGCGAGAATCCGCTGCTGCACGCCGATCTGGTCCTCGCGGGGAAGGCCCCGCAGGGCGAGCGCGACGAAGTCCCTGGCCCGCATCAGGCTGTCCCTGGTCATCTCCCAGACCGCCGACCACAGCAGCGTTCTCGGCAGCGATTCGGACACGGCGGCGATGTCGCCGATCACCGTGCGGAGGGACCGGGGGTCGAGCCGCACCTTGCAGTAGGTGAGGTCGTCGTCGTTCACCAGCACGATGGCACCCCTCGGCACGCCGACGAGGTCGGGGACCGGCGTGCGCGCGGCGGCGACGTCGAGCTCCGCCCGGTGGGTGCGATGCAGCGCGCCGTCCGCGTCCATGTCGTACACGCCGACCGCCAGGCGGTGCGGGCGCAGCTCACCGGCGCCGGGTTCCGCGCCACTTTGCACGATCTCGAAGCGGGTGACGAGACCGGAGTCGTCGACGTCGAAGTCCGCGGACATGGTGTTCAGGCCCGTGGTCTGCAGCCACGCCGCCGACCACGCGCGCAGGTCGCGGCCCGACGTCTCCTCGAGCGCGGTCAGCAGGTCGTCCAGCGTGGCGTTGCCGAACGCGTGCGCCTTGAAGTAGGCGCGCAGGCCGGCCAGGAACTCGTCGTATCCGACGTACGCGGCGAGCTGCTTGAGCACGCTGGCGCCCTTGGCGTAGGTGATGCCGTCGAAGTTCACCTCCACCGCGGCGAGGTCGACCATGTCGGCGGAGATCGGATGGGTGGACGGAAGCTGGTCCTGCACGTACGCCCAGGACTTCTCGACGTTGGCGAACGTCGTCCACGCCTTGGTGTACTCCGTCGCCGAGACCTGCGCGACCACGGATGCCCAGGTGGCGAACGACTCGTTCAGCCAGAGGTCGTCCCACCAGCGCATCGTCACCAGGTCGCCGAACCACATGTGGGCCATCTCGTGCAGCACCGTCTCGCAGCGGCGCTCGTAGAGGTAGCGCGTCACCCGCGACCGGAAGACGTACTCCTCGCGGAACGTGACGCAGCCGGCGTTCTCCATCGCGCCGGCGTTGAACTCCGGCACGAACAGCTGGTCGTACTTGCCGAACGGGTAGCGGACGTCGAACGCCCGGTGGAAGAAGTCGAAGCCCTGCTTGGTCTCCGTGAACAGCCGGTCGGCGTCGAGGTACTCGGCGAGGGTGGAGCGGACGTAGATGCCGAGGTCGATGCCGTCGTGATGATCGCGGACGACGTGGTACGGCCCGGCGACCAGCGCCGTCACGTAGGTGCTCATGGGCTCGGTGGTGCGGAACCGGTGCAGCACCGCGCCGGACGGTCCCGGATCCGTGCCGGCGGTCGCTCCGTTGGAGATCACCTGCCAGTCGGCCGGCGCGATCACCGTGAAGGCGAAGGTGGCCTTGAGGTCAGGCTGATCGAAGCAGGCGAAGAGCCTTTTGGCGTCGGCGGTCTCGAACTGCGAGTACAGGTAGACGGCCCCGTCGACCGGGTCGACGAACCGGTGCAGGCCCTCCCCGGTGTTGGTGTAGAGGCCGACCGCCTCCACCACGAGCTCGTTCTCCGCCGCGAGGTCGGCGAGCGGCAGGCCGGTCGTGGAGCTCCACGCGCCGACGTCCAGGTCCAGGCCGTTCAGGCTGGCGCGGGCGATGCCGTCCCCGACGAAGTCGACGAACGTGGACGCGCCCGGGGTGGCCGTGAAGCGCAGCCGGCTCGTGGTCGCGAAGGTCTTCTCGCTCGGTCCGCCGGCGCCGTCGGTGAGGTCGATCTCGACCTCGTAGGCACTCGTGTGCACGGTCGCCGAGCGCTCGCCGGCCTGCTCGCGGGTGAGGTTGGGCCCCAACGACATGAAACGTCCTCCCGTCGGTCCGCGAGGTGTGCGAACCGGTTCCGGCCCGTCCAGGAAGGGCCGCTGTGCTGTTGAACACGTCCCGGTGACCGCTGACCGCCGGTCGCCGGGGAACAACTTATCCGGAGCGTGTGTTGGCCAAGACGGTGAGCAAGACGAAATAAACTAGAGGAGCGCGATGACCACGGCTGAGCTCGACATCGTCGAGGGCGTGCAGGGGGAGCCCGCGACGCGGGTCGACTTCTGGTTCGACCCGATCTGCCCGTTCGCGTGGGTGACCTCGCGGTGGCTGATCGAGGTCGCCGCGGTGCGGGACATCGACCCCCGGTTCCACGTCATGAGCCTCGCCGTGCTGAACGAGAACCGCGCGATCAGCGCCGACTACCGGCGCCGGCTGGCGACCGCGTGGGGCCCGGTGCGGGTGTGCATCGCCGCCGCGGAGAAGTTCGGCGACGAGATCCTGCTCCCGCTGTACACCGCGATGGGCGAGCGCCTCCACAACCGCAGGATCGACGATCGCGAGCGGGTGATCCGCGAGGCGCTCGACGAGCTGGGACTGCCCGCCGACCTGGCCGACGCCGCGCAGAACACCGATCACGACGCGGCGTTGCGGGACAGTCACGAGCGCGGCATGGCGCCGGTCGGGGACGACGTCGGCACGCCGACCATCCACGTCGACGGCATCGGGTTCTTCGGCCCCGTGCTCACCCGGGTGCCCAGCGGCGAAGACGCCGGCGAGCTGTGGGACGCGGCCAGGATCCTCGCGAAGTACCCGCACTTCTTCGAGCTGAAGCGGACGAGGACAGAGGACCCACGGGTCGCCTGAGCACGTTCGGACGGGGCTGTGGCCCGCTTCGGTCACGGTTCGGGGTCGTCCGGGCCACGACCTGCGGCGGCGCTCGCACCGGCGCGCTGTTTGTGCCACCGTTGACCATGACGGTTGGTGGAACAACGGCGACCTCGCGGAGGCATCGATGAGTGCGCAACCGGCTGTTGAACCCACTCCGCGTCCCGGTACGCCCGCGCTCGTATCGCCGTCCGGGGTGCCCCTGCCGCCGGACATGCGTTCGGGGCCGATCGTCGCGGGAGTCGACGACGCCACCGCGTGCGGCCGGCCGCTGCGCGCCGCCGCGTTCCTCGCTCAGGTGATGGGCAAGCAGCTGCTGCTGGTGCACGTGCGCCGCCGGGCGATGCCGATGGTGGAGGGCTACGTGCCCATTCCCGAGGAGGTCGGCGCCAACGACGCGGCGGAGGACGCCGTCGAGGCGGCGCTGGTCAGGGACCTCACGTCGTCCGGCGACCTGACGGGGGTGCACTGGGAGCTGCTGTCCACGACGGGCGAGGCGGGCGCGGAGCTGGTGCGGATCGCCGAGGAGCGGGACGCGGCCTGCGTCGTCGTCGGCAAGCGGCATTCCGGGTTCGCCGACGTGCTGCACCGGATCGCCTCTGGCTCCGTCTCGCGGGCCGTGGTGGCCCGGCAGAAGTTCCCGGTGCTGGTGGTGCCCTGACGTTCCCGCCGGGCCGGCGACGGCATCCGGACGACCTCAGCGTGCGGTCGGGTCGTCCTGCGCGGGCTCGGTCGACGGGGGACCGGCGGACGGTGGATCCGGGGACGAGCCCGGCTCGTCGACGGGTGGGGCGACGGATCGATCTGCCGGCCGGCCCTCGCGGTCGCCGGCTCGGCGATCCGGGCGGTCGCGCCGGCGACCGGCGGTCAGGGCGGTGGGTGGCACGTAGTGCCGGCGGACGAGGACGACGTCCTGCTCGGCGGCCGCCAGGTCCTCCGCGGTCGGCAGCGCCACCTCGCGGGCGCGGAGCGCCGCGGTCGGGCTCACCTGGGTGCCGCGGGTGGTGACCAGCGAGCGCAGCGACCGCTCCGACGCGTCGTCACGGCTCGACCGCGAGCGCCGGGGGCGCTCACCGGCGCCCGAGGGCGGCGCGGATCCGCCCGGCACCGAGGTGCCTGCCGGCGGCGGCTGGTGATGATGGCCGGGAGAACCGCCCGGCGGTCCGGGGGTCGGCCCGTGCGGCTGCACGTGCGGCGCCGCGGCGGGTGACGGCGGCGCAGCGTCCGCCGGCGAGCCCGCGGTGGCGCCGGTCGCCGCCTCGCCGCCGGCGCCGGGCTCGGTCTCGGTCTCGGGACCGGCCGGCCCGATCTGCTCGTTCCGCGGCGGACCTGCCGCGCGGCGCGCGGCCCGCCGGCGGCGGCGGGGCGGCGGATCGGTCGGCTGCACAGCAGTCAGCATGCCCGATCGCCGCGCCGGCGACCGCGCCGCGCCGGTGCCGCCGGCGCCGCACGTCGGAATCGACGTCGGACGAACAGTCAGAAGGACTCGGGGCACCACGGCAGCAGCGGGGTCGCCAGCGCCCGATCCAGTGCGGCGACGGCCGCCGGATCGCCGTCGACCCGCCCGCCGGCCGCGAGCCGGGCCAGCGGCGTGCCGCCGAGCAGGCACGCACCGAGATCGACGATGTCCAGGGTCATCTCGGCCTTGTCGGCGCTGCGTGCCGCGGTGCCGCCGTCGGGACCCAGGTCGAGGTCCCAGGTTCCGGCGTTCCACGGGCACACCGCGTCCGCGACCTGCACCCGCACCCGGGCCCCGGCAGAGTAGGTGCGCTGCGGGATCGCCCGGTCGAGATCCACGATCCGGGCCCAGATGTGGTCCGAGGCGGTGACCTTCGCCGCCCGGACGTCGAGAAGCAGGTCGGCCAGCGGGTCGTCGAGCCAGTACATGCGGTACTCGATGGTCCGCACCAGATCCATGGTCAGCAGGTACTGCCAGAGCGACGCGCGCGCTCGCGGCGTCGCCGCGCAGATCTCGTCGAGGTGCAGCGTGTAGGCGGGACCGCGCTCGTTCCACTCGGACTTGAGGCGGTAGCTGACGTAGCCGTCCGGGTGCAGCGCGAACCGGCGGTGTGAGGCGCCGCGCCGGATCTCGTCGTGGTCGGACAGCCGCATCAGCCAGAAGGACTCGGGCCGCACCAGGTACCCGGGGATCGTCGGCGCCACCCGCGCGTGCAGCTCCTTGACGATCGGGTGGGCCCGCTCGGGGCTCGTCTCGTACACCGGGTCCGTCATGACGCCCGGTCGCAGCGCCGAGCCCTGGACCAGCTCGAGCGCGCCGCGATCGATCGCGGGGCCGTAGCCGAACCGCGGGTACAGCGCGGCCTCGCTCGCGGTGAGCAGCGCGACCGCCTCCCGGCCGTCGTCGTGCAGGTCCTGCAGCTGCCTGGTGATGATCCCGCGCAGCAGCCCCCGCCGCCGCCAGCCGGGGCGGACGCCGACCCAGCTGACGCCCGCCACCGGGTGCACCGCGCCGCCGGGGAACGTCAGCTGCTTGGAGAAGATGCAACCCGTGCCGACGAGCACGTTGCCGTTGTCGGGGTCGCGGGCGCCGACGAACCGGTCGAACTCCAGCTGCGGCAGGACCAGTCGCTCGAGGAAGTCGCGGGGCGCGTCGAAGCCGAAGGCGGCCTCGTCGAGCTCGAGGACGTCGTCCCGGTCGGCGGCGGACAGGTCGACGACCGGCAGCGGGGGCAGGGCGGGTGCGGGGGTCGATGAACTCACCCGGGGAGCCTGCCGCACCGGCGGGCGGTTGTCTGCCCGAATTCGCCGCGCGTGGCCCGCCGGCCCGTGCCGGCGCCGCGCGCCGTCAGGCCGCGACGGGCGTCCGCGGCTGGCCGATGGCGTCCAGCAGCTGCACGTACCAGTCCTGGTCGAGGTCGAACTTCTTGCCGCCCTTGATCCGCTCGAACTCGATGGCCCGCAGCTGATCTCCCTGCTCCTCGTCGTGCCCGACGACGCCGGACAGGCCCCGCAGCGCGCAGCCCACCGCGTAGTCGGTCATCGACTTGATCAGCAGCAGGTCGGTCTCGTCGGCCGGCGCCGAGCGCGCGAAGTACCCGGACTTCTGCACCAGCACCTTCTCGGCACCGAGCCGCTGCGCGAACTGCTTGGCGAACCAGTTGCCGGGGTTGATCATGTCGAGCTTCACGTGACCGAACGGGTCGAGGGGGATCTCGTCCCCGGCCTGCGCGCATGTCGGCGAGGATGCTCTCCAGGCCGGCGCCCTCGGAGATGAACATGTTGACGTTCCCGACGGTGTCCATCACCTCGGTGAGCCGCGCGGTCTCCGACTCCAGGTCCAGGCTCGACTCGGGCAGGTAGATGGCGTGCATCGACCAGGCCTCCCTGTTCAGGCCGAACTCCGGGAGCCAGCGCTGGGTCTTCCACCAGCGGTCGTAGGCGGCCGCCGTCGCCGCGGTGAGCCACCCGCAGTTGCGGCCCATGATCTCGTGCACGATCAGCATCCGGGAGTTGGCGTTGTGCTCGGCCAGGATGTTCCGGGCGAACTGCGCGCCCTGTTCGGCGGCCGTCCAGGCGCCCAGCGAGTGCTTCACCGGCACGATGTCGTTGTCCACCGTCTTGGGCAGCCCGACGACGGTCAGTTCGTAGCCGTTGTCCCGCAGGTACCCGGCGAGGTCGGCGGCGGTGGTGCTGGTGTCGTCGCCGCCGATGGTGTGCAGCACGTCGACGCCGTCCGCGGTGAGCCGCTCGGCGGCCACCTGCAGGCCCTGCTGGCCCGGCTGGATGAGACCGCGCTTGACCAGGTCCTTCTCGTTGGTGAGCTTGACCCTGGAGTTGCCGATGGGGGAGCCGCCCAGTTGCGGCAGCAGCCGCGCGCGGGCGCGCACCGCCGGTGTCACCGTGAAGAAGTCGCCGGTGAGCAGGCCCTGGTAGCCGTGCCGGTAGCCGATGATCTCCACCTCGGGGGCGAGCTCGGTGTACCGCTCGATCAGCCCGCCGAGCGCCGCGGACAGGCACGGCGCGAATCCGCCAGCGGTCAGCATCGCCACCTTGCGCACGGCCTTCAACCCGGTCCCGCCTTTCGTGAGCTCACGGCGCCGCGCCCGGTCCTGACGGCAACGGCGATCGGCGGTCAGCCTAACGGCGGCCGGTCAGTCGCCGGGTCCGGACTCCGCCGGTGGGGGCGGCGCGGTCATCACCAGGTGGGCGACCAGCGCCGTCCAGCCCGTCTGGTGCGCCGCGCCCAGGCCCATCCCGGTGTCGCCGTGGAAGTACTCGTGGAACGGGATCAGGTCGTTCCACCTGGGGTCGGTCGCGAGCTTGTCGTACCAGCCGTACACCGGCCGCCGGCCGTCCGCACCGGGCAGGAAGATCGACAGCAGGCGGCCGGAGATGTCCTGTGCCGCGTCGCTGATCGACATCCGGGTGCCGGACCCGGCGGGGAACTCGACGGTGATCTCGCCGGGCGTGAGGCGGTCGTAGTCGCGCATCGCCTCGATGAGCAGCACGTTCAGCGGCATCCAGATCGGGCCGCGCCAGTTCGAGTTGCCGCCGAACAGGGCGGTCGTCGACTCGCCCGGCTCGTAGTCCACCGTGGCGAGCGCGCCGCCGACGCGCACGCTGAACGGATGCTCGCGATGCCAGGCCGAGATCGCCCGGATGCCGTAGGGCGAGAGCATGCCGGACTCGGAGAAGACGTTGTCCAGCATGCGGACCAGCCGGCGCGGCGGCACCAGCGCCAGCAGCCGGTGCCGGATGCCGTCGACGTCGCGGACGTGGAACATCCGCAGGTACTCCGGGTTGTTCAGCAGGTACCACTCGGCGCGCGCGCGGAAGTCCGGCAACTGCCGGACGTCGTAGGCCTGGTCGTAGGCCAGCGCCGCCCGGATCGGCACCAGGCCGACGAGCGACTTGACCTTGATCGGCACGTCGGTGCCGTCGGCCAGGTGCAGCACGTCGTAGTAGAACGCGTCCTCGTCGTCCCAGAGCCCGGCGGTGTTCGCCGCGCCGGCGATCGACAGGAAGTGCTCGAAGAACTTGGTCGCGACGTCCTCGTAGGAGCGCTGGTGGCGCGCCAGCCGCAGCGCCATGTCCAGCAGGTCCAGCGCGTACATGGCCATCCAGGCGGTGGAATCCGCCTGTTCGAGGTACCCCTGCTCCGGCGGCAGCGTCGAGCGGTCGAGCGGTGCGATGTTGTCCAGGCCCATGAACCCGCCCTGGAACAGGTTGTTGCCGCCGTGCTCCTTGTTGTCCACCCACCAGGTGAAGTTCATCAGCAGCTTGTGGAAGATCCTGGCCAGAAAGGTGAAGTCGGTGCGGCCGTCGATCTCGAACACCCGGATCGCCGCCCACGCGTGCACCGGCGGGTTGACGTCGGAGAAGTTCCATTCGTAGGCCGGGATCTGGCCGTTGGGGTGCATGTACCACTCGCGCAGCAGCAGGACCAGCTGCGCCTTGGCGAACTCCGGGTCGATGTGCGCGAGGGTCACGCAGTGGAAGGCCAGGTCCCAGGCCGCGAACCAGGGGTATTCCCACGGATCGGGCATCAGGATGACGTCGTGGTTGTTCAGGTGCGGCCAGTCGCCGTTACGGATGGCGCCGCGGCCGGGCGGCGGCGGCGGCTGGCCGGGATCGCCGGTGAGCCAACGCTTCACGTCGTAGTGGAAGAACTGCTTGCCCCAGAGCAGGCCGGCGAACGCCTGCCGCGCGACCCTCCGCTCCTCGGGCGGGGTGTGCGCCGGAATCACGCTGTCGTAGAAGTCGTCCGCCTCGCGCCGCCGGTTCGCGACGATGTCGTCGAACTCCGTGCCGACGTCGATGGGTGCGCTGCCCGGCCCGATCGGGTCGGCGTCCAGCGCCGGGTGCGGCACGCCGACGAGCCGCACCCGGATCGTCGTGGACCCGCCGGGCGGCACCGACACGGTGTAGTGCAGCGCTGCTTTCGTGCCCCGATGCTCGGGATTGACGGTCGGCGCACCGCGCAGGACGTGGTCGTTGATGCCGTCCTTCGGGTACGGCGTCGTGTTCTCGCCGCCGAAGATCCGCTCGGCGTTGGTCTCGTTCTCGCAGAACAGCGGCGTCGGCTCGCCGTCTCCGACCAGGACCAGCGGTCCCGACCGGGAGTGGTCGCCGACGATGCGGTCACCCGCCAGGTGCATGCCCGGCTCGGGGTGGTCGGCGTACCCCCACGACCAGGTGTTGCGGAACCACAGTGTCGGCAGCACGTGCAACGTCGCATCGTCGGGCCCGGCGTTCTCCACCGTGACCGCCATCAGCAGGTCCCGGGGCGCGGCCTTGGCATAGTCGACAGTGACGATCCAGTAGCGGTCCTCGTCGAACACCCCGGTGTCGATCAGCTCGTACTCGGGGTCGTGCCGACCGCGGCGGGCGTTCTCGGTGACCAGCTCCTCGTACGGGAACGCGACCTGCGGGTAGTGGTAGCGCCAGGTGTTGAACGAGTGCACCGGCGTCCCGTCGAGGTACCACCAGTACTCCTTGACGTCCTCGCCGTGGTTGCCCTGCGGGCCCGGTGAGCCCGAACATCCGCTCCTTCAGGATCGGGTCGACGCCGTTCCAGAGTGCGAGTGAGAGGCACCAGTTCTGCGTCTCGTCGCAGAAGCCGGCCATGCCGTCCTCGTTCCACCGGAACACCCTGGACCGGGCGTGGTCGTGCGGGAAGAAGTCCCAGGCGTCGCCGTCGGGGCTGTAGTCCTCGCGCACCGTGCCCCACGCCCGCTCGGAGAGGTACGGCCCCCAGTCGCGCCACGGCGCCTCGCCGCTGTCCGCCTCGGCGATCCGGAGCCGCTCGGCCGGGCCGGCGCCGTTCCGGTGCTCGGCGGACTCCGGCGGTTCGGGAGCGTCCGGCGGCGCCCCCACGGCCCGGTCGACGCCCTCGACCACCGCCGGGATGTCCGCGCTGTCCGTCATGCTGCTGTCCCCCCGTCGGGCTGCGGTCGGGCGACGCGGACGTCGACGGTCAGGGCGCGGCCCGGCCCGGTGCGGCCGCCGGATCGCCGTCGCGGTCGACGTGGATGATCGGTCGATCCGCCGAGTCGTCCGCCCAGGCGATCCGGCTGGGCGTGCCATCGAGCTCGATGTCGGCGGCCCTGTCGTGGTCCAGGTAGTCGTCGGCCCAGTTCAGGAACGCGTCCACCCGGCTGTGCACGCCGCTGAGCAGGACCGCGTGCACGCCCAGCCACGCGCAGAAGGCGATCGGGCCGTCGAGTTGGTGCCGGTGCCTCCCGATCTCGGCGATCGCCGCGTTCCGGCCGATCATCGCCATGATGCCCTTGTCCCGGTAGTGGAACGGCGTGGTCGGACTGCCCTCGCGCTCGGCGATGATGTTGCGGGCCACCCACTTTCCCGACTGCTGGGCGACGGAGCCGAGCTGGGGCAGGGTGTGTCCGTGCCGGTCCGGGATGTTCGCCACGTCGCCGACCGCGTACACGCCGTCGAAGCCGGGCACGGACAGGTCGGGCGCGACGTCGATGCGGCCGCCGCGGCCCGCGTGCCCGCCCGCGCCGGCGGCGATCGGCGCGGCGGACTCTCCGCCCGCCCAGATGACCGTGCCGCTCGCCCGCGTGCTGCCGTCGGAGAGCGTGACGCCCGAGGGCTGCACGTCGGTGACGGCGACACCGAACGTGAGGGTCACGCCCATCTCGGTCAGCTTGTCGTGCGCGTACTGATGCGAGCGCTCGGAAAACGGCCCCAACAGCGCGTTCCCGTGGTCGACGAGCTCGATGGACGCCGAGTCCGGCAGGCGCCCGGCGTGTTTCAGGTCGCCGATCAGCTCGCCGAGCGCGCCCGAGGTCTCGACTCCGGTCGGCCCGCCACCGACCACGATCACCGACAGCGGGGCCTCGGGCGGATTGGGCGCGTCCGTCAGGTGCGCCCGGAGCTGCGCGCCGAGATGCCGCCGCAACCGCACCGCGTCCGGAACCGAGTACAGCGGGAAGGCGTGCTCTCGCGCCCCGGGCACGCCGAAGAAGTTCGGCTGCGAGCCGGCCGCGAGCACGAGCTGATCGGCCGTGAGCCGCTGCCCGCCGGCGAGATCGACCGTGCGCGAGGCGAAGTCGATCGCGGTCACGTCGACCGTCCGGACGTCGACGTCCGTGTCGTCGCCGAACACCGTGCTCAGCGGCCGCGCGACGTCCTCAGCGGGGAGCTGGGAACTCGCCACCTGGTACAGCAGCGGCTGGAACTGCAGATAGTTCTCCCGGTCGACGAGCACGACGTCGACCTGCTTCCTCGCCAGCTCCGATGCGCAAGCGGCACCGGCCATCCCGCCACCGACGATCACGACCTGCCCCATGGCCACCTCCCGGTCCGCACAGCAGTGTCGGTCATGGTCGTTCCGGTGACCACACCCGTCCTGGATGATGCGCCAGAACTAGCCTTCGGGCCATGCGGATCCTGGTCACGGGCAGCTCCGGACACCTCGGCGAGGCGCTGGTGACGGTGCTGCGCGAGCGGGGCCACGACGTCGTGGGACTCGACGTGCTCGCTTCGCCGACCACGGCGGTGGTGGGATCCGTGGCGAACCGCGCTGTGGTCCGGGAGGCGCTGCGCGGCGCGCAGGCCGTCGCGCACGTGGCGACGCTGCACAAGCCGCACGTCGGGTCGAACCGGCGTGAGGACTTCGTCGAGACGAACGTCCGCGGCACGCTGGTGCTGCTCGAGGAGGCCGTCGCGGCCGGCGTCGGCCGGTTCGTGTTCACCAGCACCACCAGCGCGTTCGGCCGGGCGCTGGAGCCGCCCCCGGGCGCCCCGGCGGCGTGGATCACCGAGGACGTGGTGCCCGTGCCGCGGAACATCTACGGGGCTACGAAGGTCGCCGCTGAGGACCTGTGCGAGCTGGTGCACCGCGAGCACGGCCTGCCCTGCGTGGTGCTGCGCACGTCGCGGTTCTTCCCCGAGGCCGACGACCGGGACGACGTTCGTGCGGCGTATCCGGACGCGAACCTCAAGGTGAACGAGCTGCTCTACCGCCGGGTGGACATCGCCGACGTGGTCGGCGCGCATGTCCGGGCCATGGCGGCGGCGCCCGGCCTCGGCTTCGGGCGCTACATCGTGTCGGCCACCACGCCGCTGACCCGCGCCGGACCTGGCCGCGGTGCGGGCAGACCTGCCGGGCGTGGTCCGGGAGCGGTATCCCGAGTTCGAGGAGATCTACGCCCGGCTCGGCTGGCGGATGTTTCCCGGCGTCGACCGGGTGTACGTGAACGATCGCGCCCGGGCCGCGCTGGACTGGCAGCCGGAGTACGACTTTCGCCGCGCGCTGCACGCCGTGGCCGCCGGCGAGGACGTCCGCAGCCCGCTCGCCAGGGCGATCGGCGCCAAGGGGTACCACGCGCAGTCGACCGGCCCCTACACCGTCCGCTGAGGCGCCCGGGATCGTCGATCGGCCGTGACACCGTCCGCTGAGGCGCCCGGGATCGTCGGGCCGGCCTGACACCGTTCGCTGAGGCGCCCGGAACGTCGGGCCGGCCTGACACCGTTCGCTGAGGCCCCCAGGATCGTCGATCGGCCCTGACACCGTTCGCTGAGGCGCCTGCGATCGTGGACCGGAACGCCGGTCCAGCTGCGCCCGACCTCGATTCGGGCCTCGCGCCTGGTCGGCGACGCGGGGCCCATTGACGACGCCGCGCCTGGTCGTCGACGCGGGGCCCGTTTCAGGACGCCGCGCCCGGTCGGCGAGGCGGACGCCCCGTCCGCTGACGCGGTCACCCGACCGGTGACGCGGTCGCCCGTTCAGCGACGCGGACGCGCGTTCGGCGACGCCGAGGCCGGGTCAGAGACGACGAGGCCGGTTCGACGACGAGGCCGATCAGCGCAGCGGCGGACCGGCCTCGATACGCGCGAGGTGTCGGGCGACCGCGTCGTCGCCGCCCGACCAGTCCGATTCGATCCACCAGGTCGCGCCCGCGTCGACCCACTTCCGCACGGTGGCGTCGCCCTCCTCACCCGGCTCGCTGATGCCCTCGGCGACGACGTCGTAGCCGTCCCAGGACAGTCCCGCCTCCTCCCGCAGTTTTCGTACGGCGCCCGCGACGTCGGCGAGATCTGCCGGGCCGAACGGCGTGTCGACGGCGAAGCCGACCTTGGTGGCGAGCAGTCCGTCGTACATGGCCGCGCGCTTCAGCGACTTGTGCGCGGGGTGCGCGCCGACCACCCACACCGGCACCCGTGGCTTCTGCACGGGCGCGGGCGGCGGCATGAAGTCGGTCGGGAACACCTCGTAGTGCTTGCCGCTGAATGAGAACGGCTGGCCGCGCATCAGCCCGTCGTAGACGGCCAGGCCCTCGTCGAGCTTCTCGGCGCGCACCCGGCGACCCTCGTCCCGCTCGAAGGCGAGCCAACCGGGATGCAGGGCTCCGAGCCCGACCGCCAGCTGCACCCGCCCACCGGAGAGGCTGTCCAGCGTCGCCGCCCGGCCCGCCAGGTCCCACGGGCGGATGCGCGGGAGCGGCGTCAGCAAGGTGCCGAGCCGGATCCGCTCGGTCCGCATGGCCGCCCCGGCGAGGGTCACCCAGGCGTCCTGCCCCCAGACCGACTCCCAGGTGAAGATGCCGTCCCAGCCCGCGTTCTCGGCGGCGACCGCCAGCTCGGAGAACTCGCGGGGGGTGCCGGCGCTGATGACGATTCCCGTGCGGAGGTGGGACATGCATCGGACTGTGCCAGACCACACCGACACCGCCGGGGCGCCCGCCGAAGGGATGGCGCACGGGTGGGGCGGACTCGGCGCACGGGTCAGGGGCGGTTGCGCGGGCGGTGCACTGGTTCCGGGCGGGTGCACGGGGGTCTGGGACGCGTGCGGTCGCTCGAAACCAGTGCGGTCGAGACGTGCAACGCGTGCGGTCGCTCGAAACCAGTGCGGTCGAGACGTGCAACGCGTGCGGTCGCTCGCAACCAGTGCGGTCGGAGTCAGGCCCGCAGCCGGGGCCCGGTCGAAACCGGCGCCGCAATCAGGAGCCCGCGCCGGGGTCGACGACGGGGTCGACGTCGCGGTCGACGGCGGGGGAGGCGCGGCCCCTTACTCCAGATAGTCCCGGAGCACCTGCGACCGCGACGGGTGGCGGAGCTTGGACATCGTCTTGGACTCGATCTGCCGGATCCGCTCGCGGGTGACCCCGTAGACCTGGCCGATCTCGTCCAGCGTGCGCGGCTGGCCGTCGGTCAGGCCGAACCGCAGCCGGACGACGCCGGCCTCGCGCTCCGACAGGGTCTGCAGGACGGCCTGCAGCTGGTCCTGCAGCAGGGTGAACGACACGGCGTCGACGGCGACCACGGCCTCGGAGTCCTCGATGAAGTCGCCGAGCTGCGAGTCGCCCTCGTCGCCGATGGTCTGGTCGAGCGAGATCGGTTCCCGGGCGTACTGCTGGATCTCCAGCACCTTGTCCGGGGTGATGTCCATCTCCTTGGCGAGCTCCTCGGGGGTGGGCTCGCGACCGAGGTCCTGCAGCAGCTCGCGCTGGATCCGGCCCAGCTTGTTGATGACCTCGACCATGTGCACCGGGATGCGGATGGTGCGCGCCTGATCGGCCATGGCGCGGGTGATGGCCTGCCGGATCCACCACGTCGCGTAGGTGGAGAATTTGTAACCCTTGGTGTAGTCGAACTTCTCGACCGCGCGGATGAGGCCGAGGTTGCCCTCCTGGATCAGGTCCAGGAACGCCATGCCGCGACCGGTGTAGCGCTTGGCCAAGGACACCACGAGCCGGAGGTTCGCCTCCAGCAGGTGGTTCTTGGCGCGCTCACCGTCCCGCTTGATCCAGCGGAGGTCGCGGCCCATCTGCATGGGCAGCTTGTCGCCGACCTCCTTGACCTGACGGATCCGCTCCGCGGCGTAGAGGCCCGCCTCGATCCGCTTCGCGAGGTCGACCTCCTCCTCCGCGTTGAGCAGGGCGACCTTGCCGATCTGCTTGAGGTAGGCGCGGACGGAATCGGCGGAGGCCGTCAGCTCGGCGTCCTTGCGCGCCTGCTTCAGCGCCTCGGACTCCTCCTCGTCGTCCCAGGAGAACTCCTCCGACTCGGCTGCCTCGCCGTCCTTCTTCTCGGTCGCGGGAGCGGGCGTGCCCTCGACGACCTCCTCCTCGTCGATCTCCTCGTCGTCCTCGGCGACCGGCGTCGCCGCGACGACCGCGACGGTCGGCTCCTCGACCTCCTCGGCGACCTCGATCAGGTCGACCTCGACGGCCGCCTCGAGGATCGCCTCCTCGGCGACCACCTCGTCGGCACTGGGGTCGGCCGCGAGCTCGTCCGTCTCGGGATCGGGGGAGCCCCCGGCCGGAGGCTCGGCCAGGCCGGTTGGCCCGGCGGAAAGGTCGGGAGTCGCGGTGTTCCTGGAGCTTCGCGACCTGGAGGTCGCGGACGCCTTACGGGATCGCGTGGAGCTGGGGGATGCTGCGCCTGCCACTGATGCCCTTTCGCTGCATGGAGCCGCCTGTCGGGCCCGGTCGGTGGATGCCCTCTCGGCCGCCTTGACCGGCAGTCCGTCCCCAACGCGTCGGAGGGTCGGCCGAGGCTGAACGATCCTGTGGAACCCAACTGGAGAACGTGTGTTCTGCCGGAGAGCGACCGTTCCAGTGTAACGGCGGCCACGGCCGGCGACCGACCCATTCGCCCGCGGCGATCGGCCCGGCGCGTTCACCGGAGGGCCGACGCGCGTCATCGCCGCAGGCCGAGCGGGTGGTCGGCGGCGCGAGCACGACCGGCCGACCACCGGAAATGTGCGGGATCGACCGGCGATGCGCCGGTCAGTCGCGCACCAGGGCCGTGGTGTCCTCGGCGGACTCGGCGGGTTCGGCCTCGCTCGCCGCTTCGGTCGCGGCCAGCGCGGCGCCGACGATGCCCGCGTTGTTGATCAGCTGCGCGACGACGAGCGGCGTCCGGTTCTTCAACAGCGGCACCCACTTGCCCGGCTTCTTGGAGATCCCGCCGCCGAGGATGATCAACTCGGGCCAGAGCAGGTTCTCCAGCGCGCGCAGGTACTTCGACGCGCGCTTGGCCCACTGCTCCCAGCTCAGGCCGTCCCGCTCGCGCGCCGAGGCGGCCGCGCGGGACTCGGCGTCGTGGCCGTCGAGCTCGATGTGCCCGAGCTCGGCGTTGCGCACCAGCCGACCGTCGTTGATCAGCGCGATGCCGATCCCGGTGCCGAAGGTGACCATGATGACCAGCCCGCGCTGGCCGCGGCCGGCGCCGTAGCGGGACTCGGCGAGGCCGGCGGCGTCGGCGTCGTTGAGCACCGTCACCGGGCCGGGCAGCTCGGGCCGCATCGCCGCCTCGAGCGAGGTGTCGATCCACTGCTTGTCGACGTTCGCCGCCGTCTTGACGACGCCGTTGAGCACGACGCCCGGGAACGCGACGCCGAACGGCCCCGCGTAGTCGAAGTTTCCGGCGACCTTGCCCGCCGTCTCCGCCACCGCCTGGGGGGTCGACGGTTGGGGGGTGTCGAGCCGGAACCGCTCGCCGACGAGGACGCCGCCCCGCAGGTCGACGATCCCGCCCTTGATGCCGGTGCCGCCGATGTCGATGCCGAAAGCCACTTCGGGCTGGATGCTGACCACGCCACACTCCCGCCTGTGCTGCCCGCGCGGCGTCTGCTTGGCACGCGGTTGAGGGTCGCCGAAATCCTACTGATGACCGGCTTGTCCGGCTCGTTCGGACGGCATTCGGCGGGCGTCGATGTTCTTCCCGACCGCGCGAACCGGATGATCATCGGCTGATCATCGGGCGATCGGCGGGTGATCGGCGATGCGACCTGGCGTCGATCGTCGGGTGATCACCCTCGGGAGCGGGCGGCAGCCGGACGCACGCCGACCGCAACTGGGAGGCGGCGGCCGGGGGACCGTCAGGCGGTGCAGTCGGCGTTCGGCAGCGGGGGGATCGGCGGCAGCGGCTTGGGGGCGGCCGTCTGGCCCTCGATGACGGCGGGCGGAGTGGCGGCGTCGCGGATGGCCTGCAGCTCGGCGCGTACCTCGTCCGAGACGGGGTCGTAGATGTACCGGCCGCCGAGGGCGAGGTCGACGGAATCGTCCACGCGCGAGTCGAGGACGAGCTGGGCGCACGGCGCGATCAGCAGCACGGTGCGGGCGGCGGAGGAGCCCGCGGCGCCGTACCGGATCTGCGCGACGCAGTGCAGGTCGGCGGCGGGGTAGAGCGGGTCGTTGGAGCCGTCCTTGATCGATTCGAAGCCGGCGGCACGCAGCTCGTCCGACACGGCCTTGGCCTGCCCGCGGACGGCGCTGGCGTTGAACACCTGCAGCGCGATCGTGGACGGGTTGGCCGGCCGCACCGCCTCCAGCGTGGCGTGGTCGGCGTACGCGCCGAGCGAGGTGATGATCTGGCTCGTTGTCGCGGTGGTCTCGCTGACGGCGGTGTCCGGGGGTGGGCTGACGGCGGCGGTGTCGGTGGCCGCCGGGTCCGTCGCGGCCGTGTCGGTGGCGGCGGCGTCAGAGGGGCTGCTGCGGGTGGTCGGCGCCGTGACGGCGGGCGCCGGGCCCGGCGCGTTGCACAGCCCGCTGGACTCGGAGGTGGGCCGCAGCATCGGCACCCAGATCAGCGCGGACCCCGCCAGCAGCACGGCGACGACGGTGAGTACCGGCCAGTACCGGCGGCGCCGGTAGCGGTCGGGGGCTGCGACGGTGCTCACCGCTGACCAATCCTCCTCGACGGGACTCGACGCGCGCACCACAGGCGCACGGTGCCGCGATCCGCGGCTCGGAACTCTCGATCGGCCCGTGCGACATCATCGCTGCCGGGCCACCCGACCAGGGTAAAGGCTCGCCGGAGTGACCTCGTCCGACCGCAATGCGGGCGATGTCCGTCGGGTGGGCTACCCTGCCACCGCCCAGCTCGCTGCCGACCGGTTCACGACGAGGACGCACGACACCCCGGACGACCTGTTCGATGCGCTGATCGATGCCCCGTGACCAGGCACGACCCGCGCTCGTCGGGACCGCGGGGCGCGCGCCGTTCGAACCGTCGCGGGCTCGGGCACAAAGTGAGGGCGCAAAACGTTACGTCGGGCTGCGGGAGGACCTGCTTTACAGGGTCCGGCCGTTCACGAGCGGAGGACCTGCTGTGCGGGCTCCGGCCGTTCAGGAGCGGGAGGACCTGCCGTGCGGGTCGGACCGTTGGTCACAGGACGACTGCACGGGTCCGGCGGCCGGAGCGGGCAACCGCTCCGCGGCCGGTCCGGCTGGAGCGATTGTGAGTTGGGTGACAACAAGAGGGTGAGGACACGACGAGATGGCTACTGATTACGACGCCCCACGCCGCAACGAGTCCGAGGATGCGTCCGAGGATTCGCTCGAGGAACTCAAGGCCCGGCGCAACGAGGCGCAGTCCGCGGTGGTGGACATCGACGAGTCGGACACGGCGGAGAGCTTCGAGCTGCCCGGCGCCGACCTGTCCGGCGAGGAACTGACCGTCAAGGTCGTCCCGAAGCAGGCCGACGAGTTCACCTGTTCGGTCTGCTTCCTGGTGCAGCACCGCAGCAGGCTGGCCTCCGAGTCCGGCGGCAGGCTGATCTGCGTCGACTGCGCCTGACCCGGCGCCGGCGATGACGAACGAGGACCGGACGGCGGCGAGCCGCGCGCAGACCCAGGTGGGGGAGTTCCACCGGGTGTACGGCCTGCCGCTGCGGGATGCCCCGACGGCCGACATCGGGGCCGATCAGGTGGCGCTGCGGCTCGCCTTGATCGAAGAGGAGGTCGGCGAGCTCCGCGCCGCGGCGGCCGCCGCCGACCTGACCGGCGTCGCGGACGCGCTGGCGGACATCGTGTACGTGGCGTACGGCACCGCGCACGTCTACGGGATCGACCTGGACGCCGTGCTGGACGAGGTGCACGCGTCGAACATGACGAAGCTCGACGAGAACGGCCGTCCGATCCGTCGGGCGGACGGCAAGGTGCTGAAGGGACCGGGGTACCGGCCACCGGACATCGCCGGCATCCTGGCCGCGCGTTCCGCGGTTACGCTGGAGCCATGAGCAGCAAGTTCGCGGGCTGGGTCAAGCGACTGACCCGCGACGACGACCAACTCGATGCCGACCGGTTGACCGGCGAGGCCGACGAGGCCGGCGCCCAGCGGGTGATGGTGTGCTGCCAGGGTGAGCGCGTGACGTTGTTCGGCCGCCTCCGATACGTGGACCTCCGCCCGACCGATTCCCTGGCCACCCTGGTCGCCGAGCTGTACGACGGCACCGAGGGCGTGCAGTTGATCTGGCTCGGCCGCCGGTCCATCCCGGGGATCGAGCCGGGCCGCACGGTGAAGGTCCGGGGCCGCGTCGCGATCCGCGACGGCATCAAGGTCATCTACAACCCCGACTACGAGCTGCTGCCGGTCCACGCGTGACGCCGGACGAGCGCCGGGCCGAAGCGGGCCCGGCGGGTGGCCTGCACCCCGCCTCGGGCGGTTCGACGCGGCCGGCGGACCCGGACCGAGACCCACGTCCGGACGCGAGCCGAGATTCCGGCTTCGACACCGATCTCAACACGGATATCGACACGGATATCGACACTGATGTGAACACCGGTTTCGGCCGAGGTGTCGACAGTGATCTCGCCAGTGATCTCGACAGTGATCTCGACAGTGATCTCGACCCTGCCCTCGAGCTCGACGATCTCGTCGACTCCGACGAATGGGTGGAGCGGGCCCGCGCCGAGAATGCGGCCGGGGACGCCGCGGCCGGCGACCGTGCGCCGGCGGCCGGCCCCGCCGGCGCGCCCGAGCCCGCGGCCGGTGCCGCCGCCGAGAGCCCCGGACAGGGCACCATCTGGGAGCAGATGGGCGGCGTCACCGGGATGCTCGACTCCGCGCTCCCGGTGATCGTGTTCGTCGTCGCCAACGGCATCGGCGGGCTGGGCTGGGGGATCGGCGCCGCGCTCGCCACCGCCGTCGCCATCGCGGCCGCCCGGATCGCCCGCAAGCGCCCCGTGACCAATGCGATAGCCGGTCTCTTCGGCGTCGCCGTGGCGGCGTTCATCGCGTACCGGACGGGCAGCGCGAAGGGCTACTTCCTGCTCGGCATCTGGAGCTACCTGCTGTATGGCGGCGCGCTGCTGCTGTCGGTGCTGGTGCGCTGGCCGCTGATCGGCGTCATCTGGGAGGGCATCAACGGCCGCGGCACCGGCTGGCGCGCCGACCGCCGGCTGGTCCGCCGGTACGACTACGCGACGCTGATCTGGGTGGCGGTCTTCGCGCTGCGCTACGTGGTGCAGAACTACCTCTACGACACCGACCAGGTCGGCTGGCTCGCGGTGTTCCGGGTGGCCATGGGCTTTCCGCTGTTCGTCGTCGCCGGCCTGGCGACCGTCTGGATCATCGCCGGCACCACGAGGCTGCGGGTGCCGGGCGGCGGGCTCCGCCGTGGGCTCGCCGGTCTGGCCAGGGGAGCGCCGCCCCCGCCGTCCTCGCCCCCGAACCCGACGGCTAGCAACCCGCCGTCCGCGAACCCGCCGACCGCGGCTCCGCCGCCCGAGGGGCCGGCCGACCAGGGCCGCTGAGCGAATTCAGCGCAGCGAGTCCCGGACGGCGTTCTCCACCTCGGTCGCCGCCACGAAGAGCAGCTCGTCGCCGGGCTCCAGGGGCTCGTCGGGCTGCGGCACGATCACCCGGCCGCCGCGCAGGATGGTCACCAGCGCGGCATCCCGCGGCAGCCGCAGGTCGCGCACGGGCCGTCCGGCGATGCTCGTGCCCGTCGGCAGCGTGACCTCGACGAGGTTGACCTGACCCTGCCGCAGCGTGAACAGGCGGACCAGGTCGCCGACCGTCACGGCCTCCTCGACGAGCGCCGCCAGGATGCGGGGCGTCGAGACCGCGACATCCACGCCCCAGGCGTCGGTGAAGAGCCACTCGTTCCGCGGGTCGTTGACCCGGCCGACGACGCGGCCCACCGCGAACTCGGTCTTCGCGAGGAGCGCGACGACCAGGTTCACCTTGTCGTCGCCGGTGCAGGCGATCACCACATCGCAGGTCTGCAGGCCGGCGTCCTCCAGCAGCGCGACCTCGCAGGCGTCGGCGAGCACCCACTCGGCCGCCTCGATCCGCTCCGGCTTGATCGCGTCGGGGTCGCGGTCGATCAGCATCACCTGGTGGCCGTTCTCCACCAGCTCGCCCGCGATCGACCGACCCACCGATCCCGCCCCGGCGATGGCGATGCGCATCAGATGCCGTCCACCGGCGAGATCGCGGCCTTGTCGGCGACCACCTGGACGTCCTTGGACAGCACCGAGGCGTAGACGAGATCGCCCTCCTGGACGACGGTCTGCAGGTTGGGCAGCAGGCCCTTGCCGAACCGCACGACGAAGGCCGCGTGCACCCCGATGCCGGCCTCGAGCTCGGTGAGCGGCCGGCCGATCCAGTGCCGGTGATAGGGCAGGTTGACGATGGTGACCGTGCCCGACGGGTCGCGCCACTCGCTGATCAGGCCCTCGGGCAGGATCGCCCGGAGCAGCCGGTCGGTGGTCCACGGCACGGTGGCGACGGTGGGGATGCCGAGCCGCTCGTAGACCTGCGCGCGCTTGGCGTCGTAGATGCGGGCGACCACGGTCTCGACGTTGAACTGCTCCCGCGCGACGCGCGCCGCGATGATGTTCGAGTTGTCGCCGGAGGACACCGCGGCGAATGCGTGGGCCTCGCGGATCCTGGCGTCCAGCAACGTGTCCCGGTCGAATCCGACCCCGGTCACCTGCTGCCCGTGGAACTCGGCACCCAGCCGGCGGAACGCGCTCGGATCGCGGTCGATCACGGCCACCGAATGACCGGCGCGACCGAGCTGGCGAGCCAGGGACGACCCGACCCGGCCGCAGCCCATGATCACGATGTGCATCCGCGTCCCTTCGACGACACCGCGGTGTGGGGTCGGGCACTCGTCGCTTGTCGATCACCCCGCGGTTAGCAACCTACCGCCTCGCCTCCGGCGGAGCCGCGCGCGAGGGCGCTCCCGGCCACACCCGCGGCGGCGGCGGCCTGCCTCCCGCAACGCGCGCGGAGCGCCGACACGGACGCCTGCGCGTGCACCCCGGCGACGAACCGTAGGCTTCAGCTTTGTGTCCAAGGTGACCACCGCGGTCAAGCGCCTGCTCGTCGGCCGGCCGTTCCGCAGCGACAAGCTGTCGCACACCCTGCTGCCGAAGCGGATCGCGCTGCCGGTGTTCGCCTCCGACGCCCTGTCCAGCGTCGCGTACGCCCCCGGCGAGATCTTCGCGGTCCTGAGCGTCGCCGGCCTCGCCGCGTACGCGTACGCGCCGTGGATCGCGATCCTGGTCTGCCTGGTGATGGTCGTGGTGGTCGCGTCCTACCGGCAGAACGTGCACGCCTACCCGAGCGGCGGCGGCGACTACGAGGTGGTCAGCGAGAACCTCGGGCCGCGGTTCGGGTTGCTGGTGGCCAGCGCCCTGATGGTCGACTACATCCTCACCGTGGCGGTGTCGACCGCGGCCGGGGTGGCGAACATCGGCTCGGCGATCCAGGTCGTCGGGGACAACCCGGTGTGGTTCTCGATCGGCATCATCATCGTGGTCTCGGCGCTGAACCTGCGCGGCATCCGGGAGTCCGGCGCCGCGTTCGCGATCCCCACCTACGCCTTCATCGTCGCCATGGCCGCGCTGATCATCACCGGCCTCATCCAGTACGCGCTCGGCGTCGACCTCCGCGCGGAGAGCGCCCAGTACGAGCTCGAGCCCGAGGGCGTCTTCACCGGCCTGGCGCTGGTCTTCCTGGTCGCCAGGTCCTTCTCGTCCGGCTCAGCGGCGCTGACCGGCGTCGAGGCGATCAGCAACGGCGTGCCTGCCTTCAAGAAGCCCAAGTCGAAGAACGCCGCGACGACGCTGGCGCTGATGGCGGCGCTCTCGGTCAGCATGATGCTCGGCCTGGTGGCGCTCACCCTGATCACCGGCGCGCACTTCGTCGACGATCCGCAGCGCCAGCTGCTCGGGGTCCCCGGCGACTACTACCAGCAGACGCTCATCGCGCAGCTCGCCGAGACGGTGTTCTCGGGGTTCCCGATCGCCTTCTACTTCACGACCTTCGTCACCGGGTTCATCCTGGTGCTGGCCTGCAACACCGCCTTCAACGGCTTCCCGGTGCTGGGCTCGATCCTCGCGCAGGACCGGTACCTGCCGAGGCAGCTGCACACCCGGGGCGACCGGCTGGCGTTCTCCAACGGCATCGTGTTCCTCGCCGTCATCGCGCTGGTGCTGATCATCGCGTTCCAGGCGGACGTGGGCGCCCTGATCCAGCTGTACATCGTCGGCGTCTTCGTGTCGTTCACCTGCTCGCAGGCGGGCATGATCCGGCACTGGAACAAGCTGCTGCGCGTCGAGCACGACCCGCAGGCGCGGCGGAAGATGCGGCGCAGCCAGACCATCAACGCGGTCGGGTTCTGCTGCACCGCGGTGGTGCTGGTGATCGTGCTGATCACCAAGTTCCTCGCCGGCGCATGGATCGCCATCGTGGCGATGGCGGTGATCTACCTGACGATGCAGGCGATCAAGCGGCACTACGAGCGGGTGTCCCGGGAGATCGCCGCCGACGAGGACGACCTCGTGCTGCCCAGCCGGGTGCACTCGATCGTGCTGGTCTCCAAGCTGCACCTGCCGACGATGCGCGCGCTCGCCTACGCCCGCGCGACCCGGCCGGACTTCCTCGAGGCCGTCACGGTCAACGTCGACCCGGACGACACCGCCGACCTGGCCCGGGAGTGGGAGGACCGGCAGATCCCGGTGCCGCTCAAGGTCATCGACTCGCCGTTCCGGGAGATCACCAAGCCCGTGCTGGACTACGTGCGGCGCACCCGCAAGGACTCGCCGCGGGACATCGTCACGGTGTTCATCCCCGAGTACGTGGTGGGTCACTGGTGGGAGCAGCTGCTGCACAACCAGTCCGCGCTGCGGCTCAAGGGCAGGCTGCTGTTCACCCCCGGCGTGATGGTGACCTCGGTGCCGTGGCAGCTCTCGTCGTCGGAGGCGCTGGAGGAGCGGATCCGGCAGCGCACCGACCGGGCGCCGTCCGTCCGCGGCCGGCTGCCCGGCGCCACCCTGCCGCCGGAGGGCATGAGCGAGACGGGCTGGCACCGCATCGTGCGCCCGGACGACGACTGACCCGCGGTGTCCGACGACGACCGCGGCGCAGTGCCGTCCGCCGACGACCTCGCGCCCGGGATGCGCGTCGAGCTGGACATCGGACCCGTCGCGCACGGCGGGCACTGCGTCGCCCGGTACGACGGCCGCGTGGTCTTCGTCCGGCTGGCGCTGCCCGGAGAGCGGGCGGTCGTGCGGATCACCGAGGTGCGGCGCGGTTCCTTCTGCCGCGGCGAGGCCGTCGAGGTGCTCCGCGCCGACCCCCGCCGGGTCGACGCCCCGTGCGTGCACTTTCGCCCCGGCGGGTGCGGCGGGTGCGACTTCCAGCACGCGGACGCGGCGTTGCAGCGCGAGCTGAAGGCCTCGGTGCTCGCCGAGCAGCTGCGCCGGCTCGCGGGTCTCGAGGTGCCGGTCACGGTGGAGGAGCTGCCGGGCGGTGGATTCGGCTGGCGCACCCGGGTGCGGTGGGCGCTGGACGACCAGGGCCGGATCGGGCCGCGCGCGGTGCGCTCGCACCGGGTCCAGCCGATCAACCCCGTCGAGCCGTGCCTCATCGCGGCGCCGGGACTCACGGAGCTGGCCGGGTCGCTGGAGGTGCCGGCGACGGTGCGCCGCGCGCCGCCGGAGCCGGCGGGGACGGCGAGCCGGTCGAGGCGGCGACCGCGGCGGGGCGAGGTGCGTTCATCGGTCCGGGCACCGCGCCGCGCGCCGCGCAGCGACCTGCCCGAGGTCGCGCTCTGCGCCTCGGGCGACGGCTCGCTGACGGCGACCTGGATCGGGTCGCAGGCGCCCGTCGTGACGGAAGAGGTTGCGGGGGCACCGTTCTCGGTGCGTGCGGACGGTTTCTGGCAGTCCCATCGTGCGGCGCCGGCGGCGTACAGGAGCGCGGTGGTCGGCGCGCTCGACGGGATCGAGATGACCGGCGGCACCGCCTGGGACCTCTACTCCGGGGTCGGGCTGTTCGCCGATGCGCTGGGCCGGCTCGTCGGTGCCGATGGGTCGGTGACGGCGGTGGAGTCCGATCCCGCCGCCGCCGAGCTGGCGGCGGGCAACCTCGCCGGCCTGCCGCAGGTCGAGGTCCGCACCGGCCCCGCCGACCGGCTGCTGCCCGAGCTGCCCGTGCCGGTGCGCGCCGTGGTGCTGGATCCGCCCCGCTCCGGCGCCGGACCCGACCTGTGCCGGGCGATCGCGGCGGCCGCACCGGCGGCGATCGTCTACGTCGCCTGCGATCCCGCCGCCTTCGCCCGCGACGCGGCGGCGCTGCTCGGCGCCGGCTATCGCCTCGACGGGCTGCGCGCGTTCGACGCATTCCCGCAGACCCATCACGTGGAGTGCGTCGCGACCTTCCTGGGCTCCTGAGCAGTCCGACCGTGGATCGAGCGCATCGCGCGCCGCGGGTCCGCGAGGCCGATTCGCGAACCGAACTCCTGAATCGCCCGTATCACCTGGCGGATCGTGGCGCTCTCTAGGACGATCCTGACCTGACCTTCACGATGCCGGCACCCCCGCCGGTCGAGGAGCATCCGATGACCGCTCTGCCCGCCGTCACCCGCACGACCGCCGCGGCCCCGAACGCCACGACGCCGGCGCCCGTCGCGGATGGCGTCGACGCCGCCCTGGTCGACGTCATGTTCCCCGTGGTCGACGACGAGCAGTGGCCGCCCTATCCGGCGGAGAACGTGGAGGCGGTCCTGCTCGCGCACGACCTGGCCGAGATCCGCTCCGTGCCGTGGTTCGTCACCAACCTGAGTCGCGGCGACATCGTGCGCGTCGACCACGACGGCATCGGCTACGTCGGCCGCAGCGTGGTCAGCCGCGGGGGGCGGTCGACCGTGCACGTGCTGGCCACCGATCAGGGCGAGCTGGCCCCGCTGGTCGAGAAGCTGACGGCGCTGGGCGCCGAGGTCGCCGGCGGGCTGGAGCCGCCGATGCTCGTCATCGACGTGCCGGTCTCCGTGTCGCTCGACGATGTGCTCGAGGTGCTGGTCGCCGCCGAGTCCGCGACCTGCGCCTACGAGGTCGCGTCGCACCAGCACCCGCGGCGGAACCGCGCCCGTACCGTCGCCTGAACCGATCGTCCGGTGCCCCGGGTCACCTTCGGCACCTGTCCGAATTGTCGATATCGCGGTAACGCGCCCGGTAGGTGCCCCGACGCTGCGCCGGCTGGAGGCGCTCCTCAGCCCGAGGCGGTCGCGGCGCTGGCGATGTCCCGCAGGTCCCGCTCCATCATCCTCTGGGTCACCCGGCGCCCGAGGGCGCCGAAGGTCCGCCAGAGCACCTTCTGCACCCGGGACGGCTCCGGGGTGTCCGCGCCGAACACCATCTCGACGGTGGTGCCGGACGCGTCCGGGGTCAGCGTGAAGGTGGTGACGTAGTCGACCTCCGGCCCCGTGGAGCGGACGACGGTGCGCAGGGGCGCCTGCACCTCGGCGACCCACATCTCCTCGGTCTCGGCCTTCCCGAGCACCTTGCGGGTCTCGCGCCAGCGCGTGCCGACCGTGTACGGGCCGTCGTCGACCCGCTCGATCGCCGTCACTCCGGTGAGAGTGTGCGCCGCGCCGTCGATGTCGGTGATCACACGCCAGACCCGTTCGATCGTCGCGGGAATGGTCTGGGTCGCCCTGACCTCGTGCCCGGTCATGCGTCCTCCCTGCGGCCATCTGTCCTGATGACGGACCGTTCGGGGACGAAAGCCCCACTCCGTCGCAGTCCCGGACGGTACTCGCGCCGCGGCCCCGCGGACGGTCGGCGCACCGATAGCGGCGTGGCGCATCAGACATCCGGGCGCCTCCGGACGGCCGCGGGGGCGGTACCGTCGACAGGTCGAGTACCGGTCCAGGACACCGCCGCAAGGCGCCGCACGTGGAGGTTTCGTGGGGAACGCCCACCCGTCGCGCCCGCTGCACGCGGTGAGCGGCCCCGGCGACCTCCGGTCGCTCACGCCGGACGAGCTTGCCGCGCTGGCGGCCGACATCCGGTCGTTCCTGGTCGAGCAGGTGTCGAAGCGCGGCGGCCATCTCGGCCCGAACCTCGGCGTGGTGGAGCTGACGCTCGCGCTGCACCGGGTGTTCGACTCGCCGTCGGATCCGATCGTGTTCGACACCGGCCACCAGTCGTACGTGCACAAGATGGTCACCGGCCGGGCCGTCGACTTCGACACCCTGCGCACGCGCAACGGCCTGTCCGGGTATCCGAGCCGCGCCGAGTCGGACCACGACTGGGTGGAGAACTCCCACGCCTCCACCTCGTTGAGCTACGCGGACGGCCTGGCCAAGGCGTTCGCGCTCCGCGGCGAGCGGCACCGCACCGTGGTGGCGGTCATCGGCGACGGCGCACTCACCGGCGGCATGGCCTGGGAGGCGCTCAACAACATCGCGGCCGCCAAGAACCGGCCGCTGGTGATCGTGCTGAACGACAACGGCAGGTCGTACGCGCCGACCACGGGCGGGCTGGCCGAGCGGATGGCGGCGCTGCGGCTGCGGCCCGGCTACGAGCGGCTCCTCGGCCAGGTGAAGTCGACGCTGCCCAGGGCGCCGATCGTCGGCCGCCCGCTGTACGCGGCGCTGCACGCGGCGAAGTCGGCGGTGAAGGACTGGCTCGTGCCGCAGACCATGTTCAACGACCTGGGCCTCAAGTACGTCGGCCCGGTCGACGGGCACGACATCGCGGCCATGGAGACCGCGTTGCGCAGGGCGAAGAACTTCGGCGGCCCGGTGCTGGTGCACTGCCTGACCCGCAAGGGCGAGGGCTACCCGCCGGCCGAGACGGACGACGCCGAGCAGATGCACTCGCCGCCGGCCTTCGACCCCGCGACCGGCCGGCCCAGGTCCTCGGGCACCACGACTTGGACGCAGGTGTTCGGCCGGGAGATGGTGCTGGCCGGCGCGGAGCGGCCCGAGGTCGTGGCGATCACCGCGGCGATGTGCGGCCCGACCGGGCTCGTGCCGTTCGCGTCCGCGTTCCCCGACCGGGTGTTCGACGTCGGCATCGCCGAGCAGCACGCGCTGACGTCCGCGGCGGGGCTCGCCATGGGCGGGATGCATCCGGTGGTCGCGGTCTACGCGACCTTTTTGAACCGGGCGTTCGACCAGCTGCTGATGGACTGCGCGCTGCACCGGCTGGGCGTCACCGTGGTGCTCGACCGGGCCGGGGTGACGGGCGAGGACGGGCCGAGTCACCATGGCATGTGGGACCTCTCGCTGGCGGCGATGATCCCGGGGCTGCGGGTCGCCGCCCCGCGCGATGCGCTCACGTTGGCCGCGGAGCTCACCGAGGCGCTCGACGTCACCGACGCGCCGACCATGCTGCGCTTCCCGAAGGGCGCCGTGACGGCGGACGTGCCCGCCGTCCGCCGGTTCGCGGTGGACGAGACCGCGCCGGGCGTCGACATCCTCGCGGAGCCGCCGGCCGGGGACGAGCGTGACGTGCTGCTCGTCGCGGTGGGTGCGTTCGGCGAGCTCGCGGTCGACGCGGCGACGCGGCTGGCCGCCCAGGGCATCGGCGTGACCGTGGTCGATCCGCGCTGGGCGTTGCCGGTGCCCGCCGAGATCGACGCCCTGGCCGCCCATCACCGGCTGGTGGTGACCGTCGAGGACGGCGGTCGATCCGGCGGCGTGGGTGCGGCCGTCGCCGATCGGCTCGCCGGCACCGGCGTGCCCGTCAAGGTTCTCGCGCTGCCCCAGCGATTCCTGGAGCCGGGCCCGCGCGGCGAGCTGCTCGCCGATCACGGTCTCACCGGCCAGGCGGTCGCCCGCGGCATCACCGAGGAGATCGCGCGCCGCGCCCAGGATCCGGCCACCCGGATTCCGGAGAACGGCGCGGCGGGACCGGTGTCGGACGCACTGCAACAGCGACGTCGAGCGCGGGGCCGACGGCTGACCGCCGGACGACCGCGGGCGCCGGCCTCGAACTGATCCGGATCCAGCACGAGCTGCGAGAGTCGTTGGCGCGCCTGCTCGATGGGCACGCCCGGCGGGATCCGGTGGGGAGCCGCCCGCCGCGCGCGCACCGCCTCGCGTTCTGCGCCGCGGTCACCGCACACCACAGCGCGGAGTACGCCGGCGGCTTTCCGGCTCTCGCCGACCGCCGGGACCGACGCTACGACGTGCCGGCCGAGAGCCGATCCAGCCGCTCCGCCAGTTCCCGGTCGTCGGCGACGAACCACACCTGGCGCCCCCGGTTCGATTCGCTCACGAAGGCGCGCAACGGCGCGCTGCGTGCCACGTGCGCGGAGATGTCGCCGACGAAGACCACGGGCAGCCGGTAGTTCACGAACTTCTGCAGGAAGTCGCCCAGCGCGCGCGTGCTGAGGTCGAACATCATCGGGTCAACCCGTGCGGCCGGGATCACCGCGACGTCCGCCCGGTCGTACACGGCGGGCCCGATGATGTCGAGCGCGTCCTGCTCCGCGCCGAGCGGCGGTCCCTCGGCCGGGCAGGTGAAGACCACGAGCCCGTCGGCGCGGGTGGTCAGTTCAGGAGTCGGTTCGCCCATCGGTCGGACCCTTCCACGGTTGACGCCCGGTCAGCGTCAGGTAGCGGTCGCGCCAGGGTGCGCCGTCCGCCACGGCGACCCGTTCACGGTAGACGCCGAACGACCGCCACATATCGGCCGTCGGCTCGGTGCCCTCGACCATGCCCCGCGCCAGCTCCTCGGAGATCGGGTTCGGCAAGCCCAGCAGCGCAGCGATGTCGAGCGCGGACAGGCAGCGCGCGATGTTCAGCTGCCAGAGGTAGTCGTGCGCGGGAACGTCGCCGTATCCGCAGTGCACCACGGCATCCCGGTCATCGGCGGCGCGGGCTGCCGTCCGGGCCACCGCCGAGATGCTGCGGAGGGCGACCGCCGGGTCATCGCCGAGCAGGTCACCGTCGTACGCGTCCCGGCCCACTTCGTCCATCGTCCGGCCCGCGAGCATGTCGGGAACCCAGGCGTTGTCGTAGGCGTAGTGGCGCGCGGCCTGCCGCAGCGGGGTCGGCTGGTCGGCCCCCGCCATGTCGAACACGGGCGGCAGCAGCACGTCCCACTCGTCGTCCCGGACGCTGCCGAACACCCGCGTCGCGGCGTCGTCGGCGGCGATGAAGAGCTCTGCCTCGCGAATCATGACCGGACCTCCGTGTCGCGTCCGCGGCGTGCTCCCGCGGGCTGTCGCGATCCGACGCTACGAGGGGATCCGGTCAGCTTCTGACCGGATCCGCGGCTCATTCCGGCAGCGTCGCGACGCCGGCCGGCGCGAACCGCCGACCGACCGTCCGCTCGGAGACGCCGGACCGGTCGAGGTACGGCGTGATGCCGCCGAGCCAGAACGGCATGCCGGCGCCGGTGATCATCGCGAGGTCGATGTCGGCGGCGTCGGCGACGACGCCCTCGTCCAGGATCCGCCGTGCCTCGTCGGCGAGCGCCGCGAGCGCGCGGTCCCGAACCTGCTCGGCCGTCGACGGGCGGTCGCCCTGCGTCCAGGTGGCCGCGATCTCCGGGTCGAGCACCTGGCGACCCTGGTCGTCCCAGGCGAGCAGCGTGCGATGCCCCGCCTGCACGGTGCGCCGCAGGTTCTCCGAGACCGGGAAGCGGTCGCCGAAGCTCTCGTGCAGCGACTCCTGGACGTGCAGCCCGACGGCAGGGCCGACCATCTGCGTGAGCATCAGCGGGCTCATCGGCATGCCGAGCGGCGCCAGGGCGCCGTCCGCGATCTCCGGCGGGGTGCCCTCGTCGATGGCCGCGAGCACCTCGCCCATGAAGCGCAGCAGCAGCCGGTTCACCACGAATCCGGTCGCGTCGGCGACCAGGATCGGCCCCTTGCGCAGCTGCTTCGCGACGGCGAAAGCCGTTGCCAGCGTGGCGTCATCGGTGGACCCGCCGCGCACGATCTCGACCAGCGGCATCACCGCGACCGGGTTGAAGAAGTGGAACCCGACGACCCGCTCCGGGTGCTGCAGGCCATCGGCCATCGCCGACACGGACAGCGCCGACGTGTTGGTCGCGAGCACCGCCTCGGCGGCGACGTGCTTCTCCAGCTCGCCGAACACCTGCTTCTTGACGTCGAGATCCTCGAACACCGCCTCGACCACGAAGTCCGCGTCGGCGAAGGCGGCGAGGTCGAGGGTGCCGGTGACGAGCGCGGTCAGCCGGTTCGCCTCGTCGCGGGTGATCCGCTTCTTGCCGGCGAGCGTCTCGATCTCCCGGCGGACACTGCCGATTCCCTTGTCCAGGCGCGCCTGGTCGACGTCGGACATCACGACCGGGACGTGCAGCTGCCGGGCGAACAGCAGGGCCAGTTGGCCCGCCATCAGGCCCGCGCCCACGATGCCCACCTTGGTGACGCGCCGGGCAAGGCCGGCGTCGGGGGCGCCCGCTGGCTTGCGGGCCCGCTTCTGCACGAGGTCGAACGAGTACACCCCCGCCCGGAACTCCTGCGACATGATCAGCTCGGTGAGCGCGTCGCGCTCGGCGGCGAGGCCGCGCTCCAGGTCGGTGGTGCGCGCCAGCTCGATCATGTCCAGCGCGCGGTACGCCGCGGGCGCCGCGCCGTGCGTGCGCATGTCTGCGACGAGCCGCCCGCGCTGCAGGGCGGTGTCCCAGTCCTCGTCCGTGGCGCCCGCGAACTCGACTCGGGTGACGGAGCTCTCGCCGTCGACCTGACGGGCGAGCCAGGCCAGCGACTGCTCCAGGAAGTCCGCGGCGTCCAGCACCACGTCGACAACGCCGAGCCGGGCCGCGTCGGCCACCCGGAGCGCGCGGTTCTGGTTGAGCGCGTTCTCCACGACCACCGTCACGGCGTTGTCCGGGCCGATGATCCGGGGCAGCAGCTGGGTGCCGCCCCAGCCGGGCAGGATGCCGAGGAACACCTCGGGCTGGCTCATCATCGCCGCGTTCGACGCCAGGGTGCGGTACCGGCAGTGCAGCGCCAGTTCCATCCCGCCGCCGACGGCGGCGCCGTTCACGAACGCCGCGGTCGGGATCGGGGAGGTGCGCAACCGCCCGAACACCCGGTGGCCGAGCTCGACGAAGTCCCGCGCCGACTGCCCTTCGACGGCCTGGCCGAGCTGGGAGAGGTCGGCGCCGACGGCGAAGACGAACGGCTTGCCCGTGACGGCGACGGCGTCGGGCTGCGCATCGAACGCCGCGGTGATCGCCGCGTCGAGCTCGGCGAGCCCCTGCGGACCGAAGGTCGACGGTCGGGTGTGGTCCTTGCCGTTGTCCAGGGTGATGAGGGCGATGCGCAGCCGACGGCTCGGGCCGGCGACGGAGACCACCTTCGTGTGCGCCCTGGTGACCAGCTCCGGGGGCGCGGTCCGCGCGTCGCGCACGGGATGGTCGGCGTCGCGCTGCTTCTCGATCGTGGTCACGCGGACGCCCCCTCGGCGGACGTCGTGTCGACGGTGTCCGCGGTGTCCGGTGCGGCCGACACGCCCGTGGTCGTGCCGGGGTCGAAGTGCGGGTTCTCCCAGATGACGGTGCCGCCCATGCCGAGGCCGACGCACATCGTGGTCAGGCCGTACCGGACGTCGGGTCGCTCGGCGAACTGCCGGGCCAGCTGCGTCATCAGCCGCACGCCGGACGACGCCAGGGGATGGCCCATGGCGATGGCGCCGCCGTAGAGGTTGACCCGGTCGTCGTCGTCCGCCAGGCCGAAGTGATCGGTGAACGCGAGCACCTGGACGGCGAACGCCTCGTTGATCTCGATGAGGCCGATGTCGCCGATGTCCAGACCCGCTTTGCGCAGGGCCTTCTCGGTGGCCGGGATGGGTCCGGTGCCCATCGTCTCCGGGTCGACGCCGGCGAAGGCGTAGGCCACCATGCGCATCCGGACGGGCAGCCCGAGCTCGGCAGCGACCTCCGCGGACGCGAGCAGGCATCCGGTGGCGCCGTCGGTCAGCCCGGACGCGTTTCCCGCGGTCACCCGACCGTGCGGCCGGAACGGCGTGCGCAGCGTGTCCAACACTTCGAGAGTCGTTTGCGGCCGCGGCATCTCATCCGTCCCCGCGAGGCCCCACCCGTCCTCGGCGCGGGTGGCCACCGGCACCAGATCGGGGGTGATCTTGTCGTTGGCCAGCGCCTTGGCGTACTTCTCCTGGCTCGCCATCGCGAACGCGTCGGCGCGCTGCTTGGTCAGCTCCGGGTAGCGGTCGTGCAGGTTCTCGGCGGTCGAGCCCATCACCAGCGCGCTGGGATCGACCAGGCGGTCCGCGACGAAGCGCGGGTTCGGATCGGCGCCGTCGCCCATCGGGTGGTGGCCCATGTGTTCGACCCCGCCCGCGATGGCGACGTCGTACGCGCCCACGGCGATGCCCGAGGCCACCGTCGTGACCGCCGTCATCGCGCCCGCGCACATCCGGTCGATCGCGAAACCCGGGACGCTGCGCGGCAACCCGGCCAGGATCGAGGCGGTGCGGCCGATCGTCAGGCCCTGGTCGCCGGTCTGCGTGGCAGCGGCAACGGCCACCTCGTCGATCCGGTCCGGGGGCAGCTCGGGGTGCCGGCGCAGGAGCTCGCGGATCACCTTGACGACCATGTCGTCCGCGCGGGTCTGCGCGAACTGGCCCTTGTCGCCGGCTTTGCCGAACGGGGTTCGGACGCCCTCGACGAACACCACGTCCTGCAGGGTCCGCGCCCGGCCGGCCCGCGCCGCGGTGGCCGCCGTTCCGGACGGGGTCGGCGGGTCCGTCTGGCCCCGGGTCGCTGCTGCCGCTGACGCCACGTCGCGCGCCTTTCTCTCGTACCGGATTCCTGGGGCCGAATCCGCCCCGCCCGAGCCATGTTACCGCGCAAGCTACTGGCGAGTAACTTACTCGCGCGGCACGCGTCAGACCGCGCGGATCGCGGTCACCAGGACGGGCGCGACCAGGTCGACCTGCCAGGGCCGCGCGCCGCGCTCGGCGAGCGCCGCACCGATGGCAGCGGCATCGGCGCCCGCCGGGGGAGCCCACAGCACGCGGCGCACGATGTCCGGGGCGATGAGGTTCTCGACGGGCGTCCGCACCCGCTCGCCCAGCTCGGTCAGCCCGGCGCGGGCACGTTGCAGTCGCGCGGCGGCGTCGGGATCCCTGGACGCCCAGCGGGCGGGCGCCGGGGGACCGTCCTGGTGTCCCTGGGCCGTCGGCAGGTCCGCTGCCGCCGTGCCCAGTGCCCTGGTGATCGCGCCGAGCCACACGTCCGCGCTGCGCCGTTGCATGCGGCCGGAGAAGATCGGCAGTTCGGTGAGGGCCGCGATCGTCGTCGGCCGTTTCTGGGCGGCCTCGATGATGGCGCTGTCCGGCAGGATGCGGTGCGGCGCGATGTCCCGGCGGCGGGCGATGTCGTCCCGCGCATGCCAGACCTCGCGCACGACCGCCAGCGCGCGCCGGTCGTTCACCCGGTGCACCCCCGACGTGCGGCGCCACGGCTCGGCCCGCGGGGGCGGCGGCGGGGTGTGCACGATCGCCGCGAACTCCTGCTCGGCCCACTCCCACTTGCCCTGCTCGCGCAGCATCTCCTCGAGCCGGTCCCGCAGTTCGACGAGCACCTCGACGTCCAGCGCGGCGTAGACCAGCCAGTCGTGCGGCAAGGGGCGGGTGGACCAGTCCGCGGCGCCGTGACCCTTGCGCAGGTGCAGCCCCAGCAGGTTCTCCACCAGCGGGCCGAGCCCGACGCGCGGCAGGCCGGCGAGCCGGCCGGCCAGCTCGGTGTCGAACAGCCGGCGCGGCCGGATCCCGATCTCGGCGAGGCACGGCAGGTCCTGGTTCGCCGCGTGCAGCACCCACTCCGAGTCCGCCATCGGCTCGTCGAGCGCGCTCAGGTCGCCACCGAGCGCGATCGGATCGAACAGGGCCGTGCCGAGGTCGGCGCGGCGGAGCTGCACCAGGTAGGCGCGCGATCCGTACCGGAAGCCGGACGCGCGCTCGGCGTCCAGGGCGATCGGCCGGCGGTTTCCGTCACCGAGGCGTCGCGCCCAGTCGAGCAGCTCGCGGCGCTCGACGATCGGGCCGTCGACGGGGCCGGCGGACTCGAGCAGGGGAATCAGTTCCGGCGGCTCGGCGCCCGGGGGCTGCTGTGCGTCACGCGCGGCGTCGTCTGCATCGTCGTCCTCGAAGACGCCGGTGTCGGATGTCGCGGGCACGTGCGGAACCTACCTGGCGGACGGCCGCGCCGTGATCGGCAGCGCGTTCTGACGGGCGTGCGGCGGCGTGCGGCCGTCAGGAGATGACGCCGGCGCGCATGGCCAGCGCCACCATGTGGGCACGGTCGCCGGTGCCGAGCTTCCGGCCGATGCGGGCCAGGTGACTCTTCACGGTGAGCGCCGACAGCGACAGCTGGTCGCCGATCCACTTGTTGGAGCGCCCGTCGGCGACGAGCCGGATGACCTCGATCTCGCGGGTCGACAGGTCGTGGATGGTGGTCGGCACGCTGGACGCCGCCGGGTTCGCCCGGCGCCCGATCAGCACGCCGCTGACGCCGGCACCGACGGCGTCGATCACCGGCCCGATGTCCGAGGTCGGCGCGAGGGCGACCACGCGCGGCCAGCCCGACTCACGCAGCGCGTGCACGAGCCGGCCGGCATCCGCGCCGAGCTGCAGACTCACCAGGGCCAGGTCGCCGGTCACCTGACGCGCCACCAGGTCCTCGACCGCGGCGACGGAGGCGGCCTCGAGGATGCGGCCGACCCCGGTCTCGGCCAGCGCGGTCCGGAGCGGATCGCGGGTGGCCCGATCGGGATCGACGAGCAGCACGGTGGCCATGCGGAGCGGAATGGCGGTGGTCTCGCGCAGCGGGGTGCGTTGCGTCGGCAGCAGACCCGCGTGCACCTCATCGACGCGGCGGGTCACGCCCACGCCAATGCCCCCAGGCGAGCTGGTCACCCGACGTCCTCCCGCCCTGACCGGCCGACCGCCGGTCCTACGTCAATCGCCAGGACATCCGTCCGGCCCTACCGCTGTGCCGCCCTGTGTAGTCGTGCCACTGTGCAGTCGTACCGAGTGCGGTCGTACCGGCTTCGATGATCACTCGCGATCGTCACCCGTAGTGTCCGCCCTGCGGCCGTCCGTGGTCAAGCACCCGAAACGGCTAGTCGCGATGCCAACCTATCGGATGGCGGTCCCGCCGGTCGTGTCCGAGCGCTGCAGCATGGTCACACCCTCGGGCGGCAGGCCGGCTGCGGACGCCAGGAATCCGGCGAACGCCTGCAGGTGCAGCTCGGTGTTCGAGTCCGCCGTCCACGACGCCCTGAGCTCGAGATCGTCTGTGCGGTGCGGTCCCGCGATGTCGCCGAAGCGTGTCGACGAGGTCGCGGTGACGGTGCCGCCGAGGGCGTCGACGCCCGCTCCGCTGCCCTCCAGCGCCTCGGTCAGCCAGCTCCACGCGACCTCCGGGAGGAGGGGGTCGACGGCGATGTCGGTGTCCAGTTCGCAGGTGGCGAAGACGACGATGCGAAGATTGCCGCCCCAGGCGGAGACGCCATCCGGGTCATACAGCAGGATCATGCGGCCGGACGCTGACTCGGTGTCACTGCCGGCCGGATAGAGCGTCACGGAGATCGCGTGACTCCACGGAGCCAGCCGGGCCGGGGCGGGCAGCGGGCCGACCTCGACCTCCGGGCGCATCGTGGCCACGTCCAGTCGCTCGACGGCCCGCCGGAACTCGACGGGCCCGGCGTCGGTCGGCGCGGACATCCTCGGACCCTACGGCCGGCGCGCCGCGGGGCGGCGCACCACGCCGGAGCCGGTCGCCCGGTGCGGCCTCACGGGGGGCAGAGGGTGCCGATGGCGGGCACGCCGCCGCCCTCGAGGTAGGTGTCGACGAGCGCGGCGACGCACGGGCTGGCCGGATAGCTGCCGTGCCGGCCGGACTGCCAGCTGATCAGCGTGGCCGAACCCAGCTGGGCGGCCAGCGACTGCACGCCGGGGTACGGCGCGAGGGGGTCGGCGGTCGCGCCGATCACCAGCAGCGGCGGCGCGCCGGTCGCCGTCACCCCGCCCAGCGCGGCGTCCGGCGCCGGCCAGGCCTGGCAGACGCCCACCAGTCCGATCAGGTAGGGCCCGAAGAGCGGGGCCTGCTCGGCCGCGGCGGCGGCCGCGTCGGTCAGCTGGCCGTCGGTCAGCCGCACCGCGGAGTCGTTGCAGCGGTACAGGATCGAGCCGTTCAACCAGCCGGCCCCGCCCTGCTCCACCGCGAGCGACTCGTCGAGCAGATCCTGCAGCTGGCCGACCTCGCCGTTCCCGGCGGCGGCCAGCGCCGCGGCGAGCGCCGGCCAGCCGGCCGGGTCGCCGAGCCGGAGGAGCAACGTGAGCAGCACCGTCCCGCCGTTGGTGCTGCCGGCGGCCGGACCCGCGCCGCGGGCGTCGTCGAGATCGGCGATGATGCGGTCGATCTCGGCCTTCGGGTCGGCGCCGAGGGGGCAGCCGCCGGCGAAGGTCGCGCACTGGCCGGCGAACGCGTCCAACGCCTCCTCGGTGGCGACCGCGACCGCCGTGGCCTGCGCGTCGGCCTGATCGATGGGATCGGCGGGGGCGTCCAGCACCGCGTGCCCGACCCGGCCGGGGTACCGGTCCGCGTACTCCGCGACCAGCGTCGCGCCGAACCCGCGGCCGAGCAGGTCGAGGGTGTCGGTGCCGAGCGCCGCCCGCAGCGTGTCCAGGTCGTCGGTCGCGTTCGTGGAGTTGTACGTGGTCAGCGAAACCCCGGCGAGGTCGCCGCACTCGAACGTCACGGAGCGGGAGAGCGCCGCGAGGGCGTCCGCCGCCGCCGGCTCGCGGGGATCGATGCCGAGCGTGCTGACCGCCGCGACATCGGACGCCGACAGGCAGTCGACGGGCATCGAGTCGCCGGTGCCCGGCAGGTCGACGACGACCACGCCGACCCGCGACCACAGGTCGGGCGACAGCCCGGCGGCCACCGAAGCCACCTGCCGGCGCCCGTTCTCGCCCGGCTCGCCCTGCAGCACGACGAGGTTCGGTGCGTCCTCGGCAACCTCCGGTGCGCGGGCGCGGACCACCTGCAGCACCTCCTGCCGGATCGGGTCGTCCGACGGGCGCTGCACGACCACCGAGCCACACTCCAGCGTGAACTCGAGCCCGGTGTCCGCGTCGACCGGATCGAGGTCGTCGCACGGCTGCCAGCGGATCGGGTCGGCGGTCCGGCCGGGCCCGCCCGGACCGACCGGGATCGAGCTGCTGGTGACGCCGCCGCCCGGCACGAGGGCACCGGAGGTCGCCAGCGGCGGCCGCTGCGAGGGACCGAGCGTGCAGGCCGCCGTCACCAGCACCCCGGCCGCCGCGACGATCGCCGGGATCCGGCGGCCGATCCGTCGGGGCCGGGTCATCCGCCGCGCCGGTACCGCGTGAAGAGGTGATCTCCCGAGATCCAGGCGTCGGCGAGCGTCCACGGCCTGGGATCCCCGATCGGGCCGGCCACCAGCGGGGTGGCGCCGGAACCGAGCAGCGTGGGCGCCAGGGTGAGGCAGAGGTCGTCCACCAGGTCGTCGGCGAGCAGGGCGTCCAGGACCGCGGGCCCGCCCTCGCAGTGCACCCGGTGGAGGCCCCAGTCACCGAGCGTGCGCAGTGCCGCGGGCAGGTCGACATGCGGACCGGGGCTGGCGATCACCCGCGCGCCCGGCGGCACGGCGTGCGCGCCGGCCTCGGTGGTGAGCACGATCGGCGGCGTCTCGACGTCGGTGAAGAACCCGTCGTCGGCCGGCAGGCCCTGCCGGGTGACCACCGCGATCGGGGGCGGGGCGGCGGTCCGGCCCCAGCGCACGCGGCGCGCGCGGCGCACGTCGTCCAGCCGGATGCCGCGGTAGCCCTCGGTCCGGACCGTCCCGGCGCCCACCAGGATCACGTCCGCGAGATCGCGGAGCAGCGCGAACAGGTGCCGGTCCATCCCGTTCCCGAGACCGCCGGACCGGCCGTCGAGCGTGCTGCCGCCGTCCAGCGACCCGATCATGTTGGCCCGCACGGTCGGCCGCACCACCGGCTCCGGCCACGCGTAGCGGCGGGCGAGCTCGTCGTCGAGGTCCGGGTCGCCCTCGGCGAACGCATGACCGTCGGACACCGGCGGACCGCCGAGGACCGGAACGTGGCGGAGGACCGGGTCACCCGCATCCAGGCGGGGCGTGGACGGCACGCGCCGGTGCGCGCCGGTGGGCCGTGGCTGCGAGCTCACCCCCCATCCGTACCACCACGCTCTGTGCGCGGTGCGGGCGACGCCCCCCCACGCCGGGTCGCCCTAGGCTGACCGGTCGTGGCCGTCGTGCACCTGACCGAGATCACCCCGGTTCTCACCCACGACGAGCTGATCGAGACGCTGGTGCCGCCGCCCCGGTTCGCGGCGGTCCGCTTCGCGACCTACCGGCCCGATCCCGCGGAGCCGTCGCAGCGCGCGGCGGTGGAGGCGCTCGAGGCCTTCGCGGCCGGCATCGCGCGGCCGCCGCGCCGCGGCCTGTTCCGCAGGGCGGCGCCGGCGCCGGCCGGCGGCTTCTACCTGGACGGCGGGTTCGGCGTCGGGAAGACCCACCTGCTCGCCTCGCTCTGGCACGCGGTGCCGGGGCCCAAGGCGTACGGAACCTTCGTCGAGTACACGCATCTCGTCGGCGCGCTGGGATTCGGCGAGACCGTGCGGCGGCTGACGGACCGGCGGCTGATCGCCGTGGACGAGTTCGAGCTCGACGACCCCGGCGACACGATGCTGATGACCCGGCTGCTCGGCCAGCTCGCCGAGCAGGGCGTGAACCTGGCCGCGACGTCGAACACGCTGCCCGGCAAGCTGGGCGAGGGCCGGTTCGCCGCCGAGGACTTCCGGCGCGAGATCCATTCCCTTGCCGCGCGGTTCTCCACGCTGCGGGTCGACGGGCCCGACTTCCGGCACGCCGGGCTGGCCGCCGCGCCGCCGCCGATGACCGACGCGGCGCTCGCGGCCGCGGCGGAGGCGCTGGGCCGGGAGCGCACCGTCAGCCTCGACGGCTTCGGGGACGTCACTGCGACGCTGGCCCGGCTGCACCCGTCGCGGTTCGGCCGGCTGGTGGACGGGATCGCCCTCGCGCACCTGGCGGACGTGCGGCCGCTCACCGACCAGTCGGCCGCGCTGCGCTGGGTCGTGCTGATCGACCGGCTGTACGACCGGTCCATCCCGGTCCGGGCGTCCGGTGCGCCGCTGGACGAGATCTTCCCGCCGGAGATGCTGCGCGGCGGATACCGGAAGAAGTACCTGCGGGCGACGTCCCGGGTGCTGTCGCTGGCCCGCGACGCCGGGCAGCGCGCAACGCTAGAGGTCCGCCAGCACCGCGGCGAGAGTGTCCACGCCCAGGTCGATCTCGTCCCTCGTGACGACCAGGGGCGGCGCGTACCGCAGGGTCGTGTCGTGCGTGTCCTTGACGAGCACGCCGCGGCGGGCGAGCGCCTCGCTCACCGGCCGGCCCGCCCCGATGTGCGGGGCCAGCTCCGCGCCGGCCCACAGCCCGCGACCGCGCACCTCGGCGAGCCCGTTGCCGACGAGCTCGCCCAGCCGGGCGTGCAGGTGCGCGCCGAGCGCGGTTGACCGGGTCTGCATCTCGCCGGTGTTCAGCAGCGCGATGACGGCGCGCCCGATGGCGCAGGCCAGCGGGTTGCCGCCGAAGGTGGAGCCGTGCTGGCCGGGCTGCAGCACGCCGATCACGTCGCGGCGGCCGACGACCGCGGACACCGGCATGATGCCGCCGCCGAGCGCCTTGCCGAGCGTGTACAGGTCGGCCCGCACTCCCTCGTGGTCGAGGGCGAGGACGGTGCCCGTCCGTCCCAGGCCGGACTGGATCTCGTCGGCGATGAACAGGATGTCGTGCTCGTCGCAGAGCCGCCGCACCTCCGCCAGGTAGCCCGCCGGCGGGACCAGCACGCCCGCCTCACCCTGGATCGGCTCCAGCAGGATCGCCGCGGTCGTCGGGGTGATCGCCGACTCCAGCGCCTGCAGGTCGCCGTACTTCACGATCACGAAACCCGGTGTGTACGGCCCGTAGTCGGCGGTGGCAACGTCGTCGTCGGAGAAGGAGACGATGGAGATCGTGCGCCCGTGGAAGTTGCCGCCGGCGGTGATGATCTGCGCCTGGTTCTCCGGCACCCCCTTGACCCGGTAGGCCCACTTGCGGGCCACCTTGATCGCCGACTCGACGGCCTCGGCGCCGGAGTTCATCGGCAGCACCATCTCGGTGCCGGTCAGCTCGGCGAGCTCCTCGCAGAACGGCCCGAGCAGGTTGTGGTGGAACGCGCGCGAGGTCAGCGTCAGCGTGCCCAGCTGGTCGACCGCCGCGGCGATCAGCGCCGGATGCCGGTGGCCGAAGTTCAGCGCCGAGTAGCCGGCGAGCATGTCCAGGTATCGCCGCCCGGTCACGTCGGTCATCCACGCGCCCTGCGCGGACGCGACGACGATCGGCAGCGGGTGGTAGTTGTGCGCGCACCAGCGGTCGTCCAGATCCAGGAAGGTCTGCGGATTCTCGGGATCGAAGCCGGAGGAAGCGCCGGCATCGGGCGCCGCTGGGGTCGACGTCTTCGCGCTCGGGCTGGTCACGTGAGGCAGCGTACGACCGCGCGGGCCGGCGCCGAAGAGCGCTGTGCCAGGGTGTGCGGCATGGCGAAGAAGATGTCCGGTGCTTCCCTGCCGACCGGTCCCGCGCCCAGCGAGGCGTTCGCGATTCCCGCCGGCGACTTCGACGTCGCGTCGGTGGACCCGCGGGCGACGCCGATCGGCCCGCAGGACAAGGAGGGCGGGCAGGCCGCGCTCGCCGGACTCGGCGAGCACCTCGCGGGCCTGCAGGAGCGGCTGTTCGCGCAGAGCACGTCCGGTAACTCCGCGGCGGTGCTGCTGATCCTGCAGGGCATGGACACCTCGGGGAAGGACGGCACGATCAACCACGTGCTCGGCCTCGTCGACCCGGGCGGCGTGCGCATGGCGGCGTTCAAGAAGCCGACCGAGGAGGAGCTCGCGCACGACTTCCTGTGGCGCATCGAGAAGGAGGTCCCGGCACCCGGCTACATCGGCGTGTTCAACCGGTCGCAGTACGAGGACGTGCTCGTCGCCCGGGTGCGCGAACTGGTTCCGGAAGACGTCTGGCGGCCGCGGTTCTCGGCGATCAACGATTTCGAGCAGGGCCTCGTGGCGCGCGGCGTGACGGTGCTCAAGTGCTTCCTGCACATCTCGCGGGAGGAGCAGAAGCAGCGGCTGCTGGACCGGCTGAACGATCCGACGAAGTACTGGAAGTACAACCCGGGCGACGTCGACGAGCGCGGATACTGGGACCGCTATCAGGCGGCGTACAGCGAAGCGCTGCGCACCTGCTCGACGGACGCGGCCCCCTGGTACGTCGTTCCCGCGGACCGCAAGTGGTACCGGAACTGGGCGATCTCGTCGCTGCTGATCGAGGCGCTGGAGCGGATCAACCCGCAGTACCCGCCGGCCGACTTCGACATCGACGTCGAGAAGGCCAGGGTCGCCGCGAGCTGACGACGGCCGCATGCGGTGAACGTCACACGCGAACCGGTGGCGGACGGCAGCCGGCCGGTCGCCACAATGGGCGACGTGACCACCCATCCCGCGGCGTTCTCGTGGACGGTGCTCGTCCCGCTGAAGTCGAGTCGCCGGGGCAAGAGCCGGATCGTGGTCGAGCGGGGCCTGCGGCGCCGGCTGGTCCTGGCGATGGCAGCGGACACCGTGGCCGCCGCCACTGAGGCGTCCCGCGTCGGACGTGTGGTGATCCTGGCCCAGGACCCGGCCGACAAGCTGGCGTTCGACGGCCTCGACGGCGTCGTCTTCCGGCACACCATCGCGGACGGGCTGAACACCGCGATCCTGGACGGCCTGACGGCGGTGGACGGTCCCGGCTTCGTTGCGGTGCTCCTGGCCGATCTCCCGTCGCTGCATTCCGAGGACCTGGACAGCGCGCTCGGCCAGGCCGAGACCCACGGCGTGGCAGTCGTTCCGGACCGGCACGGGACGGGCAGCACGCTGCTCGCCGCCCGCACCGTCCGCGACCTGCGCCCCGCGTTCGGCCCGGACTCGCTCGCGCTGCACGTGGCCGACGGGGCGGTGCCGCTCGAACTGCCGTCGAACTCCGGCCTGCGCACGGACGTGGACTGCGCCGAGGACCTGGTGCACGTCACCGGTCCGCGGAGCCGAGCGGTGCTCGACGAGGCCGCCTGTGCCGCTGCCCGCGACTGACCGCGGCCCGCGTTCGGGGTACCGGGTGCGCAGATCACGGCGGTACCGTCGTGACGTGTACCGACGCTTCACGACGCCCGGCTGGATAGCCGGTCATGTCCTCGTGCTGGCGGCGCTCCTGACCTGTCTGCGGCTCGGCTGGTGGCAGTGGGACCGCACCCAGGAGGCGACGGGCACGGCGCAGAACTTCGGGTACGCCCTGCTGTGGCCGGCGTTCGGTGCCGCGTTCGTGTACATGTGGGTGCGCTTCCTGCACCTGGAGCTGATCAAGGACGTCGAGGAGACCGACGGCGCGGACGTTCCCGACGGGCGCGCCGACGCCGGCCTGTCCGACCTGCAGCAGGAGCTCGCCGACCTGCTCGGTCCGACCGGCGACGCGGACGTCGCCGAGGTGACCGGGGCCGACCTGCCGGCCGAGACGCCGATCGACGATCCGGAGCCCGCGCCGCGCACCGACCCGCGCCAGCGGCCGTCGACCGGGGTCACCATCGCGGTGGCCGCGGTCGGCGACGACGATGACGATGACGACCCCGAACTGACCGCGTACAACAGGGCGTTGGCCGCCCTCGCCGAGGAGGACCGCCGACGTGGCCGTTGATCCCGCCCGTGACGTCACCGCGCCCCGGGACACCCCGCACACCGGGGAGGCGCCCGCCGCCGCATCCGCGCCGCGCGCCGCGCGCCCGGCGGTGCCGCCGAAGATCATGGCCGCGTTCAAGCGGTATCGGGTGGCGGCGTACGTGGTCGGGTGGGGACTGCTGATCCTGCTCGCCGCGATGGTGGCCAAGTACGCGTTCGGCGTGGGCGCCGCCGTCGCGGTCTGGGGACCGATTCACGGACTGCTTTTCGTGATCTACGTGATCCTGGCCTTCGATCTCGCCTACAAGGCGCGGTGGTCGCCGCTCGGCACCATCTGGGTGCTGATCGCCGGCACCATCCCCTTCGTCTCGTTCGTGGTCGAGCGCCAGGTGCAGCGAAAGGTGTTGGCGCGCGAGAAGATGTGACCCGCACGGCCGGCACCGGCGGGCGCAACGGCCGGCCCGTCGGGGGAGCGGGCTACGGTCGGCCCATGGCGACGTGGGATGACGTCCGAGCGATCGCGCTGGCCCTGCCGGAGACGGAGGAGCGCACGTCTCGGGGACAGCTGGAGTGGCGCGCGCGCGACAAGGGCATCGCGTGGGAGCGGCCGCTGCGCAAGGCCGACCGGGAGGCGCTCGGCGACGCGGCACCACAGGGGCCGATCCTCGGCGCCCATGTGCCCGACGAAGGGGTCAAGTTCGCCCTCTGCGCGGAGCAGCCCGACGTCTTCTTCACCACCCCGCACTTCAACGGCTACCCGGCCGTGCTGGTCCAGCTCGACCACATCCCGCGGGCCGACCTCGAGGAGCTGATCACCGAGTCCTGGCTGGCAAAGGTGCCGAAGCGGCTCGCCCGGCAGTTCCTCGCCGAGCGATCGGCCGCCGGAGGTGCAGGCGCGCCCGACGGGTGACGGTCGCGCGGCGCCGTGGGCAGAGCCGCGCTCACGGACCGGCGAACTCGCCGTCCGGCCCCCGCCCACGATCTCGCGAAGGGCGTTCTCGCCGGGTTGAAGCCATTTCGGGCGATATCAGTGCGACACTTCGGGCAGTGATCGACACTTCGTCGACGATCGATCGAGACGCGAGGAACCGATGACGCCACCCGTGCAGCCCTACCAGGCACCGCCGCCGCCGAAGCCGAGGGTCCGGGTCTTCACCTGGTTCATCCTCGTCGTCAACGTGCTGTTCCTCATCTGGTTCATCGTCGCGATGAGGTCCGTGAACAGCAGCACCTGCGACGACCTCAACGCCACCGACTGCGAGGGCGTGAAGGACCTCGGCGGCGGCATCGGCGGGTTCCTGATCATCTTCATCTGGCTGGCCGTCGACGTCGTCCTCGGGATCGTCTGGATCGTCACGCGCCGGCGGCAGCCGACCGTGGTCTACGTCCAGCAGCCGCCGCCGCCACCACCGATGCGCTGACGGACCCGCGGTCGCCACGCCGCATCGAGGACGACAGGTCCACCGGCGGTTCACTCGTCGTCACCGTGTCCATGCCGCGCCGCACGTTGTCGCGAGGAGCGTCCAGCGGAGTGATGGTCGAAGCGGTCCCACGTCATCACCCGCGCCAGAAATCCACGCACCCATTCCGGACGAATTGGGTGCGGACGTCCTCCGTCGTCGTGCGGTCTGGTCGAACACGCCATGTGATCAGTGCGTCACCTAAAGTTCTTATGTTTCTCCAGAGCCCGGAGTGGCAATATTCCGCCTGAGGGCCACGGGTTCTTGACGGCAGTTCGACACCTGGGGGTCGGATGTCCTGGGTTGAAGAACGTCACCGGCGGGTGACTCCACGGGGGTACCCGCTCGCACCGACATCCGGGTTGCTCGCGGCAACGCTGACTGGATTCCTGCTCTGCTGCGTTTCGTGCGCGGCGCCGGCGTCGGATCAGGCCGTCGGCCCCGCGGGCGACCGCATCGCCGTGGCGGCGGGCCCCGATGACATCGAGCCGTCGACCGTCCCGACGAGCAGGCCGCCCGATCCCGAGGCACCCCTCACATTCGCCCCGCTGGTACGCGGCGGCGGTATGCCCGAGTCGAGACTGGCCGCCGGCGCGGGCCACTTCTCGAAAGCCGGTGGCGTCAGCTATCCGGACGGCATCTCATTGACCGTGGATCGCTTCTCGCACGCGACCGAACGCGCCCTGGGTCCCGGCACATTCCCCGGGCGACCGTTCACGTTGGTCTTCCTGACTCTGCGCAACGGATCGCCACTTCCGATCGAACTCAATGAGGTCGTCGTCACCGCAACCTACGGGACGCCGGCACGGATCGCGGCTGCCGTCTACGAGGATGCCCGGGTTCAGGACTTTGCCGGGCTGGTTCCTCCCGGAGCGTCGGCCACCGCCGTTTACGCATTCGCCATCCCTCCGCAAAGCCGGACAACGGCGACGGTCTCCGTCGACTTCGACGGGAGTCATTTCCCGGCCGAATTCACGGGTGGAATGCGTTGAGGGCAGTGATGGCCAATCGTGGGACATTTCCGAGACGGGGTCGCAGGGTGGGTATTGTTTCGCGGACGGTGCGGCGCCGGTCTGTGCTGGCGGTGTTCACAGCGGCGGCGTTGACTGTTGCCGGAAGTGTTTCGGCAGTCAAGGACGTGCTGGCCGACACGGCCCCGGCCGCCGGCACGCCGGCCACGGTCAGCGCAGACGTGCTGCCGACCTGGCAGATCAATGGCGTGGTGTGGAGCCAGGTGATCGTCGGCAACACGGTCTACGTGACGGGCAGCTTCAGCCGGGCACGCCCGCCGGGCGTGTCCGCGGGCGGCAGTGGCGAGGTCAGCGCCGGCAACCTGTTCGCGTACGACATCACGACCGGGAATCGGGTCGCGTCCTTCAACCACTCGATGAACGGGCAGGGGCGCGCCATCACCGCCTCACCGGACCGCACCAAGATCTTCGTCGGCGGAGACTTCACGAGCGTCGACGGAGCTGCCCACAGCCACGTCGCGGCTTTCAACGTCGCGACCGGCAGCCTGGTGCCGGGATTCACGGCGAACGTCAGCGGCACCGTGCGCGCGCTGACGGCGAGCAACAGCACCCTGTTCATCGGCGGTTCGTTCGGCTCGGCAAACGGCGCCGGCCGCAAGAATCTCAGCGCGGTCACGACCGGTACCGGTTCGCTGCTGCCGTGGGCGCCCAGGGCCGACAACGGATCCGTGTGGTCCATGGTCCTGGCGCCCGACCAGAGTCGAGTGATCGTCGGCGGCGCCTTCACCACACTCAACGGGCAGGCTGCCTACGGCATGGGGTCGCTCCGCTCCACGGGCGCTGCCACCGCCAGCTCGGATGTCCTTCCCTGGGCGGCGAATCAGACGATCCGCGACGCGACCTCGACCGGAGCGATCACCAGCCTGCGCACGAACGGGCAGCAGATCTTCGGATCCGGGTACGCCTACGGAGCAGGCTCCAACTTCGAGGGCACCTTCGCGGCCAACCCGCTGACGGGCGCGATCACGCTGGTGAACGACTGCCATGGCGACACCTATGACGTGCTGCCGCTCGGTGCCGTCCTGTACAGCGTCGGCCACGCCCACAACTGCACGTGGATCAGGAGCTTCCCGGACACCAGCCCCCGCGTGCGCTGGCAACGCGCGTTGGCACAGACGATCGCGCCGACCACGACGAACATCGGGCCCGACAACTACGGGTGGAACTACAACGGCCGGCCCGCTTCGACGGTCCTGCACTGGTTCCCGCAACTGGCGGCCGGCTCGTACACGGGCATGGGGCAGGGACCGTGGGCGATCACCGGAACGGCCAGCTACGTGGTGATGGGCGGCGAGTTCCCGACGGTGAACGGCACGCCGCAGCAGGGCCTGGTCCGGATGGCGGTCAGCAGCATCGCGACGAACAAGCGTGGCCCCACCTACGCGATCAGCCCGTCCCGCCCGACCCCGCCGACGACCGCGACGTCGCCGTCCAGCCGCACTGTCACGGTGACGTTCGGCACGGCATGGGACTACGACAACGAACAGCTCACCTACGAGGTGTTCCGGGACGGCAACAACGCCACAGCCGTCCACACCACGACGATCAAGACGAACTTCTGGACGGTGCCGAATCGGAGCTTCACCGAGACCGGCCTCGCCAGCGGATCGACGCACCGCTATCAGGTCCGGATCAGGGACGCCTTCGGCAACGTCCAGTGGAGTCCGACGAGCAGCACCGTGACGGTCAGGTAGGACCGCCGGATCCTCGACGCAAGCCTCGACGCCAGGGAGAGCGCCTCGTGACCAGGCGGTTCGTCGTCGTGCTGGCAGTCGTTTCGACTCTGTTCGTCGCGTCGCACGGCGCGGCATCCGCGGCGGCGCAGCAGCCCGCCGTGGATTTCGGACCCGCTGTTCTCGATGGCGGCGGCGCAGTGCAGATCACGGCGACCTTCACTTGCCGGGCCGGGGCCGCCGGGTCTTTCACCGCCGAGATCGTCCAATCGCGAGGGCAGTCGACCGCGATCGCGTACGCCTACGAGGGGTTCACCTGTACCGGCTCCGCCCAAACGATTTCGACGGTGGCGATGGTGGACGATTCGACTGTCTCGATGCGGGCTGGAATCGCCACGGCGAGCGGAAATGTGCTGCAATGCGACGACTTCGACTGCGATTCCATCAGCGGCGTCGAGACGATCACGATCAGGCCGAGGTGATTCCGGTCCCCGGAGGACTCTGACTTCAGTCAATGCTGGTGGGCGATACTGGGATTGAACCAGTGACCTCTTCCGTGTCAGGGAAGCGCTCTCCCGCTGAGCTAATCGCCCGTGCCGTTCAGGTGGAACTGTCGTGCTCCGAGGTGGGAACGGGATTCGAACCCGTGTACACGGCTTTGCAGGCCGTTGCCTCGCCTCTCGGCCATCCCACCGAGTGAGGCCCTGGCGGGAACCCGGCACCTCCCCGAGCGGACGACGGGATTCGAACCCGCGACCCTCACCTTGGCAAGGTGATGCGCTACCAGCTGCGCTACGTCCGCCTACCCTGACACCGCTCGGCGGAGCTTCAGGCCCGGCCACTCTATCCGAACCCGTCTGTGGCCTCCAAACCCCGCCATCGCGGGGGGCGGGCGATCAGAAGATCATGAGGAGAAGTTGTCGTGAACCGGCAGCAGGGCCAGCTCGCCGTCGATGTCGTCGTGCTCGAGCTCGGCGCCGGCAGGGACGAGGTCCCGCGTCCGGTCGACGAAGGTCTGCAGGTCGGGGCCGTAGGCGAGCAGCTTCGCGGAGCTGGAGCCGGAGCGCAGCTCGATCGCCACGCCGTCCTCGACGGGGTAGATCTGCACGTCGCCGATGCCGGCCGGCATGTGCAGGCCGTCGGCCAGCAGCTCGCGGCCGAACACCCAGCAGATGGCGGGGCTCTGGTCGATCGACAGCAGCATCTGCACCGCGAAGGGATCGTCGCAGTAGTAGCGCAGCTCGGCCTGGACGGCCGGCAGGACGGGGTCGGAGATCAACAACATCTCGGTCGTAGCGGTGACCATCTGGTGACGCACCGCGGTGGTGTCAGACATTGCTTTCTCCGCCGTTCGGAGGCCTGTGCGCGGGGTGTCCGTGCTGTCGTTCCAGGCCGTTCCTTCTTGCATCGGGGACGGGCGAGTCGACCGCCCGTCACGCGGTCTGTTGAACTTCACCCGTTCGGCCTATGGCAATCTGTGAGACACGTCCGTGCGGCCTGCAAACCGTGCCGTTTGAGTCGCCCGTCACCCACCCGGGGAGGTCGCGCCCATCGGGTATGGTTGCCTCTGCCCGGCCAGGGGCCGGGATCCCGGGCGATTAGCTCAGCGGGAGAGCGCTTCGTTCACACCGAAGAGGTCACTGGTTCGATCCCAGTATCGCCCACAGTGTTTTCGCAGGTCAGAGCCCCTCTAAACGATCAGTGACCGGTTCTGTGCCAGATTTGTGCCAGAACGTTCGCCGGTTGTCGGCACGCCCTCGCGCCGTCGAGCTGCCCGCGGAGCGCGGATCGTAACCGTGAGAGCTACCGCGGTAACGGTCGTGCTTACGCATCTGGGGTAGGAGGACGTGAGTCCCCCAGCCATAGGCGGGAGTTCCCGCCGACGACCAAGGAGGTCATCCCATGCCCCTGATCAATGTGAAGCTCGTCGAGGGTGTCTTCACCCCCGACCAGAAACAGCAGATCGTTCGCCGTCTCACCGACACGATGGTGGAGATCGAGGGTGAGAACATGCGTCCGGTCACCTGGTGCATCGTCGAAGAGGTCGCCTCCGGCGACTGGGGAATCGCCGGCAACCCGCTGCACACCGCCGATGTGAAGGCCCTGGCGGCGGGTGTCCCTGCCGGCTGACCCCCGCTCGGACGTGCCAGTGGCGCGTGCAAGATCGCTACTGGCACGCCGGGGCGCTCGAGGCGTCCTAGGCTCCAGACGGCCGTCGTGGCTGGACAGCGGCTATTTCCGCAAGTAGCGGAGGCACCTTCGGGCAGGGTCACATACTGGTTCGATCCCAGTATCGCCCACCATCGAAACCGCATGTCAGAGCACCGATTCCGACGCGCGACCGCGAGGCGACGTTGTGTCGCGGTGGCGCCAGTACGCGGAATGGCGCACCACCGGGCGGCCCGGCCGGCTCGCTGCTGAACCGGCCGGACCTGTGAGGCGATCGGCCCTTGTCGGGAAGGCCGGCCACCTCGCGGTCCATATACCCAGCCGATTGGCAGAGCCAACATCCAGCTGACACTGCTGCCGTCGGTGACCCTCCGGACCACGCGGAGGCGTGTCCCGACAAACAGCCCCCAGACCTCCTCGGTGCCATGACCTGGTCCGCTCCGGGGGGCGGCGGCGCGCCGTTTGACGCTCCAGCCTATTCCTTGACAAGAATATTCTGATGTGAGAATACTTCGGGTGTGGACAGGATCGCCTCCGCGCTGGGGGACGCCGCCCGATGGCGCATCGTGGAACTCCTCGCCGAGCGGCCCCGGTCCGTCGGCGAGCTGGCCGAGTTGACCGGCGCGCGTCAGCCGCAGACCACCAAACACCTCCAGACCCTTGCCCGCGCCGGACTTGTCGCCGTCTTCCCGCTCGGGCAGCGTCGCGTCTACGCCGTCGAGGCCGCACCGCTGGCGGCGCTTGCCGATCGGTTGCGGGATCTGGTCGCGACCACCGAGGCGCACGCGGGCGACCGTGACGTCATCGCGCGGTACCGCGCGGCCATCGAGGCCGAGTCCGCGGTCGCGAACCGGGAGCGGTGGGCGGACGGGCGCGCCTTCTCCTTCGAGCGCCTGCTGGCCGCGCCGCGTGACGTGGTCTGGCGGCACTGGGTCGATTCCGAGCTGCTGGCGACCTGGTGGGCGCCGCCGTCGCTGGTCGTCACCGACTGCGCCCTCGAGCCGCGGGCGGGCGGGCGCGCCGTTCTCGAGTACCGCGACGCCGAGGGGCGGTACCGGGCGGAGGGAACCGTGCTCGCCGCCAGCGAACCGGAGAGCCTCGTCTTCGACCTCTCGCTCCTGGACGCGGCGGGGCAGGTCTCGCTCACCGGCCACTACGACCTGGTGCTCACCGAGGTCGAGGACGGAACCCGGCTGCGGCTGGGCCTGCGCCTGACTGAAACAACCGTCGCGGCGTTGCTCAACGTCGCCGGGATCGAAACCGGCTGGGGGCAGGTGCTCGACAACCTCGCCGACGTCGTCGGCGCCCCTCACGGCACGACCACAACACCGCGCACGACAGATCCGAACGCCACAGCGCCGACCAGCACAGCTGTTTCGCCCATCGGAGAGGACGCGTCATCATGACCAGCTCGACCAACCGCAGGGTGACCGCGAGCATGAGCCTCACCCTCGACGGCCACTACAACGGTCCCGGCGGGCCCGGCGATCTGAGCGCGATCGTGCCGTACGCGGTCACCGAGGTCGCTCGAGATCACCTCACCCGCATCTACGAGACGGCCACCACCGCGCTGCTCGGCCGCGTGAATGCCGAGGGGTTCATGGGCTACTGGCCGCCGGTCGCCGACGACGAGAACGCCGACCCACGCGATCGCGGATACGCGAGATGGCTGGTGAACGCCGAGAAGGTGGTCCTCTCGACCACGCTGACCGAACCCCCGTGGGACCGCACCCGCGTGGTGGATGCCCCGACGGCGGACGTGGTCGCGGAGCTCAAGGCGACCGGCGCGGGCGACATACTCGTCAACAACAGCGCCAGCGTCATCAAGGCGCTGCTCTCGGCGGACCTGCTCGACCGGTTGTATCTCATCCTCTGTCCCGAGATCACCGGCGACGGGCAGCGGCTGTTCGACGACGGCCTGCCACCGTCCGCCTGGTCGCTCACGCGCCAGGAGACCGGCGAGCGGGGCGAGTTGGCATTGATCTACGACCGGGCACGCTGAGGGTCGCGTTCGCTCACCGCGAGGGCAGCCGACCGACACCCGGCGCCAGCGCCGCGAGGAGATCGAACACGGCGCGGAGGTCGCTCGCGGCCAGGCGTGGTTGGGCCATGCTGGCCCCGATCGCGATCAGGTGGGGCACCAGAGCGGCGACGTGGGCCCGTCTTTCGTCGCCGAGCAGGCGGGTCCACAGGTCGCGCAGGAACGCCAGGCGCGCGGTGTCGAGCCGTTCCTGCACGGCGCGGGCGGTGGGGTCCGCGACCGCCCAGCTGCGCACGGCCCGCTCGAGGTCGGCGTCGAAGAGGTCGGTCAGGCGCTCTGGCAGCCCGGCGAGTGCGGCATCGGGGGGAATCCCGTCCAACTCCGCGTTGACGCGGTCGAGGAACGCCAGCTGCTCGTGTTCGTGTCGCTCCAGCAGGGCGCGCCGGTAGTCCTCGATGCCGGCGAAGTGATGGTGGAACGACCCCTTCGTCAGCCCGAGCCGGGCGGCGATCCGGTCCGCCCGGACGCCGGACGCGCCGTCGGCCGCGAGTGCGGCCAGGCCCTCGGTGAGCCAGCGGTCACGGGGAGACACCGCACGACCATACCATACCGTATGGTATGTTTCGCGGATGAGCGCCGTGCCGCAGCCGATCTGGCCGGTCGTCCTGCTGGCGCTGGTCTCCGCCGGCGACGCGGTGCTGTGTCTGCGCCCGGTGTCGTTCGTCGCGCGATGCTTCGACGACGTCGGCTGGCCCCGCCGGTTCTGGTGGATGATGTCGCCGATCAAGTTCGCGGCGGCCGCCGGCCTCGTCGCGGGCATCTGGGTGCCGTACCTCGGGCTGGTCACCGCGGCGGCGCTGGTGCTCTACTTCGTCGTCGCCATCGGGATGCACGTGCGTGCGCGCGACTTCGGCCGCAACCTGTTCGTCAACGCGATCGGCATGCTGGTGCTCTGCGTGTTCGCGCTCGTCGTCAGCTTCCTCGCCTGACTCCGCGGCCCGGCGCCACCGGAAGATCCGCCGCCCTCGGACCGGGCGACGGCACTCGCGCGCCCGATCACGTGTCGTCGTCGTCGAGCAGCCGCATCCCGGGGCCGCCGACCTGCATGCCGAGCGGAACCGCGCGTCCCCGCGGCTCCTCCCACTCCTCCTGGCGACCGAGAGCGGTGAGATCGAGGTACTGGTAACCGTTGTGGAACTCCTCGATGCCGCGGCCGAACGTGGAGTACGTGTGGAACACCTCGTCGCCGACCCGCAGGAACGCGCTGATGCCCGGCATCTCCTCGCCGCGCATGGTCGCCGTCCACGGCCCTTCCGTCCACGGAGTGCCGGTCGCGGCGAGCTCGGCCTCCGTCCGGAAGTGCAGCAGCACCGGCGCGACCCGGTCGTCGAGGGTGGCGTGGAAGTCGTAGTTGAAGTCCGTGCCGAACGAGGAATACCAGGGAAACGTCCAGCCCATCCGCTTCCGGAACGCGGCGAGCTTCGGGTACGGCGCGCGCGACACGGCGACGAGCGTGGTGTTGCGCGCGTGCAGCTGCCGCAGCCTGCCGATCCCGTCGGCCGCGGACGAACAGCTCGGGCAGCCCTCGTCCCAGTCCGGTCCGAACATGAAGTGGTGCATCACCAGCTGCGGACGGCCCTGGAACATGTCGAGCAGGGTGACGGTCCCGTCCGGGCCCTCGAAGCTGTACGGCTTGTCCACGCGGACCATCGGCAGCCGCCGTCGATCGGCGTTGACCCGGTCACGCGCCCGGGTCAGGTCCTTCTCCTTGGCCAGCAGGTCCTTGCGGGCGGTGAGCCACTCCTCGCGTGACACCACGTCGGGCAGGTTCGCCATCGTCGTCATCGTGTTCCTTCCCTTCTCGCGAATACTTTCTTCGCAACGGATCCCGTCACGGTTGCTCACCCAACCGGTCGCGCAGGGCGGCGAGCGGACCGTCCCAGTCGCGGGCGAGCGCGGCGAGAAACTGCTGCGCCACCGTCATCGGCGCGGACTCCAACCGATAGCGCACCCGGCGCCGTTCTCCCGGCGCGGCCACGACCAGGCCGGCTGCGGTGAGCAGGGAGAGATGCTTGGCGATCGCCTGCCGGGTGATGGGCAACCGGGCGGCCAGGTCGGTCGCGGTGGCGGGCCCGCCGGCCGCGAGCGCGGCGAGGATCCCGCGCCGGCTCGGATCGGCCAGGGCGGAGAAGACCTCCTGCGCCACCGCCTCGGGGTCAGGCGCGTCCATCGAGATAGGCAACCAGCTCGCCCAGCTCGCTCGTCCAGCCCTTGGTGTTGCCCGAGTAGGCGACCGAGTGGTCCCCGGCGTCGGGCAGTTGCGCGAAACCGCTCTCGACCATGGTCAGGGTGGTTCCGGTGCCCGTGGGCTCCAGCGTGAACTCCACGTACGTGCGGCGCGGATCGCCGTCGGGCAGGCCGTACACCGGCCAGGTGTACCCGAAGACACGGGGCGGCTCGACGCGCTCGATCGTGAGGGTGGCCGTGTCGCCGCTGTCCCAGGCGAGCGTGGCCTGGCCACCGACCCGCAGGTCGATCTCGGCCCGGTGACCGAACCACGTGCCGAGGCCCTCCGCGGTGGTCAGCGCGGCCCAGACCGACTCCGGCGGGTGGGCCAGCACGAGCGTGCGTTCGATGCGGTCGGGGAATGCCATGTCCGCCTCCATATAGCAATCGATTGGTTGCCACTCACGCTATGGCAATCAGATGGTTGCGTCAAGGCCGGACCGCTACGGCGCGATGTTGTGGTTGCGGTGGAAGACGTTCTCCGGGTCGTAGCGCCGCTTCACCTCGCGCAGCCGCTCGTAGTTCGGGCCGTAGGCGCCCCGGATGGCGTCGTCGCCCTGATCATCGCCGAGGTAGTTCAGCCAGCGACCGGCGCTGAAGGATGGACGCAGCTCCTCGAACGTCTCCCGGCTCCAGCGGATGTTGGCGGCGTCGCCGGCATCCTCCGGCCAGACCGACGTCATCACCAGATTCCAGCCCTCGGCGCGGTGCGGGACGGCGGTCGCGGTGGGCGCGATTCGGGTGACCGCGCCGTGGAAGCGCTCGAACAGGATCGCCGACATCGGCGACGGCACCGTGCGGAAGCGCTCGACCGCGGCGTCGATCAGCTCGTCCGGCAGGCCCTCCACGAAGCTGGAGAGCCAGTAGTTGTGGGCGCCGTCGGGGTAGGCGGCGTCCAGCATCCTGTTCATCGCCGGGTACGGCATCGGGCCGACCTGGGTCACCAGCGGAGAGCCGTACTCGAGCAACGGCTTCAGCTCCCGCTCGGCGGCGTCCGGGTCACCGGCGTGGAACACGACGAGCGCGGCCAGCTGGGTCCCGGACCCGTCGGGGGCGTGGATGAGCCCGCCGATCACCGTCAGGTCGTCCGAGGCGTCCGCGATCGCATCGCGGTAGAAGCGCAGCAGGTCGGGCGCGGCGTCGAGCGAGTGCGCGACGAGCCCGCCGGTCACGGTCGTGACCGGGTGCAGGGCGTACGTGAAGGTGGTGACGACGCCGAAGTTGCCGCCGCCGCCACGCAGCGCCCAGAACAGGTCGGGGTGGGACAACTCGTCGACCTGGAGGACCTCGCCGGCGGCGGTGACGAGTTCGGCGGCGAGGAGGTTGTCGGAGGCCAGGCCGTACTTGGACATCAGCCAGCCGAGCCCACCGCCGAGGGTGTAGCCCGCGATGCCGGTGGTCGACACCATCCCGCCGGGGACCGCGAGTCCGTGCTGCGCGGTCGCGTCGTTCAACTCGGCCCATCGGACGCCGCCCTGGGCGGTGGCGGTGCGAGCATCGGGATCGACGGCGACGTCCCGCATCTCGGCGAGATCGATCATCACGACCCCATCCGCGACGGCGCGGCCGGCGACGTTGTGCCCGCCGCCGCGGACCGAGACGTCGCGTCCCTGTTCCCGGGCGAACGCGAGCGCGGCGACGACGTCGGCGGTGCTGTGGCAGCGGACGATCACGGCGGGCGAGCGGTCGATCAGCCCGTTGTGCACGGCGCGGGCGGCGTCGTAGCCGGGCTGGCCCGGGGCGAGAACCGGTCCGGACACCCGCCCGGCGAGATCGCGGACCACGTCGTCGTCGAGGGGGGCGGTGCTGGTGATGCCGGCCATGCGGGGGTCCTTTCACGGCGGCGAAGCGCGGTGTGCGGATCGCCCGACTGATGTCGATCAACACGAACGATCGTGCCAATTGCACAGAGTACGACCGATCGTGCTAACTTACAATCGTGAATGTGCGAACCTCGGGGCCGGGACGGGAACGCGCTGCCCGGAAGCGGCGAAGCGACGGCGAGCGCAGCCGGACCGCGATCCTCGGGGAGGCGGCGCGGCTGGCCACCGTGGAGGGCATCGACGGGCTGTCGATCGGGCGCCTGGCGGGCGCCGTCGGAATGAGCAAGAGCGGCCTGTTCGCGCACTTCGGCTCGAAGGAGGAACTGCAGCTGGCGACGGTCGAGACGGCGAGCGCGCTGTTCTCGGCGCAGGTCCTGGACGCGGTCGATGAGGTGTCCGGGGGACTGGCCCGGCTGCGCGTCCTGGTCGACCGGTACCTGCGCTATCTCGAGCTCGAGAACTTCCCGGGCGGCTGCTTTTTCGCCTCGGTGCTGGCCGAGATGGACACCCACCCGGGACCGATCCGCGACCGCCTCGTCGCGTTCCTGGGGGACTGGCTGGCGCTGCTCGAGCGGTGCGTGCAGGACGCTCAGGCCGAGGGCTCGCTGGACCCGGCGGAGGATCCGGGCCAACTCGCATTCGAGATCGAGGCCGCGCTCTTCCTGGCGAACGCGCAGTACGTCATCGCACGCACCGACGTGCCGATCGACCGCGCGCGCCGGTCGATCGATCGGCGACTGGGCCTCGCCGCGGTGGACGAGATCAATTCCTGAGCATCGTTCGGGAGGCCGGCGCAGGCACGCCGGCGCCCGGTACCGCCGTCAGTTCTGCGGCGGGTCCTCGCCCACGAGGCCGTCGATGGCCTCCCGCATCAGGTCCGCGTGGCCGACGTGTCGGGCGTACTCGTCGTGCAGGTCGACGAGCACCCGACGGACGTTGGGCACCCATCCGTCGAACGACACGACGATCGGCCGGTCGAGCCCGCCGTCGGCGAGCAGCGCGGTGATGGCCACCCGCGATCGCTCGGCCGCATCGGACCAGAGGCGGTAGAGCTCCTCGGGGGAATCCTCGGCCGCCGACCGCCAGGGGTAGTCGGGGTCCGCGTCCCAGTCGACGCTGCGCCACGGCTCGACCATCTGCTGCCCGGTCGCCCGCACCGTCGTCCAGTCGTCGACGAACGCCACGTGCTTGAGCAGCCCGGCCAGGGTCATGGTCGACGGCGGGTGCGGTCGGTGCAGTGCCTCGGCGTCGAGACCCCTGCATTTCCAGGCGAACTGGGCCCGCGAGCGCTCGAGGGCGAACAGCAGCATCTGCACCTCGTCCGGCATGAGCGCCGGCTCCCGAATCGACGTGTCGAGCTCGATCTCCTTGGTCATGATCAGCACCCTAGGATAGGTTCCGGACGTTCTGCTTCCGGATTGGCGGATTCCTCGTGACGAGCGACGCGAGCCCCACGGCGCGGGCGCTGCTGGCGCTGGAACTGCTCCAGGGCAGCCCCGGCATCGGCGCGGAACGGCTCGCGGACAAGCTGGGCGTGTCCGAGCGGGCGGCCCGCAGGTACGTCGGCATCCTGCGCGAGGCCGGCATCCCCATCGAGTCCGTCCGCGGGCCCTATGGCGGCTACCGGGTCGGCCGCGGCGTGCGGGTGCCGCCGCTGATGTTCAGCGCGGCCGAGGCGCTGGGCCTGGTCATGGCCGTGCTCGACGGTTCCCACGACGCGAGCGATCCCACCGATCCGGTCGGCGGCGCGCTGGGCAAGATCGTTCGCGTGCTCCCGGAGCCCGTCGCCGCGCAGGCGGAGGCCGTGCGCCGGGCCACCGCGCCGGCGCCGGACCGCGCGGCCGTCCGGCCCGACCCGGCGATGACCACGACCCTGGTGCAGGCCTGCTCGGAGCACCGCCAGGTGCGCCTGGGGTACCGCAGCGAGGCGGGCTCCGAGTGGGAGACGGAGGTGGACGCCTGGGCGGTCGTCGTCCGCCACGGGAGGTGGTACCTGCTGTGCCGGTCGCATCGCGCCGACGCGCTGCGCGCGTACCGCGTGGACCGGGTCCGTGCGGTCACCGTGCTGGACGACACGTTCGTGCCGCCGGCCGATCTCGATCCCGTCGCGCTGCTGGAGGAGCACCTGGCCGCCGGCTGGGAGTTCGACGTCGAGGTGATCGTGGACGCGCCCGTGGCCGCCGTGGCGGCGTGCGTGCCCCGCACGCTCGGGCGGCTCACGCCCATCGACGACGGCACCACCCGCCTCGTCGGCAGCACGAGCAATCCGTACTGGTACGCCGAGCAGCTCGCCCGGATCCCTGGTCCGTTCCGGATCGTGAAGTGCCCCGAGGTTCGCGAGCTGACGCGCGCGCTGGGCCGGCGCCTGCAGGCGGCGGCCGACGCGCCGCCGCCCTGACCGGCGAGGCCCGGCGTGCCACAGTGACGGTCATGGACCCGGACCCCGCGGACGTGACGATCGGCAGGCCCGCCCGGTGGGACGACGTGTGGGCGGCGGATCGGGTGCAGAGCGTCGCGGGTGACCTGATCGAGCTGGAGCCAGACCCGAAGTACCGCAAGAAGTACGCCGCGCACCGGCGCGGACGGGGGGAGCCGCGATGACCGTGCTGATCGACTCGTTCGCCGACCCGAGCGCGCTGCTCGGCGCGCTCACCGGAATCATCGAGGGTCCCGACGGGCGGGTCTGGTTCACCTCGCCGGGCACCGATCGGGTCGGGCGCATCGATCCGGAAACGGGCGCGATCGAGACGTTCGCCGACCCGGCCGGCCGCCTCGCCGGCCCGGCCAACGTGTTCCCCGCCGCGGACGGGCGGATGTGGTTCACCTGTCCCGCGGCGGATCTCGTGGGCCGCATCGACCCGGGTGCCGACGACCCCGCCGCGTCCATGACGGCGATCGCTGCGCCCGGTCTGGTCAACCCGGTGGCGATCAAGACCGGCTCCGACGGGCGGGTCTGGTGCAGCCTGCGCGCCGCGAACGGGTTCGCGGGCATCGACCCACTCGCCGCCGACCCGGCCGAGACCGCCCGCATCGTCACGCATCCGGACCTCGACCTGCCCGCGGCGATCTTCCCGGCCGCCGACGGCCGCATCTGGTTCACCAACACCGGCACGCCGGGCGTCGGCTCGTTCGACCCGCGTGCGGACGACCCGGCATCGACCGTGCGGGTCGTGCATCCGCCGGGCCTGCGCGCCCCGCGGGCCTGGGCCGCCGACGAGTCCGGTCGGCTCTGGCTCACCACCCGCGGCCCGGCCGGCATCGCAGCCTTCGATCCCGCCGATCCGCTCGGCAGCTGGCGGCAGCTGCTGGTCCCGGACGTGCCCGCGTCGGCGCCGGACGGCGACGCGCTCGGGCCCGACGGCCGCATCTGGTTCCTCGATTCGGGTGGCGACGCGATCGTGCGGCTCGACCCGGCCGCGCCGGATCCGGCGGCGACGATGACCCGGCACGGCGGCCCGCCCGACGTCAGCGGGCCGTTCGACCTGAAGCCCGGCCCGGGCGGCACCCTCTGGTTCACCAACCGAGGCATTCCGACGATCGGGCGGGTGCGGCTGACGGAGGACGTCGCCTCGGCCTCGGCGGCAGGGGGCCGCGATGACGGCTGACGACGACCGGCACGACCTGGCGCGCTTCGTGTCCGCCCAGGACGGCTCCGGCACCTACCGGGCGGCGCTCGCCGAGATCCGGGCGGGCCGCAAGACCGGTCACTGGATGTGGTTCGTCTTCCCGCAGGTCGCGGGCCTGGGCCGGAGTCCGGTGGCGCAGCACTACGCCATTGCCGGCACCGCGGAGGCGCGGGCGTACCTCGCGCACCCGGTTCTCGGTCCGCGGCTGCGGGAGTGCTGCGCCGCGCTGCTCGACGTGCGAGGCAGGACCGCGGTGGAGATCCTCGGTGGCATCGACGAGGTCAAGCTCCGCTCGAGCATGACCCTGTTCGCCGCGGTCGACCCGGACGATGCATCGGTCTTCCGCGCGGTGCTGGACCGCTACTTCGGCGGGCGGGAGGACGATGCGACGCGGCAGATCCTCGGGGAACGGCCCGGCTGAACCGGCTTGCCCGAGCCGGCAGCGGCGTAGGTCAGGAGCCGGCCGGCGGCCGGTCACCGGCGGGTCCGGGATGGTCAGAGAATGCTTGTGCGCGCCCGCAGCTCGGCGCCCAGGCTCGCGCCGTCGGGCGCCTGCACGGTGGGCGCCCCACTCGCACCGCCGGTAGCCGGGTCCGCCTCGGCGGGCAGCGGCGAGCCGTGGGACAGCACCCGCTGCGCCGCGGTGAGCTGGCGGATCGCGATCGCCGCGACGTGGCCGGGGTGCTCCGCGGCGAAGTCGGCATAGATCTGCGGGTCGTGCTGGCCGTCGTCGCCGACCAGCAGCCACCGCACGCCCGGGAACTCGCGGGCGAGCCGGCGCAGCGCGGCGGTCTTGTGTTCCTGGCCGGATCGGAACCAGCCGGTGTTCGTCGGCCCCCAGTCGGTCAGCAGCAGCGGCCCCTCCGGATAGCCGTTGCGGGCGAGGAACCGGCGGATCGGTCCGGCGACGTTCCACGCGCCGGTGGACAGGTAGACCACCACCGTGTCGGGATGCGCCAGCAGGATCCGGCCGTACAGCTCGGCCATTCCCGGCACCACGCGACGCGCCGACTCCCGCAGCACGAACGAGTTCCACGCCGCGATGAGCGGGCGGGGCAGCGAGGTCACCATCACGGTGTCGTCGACGTCGCTGACCAGCCCGAGACGGGCGTCGTCCGCGGCCACCAGCACCCGCGCGCGCCGCGGGGAGCGGCCGCCGCACCACATCGGCAGGTCGTGCCAGCCGGGCCCCAGCCGCGCCCGGACGACGGCATCCACGTACCCGCCACGGTCGGTGATCAGCTCGTGCTCATGGTCACCGATGCGCACCCGGACGATCTCGCCCGGCACCTGCGCGGTGAGGAAGCGCCGCCAGCCGCGGATCTCCGGCGGCGTCACCGGCTGCCGGCCGGGGGTCGAGGGGTCGTCGGGCGCGTCCGGCGGTGCGAGGAGCACCCGGCCGAGGATGCGCAGCCACGACGTCGACCCGTAGCCGGTGTAGGGCACGACCTGCGGCAGCCAGTTCCGACGGCGCAGCGCGCCGGTGCTGATGCCGAGAATTCGGTCCTCGAGCCGCACCGCGAGGTGCGGCCGGGCCGACTGCGGCGCGGATGCGGTCGTCACGCGCCCCACCGTGCCCGACGACCCGCGTTTCCGCGATATCGACAATTCGGACACCGCCACCGACGAGCGCCGCGAGCCGCCGCCGGGCGTGCGGTATCGCGCGGCCCTGCCGGCCCGACATCCGGGTCGGCACCCGCGCTGACCCGGATAGCATCGCCATGCCCTGCCCGCGCGGGCTCGGCCAGCACAGCAGTCGATCGCGCCAGAACTCGAGGAGCTCCACGGTGTCCAGCCAAGCCGTCGCACCGCCCGCGCCGAGCGTGAGGATCCCGGCGGGCACGACGGCCGGGCAGGCGATCCGGGGAGCCGAGTTCCCGACCTCAGGCCCGCAGGCCGTGGTGGTGGTCCGCGACCGCGACGGAAGGCTGCGCGACCTGGCATGGTCACCGGAGGAGGACGCGGACGCCGAGCCGGTCGCGGCCGACACCGAGGACGGCCGGTCGGTGATCCGGCACTCGGCCGCGCACATCCTCGCGCAGGCGGTGCAGCAGGCCTTCCCGGAGGCGAAGCTCGGGATCGGACCTCCGATCCGGGACGGCTTCTACTACGACTTCCAGGTCGACAGGCCCTTCACCCCCGAGGATCTCACCGACCTGGACAAGCGCATGCGCAAGATCATCAAGTCCGGGCAGCGGTTCTCCCGGCGGGTGGTCGACTCCGTGGACGCCGCGCGGGACGAGCTCGCGGCCGAACCGTTCAAGCTCGAACTGGTCGATCTGAAGAGCGAGGGCTCGATCGACACGGCCGCGAGCGCGGACGGCGACGAGGCCGTCGAGGTCGGCGCCGGCGAGCTGACCATCTACGACAACCTGCACGCACATACCGGCGAGCGGGTGTGGGGCGATCTCTGCCGCGGCCCGCACGTCCCGACCACCCGGTACATCCCGGCGTTCCGGCTGACCCGGACCGCCGCGGCGTACTGGCGCGGAAACGAGAAGAACCCGCAGCTGCAACGGATCTACGGCACCGCGTGGGAGTCGCCCGAGGCGCTGGAGCGGCACGTCGAGCTGCTCGCCGAGGCCGAGCGGCGCGACCACCGGCGGCTCGGCGCCGAGCTGGACCTGTTCTCGTTTCCCGACGAGATCGGCTCCGGGCTGGCGGTTTTCCATCCGCGCGGCGGCATCGTGCGCAAGGTGCTGGAGGACTACTCCCGGCAGCGGCACGTCGAGGAGGGCTACTCCTTCGTCAACACCCCGCACATCACCAAGGCGGAGCTGTTCCAGATCTCCGGGCACCTCGACTGGTATGCGGACGGCATGTTCCCGCCCATGCGGCTGGATCCGGAGTACGACGAGAACGGCGAGATCCGCAAGCCGGGCCAGGACTACTACCTCAAGCCGATGAACTGCCCGATGCACACGCTGATCTACCGCAGCCGGGGGCGGTCCTATCGCGAGCTGCCGCTGCGCATGTTCGAGTTCGGGTCGGTGTACCGCTACGAGAAGTCAGGCGTGGTGCACGGTCTCACCCGGGTCCGCGGGATGACCCAGGACGACGCGCACATCTTCTGCACCGCAGACCAGCTGCAGGCAGAGATCCGCTCGCTGCTCGCGTTTCGTGCTCGGCCTGCTCGCCGACTACGGCCTGGAGGACTTCTATCTCGAGCTGTCCACCCGCAACGAGGAGAAGTCCGTCGGCAGCGACGAGGACTGGGCGGAGGCGACCGAGGCCCTGCGGAGCGCGGCCGAGGCGTCCGGCCTGGACCTGGTGCTCGACCCGGGCGGGGCGGCGTTCTACGCGCCCAAGATCTCCGTGCAGGCCAGGGACGCGCTCGGCCGCACCTGGCAGATGTCGACGATCCAGGTCGACCTGCAGTTCCCGGACCGCTTCGACCTGCACTACAGCGCGCCGGACGGCACCCGCAAGCGGCCATACATGATCCACCGCGCGCTCTTCGGCTCCGTGGAGCGGTTCTTCGCGATCCTGACCGAGCACTACGCGGGTGCGTTCCCGGCGTGGCTCTCCCCGGTCCAGGTGGTCGGCATCCCGGTCGCCGAGGTCTACGGCGACCACCTCGAGGCGGTGATCGACCGGTTGCGGCGGCGGGGGATCCGCGCCGAGGTCGATCACGGCGACGACCGGATGCAGAAGAAGATCCGCACCCACACCACCGGCAAGATCCCGTTCATGCTGCTCGCGGGCGAGAAGGACGCGGCGGCGCAGGCGGTTTCGTTCCGGTTCCGGGACGGCTCGCAGCTCAACGGGGTGCCGGTGGACGACGCGGTGGCGGCCATCGTCGGCTGGGTGGAGCGGCGGGACAACCACTCACCGGACGCCGAGCGGTTCACGGTTCCGGCGGGCGTGCCGCAGCCGGCGACCGGCCGGTGACCGACCCGGCGAACGGCGGGCCGGACATCCAGGACGGGGTCGGCGTGCCCGACCGTCTCGCGCGGCTGTGGACGCCGCACCGGATGGCCTACGTCAGCGCCGGCCAGCCCGCCCAGGACGACGAGCCGGCCGGCTGCCCGTTCTGCCGCATCCCGACGCTGTCCGACGAGGACGGGCTCGTCGTGGCCCGCGGCGAACGGGTGTACGCGGTGCTCAACCTGTTCCCGTACAACCCCGGACATCTCATGGTGGTGCCGTACCGGCACATGCCCGACTACACGGACCTGGACGCCGACGAGCTCGGCGAGTTCAGCGCGTTCACCCGGCGGGCGCTGGCCGTCATCCGCTCGGTCAGCGCGCCGCACGGGTTCAACCTGGGCATCAACGCGGGCGCGGCGGCCGGCGCGGGGATCGCCGAGCACCTGCACCAGCACGTCGTGCCCCGCTGGGGCGGCGACTCGAACTTCATGCCGGTGATCGGGCTCACCAAGGTGCTGCCCCAGCTGCTGCCGGACACCCGGCGCCTGCTGGCCGACGCCTGGTGAGCGGCGCCGGGCGGCGCCGGCGCGCGGGCGGTTCGTCCGGGTCGGCGCGCTGGGACCGGCGGCCACCCGGACCCCGCTATCGTGGAATTGCCTGCGCGCCGCACCCGCCGGTTTCGACCGGAGCCCCCGACCGGAACGGACACCGATGCTGAACTCCGTGGCCCGGGCGTCGGTGTCGAAGGTCACCGATCCGATCGGCAGGGGCCTGATGCGCCTCGGGCTGACGCCGGACCTGGTCACGGTCGTCGGCACCCTCGGCGTCATCGCGGGATCGGTCACGCTGCTCGCGACCGGGCACCTGTTCGCCGGGACGATGGTCGTCACCTTCTTCGTCCTGCTCGACCTCGTCGACGGCGCGATGGCCAGGGCGCGGGGGCACGGCACCGACTTCGGGGTCGTGCTCGACGCCTCGTGCGACCGGATCGCCGACGGGGCGGTGTTCGGGGCCCTGGCGTTCTACGGGTTCACCACCGACCAGCCGTGGCTCGGGGTGATGGCGCTGATCAGCCTGGTCACGGGCCAGGTCATCTCCTACGTCAAGGCGCGCGCCGACTCGGTCAACCTGAAGATCGGCGGGGCGCTCGCCGAGCGCGCCGAGCGCAACCTGCTCGGCCTGGTGGGCGCGGGACTGACCGGCCTGGGCGTGCCCTACGCGCTGGATGTCGGCCTGTGGGTGCTGGCGATCGCCGGCCTGATCACCGTCGTCCAGCGGCTCGTGCAGGTGCACCGGGCCGCCGTGCTGGCGTCGGCCGAGAACGCCGCCGACCGGGGCACGGGCAGGCCGGCCCTGTGACGGGGGGGCCGTGACGACCGACCCGCTCCTCGAGTCCGGTACCCGGGACCGGGTGCGGCCGACCGTGGCCGATCTGGCCGCGCGGCTGACCTCGACCGGGTTCGGCGCCGGCTGGTCGACGCTGAAATCCGTACCGCCCCCCGTGGCCGACCGGCTGTTCCGCGCCGCCGCCGACCTGGCGGTGCGCCGGCGCGGGTCCGGCGTGGTGCAGTACGCGCGGAACATGCTGCGCGTGCTGGGCGACCAGGCGACGCCCGCGAGCCTCGCCGCCGTCACCCGGGCCGGCGTCCGCTCGTACGCCCGGTACTGGCGCGAGACGTTCCAGCTGCCCGGCCGCGACCTGGACACGCTCGGCCTCGACCTGGCTGCCCATTCCACCCTGGGACTCGAGCACCTGGACAGGGCGCAGGAGCAGGGCCGCGGCACGATCCTCGCGCTGCCGCACTGCGGCAACTGGGACGTCGCCGGGCTGATGATCGCCAAGCGGTACGGCCGGCTGACGGTGATCGTCGAGCGGCTCGAGCCCGAGTCCCTGTACGCGAAGTTCGCGGCGTTCCGGGAGCTGCTGGGCATGGAGGTCGTCCCGCTCACCGGCCCGCAGGTGGACGGGCGCGCCTCAGCTCCCGACGCCAACCCGTCGAAGCTGTTGCGGGAGCGACTCGAGGCGGGCGGCGTCATCGCGCTGCTGGCCGACCGGGACCTGTCCTCGAGCGGGATCCCGGTCACGTTCTTCGGGGAGCCGACCCGGATGCCGGCGGGGCCCGGCGATGCTCGCGGCCGTCACCGGGGCCGACCTGTGCCCCACCCATCTGCACTTCACGGACGACGGCTGGAGGCACGACATCCAGGCGCCGATGGAGCTGCCCGGCACGCGGCTGGCGCAGCAGGTCCGGCAGGGCACGCAGCGGATGGCGGAGGTCTTCGAGGTCGGCATCGCCGACCATCCCGCCGACTGGCACATGATGCAGCCGCTCTGGCTCGCCGACCTGCCCGCGGCGCACGCCGCGCGGGCCGGCGGGCGGCCGGCGCCCACCCGGGAGGGGCCGTGAGGGTCGGCCTGGTCTGCCCGTACTCCTTCGACATCCCCGGGGGCGTGCAGGCGCACGTCGCCGACCTCGCCCGCACCCTGATCGGGCTGGGTCACCACGTCTCCGTGCTGGCCCCCGGTGGCGACGAGGGGGCTCAGGAGGTGCCCGAGTACGTCGTGCGGTCGGGCCGCTCCGTGCCGATTCCGTACAACGGCTCGATCGCGCGGCTCTCCTTCGGACCGATGTCGTACACCCGGGTCCGGCGGTGGATCCGCGCCGGCCGGTTCGACGTGCTGCACGTGCACGAGCCGGTGGCGCCGAGCCTGTCGATGCTCGCGCTGATGGTCGCCGACGGGCCGATCGTCGCCACGTTCCACACGGCGAACCCGCGGTCCCGCATGCTCGCCGCCTTCCAGGGCGTGCTGCAGCCGTTCCTGGAGAAGATCACCGGCCGGATCGCGGTGAGTGAACTCGCCCGCCAGGTGCAGGTCGAACACCTCGGCGGCGACGCGGTGATCATCCCGAACGGCGTGGACGTGCGGTTCTTCGCCGGCGCCTCGCCACTGCGCGGCTATCCCAGGCCCGGCGGCACCGTCGGCTTCATCGGCCGGTTCGACGAGCCGCGCAAGGGCATGGAGGTGCTGCTCGACGCGCTGCGGCCGATCGCGGCGGAGCGCCCTGACCTGCAACTGCTGGTGGCCGGCAGCGGCGACGAGAAGGACCTGCGGGAGGAGGCCGGCCCGCGGCTGCAGCGCACGCTGCGGTTCCTCGGCCGCGTGTCCGACGAGGACAAGGCGGCCATGCTCCGATCGGTCGACGTGTACTGCGCGCCGAACACCGGCGGGGAGAGCTTCGGCATCATCCTCACCGAGGCGATGAGTGCCGGAACCCCGGTCGTGGCAAGCGATCTCGATGCGTTCCGGCGGGTGCTGGACGGGGGCATCGCCGGAGTGCTCAGCCCCGTGGGCGACGCGCCAGCGCTGGGCCGCGCGCTCACCCAGGTGCTCGACGACCCCGGCCGGCGGGCGGTGCTGGCCGCGCAGGGGCGCAGGGTCGTGGCCGCCTACGACTGGCCCGTCGTCGCCGCCACCGTGGTCAAGGTCTACGAGACCGTGGTGGCCGCGGACCCGCGGCTGGTCGCCGAGGCGGACTGAGGCGTCGACGAGCCCGTCGCGACGCTCCCGGCGGGCGTGCGACCCTGATCCCCGGCGCCGCCGGTCCGATCCGCGGAACGCCGGCGGCGCGCCGGGAACGGCCGCGGCGAGACCCGAGGAGGCCCGGTGACCACGCTCGTCGTCGTCGTCCTCGTGCTCGTCCTGCTGCTCGCGGCGCTGCGCCTGTACATCACCGCGAACCGCCTCGACCGCCTGCACAATCGCACCGAGGCGGCGTGGATGGCGCTGGAGGGCGCGCTGGCCCGGCGCATCGTGGCCTCGCGGGCCGTGGCGGCCACCGGCGGGCTGCAGCCGCGGAACGCCGAGAAGCTGCGCCGGCTCGCCGATCACGCGGACCGCGCCGATCGCCCGACCCGGGCGGACGCCGAGAACGACCTGTCGCGCGGCCTCGCCACCCTGACCGACGGCGCCGATCCGGAGCTGGCGGCCGAACTCGCCGATGCGTCCGAGCGGGTGGTGCTCGCCCGCCGGTTCTACAACGATGCCGTGCGGGACACCCGGGCGCTGCGGGCGGTCCGGTTCACCCGCATGTTCCGGCTGGCGGGGCATGCGGCGCTGCCCGACTACTTCGAGATCTCGGAGGCGAGGCCGGTGCCGGCGGCCGCCCGGGCCGCGGTCGCCGCGCCCGTGGTCCGGACGGCGGCCCGCGTGGTGCTGCTGGACAGCGACGACCGGGTGCTGCTGCTCTCGGCGACCGACCCGCGCTCGACGCCCGAACGCTGGTGGATGACGCCCGGCGGCGGGGTGGAGGAGGGCGAGGACCTGAGCACCGCCGCGATCCGCGAACTGGCGGAGGAGACCGGCGTGGCACTCACCGATCGCGACCTCGTCGGCCCGATCTGGCGGCGCACGGCCCGCTTCGTCTTCACCGGTGTCGACTACGAGCAGACGGAGTACTACTTCGCCGCCCGCCGACCGCATCCGGTGACGAACGGCGACCCGTCGGCCGCCGCGCCCCCCGGATCGCCCCCCGGATCGCGCCCCGAATCGCCCGCCGGATTGCCCCCGGGACTGTCGGACGCCGGACAGACCGAGATCGAGCACGACATCATCATCGGTTTCCGCTGGTGGGCGGGCGCGGACATGCCCGGATCCGGTGATCCGATCTTCCCCGTCGAGCTGGCCACCCGGCTGCCGGAGGTGACCGAGGCGTTGGCGACCCGGGTCGCTCCGGCGACGGTTCCCGACGTTCGCTGATGCACCGGCCGCCGTCCCGCGCGTCTCTGTCCGTGACGGCCGCGGCCCAGTGCACCTCGTTCAGGTGACGCAGGCGGTGGCGCCGCCGGGAGATCGGCGGGTCTGCGCCGGTGGTGCCTTCCGGTGCGCCTAGCCTGGCCCTGCTGTGCGGACCGTCGACGTCCGGTGACCGCGCAACGACGAAGGGACGACACATGCGACTCGCCCGGCTGCTGTGCGCACTGGCCCTGGCCGTGACGCCGCTCGCCGCGTGCTCGTCGGGCGACGACTCCGCAGCGACGACACCGTCGAGCTCCGCGCCGCCGTCGACCACCGCGTCGTCCGTTCCCAGTACCACCCCGACGCCGACTCCCATCCCGACCTCGATCCCGGAGCCGCCGCCGCCACCTCCCCCGCCTCCGCCGCCGGCCCCGCCGACCGATCCCATGGTCGGCGGGCCCCTGCTGGACGCGCCGGTGATCGGCGTCAAGATCGACAACACCGCCGCCGGCTTCCCGCAGTACGGGGTGAGCGCGGCCGACATCGTCTACGTGGAACAGGTCGAGGGCGGACTCACCCGGCTGCTCGCGATGTTCCACTCCAACCTGCCGACCGACGTCGCGGCCGTGCGCAGCGTGCGCACCACCGACGCCGAGCTGCTGCCGATGTACGGCACCCCCGCGCTGGTGTTCTCCGGCGGCGCGGGCGGTCCGCTCACCGAGCTGGCCAAGCAGCCGATCGTGAACGCCGCGGGGGTCGGCACCTGGCGGTCCGGAAACGCCCCGGCGCCCTACAACGTGCACGCCGACCTGCAACAGGTGAACGCCCAGCTCGCCCCGCTCGCCCCGCCCAAGGACATCGGCTTCGCCTTCGCCGACACGGACCCGCGGCTCGACGCGGCGCCGTCCATCACGTCGGTCAAGGCGCGCTTCCAGGCCGCCAGGGCGGAGTTCGCCTACAACGGATCGCGCTACGACGTCCTGCGCGGCGGTGAGCCCACGCAGGACGTGCAGGGCGGCCCGATCCAGGCGGACAACGTGCTGGTGCAGAACGTCTTCGCCGAGCCGGACGGCACCAGGGACTCCGTCGGATCCCCGTCCTACTTCTCCCGCACCATCGGCACCGGGACCTTCACGCTGTTCCGCGACGGCAAGGCGATCACCGGGACCTGGACCCGCCCCTGGTACGACGCGCCGACGGCGTTCCTCGACGGATCGGGCGCGCCGGTCCCGTTCAAGCCCGGCAAGACCTGGGTGGTGCTCGCCGGCCAGACCACGTCCGTCGAATGGTCCTGACCCGCCTCGACTGCGGTGGCGGTGCCCGGTGCCGCGCCGCTGACGGCCGGGCCGGGCCGGTCGCCCGCGTAGGATCGAGGGTTGTTCGAGTTCGTCCCGGTTGTCCCGCCCGCTAGGAGTTCCCGCCGTGTCCGCCCCTCGCGCCGCCTCGACAGTCCCTTCGACAGCCGCATCGACAGCCGCATCGACAGCCGCATCGAGAGCCCCATCGACAGATCGATCGACGGAGCTGGTCGACAGCCACGACTCGCTCACCATGACCGGCACCGCCCGCGTGAAGCGCGGCATGGCGGAGATGCTCAAGGGCGGCGTCATCATGGACGTCGTCACCCCCGAGCAGGCGAAGATCGCCGAGGACGCCGGTGCGGTCGCGGTGATGGCCCTCGAGCGCGTGCCGGCCGACATCCGCGCGCAGGGCGGGGTGTCCCGGATGAGCGATCCGGACATGATCGACGGCATCATCGCCGCGGTCTCCATCCCCGTGATGGCGAAGGCGCGCATCGGGCACTTCGTCGAGGCGCAGCTGCTGCAGTCGCTCGGCGTGGACTACGTCGACGAGTCCGAGGTGCTGACCCCGGCCGACTACACCCACCACATCGACAAGTGGGCGTTCACCGTGCCTTTCGTCTGCGGGGCGACCAACCTCGGGGAGGCGTTGCGGCGGATCACCGAGGGTGCGGCGATGATCCGGTCGAAGGGTGAGGCCGGCACGGGCGACGTGTCGAACGCCGTGACGCACATGCGGACGATCGGCGGGCACATCCGGCGGCTCACGTCGATGTCCCCGGACGAGCTGTTCGCCGAGGCCAAGGAGCTGCAGGCGCCGTACGACCTGGTCGCCGAGGTGGCGGCGAAGGGCAAGCTGCCCGTCGTGCTGTTCACCGCCGGCGGCATCGCGACCCCGGCCGACGCGGCGATGATGATGCAGCTGGGCGCCGAGGGCGTGTTCGTCGGCTCCGGGATCTTCAAGTCCGGCAATCCCGGCGCCCGCGCCGAGGCGATCGTCAAGGCGACCACGTTCTACGACGATCCCGACGTCATCGCCAAGGTCTCCCGCGGTCTCGGCGAGGCGATGGTCGGCATCAACGTCGACGACATTCCCGTCCCGCACCGCCTCGCCCAGCGCGGCTGGTAGGCGCGCCGCCCGGCACCGATTACGCGCCGCCGGGCACCGTTGCGCGCCAGGTCGGCAGTCGCCGGGTCTCGCGTCGTTCTCGGGAGCCGACGCCCGCCGGCTCCGGCGTTGATCATGACGAAATTCACGCTGGGGACGCCGTTTCGTCGGCGTGTCGCGTGAACATTGCCATGATCAACTTCCGGACGGCCGAGCGCGGAGACGGCGGCACCGGCCCGGCATCGTCACCCCGCCCGGCGGCGATTCCCTTGCGGAGTGCGGGATGAGGCTGTTGCACCACACGGGATCTCCCGGCCCGGCTCAGGCGAACCAGCCGGGCAGCGCTGACCGGCTCGGCGTCCGCGGCCTGCCCGGCGACCTGCGCGAGCCGAGACATGCCCTCCCGCAGCCGGTCCGGCGGCGAGGTGTAGGGCAGCCGGAGGTGCGACTCCATCGTGCCGTCCGGCCCGAATCGCGGTCCCGGCGCGATCCGGACGCCGGCGGCGGACGCGCGCAGCGCGAGATCGGTGGCGAAGGGGCCGGGCAGCCGCGTCCAGAGCGACGCGCCGCCGCGCGGATCGCCCACCCGCCAATCGGGCAGGTGCCGGGCGATGGCCTCGCGCAGCGCCGCCGCGCCCTCCGCGAGCCGCGCCCGTTGCACCGTCAGGGCCGGCTCCGGGTCGGCGAGCAGGGCGTGCCCGACGAGTTGATCGAGGACGGGGCCCGACATGTCGCCCAGCGCGCGAGCGGCGGCGAGCCGCTGGATCAGCGGCGCGGACGCCCGGATCCAGCCGACCCGCAGGCCGCCCCAGAACGACTTGGACATCGAGCCGACCGTGATGACCCGGGTGCCGCCACCGCCGCCGTCGAAGGCGCACACGGGCGGCGGCAGCGCGGGCTCGCCGGGGAACGGCAGATCGCGGAACGATTCGTCCACGACCAGCACCGTCCGGCCGGCCCGCGCGGCGTCCACCAGCGCCTCCCGCGCCCCGGCGTCCATCAGCGCGCCGGTCGGATTCTGGTAGTCGGGAATGAGATAGCCCAGCCGCGGCGCGATCTGCCGCACGGTGGCGGTGATCAGCTCGACATCCCAGGCGCCGTACTCGTTCTCGGACGATCGCGACGGGTCGGCGAGGCCGATCGGGGCCGGCACGCGACGGCCGGCGCGCAGTGCGTCGAGCGCCACCGGATACGTCGGGCACTCCACCAGGACCCGGTCGCCGGGGGCGGACAGCTCGCCGACGACCAGGGTGAACGCGTGCTGGGCGCCGGAGGTGACCAGGATCTGATCGGGGCCGGTGGGCACCCCGGCGGCGGTGTATTTGGCCGCGATGGCCTCCCGCAGCGGAGGCAGCCCGAACGGGAGGTAACCGTCACCGCCGGTGTACCGGGGGAGCTCCCGCACGGCGACCGCGACCGCCGCGGCGAGCGGCTCCTCGGGGGCCGGCAGGCACGCGGTGGTCAGGTCGACCGCGTCGGCGGGTTCGCCCGCCGATCCGTCGGCCGGCCGGCCGAAGATGCCGCCGGCGCCGGTGTGGCCCGTCGCGGCGGCCATGCCGGACGGCAGCCGCAGCGTGCTGGCCGCGCCCTGCCGGGAGACGAGCCAGCCCTGCTCGCGGAGCAGGCCGTAGGCGGCACCCACGGTGGTGCGGGACAGCCCCATGCCGGCGGCCAGGTCGCGTTCGCTGGGCAGACGGGTCGACACCGCCAGCCGCCCGTCGAGGACGGCCGTGCGGATGCGCTCGGCGACCAGCCGGTACGCCGGGCCCGCCTCCTCGTCGGCGGGTACTCCGATCGTGCGGACCAGCGCGGTCGCGGACACCCGACTGGTCTCACTCATAGAGGCCAGTTTGTCGCAACTGGCTCTGGAAAGCCAGACCAGTAGCGCGAAGACTCGGCGAATGCGTCTCCTGGCACCCATACCAGTCGATCGGCGGCCGCGAAGGTTCGTCCAGCTGATCGCCGGACTGCTGCTGTACGGCGTGACGATGGGCATGATGGTCCGTTCCGTGCTGGGCCTGGACCCGTGGGACGTCTTCCACCAGGGCCTCACGGCGTGGATCAACCAGTGGGTGCCCCTGTCCTTCGGCATGGTGATCACCGCCGTCTCGGTGCTGGTGCTGCTGCTGTGGATCCCGCTCCGGCAGCGTCCGGGGCTCGGCACGATCGCGAACGCGGCGATCATCGGCTTCACCACGGACGCGACGCTGGCAGTGCTGCCGGCACCGGAGGGCATGGCCTGGCGGATCGCCCTGCTGGTCGCCGCGATCGTCCTCAACGCCGTCGCGGGCGCCCTGTACATCGGTGCCGGCCTCGGCCCCGGCCCGCGAGACGGGCTGATGACCGGCCTGGTCGCGCGCGGCGTCGGCTCGATCCGCGTGGTGCGCACGACGATCGAGGTCGGCGTGCTCGGCACGGGCTGGCTGCTCGGCGGCGTGGTCGGTGTCGGCACGGTGCTGTACGCGCTGGCCATCGGCCCGCTGCTGCACCTGCTGATCCCGCGCCTGCAGGTGCGGTCCCGCGCGCCGGCACCGGGGATCGCGGCGGCATCGACGCCCGTCGTGGACCCGGCGTCCTGATCGCGCCGGGATCGGACGAGCGGCCGGCACGGGGCGCCGGCGCCGGTGGATAGGCTCCCGCTCATGCCAGGCGCGCCGGTCATCGGAGTGCTGGCGCTGCAGGGCGACGTGCGCGAGCACCTGACCGCGCTGGCGGGGCTCGGCGCGACGCCCCGGCCCGTGCGCCGGGCGTCGGAGCTGGCCCACCTCGACGGCATCGTCGTCCCGGGCGGGGAGTCCACCACGATGTGCCGACTGCTCGACGTCTTCGAGCTGCGCGCGCCGCTGCGCGAGCGACTGGCCGGCGGGCTGCCGGCCTTCGGGTCCTGCGCGGGGATGATCGTGCTGGCCGCGGGGATCCTGGACGGCCGGCCCGACCAGGAGCCCCTCTATGCGATCGACATCGTCGTGCGCCGCAACGCCTTCGGCCGGCAGGTCGACTCGTTCGAGACCGACCTGGAGATCGACGGGATGTCCGGCGGCGCCCTGCGCGGCGTGTTCATCCGGGCGCCGTGGGTGGAGCGGGCGGGTCCTGGGGTCACGGTGCTCGGCCGGGTGGGGGAGCATCCGGTCGCCGTCCGTGAGGGTGCCGTGCTGGCCACCTCGTTCCACCCCGAGGTCAGCGGTGACGACCGGCTGCACCGGCTGTTCCTGGAGATCGTGCGCGATTCCGGCGGTCCCGCGGGCACGTAGGATCGCCTGTCGGACTGAACCAGTGCACGAGAGAGGGGTCCGGACCGATGAGCGGCCACTCCAAATGGGCGACCACCAAGCATCAGAAGGCCGTCAAGGATGCCCGGCGCGGCAAACTCTTCGCCAAGCTGATCAAGAACGTCGAGGTCGCGGCGCGGACCGGCGGCGGCGACCCCGACGGCAACCCGACGCTGTACGACGCGATCCAGAAGGCGAAGAAGTCGTCGGTGCCCAACGAGAACATCGACCGCGCGGTCAAGCGCGGGTCGGGCGCGGAGGCCGGCGGCGTCGAATACCAGTCGATCACCTACGAGGGCTACGGCCCGAACGGCGTCGCCGTGATGATCGAGTGCCTCACGGACAACCGCAACCGCGCGGCGTCCGACGTGCGCGTCGCGGTGACCCGCAACGGCGGCAACATGGCCGACCCCGGCAGCGTGGCGTACCTGTTCAGCCGCAAGGGCGTGGTGGTCGTTCCGCGACAGTCCAACGGGAGTGTCGTTTCCGAGGACGACCTGATGCTCGCGGTCCTGGACGCCGGCGCCGAGGAGATCAACGACCTCGGCGACTCCTTCGAGGTCGTCTCGGAGGCAACGGATCTCGTGCAGGTGCGGACCGCGGTCACCGATGCCGGGCTGGAGTACGACTCCGCCGATCCGACCTTCATCGCCTCGGTGAACGTGCCGCTCGACCTGGACGGCGCGCGCAAGGTCGTCCGGCTCATCGACGCCATCGAGGACCTCGATGACGTGCAGAACGTCTACACCAATGCGGAGATCCCGGACGAGATCGCAGAGCAGCTCGACTCGGAGTAGCGGTCGCCGGCCGAGACCGGGTGCGGCGCGGCCGTTGTCGATACCATGCAGCGCATGGTGAGCCGGATCACGCAGTGGACGCTGGACGTCGCCGATGTCGAGGCGATGGCCGCCTTCTGGTCACAGGTGCTCGGCTACCGGGTGGACCGGGGTGACGACGGCAACGCCAAGCTCTACCCGCCGGAGGGTTCCGCGGCCGAGGTGCCGACCGTCTGGCTGCAGGCGGTGGCGCCGCCCAAGGCCGGCAAGAACCGCAACCACCCGGACCTGAACGTGCTCGCCGACGGGGACGTGGACGCCGAGGTGGAGCGGTTGATCGGCCTCGGCGCGCGACACGTCCACGTCGGGCAGACCGACGCCGACCCGTTCGTGGTGCTGGCCGACCCGGAGGGCAACGAGTTCTGCATCCTGCGCCGATGGCCGCGTCGCGCCGAGCCCGGCTGGCGCCCGCCTCGCGACTGACCGCAGCCCTGACCGCAGCCCTGACCGCGTCGGCGGTTCGACGCCGACCGGCGCTGGTGACCGGACGGCCATGGGCACGGTGATCGCGGACATCCGGCGAAGGCCGGGGATCTGTCGCGCCGTGCCGGGTATCTGAGCCCGGGCTGAATCCTCCTCCCTCGAAACACCGGCACCTCACATCCCCAGCAGGAGCATTCACATGGAACGTCACCGCGTCGTGCGAACGGCTGCCGTGGTGGCGACGGCCGCGCTGGTGGGAGCACTGGTCGTCGGTTGTGCGGCCGGGCGCGCGTCGTCGACGGGTGCCGTCGCGCCGCCGGAGTCGGTGCCTGCCGCCGCGCCCGTGGTGGCGCGGTCGGCCGAGGTCGACAGGACCACGGTCGGGGCGGTCGATCCGACCACGGCCGTGGTGTGCGAGCAGCTCCTGGCGGTCGATGCGGTCCCGATCCCGGACTCCGCCCCGCCGGGCGAGGTGACGAGCGCATCCGTCCCCGTGCAGGGTGGCGGTCCCTCCGGACCCGACGCCCACGTGGCGTTCGCCGCGGCGGTGCTGCCGCACCTGCAGGTCGCGCAGGAGGCCGCCCCGCCGGATCTCGCAGCGCACCTCGGGGAACTGACGGCGGCGGTCGGCGTTGCGGCGCACGGATTGTCGCTGCCCGACGACCCGCAGATCGCGGCGGCCGTGGCCGGCTACGAGGACTGGGCGCACGCGAACTGCGGATACCAGACCGTGGACCTGATGGCGATGGACTACGAATTCCAGGACGTGCCCGAGACCCTGGCTGCCGGACCGACCAGCTTCTCGCTCATGAATCACAGCGAGCGGGGCGAATTCCACGTCGCAACGCTGGCCAGGCTCCGGCCGGGCAGCGAGCTCGACCTGAAGCAACTGATCGACCTCACGCCGGACCAGATCATCGAGCACGTCGAGCTGGTGCCCGCATCGGCCGCCGCGGCACCCGGGACGACCGCCGGCCTGCTCGTCGATCTCACGCCCGGGCACTACTTCCTCCTCTGCCCCACCCGCACCGAGCAGAGCGACCCGACCAGCGCCCACCTCCTGCGGGGAATGCTCGCCGAGTTCGACGTCGCCTGAGCACGGGTCGGGCCGTCGGCGCCGGTCGACCCGAACTGCCGCGTCCGGTGCCGGTCGATGCGGGCCGGATCGAAAGGTGTTTCATCGATGAGTGACGGCCGATCCGCGCCGCGCGACGGCGCGCGGACTCCCGCGGTGCCGACCGGCCGACGCCGGTCGCGCCGACGGCCCGGCCCGGATCCCGTTCCGACATCCGTGGCACCGGTGCGCCGGTGGGCGCACGGCGTCGCCGCCGCGGGAATCGTCGCGGTGGGTGCCGCCGTCCTGCTCGCTGCCGCGTCCCGGCAACCGGCCGGTCAGGCGACGCCGCACGACCACGTGGCCGGCGGTTCCGGCATCGCCTCGCCGACGCTGTCCGGCGGCGTGCGGCCGGATCGGGCGGACGAGAAGGCAGACGCCGCACCGGTCCCGCGCAGCGTGCTGGATCTCGCGGGCCCGCGGACGGGCACGCCCGACGTCGCCTATCACCTGACGGCGCGCGCCGCGACGGTGCTCACCGACGCAGGGCGCGCCATCCCGGCCCTGACCTACAACGGCACCTCGCCCGGCCCGTTGCTGCGGGCGGAGGTCGGCGAGCTCGTCGAGGTCACCCTGCACAACGCCGACGTCGCCGGGGGAGTCACCATCCACTGGCACGGTCTGGACGTGCCGAACGCCGAGGACGGCGTCGCCGGTGTCACCCAGGACGCCGTGCTGCCCGGGCAGCAGCACACCTACCGATTCCGACCGAGCCAGGCCGGGACCTTCTGGTACCACTCGCATCAGGATGCCGCGAATGCCGTCGCGCGCGGCCTGTACGGGGCGCTGATCATCGATCCCGGCCCAGCCGGCGACCCGGCGGCCGCGGATCCCACCGACCTGACGCTCGTCGCACACACCTGGAGCAACCCGGCGGCCGCGGCGAGCGAGGAGATCGCCATCGGGACGTCCACCGGATCGACACGGCAGGTCGTCGCTCCCGGCGCTCCGGTTCGCCTCCGGCTGATCAACACCGACAGCCTGCCGCAGACCTGGATCATCACCGGAGCGCCCTTCCGGGTGGCCGCGATCGACGGCAGCCCCGTCAACGGACCCACCGACCTCACGGACACCGCCCTGCGGCTGGCGGGGGGCGGCCGCTACGACGTGACCCTGTCGATGCCCGGATCCGCCGTGTCCGTCCGCGTGGACGAGCGCAATCGACCCGGCCTGGTGCTGCTACCGAGCGAGACACAGGACCCGCAGGTGGATCCCGGTCCTGGGGAGACGGCGCACCCGGGACCGGATCTTCCCCGCTTCGATCCCCTCGGCTACGGCCGACCGGCACCACCCGGCAGCACCCTGGCCGACCAGCACGCCGACCGCGAGTTCGAGCAGGTCCTGCAGACCCACCATGGACGCCGCAACGGGCTGCCCTACGTGTACTGGACCATCAACGGACAGGTGTATCCGGATGTGCCGATCCTGACCGTGCGCGACGGTGAGGTGGTGCGCATCCGCATCGTCAACCGCGGGACCGAGGTCCATCCGATGCACCTGCACGGCCATCACGTCCAGGTGCTCTCGAGGAATGGGGTGCCGGCCACCGGAAGCCCGTGGTGGACCGACACGCTGGGCGTGGAGCCCGGTGACGACTTCCTCGTCGCATTCCGCGCCGACAATCCCGGCGTGTGGATGGATCACTGTCACAATCTCTCGCATGCGGCGAGCGGAATGATGGTGCACGTGGCCTACGACGCCGTGACGTCACCATTTTCCGACCACCACGGGAATGTGCCGGAGTAGGCATTTCCGGCACCGGACCAGGTCGCCCCGGCGGACATGTATCTGGCGGGTATGACGGCCGCTCCCTCAGAGGGTCAGAACCGGCCGGTCCGCCTGCGATCCATCGAGAAGCGATGGCGTACAACGGATCCGGATCCGGCGCGCGCCAGGGGGCCGACCGTGAGATTTCCACCCGTGCTGTTCGCACTGCCGCTGCTGGCCGCGGGAATTCTTGCGCCGGCGCTCGGCACGACGCTGGCCGAGCCGGAACCACACGTCGTCGGGATGGGGCACGAGGGATTCCTGGTGGACGGGCAAGAGCGGGAGGGCGTTGCGGAGATCGAGATCCGCGCCGGCGAGCTGCTGACCTTTCAAAACAATTCCCGGTGGATCCATGTTCTCGCCGCCGGCCGGGACGGCATGGTGGGTCCCGCGGGTGACGGGGCGATGCAGTCCAGGTTCATGCTGCAGCAGGACGAGTCCTACACCACCACGCCGTGGTCGACGCCGGGGACGTATCCGATCACCTGCCCGGTGCACCCGGACATGAATGCCGTGGTCGTCGTCCAGCCATAGGGGACGGCGACGGGGGGTGCGGCGCGACAGGCGCCGCGCTGGTCTCGAGAAACGAGGGGAGGAAAACCATGAAGTCCTTGCTGCGGAGCGTCAAGCACGCTCGCTACGCGCTCGGCTCGCTGACTGCGGTGATGTTCGCCGCGGGGGGTGGCGGCGGCTTCTGATCGCCGGCTCGGCCGGCCGACGGGCTCACCCGGTCAGCCGGGTCCCGCCGCCGGCCGAGCGCCACACCACGGATCGCACCACGGATCACACCATCGACATCACATTGTCGACTTCGCACCACGGCTGGCGGACGGGGGGAGACACCATGCTGGAAACCGGATTTCGACAGTTCCGTCTCGCCATGGGAATGGTCTGGGGACGTCGACCGGACCCGGCCAATGTCGCGCGGCTCGTCGAGGACGCGCTCGCCACCGTGGCGGAGTTCGGCGAGCCCGGGCTCGGCGTTCGCGAGCTCCTGGAGGGCCCGTTCACGGATCCGGAGGCGCGAACCGACCTGGCCAACCGGGCACTGCGCCGGACGGCGCGGCGCCTGGCCGACCGGTCGCCCTTCTACGCCCGGCGATTCGCCGCGGCCGGAACCGCGCCGGGCGACATCGACCTGGAGACCATGCGGGCGCTGCCGGTCACCGTCAAGCGCGACCTGGTGGAGCACCAGAAGGACTTCCTGTGCACCGACGCCCGCCCGCACCTGGCCACCCGGACCACGGGAACCACGGGCCGGCCGGCCGAGATCTGGCTGTCACGGTACGAACTGCAGCTGTGGTCGGCGATGAGCGCCCTGACCGCCGTGCTGCGTGACGAGATGCACCCCCACGACCTGATGCAGGTGCACATCAGCTCGCGCGCGACCGCATCCATCTCCCTCACCACCGCCGTGTGCCGGCTGGTGGGTGCTCGATGCCGCCTGCTCGGCGTGATCCCACCCGACGAGGCACTGGACAGCCTGGCCGACGGCGCGACGCTGTTGTCCACCAGCGCAAGCTATCTGGCGGAGCTGGTCGTCGCGGCGCGCCGGCGCGGTCTCGATCGCTCGGACTTCGGCCTGAGCCGGATCGAGGTGGGCGGCGAACCGCTGTCCCCGAGCCTGCGGTCGGCGGCCGCCACCACTCTCGGCGGGCAGGTCAACGACGGGTTCGGCATGACCGAGGTCATCCCGCTGGCCGCCACCACCTGCTCCGACGGTCACCTGCACCACGACCTCAGCATGGGCCTGGTGGAGCTGCTCGACCTGGACACCGCCGAGCCCGCCCGACCCGGCGCGCTCAGCACGGTCGTCATCACCCCGTATTTCCCGTTCCGTGAATGCATGCCGGTCTTTCGGTACGACACCAGGGACGTGGTTCGCAGGCTCGACGGGCAGCCGCTGACGTGCGAGCTCGCCGGGCTGCCGGGAACCGGCCGGATCGTGGGCAAGGCCGACCAGCTGCTGCGACTCGGTGCCCACGATGTGATCACCCCGCGGGACCTGGTGGAGGCCGTCGAGGCCCTGCCGACCGAGCCGTGGCCCGCTCGATTCGCGGCCCGGCTGGAGGACGGTCGAGCGCGGCTCAGCCTGCCGGCCGGTGCCGTCCGCGGCCTGAGCCGAGCGGAGGTGCGCACGCACTTCCTGGATCGCGGGATCGACGTCGACGTGCACGTCGTCGCCGACGAGCAGGCGCAGTCGCTGCGCCACCTGCGCAGTGATCTGCGGGAGACGACCTTCGCATCCCCGCCGGGACGCGGCCGGCCGGCCGCGTCCGTCGGAACCGTCCGCGACCCGAGCGGTGCGGCCCGGATCACGCCCGAAGCCACCGGAGGCCGGCATGCTGCCCGATGACGACATCGCTGCGGTCAGCGCGCTGGTGGTGATCGTCGCGGTCGCCGGCACGGTGCTCACCTGCCTGCTGGCACTGGGTTACCTGCGCCATTTCCGGCTGGAGCGACCGACCATCGGCACCTTCAACCGCCGCGACATCACGGTCCTGTTCGCCTTCATCGTCGGCCTGCCGCTGCTGTACCTCGTGCTGCCGCTGACCCTGCTGATCATCGCGCTCGGGATCACGTTCGCCTCCGCGCTGGCCATGGGCCTTCGCCCGGTCCTGGGGCCCGCCTGGACGTGGATCGCGATCGGTCTGTTGATGGGGGTCAACATCTGGCTCGCCCGCACGGCGCTCGGCACCGTTCTCGGCTGGCAGATCTTCTGGGTGGAGAACAGCATCATCATCATCCTGGCCGCGGTGTCGGTGGCCAATCTCTACGTGCAGGGCGGGATGCGGCTCAAGCACGTGGCGTGGTTCGCCGTGATCCTCGCCGTCTACGACGCGCTCTTCGCCTTCGTCTGGCCGGTGACAACCGCGCTCGCGCAACGATTCCTGGGATGGCCCATGGACCCGGCGGTCGGGTTCCGCTGGGGCGTCAACAACGCCAGCATCGGCCTCGGCGACCTGCTCGTGTACTCGCTCTTCGTGATCGCCGTGTACAAGGCCTACGGCGCCGGCTCGGCGAGGATCGCCATGGTGCTCACGGTGCTCTTCGGGGCGATCATCCCGGCGCTGGCCCCGCTGCTGTTCAACCTCGTCGCCGACGCCCGCACCGACCTGTTCATCCCGGCCCAGGTGGCGTTCGGGCCGGCGGCCCTCCTCTACTACCTGTGGCTTCGTCGCACCCACGGCCGCGAACGCACGATGGCCGAATTCCTCATCGCCCTCGAGCCGCCCGCACCCGCCCGGCACGCCGTGGCCGCGCAGCCGATGACCGCGACCGGGGCCTGACCGGGAGTCCGTCGCCGGCGGTCGATCGCGACATGCCGCGCGGGCCGGCCGATCGGTCAGACGCCGCGGAGGAACTTGAGCAGCTCCGCGTTGAACGCCGCGGGCCGCTCGATGTTGGCGGCGTGCCCGTTCTTCTCGATCACCACCGACGACCCCCGCGGTGCGAGGTCGGCCGCCGCAGCTGCGTGCTCCGCCGGCCAGAACTCGCTCTCGCGGCCGGCGACGAACAGCACCGGGACGTCGGCGCGCGCGATCGTCGCGCGCCAATCCGCCTTGGCGTGGTCGTTCAGGACCGCCTTCTCGGCGGCCGTGAGCGGGCGAACTCCGGCATCCCGAAGCGAACTCACCAGGCGGGTGATGCGCGCCGGTCCCTTCGCGAGCAGCCGGCGCAGCCCGGGGTTCGGCACCGAGTCGGCGAAGAGGGTGTCCCGATTCGACGCGTCGTATCCGTAGAAGCCGTACGCCCAGTCGTCGGCGCCCAGCATCCTGGGGGTCTGGTCGACGATGACGATGGCGCTGACCTGATCCGTGCCGAACGAGTCCACGTAGGACCAGATCGCGTTCCCGCCCATCGAAGCGCCGACGAGCACGCTGTCCGTCAGCTCCAGTTGGTCCAGGAGAGCCGCGATGTCGGCACCGTGACGCTGCATGGTCGTCCCGTGGTCCGGACGCTCGGACAGGCCGTGACCGCGGCGATCGAAGGACACGACGCGGTAGCCGACCTCCGCCAGTGCCGCCTGCTGATGCTTCCAGCTCGTCGCGGCGGCCTTGAAGCCGGCGATCAGGACGACCGGCCGTCCCCGTGGATCGCCGTGCTCGGCGTAGTGCAGCCGGACTCCGTCGTCGGTCGTGATGCTCGGCATCCTCGCTCGCGCTCTCCGTCTCCCAGAGGTGGGCCCGGCCGGCGAATGGCGCCGCCGGGCCGGTCGGCATCGAACCGGTGCGACCGCAGGGACCTATCCTGCACCCCGACGCGGCGGCGGGCGGGCCGGCGGTCGACGCCCGCCGGGAAGGTCGGGCGCGTCCGGATCGGCGCAGAGCCGCCCGGGCCGGCCGCACGGCGTGGCGGACGAGGAGCCGAACGGGGCGCCGGTAGCGTCGTCGGACAGGTGTTCGGTTCGGGCCGTCCGGAGCGGCGGGTCGCGGAGGAGGTGCCGGTGCGGGTGCTCGGCGTCGACCCCGGGCTGACCCGCTGCGGCATCGGCGTGATCGACGGCGGACCGGGGCGGCCGCCGAGAATGGTGACGGTGGTCGTCGTGCGGACCCCCGCGGACCACGACATCGCGACCCGGCTGCTGCAGGTGGCGACCGAGGTCGAGGCCGTGATGGACCGGTACCGGCCGGACACGGTGGCCATCGAGCGGGTCTTCAGCCAGCAGAACGTGCGAACCGTGATGGGCACGGCGCAGGCCGCCGGCGTCGTCGCGCTGGCCGCGGCCCGCCGGGGGATCCCCGTGGCGTGGCACACCCCGAGCGAGGTCAAGGCAGCCGTCTCCGGCAACGGCACCGCGGACAAGGCGCAGGTCACCGCGATGATCACCCGCCTGCTCCGGCTCCCGGAGCGGCCGAAGCCGGCGGACGCGGCCGACGCGCTCGCCCTCGCGCTGTGCCACCTCTGGCGCTCGCCCATGCAGACGCGGCTGACCGCGGCGGCCGCCCGCCTGGCCGCGCCGGCGAGCCGGCCATGATCGGTCCGGTGAGGTGTCGATGATCAGTTCCGTGCGCGGGCAGGTGCTCGCGGTGCACCTGGACCACGCGGTGATCGAGGTCGGCGGCGTCGGGCTCGCGATCCGCACCACGCCCGCGACGCTGGCCGGGCTCACCCGCGGCGAGCAGGCGCGGCTGGCCACCACGCTGGTCGTGCGGGAGGACTCGCTGACCCTCTTCGGGTTCGCCTCCGACCAGGCCAAGGTGCTGTTCGAGCTGGTGCAGTCCGTGTCCGGGGTCGGGCCCAAGATCGCGCTGGCGCTGCTGGCGGTGCTCGACCCGGAGCAGCTGCGCCGCGCGCTCTCGTCGGGTGACACCGCCACGCTCACCCGCGCGCCCGGCATCGGCAAGAAGGGTGCCGAACGGCTCGTGCTGGAGCTCAAGGACAAGGTCGGCGCCGCCGGCCCGACGGCGACCGCCGGCCCGGGGCGGAGCGCCGGCATCGGGCTGCCGTGGCGCGAGCAGCTGTCGGACGCGCTGGTCGGGCTCGGCTTCACGGCCAAGCAGGCGGACGACGCGGCCGCGTCGGTGGCCGCCGACACCGACGACCCCGCGGTCGCCGACGGCGACGTGAGCGTGCTGCTGCGGCGCGCCCTCTCGCTGCTGGGCAGGTCGCGATGAGCCGGCCGGACGACCCCTTCGCGGATCGCGACCCCGAGGTGGACGCCGTCGAGCGGTCCGTGACCCCCGACGAGGTCCCCGGCGACGCCGACGTCGAGGCGTCCCTGCGGCCGCGCACGCTGGGCGAGTTCGTCGGTCAGCCCCGGGTCCGCGAGCAGCTGGAGCTGGTGCTCTCCGGCGCGAAGCTCCGCGGCAGCCCGCCGGATCACGTGCTGCTCGCCGGGCCCCCCGGCCTGGGCAAGACCTCGCTGGCGATGATCATCGCCGCCGAGCTGAATGCGGCGATCCGGCTCACGTCCGGCCCGGCGCTGGAGCGGGCAGGCGACCTCGCGGCGATCCTGTCCAACCTCGTCGAGGGCGACGTGCTGTTCATCGACGAGATCCACCGCATCGCGCGCCCGGCCGAGGAGATGCTCTACCTCGCCATGGAGGACTTCCGGGTCGACGTGATGGTCGGCAAGGGGCCGGGGGCCACGTCCATCCCCCTGGAGATCGCCCCGTTCACCCTGGTGGGCGCGACCACCAGGTCCGGCCAGCTGACCAGCCCGCTGCGCGACCGGTTCGGCTTCACCGCGCACATGGAGTTCTACTCGCCGGCGGAGCTCACCACCGTCATCACCCGCAGCGCGGTGATCCTCGGCATCGACCTGCGGCCGGACGGCGCGACCGAGATCGCCGGCCGGTCCCGCGGCACGCCGCGCATCGCGAACCGGCTGCTGCGCCGGGTGCGGGACTACGCGCAGGTGCGCGCCGACGGCGCCGTCACCAGGGAGATCGCCCGCGCCGCCCTGCGGGTGTACGACGTGGACGAGCTCGGCCTCGACCGGCTCGACCGGTCCGTGCTGAACGCGCTCTGCCGGTCGTTCAGCGGCGGCCCGGTCGGCCTGAGCACGCTCGCGGTGCAGGTCGGGGAGGAGCCGAGCACCGTCGAGGAGGTGTGCGAGCCGTTCCTGGTGCGCGTCGGGATGATCGCCCGGACCTCCCGTGGCCGGGTCGCGACGCCGGCGGCGTGGGCGCACCTGGGCCTGGAGGCGGGCATGCAGGCGGCGCGTGCGGCCGAGGCGACCCTGTTCGACGGGCTGTGACGGGCGCGCGGGAAAGCCGACGATCATGCTCCGGTCCGGTACCCTGGCGTGCAGATGTGAGCGGCCGCACAGCGCGGCCCTACCCCTGATGCCACTGCCGGATCACGCAGTTCTCGCGCAGCACACCAGGTGACGCGCCCGCACCGGCCCAGGCGGGCGTGTACAGACCAGGGGCAACGGTCAGAGGTTGAGGAGAATCATGGAACAGATGCTCTTGCCGATCCTCATGTTCGCCGGTCTCGGCGCCATGATGTATTTCGGGATGCGCAAGCAGAAGCGGACGGCTGCCGAGACGCAGAACATGCAGAAGTCGCTGACCACCGGCACCCGCGTCATGACGACCTCGGGCCTGCACGGCACGATCACCGCCGTCGCCGACGACACCATCGAGCTCGAGATCGCGCCCGGCATGCGGACCACCTGGGTGCGTGCCGCCGTCCGGCAGGTCGTCGTGCCCGGACCGACCCCCGAGTACGACGAGTCGGACGAGATCATCGACAGCGCCGACGACATCGACGTGATCGACGCCGTGGACGACACCCGGCGCACGGACTCGACGTATCCGGCGGACCGGAACTCCAAAGACCTGAACTAAACTGACCGATCGCCCCGGTCCCACGCCATTCGTTCTCCGGCGGTGGGCCGGGGCATCATCGTGTGGGCGGCACGTTCGTACGCCCTGATCGCCGGGCGGGATCGAGCTGATTCCTCCTGACCAGATGCGCGGGCTTTCTCGGGGCGGCCGCGCGGAGAAGATGGGCGCAACGTGGCAACACCCGCAGGGCACTTCCGGCCCTGGCGACTGATCTGGACGTTCGTCGGGATCACCGCCGTGCTGTACGGGCTGATGTTCTTCACGCCCGGCTCGAACACCCCGAAGCTCGGCATCGACCTGCAGGGCGGCACCCGGATCACCCTCACCGCGCGCACGCTCGACGGCTCCGATCCCTCCCGCACCCAGATGCAGCAGGCGCGGACGATCATGGAAAGCAGGGTCAACGGCTCCGGCGTCGCAGGCGCCGAGGTGCAGATCGACGGCGCGCGGCAGCTCGTCATCACGGTGCCCGGCAACGAGAACCTGAACAACCTCACGCGCAGCGCCCAGCTGAACATCCGCCCCGTGGTGAGCGACCCGAGCGGTCAGCCGGTCATCTCGTTCCCCGCCGACTACGTACCGCCGGACACGGCCGAGACGACAGGGACGAGCCCGGCGACCGGCACCGGGTCGACGACCAGCCCGGCCACCGGCACCGCGCCGTCCACCGTGCCCGCCATCGGCGACACCGTTCCTCCGACCGCGCCGGCCGGGTCGACCGCCCCGGCCACCGAGGGCCCGGGCGCCGCGCAGACCACCGTCCCGGCGATCGGCGACACCGCCTCGCCGGGCAGCGCCGAGAGCTCTCCGGCCGGGCTGCGCGGCGACGGCAGGGCGCTCGCCGCCGTCGAGGACACGACCGGCGCCACGGCGCCGTCGGCCACCGACGCCGCCACCACGCCGGCCGCGGCGTCCACGGATCCCGCCGCGACCGGTACCGCGCCGTCGACCCCGGCAACCGGCGAACCCGCCGCCACATCCGGCGCGACGACGACCGCCGCCTGGCCCGCCGGCAGCGATCCCAACAACCCGACCCAGCCGCTCGGCACCGACCAGGCGTCGTGGGACGCGTGGGAGACGGCCGCGACGACCGCGCTGCCGTCGCTGCGCTGCTCCGACCTCGAGCCCTACCGCGGGCTCGACGATCCGAACAAGCCGCTCATCGCATGCGCGGAGGACGGCAGCGCGATCTACCTGCTGGACACGACGCTGATCCCGGGCACCCAGATCAGCAACGCCACGTCCGGCCAGAGCTCGCAGGGCGCCGGCTTCGTCGTCAACCTGACCTTCAACTCCGACGGCTACGCGACCTGGGCCTCCTACACCGCCGCGAACACCGGCACGCTGACCGCGATGACCCTGGACGGCCAGGTCATCTCGGCGCCCCGGATCTCTGGCCCCATCACCACCACCACGACCGAGATCTCCGGCTCGTTCACCCAGGAATCCGCTGCGGCGCTGGCGAACTCGCTGAAGTTCGGCTCCCTGCCGCTGGCGTTCGACCGGGCGGAGTCGGTGAATGTGAGCGCCCAGCTCGGCCTCGAGTACCTGCAGGCCGGGCTGATCGCCGGTGGCATCGGGCTGCTGCTGGTCATCGTCTACTGCCTCATCTACTACCGGCTGCTCGGGCTGATCACGATCCTGTCGCTGATCCTGTCGTTCGGGCTGGTCTTCGCGGTGCTGGTGCTGCTGGGCCGGTGGATCAACTACAGCCTCGACATGGCCGGCGTCGCCGGCCTGATCGTCGCGATCGGCATCACCGCTGACTCGTTCGTCATCTACTTCGAACGCATCAAGGACGAGGTGCGCGAGGGCCGGACCTTCCGGTCGGCGGTGCCGCGCGGCTGGATCCGGGCGAGACGCACGATCCTGTCCGCGGACGCGGTGTCGTTCCTGTCCGCCGCCATCCTGTACATCCTGGCGGTCGGCGAGGTGAAGGGCTTCGCGTTCACCCTGGGCCTGTCCACCGTTCTCGACCTGGTGGTCGTCTTCCTGGTCACGCACCCGCTGGTGCACCTGGCCTCCGGGTCGCCGATCTTCGCCTCGGCGCGGTGGTCCGGCCTCGGCGGGGTCGCGAAGGCGGGCGCCCGGCATCGCGCGGACACCGCCAAGTTCGGCGTGAAGGAGATGTCGGCATGACCGACGACATGACCCCCGGCGCCGCGACCACGGGCACGGAGGAGCCGGCGGAGGACAGCAAGCTGCAGGCGGACGCCCGGGCGGCGGCAGCCAGCTCCAAGGACCGCCCGGTCGGCTTCTGGGAGAAGCTGTCCACCGGCACCGGCGCCTTCAACATCCTCGGCCCGCGGCGCATCTACTACATCGTCTCCGGCGCGCTGGTGGTCGCCTCGATCCTGCTGATCGTCTTCCGCGGCTTCCAGTTCGGCATCGACTTCGCTGGCGGCACCAGCCTGGAGTTCCAGCCCGTGGCCGGCCAGGAGCTGTCCACCTCCGACGTCGCGGCCGTGGTCACAACGGCGACCGGCGTCGAGCCGGACGCGGTGCAGACGGTCGGCTCGCGCATCCAGATCAGCTCGGCGGCGCTGTCCGTCGAGCAGGTCACCGCGGCGCGGGACGCCCTCGTGCAGGAGTACGACCCGCCGGGCGGCGTGTCGGACTCCGCCGTCTCCGAGACCTGGGGCGGCGAGATATCCCAGCGGGCGCTGCTGGCCGTCATCGTCTTCCTGATCGCCGTCGCCATCTTCCTGTGGATCCGGTACGAGATCCGTGTCGCGCTGGGCGCCGTGGTCTCGACGTTGCACGACCTGGTCGTGACCGCGGGCATCTACTCGCTCGTCGGGTTCGAGGTGACGCCGGCGACCGTGATCGGCCTGCTGACGATCCTCGGTTTCTCGCTCTACGACACGGTTGTCGTCTATGACAAGGTGCAGGAGAACACCAAGGGCCTGACCTCGCTGACCCGCCGCACGTACACCGAGGCGGCGAACCTGGCGATCAACCAGACCCTGATGCGATCGATCAACACGTCGCTGATCGCGCTGCTGCCCGTCGCCGGGCTGCTCGTCGCGGGCGTGGCCATCCTCGGGTCCGGCACCCTCAAGGACCTGGCGCTGGTGATGCTCATCGGCATGCTGGTCGGGGCCTATTCGTCGGTCTTCATCGCGGTGCCCCTGGCGGTCGACCTGAAGATCCGCGAACCGGAGATCCGGGCGCACACCAATCGGGTGCGCGCCAGGCGCAAGGCGGAGGGCCTGCTCGTGGACCCGGACGGCGACGCCATCGGCTGGGTGCCCGGCGCGGAGGGCCTGCGCCGCGCGGAGGCGGCGGCCCAGGCGAGATCCGCGGCCGCCGCCCGGCAGTCGGCGATCGCGGCCGGCACCGCCACCCTGGCGCCCGGCGCGGCCCCGCGACCCGGCGCGCGTCCGGTCCGGCCGTCCGGCAAGGCGGGCTCCTCGGGCTCGTCGGGCTCGTCTGGCAAGACCCCTCGGCCGGCGGGCAAGGGGCAGCGACCGCCGGGCAAACGCGGGCGCTGAGCGGTGCCGGACGGGGCCCCGACCGAGCGAACCGTGAGCGTCGCCCCGGGTGGACGGCCGTCCGCCGAGGCGACACCGCGAGGTGCGGCGCTGTCCGTTGCGGCCGGCGCGGCGCTCGATCGGCTCGTCCGGACGCAGCAGGACTTCCCGATCGCCGGCGTGCTGTTCCGCGACCTGACCCCGGTGCTGGCGGATCCGGTCGCCCTGCGCCACATCGCCCTGGCATTGGCGGCCGCGGCGCCGGACGCGACGCTGATCGCCGCGCTGGAGTCCCGCGGCTTCCTGCTCGGCGCTGCGGCGGCGGCGATCTCCGGCACGGGCGTGCTCGCCATCCGCAAGCCGGGCAAGCTGCCCGGCCCGGTGCTCGCCGAGGAGTACGCGTTGGAGTACGGCACAGCGCGGCTGGAGCTGCACCCGGACGACGTGCCGGCCGGGTCGCGCGTGCTGGTGATCGATGATGTGTTGGCGACGGGCGGCACGGCCGCAGCGGCCTGCCGGTTGCTGCGCCGGGCCGGTGCCGATGTCGCCGCGGTGGCGGTCGCCATCGAACTGCTGGAGTTGAACGGACGCGCGGCGCTCGACCCGATCCCGGTGACGGCGCTGCGCAGTTGGTAGGAGGGTGGAACGCAGATGGCAGACAGCGAGACCGGATCGGCCGCGGCGACGCCGAACGGGGCGGGTGACCGGCCGGCGGAGAAGCCCCCGATGCCCGAGCACGCCGCGGCGGTGCCGGGCACCTGGAACTTCCGCGACGTCGGGGGCACGCCCACGCCGGCCGGTCCGGTGCGGCACGGCGTCGTGTTCCGCTCGGCCGTGCTCTCCCGGGTCGACCCGGACGGCCGATCCCAGCTCGAGAGGCTCGGCGTCGGCGACGTCTTCGACCTGCGCGGCGAGCGGGAGATCGAGAACGACGGCGCCGACCGGGTGCCGTCCTCCGTGACCCTGCACGTGACCCCGTTCCATCCCGAGGACGAGGAGATCCCGGTGCACGAGGCGGCCGAGGACGCGTCGACCCCGCGCGGGCAGATGGCCAGGGTCCGCGACTACTACCGCGCGATCCCGCTGCTGGCGCCCGCCCAGAAGGCGGTGGCCGAGCTGCTGCGGACCGTCGCGGACTCCGACGACGCCGTGCTCGTGCACTGCGCCGCCGGCAAGGACCGCACCGGATGGGCGATCGCCACGGTGCTGACCGCGGCCGGCGCGGACCGCGACGCGGTGATGTCGGACTACCTGCTGTCGAACGGCTCGATCGAGTCGCTGCGCTCCTGGCTGCAGGCGCAGTACGGCGACTCGTACCAGGCGACCGACGAGGTGCTCGGCGTGGACCCCAGCTACCTGGAGACCGGGTGGCGCTCGATGGACGAGGAGTTCGGCTCGTTCGACGGCTACCTGGAGGCGATCGGCATCGGGCAGGACGTCGTGCAGCGCATCCGTCGCCGCCTCGTCGGCTGACGCCGCGGCCGGCCGAGCGAATCCCACCACGACCGCACTCGCTGCGGCCGGATCGCTTGACTGTCAGCCGTTCCCGGAGGTCGGCGCGGCCGCGCCGTCGACCGGCGGCGGGTGGGGGACCCGTCAGGCGTCCATCCGGAAGCCGACCTTCATGCTCACCTGGTAGTGGGCCACCTCGCCGGCGGCGATGTGGCCGCGGATCTCGGTCACCTCGAACCAGTCGAGCCCGCGCAGGGTGGTGTTGGCCCGCGCGATGCCGACCTTGATCGCATCGTCGATGCCATCGTGCGACGTTCCGACGACTTCGGTGACGCCGTAGACGTTCTCACTCACCTGGGGTCCGCCTTTCGTGATTGACCGCACCCGAGGCCGGGTGGCGGCCACCATAGCGTGCCCCGCGCGCGGCGTCAGGCCTCCACCGGCACCGCCGGGACCGAGATCCGTACCGCCGTCCCGCCGCCCGGTGCTGCCGCCATGTCCAGCCGGCCGCCGGCCGCGCCGATCTTCACCCGCTGGGAGTCGAGCCCGATGTGCCCCTCCGCCACCCGGGTGGCCATCGCGGCGGCGTCCGCGCCGACCCCGTCGTCGATCACGGCGAGCTCGGCGAGCCCGTCCTGCTCCCGCAGCGAGATCGAGACCGTCGACGCCTGGGCGTGTTTCACGACATTGGCGAGCAGCTCCCTGGCCGCCCCGTACAGCAGCTGGTCCACCCCGGCATGCGATCCGGCCGGCCACTGCGAGCTGTCGAGGCGGACGGCGAACTGCCCGCGCTCACCGGCGGCCGTGGCCAGGTCGCGGAGCGCCGCCGCCAGCCCGGCCTGCTCGAGCACCGCAGGGTGCAGCTCCGAGACCTGCGACCGCAGCTGGCGCGCGGACTGCGTCAGCGCGCGGTCGAGCCGGTCGAACGCCTCGGCGTCGCCGGAGTCGCGGGCGTCCTCGAGGTCGAAGCGGGCCGCCAGGATGTACTGCAGCGCGCCGTCGTGCAGGTCCTCCGCGAGCGCGCGGTGCTCCCGCTCGGTCACGGTCATCACCTCGGCGAGCAGGTTGGACCGGTCCTGCGCGAGGCCGGCGATCGCGGCGACGCGGGACCGCTGGATCCGGGACAGCCCGATCGCGGCCACGCCGACCCCGGCGAGCACGAAGGTGCGGAGCCAGATCGACGACCACGGTTCGAGATTCGCCTGCCGGGTGACGATGCTCTCGGCCGCGTACAGCACCACGGTGGGCACCACGACGCCCGCGCAGATTCCCCAGCGCAGCTGGGTGGCGGCGAGCACGGGCAGCAGGAAGAACCCGAGCTGCAGCGCGTTGGCCGTCCACGCCTCCACCGCCGACTCGTCGGCGATCAGGGACAGGGCGGTGAGCGCGGTGAGATCGACATACAGGCCGAGCCAGCCGTACCGGAGCGCGGACCGGCCGCCCCGCAACAGCCACACCGCGAGTCCGATCGCGGTCACCGCGTACGCGGCGGTGATCACCGCCGACGCGGCGACCCCCACGCTCGGCGGCAGCAGCGCGAACGTGGCGATCACGAAGATCACGAGCACGGCCCTCAGCGTCAACTGGAGGGTCAGACCGCGCCGCGCGTGCGCGACGACGATCGGCCGGACGCCCCGATCGGCGAGCAGGGCGGGGAGGTCGAAGCCCGGCGGCGGCGCGGCCGCAGCAGGGGGAAGGGGCCCAGCCATGCACGAACTGTGCCAGTCCGCGCGGCGGATCCGGCGCGGAGACACCCCGGCTGGCTATCCTCAGGCCGTGCGGACCTCGGATCGCAAGGTCACGGTGGTCGTCGTCGACGACCACCCGTTCTTCCGCGACGGGGTGACCCGCGGCCTGCTGTCCAGCGGCCAGATCACCGTCGTCGGGGAGGCCGGCTCCGGCCGGGAGGCCCTCGAGCTCATCGCGGCCGAGGACCCGGACGTCGCGCTGGTCGACTACCAGATGCCGGACCTGGACGGCCTGCAGGTCGTGCGCGCGGTGATCCGTGACGGCCTGCGCACCCGGGTGGTCCTGCTGTCCGCCATCACCGACAGCGCCATCGTGTTCAGTGCGCTGGAGCAGGGGGCCGCCGGCTACCTGGGCAAGGACGCGCGGCGGTCGCAGATCGTCGACGCCGTGCTGACCGCCGCCAAGGGCAGGACGGTGGTGCCGCCCGAGCTGGCCGGCGCGCTGGCGGGGGAGATCCGGCTCCGCGCGCAGCCCACCGGCCCCGTGCTGAGCGAGCGGGAGATGCAGGTGCTGCGCGGCTTCGCCAAGGGCCAGTCGATCCCGCAGCTGGCCGCCGAGCTGTACATCGGCGCCAGCACCGTCAAGACGCACACCCAGCGGCTCTACGAGAAGCTCGGGGTGTCGGACCGCGCCGCCGCGGTGGCCGAGGGCATGCGCAGGGGCCTGCTCGAGTAGCGGCCGGACCGGCGCCGGCGACGCCCGCAGCGGCGTCGCGCCGGAAGGTTCACGCATCCCGCGGCGTTATGCTCGGTCGGCGGATCGATCCGGCCCGCGCACCCCGGCTTGTCCCCGATCGGGGGTGCGGACCAGGGCGGGATCGGGCGCCCGAGTCTGCAGGCGGGAGGTGTGCGATGAGTCCGGAGGTCGCCGGGCGCGTCGAGCGCGCCCGCCCGGACGAGGCGGCCGTCGAGCCGGCCGCCGTCGCGGTCGCGAACGGTACAGCGCCCGTCGGCCGGCACGCTGCGTCGCCGGTGACCCGGGACGAAGCGGCCGCGCCCGCCGCGGAGGCCGCCCAGCCGAGCGTCGCGACGGTCGAGAAGCCGGAGCCCGCCGCGGTTCCCACGCCGTCGGCGACGAAGCGGGTGCGCGCCCGGCTCACCCGCCGGATGAGCGGCCAGCGCACCGGCTCGGCGCAGAGCCGTACGGTGCTCGAGCCGCTGTTCGCGGTGCACCGGAACCTGCACCCCAAGGCGGACGTCAAGCTGCTGCAGCGCGCCTACGAGGTCGCGGAGAAGGCGCACAGCGGGCAGTTCCGCCGGTCGGGCGATCCGTACATCACGCACCCGCTCGCCGTGGCCACGATCCTGGCCGACCTCGGCATGGACACCACGACGCTGGTGGCCGCGCTGCTGCACGACACCGTCGAGGACACGCCGTACACGCTCACGGACGTGACCGCCGACTTCGGCGACGAGGTCGCCCATCTGGTGGACGGCGTCACCAAGCTGGACAAGGTCCGCTTCGGCGACGCCGCCGAGGCCGAGACCATCCGGAAGATGATCATCGCGATGGCGCAGGACCCGCGGGTGCTGGTCATCAAGCTCGCCGACCGGCTGCACAACATGCGGACCATGCGCTTCCTGCCGCCGGACAAGCAGGCCCGCAAGGCCCGCGAGACGCTCGAGGTGCTCGCGCCGCTGGCGCACCGGCTCGGCATGGCCACCATCAAGTGGGAGCTCGAGGACCTGGCGTTCGCCATCCTGCACTCCAAGCGCTACGACGAGATCGTGCGGCTGGTGGCCGATCGCGCGCCGTCCCGGGACACCTACCTCACCGAGGTCACCGACCTGATCAACGCCGAGCTGGGCGCCGCGCGCATTCCCGGCCAGGTGGTCGGGCGCGGCAAGCACTACTACTCGATCTATCAGAAGATGGCCGCCCGCGGCCGCGAGTTCGACGAGATCCACGACCTGGTCGCCGTGCGCATCCTGGTGGGCACCGTGCGCGAGTGTTACGCCGCGATGGGGGTCGTGCACGCGCTCTGGGCGCCCATGCCCGGCCGCTTCAAGGACTACATCGCGCAGCCGAGATTCGGTGTCTACCAGTCGTTGCACACGACGGTGATCGGCCCGCAGGGCAAGCCGCTCGAGGTGCAGATCCGCACCTACGACATGCACCACACGGCCGAGTACGGGATCGCCGCGCACTGGCGCTACAAGGAGACCCGCGGCACGCACACGGGTGCGGGCGCCTCGGTGGACGAGATGGCATGGATGCGGCAGCTTCTCGACTGGCAGAAGGAGGCCGGCGACGCCGGCGAGTTCCTGGACAACCTGCGCTACGAGATGGCGCACAGCGAGATCTTCGTGTTCACCCCGAAGGGCGACATCCACACGCTGCCGGCGGGCTCGACGCCGGTCGACTTCGCCTACTCGGTGCACACCGAGGTCGGCCACAAGTGCATCGGCGCCAAGGTCGATGGTCGGCTGGTGGCGCTGGAGCGCACGCTGTCCAACGGGCAGATCGTGGAGATCTTCACCTCGAAGGGCCTGAACGCCGGGCCGAGCCGGGACTGGCTGGGCTTCGTCGCCTCGTCCAGGGCCAAGACGAAGATCCGCCAGTACTTCGCGAAGTCGCGCAGGGAGGAGGCGGTCGAGCTCGGCAAGGACGCGATCACCAAGGCTGCCCGCCGCGCGGGACTTCCGGTGCAGCGCCTGATCTCGCACGACGCGCTGGCCAGCGCCGGTCACGAGCTGGGCTACAAGGACATCGCCGCGCTGTACGCGGCCGTCGGCGAGAACCATGTGGCCGCAACCACGGTCGTGAACAAGGTGGTCAGCGTGCTCGGCGGCGAGGAGGAGGCCGGCGACGCGATCGCCGAGCGCTCGGCGCCCTCGGTCACCCGCCGGCGCAGCCGGCCCACGTCCGACGTCGGGGTGCTGGTCACCGGGATGACCGACATCCAGGTGAAGCTGGCCCGCTGCTGCACGCCCGTGCCGGGTGACGAGATCCTCGGGTTCATCACCAAGGGCGGCGCGGTGTCCGTGCACCGGACCGACTGCACCAACGCGGCGGCGCTGCGGGCGGACGAGGCGCGGCTGGTCGACGTGGCGTGGGATCCCACGTCCGCCTCCGTGTTCCTGGTCTCCGTTCAGGTCGAGGCGCTGGACCGGGCGCGGCTGCTCTCCGACATCACCAAGACGCTGGCCGACGAGAAGGTCAACATCCTGTCCGCGAACCTGTCGATGTCCAAGGACCGGATGGCGATCTCCCGGTTCTCGTTCGAGATGGCTGACCCGAAGCACCTCGGGCACCTGCTGCGGGTCGTGCGCGGGGTCGAGGGCGTGTACGACGTCTACCGCGTCACCAGCGCTTGACGGGTGTCGGTTCCCGAGTTCCTCTTCCTGCTGGTGGCCGGCGTCGCGGCGGGCCTCACCGGGACCATCGCCGGGCTCGCGTCGCTCGCGAGCTACCCGGCCCTGCTCGCCGTCGGCCTCCCGCCGGTCACCGCGAACGTGACGAACACGATCTCGCTCGTCTTCACCAGCATCGGCGCGCTGCTGGGCTCCCGGCCGGAGCTCCGCGGGCAGGGCCGCCGGCTGCGGTCGATGGCGCCGGCGGCGGTCCTCGGCGGCATCGCCGGCGCCGTCCTGCTGCTCACCACGCCCGCCGAGGGATTCGAGAAGGCCGTCCCGCTGCTGCTCGGGTTCGCGTCGCTGACGATCCTGCTGCCCCGCGGCCGGTCCGCGCGGGGCCACGATCCCGCACGGCAGCACCCGCATTGGCCGAGCGGCGCCGGGCGGGTCTGGCAGTACGGGGGCATCTTCCTCATCGCCATCTACGGCGGCTACTTCGGCGCCGCGGCCGGCGTGCTGCTGCTCGCCCTGCTGCTGCGCACCACCACCGAGACGCTGCCCAGCGCCAACGCGGTCAAGAACATGGTCCTCGGCATGGCCAACACCACCGCGGCGGTTCTCTTCGTGTTCGCCGCGCCGGTGGACTGGCTCGCGGTGATCCCGCTGAGCATCGGCTGCCTGGTCGGGTCGCGGCTCGGACCCGTCGTGGTGCGGCACGCCCCGGCCGGCGTGATCCGGATCTTCATCGGCGTCGCGGGACTCGCGCTGGCGATCAAGCTCGGCGTCGACGCCTACGGCTGATCGCCGGCGCGCGCGTCAGCCCGGGGCGGCGAACCCGGCGCTGCCGCCCGCGACGGCGAACGACCACAGCTCGCTGTGCATCGCGACGGCCGCCGGTGCGTCGCCGCCCGCGCGTTCGGCCGCCGACCGGTGACCGTGTCCGAAGGCGGGCGAGGTCACCCAGGCACGGAACGACTCCTCGTCGCGCCACCGGGTGACGACGAGCCAGGTCGTCCGGTCGTCGGTGGGCTGCAACAACTCGAAGCCCTCGAAGCCGTCCTGGTCGTCGACGGCGCCGGCGCGGGCGGCGAACCGCCGGGCGAGCTCGCCGCCGCTGTCGGCGGGCACGGTGATGGCGTTGATCTTGACCACGGTCATGGGATCCACCCTGCCAGCCGGCGGGCGCCGCGGGGTCAGGCGTCGATGACCAGCCTCGTGCGCGCCGCGCCGCGGACGGCGCCGACCCGCTCCGCCTCGCGCTCGAGTTCGGTCCGCACGGGCCGGGGGATCGCGCCGAAACCCGTCACGGTGATGGTGAGCACCGACCCGGCGGCCCGGGTGCGCCAGGATCCGACGATCCCGCCCCGCGCGAGCACGGATCCCGGCTGGCCGATCGCCGGCCACAACGCCTTCCGCTCGGCCTGGTCCGTGGTGATCACGGCGCGGTCCCGCGGCTGGAGCAGCGGGTCGAACGGCGGGAGCAACCGGACGACGCTGCCGGCCGCGGCTTCGTCCGCCTCGCGCACGGCGTCGAGCACGGCGGCCGGCGCCTGGCTCCGGGCGCCGTCCACGGTGACCGGCACCAGGTCGTCCGGCAACGCCGGGCGGACCGCCGACGCCGAGGTGCCGACGTGGGTGCCGACGTCCGAGGCCGTCGCCACGCCGTACGCGCGGTAGTAGTCGGCGACCACGACGTCCAGCCCGGACTGCTCCGACGGCGTCTCGAACGGGTTCGACAAGGGCGCCAGCTGAACGGGTCTGGTGTCGGGCTCGAGGCCGATCGAGCCCGGCAGCGCGGTCAGCCGGAACAGCATCTCACGCACGTGCACGCTGCCGCAGGGCACGCACAACCCGGAGAAGCGCTCGGGCACGGCGGCGGTGATCGCCGCGCTCGCTGCGCCCTTGACCGTCGGCTCCGTGACGCGCTCGCGGAACGCCCCGGCGACCACGCGGTACGCCTCGAGCGGCCCGGCACCCGCCGCGCCGAGCCGCTTGGTGTCGCCCAGCAGCCGCGCGGCCGCGTCGGTCTCGTCGGCCGGCCAGAGCGCGGCCGCGAACCGGGGCAGGTCCGTGCGCGGGTGCAGGTGCGGCGAGCCGCGCAGCGACCAGGCCATCACGGGCCAGTCGTGCCCGCCGGGCTCGTCGAACGCGGGCAACGCGGCCGATTCCGGCAGCCGCGCGGCGAGCGCGAGCCGCGCCGATCCGTCCCGGTCCTGCAGGCCGAGGCGCCACACCGGCACCTGCTGCCAGGAGCCGTGCTCCCGGGCCAGGCCCGAGGTCAGGATCCGGTACGCCCGGACCCGCGCCGCGGTCAGCGTGGCGGCCCCGGACACGGCGTCAGCCCGCCCCGCCCGACTCGGCGGGGACGCTCCCGCTGGGCACGGTGTCGCTGGGCACGGTGTCGCTGGGCACGGTGTCGCTCGGTACGGCGCCGTCCGTCGGGAAACCGCCGTCGGTGGGCAGCGCCGTGTCCGTCGCCGTCTCGTAGGTTCCGGTGCCGTCGAGGGCGTCGCCGGGCACGCTGACCTGGCCGATCGTCGCGGTGGTGGCCGGCGGTCCGCTCTGGGCGCCGTTGGCGGTGCCGCCGGCGGCGACCTGCTCGACCGCCGACATCCCGTCGCCGGTGACCTGGCCGATGATCGTGTACTGCGGTGACAGGGTGGTCTCGCCGTAGACGATGAAGAACTGGGACCCGTTCTCCCCGTTGGCGTTCGCCAGTGCGACCGTTCCGACGGGGTAGGTGGCGGTGTCCGCCACCTCCGTGGTGAACGAGTACCCGGGGCCGCCGTTGCCCTGCCCGCTCGGGTCGCCGCACTGCAGGATGTTCAGCGCCGGGCTGACCGTGAGTCGGTGGCAGGTGGTGTCGTTGTAGAAGCCCTGGGAGGCCAGGGACAGGAACGAGTTCACGCCGCACGGCGCGACCGCCCGGTCCAGGGTGATCGGCACGGTGGAGCCGTTCAACGTCAGCTGCACGTCGACGGTTCCGGTGTTCAGCGGCGCCAGGTTCGACGGGGGCGTGGCGTCCTTCGTCGCCGGCGCCGCACCCGGGTAGCTGCACGGCGTCGTGGGTTCGGTCGGCGACGTCGGGGCGGTCGACGAGCTGGTGTCGTCCGCGCCCGCGGCCGACGGATCCGAGCGGGTGCCGAAGATCAGCCAGACCGCTCCGGAGACCACCAGCACGGCGGCGACGACGCCGACGATGATGAGCCGTTGCCGGCGGGCGCGCTCCTGCTTCTGGCGGCGCTCGAGTTGTCGCTGGAGCTTGCGCTTGGCAGCTTCCCGACGCTGCTGATTGGTCGGCACCCTGGTCCTCCTGCTTCCCTGCGGCGCCGCCCGGACGGAGCGGGCGACCCGGGCGGTGAGTCTAGGTGACGGCGGAACCGCCACCTGCTGCATCGGGGTGTGAACCGTCTGTGAGCGGGATTCGCGGCCGGGAGGCGGGCGGTCCCATGGCGGCTACCATGGGTGAACTGGTCGGGTCATCGGGGACGATTCCGACGGTGTTCAGCAATCCGCCGGACCGGTTCGCACCGTCGGACGAGACCTGATCGGCAAGGCTGGTGAGGCGGCGACCATGTCGGACGACACGGTGTTCGGGGGCGTCACGCCCGTCCCCGGCAACGGCGGCGCGGCGTCGTCCCGCCGGGCCGAGGACGAGTCCGGAACGGCCGGGGACGCCGCGGACCCCGAGCAGCACGACTACGAGTCCCTGACGATCGACGACGAGGGCCTGATCCGGCTCGTCTGGCCGAGCGGCGTGCGGATCAGCGGCCCATCGGCGAGGGCCGCGTTCGAGGCCGTCAACCGGCTCAGCGCCGATCGGCGCCGCCCGATGCTCGTCGACATGGCGACCACGAAGTCCGTCGCCAGGGAGGCGCGCACGGTGTTCGGCGAGCGCAGCGCCGCGTCGCGCATCGCCCTGCTGGGCCGCTCGCCGGTCGACCGGGTGATCGCCAACTTCACCCTCGGGGTCAGCGAGGTGCCCTGCCCGACGCGGTTCTTCACCGATCGGGCGAAGGCGCTGGAGTTCCTGCGCGCGGGCCTGCCGTGACGGCCCCGGGCGATCCGCTGATGAGGCCGGGATGACGTCCCGGGACGACGCTCCCGGCGAGCGCGCCGGCGAGCGCCCGGGCGCGGGATCGGGCGCGGAATCGGATGAGGAGACCTTCGACGACGGCCGGCTGGACGAGCTCGTCGACCTGATCGTGCAGCTCGCCTCCGGCAATCTCAAGGCGCGGCTCGAGCCGTCCCCGGCGCGGGACTCCGTCGACGCCGTGATCACCGGGATCAACCTGCTCGCCGAAGAGCTCGACCTCGTGCAGCGCACGATGGAGGATCGCGTCGCCGAGCGCACGTCCGAGCTCGACCAGGCCCGCCGCGACATGGAGCGCCTGGCCCTCAACGACGCGCTGACCGGCCTGGCCAATCGCACCCTGCTGGGCGACCGGATCAGCCAGGCCACCGCCAGGGCGGAGCGCGGCGAGCGGCCGCCGTGCGTCCTGCTGCTCGACCTCGACGAGTTCAAGACGATCAACGACGGTCTCGGGCACGGCGCCGGCGACCGGATCCTGGTCGAGGTCGCGCGCCGGATCCTCGGCGTGGTCAGGGATGTCGACACGGTCGCGCGCCTCGGCGGGGACGAGTTCGCCGTGCTGATGCCGGATGCCACGGAGGACGAGGCGCTGCGGATCGCGCACCGCGCACTGGAGGAGCTGCAGCAGCCCTACACGGTCGGCGATCGCACGGTGTGGACGGCGGCCAGCATCGGTGTGTGCTTCGGGCTGCGCGGTCAGACCGCGGACCTGCTGCTGCGGGACGCGGACACGGCGATGTACGCGGCGAAGGCCGTCGGCAAGGCGAACGTCCAGGTCTTCCGGCCCGAGATGCACCATGCCGCCAGGGCGCGCCTGCAGGTCGCCTCCGAGCTCGGCTCGGCCATCCACCGCGAAGAGCTGCGGCTCGTCTACCAGCCGATCGTGGAGCTGGCCTCCGGCTCCGTCGTCGGCGCCGAGGCGCTGGTCCGCTGGGAGCACCCCACTCGGGGCCTGCTGCTGCCGCGGGACTTCATCCCGGTCGCCGAGGACAGCGGGCACATCATCGAGCTCGGTCACTGGGTGATCCAGGAGGCGATCGCCCAGCTGCGCCGGTGGCGCCGGCGGTTGCCGCCGTCGTTCGAGCTGCACCTGAATCTCGCGCCCATGGAGGTGCGCTGGCCCGGCCTGGCCGACTTCGTCCGGTCGGTGCTGGGCGAGCACGACATCGCCCCCCGCCGGATCGCGCTCGAGATCTCCGAGACGGGACTGATGACCGGCGACGTCGGCGGTCTCGAGGCGCTGCTCGCCCTGCGGGACATGGGCGTCGGCATCGCGATCGACGACTTCGGAACCGGGTATTCGTCGATCAGCTACCTGCGCCGGCTGCCGATCGACATCGTGAAGGTCGATCAGTCGCTGATCACCGACATGACCGCCGACACCGCCCAGGTCGCCTTCGTGGGTGCGATACTCCACCTGATCGAGGCCGCCGGACTACGCGCGGTGGTCGAAGGAATCGAAACGGTGCAGCAGATGGAGCAACTGCGTGACCTCGGCTGCCTGTTCGGACAGGGCAACCTGCTCAGCCCGCCGCTCCCGGCCGAGGCGATGGCCCCGTTGATCACCCGCCGATCCGTGCCGGCCCGCCGCCCGTGACGGCGGACGCCGGCCGGCGTGCCCGCGGGAGACTGGCGCGGCTCGGCGGGGTTGTCGGCAGCGTGATGCTGCTGCCCAGGGTGGCCCTGCTCGGCAGCCACGCGCCGCGTGATCACCACCAGGGCTTCGAGCGGTACTGGAGCAAGGTCGAGCACACCGGTGCCGGCGGCGACGTGCTCTGGGATACCTCCGATCTGGACGAGACGGCGGTCTACCTCGACCTCGCGCGCACCCACCTCGACACCGGCCTGCCGCTGGTGGACGCGGGGTGTGGCAACGGCGGCTTCACCCGCCATCTGGCCCCGCTCTTCCCCAGCACGATCGGCGTGGACTTCGCGGAAAGCGCGGTTGCGCTGGCGCGGGCCGAGTCGGCGGGCGTGCCCGGACTGACCTTCGAGGCGATCGACCTCACCAGGGCGGGCGCCGGCGGCCGGGTCCATCGGGAGATCGGCGACGCCAACGTGTTCGTCCGCGGCGTGTTCCACATCCTGAAGGGTGGGGAGCGGGACGCGATGGCGCGCAATCTGCGGCAGATCGTGGGCGGGAGCGGCCGGCTGCTCCTGGCCGAGACCAACTTCCCCGGCACGCTGCTCGGCTACCTGCGGCACCTCGGGGCCAGCGCCCAGTACATCCCGCCGGCACTCGAGCGGGCGATCGTCGACCTGCCGGCGCCCGGTCACTTCGGGCTCGAGCAGCGCCGATCGACCTTCGGCGACCGGGATTGGACGGTGGTGGCCGAGGGCGACACGGAGATCGAGGCGATCCCGCTGCACGGTCAGCAGGACGCGGAGCACATCCCCGGCTACTTCGCGGTCCTGGCCCCGAGGGCGGCGGTCGCCGGCGAGCGCTGCAGCCCGCACGGCGCCGGGTCGGACGCCGGCGCGACATAGGGTGGTCCCGTGCTGATCACGGGATTCCCGAGCGGCTCCTTCCAGGCCAACTGCTTCGTGGTGGCGGCGCGGCCGGGTGAGCCCTGCGTCGTCATCGACCCCGGCGAGGGCGCCGACGCGGCGCTGCCCGCCGTACTCGCGGAGCACGGCGTCGCCCCCGTCGCGGTGCTGCTCACCCACGGCCATCTCGACCACACCGCGGCGGCGGCCGAGATCTGCCGGACGCACGGCATTCCCGCGTACATCCATCCCGGCGACGAGTACATGCTCGACGACCCGCTCGCCGCCCTGTCACCGGAGCTGCGCGCCGCCCTGCGCGGCCTGCCGGTGCAGGGACGCCGACCGGCGACCGTGCTGCCCGCGAGCGACCTGGGCGAGCCGGGCCCCGCCGGGCTGCCGCTGACGGCGCTGCACGTGCCCGGCCACACGCCGGGTTCGGTCGTGTACCGGCTCGCCGGCGACGACGACCGGCCGGACGTGCTGTTCACCGGCGACACGCTGTTCGCCGGGTCGATCGGCCGGACCGACCTGGTCGGTGGGTCGCTGTCCCAGGAGCTCGACTCGATCGCGTCGGCGATCCTGACGCTGCCCGACGAGTCGGTCGTCGCGCCCGGGCACGGCCCGACGACCACCGTCGGCGCCGAACGCACCGGCAACCCGTTCCTCACCGAGCGCGCCCGCCCGTCGCGGACCGGCCGCGCCCACGCCGATCAGGACTGACCGGACGATGGCCGAATTCGTTGCGCCGAAAGGCATTCCGGAGTACTACCCGCCGGAGTCGCGGTCCTTCGCCGCGGTCCGTGACGCCCTGCTGGACGCCGCCGACCGCGCGGGCTACTCGCTGATCGAGCTGCCGGTGTTCGAGGACACCGCGCTGTTCGCGCGCGGGGTGGGGGAGTCCACCGACGTCGTGTCGAAGGAGATGTACACCTTCGCCGACCGCGGCGGCCGGTCCGTGACGCTGCGCCCGGAGGGCACGGCGGGCGTCGTCCGTTCGGTCATCGAGCACGGCCTCGACCGCCGCCCGCTGCCGGTGAAGCTCGTCTATGCCGGCCCCTTCTTCCGGTACGAGCGGCCGCAGGCCGGTCGGTACCGGCAGCTGCAGCAGGTCGGCATCGAGGCCATCGGCAGCGAGGACCCGGCGCTGGACGCCGAGGTCATCTCGGTCGCCGACGACGGCTTCCGCGCGCTGGGGCTCAGCGGGTACCGGCTCGACCTGACCTCGCTGGGCGACGCCCGCTGCCGCCCGGCGTACCGCGAGCTGCTCTCCGCCTTCCTGGCAGGGCTGGACCTGGACGAGGAGACCGCGACGCGGGCGCGGGTCAACCCGCTGCGCGTGCTCGACGACAAGCGGCCGTCCATGCGCGAGGCGCTCGCCGACGCGCCGCTGATGGCCGACCACCTGTGCGACGACTGCCGGGCCCACTTCGACGGCGTACGAGCGGTTCTCGACGCCATGGACGTCGGTTACCGGCTGAACCCGCGGATGGTGCGCGGGCTCGACTACTACACCAGGACGACGTTCGAGTTCGTGCACGACGGGCTGGGCGCGCAGTCCGGCATGGGCGGCGGCGGCCGGTACGACGGGCTGATGGCCGAGCTGGGCGGCCCGGCGCTGGGCGGCATCGGTTTCGGCGTCGGCGTGGACCGGACGCTGCTGGCGACTCGTGCCGAGGGTCTCTCCGTCGTGGACGAGAGTCGTTGCGACGTATACGGTGTCCCACTCGGCGATGCTGGATCCGCGCGGCTCGCGGCCCTCTCGGGCAGCCTGCGTCGGGCCGGCGTCCGGGTGGACCTGGCCTACGGCGGGCGGAGTCTGAAAGCCGGCCTGAGGGCGGCGGTGTCGGCCGGCGCGCGGATCGCGCTGCTGCTCGGCGACCAGGAGGTCGATCGTGGAACCGTCCTCGTCAAGGAGCTCGGCAGCGGGGAGCAGCGTGAGGTGCCCGCCGCCGACCTCGTGCCGACCGTCGCCGACCTGCTGGCCCTGGAGAGCTGGGTTAAGGATTGACTTATATAAGCCAATAGCGATATCTTCGGCGGGTGCACGCGTTCGATGTCCTCGGTGATCCGGTTCGCCGGCGCATCCTGGAGATGCTCGCGGGCGGTGAGCACACCGCCGGTGACCTGACGGCGGCCATCGGCAGCGAGTTCGGCATCTCCCAGCCCGCCGTCTCTCAGCACCTCAAGGTGTTGCGCGACAGCGGGTTCGCCGCCGTCCGCGCGGACGGCGCGCGGCGCATCTACGCGGTGGACGCGCCGCGGTTCGCCGAGGTCGACCAGTGGCTCGCGCAGTTCCGCGGCTTCTGGAACCACCACCTGGACGCGCTCGCGACGGAGCTCGCCCGCGGGCGGCGGGCGCGGCGCCGGGCGGACGACCACCTGCCGGACGACCACCTGCCGGACGACCACCCGCCGGACGACCATCCGGCGGACGACCATCCGGCGGACGACCGCCCGGCGGACGACCGGACGACAGACGACCATCCGACATCCCACGAACCGGAGGAACCATGATCGACATCGCCCACCACCTGCAGGCCATCCGGCGCGAGGTGCAGCGTCGCGAGGACGACGGGGGCACGGAGACCGTCGCTGTGGTCCTGCGCCGCAGCTACCGGGCGGACGCGGCGGACGTGTGGAGCGCCATCACCGAACCCGACCGGATCCGGCGCTGGTTCACGCCGCTCACCGGGGACCTGCGGGTGGGCGGCAGCTTCCAGCTCGAGAACCACTCCACCGGCGACATCCTCGCGTGCGAGCCACCGAAGCTCCTGCGAGTCACCCTCGGCGGCCCGGAGAGCGTGGTGGAGGTGCGGCTCGCGCCGGAGGGCGCGGACCGCACGACGCTCGAGCTCGACCACCGCGTGCCGATCTCGCTCGCCGGCAGCGGAGCCGGCGCACTGTGGGTCGGACCGGGCTGGGACGGGGCGCTGCTCGGCATCGCGCTCTACCTGCGGGGCGAGATGACGGACGACCCGGCGGCGATGGCGAATTCCCCGGAGGCGCAGCGGTTCTCCTACGGGTCCGTGCTGGCCTGGGTGGCCGAGGTCGAGCGCTCCGGCACCGCGACCGCCGAACAGCTCGAGGAGGGCAGGGCGGTGTCCCTCCAGCAGTTCGCCCCGGATCTGGTGGAGCCGCGCGCCGAGTCCTGAGCTGGATGTCCTGCGTCAAGATGTCGGCCGAGCGAGCTCTGTCGAAGCGGATCGTCGCGGGGGACGCGCGCCCGTCACCCGGCGGTCAGCTCTTCCTCAGCTTCTCGGCGAGCATGACGATGATGCCGCTGGGGCCGCGGACATAGGCGAGCTTGTAGACGTCCCCGTACGTCGCCACGCCGCGCAGCGGGTGGCAGCCGTGCCTCGCCGCGATCGTCAGGGCCTCGTCGATGTCGTCCACCGAGAACGCGACGCGGTGCATCCCGATCTCGTTGGGCAGGGTCGGGTTCGTCTCGATCGCGTCCGGGTGGATGTACTCGAAGAGCTCGAGGCGACCGCTGCCGTCCGGCGTCTGGAGCATGGCGATCTTGGCGTGGTTGCCGTCGAGGCCGACGGCGGTGTCGGCCCACTGTCCATTGACCGTGTCACGACCGACAACGGTCAGCCCGAGGTCGGTGAAGAAGGCGATCGTCTCTTCGATGTCGCGGACGGCGATGCCGACGTTCTCGAACGTGATGGGCATGAGTTCCACTCCCTGTGTTCGTGCTGTTCGTGGCGTGGACCTTGGGCGGTCACGGCGAGTGCCGGAGTCTGATGGCTCGAGTCCTGAGCCGTCAGCAGACGACCGGGATCGTGGAGGCGACGAGGACGAAGTCGTCCTCCGACGTGCCGTAGATCAGGCACGTGCGTCGGGGCTGCCCGGTGACTCTTCCGGTCGTGGCCAGCACGAGCATGCGCACCCCGTCCGCTTCGCGTCCCTCGGTCCCACCCGAGGACAGGTAGGTCCGGGTCTGCTCGGCAACCCAGTCCCACTGCGAGTCGGTGGCGCGGTCAAGATCGGCGGCGACAGCCATGTCCGTTGTCCTTCTCTTTTGCGTTCGTGCGTTCTTGCGAACGAGGCAGGTGGCTCGCTCCTACCCTGGAACGGAGCTGTCGCGCCGATCTCGACATTCTGGCTCGTGCGCTTCGGAGGTCTCGTTCATCGTGTCGTGCTGATCGAGAGGACGGAATTGCCGATGGGTCATGGCTGCGATGAGCGCCCGTCATGCCTTGAGCGACAATGAGCCTCGTGTCCGAGCGCGTCGATCCCGCCTCGCAGGCGCTCGAGCTCCGGCATCTGCGCGGCAGAAAGTGTGGCGCACACGATTGAAAACCCGTCGAACGTGTGTTCGAATGGAGCGGTGCGGTGGGAAGGTCGGGCGCTGTCGATCGAGGACCCGTCGGCCCTGCCGGGGATGGGCCGGCTGGCGGGACTCGTCCGCAGCGTGCGGACCCCGGAGTTCGCCGGCGTCACCTTCCACGAGGTGCACGCGAAGTCCGCGCTGAACCGGGTGCCGGGGAACTCGCCGATGCCGTTCAGCTGGACGGTCAACCCGTACCGGGGCTGTACGCACGGCTGCGTGTACTGCTTCGCTCGCAACACCCACACCTACCTGGAATTCGACAGCGGGCGGGACTTCGACACGCAGATCGTCGTGAAGACCAACGTCGCCGAGGTGCTCCGGCGCGAGCTCGGGGCGTCGCGCTGGCGGCGCGAGCACGTGGCGATGGGCACGAACACCGATCCGTACCAGCGGGCGGAGGGCCGCTACCGCTTGATGCCCGGGGTCATCGCCGCGCTCGCCGACAGCGGCACGCCGTTCTCCATCCTGACCAAGGGCACCGTGCTGTCCCGTGACCTCGAGCTGCTGGCCGCGGCCGGGCGGTCGGTGTCGGTGGGCGTCGGGGTGTCGCTCGCCCTGCTCGATCCGGAGCTGCAGGCGACGTTGGAGCCGGGCACGCCGTCCCCGCGCGCCCGGCTCGACCTGGTGCGCCGGATCCGCGCCGCCGGCCTGCCCTGCGGGGTGTTCATCGCGCCGCTGCTGCCGCATCTCACGGACACCGACGAGCAGGTGTCGGCACTCGTCGACGAGCTGGCCGACGCGGGCGCGACGGGGGTCACCGGCATCGGCCTGCACCTGCGGCCGGGCGCGCGCGAGTGGTTCTTCCGCTGGCTCGCCGAGCACCGCCCGGACCTGGTCGCGGAGTACGAGCGGCTCTACGCGCGGGGGGCGAACCTGCCGCGTGACTACCGGCAGATGCTCGCCGCGCGCGTGCGGCGACTGGTGACCGCGGCGGGCATCGGCGCCGGCCAGCCCACCGAGGGCGTCCGGGGCGTCCCGGGCGACGCGGAGTCCCGATTCCCGACCGGCAGCCTGCCCGGCGCCGGCCAACCGGCCCCGCCGCGATCGGAGCAGCCCGCCCTGTTCTGATCCGGGCGGCGGACGTCGGTGGGATCTCGGTCGGCTGTCGGCCGGCCGTCGGCCCGGCCGTCAGGTCGGCCCGGCCGACGGCGCCCGGTCGGGGTCGTGCTCGAGCCAGCGGTCGACCAGCCGGTCCAGGAGGACGGCGAGCGGCCAGACGAGGATCCACATGCGCTGGGCCCAATCGACGCCGACGTTGTACGCGACGGGAATGGACGAGAGGAACACCACCGGCAGCGCGGCGGAGCCGATCAGGAACCCGATGCGCTCCCGCCCGGTGAATCGGCGCCCGGTGACGCCGCGCGCATCGGCGACCAGCACGATCGACGAGTGCACGGCGAACGCGAAGGTGATGTTCACGGCGTAGAGGGCGGTGGGCAGCGGCAACCCGGCCAGCTCGGCCTTGCCCATCGCCTCGGTCGTGAACGGGATCAGCACGATCCCGAACATCGCCACGCAGTTGACCGTGATCAGCGCCGGGTCCAGCGCCTTGAACTCGGAGAACATCCGGTGGTTCGCACGCCAGAAGACCAGCACCACCACGAAGCTCACCGTGTACGCGAACAACGCCGATCCGTTCGCGTCCCACAGCGCGGAGAGGCTTGTCCACGCCGACGGGTCGAAGTCGTCGACCGTGGTGATCAGCAGGGTGACCGAGAACGCGAAGATGGCGTCGAAGAACGTCAGAGCGCGGGCGAACTCGAGCTCGTCGTGCTGGAAGCGGGTCCGGCGGGCCACGCGAAAAAACCTACGACAGCGGCGGTCCCGGACCGTTGATCGGCGCGCGAGGCGGGCCGATCAGTCTCGCGCGCCGGCCGGGTGGCCGGCCCGGTCAGCGCGCCGCCGACCAGCGCTCGCGGGAGCCACGGCCCGCCGACGCCCCGTCGCGACCCGGTCCCGACCGTCGCGGGGCCCTGGCCGGCGGCCGGGAGTCGCCGCGGTCCGCCTGGATGCGCAACGACTGACCGCTGACCTTCGCGGCGGCGATCCGGCCGAAGGCGGCGGGCGAGAGCGTGCCCGCGATCTCCACGGTCGAGTAGGTGTCGTAGATGTCGATCCGGCCGAGATCCTTGCCGCTGATGCCGCCCTCGGCGGTGATCGCGCCGACGATGCCGGCCGGCCGGACGCCGTGCGCGTGGCCGACGGCCACCCGGTAGCGGGGGCCAGCCGGCTCGCGGCGGCGGCCCGACCGATCGCCGCGTCCCGACGCAGCCCGTCCGGCGTCGTCCCGCTCGGGGTGGAAGGCCGCGGGCGTGTGCGGCTGCGCCGACAGGCGCTCGAGGGTGCCGTCGTCCCCGGCGGCGAGCGCCAGCAGCGTGGCGGCCAGCTCCTCGGCGGTCACGTCGTGCGCGGCCAGGTGCTCCGCGACGGTGCGGCGGTAGCGGTCGAGGGAGCCTGCCCGGGCGCGGGTGTCGGCGGCCGCGAGCTGCCGGGCGGCGGCCCGGTCCGCGACGTCGACGGCGGTCGGCGGGACGACCTTCTCCAGGGTGTTGCGGGTGGCCCGCTCGATGGCGCGCAGCCGGCCGATCTCCTTGGGCGTGAAGAAGGTCAGCGCCTCGCCCCCGCGGCCGGCGCGGCCGGTGCGGCCGATGCGGTGCACGTAGGACTCGGGCTCGCCCGGCGCGTCGAAGTTGACCACCAGATCGACCCGGTCGACATCGAGCCCGCGGGCGGCGACGTCGGTGGCGACCAGCACGTCGAGCCGGCCGTCCCGCAGCCGGCCGATGATCCGCTCGCGCTCCTTCTGCGGCACGTCGCCGTTGATCGCCGCGGCCGAGACGCCGCGCGCGATGAGGGCGGCGCCGACCTCGTCGCACGCCTCCTTGGTGCGCACGAACACGATCGTCGCGTCGCCCTCGGCGACCCGCAGCACGCGCGCCAGGGTGTCGACCTTGTCCCGGAACGGCACCACGGCGTAGGTCTGCCGGACGGCGTCGACCGTCGAGGTGTGCCGGTCGACCGAGATGTCGATCGGGTCGGTGAGGTGCCGCTGCGCGATGGACCGGATGGCCGGCGGCATCGTGGCGGAGAACAGCGCCGTCTGCCGGCGGGCGGGCGCGTCGGACAGGATGCGGTCCACGTCCTCCGCGAAGCCCATCCGCAGCATCTCGTCGGCCTCGTCGAGCACCAGGAAGCGCAGCCCGGACAGCTTGAGGGTGCCGCGCTCGAGGTGGTCGATGACGCGGCCCGGGGTGCCGACCACGACCTGCGCCCCGGCGCGCAGCGCGGCGCGCTGCGGCAGGAAGCTGGCGCCGCCGTAGATCGGCACCACGGTGACGGCCGGCGTGTGCCGGGCGAAGGAGGCGATGGCCTCGGCGACCTGGACGGCCAGCTCGCGGGTCGGGGTCAGGACCAGCGCCTGCACCACCGGCAGCTGCTCGTCGATCGCGGCGAGCAGGGGCAGGCCGAACGCGGCCGTCTTGCCCGTGCCGGTCTGGGCGACGCCGGTGATGTCCCGGCCGTCCAGAAGCGCCGGGATCGCGGCCAACTGGATCGCGGTGGGCGTGCGAAAGCCCAGGTCGTCGACCGAGCGCAGCAACGCGGCGGGCAGGCTCAGGTCGTCGAAGGAGACGACGGAATCGGGGCCGGAATCGAGACCGGAATCGGGGGCGGAATCGGGGGCGGTATCGGGGGCGGTATCGAGGGTGGCGTCGGCGGGAGAGTCGAGGGCAGGGTCGAGCGGGGCAGCGCACACGGCAGTGAAACCAGAACCAATCGCGGGGACATGCGGAGCACTGAGCCGGCCGGTTGGCCGCGTCAGGTCGCAGGTCCCGAATGTCTGGAAGACCCTTCCGGGTCTGAAAGCTCGGGTGGGCGCGACACACTCCACGAACCGGTCGAGTCTACCCGCTTGGTGATCTTGGAACCTAGCCGGCGCCGCGGTGAGTTCGCCCACAGGGGGTTCACGCGGCCGCGTCACCCGCCGGCACCGGCGCGGAGGCATCGACCAGGTCGAGGACGAAGCGCGCCGCCTTGGCCCGCTCTGCGGCGATCCGGAAGGCGTCCGGCGTCGGTGGCGCCGCGAGGAGCTCGAACGGCAGCGCGGACAGCCCGCTGAAGATCAGCATCTGCAGGGCGTGCGCGCGCTGGACGACCGCCGCCGGGGTCCGCTCACCCTCGTCCCGCAGACCCTGCACATACGCCGGGAGACAGGCGCTCTCGAGCTCCGGCAGGCCGTCCGCGGAGCGCCGGCCCAGCTGCACGTCGCCCATCAGCAGCTGGCCCAGGTCGAAGCCCAGGGGTTGCTCCGCCCAGAATCCGAAGTCGATCAGCACCAGATCGTCGGGTTCGCCGCGCACCAGGATGTTGTTCGTGCAGGCGTCCCCGTGCGAGGCGCCGAGCGGGACGCGGTCGAGCTCGTCGAGGTATTCGGGCAGCCGGTCGGCCGCGGCCAGCATCCTGGCGCGGAGATCGGCGTCGAACGTTGCGGCCACGAGCGGGTGCTGCCAGACGTCGTCGGACCGCAGGATGGGCAGCACCTGCATGCCGAGCCGGCCGAAGACGTAGACGCGCACCCAGCGCTGCCCGGCCGGCTCGCGGCCGATCGCGGCCAGCTCGCGCACCGAGGCGCTGGCCGCCAGCCGCCCCAGCAGCCGCGCGGCATCGCCCAGCTGCTGGACGGTCCAGGCCCGGGGCAAAACCTCGATCTCCTCGAGCCAGACCGCGGTGGACTTCTCGTCGATGTCCCGGACGGCCGCGACCCGCGGCATGGCCAGGCCGGCGGGCAGCCGGGCGGCGAGGTCGGACCGGTAGAGCAGCGCCTCGGCCCGCCACGGCACGCTGTTCTCGGCCAGCTCCCGGTGCTCGGGTGGCACGTTCTCGAACTCGGGCGACCGGGACCAGGACTGCACGTGCTTGACGAAGAACCGGAACGGCACGTCGCCGCCCCGGATGCGTGCGGTGCCCCCGACCCAGTACCGGCCGGCGGTCGTGATGGACTCGAGGTCGTACGGAGCCACCTCGGCCGTGACATCGAGAAGCTCTACATCGGACAGGTTCTCGCCGAGGTAGCCGGCGACGATCGAGGCCAGTTCGGCGTCGGTCACGTCGGCGGCCCCGAGTGCGCTGCGAACCGCCATCGGCCTGCCTCCGTCGGAAAGGTTGTTGACCATCTGCTCCGAAAGGTAAAGTAGCTTTATGACCTCGGTCAACCCCTTTGTGCCCGACGACGCCGCGCACGCCCCGCTGCTGATGGGTCTGGTGCTGCGTGGCGTGCAGCAGGTGTTCGCGGCCGAGGACTGGAAGGGGCTGCGGACGTCGCACTTCCGGGTGATCTCGGCGGTGCCGCCCGGGGGCATCAGCATCACCGAGCTGGGCGACCGGGTGGGCATGTCCAAGCAGGGCTGCGGCCAGTTCGTCACCCAGCTCACCGAGTCCGGGCACCTGCGCGTACAGCGGGACCCCGGGGACGGTCGCACGCGGATCGTCCGGCGAACCGCGCACGGCACTCGCACGGTGCGCCGGGTGACGGCGCGGAACCTCGAGCTGGAACGGGAATGGGCCGACCAGGTCGGGCCCGCGCGCTACCGGACGTTCCGCGGGGTGCTGGAGGAGCTGGCGCAGCGCGTCGGAGAGCAGGCCGGACAGGCTGGCCGGCAGGTCGGCGGACTGGCCGGCGGACGGCACGGCGCGGAGGCCGGCGGCGACGACGGCGACGTCGCGGACGTCGGGATGGAACGGGCGTAGCGTCGCCGCGGCAGGATTGTCGAGAATCGGGATCGCCGCCCGTCTGGAGGGTGACGCCGCGGAACCGCGGCCGACCTTCGGGCGCGCGGGTGCCCGAGACGCGAAGGAGAGCGCCATGCCGAAGTATGTGATGTTGATCGTCGAGCGGGAGGCCGCGTACGCCGAGGCGGGCGAGGCGGGGTTCGCCGAGAGCATGCAGCAGCACAACGATTTCGCGAGCGAGGTCGCCGAGGCCGGCGGCACCCTGCTCGGCGGGGAGGCGCTCCAGCCGACACCGACGGCCCGGTACCTCCGCGGCACCCGCTCGGATGCGGTGGCCGTCGTCGACAACCCGCTCCCGGAGGCGAAGGAGGTCGTCGGCGGCTACTACCTCGTGGAGGCGCGGGACGACGACCACGCGCTCGAACTGGCCAAGCGCTGCCCGGCGCCGTACGGCCACATCGAGGTGCGGCCCGTCTGGGAGTTCAACGGCTGACGGCCGGCCGCGGCTCGGCGCGAGGACGGGTGCTGATGGTTCCGCCGCACATCGCCGACGTCACGGCGCGGGCGCAGCGCGAGCTGTCGGGCCGGGTCCTCGCCGTGACGCTGCGCTCCGTGCGCGACCTCGACATCGCCGAGGAGTCGACGGCGGACGCCTTCCTGCTCGCGCTGCAGACATGGCCCGAGCGCGGGGTGCCGGCGTCCATCGAGGCGTGGCTGGTGACCGCGGCCCGGCGGCGCGCCATCGACCGCATCCGGTCGGCACAGGCTGCGCGGCGGGCGCTGATCCGGGCGGCGGGCGGGCTGAGCGGCGTCGCGGCGGCGGCCGACCTGTCCACCACGACCGGGGTGATCGGCGACGAGGAGCTGCGCCTCGTCGTGCTGTGCTGCGACCCGCGGATCACGGTGCCCGACCAGGTCGTGCTGACCCTGCGCCTGGCCTGCGGTGTCTCGACGGCGGCGATCGCCGCTGCGCACCTGATGCCCGAGCCGTCCATGGCCGCGCGACTGACCCGGGCGAAGAAGAAGCTCGCCGCGGCCGGCCCGGCGCTCGACCTGCCCGACGACGCCACGGTCGACGAGCGGCTGCCGTCGGTGCGGCGGGTGGTGTACCTCGCCTTCACCCTCGGCCACACGGCCGGCTCCGGCGACGACCTGACCGACGAGGACCTCGCCGACCGCGCGCAGTACCTGGCGAGATCGCTGCGCGCGCTGCGGCCGGCGGAGCCCGAGTTCGCCGGGCTGCTCGCGCTGATCCTGCTGACCAGGGCGCGCGCCGGCGGGCGGTGGGACGACGCGGGGGAGCAGGTCCTGCTCGCCGACGCCGACCGGTCGCGATGGGACCGGGCGCAGATCGCCGAGGGTCTGGGGCTGGTCGACGAGGCATGGGAGGCCGGCCCGCCCGGCCCGATGACGCTGCAGGCGACGATCGCCGCGGAGCACGCGATCGCCCGGTCGCTGGCCTCGACGAACTGGGCGCGGGTGGTCGACCTGTACGGCCGGCTGCTGGAGCAGCAGCCGTCGCCCACCGTTGCCGTCGGCCGGTCCGTCGCGGTCTCCCACCTTGCCGGCCCGGTGGCGGGCCTGCGTGACCTGGACGAGGTGATCGAGGTCGCGGATCTCGACCGCTATCCGTACGCGTTCGGCGCGCGGGCGCAGATGCTGTCGGCGCTGGGCCGCCGCGCGGAGGCCGGCGCGGCGTGGGCGGGTGCCGCCGACCGCGCGCGGACCGCCTCCGAGCGGGCCTACTTCGCGGCGCGGGCGCTCGAGTGCGCCGAGTGACGCCAAGATCGACTCGCGGCGTGGCGGGCCTGGCAGCGGCACCGCTTCCGGAGCACGATGGTTGGCACGTTCGCGCACGGCGCACGAGGAGGACTGATCATGATCACGGACAAGGGTGTGGCGATCCCCGACGACATGGCCGACGCGCTGCAGGCGAACGCCGAGGCGCTGACCGCCTTCCAGGCGCTGCGGCCCGACGACCAGCGGGTCTACGTCGACTGGATCGGCCGGGCGGGCGGCGCGGGCGAACGCTCGTCCCGGCTGGCCGACCTGGGCGAGCACGTGCGGAAGTACGAGCGCCGATCCGCCGAGGAGCACGGCTCCCCGCACCCGCTCAGCGACGTCTGACGCGGGGCCGGCTTGCTGAGCCCTCGGGTCCTCGGTGATCACCGTGTCCGGACCGGATCCGGGCCGGCCCGCGGTCTGAGGTCATCGATCGGTGATCACCGGTGAAACCCGTCGGGCGGTCGGCGGGGGCGCCCGTAGGATCGACCGGGCACCGCAGCGGGCTGACCGCGTGGTGTTCCAACACGCCCATCGACGCCGCTCAGAGGATTCATCCGTGCTTCGCGACCGACTCGCCGGTTCCCTGCGCCTCTCCGACGACGGCAGCACCGTCGCGCTCGCCGGGTGGGTCGCCCGCCGCCGGGACCACGGCGGGGTGATCTTCATCGACCTGCGCGATTCGTCCGGCGTCGTGCAGGTCGTGTTCCACTCGGGCGAGGCCCTGCGGCAGGCGCACGCGCTGCGCAACGAGTTCTGCGTGCGGGTGGTCGGGGTGGTCGCGACGCGGCCCGAGGGCAACGAGAACCCGGACCTGCCGACCGGGCGGGTCGAGGTGGAGGCCGCCTCGCTCGAGGTGCTGTCGGAGTCGGCCGCGCTGCCGTTCCAGCTCGACGACGCCTCGGCGGCCGCGGGCGAGGAGACCCGCCTGCGGTACCGCTACCTGGACCTGCGCCGGTCCGGGCCGGCCAACGCCCTGCGGCTGCGCTCGGACGTCAACCGCGCCGCGCGCCAGGTGCTGGACGCGCACGACTTCGTCGAGATCGAGACGCCCACGCTGACCCGCTCGACCCCGGAGGGGGCGCGCGACTTCCTGGTGCCCGCCCGGCTGCGGCCCGGCTCCTGGTACGCGCTGCCGCAGTCCCCGCAGCTGTTCAAGCAGCTGCTCATGGTCGCCGGCATGGAGCGCTACTACCAGATCGCCCGCTGCTACCGGGACGAGGACTTCCGCGCCGACCGCCAGCCGGAGTTCACCCAGCTCGACATCGAGATGTCGTTCGTCACCGAGGACGACGTGATCACCCTCGCCGAGCAGGTGGTCACCGGGCTGTGGCGGCTGATCGGCTACGAGATCGACCTGCCGGTCCCGCGGATCACCTACGCCGACGCGATGGACCGCTACGGTTCCGACAAGCCGGACCTGCGCTTCGATCTCGAGATCACCGAGCTGACGGAGTTCTTCGCGGAGACGCCGTTCCGGGTGTTCCAGGCGCCCTACGTCGGCGCGGTCGTGCAGCGCGGCGGAGCGGCCACCCCGCGGCGCGGCTTCGACGCCTGGCAGGAGTGGGCCAAGCAGCGGGGCGCGCGCGGACTGGCGTACGTCACGGTCACCGCCGACGACGCCGGTGCGATCACCCTCGGCGGGCCCGTCGCGAAGAACCTCTCCGATTCCGAGCGGACCGGACTCGCCGCCGCGGTCGGGGCGGAGCCGGGCGACGCCGTGTTCTTCGCCGCCGGCGCGCGGCGCGGCAGCCAGGAGCTGCTCGGCGCGGCCCGCAACGAGATCGGCCGGCGCGACGGGCTGATCGACCCGGACGCCTGGTCGTTCGTCTGGGTGGTGGACGCGCCGCTGTTCGAGCGCGTCGACGAGTCCGCGGACGGTGAGGCTGTGTCGGTCGGTGGCGCCGGCAGCACCTGGACCGCCGTGCACCACGCGTTCACCTCGCCCAAGCCGGAGTCGCTGGACACGTTCGACACCGACCCCGGCTCCGCGCTCGCCTACGCCTACGACATGGTCTGCAACGGCAACGAGATCGGCGGCGGCTCGATCCGCATCCACCGGGCGGACGTGCAGCAGCGGGTGTTCGCCACGATGGGCCTGACCGAGGGCGAGGCGAGGGAGAAGTTCGGCTTCCTGCTCGACGCGTTCTCCTTCGGCGCCCCGCCGCACGGCGGCATCGCGTTCGGCTGGGACCGGATCGTCATGCTGCTGGCCGGCGCCGAGTCGATCCGCGAGGTGATCGCCTTTCCGAAGTCCGGCGGCGGCTACGACCCGCTGACCGGCGCCCCGGCCCCGATCACCGCGGCCCAGCGCCGCGAGGCGGGAGTCGACGCGGCGCCGGCGAAGGCGGCGGTCCCCCAGCCGACGGCGGCGCAACCGACCGCGCAGCCGGCGGCCCAACCGGCGGCGGCCGAACCCGTCGCCGGCTGATTCTCGGCGCCGCCCGCGCGCTATGTGCCGGCGAAGCCCGCCCGCCAGAGATCGCGGAGGAGCGCGATCTCGGCGAAGTGGTGGATGAACTCGAGATTGGCGTCGCGCAGGACGGCGATGAACGGCTCGTCGGGGTCGGAGCCGTGCGGGTACTGCCCGAAGCCGACCGTGTCGAGTTGCTCGTCGGTCAACGCGGCGACGCTGTCGCGCCAGCGGCTCATCAGCGCCCAGAAGCGCTCGACCGCCACGGCGGCCGTCGGGCTGAAGTCGACCAGCAGCTCCGGCGGCCGCCGCTGCCCGAAGGTCCACTCCCAGCGGCCCGCGAAGTCGGAGTGCACGTGCCCCAACCGCCACGCGATGGTGGTGACCGGCGACTCGTCGGGCTCCGATGGGCCGGTGTGAGCGAGCACCTGTTCGACCCGTTCGACGCTGACGCCCCAGTCGTCGGCGACCTTGGCGACGGTCATGCCGCCTGCGACCTGTCGGGCGACCTCCGCGAACTCGTTCGCCGGGATGTCCGGGTCACCGTTGTCGAGGACCCATTCGCCCGGCCCGTAAGCCCTGGGCGTCCTGGCCTCGCCGCGCCGGCGGATGGACCAGCAACCGGGCACCGGCTCCCAGAGGTACTCCCGGTCGCCGAGCCCCGACAGCCGCACTCGAGCCATCTCGCGGGCCTTGTCGAGCTGGTCGAGAAGCACGCTCAGCCGGTCGGTCCGCCCGCCCGCGGTCTCCATGACGGCTCCCCTCACGGCATGGCTTCGCGCGGCCCTGCCCGCGGCGGAGGCTAGCGAGTCGAGCGGCGGCGGGCGATCGAATTGCCTCCGACGACGGGCAGCCGCGTGCGCCCGCCGCCCGCTCACCCGCGCGGGCGGCACTGCAGGCACTGGGTCCGGGTGCCGGGGTGTCCGGCTCCCGCCCGTCCGGCGCGGAGCACGCCCGAAACACGCCGTGCATAGAGTGTGCCGACGGCGCAGCGCGCCGGGCGCCGCCGCGGTGGCCGTCGACGAGCGGGAGGGGTGAGGCGTGGGCATCACGGTGGCGCTGGAACATCGCACCACCTACCGCTTCGACCGGTTGGTCACCATCCACCCGCACGTGGTCCGGTTGCGCCCCGCCCCGCACACGCGCACCACGATCGACGCCTACTCGCTCACGGTCGAACCGGCGAACCACTTCGTCAACTGGCAGCAGGATCCGTTCGGAAACTACCTGGCACGACTCGTCTTTCCCGACCGGGCGACGGAGCTGTCGATCACCGTCGGGATCGTGGCCGACCTGCAGGTGGTCAACCCCTTCGACTTCTTCATCGAGGACTACGCCGAGACCTACGGGTTCGTCTATCCCGCCGACCTGGCCGACGACCTGGAGCCCTACCTGCGCGCCGTCGACGAGGGCGAACCGGGCACCGGACCCGGTCCGGTGGTGCGGGACTGGTTGAAGAACTTCCCGATCCAGCCCGACACCGGCATCGTCGACTTCCTGGTGCAGCTGAACGCCGCCGTGCAGCACGACGTCGGCTACTCCGTCCGGATGGAGGCCGGGGTGCAGACCCCCGACCACACCCTGACCAGCGCGATCGGCTCGTGCCGCGACTCGTCCTGGTTGCTGGTGTCGCTGTTGCGCGAGCTCGGGCTGGCCGCCCGTTTCGTGTCCGGCTACCTGGTCCAGCTCTCGTCGGACATCCGGTCCCTGGATGGGCCGTCCGGGCCGGCCGCGGACTTCACCGACCTGCACGCCTGGGCGGAGGTGTACGTCCCCGGCGCCGGCTGGATCGGCATGGACCCGACGTCGGGCCTGTTCGCGGGGGAGGGCCACATCCCGCTGTCCGCGACGCCGCATCCGTCCAGCGCCGCGGCCATCACCGGCTCGACGGATCCGTGCGTCGCCGAACTCGAGTTCTCCAACGTCGTCCGGCGGGTGCACGAGGACCCCCGGGTCACCCTGCCGTACACGCCGGGGCAGTGGTCGTCGATCGACGCCCTCGGCCGGGCGGTGGACGCCTTGCTGGACGAGGGCGACGTCCGGCTGACGATGGGCGGCGAGCCGACGTTCGTCTCCGTCGACGACGCGACGTCCGAGCAGTGGACGGTCGCCGCCGACGGCGAGCACAAGCGGGAACGCGCGGGCGTGCTCGCGGAACGGCTGCGCGCGATCTATGCCCCGGACGGGCTGGTGCACCGCGGGCAGGGCAAGTGGTATCCGGGAGAACCGTTGCCGCGCTGGCAGATCGCGCTGCATTGGCGGGCGGACGGCGTGCCGCTGTGGACCGGGCCGGAGCTGCCGGCCGACCCGTGGGCGGCCGGCGCCGCCCGCGCCGCGCTCGACGCCCGCGGCGGGGCGGAACTGGCCGGCGGATTCCTGGCGGCGGTGGCGCGGGCGTTCGACCTCCCGGACTCCCAGGTGCGCCCGGCGTTCGAGGATCCGCTCGCGCGCCTGGCGCAGGCGATCCGGTTGCCGGACGGCGACCCGCCGGCGGACGCCCTCGATCCCGACCGGGACGGTTCGGACGCGCGGTCCGCCCTGCTGCGCGAGCTGGACGCCGCCGTGCGGGAGCCGGCCGCCTTCGTGCTGCCGCTGCACCGGCTCGATACGGACGTCGACGATGGGGAGGGCGCTTCCGGTCCGGCGGCGCGCACCGCCCACCGCGGCGGGGCGTCGCGCGCGGCGGGCTGGGGGAGCGCGGACTGGCGGCTGCGCCGCGGTCGCATCGTCCTGCTGCCGGGTGAGTCGCCGGCGGGCCTGCGGCTGCCCCTCGACGCGATCGCCTGGGAACCGCCCGAGCCGCCGCACGAACCGGATCCGCTGACCCGCAAGCCACCCCTCGCGGACGCCGCGACCACCCCGCGCGCGCGGGTCGTCGACGCCGAGGGGGCGCCCACCACGGCACTCGTGGCGCAGGTTCGCGACGACGTGTTGCACGTGTTCCTGCCGCCGGTCGCGGAGCTGGAGGCCTTCGTCGACCTGATCGGCGCGCTCGAGGCCGCGGCCGCCACCATGACCATCAACGGCGCGCAGTCGCCGCTCGTGCTGGAGGGCTACGGGCCGCCGGCCGATCCGCGGCTGCGCACTCTGACCGTCACCCCCGACCCGGGGGTCATCGAGGTCAACGTGCAGCCGACCGGCGACTGGCGCGCGCAGCACGAGCTGACGAGCACCCTGTACGCGCAGGCCGCGCGGAGCCGGCTCGGTACCGAGACCTTCGCGGTGGACGGCAGTCACCGCGGGACCGGCGGCGGCAACCACATCACGCTGGGCGGCCGGACTCCCGCCGATTCGCCCCTGCTCCGGCGCCCCGACCTGCTGGTCTCCCTGCTGACCGAGTGGCAGCGCCATCCGTCGTTGTCGTACCTGTTCTCCGGGCAGTTCATCGGCCCCACGTCCCAGGCGCCGCGCGCCGACGAGGGCCGCCCGGACACGCTCTACGAGATGGAGATCGCCTTCTCCGAGATCCGCCGGCAGACCCGGCCGGACGGCACGGTCGCGCCGTGGGTGGTGGACCGGGCGCTGCGGCACCTGCTCACCGACGTCACGGGCAACACGCACCGGGCGGAGTTCTGCATCGACAAGCTCTACAGCCCGGATTCGGCGCGCGGCCGGCTGGGACTGCTCGAGCTGCGTGGCTTCGAGATGCCACCGCACGCCGAGATGGCAATGGTGCAGGCGCTGCTCGTGCGTGCGCTGGTCGCCCGGTTCTGGCGGGAGCCGCTGGTGCAACCGCTGATCCGGCACGGCGCGGACCTGCACGGCCGATTCCTGTTACCGCACTACGTCATCGCCGACATCGCCGAGGTGACGGCCGATCTCCGGGCGCACGGCATCGACTTCGCGACCAGCTGGCTGGATCCGTTCTTCGAGTTCCGTTTCCCCCGCCTCGGTTCCGTGACGGTCGGCGAGATGCAGCTCGAGCTGCGCTGGGCCATCGAGCCGTGGCACGTACTGGGCGAACAGGCCACGGCGGCCGGCACGGCGCGCTACGTCGACTCCTCCGTGGAGCGCATGCAGGTCAGCATCGACGGCGCGGACCTGAACCGGCACCTCGTGACGTGCAACGGCTTTCCGGTGCCGCTGCGGCCGACACACATCCCTGGCCGGCAGGTCGCCGGCATCCGGTACCGCGCCTGGCAGCCGCCGAGCTCGCTGCACCCGACGCTGCGGCCGGACGCGCCGCTGGTCTTCGACGTCGTGGATGCCACGGCTGGCGACGCCGCGGTGTCGCTCGGCGGTGCCACCTATCACGTCTCGCACCCGGGCGGCCGCTCCTACGACGCGCCGCCGGTCAACGCGATGGAGGCCGAGGCTCGCCGCAACCGCCGGTTCGACGCGGCGGGGCACACTCCCGGCGAGATCGACATCGCCCGGCTGCGCGAGCGGGCGGCCAGGCTCGCGGTGGACGCGTCCGCACCGGGGATGCTCGACCTGCGTCGAGCGCGAGCGATCTGCCGGTGACCGCGATGCCGACCCCGCCGGCAGCGCCCCCGCCCGGGGGATCGCTGGTGGACTCCTACCTCGGACGCGGCGCACTGTCCACCCCGGGCGGCCGGGATCCGCGCCGGTACGACGAGATGACCGGCACCGACGGCGATGTGCTCGCCGGCTGGGCCGACCTGGCCACCACGCTGGACGCGATCGGCGAGTCCGGGCTGCACCGGCTCAGCGGCCGGGTGCACCGGCTGCTGGAGGACGAGGGCGTCACCTACACCCCGGTCGACGACGTCGCCGCCGATCCGCCGGGCGCGCCGATCACCGCCGAGCGCTGGCGCCTCGACCCGCTCCCGCTGCTGGTGGACGACGCCGACTGGTCGCGGCTGCAGGACGGGCTGATCCAGCGCTCCGTGCTGCTCGACGCGGTCCTGGCGGACCTGTACTCCTCGGCGCGCCTGATCGAGAACCGCGTGCTGCCACCGGAGATCGTCTACGCCAACCCGGGCTACCTGCGTCCCGCGCACGGGATCACGATCCCCGGCGCGCACCAGCTGTTCTTCCACGCCGTCGACGTGTGTCGGGACCCGACCGGGCAGTTCACGGCGCTCGGCGACCGCACGCAGGCGCCGTCCGGTGCCGGGTACGCGATGGCCGACCGGCGGGTCGTGTCCCGGGTGCTGCCCGACCTGTTCCGCACGACCGCGCCGCGCGGGCTCGGCGCCTTCTTCCACACGGTGCGCTCGGCGCTCGCCTCCGTGGCGCCGAACGAGGCCGAGGATCCCCGCGTGGTCGTCCTCTCGCCCGGCACGCACTCCGAGACCGCCTTCGATCAGGCGATGCTCGCCTCGTTGCTCGGCGTGCCGCTGGTGGAGAGCGCCGACCTGACGATCCGCCGTGGGCGGCTGTGGATGCTGTCCATGGGCCGGTTCGAGCCCGTGGACGTCGTCGTCCGCCGGGTCGACGCGTCGTGGTCGGATCCGCTGGATCTGCGGCCCAACTCCCAGCTCGGCGTCGTCGGGCTCACCGAGGCCTGCCGCCGCGGCACGGTGACGGTGGTCAACCCGCTCGGCAGCGGGCTGCTGGAAGGCCCCGGACTCCTGCCGTTCCTGCCCCGGCTCGCCAAGGCGATCCTCGGCGAGTCCCTGAAACTCGAGTCCGTGCCCACGTTCTGGTGCGGCAGCGCCGGGCCGCGCTCGTACGTTCTCGGACACCTGCCGGAGATGGTGCTGCGGCCCGTCGGTCGCGGGCGCTCGGTGTTCCCCGCCGCGATGAGCGCGGCCGAGCTGTCGCGCTGGCGCGACCGGATCGAGGCGGAGCCGGCGCGCTGGGTGGGTCAGCAGCTCGCGCCGTTCTCCGAGGCGCCGATGGCCACGCCGCGCGGGCTGTCCGCCGGGCGGGTCAGCATGCGGCTGTTCAGCGTCGCGCACGGCTCCGGCTACGTGCCGATGCACGGTGCGCTCGGCCGGGTGCAGGAGGCCGACCCGCTGGTCGCCGGGCGTTCGAGCACCGGCGTCGCCAAGGACGTGTGGGTGCGCTCCGGCCGGCCCGGCGGGGTGGACCGGGACGACCGGATCTGGCTCTACGAGGGACCCGTGGTCCAGCCGGACCGGCCGGAGTCGACCTCGTCGCCCCGCGTCCTGGAGGACCTGTTCTGGCTCGGCCGGTACGCCGAGCGCACCGAGGACCTCACCCGGCTGCTCATCGCCACGCGCGAGAGGATCGACGACTTCCGTTTCCGCCCCGACCATCTCGGGGCGGGGTGCGTGCCGGTCCTGCTGCGCGCCGTGAGCGCCGTGTCGGCCACCGAGCCGATTCCGGTCGGCGGCGACCCGCTGCTGCGCGTCAGGGACCTGATGCTGGACACCGCGGAGGCCGGCAGCGTCGCCCAGTCGCTGAGCGGCCTGCGGGAGTCGGCACGCGCCGTGCGGGACCAGCTCTCGTCCGACACCTGGATGGTGCTCGCCGCCACCGAGCGCGCCATGGCCGAGCTCGCGGCCGCGCCGGGCGACGGCGGCATCGTCCTCGCCGCGACCCAGAACGCCGTGGTGTCCGGCATGCTCGCGGTCTCGGGCCTGGCCGGCGAGAACATGGTTCGCGATCCCGGCTGGTACTTCATGGATCTCGGGCGGCGGGTGGAGCGCGCGCAGCAGCTCACCGCGCTCCTGAGGTCCACCCTGACCGGCTCGGTCAGCTCCGCGGTGGATTCGCTCGTGGTGGAATCCGTGGTGGCGGCGAGTGAGTCGGGCGTCACCTACCGGCGCCGGTACCGCGGCCGCACCCAGGTGGCGACCATGCTCGAGCTGCTGCTGCTGGACGCCGGCAACCCGCGGTCCCTGGCGTACCAGATCGCGCAGGCCCGCGCCGACCTGCGGGCGCTGCCCGATGCGTCTTCGACGTCGCGGCCGCAGCGCCGGCTGGAGGACGTGGCCGCGATCCTGCGCCGCTGCCGCCCCGAGGAGCTGGACGACGTGGATCGCACCGGTCGGCGTCCCGAGCTCCGCGCGCTGCTCGACGGCCTGCTGGACGCGCTCCGCGGGATCGCCGACGCGGTTGCGGCACAACACTTCTGGCATCCGACCCCGATGCAGCCGGTCGGCGTCGTCACCCTCGAGACGGTGGGCTGACGATGACCAGGACGTACCGGATCGAGCACCGGACGGTGTACCGCTACGCGACCGACGTCTCGGCGTCCTTCGGTCGCGGGTACCTGCGGCCCCGCGAGCTCGCGGGGCAGCGTTGCACGCGGCACGAACTCGCCGTCACGCCGGCGCCGAGCGACACGTCGGACGCCGTCGACGTCTACGGCAACACCAACACCTACTTCCACGTCACCAGCGTGCACACGGAGCTGTCCGTGGTCGGGGTGTCCGTCGTGCACGTCGACGTCCCGACCTTCGACGCCCGGGCGGCGGCCCGGCCGTGGGAGGACGCGGTGCCGGCCGGATCCGCCGACCCCCGCGTGCTGGAGTTCGCGCTGCCGTCACCGCTGGTGCAGCTGCCGGACGTGGTCCGCCGGTATGCCGCCGAGTCGTTCCCGCCGCGCCGGCCGCTCCTGGAGGCGATCACCGACCTGCGCCGCCGCATCCACCAGGAGTTCCGCTACGAGCGCGGCACGACGTCGGTCTCCTCCACGGTGACGGATGTGCTGGCCGCCGGGGCGGGGGTCTGCCAGGACTTCGCGCACCTGGCCGCCGCGTGCGTGCGGTCGATGGGGGTCCCGTGCCGCTACGTGTCCGGCTACCTCGCCACCGACCCGCCGCCGGGCCGGGAGCGCATGGTCGGGGTGGATGCCAGCCACGCCTGGGCCGCGGTCCGCCTGCCGGACGGCGGCTGGCTGGGCTTCGACCCGACCAACGACCAGCTGGCCGACGAGCGGTACACGACGGTCGCGTGGGGCCGCGACTACGACGACGTCCCGCCGCTGCGCGGGGTGATCTTCACCGACTCGGAGACCAACGAGATGGACGTCTCGGTGGACGTGGCGCAGCTCTGACGCGCCTACTCCCCGCCGTGCCCCGGCATGCTCGGGATGGCGTCGTGCGGCGTCGACCGATCCGACCAGCGCAGCAGCGCGCCGATCCCGTCGGTGAGCGCGCGCTGGTCCGGGTCGAGCAGCGTGACGCCCGAGTCCGCGTGCACGATCGCCCAGACGAGGGCGGTGTCCGCCCGCACCCGCTGCGGGGACGACGCGCCGAGGGAGATCGCCTCCTCGTGCGTGGCGCCGAGCTGCAGCGGCTGCTCACCGACCCAGAGCCGATCGGTCGACGTGGGGTCGTCGTGCAGGAGCAGCTCCTCGATCTGGGCGCGCCGGGCCGCGTCCACCACGTCCGGCAGGCTCTGCACGGCCGCGCCCTGCCGGCCCTCCGCCGTGCCGAACCGGTCCAGCAGCTCCTGGTGCCGGACGCGCTGCAGCTGCACGAGCACGCCCTCGATCTCGGCGTCCCGCGCCTCGTCCGACGTGCCCTCCGCGCGGCCGCCGGAGCCCAGCCGCACCGCGACCTCGGTGACCCGGCCGCTCGCCGCGTCCAGCACGTCCCCGACGGCGATGACGTCACCGCCGAGCAGCACCGCCGCCGGCCGGTGGCGCGCGACCAGGGCGTCGAGCTCGCGGGCCACCTCAGCGGCGTTGCGCGCCCAGGAGTCCTCGACCCGCGCCTCGATGCGCCGGCGGGACATCCCGCCGCCGGTCTTGTGCAGCTCGTCGTGGTCGCCGGTGACCTGCATCTCGTCGTGCAGTCCCAGCTCGTCGACGATCGTGACGTCGGCGCCGGTGCGATCGACCTCGGCCAGCACGTACGGCACCCGGTCGTTCAGCGCCCGGAACGCCGGCAGCAGGTGCGGCGCGGGCCCGAAGACCGCCTCCTCGCGGACCGGCGGCGCCGGCAGCACGAGGTCGAGCGCGATGCCGTCCCGATCCGCCACCACCAGCCGGCCCACGCGCCCGGGCCGCCCCGTCGGCGGCAGCACCAGCTCGCCGATCAGCGACAGCGCCGCGGCGGGCGCCCCCGCCCGCGTCAGCGCGGCCTGGTGCTCCCGCCATCGCACCTCGATCTCCCGGCCGGCGGCGGCGTCCACCCGCGAGGCGTCCACACTGACCGAGACGAACGGCCCAGTTCGTTCGGACATCTGGTGCAGCAACGGAATTCGCATGACCGCTGGGTTCCCCCGCGGCGCCGGGTGAAACCGCCGCACGCGGAATCCGTCGGATGCGACGTTTGACCGGTCTCCCGTCCGGGAAGCTGCAACGCTGACCCCCCCGCGGCCATAGGGTGGACGGGGCCCGACCGGGAGACGCCGTCGTCGCCGGCGCTTCGGCTCCGACCCGCCCCACCCAACCCCTCTGGAGATTGACCGTGCGCGACTTCGCCTGCCCGAACTGCGGCCAGCGGCTGGCCTTCGAGAACTCGCTCTGCCTGAGCTGCGGCCACTCGATCGGCTTCGACCTGGTCGAGCGGCAGTTCGCCGTGCTGGGGCCGGAGGGCAGGACGGTGGCTGCGCCGGACCGGCAGATGTGCGCCAACCTGCACGTCGCCGGCTGCAACTGGCTCGTGCCGGCGGGGCGGCCCGGCCTGCTCTGCCGGTCCTGCTCGCTGACCCGGACCCGGCCGGCGGACGGCGACCCCGCGCTGGTCGCGTTCGCGGAGGCGGAGGCGGCCAAGCGCCGGCTCGTGGTCGAGCTCGTCGAGATGGGCCTGCCGATCGTCGACCGGGTCGCGGACCCCGCGCGCGGGCTGGCGTTCGATCTGCTGTCCAGCCAGTTCGAGCAGGTGATGACCGGCCACGACGAGGGCGTCATCACGCTCGACCTCGCCGAGGGCGACGACGTGCACCGCGAGCAGCTGCGGGTCTCCATGGACGAGCCGTACCGCACGCTGCTCGGCCACTTCCGGCACGAGATCGGCCACTACTTCTTCTTCGTGCTGGCCGAGACCGGCCCGGCGCGGGCCGATTTCGAGCGCCTGTTCGGCGACCCGGACCTGGACTACCAGCAGGCGCTGGACCGGCACTACTCGCAGGGCGCGCCGGACGGCTGGGAGGAGCGGTACGTCTCCTCGTACGCCACCATGCATCCCGCCGAGGACTGGGCGGAGACCTTCGCGCACTACCTGCACATCCGTGACACCCTCGACACGGCAGCCGCCTTCGGGCTCGCGCCGGCCGGGGCAACCGCGTCCCAGCCCCTGGCCGGCGACACCGGCTTCGATCGGATCATCGGCCTGTGGCTGCCGCTCGCCTGGACGCTGAACATGATCAACCGGTCGATGGGCCACAGGGATCTCTACCCGTTCGTGCTGCCGCCCGCGGTGCTGGACAAGATGCGGCTGGTGCACCGGCTGGTCGCCGTCGTCGACACCCCGGCGGCGGAGAACGCGGCGGTCTGATGCCCGCAGCGAGGCGGCGCCGGACAGCGCCTCAGGCGAGCGGGACCGCCCGTCCGGAGACGGCGATGCCGCCCGTGCCGGGCGGGATGTCGACGGTGAGGAGCCCGGGTCGGCCGATGTGCCGGCCCTGGTGGACGGTGACCTGCGCCGGCGGGGTGAGGATCTCGAGCGCACGCAGGTAGGCGCCCAGCGCGGCGGCGGCCGAGCCGGTCGCCGGGTCCTCCCGCACGCCGCCCGGCGGGAACGGGTTGCGCGCCTCGAACTCCGTCGCCGCCAGCCGGGTCACCACCGCGACCGTTGCGCCCCAGCCCATGTCGGCCATCAGTGGGGCGAGCAGCGCCGTGTCGTCGTCGAGCGTGTCCAGCGCCAGCGGCGACACCGGGACGATCGGGTGATGGTTGCCGGAATAGGAGACGCGGATCGGCAACTCCGGGTCGAGGTCCGTGTCCGCCAGCCGCAGGGCGCGGAGCAGCCGCGCGACCACGTGGTCGGGCAGCTCCGTGACGGCCGGCGGCACGCTGATCAGCGTGGCGGCGATCGCGTCCGGCTCCGTGGCGGACGCCGACGTGGTGACCGCGATGGGGCCGGCCGGCGAGTCCAGGGTGAGCGGCCCCAGCCCGACCCGCTCCGCCCGGGCGACCGCCGCCGCGATCGTGGCGTGCCCGCAGAAGGCGACCTCGGCCTTCGGCGCGAAGTACCGCACCGATGCGGCGTGCGGGCCGGTCGGGATCAGGAAGGCGGTCTCGGAGTAGCCGAGATCGGCGGCCACCGCCTGCATCTCCTGCGTCGGTCGCGCCGGTGGCGTCGAGGACGACCCCGGCGGGGTTGCCGCCGGTCGGCACGGTGGTGAAGGCCGCGTAGCGCAGGATCTCCATGACGCCAGACGGTAGCCGTCGGGACCACCGGGTAGCGTCCCCGGTGTGACACAGGGCGATCCCGGCCTGTTCGCGGTCGAGGCGGACGCGCGGGCCGCCGACTCCTTCTCCCCGGCACCCTCGACTCCGGCGGGCGCCGTCGATCCCCGCGCGCCGCTGGCCGCGCGGATGCGGCCACGATCGCTCGACGAGGTGGTGGGCCAGCACCAGCTGGTGCGGGAGGGGGCACCGCTGCGCCGGCTGGTCGAGGGCGGCTCGGTCTCCTCGATGGTGCTCTACGGTCCGCCCGGCACGGGCAAGACCACGCTGGCGACGCTGGTCGCGGGCACCATCGGTCGGCACTTCGCGCAGCTCTCGGCGGTGTCCGCGGGCGTCAAGGAGGTCCGCGCGGTCATCGGCGAGGCCAGGGACCGGCTGCGCCGCACCGGCGAGCAGACCGTGTTGTTCATCGACGAGGTGCACCGCTTCTCCAAGACCCAGCAGGACTCGCTGCTCGGCGCGGTCGAGGACCGCACGGTCATCCTGATCGCCGCCACCACCGAGAACCCCTTCTTCTCCGTGGTGTCGCCGCTGCTGTCCCGGTCACTGGTGCTGCAGCTGCAGCCGCTGTCCGACGAGGACGTCGGCGAGCTGCTGGACCGGGCCGTCGCCGACGAGCGGGGCCTGGCCGGCGCGGTGGCGCTGTCCGGCGAGGCGCGCGCACACCTGGTCGCGGTGGCCGCGGGGGACGGGCGCCGGGCGCTCACCGCGCTCGAGGAGGCCGCCGGCGCCGTGCCCGAGCTCGCGGCCTCGGTCTCCGGCGGGGGCGACGGATCCGGCGGCGCGGCCGTCGTCGACCTGGCCGCCGTCGAGCGCGCGATCAACCGCGCGGCCGTGCGCTACGACCGTCAGGGGGACCAGCACTACGACGTGGTCAGCGCGTTCATCAAGTCGATCCGCGGCAGCGACGTGGACGCCGCCGTGCACTACCTGGCGCGGATGATCGAGGCGGGGGAGGATCCGCGATTCATCGCCCGCCGCCTGATGATCCACGCCTCCGAGGACGTCGGGATGGCCGACCCGACCGCGTTGCCGCTCGCCGTGGCCGCCGCGCAGGTGGTGCAGCTGGTCGGCATGCCGGAGGCGAGGATCGCGCTGACCCAGGCGACGATCCACCTGGCGACCGCACCCAAGTCCAACGCGGTGATCCGCGCGATCGGCGACGCGATGCAGGACGTGCAGGACGGCAAGGCGGGCGGCGTCCCGGTCTCCCTGCGGGACGGGCACTACCCGGGCGCGGCCCGGCTCGGCAACGCACAGGCCTACGTGTACCCGCACGACCGGCCGGAGGCGATCGTCGCCCAGCAGTACCCGCCGGACGAGCTCGTCGGCCGGAACTACTACCACCCGACCCGGCACGGGGCGGAACGCGTGCTGGCGGAGCGGGTTCCGAAGCTGCGGGCGGCCGTCCGCGGTGCGGCCGACCCGGACGACGACAGCGAGAGCGAGAGCGAGGGAGAGTCATGAGCGCGGGCAGGACCAACGCGGTCACGGTGCGCCGGACCGGCGGACCCGAGGTGCTGGAATACGGGGAGATCGACGCGCCGGAGCCGGCGGCCGGCGAGGTGGCGGTCGAGATCGCCGCCGTCGGCGTCAACTTCGTCGACATCTACGAGCGCCAGGGGCTGTACCCGCGGGAGCTGCCGTTCGTGCCCGGCTCGGAGGGCGCCGGCCGGGTGGTGGCCCTCGGCGAGGGTGTCGATGGCGTCGCGGTCGGCGACCGCGTGGCGTGGTCGTCCTCCCCGGGCGGGGCGCGGGCGCGGCCGGGTTCGTACACCGAGCTGGCCGCTGTGCCGGCCGAGCTGCTGCTGGACGTGCCGGACGACGTGCCGGACGAGCAGGCCGCGGCCATCCCGCTGCAGGGCCTGACGGCGCACTACCTGAGCCACGACTGCTTCCGGATCGGCGCCGGCGACCCGGTTCTCGTGCACGCGGGGGCGGGCGGCGTCGGCCTGCTGCTCACCCAGATCGCCAAGCTACGCGGCGGCCGGGTGATCACCACGGTGTCCAGCGAGGCGAAGGCCGAGCTCTCCCGGGCGGCGGGCGCGGACGAGGTGCTCGTCGGCTACGAGGATTTCGCCGGGAAGGTGCGCGACCTCACCGGCGGCGACGGCGTCGCAGCGGTGTACGACGGCGTCGGCAAGGACACCTTCGACGGCTCCCTCGACTCGCTGCGGGTGCGCGGCACGCTGGTGCTCTACGGCGGGGCGAGCGGCCAGGTGCCGCCGTTCGACATCCAGCGGCTCAACCGCGGCGGCTCGCTGCTGCTCACCCGGCCGACGCTCACGCACTTCATGCGCACCAGGGACGAGCTGCTCGGCCGGTCGCGCGATCTGTTCGGCTGGCTCGCCGACGGCTCCCTGACGATCCGCGTGGGTGTCACCTACGCCCTCGCCGACGCCGCCCGCGCCCACGAGGACCTGGCCGCCCGCCGCACCACCGGCAAGGTCGTGCTCACCACCTGACGCCGCGCCGCCGCCCGGGACTGGTCTTTCCGCGTGCACCCTCGTATGACCCGCGTGCACCCTCGTATGACCGCAGCCGCACCGGTATGACCGCGTGCACTCTCGTATGACCGCAGCCGCACCGGTATGACCGCGTGCACTCTCGTATGACGCAATAGCGTCGTACGAGAGCAGCTGCGGTCATACGAGTTCGGACGGGTTGTCCACAGCCAGCGGTCGACACTGGCTCGACCCGGTCGGATGGATCACCCTCGGCGAATGCAGTCGCTCCCAGCAGGCGGCGCCCGTCCGGTGCCGGTCGCGACATGGCTCCACGCCCAGCTCATCGAGGGTGGCCTCACGGACCGGGAGCTGCGCCGGTTCGTCGGCACCGGCGCCCTCATCCGCCTCCGCCGGGGTACGTTCGCGGGCGGTGACGCGTGGTCGGAGGCGGATGACGTCGCCCGGCACGCTTCTCGGGCGCGCGACATCGGACAGGTGCTCGCCGGGTCCGCGGCCATCAGTCACGGTTCCGCCGCGGTGCTGCACGGACTGCCGGTGCCCATCCACGTGCTCGTCCGGGTGCACGCGACATGGCCGGGCAGCCCCGGCCGTCGCGGCACAACGAACATCGTTCCCCATCGCGGGCGGATCGACGACTCCGACCTCGTCGAGATGGACGGGTGCCTCGTGACGTCGGTGGCACGCACGGTGTTCGATGTGGCCAGGGTGCACTCGCCCTCCGCGGCCGTCGCCGCCGCAGACGCTGCGCTTCATCGCGCGCTGTGTACCCCGGCCGATCTGGCCGACGTCGTCGCCCGCCACCACCGGACGCCCGGCGTCCATCGCGCGCGTCGCGTCGCCGGCTTCGCCGACGGCCGCGCGGAGAGCGTCGGCGAGTCGTACGCCCGGGTTGTCTTCGCGCAGCTCGGGCTGCCGCCGCCCGAGCTCCAGGCTGAGGTGTTCGGGATTGACGGATACCGCTGCGCGAGAGTCGATTTCGACTTTCCCGGCATGAGCACGGTCGCCGAGTTCGACGGCCGCGTGAAGTACGGCGCGCTGCTCCGGCCGGGTCAGACCCCGTCCGACGTCGTGTTCGCCGAGAAGATCCGTGAAGACCGGATCCGCCAGACGGGACGACAGGTCGTGCGCGTCGTGTGGGACGACCTGCGGCGGCCCGCCGACATACTCCGACGGTTCGCGGCAGCCTTCGCGGCCGCCGGCCGCTCCGATTGGCGGCCCGGACCGGGCCGGCTCGTCGACCCTGTGCCGCGGTCGATGCGCGGGTCCGCCGAGCCCGTATGACCGGAAGCGCTCTCGTATGACGCAATAGCGTCATACGAGAGGCGACACGGTCATACGGGTTCCAGAGACGAGCCGGGCGCCAGAGACGAGCCGGGCACGAGCGGGGCCGCCGGGCTGTCGCTGGCCGCCGCGCCCGAGCGAAACGAGTCAGCGCACCCAGGCGGTGACGTCGGGGGGAAGGGTGCCGTCGGCGGGGAGGTCGACGCTGGACAGCAGCACATCGCCGGGGGGCAGCGGCACGGGCGCGTCGCCGGTGTTCGTCACCACGATGACGTCCTGATTCCGGAACGCCAGGACGGAGTCGCCCTCCGCCGAGAGCCACCGCACCGCACCGGATCCGAGCCCGGACGACCTCCGCAGCCGGAGCGCGGCCCGATACAGCTCGAGCGTGCTGCCAGCGACGCCGGACTGCCGGTCGCGGGCGAGCGCGGCGTAGGAATCCGGCTGCGGCAGCCAGGTGGCACCGCCGGGACCGAAGCCCAGGCCGGGGGCGTCGGCCTCCCACGGCAACGGGATGCGGCAGCCGTCGCGGCCGGCCTCGGTGAAGCCCGAGCGCTCCCAGGACGGATCCTGGCGGAGCGTGTCGTCGAGGGTGGTGTGGTCCGGCAGGCCCAGCTCCTCGCCCTGGTAGAGGTACGCGGAACCCGGCAGTGCCAGCATGAGCAGCGTCGCGGCGCGCGCCCGGCGCAGGCCGAGCTCGTGGTCGGGCTGCTCGTCCGCCGCCCGGATGCCGTTCGGCCGGGGCTGGTCGGCGGGCAGGCCCAGGCGCGAGACATGGCGCACCACATCGTGGTTCGACAGCACCCAGGTGGTCGGCGCGCCGACCTCGTCGTTGGCCGCCATCGACGTGCCGATGCGCGCGCGGATCTCCGAGGCGTCCCACGGCGCCTCGAGGTAGTCGAAGTTGAAGGCCTGGTGCATCTCGTCGCCGCGCACGTACCGCGCCAGGCGGGTCAGGGGCTGCACCCAGGCCTCGGCGACGAGCACGCGGCCGGGCGAGTAGCGGTCCAGCAGCGAGCGCCACGACCGGTAGACCTCGTGCACGCCGTCCTGGTCCCACATCGGACCCTTCTCGAAGAAGCCCTCGAGATCGGCACCGGCCGAGGCGACCTCGGACAGGTCGAGGTCCGGCAGGCCGTCCGCCTTGACCAGCGAGTGCGCGACGTCGACGCGGAAGCCGTCCACGCCGCGGTCCAGCCAGAATTCGAGCACGGACAGGAACTCGGCCCGGACCTCCGGGTTGTCCCAGTTCCAGTCGGGCTGCTTCGGGTCGAACAGGTGCAGGTACCACTGCCCGGGGGAGCCGTCCGGGTTCGTCGTGCGCGTCCAGGCCTTGCCGCCGAACACCGACGGCCAGTTGTTCGGCGGCAGCTCGCCGTCGGTGCCGCGGCCGTCGCGGAAGACGTAGCGCGCCCGCTCGGGCGAGCCCGGCGCGGCAGCCAGCGCGGCCCGGAACCAGGCGTGCTCGTCCGAGGAATGGTTGGGGACCAGGTCGATGATGACCTTGAGGCCCAGCGCGTGCGCGCGCTCGAGCAGCGCGTCGAAGTCGGCGAGCGAGCCGAAGATGGGATCGACGTCGCGGTAGTCGGCGACGTCGTAGCCTGCGTCGGCCTGCGGGGAGGCGTAGAACGGCGACAGCCAGACCGCGTCCACGCCGAGCTCGACCAGGTCGTGCAGCCGCGAGGTGATGCCGGGCAGGTCGCCGATGCCGTCGCCGTTCGAGTCGGCGAACGAGCGCGGGTACACCTGGTACACCACGGCGGTGCGGCGCCAGTCCGGCGTCTCGATCGACTCGGCGATGGGCTCTCGGGTCAGGGTCTGGCCGAGGGACATGGTGCGCCTTTCTTCGGTGGCGGGGCGGAGGCCGGCGTGAACCTGGACCGCGATCTGCGGCCTTGGTGGTCCGGCGGTGGTCCGGGGGTGGTGCAGTGTCGCGCGGAACCCGGGGATGACGCGCGTCGAGGCGGTGGGTTCCGGCGTTCGGGAGGTCTGGCCGCGTGGCCTGCGACACAGGCCGGACCCCCCGGTGCGACGGCGGTCGAATCGATTCGACCTCGACAGCACCACCATACCTGGCGGGCGCCTGCCCCACCTCCTCCCGCCACCTCCGTCGACCGTCCGTGCGGCGGCACGAACCGTTCCGCGCCCGGCCGCGTACCTCCGGACAACACCGGACGGAACTCGTCCGTCCGGGGACCCTGGGGGGAACCAGTGCCCGAATTCACCGAGAACGTCGTGGTCACGGCGGCAGACCTGCGCGTGACCGACGCGAACGGCGCGGACATCGTCCGCATCAACGACACCGGCCGGATGATCGTCCGGCGCGCCGCGGGAGGCGGCGCCACGGACCCGGTCCTGACCTTCGAACCGGCGGACGGCGAGCTGATCGTCGGCTCCACCGATCACAACGGCAGGGTCTCGCTGGTCAGCCAGGACGGCGGCACCACCGTCGCGCTGCACTCCGGCGACGCCTCGATCGCGGTGGGCGCCGTGGGTACCGACGGCGACGTCCGGGTGCACGCAGCGGACGGCGTCGAGGTCCTGCACCTCGACGGCGGCGACGCCCGCCTCGTCGCGGGCGCCAGCGGCCACGCCGGCAAGCTCGTGGTGCAGGACGAGCTGGAACGCGTGGTGATGCGCATGGACGCGGGCACGGGCGTGCTGGCGGTCGGCGTCGACGGCGACGACGCCGGCGTGCAGTCCGGCGAGGTCGTCGTCCGCGGCCAGCTGGGCCGGGACGCGATCCGGCTCGACGGCGGGAACGCGGTCCTCACCGTCGGCGGCATCGGCAACGAGGGCGACTTCGTCGTCACCGACGGCAACGGCTTCGATGCGTTCCGGGTGAACGGCGACACCGCGTCCGTCTTCATCGGCGGCGGCAACCTCGAGGGCGACCTGATCGTCCGCGACCTGTTCGGCCGGGACGCGGTGCACATCAACGGCGAGCACGCCACCGTCACCATCGGAGCGCCGGGACTGGAAGGCGACCTGGTCATCCGAGACGCCGTCGGGCGCGACGCGCTGGTGCTGAACGGGGAGACGGCCGAGCTCTTCCTCGGCAGCGAGGGCCTGGAGGGCGACCTCATCGTCCGCGACGACGAGGGCGTCGACCGCATCCACCTGAACGGCGCAACGGGCGACATCGAGCTGATGGGCGCGGATCTCGCGGAGGAGTTCGCCGCCGACACCGCCATCGCCGCGGGCACCGTGGTGGTCGCCGTCGGTCCCGACGAGGTGATCGCGGCGACGGCGGCGCAGGACCGGCGGGTGGTCGGCGTGGTGTCCGGCGCCGGCGACTTCCGCACGGCGCTGCGCCTCGGCGCGCGCCGCGGCGAGGCCCGGATTCCCGTCGCGCTGGTCGGCCGGGTGCACTGCCGGGCCGTCGCGGTCGACGGGGCCATCGAGATCGGCGACCTGCTCGTGACGTCGGACGTCGAGGGGCACGCCACACGGGCCCCCCAGGATCCGCGGCCGGGCACGGTGCTGGGCAAGGCGCTCGGCGGCCTGACGGACGGCTCCGGGCTGATCCCCGTGCTGCTGATGCAGCGGTGAGGCGGCGATGACCACCCTCAGCGTGCGGGACATCGCCGCGCAACACCTGGCCAAGTCCGGCGACCTGTCCGTCAACGGCGACGTCTTCGGATACATCCACCGCGACGACTCCGGCCGGCTGTTCGGCACCCTCGACGACGTCGCGGTGCTGCCCTTCGCGGGCACCGCGGCCATTCCGACGAAACGCTCCCTGAAGCGGCATCTGGAGACGGTCTCGGGGGCGAGCGTCGACGTCGTCCTGTTCCTCGTCGGTCACGAGCCGGACTTCACCGGGGTCGTCAGCCGGGCCGAAGCGACCAAGATGCAGTACGCCGTGCAGGTCGCGCGCGACATCTGGGAGCAGCGGGACTTCGGGATCCGGCGGCTCGAGTGGGGCACCATCTCGCCGCAGCAGGCCGGGAACCTCACCGACATCTCCACCATCTTCGAGGCGCTGCTGCTGACGATCGAGTTCAGCGGCCGGCCGGGCGCCATCGACCTGTTCATCGTGCAGACGATGGGCTCGCTGGTCGGCCGGTCGCCGAAGAACGGCCCCTGCTCGAAGGACTCGCTCGTGGCGATGTCGGGCACCGTCCTCGAGCTCGCGGAGGACCCGCAGTTCACCGGCATCGGGGTGGCGCACGAGCTCGGCCACTACCTCGGCCTCGGCCACGAGTCCGACGAGACCAACGTGATGCACGGCCCGACGTCGATCTTCGGCAAGTGCAACACCGGGCCGCGGATGGTCAACCTGACGTCCGCGCAGGCCACCGAGATGAAGGAGCACTGCATGGTGGTGCAGGCCTGATCACCGGCGGGGCGCTGCCGACGCTGACCCCGGTGCGCCCCGCCGGCGGTCTCCGGACGGCGCTACGACGCGGCCGGGCAGCTGCCGTCCGCCGCCAGTGGCTCCGCGCAGAAGTTGCCGGTGAACACCGCGCGCGAGCCGGATTCGCCGGTCCGCACCACCTGCACGACGGCGGCCGCGGAGAGCCCGATGGCGACCACGGCCACGACGGCGGTGAGCCAGGTCGGCACACTGCGCTGCTGCCGGGCCATCAGGAACGGCACCCCCCAGGCCGCCAGCGAGGCCACGAACAGCCCGATGGCGAACCAGAGCATGGTGTCGCCGAGCTCCGCGTGCGCCTGCACCAGCGGCGTCTCCCCGACCCGCGCCATCAGCCACGCGCCGGCGTTCTGCGTGATCGGCACCGTGATCAGCACCAACAGCGCGACGATGGGCCCGACGATGCCGATCCGTCGGCGGGCGGCGGGCCAGACGGCGGAGAGCACCGTGAGCAGCGCGGACAGCGGAATGCCCAGGACCAGCACGTGCACGATCAGGATGTGCAGGGGCAGGCCGTTGAACTCGTAGTTCACCGAATAAGCATGACCGCTCAAGGACATCCTTGCCAAGCACGGGCGGGTAACCTTTCTGAGGTTGTCCGCCGTCGCGGGTCACGGATCTGCGTCGCAGCACGGGGCTGCACACCGTCGAAGGAGATGTCGGCTCGACATGAAGCGTCTGTACATCTTCGGCGCCGGCGTGGTGCTCGGAGTCGCGGCCACCCGACGCACCCGGCGCGCGAAGGTCGCCGCGCGCGACGCGCTGAAGGCGAAGCTGACCCCGTCGGTGATCGCCGCGGACCTCGCCGACGCGGTTGCCGAACTCGGCAATGCGGTCGGATCGTTCGCCTCCGACATCCGGCAGGGCGCCGCCAATCGCCGCGCGAGCTACCGGCCGATGGTCGACAGCGCCACCGGCTCGGTCGTGCTGGTCCCCCCGGAGCACGCCGGACCGCAGCAGATCCCGGCCGAACCGGCGCCGCTCGAGCACCGGGCGCCGGGCGCGCCGCCGCCGACCGGCCGCCGGCCGTCCCGGCGCTCCGCCTGAGCCGGGCGCGTCCGGCGCGAGCGGTCCCGAATCACCCGAAGCCGATCACAGCTCATCCGCACGACCCGAGGACCCATGCAGACCCACGAAATCCGTCGTCGCTTTCTCGCGCACTTCGAGCGCGCCGGCCACACCGTCGTTCCGTCCGCTTCGCTGATCAGCCAGGACGCCACCGTGCTGTTCACGATCGCCGGCATGGCGCCGTTCAAGCCGTACTTCCTCGGGCAGAGCACCCCGCCGTTCCGCCTGGCGACCAGCGTGCAGAAGTGCGTGCGCACCGGTGACATCGAGAACGTGGGCGTCACCACCCGGCACAACACCTTCTTCCAGATGGCCGGCAACTTCTCCTTCGGCGACTACTTCAAGGCCGGTGCCATCGAGCACGCGTGGACGCTGCTGACCGGCCCGCTCGACGGCGGCGGCTTCGGCCTGCACCCGGAGCGGCTCTGGGTCACCGTCTACGAGTCCGACGACGAGGCCGCCGCGCTGTGGCAGGAGATCGCCGGCATCCCCGCCGAGCGCATCCAGCGCCGCGGCATGGACGACAACTTCTGGTCGATGGGCGTGCCAGGACCGTGCGGCCCGTGCTCGGAGATCTACTACGACCGCGGGCCCGAGTACGGCATCGAGGGCGGCCCCGTCGCCGACGAGGACCGCTACCTCGAGGTCTGGAACCTGGTGTTCATGCAGGACGTCCGCGGCGAGTCCAGCGGGTCCGGCAAGGGCGACTTCCCGATCCTCGGCCCGCTGCCGCAGCAGAACATCGACACCGGCCTGGGTGTGGAGCGGCTGGCGTTCCTGCTGCAGGGCGTCGACAACGTCTACGACACCGACCTGCTGCGCCCGATCATCGCCCGGATGGAGGAGCTGTCGGGCAAGGAGTACGGCCGGAAGCACGGCGGTGACACCACCGACGACGTGCGGATGCGGGTGATCGCGGATCACAGCCGCAGCTCGATGCTGCTGATCGGCGACGGCGTCACCCCCGGCAACGAGGGCCGCGGCTACGTGCTCCGCCGGCTGCTGCGCCGCACGGTGCGGTCCGCGCGGCTGCTCGGCGTCGAGGACGCCATCATGCCGACGCTCATGGCCGTGGTCCGGGACCTGATGAGCCCGTCCTACCCGGAGCTCGCGACCGACTTCGACCGCATCGAGAAGATCGCCGCCGCCGAGGAGCGTGCCTTCCTCCGGACGGTCGCCTCCGGCTCCCGCCTGTTCGAGGTGGCCGCCGCGGAGACGAGATCCGCCGGCGGCACCGTGGTGCCGGCTGCGACCGCGTTCAACCTGCACGACACCCAGGGCTTCCCGATCGACCTCACTCTCGAGATGGCCACGGAGGCGGGGCTGTCGGTCGACGTCGAGGGCTTCCGTGCGCTGATGCAGGAGCAGCGGGAACGGGCCCGCGCGGACGCCAAGTCCCGCAAGGGCGGGTTCGCCGACCGGGCCGCCTACCGGGAGCTGCTCGACGGCGGCGCGACGGAGTTCACCGGCTACACGGAGCTCGAGTCGGAGAGCGTCGTCCGCGGACTGATCAGGGACGGCGCGCGGGTTCCGGCGGCGGGTTCCGGCGACGTGGTCGAGCTGGTGCTGGACCGCACCCCGCTGTACGCCGAATCCGGCGGCCAGGACTCCGACGCCGGCCTGATCCTCGGCGACGGCGCGCAGGCCGAGGTGCTCGACGTGCAGAAGTTCGACCGCAAGCTCTACGTGCACCGCATCCGGATCACCGATGGGGAGATCGTCGAGGGGGCAACAGTTCTCGCCAAGGTCGATCCGGAGTGGCGGCTCGGCGCGCGGCAGGCGCACTCCGGCACCCACGTCGTGCACGCCGCGCTCCGCCAGGTGCTGGGACCGGACGCGCTGCAGTCCGGCTCCTTCAACAAGCCCGGGTACCTGCGGCTCGACTTCTCCTGGGACGCCGCGCTGTCGGTCCAGACCCGGACCGAGCTCGAGGAGGTGGCGAACCGGGCCGTCCGCCAGGACCTGCCGGTGCGGGTGCTGTACGGCTCGCAGGAGCAGGCCCAGAAGATGGGCGCGATCGCGTTGTTCGGCGAGACCTACGACGACACGGTGCGCATCGTGGAGATCGGCGGGCCGTGGTCGGTCGAGCTCTGCGGCGGCACCCACGTCGAGCACTCCTCGCAGATCGGGCCGATCGCCATCACCGCGGAGTCCTCCGTCGGCTCGGGCGTGCGGCGGGTGGAGGCCGCGGTCGGGATCGAGGCGTTCCACACCCTCGCGGCCGAGCGCACGCTGGTCTCGCAGCTCGCGGTGGCGCTGAAGGCGCAGCCGTCCGAGCTCCCCGGCCGCGTCGAGGCCCTGCTCGAGCGTCTCCGGGTCGCCGAGAAGGAGCTCGCGGCCGTGCGCGCTGCCGCGCTGGCGGCCTCCGCGGGCACGCTGGCCGACGCGGCCGTCACGGTCGGCGAGCTGGCGCTGGTCGCCGCCACGGCGCCCGACGGCGCATCGGCCGCGGACGTGCGGAGCCTCGCCAGCGACGTGCGCGGCCGGCTCGGTGGCCGGCCCGGCGCCGTGGCGATCTTCGGCCCGTCCGACGGCACGGTCGCCGTCTCGGTGGCGGTGACCCCGTCGGCGGTGAACGCCGGCTGGTCGGCCGGTGACCTGATCAAGATCGCATTGCCCCAGGTCGACGGTCGCGGCGGCGGCAAGAAGGACCTCGCGCAGGGCGCCGGCACCCGGCCGGACGGCGTGCCGGCGGCCATCGACGCGATCCGGGCCGCGCTCGTCGAGCGCAGTGCCTGACGGATCGCCCGGACATCCGCGGGTGCGCGACGTGTCCTCCACGGGCCGATCCGACAGGCCGCGCAAAGGCGTGCGTCTGGGGGTCGACGTCGGTACGGTTCGCGTGGGAGTTGCCATCAGCGACGCCCACGGCGTGCTCGCCACTCCCGTGCGGACCGTCGCCCGAAATGCCGCCGGCAGCGCGGATCTGGACGAGCTGGTGGCGCTGGTCGAGGAGCACGAGGTGGTTGAGGTGGTCGTGGGGCTGCCGCAGACCCTGCGGGGGACGGACGGCCCGGCCGTCGTCGCCGCGAGGGCCTACGGCGACCGCATCGCCGCCCGCATCGCGCCCGTTCCCGTGGTCTACGTCGACGAGCGGCTGACCACCGTCAGCGCCGATCGGATGCTCGCCGAGCGGGGAGTCCGCGGGCGCAGGCGCCGCGAGGTCGTCGACCAGGTCGCCGCCACCGCCATCCTGCAGAGCAGGCTCGACGCGCTCGCCAGGGCTGCCGGTGACTGATCACCTGATCTTCGGCCGCCGCGACGACGGCGAGACCGGCGATGTGGACGTCGACGAGCTGCGCGCCGCGCTGGCCGCGGCGCCGGCCGACCCGCCCGAGGAGCAGCACGAGCCGGCGCCCGTGCGGGCTCGCCCGCTGCCGCCGGAGCGGCCGCCGCGCAGCCGCCGCCGGCGGTGGATCTCGTCGGTGATCGCGATCCTGATCCTGATCGTGATCGTCGCCGGGCTCGTCGTCGGCTACCTCGTCTGGCGGACCAGTGCCAACACCGTGGACGACTTCCAGGGCACCGGCGACACCGAGGTCGTCGTCCGGATCCAGGGCGGTGACACCCCGGCCGACATCGCGCAGACCCTCGCCGACGCCGGCGTCGTGGCGAGCACGGAGGCCTTCGAGGCGCAGGCCTCCATGGACGGCGACGTGCAGGCGCTGCGGCCCGGGTACTACCGGGTGCGGCAGAACTCGTCGGCGCAGGCCGCCGCGGACGCTCTGGTGGCCAAGGAGAATCAGGTCGGCCGGGTACGGCTGATTCCCGGGCGCCAGCTCGCGGACGTCACGGCGACGTCGACGGATCCGTCCCAGGCACCCACCGTGGTTCCGGGTTACATCTCCGAGATCACCGCGGCGGCCTGCGTTCCGCTGAACGGCCAGCAGGACTGCTTCACCACGGACGACCTCTGGCGGGTGGCCGAGACCGCCGATCCGGCGAGCCTCGGCGTGGTGGAGTGGGCGGCGGACGACGTGAGCGCCGCACCGGAGCCGCGGAAGCGGCTGGAGGGCATGATCCTGCCGGGCGACTTCGACATCCCGCCGGGATCGACCCCCGAGCAGGCCCTGCAGGCGGTGGTCAGCGCGTCCGCCGCCCTGTGGAACCGCGAGGACATCGTGGCCGACGCGCAGGCCATCGGCGTCTCGCCCTACCAGGCGGCGATCATCGCCTCGCTCGTCGAGCGCGAGGGCATCGTCGCGGACATGCCCAGGGTCTCCGCCGTGATCTACAACCGGCTCGCGATCCCGATGAAGCTGGAGATGGACTCCACGGTCAACTACGCGCTCGATCGCGCCTCGATCGCGACCAGCGCGGAGGATCGCGCGAACCCGAGCCCGTACAACACGTACGTGCACATGGGCCTGCCACCCACCCCGATCTCGTCGCCGGGTCCCGACGCGATCGCCGCGACGCTGGACCCGGCCGACGGCCGCTGGCTGTTCTTCGTCAAGGTCGATCCAGACGGCGACTCGTGCTTCAGCGACACCGTCGAGCAGCACGCGGTGTGCGTCGACCAGGCCAGGGCCAACGGCATCTTCGGCTAGCTCGCCCGCCCGCGGCCGACCAGGGCGGGCGTGTGGACAGCCGGTCCGCCCGGCACGCGGGGCGTGAGAGCGTCCTGGGGTGCCTTCCGTTCCGTTCGCCTGGCTGCCGGCCGTGGTCGGCGCCGTGCTCGGTGCGGCGGTCGGCGGCGGTGCACGGGTGTTGCTCGCCCGGGTGCCCCGCGGCGCGGACCTGTCGGTTCCCGGGCTGGTCGCGGCTGCCGCGGTCGTGACCGGCATCGGCGCCGGCCTGACCTGGGGCGACCCCCGGTTCTGGCTCGCGGTGTGGGCGGGTTGGCTGCTCGTCGTGCTCGGCGCGATCGACCTGGCACGGCACCGGCTGCCCGACGCCCTGACGCTGCCGGCGCTGCCGATGACGCTGGCGGTGGTTCTCGGGACGGCCGCCGCCCACCCCGGTTTCGGCAGCGCGTGGCGGGCGCTCGTCGTGTCGGCGGTACTCGGCCTGCTGTTCTGGGGCCTGGCGACGCTCGCCCCGGCAGCCATGGGCCGCGGCGACGCGAAGCTGGTGCCGAGCCTGGGCCTGCTGACGGGCTTCGTCTCCGTGCCCGCCGCGCTGCTGGGGCTCGTCCTCGCCTTCGCGCTGGGCGCGGTCGTCTCGGTGGCGGGGATCGCCGTGCGCCGGCTCTCGCTGCGGTCGGCGATCCCGTTCGGCCCCTTCCTGATGGGCGGGACCTGGCTGGTGCTCGCGTTCCCCGGCCTGGAGCGCCTGGTGACGGGCTGATGCTGCGGCGCCGCGGTCAGTCGGCCCGGCCGGCGATGATGCGCGCGCAGGCGTCGCCGTCCAGGTCGAACACCACGTCCGCCCCGTCGACGGGGATCACGGACACCACGGCGCCCTCCGGGTAGAGCTCGACGAGGTCGAGAGCGCCGGAGGCGAACGTCCGCTCGTGCCCGGGCGGCGCCAGCGGGTCGGTGCGGATCGTCGCGGAGCCGGCGACCGCCACGGGCACGCCGGCCAGCGTGCCCGACTGCGGCAGGTGGTGATGCCCGGCGAGGATCAACCGGACGTCGGTCCCGGCGATGGCGTCGGCCAGCGCCCGGCGGGACTCCCGGTGCAACGCGTAAAAGCTCAGCAGCGGCGACGGCGGCGGCAGCGGGGCGTGGTGCAGCACCACGACCGAGCCGGCCGGCGCCGGCGACGCCAGCTCCGCCCGGAGCTCGGCGAGGTGCTGCGGGCTCAGCTCGCCGTCGCCGCGCCGCGGCACCGTCGAATCGAGCGCGACGATCCGCAGCCCGTTGCAGTCGTGCACCTGCAGGATCGGCGCGTCGGTGTCGTCGCGGCCCAGCAGGCTCCGGTGGAACTCGGCCCGGACGTCGTGGTTGCCGGTGGCGTAGACCACGACGGGAGCACTGCCGTCGGAATTGACGAGGCCGGAGATCGCCCGCTGCAGTCGCCCGTAGGCGTCCGGGTCGCCGGTGTCGGTGAGGTCGCCGGACAGCACGACGGCGTCCAGCCGGCGCCCCTGGCCCTGTGCCTCCCGGAGCACGGCGACGGCCCTGGCCAGCGCGGCGTCGGCGTCGAGCACGCCGTTGTACCGCACGCCCCGGGGGGTCAGGTGGGTGTCGGACAGGTGCGCGACGACGTGGGTCGGCACCTCCACCGCTGCGCCGTCGGGGGTGCGCCAGTCGTCCCGGCGCGCGTCGCTCATCGGACGGCCGCCGTCGCCGCCGCCCACGCCCTGACCGGCTCCACCAGGCCGGCGACGTCCGTTGCCCGCCAGCCGGGTTCACCGCGTCCGCGGCCGAACCGGTCGACCAGCGCGGTCGCGCATCCGGCGTCCGCGGCCGGTGCCAGGTCCGCCCACCGGGCCGCCACCACGAGCACCCTGTCCGGGGCGCCGACGGTCGCGACGACCGCCCGGATCGCCGCGGCCAGTTCGCCGGCGCCGGAGGCGATGAGCACGTCGTCGGCGGCGATCCGTCGATCGAGCTCCGTCGCGTCGAGAACCTCGGGCACGCCGGCCCGGTCGTGGGCGATCACCGACACCCGCGCGTCGTCGCCGAGGCAGTCGAGCAGATCGGTCACTCCGGCGGCGGGTTCGATCGCCCACGCCGACCCGGCGAGGTCTCGCCGCGCCTGCCGCCGCGCCCGTTCGATCGTTGCGGCGTCGAGACCCATGGCGGAGGCGAGGATCTCGACGAGGTCGAAGCCGTCCTCCGCGTCGTCCAGCGGCGCGCCGTCGGGCACCAGCTCGGCCCGGCGCTCGAGGACACCGCGCATGCCGCCGACCAGCAGGCGGCCGCGGTCCACGGGCAGCGCCGCCGCGCAGTGCCGGGCGAACGCCTGCACCGGCAGGTCGGTGCCGCACACCACGCCGTCGAAGCCGAGCAGCACGCCGAGGAAGGGGATGTCGGGCACGCGGCAAATCCTAGGTCGGTACCGTCGGGTCGTGCCCCGCCGAGACCCCGCCGTCCGCGCCCGCCGCGGCATCGCAGCCCTCGCCGGCGCCGGCGGGCTGCTCTCGATGGTCGCGACCTTCCTCCCGTGGATCACGACACAGACCGAGGACGGCGGCACCACGACCATCAGCGGGTGGGGATCGATCACCGGCAGCAGCGGCATCGCCGGGACCAATCTGAACGACGTGATGGACGGCTGGGACACCTACCGTCCCGGCATCGTCGGGCTGATCTTCGGCGCCCTGACGCTGATCGCGGCGATCGCGCTGGCCGCCACCTCGCGCGGCCCGCGCCCGCACCGGATCACCGCGTCGGTGCTGATGCTCTGCGGACTCACCTGCCTCGGCTTCGGGATGTTCCGGGTGATCGACCCGGGCGACGCGGGCGTCTTCGAGGCAGGGGAGGCCGTGGCGGCCGTCGGACCGTGGCTGACCGCCGCGGGCGGGGCGCTCGTCGTCGCCGCGGCCGTGCTGGTGATCGCCGGCCGGGTGGACCCGCCGGTGCCCGTCGTTCGGCACCGTGGCATCCAGCCGCGCCGCTGACGTCCGACCGACGTCCGGCCGCCCTGCTGCGACCGACGGTCGGCTCAGGCAGGACCGCCGTGTGCCCGACGGGGGAGCGCTACGAGGCGATCTCGCCGTCCCGGAGCCGGTCGGCCACCTCGTCCAGGATCGCCTCGTCGCCGACGTAGACGTCCGCCGCGCGCGGCCAGTGGATGACGGCGTCGGTGAAGCCGAGCGCCGCGGCCCGACCGGCCGCGTCGTCGAACGCGCCGATGCTGCTCAGCGAGTACGCCGAGCCGGAGTCGAGATTGATGTAGCGCCCGAAGGTCTCCCCACCCCGCCCGGCCGAGGCGAGCAGATCGCCGAACCGGTCGACGATCTCGGCGACGCCGGACCACCAGGCATCGTTCGTCAGGTCGTCGTCCAGCGGGCCGGTGGTGGCCCACCCGTCGGCGCGGGTGGCGATCCGCATGGCGCGCGGCCCGTTGGCCGCGACCACCAGCTCGACGCGCTCGCGGCTGCCGGCCGGGATCATCCGCGCCGCGTCGGCGGTGAAGTAGTCGCCCCGCCAGGTCGTTTCCGCCTGGGTGAGGAGCAGGTCGAGGAGCGTGACGAACTCGTCCAGCCGGTCGACGCGGCCCCGCGGGCTCAGCCGCTCCGCACCGAGCACGGTGGCGTCCCAGCCGATCCCGCCGGCACCGACGCCGGCGATGACCCGGCCGGCCGAGACGTCGTCGAGCGTCATCAGGTCCTTGGCCAGGGTCACCGGGTGCCGGTAGTTCGGCGATGCGACCCAGGTGCCGAGGCGCAGGGTGCGCGTGGCGGTGGCCGCCGCCGTCAGCGTCGGAATCGTGCCGAACCACGGCTGGTCCGCCAGGTTCCGCCAGGCGAGATGGTCGTAGGTCCAGCCGTGCGCGAAGCCGCGCTCCTCCAGGGACCGCCAGCGCGCGCGGGCCTCCGGCCAGCTGAACTGGGGCAGGATCACCACTCCGACGCGCACCGGCGAGACGCTACTCGGGGCGGTTCGGCCCGCGGTCGGCGGTGACGGCCGCGGCGGCCTCCAGCAGCATCCAGCCGGAGAGCTGCACCGACAGGTCGCGCTCCGGCCGCCGGGTTCCGGTCGCGGGCATCGTCGCCGGGATCGACCAGTCGTAGGAGAACAGCGGCAGCCCGCCGACGGTCACGCTGGTGCGCCAGGCGGCGTCCGCCGAGTCCGTGACGAGCCGGCGCGCCGTCGCTCCGGCGGACCGGTCCGCCTCGTCCCGGTCCGGCAGGCTGGTCCCGACGAGGGCCAGGTAGCGCGCGAGAATGCCGGTGAACAGCCCGGAGTCGGCGCCCGCGTGGCCCTGCAGCACGCCGCCGGGGGCCAGGTGCCGGTCGACGGCCGCGACCAGCGCGTGCACCCGTTCCCGGCCGCGCGCCGCCCGGTGCGCGACCTCCCAGTCGGCCGCCAGCACCGCGCCCTGGCAGTAGGTGTAGACGACGCGTTCCACGAGGCCGGGCCGCAGCCCGTCCCAGATCAGCCCGGACTCCGGATCCCGCAGCCGCGCGTCGATCCAGTCGACCGTCCGTCCGGCGCGCTCGACGTCGCCGGTGCGGGCGAGCAGGATCGCCGCCGGCCCGTTCGCCGGCGCGTTCTTGAACTCGTCGCCGCGCCGCCACGGAATTCCCCCGCCCTCGGCGTCGGTCCACGCGGCGCGCAGCTCCCGCGTCACCGCGCCGACCACGCCGGCGTGCCGGGGGCGAAGGTACGGCGCGCCGCGATGCAGAGCCAGGCCGAGCCAGGCGATGTCGTCGTAGTAGTTGTTCAGGTAGCCGTGCACGTTGCGGATCCGCAGGCCGCGGACGAGTCGCCGCAGCAGCGGGCGCCGGCTCGCGCTCGGGTCGCGCAGCTCGGCGTCGATCAGGCAGTCGAGCAGATGCGCCTGCCACCAGTAGTTCCAGGTCAGGAACAACCGGTGGGACGGCCTGGCCGGCCACGTGTTGACGCCGAGCGCGGTGCCCGGCAGCCCCCAGAGCCGGCGCACGGACCTGGTCAGCACGGCCCGCTCCGACGCGGCGGCGCGCGCGGCGAAGACGGCCGGGTCGGCGGGAGGCATTCAGTCCTGCAGCACCTGCGCCCGCCGCTCGGGCAGCCCGAGAGCACCGGCGGCGGCGATCAGGAAGACCACCCCGAAGATCGCGAACAGCAGGCCGGTGCCGCCCCACTCCCGGATGGGCGGGACGGCGAGCGGCGCGAGGACGGAGGCGATGCGGCCGACCCCGGCCGCCCATCCGGAGCCGGTCGCGCGCAGGGCGGTCGGGTAGATCTCCGGCGTCACGGCGTAGAGGGCACCCCAGGCGCCGAGGTTGAAGAACGACAGCAGGCAGCCGCCGACCAGCACCATGGTCACCGTGTCGGCGGAGGCGAAGATCGCCGCCGCTGCCGCCGATCCGACCAGGAAGGTGGCGAGAGTCCGGCGCCGGCCCCACGTCTCGACCAGGATCGCCGCGGCCGCGTAACCCGGGAGCTGCGCGAGCGTGATGACGAGCGTGAAGCCGAACGAGCGGACCAGCGAGAAGCCGTCGGCGACCAGCAGCGTCGGCAGCCAGATGAAGGCGCCGTAGTAGGAGAAGTTGACGCAGAACCACACCAGCCAGAGCGACCCGGTGCGCCGGCGGAGGGTGCTCGCCCACAGCGCGCCGACGCCGCTCGCGGCCGGCCGCGGCGGGCGGCGGCGGGGGCGGCACCGCGGCGGCTGCGGCGTCCCGCCGGTACCCGCGGCGCTCCGCCGACAGCTCGAACCGGCGGACCGTGCGTTCGGCCTCGGCGTGCCGGCCCTTGGCCTCCAGGAAACGCACCGACTCCGGCAGCCCGATCCGGACCACGGCGGCGTACAGCGCCGGGATCGCGCCGAGCGCGAGGGCCCAGCGCCAGCCGTTGTCGCCGGACGGCACGACGAAGTAGCCGATGACCGCGGCGATCGTCCAGCCGATCGCCCAGAACGCCTCGAGCAGCACGATGATCCGGCCCCGGATCCGCGGCGGGGCGAACTCGCTGACCAGCGTCGAGGCGACGGGAAGCTCGGCGCCGAGCCCGAGACCGACGACGAACCGGAGCACCAGCAGCGACCCGACCGACCAGGACAGCGCGGACGCGCCCGTGGCGAGGCCGTAGACCAGCAGCGTCAGCGCGAACACCGACCGGCGCCCGACGCGGTCCGCGAGCAGCCCGCCGAGGCCGGCGCCGATCGCCATCCCGACGAACCCGGCCGACGCGATCCAGGACAGCTCGCTCGGCGTCGCCGACCAGGTCACGGCCAGCTGCGCGAGGATGAACGACACCAGGCCGACGTCCATCGCGTCGAGGGCCCAGCCGACGCCGGACCCGACGAGCAGCCGCCGGTGTTCGGGGGTGAACGGCAGGGCGTCGAGCCGCTCGGTCCGGCTCCGCCCGTCCTCGGCGGTCTCCGCCAGGCCGGGGGACTGCGGGGCGTCCGTCATGGCGGTGCCTCCGCTCGTCGTCTCCGCCGCATCCCGGCGCCGATAGATCAGCACGCGCCCGGACAGTATGAGCCGTCCTGTTCGGTGCCGACACGTCGGCGGCACCACCCGCGGCCACCGGCTCGCTCGCCGCTGGGAGGGGCGTTACACGCCGGGGGCGGCAGGCCGACGAGGCGCCGCGCAACGTCTCCGCCGCAGGCGTCTCCGCCGGAACTCCCGGACGCCCTCGGCCGTCGAGCGCGGCTAGTAGTCGTCCTCGTCGTCGTAGGGCATCGGCTCCCGGTCCCGGGACCCGGTGACCTCGCGGTAGATGAACACGCCGACGCCGATCAGCGCGATCGCGCCGAACGCGAGCCACTGCAGCGCGTAGGACAGGAACGGTCCGGCGTCGACCTGCGGCACCTCGACCGGCGTCAGCACCCCAGGACTGCTCCCGTCGAGCTGGATGAACCCGCGCAGCGGCGCGCCGGCGAGCTCACCCATCGGGCTCGACGGTCCGCCGACGATCTGCGGGTCGATGGCGTAGATCTCGGTGCGCCCCTCCATCTGCACCGGTGCCCGGTTCAGCGGGTCGGTCTCGGTCACCCGCACGCGACCGGTGACCGTGACCTGACCGGTCGGCAGGTCGGGCATCGCCTCGCCGCGCCGGATCGAGCTGAACGAGACGTAGCCGCGGTCCACCAGCAACCAGCTGCCGTCGCCGAGCCGCAGCGGCACCACCACGTGCGACACCGGCTCGCCCTCGTCGTTCTGCCGGAGACGGGCGAACGCCTGGTGATCCGGAACGAACTCGCCGGTCACGGTCGCCAGTCGCCACAGCGCGTCCGGCGCCGGCTCCCGCTGGACCGACATCAGGTCGCCGAGCGGCGCCGCCGGCCGGCCGACCGCCGCCGAGATCGCGTCGTTCTGCGCCGAGCGCTCGGTGTTCCGGCCGAACTGCCATGGCCCGAGGATCCAGAAGCACGCGCCGGCGAACGCGATCGCAGCCAGGATGATCGCGATCCAGGCGGGGGTGGCCAGGAAGGACCAGCGCCGGCGCGGCTCCGGCGGCGCGGTCCGGTCGGCGTCGGTGGAGGGGCGGTTCATGCCAGCCTGCGCCGGATCTCGTCCAGGACACCGGGCATCGCGGCGACCGTCATCGCCAGCACGTCGTCGAAGCCCGAGTCGGGGCCGTAGTACGGATCGGGCAGGTCGTGATCGTCCGCGTCGGGGTCGAAACTGCGGAGCAGCGCGATCTTCTCGGGCTCGTCGGTCATCGCGCGGAGCGCCCGGACGTGGCCGCGGTCAGCCGCCAGCACCAGGTCCATCGTCGCCAGGTCGCGCCGGGTGATCTGCCGGACCAGGTGGTCCGTGGGATAGCCGGCCGCCCGCAGCACCCGTTCGGTGACCGGATGCGCGCCCTGCCCGACGTGCCAGTTCCCGGTGCCGGCGCTGGACACCGCCACCCGGTCGGCCAGCCCCGCACCGGCGACGGCCGCGCGCAGCACCTGCTCGCCGATCGGCGACCGGCAGATGTTGCCCGAGCACACGACGCACACGCGCAGGCGCGGTGGATCGCCGGTGGTCGTCACGCGGCCATTGTCCCCCGATTCGCCTGGCACACTGGGACGCCGCCGAGCAGCAGCCGTGACCTCGGCCGGCGGGAGGAGAGCCGCGTGAGTCGTGTCCGCGACGTGCTCGCAGCCGTGCGCCGCGCCTACCCGGAGACCCTGGCCGAGAACTGGGACACCGGCATCGGGCTGACCTGCGGCGACCCCGAGGCGCCGGTCGAGCATGTGCTGCTCGCGGTCGACGCCGATGCGATCACGGTCGCCGAGGCCGTCGACGCGGGTGCGCAGGTGCTGCTGACCCACCATCCGCTGCTGTTCCGCCCGGTGCAGTCGGTCGCCGCGGACACCGCGAAGGGTGCCCTGCTGCACCGGATGATCCGGGCCGGGGTCGCGCACGTCGCGGCGCACACCAACGCCGACCGCGCGATCGGCGGCGTCAACGACGCGCTGGCCGAGGTCATCGGGCTCGTCGACCCCGTGCCGCTGCGGGCCGCGGACGAGCCGCCGACGGACAAGATCGTCGTGTTCGTGCCCCCGGACCACGAGGCCGCCGTGATCGCCGCGATGGCCGCGGCCGGCGCGGGCGTGATCGGGGACTACACCGAGTCGGCGTTCCGCTCGCCGGGCACCGGCCAGTTCCGGCCGGGGCCGGGCGCCCGCCCGTTCGTCGGCCATCGGGGCCGGCTCGAGGAGGTGCCGGAGACGCGCGTCGAGATGATCGCGCCGCGGGGCAGCCGCGGCGACGTGCTCGCGGCACTGCGCAGCACGCACCCGTACGAGGAGCCGGCGATCGACGTCGTCGAGCTCGCCGCGCGGCCGTCGGCCACCGGCCTGGGGCGGGTCGGTGCGCTGCGCCGGCCGATGCCGCTCCGGGAGTTCGCGCGCCACGTCGCGGCCAGCCTGCCCGCGACCGTCGCCGGGGTGCGCGCGGCCGGCGATCCGGACCGCACCGTCGTGACCGTCGCGGTCGTCGGCGGCGCCGGCGACTCGGAGCTGTCCACGGCGGCCCTGGCGGGAGCGGACGCCGTCGTCACGTCCGATCTGCGGCACCACGTGGTCAGTGAGTTCGTCGCAGCCGACCGTGCACCCGCCGTGGTCGAGGTGGCGCACTGGGCGGGGGAGTGGCCGTGGCTCGCTCGGGCCGCCGCGATGCTCGACGCCGAGCTCGGCGGGCGGGTCCGCACGACGGTGTCGACCACCCGCACCGATCCCTGGACCCTGCACGTCGCGGGCGGCGAAACCGGAGTCCGGTAGCGTCGCGGCGACGGTTGCGCTGGAGCAGTGGTGCGAGCAGGAGGTGGCGGTGGCGCTGAAGGTGGACCCGTTCGTCCAGCGGCGCCTGCTCGACCTCGCGCGGCTGGACCAGGCCATCGGGTCCGCGCAGCATCGTCGCCGCACCCTTCCGGAGCTGCAGCAGATCGCGACCACCGGGCAGCGGGTCGACGACCTGCACAACCGGGCGGTCCTCGGCAAGGCGGAGATCGGGGACCTGGACGCCGCCACCCGCAAGCTCGATGCCGAGATCGAGACGGTGCGCGCCCGCGCGGCCCGGGACCAGCACCGGCTCGCGGACGGCCTGGTGCCGCCGAAGGACCTGTCCAACCTGCAGAACGAGATCATCTCGCTCAGCCGGCGGCAGTCGACGCTCGAGGACGACGAGCTCGAGCTGATGGAACGGCGGGAGACCGCGGCCGCCGCCGTCGCCGAGATCGACCGGGACCTCGAGCAGGCCCGCGCGGAGCTGGCGGCCGCCGAGCGGCGCCGCGACGACGCGTTCGCCGACATCGACGACGAACTCGCCAGGTCCGGCACCGAGCGCACCGAGGTCGCGGGCGCGCTGCCGGCGGACCTGCTGGCGCTGTACGAGCGGATCCGGTCGAGCGGCAGGATCGCCGCCGCCCGGCTGCACGGGTCCCGCTGCGAGGCCTGCCGCATCGACCTCGACCGGGTCGCGCTGTCCGAGATCCACGGCGCCGGCGTCGATGCCGTCGTGCGCTGCACCGAGTGCGGCGCGATCCTGATCCGGTCGTGACCCCGACCGATCCCCCCGGCACCACCGGCACCCGCTCGGCGCAGATCTTCGCCGACGGCGGGTCGCGCGGCAATCCCGGGCCGGCCGGGTACGGCGCTGTCGTGTACGGCCCCGACGGCGAGGTGCTCGCGGAGCGCGCCGCCTCGATCGGCCGCGCCACCAACAACGTCGCCGAGTACTCCGGGCTCATCGCCGGCCTGCAGGCCGCGCGCGAGCTCGGCATCGACGCCGTGTCGGTTCGGATGGACTCCAAGCTCGTCGTCGAGCAGATGTCCGGGCGCTGGAAGGTCAAGCATCCCGACATGAAACCCCTTGCCCGGCAGGCGGCCGCGCTCGTCGAACAGTTCGCCGAGATCGATTTCGAGTGGGTACCGCGCGCGCGGAACTCGCACGCCGACCGGCTCGCGAACGAGGCGATGGACGCGGCCGCGGAGGGCCGCGAGTGGACGGCGCGGTCCACGCCGACGGCGGTGGCCGTCGACCATGCGACCGCGTCGGCCAGCGACGAACCGGCCGCAGACGCCGGCGCCGCGGACCGGTCCCCCGACGGGCCGGCCTCCGCCGACCTCAGGCCCACCCTGCAGGACCCGGCCGCGGCGCTGCCCGCGCCGCGCGACGGCGCGACCACGTTCGTGGTGGTGCGGCACGGCGAGACGACCTGGGGCGCGGACGCGAGATTCGCCGGGCGGCAGGACGTTCCGCTGACGCCCCGCGGCCGGGAACAGGCGCGGGCGGTCGCGCAACGCATCCGCCGGCTGGAACCGTCCGTCGTGCTGACGTCGCCCCTGCAGCGCTGCCGGGACACCGCGGAGTCGATCGCGGCGGCGCTCGGCGCGCCCGTGGTCGTCGACGACCGGCTGCTCGACGGCCTGCTCGGCGACTGGACCGGCTACCGGTCGGTCGAGATCCAGGAGGGCTGGCCCGACGAGTTCGCGGCATGGCGCTCCGACCCCGACGCGCGGCCGCCCGGCGGGGAGTCGTTCACCGAGATCCGTGACCGGGTGCGCCCGGTGCTGCCGGACGCGCTCGAGGCGTATCGCGGGCACGGCGTCGTGATCGTCACGCACGCCGCCACGGCGAAGATGATCATGGCGATCGCCCTGAACGTGCCGTCCACCATCGCCTACCGGATCCGGATGGACACCGCATCGCTGTCCGGCTTCACCGTCGAGGCGGACGGCGCCGTCGTCGTCTGGGGCGTGAACGAGACCGGCCACCTGAGCGGCTGACGTCGGCCGCGGATGCGGCGGCATTGCCGGCGGGACCCGGGAGCGATTGACTGGCCCGGTGACGCGGCGCTTCGCGAACCGTGGCCGGGCCGGGCTCGAGCTGGCCGGGCTGCTCGCCGGCTACGCCGGGCGCACCGATCTGCTCGTGCTCGCCCTGCCGCGCGGCGGGGTCCCGGTGGCCGAACCGATCGCACTCGCGCTGGGCGCGCCGCTCGACGTGCTGGTGGTGCGCAAGCTCGGCGTGCCGTCCCGTCCGGAGCTGGCCATGGGCGCCATCGCCGACGTGGGCGCCAGCGTCGAGACCGTACGGAACGAGCGGGTGCTGCATCACCTGGCGATCCCGGAACAGACCCTGCAGGAGGTGTTCTCGCGCGAGGTCGGCGAGCTCGCCCGTCGCGTCCGGACCTATCGCGGCGACCGGCCCGCGTACCGGATCGAGGGCCGCACGGTGATCGTCGTGGACGACGGTCTCGCCACCGGTTCCACGATGCGGGCCGCGGTGGCCGCGGTGCGGCGGCAGCGGCCGCGGCGGGTGGTGGTCGCCGTCCCGGTCGGCGCGGCCGACACGTGCCGGGAGCTGTCCGAGACGGTCGACGAGGTCGTCTGCGCGCGGAGCCCCGAACCGTTCATCGCGGTCCGGCAGGGATACGACGACTTCGGTCAGACCCAGGACGACGAGGTGCTGGCGATCCTGGCCCGCACCCCGGCCGCGCCCCCTACGATGGGGGTGGACGAGTCGGCCGGGTGACCGCGTCGGCCGGGCGACCGCCCGGTCGCCGAGGAAAGTCCGGGCTCCACAGGGCAGGGTGGTTGTCAACGGCAACCCGGCGTGAGCCGCGGGACAGTGCCACAGAGAACAGACCGCCGGTCGCCCTCGGGCGGTCGGTGAGGGTGAAACGGTGGTGTAAGAGACCACCAGCGCCCCGGGTGACCGGGGCGGCTCGGTAAACCCCACCTGGAGCAAGGTCGAAAGTTCGTGCGGCGCAGCCGGATCCGTCCGGATGCGCGGCACGGATGCGCAGGCGTTCGAGGGCTGCCCGCCCGAGCCTGCGGGTGGACCGCTGGAGTGTGCCGGCGACGGCGCACCGAGATGGATGGTCGCCGAACGGGATCGCCGCGAGGCGCCCGGGAACAGAACCCGGCTTACAGGCCGGCTCGTCCCCCGAACCGGGGTGCCGCCGCGCGCCCGGGGATCCAGGCATGCGCACCGCCCGTCGAGCGCCGGCCGGCAGCGGTGCATCGCGACGGCGTCCCGCGCCGGCGCGCGTCAGGAACGCGCCGGCGGGGAGGTCGGCTCGGCCGATGCCGGCGCGGTGAGCGGGAGCCAGGCCAGCACGTCCCGGATCCGCGCGTCCCAGTACGCCCAGTCGTGGGCGCCCGGCCCGAAGTCGTCGGTCACGGCCAGCCCTCGCCGGCGCATCGCGTCGACCAGCCGCCGGTTGGCGGGAAGGCCGCGGTCCGCGGTGCCGCAGCACAGGTACAGCGGCGGGACGGTGGCCGGCGCCGCGCGTTCCACGAGGGAGAAGAGGTCGTGCGCGCTGCCGGAAAGTGGCTCGTCGCCGAAGATCTGGTGCATCAGGGCGGGCAGCCGGTCGGGGTGGACGAGCTGGCCGACGTCGGCGGTGGCGGAGAGCCCGGCGGCGGCGGCGAACCGGCCGGGCTCGGTGAGCGCCCACTTCAGCGCGCCGTACCCGCCCATCGACAGGCCGGCGACGAAGGTGTCGGCGGGTCGGTCGGAGAGCCGGAAGAACCGGTGCACCACCGACGGCAGCTCACGGGTCAGGAAGGTCCAGTAGCGGTTGCCGTGCGCCTCGTCGGTGTAGAAGCTGCGGTGCACCTGGGGCATCACCACGGCGAGCCCGAGCGGCGCGACATAGCGCTCGATCGAGGTGCGGCGCAGCCAGATCGTGTGGTCGTCGCTCAGCCCGTGCAGCAGGTAGAGGACGGGCGGCGCGCCCTCGCGCGCAGCGCCGGCCAGCCCGATCTGGGACGAGGTCCGCTGCGGCAGCAGCACTGTCATGGACGTGCTGAGGGCCAGCGTCTCCGAGAAGAAGTCGCACGAGATCAGGGCCACCGCGCCACCCTTCCCGCCGGGGCGCCCATGGTCTCATGGGCCGCCGCTCCGGGTGGCTGTCGTGGGCCGGGATCACGGGTCGCTCCGGACCCCGGTCCACTCGGGCAGGTCGGGCCGGTCGCGGCAGCGCGGCCAGATCCAGCAGGCATCGCACTCGCGGCAGCGCCAGGTGCGATGGCTGGACCCGGTGCACTTCACGCACGGGTGGTTGCCGATGAGCACGGTGTCCCGGCCCAGCGGGTGGCCGCGCGGGCAGCGGGGCGGGGCGGTCTCGGTCATCCGCATGCCGGAGATCCGGTAGTGATCGGCCGAGAGGCCGAACTGTTCCGGCTCCAGCACGACTGTATTCGAACACATGTTCGGCAGCGGCGACAGCGGCGTCGGCACCGCCGTCGGGCGACCGCGCGCCTGGACGGGCTCGACCGTCGCCGTCGGAGCAGCCGGACGGCGGTGTGGCGGACCCGGCGCGCGCAGCACGATGGATCCATGACGACTCCCTCTGCGACCCCCGGCGGCCCGACGGAGCCCGCCGGCGGCCCCGACCGACCTGGCGGGGAACCGGCCGCCCCCCTCGGCGCCCCGGACCCCTCGCGGCCGCCGCCGCCGGCGGCCGGCTGGACCCAGCAACCGCCGCCGTATCCGCCGGCGCCGTATCCGCCGCCGCCCGGTTCGTACCCGCCGGGGGCGCCGCCGTCCGGCTACCGCCGCCTGACGCTGTCGCAAACGGACCGGAAGATCGGCGGGGTCTGCGGCGGCATCGCCGAGTACTTCGCCATCGATCCGACACTCGTTCGCGTGGTGGCGATCGTGCTGGCCTTCTTCGGCGGCGCGGGAGTGCTGGCCTACCTGGTGTCGTGGTTGATCATCCCCAAGGAGTGACGGCGGCGGAGGGCCCGGTCGACGAGGTCGGCCCGTAGCAGCCGTCGGCAGGGGACCGGGGGCGGGCACCGGCGCGGGGATCGATCTAGCCTGGATCGGTGCCTGTACCCGCGCGAAAGATCGTCACGCCGCCGGAGGCGATCGACTTCGACTCCATCCGCGCCGAGCTCCAGGTGCCCACCCGGTTTCCGCCCGAGGCGGTGGCCGAGGCCGAGCGCAGCGCGGCCAGCCCGCCGCGGCCGGCGCTCGACGCGACCGGGCTGCCGATGGTCACGCTGGACCCGGTCGGTTCTCAGGACCTCGACCAGGCGGTCTACCTGGAGCGCTCGGGCGGCGGATACCGGGTGTACTACGCCATCGCGGACGTGGCCGCGTTCGTGCCGGCCGGCGGCGCGCTCGCCGACGAGAGCTGGCGGCGCGGCGTCACCCTCTACAGCCCCGATCGGAACACCCCGCTGCATCCGCCGGAGCTGTCCGAGCGCGCCGCCTCGCTGCTGCCCGACGGACCGAAACCCGCTGTGCTGTGGACCATCACGCTGTCCCCGGACGGCGAGCCGACCGAGGTCGACGTGCAGCGCGCGCTGGTCGAGTCGGTCGCGCGGCTGGACTACCCGCAGTGCCAGCGGGACATGGAGTCCGGATCCCTGCACCCCTCGATCGCCCTGCTGCCCGACTTCGGCGAGTTGCGCGCGCGGATCGGCCGCGAGCGCCACGCCATCAGCCTCGACCTGCCCGACTCCGAGGTGGTGCCGAGCGCCGACGGGCACTGGACCATCGAGCTGCGCGCCGTGCTGCCCATCGAGCGACACAACGCGGAGGTGAGCCTGCTCACCGGAATGTGCGCGGCCGCCATGATGCTCACCGGCGGAGTCGGCCTGCTGCGCACGCTGCCCGCGCCGAGCGCCGGTCAGATCGCCGCCCTGCGGACGGCGACGGCCGCCCTCGGCATCCCGTGGCCACGGGGCACCCATCCCGGCGACGTGATCGCCGACCTGGACGGGAGCCGACCGCGGGATGCGGCCTTCCTCGAGGACGCGGTGCGGCTCCTGCGGGGCGCCGGCTACACCGCGTTCGACGGCGACCTGCCGGAACGGCGCGAGCACGGCGGCGTCGGCGCGCCCTACGCCCACGTGACGGCGCCGCTGCGGCGCCTCGCCGACCGGTACGCGACCGAGGTCTGCCTGGCGCTGCACGCCGGTGTCCCGGTGCCGGACTGGGTGCGCACCGCGCTGCCGGAGCTGCCGCCGGCGATGGCGGCCGCCGACCGCAAGGCGTCCGCCTTGACCAAGGCGTGCTCGGGGGCGGTCTCGGTGTTCCTGCTGCACGGCCGGGAGGGCGAGGAGTTCGAGGCGACCGTGCTGCAGATCGAACCGGAGCGGAACCGCGCCACCGTCGTCCTGCACGAGCCGCCGGTGCGGGCCAACTGCGATCCGGACGGGCTGGTGGAGGGCTCGGTCGTGCGGGTGCGCCTGGAATCGGCCGACCCGTCGACCCATCGCTTCGTGGTGGCGCCGGTGCGTGTGCGATCCGCTCGCGCGCCCGGCGGGGACCAGTGAAAGGCTGCAGTCATGGGTGACGAGATCGGCCAGAGCGTCGGCTACTACTACAACATCACCACCGGGCAGGTCGAGCGCGAGGGGCAGAGCAAGGCCAAGGACCTGCTCGGCCCGTTCAAGACCGCGGACGAGGCGGCCAACGCCCTGGAGATCATCAGGGCGCGCGAGGCCCGCAAGGATGCCGAGGATCGGGAATGGCGGGACGGCTGATCGCGCTGACGGTGACGTGACGGCTGCCCCGACGCGCACGCGCGACCTGACCTGGCTGGTGGCCCTGGCCGCGGCGCTGTGGGGCACGGACGCGATCCTGCGCCTGCCGCTCGCCCGCGACGTCGCCGCCCCGACCATCGTCTTCGGCGAGCACGCCGTGCTGGTGCTGGTGCTGCTGCCGTTCCTGCCGCGCGCCGTCCGGGCGTTCGGCCGGCTCGACGCGCGCGGCCGGGTCGCCGTCGTGCTGATCGGGGTGGGCGCGTCCGCCGTGGCGACGACGCTGTTCACCCTGTCGTTCCGGTACGGCGACCCGGTGACGCCGGCCGTCATCCAGAAGTTCCAGCCGGTCATCGCCATCGTCGGCGCCGCCGTCCTGCTGCGCGAGCGGATCCGGCCGACCTTTCTCTGGTTCGCCGCGCCGGCGATCGTCGGCGCCTGGATGCTCGCCTTCCCGAATCCGTTCGCCATCGGAGTGGACCGTGCCGTCGTCGCCCTGCTCGCGCTGGGCGCCGCCGTGCTCTGGGCGAGCGGCACCGTGCTCGGCCGGCTGGTGGCGCCGCGGGTCTCGGCGGTCGAACTGACCACGCTGCGGTTCGCGATCGGCCTGCCCGCGGCGTTCGTCATCGTGCTCGCCACCGGCTCGCCGCTGTGGGTGCCGGACATGTCCAGCACGCTGTCCGTGATCGGCATCGCCCTGGTGCCCGGCCTGCTCGCGATGTGGCTGTACTACCGGGGCCTGCGGCGGACGGCGGCGTCCCGCGCGACGCTCGCCGAGCTCGCCTACCCGTTCACCGCGGCCGTCGTGGGCGTGACGGTGCTGGACGCGAACCTCGCCGCGTCCCAGTGGGTCGGCGCCGCATTGATCGTGGCCGCCGTGACCGCGCTGTCCTGGCACGAGTCGCGCGCGTCGGTGCCCGCCGTGCAGGTGGCCCCGGAGCAGTCGTTGGTCTGAGTCGGCGGCCGGTCGGCGGTCCCGCGCGCCGGGTCAGGCGTGCAGCGGCGCCGACGCCTTCGCGTAGCTGCGACCGGCGACCCGCTTGGCGACCCAGTGCACGGGCGGCGGGATCAGCGTGCGCAGGAACGTCACGTCGTCGGGCGAGGCGCCGTCCGACACCCACTGCAGGAACCACATGCCCTCACGCATGCCGCTCTGCCGGCCCAGCTGCTTGAAGGCCGTCGCGAGCGCTGCGGGGTCGGCGTGCGAGCAGAGCTCCACGATCTCGCCCTCCTCGTGCTGGAAGTGTTCGAGGGCCGCGGACCTGAGGTCGGCGATCGCCGTCGACGCGGTCGCGGCGTCCGACGCCGACCCGCTGCCGCCGAACCTGGCCATCGCCGCCCGCGCGCCGGCCAGCGCGCTGACGATGCGCTCGTGCTCGTCGGTCAGCTCGCCGACCTCCTCGACGTCCGTGGGCGTGCCCCGCAGCACCGGCCAGAGGATCTCCTCCTCGCCCTCGTGGTGGTGGGTCAGCAGCGTGTCGAGCCAGCGGAACCGCGCCGCAAGGGCGAGCGCCCGCTCGCGATCGCCGGCGGGGAATCCGTCGAGCGCGACGGTGAACGCGTCCAGGTCGCGCCGGACCGCGCGGTGGATGAGCGAGTTCATCCGCGGTCCGTCGTGCACCGCATCGGCCATGTCGAGCTCCTTCCGTGCCGCCCGCTGGGGCGTGCTGCGGCGAAGCGTACGCAGCATCCGGCCCGTCGCCCACCGCCGCGCCGCCACGGCCGCCGCCGCTCCAGCGGGAGCCGGATCGGAGCCGGTGCGCACACCTGCGCGGGCGGCCCAGCCCGGCCAGTTCCTCGAAGAGGAGCCGGGTCGACCTGCTGGTCGGGGCGAGGCCGAACTGCCGGTGGCGGGCATCGCTGCAACGCCGCACGCCGGCCCCGCCCGCCCGACGAATCCTGCGCGTCAAGAAAACTTGACATGCCGGGGCGGCCTGCCTACGGTGGCGATGTCAAAGATGTTGTACAGGGGAGCCGTGGTGAAGCCGACGCGCGTCACGAACTCGATCCGCGCGCTTCGCTTCTCGCACGACGAGATGACGCAGGCCGATCTCGCGCACCGGGTCGGGGTGACCCGGCAGACGATCATCGCGATCGAGCAGGGTCGGTACTCGCCGTCGCTGGAGATGGCGTTCCAGATCGCGCGGGTCTTCGCCGTCCCGCTCGACGACGTCTTCCAGTACCCGGACGCGTGAGATCGGCTTCCCCGCGGAGCCGCCGCCCGTCGCGGCACACCGGGCGGCGCGACGCCGGTGACGCGACCCCCTCGAGGCTCGCGTCACCGGCGCCAGGGCACGACGTGCTACGGGCCGCTGCGCAGGTAGTCCACCACCGATCCCAGCAGCTCGACGCGCTCCGCCGAGCTCCGCGATCTGCTCGATCCCGAATCCGAGCAGCACCGAGTCCTCCGTGGTCACGGAGGAGCCGAACGCCACCTGCGACCGCTCGAAGTCGCCGCTCTGCGGGCTGCCCGCCGGCGGTCCCGGCGTGCTCCACGGTCCGAGTCCGGTCTCGAAGCCCTCGGCCTCGACGACCGCGCCGCCGACCTCCAGGCGCGTGTCGTCGATGAAGACGCCGTTGCCGCCTGATGCGGGATCGGTGACGTAGCTGAGGATCACCTCGACCTGCCGACCGGCGTACGCGGAGAGATCGAACGAGTAGTCCTGCCAGCCCTCGGAGCTGCCGGTGAGCCGATTCCAGCTGCCCGTCGAGCCGGTGGCGGCGCACGGGGTTCCCTCCGAGCCAGGGGTACCTGGGGTCAGGTAGTGCGTCAGCCACGGATGCTCGTCGATCAGGAAGCCTTCGTTGCACTCCGCCGGGACATCGCTGTCGGAGGCGCCGCCCGCCTCGGGCAGCGTCGTCCAGTCGTCGTCACCGGTGTGGGCCTCGACGATCACGTTGTCGTATTCCGGCTCGGTGTCGAACGACATCCGGACCCGGAGAGTCGGCTCGTCCGCGGCCGCCACGGCACCCAGGTCGACCGTCCTGGCCAGTCGCATGTACGAGTCGTCCTGGTGGACGCCGGGCACGAACCAGTCGCCCTCGATGGGCTCCGTCGGGCCGCGCGGATCTCCGACGTACCTGCTCGCGAGCTCGCCGCCGAAGAGCGGGAACTCGTCGACCGGCAACACCCTGCTGGTCGGCGAGAAGGTGCCGGCCTCGTCCAGCGGATTCGACGACCCGGTCAGGTCGACGGCGGAACCCGTGAACGGAGCGCTGACGCCGACCGACTGATCCGGAGACGGGCGTTCCGCCCTGGACCATGCGCCGAGGTAGTACTGGGTGAAGTCGTCGGACAGCAGGAGGCAGTCGCTCGAGTCGTCGGTGTCGACGACACAGTCCGCTTCGGGAGCGCCGTTGAGGCCGTACCAGATGCCGCCGAAGAAGTTGGCGCCGATTCCGTAGTATCCGGTCGTTTCGCCGGTGTACGCCAGCTTGCCGCCCGCATTGAGGTAGTCCCGCACCGCCATCGTCAGGTACTGCTGTCGCTCGGCGACGGCGAGGTCCGGCAACAGCGTGCCGAAGTAGTCCGTCTCGACGTCCTCTTGGTCCTGGGTGAGCCGGTTGTCACCGAGATACCAGACGACGGCGTCGAAGTGGCTCAGCACGCCGAGATCGTGCGGCACGCCCTGCTGCGAGACGTCCCAGACGGCCGACGAAACGTCGTTGGCGGCGAGCTCGTCGACGTACTGCTCCGCATATTTCGGCGCGGTCCCGCTCGGACCGCCGGGGTTGTAGCCCTCGTAGTCCTCGTTCGCGAGAACCAGCACGGAGTTGCCGTCCTGCTCCAGCGTGTAGGTGAAGTGCTCGCTGGCCACCCGCTTGGTGAAGCCGAAGTGGAAGCCGAACGCCGAGAACGTCTTGCCCCGCGGCTTGTTCGCGGTGAACCAGACCTCGACGGTGTCGCCCGGCTGTGCGCCGCGGACGGTCCCGCGGTACTCGCCGAAGTAGACGTTGCCGTCGTCGCCGTACCGCTCGCCGCCGCGCCACTCGCCGACGGACGCGCTGCGCTCCCGGCCGCCGTTGATCCGGTACTTGAGGGTGAGCTGCTTGAGCTCGCGGCGCGCCGTGACGGCGACGGTCTGCGGGTCGCCGTAGGAGACGTCGAAACTGTCCACGTCGAAGTCGGGCACGTCGCGACCCACCACGGACACGGGGTTGGACGGGTCCTGCGCCGACTGTGCGACGGCGACGGCGAACGGGATGTTCTTCTCGAACTCCAGCTGGATCAACGCCTTCGAGTCCGGGAACTCGAAGACGCTGCGGTCCTCGCAGTACTCGTCGCCGAATTCGTCGTCGGGGAGGTACGTCGTCGCGGTTGCGCAGGTCGCCATCTCGGGCGTGAAGGCCAGGGTGCCGTAGGCCTCCTGGGCGTGCTCGGTGGTCTCGCCGTTCGTGGTGTAGAGCTCGGCGGCGATGTCGGGGTCATAGCCGGGCACGGCCGGATCCGCGTCGTCGCCGACCATCGCCTCGTAGATCAGGTCGTCGGGAGTCGGCGTGGCCACCTGGAAGCCGGTGCCGTAGAGCAGCAGCTCGGCCGCCGAGTGGTAGTTCACCTGGAATTCGAAGCCGATCCTGCGGAGCAGGCCGTCCATCGCCTGCGTCTCAGGCTCCGACGACGGCCCGGTGCCGCGGTAGGTCTCGCTGGCGAACTGGTCCGACGAACCCTCGTTGTCGTACCCCCAGTGGGTGGCGAAGTTCCGGTTCAGGTCGACGCCGTCGCCCGGCGTGATCTGCCCGTCACCGTTGTTGTCCCGGAGATTCTTCCGCCACAGCCGATCGCCGTCCGCGGCGAAGGTGTAGTCGTACCCGTCCGGATTGGCCACCGGGACGAACCAGAGCTCGGTGCTGTCGACGATCCTGCGGGCCTCCCTGCGCAGGTCCCGGTCGTCGCTGTCGTAGTTGTCCAGGTAGTAGTGCAGCAGCCGGCGGGTCATCTCCGGCGTGATCCACTCGCGGGCGTGCTGCGCGGAGGAGTAGAGCACCGCGGGGCGCTTGCCGTCGCGGACCTTCGTCGCGTCCTTCGTGACCTTCACCGCGACGATGTCCTGGCCGTTGACGGTCTTGCCGATCACCACCAGCTTCGCGAGCTTCGGGTGATCCGCGGCGGTCTGGATCATCTCCTCCTGCAGGCCTCCCGGACCGCTGTACGGGCGGAAGACGCCCTCGGCGGCGAGCGATCGCTGTTGCGCGGTCGCCGCGTTCTTCGCCGTGAGCGCGACCCCCTTGGTCGCGAGTGCGGCGGCTTGACCGTCGGACAGGATCACCTCGACGCGGACGGCACCCGGAACGTCGCTGCGACCGGTGACGAGTTCGTGCCGGTCGATGCCCGTGCCGACGACCAGCTCCATCTGCTCGAGGGTGAGGTCACCCGAGTAGACGGCCATCTTCCCTGGTTCCGCCGGCGGGGCGGGCGCGGCGGCGACGGGCGGCGCCAGCACCATGCTCAGCATCAGGATCGAAACGGACACCAGCACAGTGAGACGCTTCATCGCACCCATTCCGGGACAGAGGTAGAAGCGGCCGACCGGGTTCGGCGGCACAGCGAACACTCAATAGGCGTCACTCATCCGTGTCAACGGGTGCTCACATGATTTCCTCAACCAGTTCGGGCGGTGATCGGGAAGTCCTGCGGCCGCCGGCCCGATGGCATGATCGGCGACATGAGTGCACGCCGGCCGCGGTTGCCCGCGACCGTCGCGATGCTCGGCGCGCTGGTGCTGACGGCGGCGTGCACGAGCGCGGTGGCCGGCAGCGCGGTCCCGGTGCCCGGCGCGGCCGCCGTGCCGACGCCCGTGCCGACGCCCGTGCCGACGCAACCCGCCGACATCGGCCCCATCCCGGCCGGGCTCGAACCCTTCTACACGCAGCAGCTCGACTGGGGCTCCTGCGCCGACCTGGCCACGGACGAGCTGACCCGGTTCTACAAGTCCGCGAGCCTGCAGTGCGCCGACCTCCAGGTACCGCTGTCCTACGACGATCCGGCCGGTCCGACCATCTCGATCGGCGTGCTGCGCAAGCAGGCGACCGAACCCGCCTCGCGCATCGGCTCCGTGGTGTTCAATCCGGGCGGGCCCGGGGTGTCCGGCGTGGAGACGGCGGGCACGTTCGGCGCGCTGGGCATCGGCGCCGAATTGAACAGGTCCTTCGACTTCGTCGGGTTCGACCCGCGGGGGGTGGCCAACTCGACGCCGGCGATCGACTGCCAGACGGACGCGGAGCGGGACGCCTCGCGCGCCGAGGTCCCGCGGACCCGGACGCAGGAAGAGGTCGACGCGGCGAACCAGGAGTCGCGCGAGTACGCGCAGGAGTGCGCGCAGCGCAGCGGTCCGCCGGACGGGATCGACGGCGCCGCGTTCCTCGCCAGCGTCGGGACCCCGAACGTGGCGCGGGATCTCGACGTGCTGCGGGCGGCGCTCGGTGATCGCGCGCTGACGTACGTCGGCTTCTCGTACGGCACCAGCATCGGCACCTGGTACGCCCAGCTGTTCCCGACGAACGTGCGGGCGATGATCCTCGACGGCGCGGTCGCGCCGAACGCGGACCCGGCGCAGGAGCTGATCGGCCAGGCGGAGGGCTTCCAGACGGCATTCGACGAGTTCGCCGACTGGTGCGTGCAGCAGCCGGATTGCGTCTTCGGCGACGACGCCGGCAACGCGGTGCCGATCTACCAGTCGCTGGTGCGGCCGCTGCTGGACGAGCCGCTGCCGCTCGAGGACGGCAGGGTGATCAGCTTCGACGACGCGAACACCGGCACCCGGCAGGCGCTCTACGCCGAGTCGCTGCGGCAGCCCCTGTCGGCCGCCCTGCTCGACCTGTCCCGAGGCAGCGGCGACGCGCTGATGCGGCTGGCCGACTACTACGACGGCCGCGACTCCAGCGGGCGGTACACCAACGTGCAGGAGGCGTTCCAGGCGATCAGCTGCATCGACGGCGGCCGGGAGATCGATCCGGCAACCGCCGACGCGCTGGCCGAGAAGTACGCGGCCGCCGCGCCGTTCGTCGACTCCGGTGATCCGCCCAGAGCGATCGACAACCCGTGCGAGTACTGGGTGGTGACGCCCGATCCGGAGCAGCAGTCCAACGACTACGCCGGCCTGCCGCGGGTGCTGGTCATCTCCACCACCCAGGACCCCGCCACCCCGTACCAGGCGGGCGTCGACCTGGCCGAGGCGCTCGGCGCCGCGCTGCTGACGGTCGACGGCACCAGCCATACCGCCTATCTCGGCATCGGGAGCAACTGCGTGGACGACGCCGGCACCCGCTACCTGATCACGCTCGAGCTACCCGAGAACGGCACGACATGTTCCTGACGGGTGCGGCGTCGCGCGCGGCGGCCGTGGCACCGCCGCTGCCCGGGGACGACCTGGTGCCCGATCCGCAGGTCGTGATGAACCGCGCCGGCTCGGTGCCCGCGCGCGCCGCCGACGTCTGGCCGTGGCTGATCCAGCTCGGCAAGGCGCGCGCCGGCTGGTACCTGCCGGCCTGGATCGAGCGGTTCGTCCCGCGCGGCCGCCGGGCGGCGCGGGCGATCGAGCAGCGGTGGCAGACACTCTCGGTCGGCGACCGGGTGCCGGACTACGGCGTGGGCGAGGCCGAGTTCGAGGTCGCCGTGTGCGACCCGCCGGCGACGCTCGTGTACACGACGGTGCGCCGCACCCGGCGCGGCGCGGTGACGGCGTCGTGGGCACTGGTGCTGCGGGACCTGCCGGACGGAACCGGCGTGCTGCTGCTGCGGCTGCGCCTCACCGGGCTGCGGCACCCGCGGCTGACGGGTGCGGTGGGCGGCTGGTTCGACGCGCTCACCACGGCCGCGATGATCGCCGGCCTGCGGGAGCGGGTCGGGCGAGCGGGTGGAGACGACCGGCCCGGCCGCGCGAACCGTCAGGCCTGATCGGCCACCCACATGCCGAGCAACCCGCGGAAGTGCGCGAGGAACCGCTCGTGCTCGTGCGCTGGGTAGGTGGCACGCACGGTCTCCACCAGCAGCGCATCGAAGTCCGCCGAGGTGATCCACTCGTAGACGATCTCGGGCAGCGAGGCGAGGGCGGTCGAACAGAACTCCCGGTAGGTGTCCGCCTCGAAGTACCGGTCGGCCATCAGCGCATACCGGCCCAGCTTGTCCGACCAGTTCAGGTCGGGATCGTCGGCGACGTCGAACCAGGACCGGGAGGTCGTGTCCACCCGGGGATGTCGCTGCGTCACCGCGCAGAACACCGACCACGCGACGAGCTGCGTGATCGCCCACGGGAAGTAGTAGTGCAGCGAGGTGATCGCGATGTCCGGGCAGGCGTTGGCGTAGTCGATCGGCCGCACCCGGGTGCCGGTGACGAGCGACTCGCAGGAGTTGAACTCCCAGCGGAAGAAGGCGTTGATCGTCCGGGAGAGCGTCAGGATCTCCATGCCGGCCTCCGGCGGCAGGAAGCCGTGCGCGACCTCGTACCGGTCGTGCATGGGCAGCTCGGGCCGGAACTTCATGATCTGGGTCTCCGGTCCGATCGTCAGCGATCGGGCGAACGAGTCGTACGGGGCGGCGGCCTGCAGGTGCATCAGCATCTGCCCCGATTCGTCGTACGCCTTGTGCAGTGCCGCCGGGTCGTCGACTCGCGACACGCCCCGCCAGGCGCCGCCGTCGAACGGCTTCATGAACAACGGATAGCCGACCCGCCCGGCCACCTCGTCGAGATCGAACGAGAGGTTGTAGGTCTCGGCGGTGTAGGCCCACTTCTCGTGGTCGACCGGATTCTTGTAGGGCACCAGCACGGTGTCCGGGATGTCGAAGCCGAGCCGGATCATGGCGCAGTAGGCGGAGTGCTTCTCCATCGCCTGGAAGGTGAACGGATTGTTGAGCAGGTAGGTGTCGTTGACCAGTGCCGCCTTCTTCAGCCACTCCCGCGGGTGGTAGTACCACCAGGCCAGCCGGTCGATCACCACGTCGTGCCGCACGGGCGATCGCAGGTCGAAGGGTTCGATGGTGATCCGCTCGGTGTCGACGTGGTGGGTGCGTCCCCGGTAGCTCACGGGGGCGATCTTGCGGGTCAGCGTCTCGAACGCCCTCGGCCAGTCGTTCTCGGTGCCGAGCAGCAATCCGATGAGGTGTGTCGTCGAGTCGTGGCGGGGCAGCGAGGCGGTCATCTGGTGATCCTGACGGGCGTCCGCCCGGCGGGCAACGCCGGGTCGCCGGGAATCGGCGGGCCGATCGCGGCGCGGATCGGAACGAACCGGGCCGGACGCGCCGCCGGCGGTGACGCAGAGCGACCACAACCGGCCCGACGGTCGAGGCAGGACCGCGCCCCCGGAGACGAATACGGCGAACGCGCCTGGGATTTCCTCCGATCCCGGTGCATCGGAGCGGGAATCGCTGGGAACTAACAGTGAGGCGTCGCGCCCCCCCGGGGTTGGTGCCACGTCCAGGTCCGGCCGGTTCAGCAGAGAGCCGGTCGGGCCGCCCCGTCTCCGGGCCGGGCCCGGGCCAGCATGCCGGCCCGGTCGGGATTCCGCGACGGGTGCCCGGCGGCGCTACAGCAGGGCGGCGGTCTCGCCGCGGACGAGGCGGTACCAGCGGGCGGCGTACGGCTCGAGGTCCAGTGCCAGCGTGCCGCCGTCGCCGAACGTCAGCTCCGTCGTCGGGTCCAGGAGGTCCACGCACCGGGTTCCGGGCGCCTCCTCGGGGAGGGCGATCGTCACGGAACACGCGTCGGGACCCAGGTTGTGGCAGAGCAGGACCGTGCCGCCCTGCCAGTCGCAGCGATGGACGAACGCGGCCGCGACGTCCTGCTCGACGACCTGCATGCTGCCCCAGCCGAGCTCGGGGCACTCGCGATAGGCCTGGATGCGTTGCCGGAAGAACGAGAGCAGCGATGCCGGGTCGTGCCGCTGGCCGGCGACGTTCACCTCGTCGGGCGAGAAGGGCGGTCCCGGGAAGGGGCGGACCAGCTCGGACTGCTTCCCGACGGTCGAGAAGCCACCGCCGGAGCCGGGTCGCCACTGCATCGGAGTGCGCACCGCCATCCGGCCGGGCAGGTCGAGATTCTCCGCGAGGCCGATCTCCTCGCCGTAGAAGATGGTCGGAGTGCCCGGCAGCGACATCGTCAGGCTGTAGACCATGCGGAGCCGGGCCTGGTCGCCGCCGAGCATCGACGGCAGCCGCCGCCGCAGACCGCGGCCGTAGACCTGCATGTCCTCCTCGGGCCCGAACGCGGCGAAGACCTCCTTCCGCTCGGCGCCGCTGAGCTTGTCCAGCGTCAGCTCGTCGTGATTGCGCGCGAACACCGCCCACTGCGAGTCGCTCGGGCTCTCCGGCCGCCCGGTGAGCGCCGACCGCAGCGGCCCGGCGTCCGCCCTGGCGAGCGAGAGATACATCGCCTGCATCGTCGGGAAGTCGAAGAGCATGGTGAGCTCGTCGCCGTCCTCGTCCCCGAAGAACTGCCGGGACTGCTCGTGTGACAGGTTCACCTCGCCGAGCAGGATGGCGTCGCCCGACCGCCGGCCGAGGAACGCGCGCAGGTCGCGCAGGAACTCGTGCGGGCGCGGCAGTGCGACGGCGCCGTCCTCGATGCCGCTCGTCTCGAGCAGGAACGGCACGGCGTCGACCCGGAAGCCGGACAGCCCGAGGTGCATCCAGAAGCCGATGATGCGGGCGATCTCGTCGCGCACCTGCGGGTTGGCCACGTTGAGGTCGGGCTGGCTGCGGTAGAACCGGTGCAGGAAGTACTGCCCCGCCAGCCGGTCGCGGGTCCACACGCTGGTCTCGCGATCGGGGAACACGACGTCGCCCGGCTTCTGCGGGGCGGGAGTGTCCCGCCAGACGTACCAGTCCCGGTACGGCGAATCCGGCGACCGGCGCGCGGCCTGGAACCAGGGATGCTGCGCGCTGGTGTGGTTCACCACCAGGTCGGCGATCACCCGCAGCCCGCGGGCCCTCGCGGTCCGGACGAACTCGACGAAGTCACCGAGGCTGCCGAGCCGCGGATCGACGGCGTAGAAGTCCGTGATGTCGTAGCCGTCGTCGACGTCCGCGGTGGGGTAGAAGGGCATCAGCCAGATCACGGTCACCCCGAGATCGACGAGGTGGTCGAGACGCTCGGCGAGGCCGGGGAAGTCGCCGACGCCGTCGCCGTTGCTGTCCGCGTAGGTCTGCACGTCGAGGCAGTAGATCACCGCGGTCTTCCACCACAGGTCGCCGGTGAACGTGGCTCTCATGCCGCGTCCCGCAGCGCCGGCAGCACGGACGTGCCGAAATCCTCGATGAACCGGGTGTTGTCGGGTCCGACGTGGTGCAGGTAGAGCTCGTCGACGCCGAGCTCGAGATACTCCCGGAGCCACGCGGCGTGCCGCGCCGGATCCGCGGAGATCCGCACGTTGCGGGCGACCTCCGCGGGCGGCACGTGCGCGGTGGCCGCCTCGAACTGCTCCGGCTGGGTGAGATCCCAGGCCAGCAGCGTGGGCAGGCAGTTGCCCCGCCACTGCTCGACCGCGACCGCGAGCGCCTCGTCCTCGGTCGCCGCGTACGACAGGTGCACCTGCAACACGATCGGGCCGCGGCCGCCGCCCTCCCGGTAGGCACCGAGCACCTGGCGCAGCTTCTCGGCGGGCTGGTTGACGGTGATCAGGCCGTCGGCCCAGCCGGCCGCCCAGCGCGCGGTCTCGGCGCTGATCGCGCCGGCGACGAGGCGCGGCGGTTCCTCCGGCAGCGACCAGAGCCGCGCCTCGTGCACCGTCACCAGCCCGCGATGATCCACCTGCTCGCCCCGCCACAGCGCGCGCATGATCTCCACGCACTCCGACAGCCGTTGCATGCGCGCGGGTTTCGTCGGCCAGGCCGCGCCGGTGACGTGCTCGTTGAGCGCCTCGCCGCTACCCAGCGCGACCCACGGGAACCGCCCGGGGAACATCGCGGCGACGGTGGCCATCGCCTGCGCCGAGATCACCGGGTGGTAGCGCTGGCCAGGGGCGTGGAACGCGCCCATGGGTACCCGCTCGGTCGCCTGGAGCGCCGCACCGAGCCAGGCCCAGGTGAAGCCGGAGTGGCCCTGTCGCCGCGTCCACGGCGCCAGGTGGTCCGAGCACATGACGGCGTCGAAGCCGGCGGCCTCGGCGGCGACGGCGTCGTCGCGGAGCGCCCTGGGATGCACCTGCTCGTGCGATGCGTGGAAGCCGAGGATCATCGAGCGTCCGTTACCCAGCGCGGCGGGAGGTCAATCACCGTGCGCGCACCTCGTTCAGGATTCAGGACGCCGGCACGGCGGCGCGCAGCATGCGCCGCGTCAGTCGGCCGTCGTGCAGGCCGAACTCGACCAGGTCGTCGAACAGGGCCGGATCCCCGGCGCCGGCCACCAGCACGCGCTCGAGCAGGGCCGGCCACCTGCTCGCCCACGCGCACAGCGTGGCGTCCCGCAGGTGCCCGGACAGCTCCCGGCGCATCCGGCGCCGGTAGCGCGCCCCCGCGCCGGCGCCGTGCACGGCGGCGCGGCCCGCCAGCTCGCCCGACACGACGGCGGTGTAGATCCCCTCGCCGGTGAGCGGATTGATCAGGGACTGTGCGTCGCCCGCCAGCAGCACGCGCCCCGACCGGATCCGCGGGCGGTACGTCGACAGGGGCAGCCGGTGGCCGCGCACCGTGCGCCGGTCCGGCGCTGCGGCGGGCATCAGCTCGGCCAGCGAGCGCAGCAGATCGGCGCGGGACGCCTTGCCGCCGATCAGCTCTCCGTAGCCCATGTTCGCGGAGTCGCCGTCGAGCGGGAAATCCCAGGCGTACGCGGGCCAGCGGCGCGACGAGAGCGCGAGCACCTGTGTTCCTGGCCGGCCGCTCCCGGACGGCCCGTACCCGCGGACGGCGATCGCCATCGCCCGCGCCGGATTGCCGCGCAGGCCCAGCGCCCGCCGCACCGCCGACTCCGCGCCGTCCGCGCCGATCACCGCCCGTGCGCGGTACGTGCCGTCGAGAACGACGAGCCCGTCGCGGATCTCGAGGGACCGCACGGTGTGCCGGGCCAGCGTGGCGCCGCGGTCGACGACGGCCCGGAGCAGCCGGTCGTCGAACACGGCGCGCGGGATGGTGAAGACCGGACGCCGCATCGATCCGGCGACCTCGGCGCCGCCGCTCGTGACCAGCGTCAGGCGGCGGATCGGCTCGGCGCCGGCCGTCAGCCCGGCGGGATCGACGCCCAGCCCGGCGAGCCGCTCCAGCACGCCGGCGGCGATGCCGTCGCCGCACGGCTTGTCGCGGGGGAACTCGCTGCGATCCAGGATCAGCACCCGCGACCCCGGACGCGCGCGGAGAGCGGCGGCGGCCGCGGCGGACCCCGCGGGACCGCCGCCCACCACGATCACGTCCCAGTCGGCGGTCGCCGTGCTGCACGGCTCCAGCGTGCACCATGGGTGGGTGTTCGACGGATTCGAGGAGCTCGGGGTCGACGTCGGCGGCGGCGTTCGGCTGCGTGTGCGCACCGGCGGTCGCGGTCGCCCGGTGGTCCTGCTGCACGGGCATCCGAGGACACACACCACCTGGTACCGGGTCGCGCCGGCCCTGGCCGCGGCCGGGCACGCCGTGGTCTGCCCGGACCTGCGCGGGTACGGCCAGTCGTCGAAACCGGCCACCACGGCGGACCACGAGCCGTACGGCAAGCGCGCGATGGCGCGCGACATCCGCTCTCTCATGGGTATTCTCGGTCATCCCGAGTTCGACGTGGTGGGTCACGACCGGGGCAGCTATGTCGCCATGCGGCTGGCCATGGACGCGCCCGGCGCGGTGCGCCGCCTCGCCGTCCTGGACAGCGTGCCGATCGGCGAAGCCCTGTCCCGCGCCGACGCCCGGTTCGCCCGCGCGTGGTGGCACTGGTTCTTCTTCGCGCAGCCGGGCAAGCCGGAGCGGGCGATCCTGGCCGATCCCGACGCCTGGTACGGCGGCGACCCGGAGCGGATGGGCGCGGAGAACTACGCCGACTACCGGCGGGCGATCCACGATCCCGCGACCGTGCGGGCGATGCTCGAGGACTACCGCGCCGGCCTGGGCGTCGACCGGGCCGCCGACGACGCGGATCGGGCGGCCGGGCGGCGCATCTCGTGCCCGACACTCGTGCTCTGGTCCACCCGCGACGACATGGGCGAGCTCTACGGCGACCTGCCGGCGGTCTGGCGGCCATGGGTGGCCGGAACGCTGGACGGGTTCCCGATCGACAGCGGCCATCACATGGCCGAGGACGCGCCCGAAGAGCTCGCCGCCGCCCTGCTGGATTTCCTCGGCTGAGACGGACAATTGTCCGTTTCCTCCCTCTCTGCTCCCCGCCTTGTTCGACAGCGCTTGCGTCCCGCGCTTTCTCGGCGCACAGTGGAGGCCTGGTCCAACCACGCGCCAGCCTCCTCAATGCCGTCCCCGAAGGGTCGCCATGGCTGCCGTGGTTGCTGTTTTTCCTGTCCGCACCGCCCCGCCACCGGATCCGGTGGATGCCGCGTCCGCGGCTGCTCCCGAGTTCTTCCCCCAGCCCGTCCCCCATGCCGTCCCGGGCACGCTCGAGGACTCGCTCGAGCGACTGGCGGCCGCGAGGGCGAGCGGCGATCCGGACGTCATGGCGCGTGCCGAAAGTGCCGTGGTCGAGCAGTATCGGCCGCTGGCCGACCGCATTGCCCGGCGCTACCGCGGCAGGGGCGTGGAGGACGACGATCTCGTGCAGCTGGCGCGGTTCGGCCTGTTCAAGGCGGTCCGCCGGTGGTGCCCGGAGCGCAGTCACGCGCTCGTGCAGTTCGCGACGCCGACGATCGAGGGGGAGATCAAGCGCTACTTCCGGGATTTCTGCCGGCCGATCCGCATGCCGCGGTCGCTGCAGGAGGACCTCGCCGTCCACCAGCACGTCGAGGGTGAGCTGATGCAGCAGCTGGGCCGGCCGCCGTCCGAGCGGGAGGTCGCCGAGCGCTCGGGATCCACGGTCGGCCGGGTCCGCCGGCAGCGCCTGGCCTCCCGGGTGTGCCAGCCGGTGTCGGCCGAGACGTCCTACGGCGCATCGCTGTTCACCCTGCACTGTGATGCGTCGGACAAGACGCTGCTGGAGATCGACGACGTCGTCTCGCTCGGCGCGGCGATCCGCCGGCTCTCGGCCAGGGAGCGCCGCATCCTGCGGCTGCGCTTCCTGCAGGACATGAGCCAGAGCCAGATCGCGGCGGAGCTGGGCGTCAGTCAGATGCACGTGTCCCGGATGCTGCGGGCCATCCTCGCCCGGCTGCACACCGAGCTCGTCTAGGCGGCTCGTCCGGATCAGCCGAGCGCGGGCAGGTAGATCGCCGCCTGCGCGCGCCAGCTCGGCCAGTCGTGCGGCCACTCGTGCCCCCACACGTACAGCTCGTGCGGGATGCCCTTGTCCGCCAGCACGGCGCCCAGGGCGCGGGTCGACCCGTTCGCACCCGTGCTGTCCTCCCACATCCCGCTGCCCACCACCAGCGTGAGAAACACCCTGGAGCGCAGGAAGTCGAGATGCCCGCCGTGCGTGCCGGGCAGGAACGCGAACGGGCTGGCGAAGTAGGTCTCGTCGTCGGTCGGTCCCCAGCCGCGCCACGCCCACGGGTCGTAGTTGCCCGACAGCGCCACCGCGCGGCCGAACACGTGCGGGTGCCGGAGCGCGAACAGCACCGCGTGGAACGCGCCCATCGACGGTCCGGCCAGCGCGACGTCGTCCCGCCCGCCGCAGCGGTCGCGGATGAACGGCACCACCTGCCAGATGATCCAGTCCTCGTAGCGGCGGTGGTTGCGCGCACGGTCGGCGAGCGGCATCCAGGACGCCGACCAGCTGGAGGAGTCGAACGACGGCACGCAGAAGACCGTGATCCGGCCGTCGTCGATCGCCGGGCGCACGGCGTCGAGCATGCCGTTGGCCTCGAAGTCCCAGGGCGCGCCACTCTCCGACGGGAACCAGATCACCGGCCTGCCCCAGTGGCCGTGCACCGCGATCTCGCCGGACCCGCCGAGCGACGGCGCGTCGATGCGGTGGTACTCGGTGCGCGTCATGGCATCTCCTGCCCTTCCGGGAGCCTCAGAGCACGGATTCGACGAGCTCGTCGAGCGCCGGGAACCAGGCGTCCCGCCAGCCGATCATGGTGTGCGCGTCCGGCACGATCCGCAGGGTCACCGCATACCCCTGCCGCCCGAGCGCGGCGGCCATCGCCTCGTTGTTCGCGCGATTCTCCTCGATGGCGCCGCAGGTGACGAGCACCGGGACCGGCCGCGGGGCGGCCGCGGCGGCGAGGTCGGGGCCGGACGAGATCATCCGCACGGCCGCGCACACCTCGTTGAAGTACGCGAACCCCGACTCCTGCGGATCGAGCCGCGGGGTGAAGAACGACCCCGACTGGAGCGCCAGCGCGGAGAGCGCCCCCGGATGGCGACGCTGCACGGTGAGCATGCCGAGCGCGCCCAGGCTGGCGCCGAGCCCGATCACCGGACCCGTCAGCACTTTGGCCGCGATCGCCGGCAGCACCACCTGCGCGACGTGATCGGCGTAGTCCGGGTTGGCGGCGTACCAGGTGTCGCGCAGGCCGCGCGGCGGGTCGAGCAGGGCCACCCGGATCGGGAAGGACTGCGAGAGCTCCGTCGCCCAGGAGAGCAGGCTGCCGCGCTCGGCCATGTCGGAGCCGTCGTGGGCGACCAGCAGCGGCGCGGGGGAGTCCGACGGAAGCCCCTCCGGCGCCCAGAGGTGGACGGGCACCGGCTGTTCCAGGCGTAGCGCCGGCGTCTCCACGCTGCGCACCGGCCCGTACGGATGGGCCAGCAACCACGGCGGCTCCCGGTAGTCGGGAAAGCGGATCTCGGACTTCTCGCCGAACGGGTTGGGCACCCGGTGCGGGTTGCCGGGGTCCACCGTCCACACCGTGTTCTCGCCGCGGCGCACCGTGAGCTGGTACTCCAGCCGCCACGCGTCCGGGCGGGGCAGCGTCAGCGACCAGCCGCCGTCGACGGCGGCGAATTCCGGGTCCGTGTCCAGCACCCAGTCGACCTCGAGCCGCACGCCGTCGAACTCGGCGCCCGGATCCGCGACCCGGAATTGGACGCTGTCCACGCCGATCAGCGGCTCCCAGCGGTCCGATCCGGCTTCCGATTCGGGTGCCGACTCGAGCTCGGACGGCGGGTCGGCCTCGATGTCGGTGCCGCGGGCGGAACCCCCGGCGCCGTCGGGAGAGGGCATCCGGTTACCGTACGTCATCGCTCCCTCAGGCACGCCGGCGTCGGCGTACGCCTCCGGCAACGCACGCGAAACACGACCTACATAAGGTGTCGGCCATGGACCGTCAGCAGCAGTTCGTCCTGCGGACACTCGAGGAGCGGGACATCCGGTTCGTCCGGCTCTGGTTCACCGACGTGCTGGGATACCTCAAGTCGGTGGCCGTCGCGCCGGCCGAGCTCGAGGGCGCGTTCAGCGAGGGGATCGGCTTCGACGGTTCTGCGATCGAGGGCTTCGCCCGCGTCTTCGAGTCGGACATGGTGGCGCGTCCCGATCCGTCGACGTTCCAGGTGCTGCCGTGGGAGTCCGACGGCGGCCGGGTCTACTCCGCGCGGATGTTCTGCGACATCACCATGCCGGACGGCTCGCCGTCCTGGGCCGACCCCAGGCACGTGCTGCGCCGCGCGATGGGCGAGGCCGCCGCCATGGGCTTCACCTGCTACGTGCATCCGGAGATCGAGTTCTTCCTGCTGCGTGACCTGCCGGACGACGGGTCCGTGCCGGAGCCGGCCGACCGGGGCGGGTTCTTCGACCAGGCGTCGCACGACACGGCCCCGCACTTCCGCCGCCGGGCGATCGAAACCCTGGAGTCGATGGGCATCTCGGTCGAGTTCTCGCACCACGAGGGCGCGCCGGGGCAGCAGGAGATCGACCTGCGGTACGCCGACGCGCTGACCATGGCGGACAACATCCTGTCCTTCCGGTACGTGGTCAAGGAGGTCGCGCTGACCCAGGGGGTGCGGGCCACCTTCATGCCCAAGCCGTTCGTCGATCAGCCGGGATCGGCCATGCACACGCACTTCTCGCTGTTCGACGGCGAGAACAACGCCTTCCACGACCCGGACGACGAGTACCAGCTGTCGGCCACCGGGAAGCGGTTCCTCGCGGGTGTGCTGCGGCACGCGCCGGAGCTCACGGCCGTCTCCTGCCAGTGGGTCAACTCGTACAAGCGGCTCGTCGTGGGCGACGAGGCGCCGACCACCGCCTCCTGGGGTACCGCCAACAGGTCCGCGCTGGTCCGGGTGCCGAACTACTCGCCCGGCAAGTCCTCCAGCCAGCGGCTGGAGTTCCGGCTGCCCGACTCCGCCTGCAACCCGTACCTCATGTACACCGTGGTCATCGCGGCCGGGCTGCGCGGCATCCGCGAGGAGTACGAGCTGCCGGCGCCGGCGGAGGACAACGTCTGGTCGCTGTCCGAGGTCGAGCGGCGCGCGATGGGCTACCAGAAGCTGCCGGCCTCGCTGGAATCCGCCCTCGCGGTGATGGAGGGCTCCGAGCTGGTCGCCGAGGCGCTCGGCGAGCACGTGTTCGACTTCTTCCTGCGGAACAAGCGGAACGAGTGGGAGAGCTACCGCCGCCAGGTGACGCCGCTGGAGCTCAAGCGCTACCTGCCGCTGTAGCCGCCGTCGCGACCGGGGGCGTCGGCAGCGCCAGGCCGCCGCACGCCAGGCCGGCCAGCTGGCGGGCGAGATCGCCGTCGGACAGCGGGGAGTCGAAGGTGCCGACGGTGTTCAGCAGCCCGAACGCGCCGTGCACGGCCGTGCGCACGTGCTCGGCCGACCAGTCGGGGTGCGCGTCGGCGAGCAGCCCTCGCCAGCGACCGACCAGCGCCCGCTGCCGGCGTCGCAGCCGCTCCCGGTGCTCGGGCGGCAGGTTGTGCACCTCGCGGATGAACACCGCCATCAGCCGGCGCCGGCTGGCCACCACCTCGGCGTAGCCGAGCACCACGGCCGCGAGGTACTCGGCGGGTTCCGCCGGCTCGGCCGGTTCCGCCGGCTCGGTGGTGACGGCCTCGATGATCCGGTCGAACACGGCGGTCAGCACCTCTGCCTTGGACCCGAAGTGCCGGTAGATCGCCGGCCCGGTCACGCCGGCCGCGGCCCCGATGTCGTCCATCCCGACCGCGGCGTAGCCGTTGTCGGCGAAGAGCTCCGCCGCCGCCGTGAGGATGGCCTCGCGGCGGGCCGCGCCCCGCGGGGACACGGACGGCGACGGCACGGGGGCGGGAGCCACGTCCAGCTGCACGGTGCCGCCGCTGCGCCAGTACCGCCCGTCCGCCCGGTCCAGCAGGCCGAAGTCGACCAGGCCGCGGCGCAGGCTGACGTAGTCGTCGTAGAGCTGCATGAGCTCGCGGTTCACCTCGAGCTCGGTGTACCGCACGCCGGGGGTGAACCGCTGCGCGATGAGGTCGTACAGGGCGAGCTGCCGGGACTGCTTCGCCGGGATGGTCGTCAGCCGGCCGTCCGGGCCGAAGAACCGGCGCACGATCGAGTCCGCCTGCGCGGTGGCCGCCGCCCCCAGGTCGTCCCGCACTGTCCCTCCGGTCCCGTCGATCACGGATTCGATCGTCATGGAGTCGATCGCCTCAGCCGACCTGCTCCCCGACCTTCACCCGCGGCTTCGGCACCCGCCACCGGCGCGGTAGGCAGGCGCGGTTGAAGGCGTAGAACCCGACCGCGCTGCCCTTGGTGGAGAGCCCGGAATCGTCGCCCTTCGGGAACTTCGCGCGCACCTTCCGGGACAGCTGCCGGCCGAAGAAGATGGAATCGATGATCGCCGCCATGATCGCGATGAGCAGTACCAGCGGCCCGTAGGCCTGCAAGACCGGCACCGGGACCAGCAGGATGACGAACGACAGCACCGCCATCGGCAGCAGCAGCCCGGCGATGTTCCTGCGGGCGTCCACCAGGTCCCGGACGTACTCGCGCGCCTTGCCGCGGTCCCGCGGCAGCAGGTAGTCGCCCCTGGCCATCTTCGCCCGGCGCTCGGCGGACGCGGCCCGCCGCTCCTCCTTGGTCATCGACTTGCTCTGCGACCGGGAGCGCCGCACCGCCTCGCGCTGCGTCTTCGGTGGCGGCGCGACCGGTCCGCGCCGGCCCTCCGCCTCGCGCCGCTTCGGCGTCGGGCGCCCCTTGCCCACGACGGGCGGCCCCGGATCGACGTCGGGTGTCTCGGACACGGCCGGTGCCGTCTGATCCGCGGGTTTGCGGCGCAGGAAACTCACCTGAGAGAGCCTAGTCGGGGAATCGGGGACGGGACCGCGAGCGTTGTTGGTCACGTGGATCGGCGCGGGGTGCCGGAATGGGCACGCAGCGTGGCATCATCGTGAGGGATCCACGCTCCTGCTCGGCAGACCCGTTCACCACCCGCTGACATTTTCAGGGAGATCGCGATGACTGTTGCGGACACCGCGACCGGCACCACGCAGCGCACCCACGGCGTCGTGCTCACCGACGCCGCCGCCGACAAGGCCAAGAGCCTGCTCGAGCGCGAGGGCGCCGTCGACATGATGCTGCGCATCGCGGTCCAGCCGGGTGGCTGCTCGGGCCTGCGCTACGAGCTGTACTTCGACGACAGGACGCTGGACGGCGACGCGGTCGCGGACTTCGGCGGCATCTCGCTCGCGGTCGACCGGATGTCCGTGCCCTACCTGGACGGCGCCACCATCGACTTCGTGGACACCATCGAGAAGCAGGGCTTCACGATCGACAACCCGAACGCCCAGAACTCCTGCGCCTGCGGCGACTCGTTCCACTGACCACTCGCTGAGCATCCTCTGATGACGTAGGGTCGGCCCCGCTGGGGCCATGGCGCCATCCGTCATCGGGGAGAGCATCGTGCCGATCGCCGTCGCCGGATCCATCGCGACCGACCACCTCATGCACTTCCCGGGCCGGTTCGTGGACACGCTGCTGCCGGACCAGCTGCACCGGGTCTCCCTGTCCTTCCTGGTGGACGACCTGGTGGTGCGCCGCGGCGGCGTCGCCCCCAACATCTGCTTCGGCATGGCCCTGCTGGGCCTGCGGCCGGTGCTGGTCGGCGCGGCCGGCGCTGACTTCGGGGAGTACGACGGCTGGCTCACCCGGCACGGCGTGGACTGCACCCATGTGCACCGCAGCGACGACGTGCAGACGGCGCGCTTCGTCTGCACCACCGACGACGAGATGAACCAGATCGCCTCGTTCTACGCGGGCGCGATGTCCAGGGCCAGGGAGATCGAGCTCGCCCCGATCGCCCGCGCATACGGCGGCCTCGACCTGGTGGTGATCTCCGCGGACGACCCGGAGGCGATGGTCCGGCATTCGCAGGAGTGCCGCGAGCGCGGCTATCCCTTCGCCGCCGATCCGTCCCAGCAGCTGGCCAGGATCGACGGGCCGCAGGTGGCGTCGCTCATCACCGGCGCCAGCCTGCTGTTCACCAACGACTACGAGCTGGGCCTGCTGCAGTCCAAGACCGGCTGGTCGGCGGACAAGATCCTGGCCTCGGTCGGCTACCGGGTGACCACTCTCGGATCGAAGGGCGTGGAGATCGTCGCCGCGGACGGCAGCCGGGTCGCCGTCGGCGCGCTGCCGGAGAAGTCCAAGACCGACCCGACGGGCGTCGGCGACGCGTTCCGCGCCGGCTTCCTGGCCGGCCGGGCGCGCAGCCTCGGCCTCGAGCGGTCCGCGCAGCTGGGGTCGCTGATGGCGACGCTGACGCTGGAGACCGTCGGCACCCAGGAATACACGCTGGACGCCGACGTCGCCCGGGTCCGGCTCGCCGACGCGTACGGCGAGGACGCCGCTGCGGAGATCGCCGTCGCTCTCGACTGGTAGGCGGTCCCGGTGGGGCCGGGCCTGGCCGTCAGACCCGGACCGGATACACCGGCTCGGGCACCGTCGGGGTGATCGCCCCGGTCACGAAGATCCCGTGCCACAGCATGAACACCAGCACCGTCCAGATCCGCCGCGAGTGGTCCGCCTCGCCGGCCCGGTGCGCGTCCAGCATCCGCAGGACCGCGGCGGGATCCAGGAACTGCTCGGTCTGCGCCTGCGTGACGATCGAGCGGGCCCAGTCGTACGAGTGGCCCGCCAGGAAGTGCCGGATCGGCACGGGGAAGCCGAGCTTGCGCCGGTGCAGCACGTGCGGCGGCACGACGAGCTCCATCGCGCGCCGCAGGGCGAGCTTGGTGGTCTGCTTGGTGACCTTCTGATCCGCCGGGATCGTCCGCGCGACGTCGAAGACCTCGGGGTCGAGGAACGGCACGCGCAGCTCGAGCGAGTTGGCCATGGTCATCTTGTCGGCCTTGACCAGGATGTCGCCGCGCAGCCAGGTGAACAGGTCGACGTGCTGCATGCGGGAGATCGGGTCGACCTCGGCGGTGTGGGCGTAGATCGGATCGGTGACGTCCCGGAAGGAGCGTCCCGAGTGGTAGGTGTGCAGCAGCCCGCTGAGCTGGTCCTCGCGGAAGATCCGGGCGTTGCCGTAGTAGCGGTCCTCCAGGTCCAGCGCCCCGCGGCGGAGCATGTCCTGGCCCCGGAAGCCCTGCGGCAGCGCGCGTCCCACCGCAGCCAGGCCGCGTCGCATGCCGCCGGGCAGCGCGGTGAGCGGGCGCAGGCTCATCGGCTCGCGGTAGATGTTGTATCCGCCGAACAGTTCGTCGGCGCCCTCGCCGGAGAGCACCACCTTGACGTGCTTGCGGGCCTCGTTCGCGACGAAGTAGAGCGGGACGAGCGCGGGGTCCGCCACCGGGTCGTCGAGATACCAGACGATCAGCGGCAGCGTCTCCGTCAGCTCGGTCTCGCTGACCGTCCGGACGATGTGCCGGACGCCGATCGCGGCGGCGGACTCGGCCGCGACGTCCACCTCCGAGAAGCCCTCGCGCTCGAAACCGGTGGTGAACGTCATCAGGTCCGGGTTGTACTTCTTGGCCAGCGCGGCGATCGCCGTCGAGTCGATGCCGCCCGACAGGAACGCGCCCACCGTGACGTCGGCCCGCATGTGCTTGGCCACCGAGTCGTCCAGCACGCCCGCGATGCGCTGGTACAGCTCGCTGCGCTGCTCGTCGGTGGGAACGGGGCGGCCGGCGAACACCGGCCGGAAGTACCGTTCCGTGCGCACCGGCCGGCCGGGACGCACGGTGATGTGGGTGCCGGACTCGACCCGGCGGATCGCGGCGTCCATGGTCGCGGGCTCCGGCACGTACTGCAGCACCAGGTAGTGCTGCAACGCCCTGTCGTCGACCGTCGCCGATCCGGTGAGTTCGCGCAGGCTCTTGGCCTCGGAGCCGAACGCCACCCCGTCCGGCAGCTCGGCGGTGAACAGCGGCTTGATGCCGAAGGGGTCTCGCGCACCGAACAGCACCCGCTCCGCGGTGTCCCAGATCAGGAAGGCGAACATGCCGCGGAGCCGCGCGACCGCATGCTGACCCCAGTGGTGGTACGCGGCCAGGATGGCCTCGCCGTCGCCCTCCGTGGCGAAAACGGCGCCGTGCTCGGCGGCCAGTTCCGCCCGCAGTTCCAGGTAGTTGTAGATCTCGCCGTTGAACACCAGCGCGTACCGCTCCGGGTTCTCCGGCGGGCCCCAGCGCAGCGGCTGGTGGGAGTGCTCGATGTCGATGATGGACAGGCGGTTGAAGCCGAACACCACGTCGCCGTCGTCCCAGGTGCCCGATTCGTCGGGCCCGCGATGGCGGGCGCAGCGCATGCCCGCGGCCACGCCGTCCACGCGGGCGGCGGCGGCGCCGTCGCTGGAGAGGAAGCCCATCAGTCCGCACACCCGGCCCAGTATTCCGGGCGCCCGGGCGGAGATCGGCACGGCCATCCGTACGGCGCGCCACGCGAGGCTCCCCGGCCGGGTGGAACGGGATCCCACCGGGTAATCTCCGACCTGAGCTCGGCGGCGCCCGGGCGAGGAGTTCGGCGAGGAGTTCTCGGTGAGAGGGAGGGCACACGTGGCGCGGTCCCGTGCGGTGCGGCGGTTCGCCCTCGCCGGCCTGCTGGCGGCGTCCGGTCTGCTGCTGTCCGGCTGCTCGTTCGCCGACTGGCCGCGATTCGGGTGGCCGGAGGGCATCACGCCGCAGGCCGAGCGGATGCAGTACTTCTGGTCCGCCGCGTTCGTCGCCGCGCTGATCGTCGGCGTCCTGGTGTGGGGCCTGATGTTCTGGGCGTTCTTCGTGTACCGGAAGCGGAAGAACGGCCCGCTGTACCCGAAGCAGACCAAGGAGAACCTGCCGCTCGAGCTGGTCTACACCGCCGTCCCGTTCCTCATGGTCGGCGTGCTCTTCTACTTCACGGTCACCACCGAGGACTTCGCGCTCGAGGAGCAGCCGAACCCGGACGTGACCGTCAGCGTCACCGCATTCAAGTGGAACTGGGACTTCGGCTACCCGGGCACGTCCGGGCCCGACGGCCGTGAGGTGCACACGGTCGGCAACAGCCAGGAGGTCCCGATCCTGGTGGTGCCCGTGGACAAGGTGATCCAGTACGAGCTGTCGTCCAAGGACGTCATCCACTCGTTCTGGACGATCGACTTCCTGTTCAAGCGCGACGTCTTCCCCGACCCGGGCGCCAACCAGACGGACAACTCGTTCCAGAACACCATCCAGGAGACCGGCGCGTTCGTGGGGCGGTGCGCCGAGCTCTGCGGGACCTATCACTCCGCGATGAACTTCGAGGTCAGGTCCGTCCCGCAGGGCGTCTACGACGCCTATCTGGGCTTCCGCCAGGAGGTGAATCCCGCCACCGGCGTCGGGTACTCGACCTCCGAGGCGCTGATCGCCGTGGGTGAGGACGACCCGAGCTGCGGCGAGCTGTGCACGCCGTACGCCACGACGACGTACCCCTTCGACACGAACCGTCAGGCCAAGACGGCGTCGGAACCGCCGGCCGGAGAGGGACCCTGATGGCGCGCACCACGCAGCCCACAGACGTCGACCAGAACGAGAAGCCGATCGCCGCCCGCGGCGGGCTGCGCGTCGAGACCTGGCTCTTCCTGGGGCTGACCGCGTTCTTCGCGATCGCCGCCGTGGTGTACGGCATCCTCGCGCCGACGGAGCCGGTGGGCATCGTCGGCCTGTCGCTGACCGCCGGGCTGACGTTCATCGTCGGCACGTTCCTGCTGTTCACCTCGCGGCGGCTCGAGCATGCCCGGCCGGAGGACAACGATGATGCCGAGATCGCCGACGGCGCGGGCGATGTCGGGTTCTTCTCGCCCGGCTCCTACTGGCCGTTCTTCATGGCCTTCTCGGTCGCGATGTTCGCGGTGGCCACCGCGTTCCTGCTGTGGTGGCTGATGGTGATCGCCGCCGGGTTCCTGTTCTACACGATCATCGGGCTGCTCTTCGAGTACCACCGCCGCCCCGCGCACTGACGGGAGGCGACCGGCTTTCGAGGGCCCGCCCCGCCGGGACCCTCGGTCAGCTCTCGGCGGCGTCCCGGAACAGCCGCATCGCCCGCTCCTGGACCTGCGGCGCGTCCGGGTGCACGAACAGCGCCAGGTGCGTGCCACCGGCCAGTTCGACGAGGTCGGCACCGGGAATCCGCGCGGCCGCGAACGAGCCGTAGTCCGGCGCCACGTCGGAGTCGGCGGTGCCGTGCACGATCAGGCAGGGTGCGGTGATCCGTTCCAGTTGCAGCGACTCGATCGCCGGGAACTGGCGGGCGTCGTTCTGGTATCCGGCCCTGCGCGGGCCCGAGTGGTTCGCGGCGAGCGCGAGATCGAGGGTGAACCGCTCCTTGTCGTCGTCGGCCATGATCTGCTCGACCCGCTCGGCGAGCTGCTCCTCGGTCAGGGCGCCCTGAGCCGCGATGGTGGCGGAGACCAGTTTCTCCGGGGTGAACCGCGCCATCAGCTGCAGCATGCGCCGCCCGAAACGGGTGCCCATCACCAGCTTCTCCGACCCGGGCTCCTCCTCGAACGCGTAGCTGCGGCCCACGGCCGCCGCCGCCACCAGCCCCGGTCGTTCCCGCCCGTGGACGAGGGGCCCGCCCGATCATGACGACCGGAGCGGACCCCTCTGCTGCGAAGCGTGCGGCTAGTGCCGGCTGCCTGCCTCGATCTCCGGTGGGTGCAGCTCGTCGTCGTAGGAGATGTGGCCGGAGTCGTCGATCGGCCGGACGATCCCCGGAACCGCCTCGCCGGCGGAACCGAGCTGGTTCATCCGTTTCGGCACAGCGGCGCCCTGGTAGACGAGCGGCACCGCGTGTCCGTGGTCGTCCACCGGGCCCAGGGGCTGGTGCACCTCGATGAACTCGCCGCTGGGCAGCCGCTTGATCACGCCGGTCTCGATGCCGTGTTCCAGCACGGCCCGGTCGGAGTGCTGCAGCCCCAGGCATATCCGGTAGGTGATCACGTATGCGACCACCGGGCCGATGATCGAGAGCACCCTGCCCACCCACGTCATCACGTTCAACGAGATGTCGAGCTTGAACGCGAAGAGGTCGTTCGCGCCGTTGATCAGGTTGACGATGTAGAAGGTGAGGAACGCGACGCCGATCGCGGTGCGGACGGGCACGTCACGCGGCCGCTGCAGCAGGTTGTGGATGGCGTCGTCCTTGGTGAAGGCCTTCTCGATGTACGGGTAGGCGATCACCAGGATCATCAGCACCGTGGCCGCCAGTATGGACGGGAAGAACACTGCGGGAACCATGTAGTGCCCGAACAGGTTCCGGATCTCCCAGTTGGGCCATATCCGGACCATGCCGTCCAGGAAGCCCATGTAGAAGTCCGGCTGGACGCCGGCCGAGACCTGGGACGTGTTGTACGGCCCCAGGTTCCAGATCGGGTTGATCTGGAAGACCCCGCCCATGATCGCCGTGATGCCGAACACGACCGCGAAGAAGCCGCCGCCCTTGGCCGCGAAGTTGGGCAGGATGCGCAGGCCGATGACGTTGTTCTCGGTTCGCCGCGGGCCGGGGAACTGGGTGTGCTTCTGGAACCAGACCAGGGCGACGTGCACGGCGATCAGCGCCAGGATGATGCCGGGCAGCAGCAGGATGTGCAGCGAGTAGAACCGCGGGATGATGATCTCGCCCGGGTAGTCGCCGCCGAACAGCGCCCAGTGGATCCAGGTGCCGACCACGGGGATGGACAGCAGGAACGCGCTGACCGCCCGGAGCCCGGTGCCGGACAGCAGATCGTCCGGGAGCGAGTAGCCGAGGAAGCCCTCGGCCATGCCGAGGATCAGCAGCAGCACACCGAGGATCCAGTTGGCCTCGCGCGGCTTGCGGAATGCGCCCGTGAAGAAGATGCGCATCATGTGCAGCATCATCGAGAACAGGAACAGCAGCGCCGCCCAGTGATGGATCTGCCTGATCAGCAGGCCGCCGCGCACCTCGAACGAGATGTCCAGGGTCGACGCGTAGGCCATCGACATCGGCACGCCGCGCAGCTTCTCGTACACGCCCTGGTAGACCGTCTCCGCCATCGACGGGTCGAAGAACAGCGTCAGGTACACGCCGGACAGCAGCAGCACGATGAACGAGTAGAGGGCCGCCTCGCCGAGCATGAACGACCAGTGGCTCGGAAAGACCTTGTTCAGCTGCGTGCGCAGCGGCCGGGCAGCGTGGTAACGCAGGTCCGCGCCGTCCAGCGTCTTCTGCACCATCGATGGACCGGCGGACGCCCTGGTGGGTGTGGTGAGGCGGCTCATCCCGCCACCTCGGCCGGCGCAGCGGGGTGGCCCTGAGGAGTCGCTCGCCGAGGCTCGCTCATCCTGTTGCCTCCTTCGGCTCGGAGTACCACGCGGGATACTTCCCGTTCTCCCAGAACCCAGGACCGACGGCCTCGATGAAGTCGCTCCTTGCCACAAAGTACCCCTCGTCGTCCAGCTCGATCGGCAGCTGGGGCAGGGGCCGGCTGGCTGGTCCGAAGACCGGGAACGCTCCCTCGTTGACGTTGAACTGCGACTGGTGGCACGGGCACAGGACGCGGCCGGTCTGCTGCTCGTACAGCGACACCGGGCACCCGACGTGGGTGCAGATCTTCGAGTAGGCGTAGTAGTCGCCGAACTGGAAGCCCTGCTGCCCGTCCCGGATCCGGACCACGTCGTTGGGCCGGAGCCGGAACAGCATGACGGCCGCGTCGGATGCCTTGGCGCCGCCGGGGACGCCCGGGAAGACCGTTGCCATCGAACCGGCATCGAGGTCCTCCGGACGCACCGGCGTTCCGTCGATCTGGGTCAGCCGCACCTTCGTGCCGTCGGGCAACGGAGCCCACGGCGTGACCCAGAGCGGCGAGTTCGCCCGCTCCTCCCACGGGTTCTTGATGAACCCGCCGAGCACCGGGACGATCGCCACGATCCCGAGCCCGCCGCCGGCCAGCAGCAGCGAGCCCTTGATCATCCCGCGGCGCTTGATCCCGGCCTTGTCGCCGGTGTCCAACACCTGGGCGGCGAGCGACTGCCGATCGACCTCGGCCGACATGCCTTCATGCCGCTGCTGCACGGCCACCTCGTGCGGCAGCACCTTCTTGTACAGGGCAACGACACCCACTCCGAAGAAGAGGATGCTGGCCCCGAGGGTCAATCCGATCATGGGTGTGTAGAGCGCGTACATGAGCTGGTCCGGCGAGCTCGCCGGGACCCACTCGTGCGGCCACCAGATGAAGATCACGAAGAACGCGCCGGCGGCCAGCGCCGACAGCACGAACCAGAACGAGACGGATCGGTTGGCCCGCTTCTCCGCCGCGGAGCCCGGGTGGTACCGCTCCCCGTACTCGGCCATCGTGACGCCGTCGAGCGCCATCCCCAGCGCGGCCTTGTCCTCGCGGGACATGGCCTTGAGTTCCTCGTCAGTGGGGATCTGGATGTTCGGGTTGCCGCTCATGCCGCCCCCTCGCCAACCGGCGACGCGCCGGCATTGTGCCGATGATTCGCTCGCCGAGGCTCGCTCATGTCCTCGACCCCATCCACAGCACCGCCGCGACGATGGCACCCATGCCGACCAGGAACGCGATCAGGCCCTCCGGCGCCGGGCCGAAGCCGCCCGCGGCGTACCCGCCCGGGTCGATCGTCGCCTTGTTGTCCTGGATGAACGCGACGATGGCCGCCTTCTCATTCGGCGTCAGCTGTCCGTTGCCGAACTTCGGCATGTTCTCCGGGCCGCTCAGCATGGCCCCCCAGATCTGCCGGTCCGTCGCCTCGTCCAGGTTCGGTGCGTACTTGCCCTGGGAGAGCGCCCCGCCCTGGCCGGTGAAGTTGTGGCAGGACGCGCAGTTCAGCCGGTACAGCTCGCCGCCGCGGGCGATGTCGGCCTCGTTGCGCAGCCCGCTCTCGGGGATCACGGGGCCGCCGCCGTTGGCCTGGATGAACTCGCCGAGCGCGGCGATCTGCTCCTCGTCGAAGAACGGTTCCTTGCGCGGCATCTGTGCGGCGTTCTCCGCGGCCGGCATGCGACCCGTCGACACCTGGAAGTAGACCGCCGCCTCGCCGACGCCGACCAGCGACGGACCGCGGTCGAGCACGCCCTGCAGGTTCGCCCCGTGACAGGTCACGCAGGACGTGGAATAGATCTCCGCGCCGGCGGCGATCTGGGCCTCGTCCGCGTTGGCGGCCGTCGCGACCTCGCCCCGCGGCGCCACCGCGCTGTAGGCGAAGCCGAGCGCGGTGAGCGCGAGCAGCAGCGCCAGGCCACCCGTGATCCGGCGAACCGTGCGGGATCGACGGCGTCGGGACGAGCCGCGCGTCGGTCCGCGCGGTGCGTCGCCAGGCGGCGAACTGGCGGTGGAACTCATGCAGCACACCTCGTACTCGGTAGCGGCGGCGGGCCGGTGCGGGACTGCTGTTCTGGTCGTGCTCCGGGCAGTGCTTCCGGTCGTGGCTTCCGGTCGTGCCCGGGTCGTACTGATCAATACGGCTGCTGGGCGGTCAACGGATGATGTAGATGGTCATGAAAAGGCCGATCCACACCACGTCCACGAAGTGCCAGTAGTAGGAGACGACGATGGCGCTCGTCGCCTGTGCCGGGGTGAACTTCGAGATCTTGGTGCGCCACACGAGGATCAGGAACGCGACGAGCCCGCCGATCACGTGCAGGCCGTGGAACCCGGTGGTCAGGTAGAAGACGGTGCCGTACGCCGACGACGACAGCGTGGTCCCGTGCTCGTGGACGAGCGTCAGGTACTCGTTCCCCTGACCCAGCACGAAGATCAATCCGAGCACGAAGCTGAACAGGTACCAGCGCCGGAGCGAGAACACGTCGCCGCGCTCGGCGGCGAACACGCCCCACTGGCAGGTGAACGACGACGCCACCAGGATGATCGTGAAGATCAGGGCGTAGCCGATGTCGAGCTCGGTCGGCGGCGGCGGCCACTCGCCCTCGGTCGCGGCCCGCGCGGTGAAGTAGATGCCGAACAGGCCGGCGAAGAACATGAGCTCGCTGGCCAGCCAGACGATCACGCCGACGCTGACCATGTTCGGCCGGTTCAGCGTGTGAATCCTGGAGCTGAACGCGGAGGCGCCCGGCGGGCTGGTCGCAGTCGTCACAGATGGATTATGGACTGCCATGGACGATCATGCGCCTGCGGGCCGCACTCGGGCGGGTCGCGTCGCCCGGCGGGTCGCATCACCGCAGGTCAACGCCCGGATACGGGGTAGAATTCCGGTGTCGCGGGCGGGTTCGCGGCGCCCGGCGCCGACGGTGCGCGGCGGCGCCGCTCGCGACCACTAGCATCGTCGTGGTCCAGGGGTGCCGCCGGCCGCGGCCGGCGGACCGCCGGGGCGTGTCGTTTCTGGTTCTCAGTGTCCGATCCGTTCTCGCGGGACCGGTGCGTTCCGGTCCTGTCGGGCGAACGATGGGTGAGCCGCATGAGCAATCCGGTGCTGCTGGTGTACAGCCACCGGCCGGAGGTCCGTGAGCAGATCCTCACGGCCATCGGTCGCCGGCCGGCGCCGGACATCGGCCGGGTGGACTTCCTGGAGTGCGCGGGCGTCAACGAGGTGATGATGGCCACCGACGGCCAGGCAGCCGACGTGCTGATCCTGGACGGCGAGGCGCAGCCGACCGGCGGCATCGGTGTCAGCCGGCAGATCCACCAGGAAGCGGCGTTCGTGCCGCCGGTGGTGATCGTGGTCCGGCGGGCGGACGACCGGTGGCTCGCCACCTGGGCCGGGGCGGACGAGATCCTCGTCCATCCGCTGGATCCGGTGACCGCCGCCGAGACGGTCGCGGGCCTGCTGCGGCGCAGCGCGCCCCTGCGGCAGCGGTGACCGACGCGGCGCCGACGTGGCCGGGGGTGCTCGCGCGCCTCCTCGCGGGCGAGGACCTGGCCGTCCCGGACACCGCGTGGGTGATGGATCGCATCATGGCCGGCGAGGCGACCCCGGCGCAGCTCGCCGGCTTCGCGATCGCGCTCCGCGCCAAGGGCGAGACCGCCGCGGAGGTGCGCGGTCTCGTCGCCAGCATGCTCGCGCACGCGGTGCGCGTGACGCTGCCGATGCGCGCCGTGGACATCGTCGGCACGGGCGGGGACCGCGCGAACACGGTCAACATCTCGACGATGGCGGCCGTCGTGGTCGCGGCCGCGGGCGCGCCGGTCGTCAAGCACGGCAACCGCGCGGCGACCAGCAAGTGCGGCGCGGCCGACCTGCTCGAGGGCCTGGGCGTCACGATCGGGCTGCCCGCGCCCGCGGTCGCGCGGTCGGTGACCGAGGTCGGCATCGGCTTCTGCTTCGCGCCCGTCTACCACCCGTCGTTCCGGCACACCGCGGCCCCGCGCCGCGAGCTGGGCGTGCCGACCGTGTTCAACTTCCTGGGTCCGCTGACCAATCCGGCCCAGCCCGATGCCGGGGCCATCGGCTGCGGCAATTTGCGGATGGCGCCGGTCATGGCCGAGGTCTTCGCGGACCGCGGCTCCGACGTGCTGCTGTTCCGGGGCGACGACGGGCTGGACGAACTGACCACCACGACCACCTCGACGGTCTGGCAGGTGCGCGGCGGCTCGGTGGCCGAGATCACCCTGGATCCAGGGGATCTCGGCATCGCCGCGGCCCGCCCCGAGGATCTGCGCGGCGGCGAGGTGGCGGACAACGTCGACGCCGCGCGCCGCGTGTTCGCCGGCGAGCCGGGCCCGGTGCGCGATGCGGTGGCACTCAACGCCGCGGCCGCGCTGGCCGCCCACGCGGGACTGACCGGGGACCTGCGCTCCGACCTGCGCGCCGCCCTCGAGCGGGCGTCGACCGCGATGGACTCGGGCGCGTGCGCGCGGCTTCTCGACGACTGGGTGGCACTCAGCGGGAGGCTGGCCGCCGCGACCTGAGCGGACAGCGCCGGTCAGGCCTGCATGCCGATCGAGAAGGCGTCATCCGTGTCGCGGCTCGAGTAGCTGCGGAAGGCGATGTGGGTGACGGTGCGCAGCACGCCGGGCACCTTCGAGATGTGGCCGGGCACCAGCTCGGCGATCGTCTCGTGGTCGGCGACGTGGGTGATCGCGACGAGATCGACGTCGCCCGCGCAGCTGTAGACCTGGTCGACGCCCGGCAGGTCCGCGATCCGCTGGGCGGCCTCGGCGATCTGGTCGGACTCCACGTCGATGAGCACGATCGCCGTCACCATGGCCCAGATGCTAGACCGTGCGCCAGATCCACCGCGCGCATGAACGGCCGCCAGCGGCCGGCGGCCCCGACCGGGCAGGACCACGGCCGGGAGATCCGCACGAGCCTCGTCCCCTGGCCCTCCACCCAGCGCAGCAGCGTGGTGCACTCCTCGGCCGACCCGCCGGGCAGCGGCGCGCGGCCCGGCACGACCGTGTCGGCCGACGCGACGAGCAGGTCGATGACGGGCATCGGGTCGACGCCGCGCGGTGCCCGGCCGCCGGCGGCGAACCGGCCGTAGCGGATCACCGCGAGGTCCCAGCCGCCGCGCCCGTCGGGCCGCGCGGCGACCAGCTCCTCGATCGCGGCGAACGCGCCCATCCGCTGCCGGCGGTCCGCCGCCTCGGCCAGGACGGCGAGCCGGTCCCGGACGATCGCGGCCTGGTCGAACCGGCCCTGCCGGGACAGGGTCATCAGCCGCTCGCGAAGCAGCTCCAGCAGGCGGTCCGACCGGCCGTCGACGAACTCGGCGATCCGGTCGACGTGCTCGGCGTAGCTGTCGACGTCCTCCGCGCCCGCGCAGGGGGCGCCGCAACGGCCGAGTTCGGCCAGAGCGCACGGCGATCCTGCCGGGTTCACCCGGCGGATCCGGATCGAGCAGCGCCGTACCGCCACGGCGTCCTGGATGGCCTCGACCGCGGTCTGCGCCGCGGCCCGGCCGGCGAACGGGCCGAGGCAGGCGGCGGTGCGCTCGGGGGCGGCCCGCACGATGCTGAGCCGCGGGAAGGCCTCGTCGGTGAGCACCACCCAGACGACCCGGGCCGGCGCCCGTGAGCGCCGGTTGTACGGCGGCTGGTGGGCGGCGATCAGCCGCTGCTCCCGGACCTGGGCCTCCAGCGCGTGCGCGCATTCGACGTGGTCGACCCGCTCGGCGATCGTCACCATGTGCTTGATCCGGCCGCGGGTCTCGGACGCGGAGAAGTACGAGCGCACGCGCTGGCGCAGGTTGCCGGACGTGCCGACGTACAGCACCTGGTTGCCGGGGCCGCGGAAGAGGTAGACCCCGGGCACGGCCGGCACCCGGTCGGCCAGGTGCCGCTTGCGACGCCGCGCCGGCGCGACATCCCTTGCCACATGGCGCAACTCGGCCAGGCTCTGGACCCCCAGCGCACCCACCCGCTCGAACAGCGCGTGCAGCACGTCGACCGTCGCCCGCGCGTCGGTGAGCGCCCGGTGGTCCGGCGCCACCCGCGAACCCAGCAGCGGCGCCAGCGCCCCGAGCCGCACGGTCGGCGCCTCCTCGCGGGTCAGCACGCTGCGGGCCAGCTGCACGGTGTCGACGACCGCCGGCCGCGGCCACGGCAGGTCGAGCCGGCGGCATGCCGCCTTCAGGAAACCCACGTCGAAGCCGGCGTTGTGCGCCACGAGAACCGTGCCGCGGATGAACTCCAGGAAGGCCGGCAACACCGTCGAGATGCGCGGGGCGTTCATCACCATCGTGTCCGAGATGCCGGTGAGCATGGTGATCTGCGGCGGGATGGACCGGCCGGGGTCGACCAGGGTGGCGAATTCGCCGAGCACCTCGCCGCCGCGCACCTTCACGGCGCCGATCTCGGTGATGGCCTCCGTGTGCGCCGAGCCGCCGGTGGTCTCCAGGTCGACCACCACGAAGGTGATCTCCCGTAGCGGCTCGCCGAGCTCGTCGAAGCTGCGCTGGCCGGTGTCCGTCAGCGGCGTGCGCGGGACCCGGTGCAGCGCGGCCGCCCCGGCGGACGGGGGCGCGCCGTCCAAGGTCAGGGCCATGATCCGAACGTTAGAACGCGAGTCCGACACCGCCGGTGAGCGACGCGCCCGCCCGGCCCGGCGATCGGGTCCGGCAGGATGACGGCACGCGGTGCGGGCGAGGGGAGGCAGGCCATGACGCAGGCTGCCGACCCGGCGCCCCAGCCGGTCCCGATCGGCGAGCTGCCCGAGCCGATCCGGCAGCGGATCCTCGGCTGGGCGGCGACGGCGGTGGGCGAGCTGCCGACCGGAGAGATTCCGGTGGCGCTGCGCGGCGTCGCGCGATTCGCGCCGGCGAAGCGCGCCAGGATGGGCGCCGGCGTGCTCGCCCGGCAGCTGGAGAACGATCACGGATTCCGGGCGCTGACCGGCCAGGTCGCCGAGCGCGCGCCGATTCCCGCGCGGGACGCGGTCGGCGCGGCCGCCCGGGCGGTCCTGCTGCGGCTGCCCGACTCCGCGGAGCTCGTGGCCGCCGCGGTCGCGGGTGCCGAGGAGGGTCAGTTCCGCGCCCGCATCTCGGATCTCGAGCAGACGGTGACCCGGCTCACCGATCAGCTGGCCAGAGTGGTCGCCGAGATGGCCGAGCAGGACACGACATCCGAGCCGCACCGGCAGGACGCGGACCGGCTCCGGCAGCGGCTGCGGGACCAGGGCACCCGGCTGCGGGCGCTGCAGGACCGCTCGGCGGCCGACGCGCGAGCTGCCGCCCAGCAGGTGTCGGAGCTCCGCGCGGAGCGGGACGCCGCCACCGCGTCGGCGGCCGGCTGGCAGCGCACCGCGGAGGCCGCGGTCGCCCGGGCGGAGGCGGCGGCGCAGAAGATCCAGCAGTTGCGCCGGTCGGCCGGCGCCGACCGCGCCCGGTCCGACCGGCGGCTGGAGCTGCTCCTCGGCACGCTGGAGGGCGCGGCGGCGGGGCTGCGCCGGGAGTGGGATCTGATCGGCGGCGGCCAGGATCCCGCCGACGAGGTCGCGGCCGGACTCGCCGGGCGCATCACCGACGCCGAGCGGACCACCGACCCGGCGCGCCTGCTGGCCTGGCTCGGCCTGCCGCGCGCCCACCTCGTCGTCGACGGCTACAACGTGACCAAGACCGGCTATCCGGATCTGAGCCTGGCCGATCAGCGGGACCGGCTGATCCGCGGTCTCGCCACGCTGTCCGCGCGGACGTCGGCGGAGCTGACCGTCGTGTTCGACGGCGCCGCGGTGGCCACCGCCCGGCCGCCGGGGCGCGGCATCCGGGTGCTGTTCTCGCCGCCCGGCGTGCTGGCCGACGACGTGATCCGCGACCTGGTGGACGCCGAGCCCATCGGCCGGGTCGTCGTGGTGGTCAGCTCGGATCGCGAGGTGGTGGACGCCGTCGGCCGCAACGGCGCCCGCACCGCTCCGTCGTCGACGCTCCTCGGCGTGCTCGGCGGGTGACCCCGCTCGCAGCGTGGCCGCCGCCTGATCGCCGCCCTGATCGCGGCCGCCTGAACGCCGCCGTCGAGCGGCCCTGTCGGTGCCCGTCAGTAGCGTCCGCAGTGCGGTCGGGCGTGGCTCGGATCGCGGCCGGCGCCCACGACCGAAGGGCGCCGGCACCACCGATCGGGCCTCGCCTCGCGCCGGCTCGATCCGACGGAGGGACCGGGTCTGGTGCACGTCGATTGCGATCACTGTGCGGTGCGCGGCGCCGCATGCAGCGGATGTGTCGTCACCGTCCTGCTCGGCGGGCCGCCGGACGGAGTGGAGTGGGACGAGACCGAACGAGCCGCGCTCGGCGCGCTCGCCGACTCGGGCCTGGTACCGCCGCTGCGTTTGGTACCGTCCCTGCCGCTGCGTCGGCGCGAAGCCGGATGAGCGGTGTCCCCCGAGGGCCGAGACGCCCGATTCATGCCACATTCATGCGGACGCAATCACGCCCGGTCACGAACCGGTGACGGCCGGTTGCTCTTCGTAACCGACCCTCGTTGCAACGTTTGTGCAGGTCACAGCCCGGTTGCCATGGTGTGACCGCCCTAACACCGGAAGATTCCCACAACATTCATACCTCGGCTGGACGAACCCTTATCCGTCTCGTAACCTGACCGAGACCTTGAGTCGGGGCCACCACAACGGCGGTCCGCAGGGTCACCGCCGAATCGACGTGATCGAAAGCGTCGAACCGGGGAACCACGTTTGTTGTTGGGGTGAATCCCCAGGTGAACGCCGTCGTGGCGGGCACCAGGGGTAGGGCTACTTCCTGGCCCGAATCCGTCAGCTAACTCGGTAGGCGGCCGCGAGGAAGGGTACGCCTGCTGTGCTGTCGCAGGATTCAGAACGTCGTCCCACCGGCCCGCGCATGCACTGGCGCACCCGCTCGATCGTGGCGGGGACCGTCGCAGCGCTCGGCCTGAGCCTGCTCGCGGCGATGCCGGCGACGGCGGACCCGACGGATCCGACCACCTCGTCCGAGGCCCAACAGGCGTGGGTGGAGAGCTCGCAGCGCGCCGAGGCCCTCAACGAGCAGGTGCTCGTCGCGCAGGAGACCGCCGCCGCCGCAGCCACCCAGGCATCGGCCGCCGGCGACGAGGTGACCCGGTCGCGCGACGCGGCGACGGCCGCGGCCGCTGCCGCCGCGGCTGCGGATGCCGCTGCCGCGGGCTTCCGGGACAAGGTGAACTCGTTCGCCAACGCCAGCTTCCGCGGCGCCCGGCTGAGCTCGTTCAGCGTGATGCTGACCGCCGACTCCGCCGAGGACTTCCTCGACCAGGTGACCTCGCTCGACCGGGTCGCCGCCGACACGCGGCAGACCCTCGACGCGGCGCTCGCCGCGAAGGCCGAGGCGGCAACCGCCCAGGCCAACGCGCAGGCCGCGCAGGCCGCCGCCGAGGCGGCGAAGACCCAGGCCGACGCCGCGAAGGCGGCCGCCGATCAGGCCGCCACCGACGTGACCGCCCGCAAGGCCGATCTCGACACCGAGGCCGCGCGCTACAAGGAGTTGTACGACACCCTCTCCGAGCAGGAGCGGCAGGCCGCGATCGCCGCCCGGGAGGCGGAGCTCGAGAGGCAGGCGGCGGCCGCCGCCGCGGCGTCCGAGGAGGCCGCCGCTGAGGCGGCCCCGGCCCCGGCCCCGGCCGGCGCAGGCCCCGGCGGCGAACCGGTCGCGCACCCAGGCCGCTCCGGCGCCGGCCGCGGCTGCGGCGCCGCCGGCGGCCCAGGCACCGCAGGAGGAGACGTATTCGGCTCCCGCCGGCAGCAGCGCTGCGTCCGCCGCCGTCGCGGCAGCGCTGTCGAAGCAGGGCGCCCCGTACGTCTACGGCGCCGCGGGCCCGAACTCGTTCGACTGCTCCGGGCTCACCTCGTGGGCGTGGAAGCAGGCCGGGGTGAGCATCCCGCGCACCTCGAGCGGGCAGTCCGGCCTGCCGGTGGTCCCGCTGAGCGCGCTGCAGCCGGGTGACCTCGTCACCTACTACTCACCGGTGAGCCACGTGGCCATGTACATCGGCGGCGGGCAGATCATCCACGCCTCCACGCCGTCGAAGCCGATCTACATCACCAGCGTCAGCGGCGGCGGGCCGAACCCCGTCGGGCACCGCGTGAGCGGCTGACCCCCTACTCTCGAACACGCCCCGGGCGAACGCGTCCGGGGCGTGTTCGACTGAGGAGAAGGGTCGGTCCCGCGGCCGTGCGGCGAACGCTGCTGCTCACCAATGACTTTCCGCCCAGGACGGGCGGGATCCAGTCCTACGTCCAGGCTCTCGCCGAGCGCCTGGACGAGCGGGATCTGGTCGTCTACGCCCCCAGCTGGCCCGGTGACGCCGAGTTCGACGCCGAGCAGCGGTTTCCCGTCTTCCGGCACCCCGGCGGCTGGATGGTGCCCGAGCCCGGCGTGCGGGCGCGCACCGTCGAGCTGATCAGGGAGCACCGGATCGAGGCGGTCTGGTTCGGTGCCGCCGCACCGCTGGCCCTGATGACGCCGACGCTGCGGGCCGCCGGGGTGACCCGCACCGTCGCCAGCGCGCACGGGCACGAGGTGGGCTGGTCGATGGTGCCGGGCGCGCGCCGCGCGCTGCGGCACATCGGCGCCGTGAACGACGTGGTCACCTTCGTCAGTTCGTACGCCAGGCGCCGCATCGCCTCCGCGATGGGTCCGCTGGCCGCCCTGGAGTACCTGCCGCCGGGCGTCGACACGGACGCGTTCCGGCCCGACGATGAGGCCCGCAGGGCGATCCGTGCGCGACACGGCATCGGAGACGCGCCGCTCCTGCTCTGCGTGTCCCGCCTCGTGCCGCGCAAGGGCCAGGACCAGCTGATCCGGGCGCTGCCCGCCATCGCCGACGCGGTGCCGGACGTGCGACTGCTCGTGGTCGGCGACGGCCCGATGCTCGCCGGGCTGCGCCGGCTGGCCGATCGATGCGGCGTCGTGCACCGCGTCGTCTTCGCGGGATCGGTTGACTGGGCGGATCTTCCGCGCTACTACGCGGCCGGCGACGTCTTCGCCATGCCGTGCCGGACGCGCGGCGCCGGGCTCGACGTCGAGGGCCTCGGCATCGTCTTCCTGGAGGCCGCGGCCGCCGGCCTGCCCGTCATCGCCGGCCGGTCGGGCGGGGCGCCCGAGACCGTCGACGACGGCCGTACCGGCCTCGTCGTCGATGGCCGCGACACGGCGCAGGTCGTCGACGCGGCGATCGCATTCCTCGCGGCGAGCGACCGGGGGCGCGCGTGGGGCATGGCCGGGCGCCGACTGGTGAAGAAGCGGTGGAATTGGGACCATTCGGCCACTCGTTTGGCCGAACTGTTGGACGGGCGAAGTGTTCACCGATCGGGTGAGGTCGCTCACAGGCAGTGAGCGGAAGCTTGCAACGATTCGTTGCAGAGTCGTAACCTTACCGAGACCTTTCACAGAGGCCGCCAGTCGGGCGTCCCGTAGGTCACCGCCGAACCCGCTGGCCCGTCGACGAGAACGACGACGGGCAGCCGGACCGGGGAACCAGGTTTCACTGGGGTGAATCCGCGGCAGCGCGGGCGCTCTCGGGCGCTCCGTCCGCGGTAGGGCTACGTCCTGGCCCGAATCCGTCAGCTAACCCGGTAGGCGGCCGAGGATGACATGAAGGGTGCGCCCCACCGTGATGACGCACAAGCGCGGCTACCGCGCGCCCGCGAACGGCTTCCGTGCCAGACCCCGATTGGCTGCCGGTGTCGTGCTCGGCGCATCGCTCGTCGGCCTGGCGCTGCTGCCGGCACTGCCGGCCGCCGCCGACCCCGCCGCCGCGCCGCCCGCGGTCGCCGAGCCGGCACCCGCCCCGATCACCGCCGACGCCGCCAAGCAGGCCTGGATCGACGCCGCCCGCCGCGCCGAGGCCTACCACGAGCAGGTGCTGGGTGCCGAGGCCGTCGTCGCCGCCGCGCGGACCACCGCCGATCAGCGCGCCGCCGAGCTGCTGGCCGCCGAAGCCGCGACCGCGGCCGAGGAGCACAAGGTGGCCGCCGCGGACGCCGTCGTCGCGTCCTTCCAGCAGAAGCTGAACACCTTCGCCAACGCCAGCTTCCGCGGCGCCCGGCTCTCCGAGCTGTCCGTGCTGCTGACCGCCGCGTCGCCCGAGGACTACCTGGACCAGGCGACCGCGCTGGGCCGGGTGGCCGAGGACCAGGAGAACACCCTGCGCGGCGCCCTGGACGCCCGCAACGCGGCGGACACCGCCCGCGCCGCGGCGGCGGAGCAGGAGCTGGCCGCCGGGGCGGCCAAGACGGCGGCCGACACGGCCATCGCCGCCGCCGAGCAGGCCCGCGTCGACCTGGAGACCGGCCGCGCCCAGCTGGACGCCGAGATCGCCGGATACCAGCTCGCCTACGCGCAACTGTCGGCCGGCGACCGCGCCGCTGCGGTGTCCGACGTCGAGGCCGCGAACGTGTCGGCCGCGGCGCAGGCCAGGCAGGCCGAGCAGGCCGCGCAGCGCAGCCGCGCCGGCCTGATCGGCGACCCGCCGCCCGCCAGCACCGGACCGGAGTTCTCCGTCTGGGCGGCCGGGCAGGCGCCCAGCGTGGAGGCGGGCATCGCCGTCGCCGCGGCGCTGGGCCGGCAGGGGCTGCCGTACGTGTGGGCCGCGGAGGGTCCCGACCAGTTCGACTGCTCGAGCCTGATGCAGTGGTCGTGGCGGCAGGCGGGCGTCGAGATCCCGCGGAACAGCGCGGCCCAGGCGGGGCTGCCGGAGATCCCGCTGGCCGAGCTGCAGCCCGGCGACCTGGTGACCTACTACTCGCCGGTCAGCCACGTCGGAATGTACGTCGGGGACGGCCTCGTCGTGCACGCCTCCATGCCCGGGGTGCCGATCAAGGTGGTGCCCCTCGACGCGGCCGGCCCGGACGCGACCGGTCACGCCGTCAACCGCTGACGCCGTCGATCGCCCGCGCCGCAACGGTGGTTACGGTGGCCGGGTGCGCCTGTCGTTCGTGTCCGACATCCACGGCAACATCGACGCACTGGCGGCCGTGGCGCGGCAGGCGGAGCAGCTCGTCGTCCTCGGCGACCTGCTGGACTACGTGGACTACCACGACCCGTCCGCCGGCATCCTCGGCCGCGTGTTCGGCGAGCGGCCGGTCCGGCAGTTCACCGCGCTGCGCACCGCCGGCGACTTCCACGGCCTGCGCGAGTTCAACCGGAGCCTCTGGGACGGCACTCCGGACCCGCTCGGCACGCTGACCGACGTCGTCTCGGCGCGCTATCGCGAGGTGCTCGCCGCGGTCGGTCCCGACGCACTGCTCACCCTCGGGAACGTGGACGTGGCGTCCATCTGGAACGACGTCGCCGGCGGCACGCTGCCCTACCTCGACGGCGACGTGGTGGACCTCGCCGGCCGGCGGCTGGGCTTCGTCGCCGGCGGGTCATCGAGGCCCGGCTTCGCGCTGCGCGCCCCCGACGCGGTCTGGCAGCCGCTGGTGCGCGCCGCGGACGACTACGAGGCGACGGTTCGTGCGCTCGGGCCGGTGGACGTGCTCTGCTCACACATCCCGCCGCGCATCGGCCTGCTCCGCTACGACACCGTGCCGGCGCGGATGGAGATGTACGGCCCCGGCCTGCTCGAGGCGATCGACGCCCACCAGCCCCGCTGGGCGGTGTTCGGCCACGTGCACCAGCCGATCAGCCCCAGGGGCCGCCGCGGCCGCACCGAGTGCGTCAACGTCGGGCACTTCCAGCGCCACCCCAGGGCCTTCGAGATCACACTGTCCTGACGGGCGGGTGGTGCGCAGCCGACGCCCCCCGACCTGGGTAGCCTTTCCCGCATGGCCACCCCTTCCACGCAGTCGCTGACCATGGCTGCCGATCCCGCCGCGATCATGGACGTGATCGCCGACTTCGACTCGTATCCCGAGTGGGTGGGTGCGGTCAAGGAGGTCGAGGTCACCGATCCCGGGACCGGGAACAGGGCATCGCAGGTCAGGTTCACCATGGACGCCGGGCTGCTGAAGGACACCTACGAGCTCGCCTACAGCTGGGCCGGGGACGGCCTCTCGGTGTCCTGGACGCTGGTGTCAGCACAGCTGCAGAAGGCGCAGCAGGGCTCGTACGTGCTCAAGCCCGCGGGTTCCGGCACCGAGGTGACCTACTCGCTGGCCGTCGACCTCGCCGTCCCGATGATCGGTGTGCTCCGCCGCCGGGCCGAGAAGGCCATCATGGACACCGCTCTGAAGGAGTTGCGCAAAAGGGTCGAGGCCGGATGAGGATCGCCCTGCACACGGGCAAGGGCGGTGTCGGCAAGACGACCATCTCGGCCGCGACCGCCCTCGCCTGCGCGGGTGGTGAGCGGGTGGGCGCGCCCGACCGCAGCGCCCGCACCCTGCTGGTGTCCACCGATCCGGCCCATTCCGTCGGGGACGTGCTGGGGCTGCCCGTCACGGGCGACCCCGTGCCCGTCGACGGCTTCCCGCAGCTGTCCGTCGCCCAGATCGACACCCGGGGGCGGTTCGAGCAGAACTGGGCGCAGATCCGCGGCTACCTCGTCGGGGTGCTGGCCGCGCGGGGCATGGCCGAGGTGCAGGCGGAGGAGCTGACGGTGCTGCCGGGCGCCGAGGAGATCGTGGCGCTGCTGGAGCTGCGGCGGCTCGCCGCGTCCGGGGAGTTCGACGTCATCGTGGTCGACTGTGCCCCGACGGGCGACACGCTGCGGCTGCTGGCGTTGCCGGAGACCATCGGCTTCTACGCCCAGCGGCTGATGGGCGCCCCGCAGCGCGTGTTGCGCTCGATCGCCGCGTCGCTGAGCGGCCTGCCCGGCACGGTGCCGAACGCGGCCGTGCGAGACGCGATGGGGGAGCTGCTCGTCGAGCTGATGGCGGCCCGAGAGCTGTTGGCGGACCCGGACATCACGGGCGTGCGGTTGGTGCTGACGCCGGAGCGGGTGGTGGTCGCGGAGGCGCGGCGGCTGTACACGGCGCTGACCCTGCACGGGTTCGGCGTCGAGGGCGCGATCGTGAACCGGGTGATCCCGAAGAACGCGGGCGGCGAGTTCCTGCGCCGGCACCGGGAGGCGCAGCGGGAGGCCCTGACCCAGGTGCGGGAGTCGTTCGACGGGCTGGTGATCCGCACCGTTCCGATGGCGCCGTCGGAGCCCGTCGGGCTCGACATGCTCGCCGAGATGGCGACGTCGATGTTCGGCGCGGCCGACCCGCTGGAACGGCCGGTCGGCGCGCCCGCGATCGCCGTCGAGGGCGGCGACGGGCACTACTGCCTGACGCTTCCGCTGCCGCTGGTCGACCGGGGCGAGCTCCGGCTGTCCCGGTCCGGCGACGACCTGGTGGTGACGGTCGGCGACGTGCGCCGCCGGATCGCGCTGCCCGCGGTGCTCAAGCGCTGCTCCACCACGGGTGCGCGTTTCGAGAACGGCTGCCTCGCCGTCGATTTCGAGCCGGACCCGCAGCTCTGGCCGGCCGGCCTGCAGCTGGTGGACGCCGGATGACCGGCGAGCAGCCGGCGACCGGCACGCTGGCGACCGAGGCCGCGATGCTGCTCGACGCGGTCGTGGACCGCCTCACCACGCTGCGGCCGGAGGGCACGGCCGGCGAGGCAGCCGGCACCGACGCCGCCCGCTGCCCGGAGTGCGGCACGGTGCCCGGGGCGGCGTGCACCGCCTGCCCGCTCTGCCGGTTCCTCGCGCTGATCCGGGGCGAGCGCCCGGAGGCCGCCGCGCGGTTCGTCGACGGCGCGCTGCTCGTCGTGCGCGGCCTGCGCTCGATGCTGCCAGAGCCGGAGGCCGCCGGCGGGGCGGAACCTGCTGCCGGGCCGGCGATGTCGGCGCCGAACGGCGGGCCGGTCAACCCGGACCGGCCGGCGCCCCGGGGGCCGCGGCCGGGCGGCTTCGAGCGGATCGACATCCGGTGATGCCGACGATCGGCATCGACATCGGCGGCACGTCGGTGCGCGCCGCGGTGATCGACGGCGAGGGCGCCGTGCTCGCGTCGGTGCGTGACCGCACGCCCGGGACCGAGCAGGACACCGAGGACCTGCTGGTCACGCTGATCGCGAAGATGGCCGCCACCGAACCGGTCTCGGCGGTCGGGCTGGCCGTCGCGGGGTTCGTCAGCTCCGACCGGCAGCGGGTGATGTTCGCGCCGCACCTGGCCTGGCGGGACGCGCCGGTGCCGGAGCGGCTGGCGGACCGGGTGCAGCTGCCCGTCGTGATGGATCACGACGTGAACTCGGCCGCCTGGGCGGAGTACCAGCGCGGCGCCGCGGCGGGGGCGGGCATCGCGCTGCTCATCGCGCTCGGCACCGGAATCGGCGCCGGGCTGATCATCGACGGCGAGATCTACCGCGGCGCATACGGTGTCGCACCCGAGCTGGGCCACCTGACCGTGGTCCCGGGCGGCCGCCCGTGCCCGTGCGGCAAGCGGGGATGCTGGGAGAGGTACTGCTCCGGAACGGCTCTCGCCGAGACCGCGCGGGCGATGATGGCGCAGATGGACGCCCCGGCGCTGCGCCGGCTCTGCGGGGACGACCCGTCCGCCATCACCGGCACGATGGTGACCATCGCCGCGACCGAGAAGGATCCCGCCGCGCTCGCGGCGATGGACGACCTGGGCGACTGGCTGGCCATGGGTCTCTCGCTGGTCACCGACGTGCTCGACCCCGAGGTGATCGTGGTCGGCGGGGGAGTCTCGGCCGCAGCCGGGATGTTCCTGCCGCTGGCCGTCTCGGAGTTCGCGGGCCAGATCACCGGAGCGGGGCACCGGCCCGTGCCGCGCGTCGAGCTCGCCCGGTTCGGCGACCGCGCCGGAATCATCGGCGCCGCCCTGCTGGCATCCCGGATCTGACCGCGCGGGCATGACGGCGCGAATCTTGACGGCGCGAATCTTGACGGCGCGAATCGACCGACTCGCTAGACCTGCGCCCCGTCGTCCCAGCCGTCGGCGTCGCCGGGCTTCGCGTGCCGCCGGCGCAGCCCCGCCACCAGCAGCCCGGCGCCGCCGAGGATCAGCAGGAGCGCCAGCACCAGCACGAAGTCGGGGCGGACCGACAGCAGGCCGGGCCGGACGACCAGCAGGACGCCGGCCGCCAGCAGCAGCAGCGCGGCAACCGTGCGCCGCTTCGGCCGCGGGATCGGCGGCGGTTCCGGCGGGGTGAAGTGCGCGTCGTCCGCCTCGTGCTCGGCCTCGATCGCCGCCTGCTCGGCCTGGAAGGCGGCGAGCTCCTCGGCCCGCTCCGCCCGCCGGAGGTCGCGGCGGCGCGCCCGCTCCTCGGCCGACTCACGTCCGCCGGTGGTCGGCGCATCCTCGGAGTTCTCGCCCCAGTCCATCGAGCCGCGCAGCCCGGACACCAGCTCCGCGAACTGGGCGTCGATCTCGGCGTCGGACGGGCGCCCGGGCCCGGCGGGTTGCTGGCCGTCGTCCTCGCGCGGATCGGGTTCGGGCGTGACCGTCACGGCAGCCCCGCCGTGACCTTGCCGATGAACTCCGCGGACCGCGCGAAGATCAATTCGGCGTCGTTGTCCATGGTCGCGACGTGATAGCTGTTCTCGAGCCAGATCTCCGTCACGTCCGTCGAGGAGACCCCGTCCAGCACGATCCGCGAGTTCTCCGGCTCCACCACGTGGTCGACGCGGGAGTGCAGCAGCAGCACCGGTGCGGTCACGGCGCGCAGGTCGGCGCGCACCCTCTTCCATCCCCGGGACAGCGAGTACATGGCCTTCACCGGGATTCTCGAGTACCCCGGTTCCACCACCCCCGGCTTGGCGATGTCGCCGATGATGCCGGGATAGGAGGGGAGCACGAAGCGCAGCACCGGCAGCAAGTACTTGCCGTCCTTGCGCAGCGTCATCACCGACGGGTTGACCAGCACGATCCCGGCGAGCGCGTCCGGGTAGAGCTCCGCGAGCCGCAGGGTCAGCGTGCCGCCCATCGACAGCCCGCAGACCACCACCGCGCGGCACCGCTCCTGCAGCTCGCGCAGCGACAGGGTGACCGTGGCGAGCCAGTCGTCGAAGGTGGTTCGGTTGGCGTCCTGCCAGCGGGTGCCGTGCCCGGGTAGCAGCGGCAGCCGCACCGAGTAGCCCTCGGCGACGAGGTGGTCCGCCCAGGCGCGCATCGAGCCGGGACTGCCGGGAAAGCCGTGGCAGAGCAGCACCCCGACGTCGCTGCCGTCGTGGCTGAACGGCTGCTCGTCGGCGTGCGACGGTGCGGTCATCTGATCTCCCGGAAGGCCGGCCGGTCGTGCGGCGGCGGGCCCGACACCATCGTCCCATGCCGCGCGTCGTGTCCCTGAGTTGCCGACCGCAGTACGGTTGGTGGCAATCCACACCGGCGAGGTAAGGGGCCTGAGCACGTGCTCTACAACCTTGGCAAGTACGTGCTCATCGGACCGTTCCTGCGCCTGTTCTTCCCTACCAAGGTGATCGGCTCGGAATACATTCCCGAGGAGGGCGGCGCGATCCTCGCCGGCAACCACGTCTCCGTCGCCGACTCCTTCTTCACCCCGCTGCACATCAAGCGCCGCGTGACCTACCTGGCCAAGAGCGAGTACTTCACCGAGAAGGGCCTGAAGGGCCGCCTGAAGCGGTGGTTCTTCACGGGCATGGGCCAGGTGCCGATCGATCGGGGCGGGGCATCGGCCGCGCACGACGCGCTGATGACCGGCGTCCGGCTGCTGCGCGAGGGCAAGCTGCTCGGGATCTACCCGGAGGGCACCCGCTCCCCGGACGCCAAGCTGTACAAGGGCAAGACCGGCGTCGCGCGCATGGCCCTCGAGGCCGGCGTCCCGGTGATCCCGGTCGTGATGATCGGCACCGAGAAGGTGAACCCGATCGGCTCGAAGGTGTGGCGGCCGCACCGCATCAAGATGGTCATCGGGCGGCCGCTGGACTTCTCCCGGTACGAGGGGATGGCCGGCGACCGGTTCGTGGAGCGGTCGATGACGGACGAGATCATGTACCGGCTGATGGAGCTGTCCGGCCAGGAGTACGTCGACGTGTACGCGGCGAAGGTCAAGGCCGACGCGGAGGCCGCCGAGCAGGGCCGGCCCGCGCCCCGGCCGGTCCAGGGTCGCGGCCCCGGCACCGTGACCCGGCTGCCGGACACCAAGGCCGGCTGAGGCGCCGGCGAGCGTGGTCCGACCCACCCCGACCGGCCCGGTTGCCAGGTACTTCTACGACTGCGAGTTCATCGAGGACGGCCGGACGATCGAGCTGATCTCGATCGGGGTGGTCGCGGAGGACGGGCGCGAGTTCTACGCCGTGTCGACCGAGTTCGACCCCGGACGCGCCACCGCCTGGGTGCGCAAGCACGTGCTGAACAAGCTGCCGGCGCTCGCCGACCCGGCCTGGCGCAGCCGCACCCGGATCCGCGAGGACCTCTATGCCTTTCTCACCGCGCCGGGGCTGCCCGTCGAGCTCTGGGCCTGGTACAGCGCCTACGACCACGTCGTGCTGGCTCAGCTGTGGGGGTCGATGCCGGACCTGCCCGCCGACGTGCCGCGGCTGACGCGGGAGATCCGGCAGCACTGGGAGGCGGCCGGGTCGCCGCCGATCCCGGCCCCGGGGACCGACCGGCACGACGCGCTGGCCGACGCTCGGCTGGCGTACCAGCGCTGGCGGATCGCGCAGGACTCGCTTGCCTGGCCGGTGGCCCGGCGGTGACCGCCCGGCATTCGACAACCGCCCGACTGCATAGGCTGGTCGGGTGAACTGGACGATCGACATCCCGGCGGACGTTCTGCCCACGCTGCCGCCGCTGTCCCCGGCGCTGCGGGCCCGGCTGGACGACGCGCTGACCCGGCCGGCGGCGCAGCAGCCGGAGTGGCCGGACCCGGACCAGGTGCTCGCGGTGCGCGCGGTGCTGGAGGCGGTGCCGCCGGTCACGGTGCCGGGTGAGGTGGACCGGCTGGCCGACCAGCTCGCGGCGGTCGCCCGCGGCGAGGCGTTCATGCTCCAGGGCGGCGACTGCGCCGAGACCTTCGTGGACAACACCGAGCCGCACATCCGCGCCAACATCCGGACCCTCCTGCAGATGGCGGTCGTGCTGACCTACGGCGCCTCGCTCCCCGTGGTGAAGGTGGCTCGGATCGCCGGGCAGTACGCCAAGCCGCGCTCGTCCCCGACGGACGCCCTCGGCCTGCCGTCGTACCGCGGCGACATCATCAACTCGCTCGACCGCAATCCGCAGGCCCGGCTGGCCGACGCCTCCCGGATGGTGCGCGCGTACGCGAACTCGTCGGCGGCGATGAACCTGCTGCGGGCGATCACGAGCACGGGAATGGGCGACCTCGCGAAGGTGCACGAGTGGAACCAGGAGTTCGTGCTCACCTCCCGCGCGGGCGAGCGCTACGAACGGGTGGCCGGCGAGATCGACCGCGCGATGCGGTTCATGGCGGCGTGCGGCGTGGACAGCCACAGCCTGCACTCCGTGGAGATCTTCTCGTCGCACGAGGCGCTGCTGCTGGACTACGAGCGCGCCATGCTCCGGCTGGACGCGACCAGCGACGAGGAGAAGCTGTACGACCTGTCCGGCCACTTCCTCTGGGTGGGCGAGCGGACCCGGCAGCTGGACGGCGCGCACATCGCGTTCGCGCAGGTGCTGGCCAACCCGATCGGCCTGAAGATCGGCCCGTCCACCACGCCGGAGCAGGCCGTCGAGTACGTGGAGCGCCTCGATCCGGACAACCAGCCCGGCCGGCTCACGCTGATCTCCCGGATGGGCAACGGCGCGGTCCGTGACGTGCTGCCACCCATCATCGAGAAGGTCCAGGCCTCAGGGCATCTCGTCATCTGGCAGTGCGATCCCATGCACGGCAACACGCACGAGGCCAGCACCGGGTACAAGACCCGGCACTTCGACCGGATCGTCGACGAGGTGCAGGGCTTCTTCGAGGTGCACCACGAGCTGGGCACGCACCCCGGCGGCATCCACGTGGAGCTCACCGGCGAGGACGTGACCGAGTGCCTCGGCGGCGCGCAGGAGATCTCGGACTCCGACCTCGCCGGGCGCTACGAGACCGCCTGCGACCCGCGGCTGAACACGCAGCAGTCGCTGGAGCTCGCCTTCCTGGTCGCGGAGATGCTGCGCGGCTGACGTCGTCGCCGGCGGGGCCGAGGGTCAGTGCCCGCGCTGCACGGGCGGATCGCCGGCCGTGGCGTCGGAGGCGATCCCCGTCGGGTCAGGGGTGACCGCGTCGGCTGCGGGTGTCGCGACCTTCGTGCTCGGCGTGCCGCCGAGGAAATCGCGGATCCGGTCGCGGCGCCGCTGGTAGGCGTCGTCGAAGCGCCGGTGCGACCGGTCCATCCGGTGGGCGCGCTTGCCCGCGTAGCGTCGGCGCGCCCACATGGACGCCGGTTTCGCGAGCCGGATCGCGCCCACCAGACCGACGATCGGGATCGGGATGCCGATCAGCCCCGTGGCGATCTTGCCCTTGGTGAAGCAGATGACGGCCATCACCATGTTGAACGCGACGGTGGCCGTGTAGGCCCAGGTCCCCGGCTCGTCCACCGTCTCGTCCACCCCGAGGGGGTTGGCCGACAGCAGCAGCACGAACCCGAGCACCGCGCCGATGAGGACGGCATCGATCGACTTGCGCCCCTCCTCGCCCCAGTACACGTCGTCGAGGTGGAACCACAGCGCGAACTCGTCCAGCGCCAGCGCCGCGCCGACCCCGAAAAGCGCGGCCAGCACCTCGCTGTAGGGCGACTCCGGGTTGAACCGGAACTCGAGCATGCCGGAGAACAGCACCAGCATGATTCCCCAGACCTGATGGTGGACGTGCACGCCGCCGATGTAGATGTCGGAGAAGCCGCCCTTCTTCTTCTTCGCGGGTTCCTCGCCGGGTTCCGGCGGCGGTGGCGGCGGGGCGGCGTTCTTGGTGCGGATCATCCGGGTGATCCAGCGGGTCAGCGCGAACGTGACGAGGAAGCCGATCAGCGCCCAGACGGCGGGAGCGCGCCCCGTGTCGACCAGGTTCTCCCGATACCAGTCCATGCCCGCCTTCTCACCCGAGCGCCGCGGCGCTCATCCGGTTCACCAGAATGCCGAGATCTCCACCGTGCCGCCGGGTTCCACGCGGCCGCCGGGGCCCGGCGACTGGCTCCACACCGTCGAGTAGTCGCCGCCGAAGAACACCGACTCGCTGGGCCGCAGGCCGAGCTCGCGAAGCGTGTCCCTGGCGTCCCGCACCGTGCCGGCGGTCAGGTCGGGGACGGTCACCGCGTTCGACGGCACGACGAACACGCGCGGCCGCAGCGGATCCACCCGGGCGCCCGGCGACGGATCGGTGCGCAGCACCTCGCCGGCATCCACCTCGGCGTCGAACGCCGGGTCGCCGACGGTGACGTCGAACCCGGCCTGCTCCAGCGTCTTTCGCGCATCCTGGGTCGACTGCCCGCGCACCGCCGGCACCGTCAGGTAGTCGGCGACGAGCAGCGAGACCGCGGATCCCTTCGGCGTGGGCGCGCCGGCGGCGGGCCGGGTGCCCAGCACCGTGCCCCGCTCGGCCTTCGCGTCGAACGTCGGCACCGGCTCGCCCAGCGCGAAACCGTCCACCCGCAGCTTGTTCTCGGCATCCTCCCGGAACTTGCCGGCGACCTGGGGCACCGGCACCTCGGCGGGCCCGGCGGACAGCACCAGGGCGACGGGGGAGCCGATCGGCAGGGCCGTGCCGGCCGCCGGATTCGTGCGCACCAGCGCGCCGAGCGCGACGTCGTCGTCGGGCACCCGGGTCTCGGTCGGCCCGACGATCAGGTCGGCGGCCTCGATGGCGGCGGCGGCGGCCGCCCGATCGGTGCCCGCGGGGAGGGCGGGCACCTGCGGCCGCCCGCGGGACACCAGCAGGTCCACCTCCGAGCCGCGGAGCTGCTCGGTCCCGGCATTCGGCTCGGACGCGGCGACTGTGCCGGCCGCGACGTCGTCGTGGTGCCGCACAACGACGCGCGGCACCAGCCCGGCATCGCGGATCGCTTCCTCCGCGGCTGCCTGGCTCAGCCCGATCGACGCCGGCGTGAACGACCACCGGCCGCCCAGCCACCAGCCGCCCGCGGCGGCCAGCAGCCCCAGCACGATCAGCAGCGCGATGCCGATCACCCAGCGACGGCGAATCCTGCGCCGCAACGCCATCGAGTGCGACACCGGCGGCGGGGTGGACGCCGACGGCCGCGACGTCGCCGGCGGGCGGCTCGGGTCGGCGGGCATCGGCGGCGCGGCCGGGACCTGCTCGGCGACGGTCATCGGCCCGCCGACGGCCATCATCGCGGTGCCGCCGGGACCGTGCGGCGCGGCCGTGCCGGCCACCGCGACGGGGACGACCGGCGTCAGGCGGTGCGGGACCGGGACCGGGACCCGGCGCACGCCGAGCCGGGAGCGCACCGTGACGAGGGCCGACAGGAACGCGGCCGCATCGCGTGGCCGGGCCGCGGGATTGCGCCGGGTCGAGGCGACGACCAGCTCGTCCAGGGCCACCGGGATCTCCGGGACCCGCAGCGACGGCGACGGCACGTCCGCGTGCACGTGCTGATAGGCCACCGACATCGGGTTGTCGCCCGCGTACGGCGGCGCGCCGGTGAGCATCTCGTACGCGACGATGCCGGCCGCGTAGACGTCGGACCGCGGGTCGGCTGCGCCGGTCGCGACCTGTTCCGGGGCCAGGTAGGCGACGGTCCCGAGGATCACGTCGCCCGTCGCCATGGTCTGCGAGCTGACCGCCCGGACCAGGCCGAAGTCGGCGATCTTCACCGTGCCCTTGGCCGAGATCAGCACGTTCTCGGGCTTGACGTCCCGGTGCACCAGGCCGGCGGCGTGCGCGGCGCCGAGCGCGGACAGCAGCGGCTCCAGGATCGACAGCGCGACCGGCACCGGCAGGGCGCCCCTCTCCCGCAGCAGGTCCCGCAGCGTGCCCCCGTCCACCAGTTCCATCACCAGGAAGACCAGGTCGCCGTCCCGGCCCTGGTCGTAGACGGCGACGACGCCCGGATGCCCCAGCCCGGCGGCCACCCGCGCCTCGCGCTCGAAGCGGGTGAGGAAGGTCGGGTCCGCGACGTACTGCGGGCTCATCACCTTGACGGCGACCGGGCGGTCCAGCCGCAGGTCCAGCCCGCGGTAGACGGTGGACATGCCGCCACGGGCGATCAACCCGCCCAGCCGGTACCGACCGTCGAGCAGGGTGCCGCTCGGCAGGCCGGTGAACGAGTCCACAACCCCCGATTCTAGGTGGGCAGATGCGCCCGATCGGCGCGTTTCCGGCACCCTGATGCCTCGTGATCGCGATCGTGCTGGCCGTCCTCAGCTCGATGGCGTACGGCTGCGCGGACTTTCTCGGCGGCCTGATGACGCGCCGATCGACGGTGCTCGGCACCGTGCTGATCGCCGCGCCGGCGAGCCTAGCGGTGGAGCTGCTGCTGTGGCCGGTGCTGGGCGCGGACTGGAGCGCGTCCGCGATCTGGTGGGGCGCCGCGTCGGGCGTGGCGTCCGCCGCGTCGTTCGCCCTGCTGTACCAATGCCTCGCGATCGGTCCGATGAGCGTGCTCTCGCCGATCACGGCGCTCGTGTCCGCGATGATCCCCGTCGGCGTCGGGCTGGCGTCCGGCGAGCGCATCGGTGCCGCCGGGCTGTTCGGCGTGCCGGTCGCGCTGGTGGCGGTGCTGCTCATCAGCCGGGAGGGCGGCTCCGCGACCGGCGGCGACGGCCCGGTCGTCGCGCACACCCGCGCCACCCGAACCGGCCTGCTCCTCGCGCTCGGCGCCGGCACCGCCATCGCCCTGCAGCGGATCCTGCTGGCGCTGCGCCCGTCGCGCCTTGGACCTGCCGCCCCGCGAGGCTCGACGTCGATGTCTGAATTGTCGATATCGCGGAGACCTTTCTGGCGAATCCCGCGTCGATCGGGTGCACCGGCGGCTGGATGTCCGAATTGTCGATATCGCGGAGACGCCGCGGCGCGAGTCGAAGCACCCAGGGGCACCGTGGCAGGCTTGTCCGGTGTCCACCTCGATCTCGTCGGTCCCGACGTTCGTTCCCGTCCCGGAGATCGCCGAGCGGCTCGGCATCGTCGTCACCAAGGTCCACCAGCTCATCCGCGAGCGTGCGTTGCTCGGGGTGCGTTCGGGCGGCGTGCTGCGGGTGCCGGCCGAGTTCGTCGCCGGCGGCGAGGTGGTCAAGGGGCTGCCCGGGACGATCACGCTGCTCACCGACGCCGGGTACAGGGACGACGAGATCATCGCCTGGCTGTTCGCTGCCGACGAGACGCTGCCCGGCACGCCGATCGGTGCGCTCCGGGAGAACCGTGGGCGCGAGGTCCATCGCCGCGCGCAGGCCGCCGGCTACTGACGGCCGGCCGGCGACAGCCGGCTACCGACGGAACGCCCCGCCCGACCCGGCGTCCGGCTCAACGCACCCGTGCGGTCGCGGCGCCGGCCAGTTCGACCAGCCGCCGGCGCGCGGCGTCCCCGACCACCGGCGCCCCGGACGCGTCGGTCGCGTCCAGCGCGGCGACCCCGGACGTCACGAGATCGCCGATCCGGCGCTCCATCTCGGCCCGCGCGCCACTTCCGTCGATCAGCGCGGCCAGCCCTGCGGCGTCCGCACCGGCCGCGCCGATCCCGTCGTCGAGCTCCGCCAGCAGCTCCGGCCGGGCGGTGAGCAGCGACCGCGCCGTCGCCAGCAGCAGCGTTCGCTTGCCCTCCAGCAGGTCGTCCCCGGCGGGCTTGCCGGTCACGGCCGGATCACCGAACACCCCGAGCAGGTCGTCCCGCAGCTGGAACGCGACGCCGACGTCGGCGCCGTAGGCGCGCAGCGCCGCCACGGTCTCCGGAAGCGCTCCGGCGAGCGCGGCGCCGAGGTGCAGCGGCCGCTCCACGGTGTACGCCGCGGTCTTGAACCTGTTGATGCGGACCGCATCCGCGGCCTGCGCGGCCGCGTCTGCGCCCATGGCCGCGGCCGCCTGCAGGTCCAGCAGTTGCCCGCTCAGCACCTCCGTGCGCATCGCTCGCCACGCCGGCAGCGTCCGGTCCACCGCGCCCAGCGCGCCCGCGCCGGCCACGAACAGATCGTCGGCCCAGGCCAGCGCGAGATCGCCGAGCAGCACGGCCGCCGAGACGCCGAAGTGCTCGGCGTCGCCGGCCAATCCCGAGTCCGCGTGCGCCTTCGCCACGGCCCGGTGGGTGGACGGCCCCCCGCGTCGGGTGTCCGACCGGTCGATGACGTCGTCGTGCAGCAGTGCGCACGCCTGGATCAGCTCGAGCGACGCGGCGACGGCGATCACGGGATCGGGCAGATCGGGCGGGGTGCCCCGATTCTCGTCGACGGACGCCGCGCGCCACCCGCAGAACAGGAACTCCGGCCGGATGCGCTTGCCACCGTCCAGGACGAACCGCACCAGGTGGTCGACGAGCTCGCCGAGCCGCGGATCGACCGCGATCACCTCGCGGCGGCGGCCGGCCAGCTCGGCGGCGAGCGCCCTGTGCAGGCGCGAGAGGGACACCCGGACAGTGTGCCCCGATAAGCTCCGGCCATGGTGACCGTCCGCGACCGCCTCGCCGCGCCCGGTCCGCAGTTCTCGGTGGAGTTCTTCCCGCCGCGGAACGACGCGGAGGAGGAAGTGCTGTGGTCGGCGGTGCGCCGCCTCGAGCAGCTGCACCCTGCCTTCGTCTCGGTCACCTACGGCGCCGGCGGGTCGCACCGCGACCGCACGATCCGGGTCACCGGGCGCATCGCCGCGGAGACCACGCTGCTGCCGGTCGCGCACCTGACCGCCGTGGGGCACTCGGTGGGCGAGCTGCGCCAGGTGATCGGCTGGTACGCATCGGTCGGCGTCACCAACATCCTGGCGCTGCGCGGCGATCCGCCCGGAGACCCGATGGGGGAATGGGTCTCGCACCCGCAGGGGCTGGAGTACGCCGGCCAGCTGGTGTCGCTCGCCCGGTCGCTCGGCGACTTCTGTGTCGGGGTGGCGGCCTACCCGGACATGCATCCGCGGTCGCCCGACCTCGAGTCGGACACCCGCTACCTGGCGGAGAAGATCAACGCCGGCGCGGACTACGCGATCACCCAGATGCTGTTCTCGGCCGACGACTACCTGGCGCTACGCGACCGGATGGACCGGGCGGGCACCCGGGTTCCGCTGCTGCCGGGGATCATGCCCATCACCTCGCACGCGCGCCTCATGCGCATCCACCAGCTGTCGGGCCAGCGGGTGCCGACGGACCTGGCCGCGCGGCTGCTCGCCGTCGAGGGCGACCCGGCCGCCGCGCGCGACGTCGGCATGGAGCACGCGGTCCGGATGAGCGAGCGGCTGCTCGCCGAGGGCGCGCCGTGCCTGCACTTCTACACGTTCAACCGGTCGAAGGCGACCATCGACGTGCTCAACGCCCTGGGGCTCGCTCCCGTGTTGCGTCGCTGATGGCGGATCTGGATTCGATCCAGCGCGCCTTCGGGCTCGCGTCGCTCGTCCTCCTGCTCGCACTGATCGCCGTCCGGCTCTCCCGGCGCTTCGGAACACCGTCCCTGGTGCTCTATCTCGTCATCGGCATGGTCATCGGCGAGGTCGGGCTGGACTTCACCGACACCGTGATCGCCGAGCAGCTCGGCCTCGCGGCGCTCGTGTTCATCCTCGCCGAGGGCGGGCTGACCACCCGATGGGAATCCGTGCGCCCGGCGCTGGGCCTCGGCATCGCCATGTCCACCGTGTCCGTTGCGGTGTCGATCGCCGTGGCGGGCACCGCCGTGCACCTCGTCATGGGCTTCGACTGGCGGACGTCGCTGCTCTGGGGCGCCGTGCTGTCCAGCACCGACGCGGCCGCGGTGTTCTCCGTGCTGCGCGGCGTCGGGGTGAAGCCACGGCTGTCCGCGGCGCTGGAACTCGAGTCCGGCCTGAACGACGCGCCGGTGGTGATCGCCGTGGTCCTGCTGGCCGGCACCGACCCGATCACCTGGCTCAGCCCGCTGCTCGTGGTCTACGAGCTGATCGCGGGCGCGATCATCGGCGCCGCGCTCGGCTTCGGCGGCGCCTGGCTGATGCGCCGCGGCGCGCTGCCGGCTGCGGGGCTCTACCCGCTCGCGACGATCGCGCTCATCGGCGGGGCGTACGCGGTGGGGGCGTTCGCGCACGCGTCCGGGTTCCTGGCGACCTACGTGTGCGCGCTCGTGCTCGGCAACTCGCGGCTGCCGCACCGCGCGTCCACGCTGTCCTTCGCCGAGGGGCTCGGCTGGGTCGCGCAGATCGGGCTGTTCGTGATGCTGGGCCTCTACGTGGACCCGACCCAGCTCCCCGAGGCGTTGCTGCCGGGCATCATCATCGGTCTCGTGCTGCTGGTCGTCGCGCGACCGCTGTCGATCGTGGCCGCCGCGCTGCCGTTCGGTGTGCCATGGCGCGAGCAGGCCTTCCTGTCCTGGTCCGGGCTGCGCGGTGCGGTGCCGATCGTGCTGGCGATGATCCCGCTGGTCTACCAGGTGGACAGCGCGCAGCTGCTGCTGAACGTCATCGTGGTGGTCGTGGTGATCTTCACGCTGCTGCAGGGCAGCACGCTGCCGTGGGTGGCCACCCGGCTCGGGGTGATCCAGCTCGGTCAGACGGAGGAGATCCAGCTCGAGGCGGCACCGCTCGAGGAGATGAACGCGCAGGTCCTGCAGATCACCATCCCCGACGGGTCCCGGATGCACGGCGTGTACGTGTCCCAGCTGCGGCTGCCGGCCCCTGCCGTGATCGGGTTGCTGCTGCGGAGCGGTGAGCCGGTGCCGGTGAACCCCAACATCCGGCTGCAGTCGGGCGACCAGCTGCTGGTCGTCGCGCCGGAACGGGTGCGGGCGGCCACCGAGCGCCGGCTGCGCGCGGTGAGCCGCGGCGGTGCGCTGGCCACCTGGTTCGGCGAGCGGGGAAACAGCCTCGACGATCTGGAACGCTGACATGTCGGGCACCGATGTTTGGGACACTGAGCCGGTGACCGACCCCGACCACCCCCCGGACGACGAAGGCGGAGCCGACCCGGCGGCCCCGCCGCCGCGGCCGCGGCGGGTCGCCCTGCTCGCCGTCATCGCGCTGTCCGTGGTCGCGCTCGACCTGCTCACCAAGATCATCGCGGTGGCGACGCTGACACCGGGGGAGTCCCCGAGCATCCTCGGCGGCCTGGTCTACTTCTCGATCATCCGCAACGCCGGCGCGGCGTTCTCGATGGCGACGGGAATGACCTGGATCCTCGCGCTGATCGCCATCGCGGTCGTCGTGGTGATCATCCGGATGGCGCCCCGGCTGCGCTCCACCCCGTGGGCGGTCTCGCTCGGCCTGGTGCTCGGCGGTGCCATGGGCAACCTCATCGACCGGATCTTCCGCTCGCCCGGCTTCCTGCAGGGCCACGTGGTGGACTTCGTCTCGCTGTTCGGCCCCAACGGCGAGTACTTCGCGATCTTCAACGTCGCCGACTCGGCCATCACCATCGGCGGCATCAGCCTCGTCGTCACCGCGCTGCTGGGGATCGATTTCGACGGCACGCGGATCAAGGACAAGAAGGCGGCCGAGAAGCGGGACGCCGAGAAGGCGGCGGCCGACCGGGCCGCGGCCGACAGGAGGGCGGCAGACGCGGTGGGCGACCGGGCCGAACCCGGCGAGGCAGAGTCCGGCAGTGGCTGAGGTCCGCCGGCTGGTCGTGCCCGAGGGACTCAGCGGGATGCGGGCGGACGCCGGCCTGGCCCGGTTGCTGGGCATGAGCCGCACCAGCGTCGCCACCATGATCGACGCCGGCGACGTGCTGCTGGACGGCGCGGCGGTCGGCCGGTCCGAGCGCCTGTCGGCCGACAGCTGGATCGAGATCACCCTGCCCGAGCCGGAACGACCGCGCGTGGTCACGGCCGAGCGGGTCGACGGACTCACGGTGCTCTACCGCGACGCGGACATCGCGGTGGTCGACAAGCCGGTCGGCGTCGCCGCGCACCCGAGCCCGGGCTGGACCGGTCCGACCGTGCTGGGCGCGCTCGCCGGGCTGGGCATCGGCGCGGCGACCTCCGGTGCCGCCGAGCGCCAGGGCATCGTGCACCGGCTGGACGTCGGCACCACGGGCGTGATGGTGGTCGCGCTGTCGGAGCATGCCTACACGGTGCTCAAGGACGCCTTCCGGCTCCGCACGGTGGACAAGCTCTACCACGCGCTCGTGCAGGGCCACCCGGACCCGAGCGCGGGCACGATCGACGCGCCGATCGCCCGGCACCCGACGTCGGACTGGAAGTTCGCGGTCGTCGCCGGCGGTCGGGACAGCGTCACGCACTACAGCACCCTCGAGGCCTTTCCCGCGGCGAGCCTGCTCGAGGTGCACCTGGAAACCGGTCGCACGCATCAGATCCGCGTGCACTTCGCGGCGATGCGGCACCCCTGCGTCGGCGACCTGACCTACGGCGCCGACCCGGTGCTGGCCCGCCGGCTCGACCTGGGCCGGCAGTGGCTGCACGCGCGATCGCTCGGCTTCGCCCACCCGGAGGACGGCCGCTGGGTCGAGTTCACCAGCCCGTACCCGGCCGATCTGGAGACCGCCCTGGATCGCCTGCGACCCGCGTCCTGACCGCCACGACACAGACTGGATAATGGATACATGTTGACGTCATCGCCGCCGGGGGCCGCCGCACTGCTCGACCTCTCGACCGGCGCGCTGACCGAGCGCGCCCGCACGGTCCGCGACGCGGCTTTCGGCACCAGGGTGACGTTCTCGCCCAAGGTCTTCCTGCCGCTCACCCGGCTGTGCCGGGATCGCTGCGGGTACTGCACCTTCGCCACCGCGCCGCGCTCGCTGCCTGCGCCGTACCTCACGCCGGACGAGGTGCTGGCCATCGCCGGCCGCGGCGCCGAGGCAGGTTGTGCCGAGGCGCTGTTCACCCTGGGCGAGGCCCCCGAGCTGCGCTACCCCCAGGCCAGGGAGTGGCTCACCGAGCACGGCTACGCGTCGACCGTCGAGTACCTGGTGGCGATGTGCGCGCTCGTGCTCACGGAGACGGGCCTGCTGCCGCACGCCAATGCCGGCGCGATCTCCGCCGCAGAGCTCGCGTCGCTCCGGGCGGTCGCGCCGAGCCAGGGCATGATGATCGAGTCGCTGCGGCCGGACCTCGCCGCGCACCGCGGCGCGCCGGACAAGACCCCGGAGCGCCGGCTGGCCACGCTGGACGCCGCGGGTGAGCTCGGGATCCCCTTCACCACCGGGATTCTCGTCGGCATCGGGGAGAACGAGGCGGACCGGCTCGCCGCCCTGCAGGCGATCGCCGACGCCCACCGCCGGCACGGTCACGTGCAGGAGGTGATCGTGCAGAACTTCCTGCCGAAGCCCGGCACGGCGATGCGGGAGAGTCCCGCGTGCCCGCCCGAGGAGCACCGCAGGGCCGTCGCGCTGGCCCGGCTGGTCCTGCCCGCCGACGTGCACGTGCAGGCGCCGCCGAACCTCACCGACGAGGCGCAGCTCGGCGAGCTGCTCGCCGCCGGCATCGACGACTGGGGCGGCGTCTCGCCGGTCACCGCCGATCACGTGAATCCCGAGCGGCCCTGGCCGGCGTTGCACGTGCTGCGCGCGGCCACCGAGGGCGCCGGGCACACGCTCGCGCCCCGGCTGACGGTGTACCCGGAGTTCGCCGTCCACCCGGAACGCTGGCTCGATCCGCAGACCCGCTTCCCGGTGCTCGACCGCTCGGACGCCCAGGGTCTGGCCAGGGACGACGCGGGCGCGGTCTGGCCCGAGCGGCACGGAGCGGCGGCGAACGTGGGCACCGGCGCCGAGGTGGTGCAGATCGGCCGGCGCTCGACGGCCTGGTACTCCGGCGCCGACGTGGAGCCGGCCGTGCTGGTGCCGGCCCGGGCCCGTGCCCGGGGGGCCGTGCGGGAGGTGCTCGACGGGGCCCGTGCGGGGCAGGAGCTGGGCGAGGCGGAGATCGTCACGCTGTTCGGTGCGCGCGGACCCGAGGTGGCGGCCGTCGCCGAGCTGGCCGACGAGCTGCGGGCCGAGCTGGTGGGCGACGAGGTCACCTACGTGGTCAACCGGAACATCAACTACACCAACGTATGCACCTTCAAGTGCACGTTCTGCGGGTTCTCCAAGGGCCCGCTGTCGCTGAACCTGCGCGGCAAGCCCTACCTGCTCAGCCTGGACGACATCGCCGAGCGCACCCGCGAGGCGGCGGCGCGCGGCGCCACGGAGGTCTGCCTGCAGGGCGGCATCCACCCCCACTTCGACGGCAACTTCTACGTCGACGTCGCCCGCGCGGTGCACGCCGCGGTGCCCGAGATGCACATCCACGGGTTCACCGCGCTCGAGGTGCACGAGGGCGCGCGGCGGTTGTCCGAGCCGGTCACCGACTACCTGCGGCGGCTGCAGGAGGCCGGGCTGAAGACGCTGCCGGGGACGGCGGCGGAGATCCTCGACGACGAGATCCGCGCGGTGATCTGCCCGGACAAGGTCGACACCGACGAGTGGCTGGAGGTGCACCGGGCCGCCCACTCGATCGGGCTGCGCAGCAACGTGACGATCATGTTCGGCTCCGTCGAGCGGCCGGTGCACTGGGCGCGGCACCTGCTGCGCACCCGCGCGCTGCAGCGCGAGACCGGCGGCTTCACGGAGTTCGTCCCGCTGCCGTTCGTGCACATGGCGGCGCCCGTCTACCTCAAGCGCGCCGCCCGCCGCGGCCCGACGTGGCGGGAATCGGTGCTCATGCACGCGGTAGGACGGATCGTGTACGCCGGCGCGATCGACAACATCCAGGCCTCCTGGGTGAAGCTCGGCGCCGGGGGCGTCCGCCAGCTGCTCCGCGCCGGGGTCAACGACCTGGGCGGAACCCTGATGGAAGAGAACATCTCGCGCGCCGCCGGGGCCACCCACGGCCAGGGCCAGGACGTCGCCGGGCTGCGGGCGATGGCCGCATCTGCCGGCCGGCCGGCCGCGCAGCGCACGACGCTCTACGGGCGGGTCGACCCCGATCGTCCGTTGCCGGTCGGCCAGGCGCAGGTCCCGGCCTGAACGGACGGTTCCCCCTGCGGGGCGGTGCGCACCCCCGGTAGGTTCTGCTGCGGACCAACGCCCGTCAGCGGGCCGCCACGAAGGAGCGGGAATGTTCTCACCGTCGGTCACTCCGCTGCGCGAGCGCGCGGCGTTCCAGGCGCTGCAGGCGCACTTCGAGACGATCAAGGACGCGCACCTGCGGGACCTGTTCGCCGCCGATCCCGACCGCGGCACCGCGCTCACCGCGGAGGCCGATGGGATCTATCTCGACTACTCCAAGCAGCGGGTGACCGCCGAGACCGTCGACCTGCTGGTGCAACTCGCCGAGGAGTCGGGGCTCACGGAGCTGCGCGCGGCGATGTTCGCCGGCGAGCACATCAACATCACCGAGGACCGCGCCGTGCTGCACGTCGCGCTGCGGGCTCCCGAGGGCGAGGTTCTCACCGCCGACGGCGCCGACGTGGTGCCCGACGTGCGCGAGGTGCTCGGGCGGATGCGGGCCTTCGCCGACCGGATCCGCTCCGGCGACTGGACCGGGCACACCGGCAAGCCGATCAAGGCGATCGTGAACATCGGCATCGGCGGCTCCGACCTCGGCCCCGTGATGGCCTACGAGGCGCTGCGGCACTACAGCCAGCGCGACCTGACCTTCCGCTTCGTGTCGAACGTCGACGGCACCGACTTCGCCGAGAAGACCCACGATCTCGATCCCGAGCAGACGCTGTTCGTGATCTCGTCGAAGACGTTCACCACCCTGGAGACGATGACCAACGCGCACACCGCGCGGGAATGGTCGCTCGCCGCGCTCGGTGACGAGGCCGCCGTCGCCAAGCACTTCGTCGCCGTCTCGACGAACGCCGATGCCGTCTCCGAATTCGGCATCGACACCGCGAACATGTTCGGGTTCTGGAACTGGGTCGGCGGCCGCTACTCGATGGAGTCGGCCATCGGCCTGTCCACCATGATCGCGATCGGCCCCGACAACTTCGAGCAGCTGCTCGCCGGGTCGCACGCCGTCGACGAGCACTTCCGCACCACCCCGCTGCGCGAGAACCTGCCCGTGCTCATGGGTCTGCTCACCGTCTGGTACGTCGAGTTCTTCGGCGCGCAGACCCAGGCCGTGCTGCCGTACGACCAGTACCTGGTGCGGTTCCCGGCCTACCTGCAGCAGCTGACCATGGAGTCCAACGGGAAGTCGGTGACGCTGGACGGCCGACGCGTGGACTACAACACCGGCCCGGTCTACTGGGGCGAGCCGGGAACCAACGGCCAGCACTCGTTCTACCAGCTGATCCACCAGGGCACCCTGGTCATCCCCGCCGACTTCATCGCGTTCGCCACGTCGCTGAATCCGCTCGGCGACCACCACGACTACCTGACGTCCAACGTCTTCGCGCAGGGCGAGGCGCTGGCGTTCGGCAAGACGGCGGACGAGGTGCGGGCGGAGGGCGTGGCGCCGGAGCTCGTGCCGTTCAAGGTGTTCGAGGGCAACCACCCGTCGTCGACGTTCATGATCGAGCGTCTGACCCCGTTCGTCCTCGGCCAGCTGATCACGCTCTACGAGCACAGCGTGTTCACCCAGGGCGCCGTCTGGTCGATCGGCTCGTTCGACCAGTGGGGCGTCGAGCTCGGCAAGGTGCTCGCCCAGCGGGTGATCCCGGAGCTGCAGTCGGCGGACGAGCCCGAGCTGCAGCACGACAGCTCGACGAACGAGCTCATCCGGCGCTACCGGGCCGGGCGCTCCGGCGGCTGACGGGAACAGCGGATTCCCGAACGGCTCCGACCGCTCGCTCTTGGTCATCACGGTCGGACGCCCGAACCCACTCGATTACCCGGAAGAATGACCTCGGACCATTCGGCGGAATGTAATTCCTCACTGTTCGAAGTTCATTCCCGCGAATTGCCGGGCTGCCATAGTGTCTGCGTTTGTGCCTCGATTCCTCGCGCATTCCAGGCGGCGGCCGGCCGCGGTCGTGCTGGCCGGAGTCGTTGCGGCCGCATCGATGTGGGCCGTACCGCCGGCGGCCGCGCGGGCCGTCGCGGCGACCTGCAGCGCTGCCGACAGCGGTGCCTCGGTGCCGCGGCCCGCCGCCGGCGACGAGGCGGTCCGGTTCGCGATCGGCGTGGCCAAGAGCATGGGCGTGTCCCGCAAGGGGCAGATCATCGCGGTCATGGTCATGCTGCAGGAGACCACGCTGCGGAATCTCGCCAACGACGGCACGAACACCCTGTCCACGACCTGGCCGGCGCCGGGCGGCGGCTACTGGCTGAGCGTGGCGAAGCTGTCGCTGAAGTATCCGCACGACCGCTTCGGGCAGCGTGACGGGGCGAACAACACCGACTCCATCGGGCTGTTCCAGCAGCGCCCGGCGTGGGGCTGGGGCAACTACGGTGCCAGCACCGGCCGCACCGACCCGGAGGGCGTGGTGCAGCGCCTGCTCGACCCGCGCTGGTCGGCCATGGCGTTCTACGGCGGGCAGCAGAGCGCGTCCACGAACAGCGGCCTGCGGAGCGTGCCGAACTGGGAGGCGCTGACCCCCACGGAGGCCGCCGAGGCGGTGCAGCGGAGCGGCGCCCCGCAGTACTACACGCGCTGGGAGGCGAGCGCGACGGAGAAGGTGGACCGGCTCTCGCCGGGACAGGGGCCGATCCCGCTGCCCTGGTACCGCGGTGGCGGTCAGGGCGCGCTGTCCTGCGTGAGCATCCCCAGCAACCCGGCCGCGGGGGAGGCCGGCCGCAACCCCGTCGGCAGCCTCGATGCCGTGGACGTCCGCGGCACCGGCGTGTGGATGGGCGGCTGGGGGCTCGATCCCGACGCGGTCAACGGCACGCTGGAGGTGCACTTCTACGACTACGGGCCGTTCGGCACGACCTCCAGCGGCACCCTCGCCAACCTCGCCCGCCCGGACGTGAACTCCGCGCTGAACCTCATGGGCTCCTACGGCTTCGAGGGGACCCTGCCCTGGTACGGGCCGGGACGCCACACGATCTGCGCGTACGGGATCAACGTCGCCCGCGGCACGGACAACCCGGCGCTTGGCTGCAAGGCCGTCGACATACCAGGACCCGTCGGGCACCTCGACGCAGCGGTCGCGGTCTCCGGCGGCCGGATCTCCGTGGCGGGGTGGGCGGCGGACCCGCAGGCACCGGGCGCGGCGGAAACCGTGCATATCTACGTCTACGGCCCTGGCGGCGCGGCCAGCGCGGCGGTCTCCACCGGACAGTCCCGCCCCGACGTGCGCGCGGTGTACCCGTGGGCGGGCGGATCGTCCGGCTTCCAGGCCGTGCTGGGCGGCGTCGGAACCGGGCCGACGACGGTCTGCGCCTACGCCATCAACGTCCGGCCGCCGTACACCAACCCCTTGATCGGCTGCGTCTCCGGCATCCCGGTCGGGGCGCAGACGACCCGGTCCGCGGAGATCGAGACGGAGATCGAGACGGAGATCCCGGTGCCGAGCGAGCCGACGCGGACGCCCGCATCGGCCGCCGCGCCGACGCCGGAACCGACGCCGGTCAGCCCGACGACCGAGCCGACGACCGAGCCGTCGACCGAGCCGTCGACCGAGCCGTCGACCCAGCCGCCGACGATCGGGACCGGGCCGACGAACGCGACCGCGGCGACAGCGACGCCAACCAGTCCGTGACGGCCGCGCTCACCGCGCCGTCCTTGCGCGGGTCGTGCCCGCCGCCGACCCAGACCTGCGTCACCGGGCCGCGGATCGCCGGCACGTGCTCGGCGAACTCGTCCGGCGAGCCGAACGGATCCCGCTCGCCCGAGACGAAGAGCACGGGCACCGTGATCGCCGGGAAATGCTCCACCCGGAGGCGGTCCGGCCGGCCCGGTGGGTGCAGCGGATAGCTCAACAGGACCAGGCCGGCGGCGGGCAGGCCCTCCGCGACCGCCATCGAGCACATCCGTCCGCCGAACGAGCGACCACCGAGCACCACCGACGCCGGCGGCACCCCGGCGCGCTCCGCGAGCGCGGCAACCTCGGCCCGCAGGTGCGCGATCGCCACCTCGGGCTTGTCCGGGGTCCGGCGGCCCGCGATCCGGTAGGGGAAGTCGACGCGGGCGCAGGGCAGCGGCGCTACCGCCTGCTCCACCGCGACCAGCGTGCCGTTGTCCCGCCCGGCACCCGCACCGGGCGTCAGCAGCAGGGCGCCGACGCCGGCCCGTCTCCTGTTCGCGGCCATGCCGCCTCCCGTTCCGCGTGGCCCGTTGCTCTCGACCCCTCCCGGCGTCACAGTGGTCGCACAGGGCAACAGCGTTCCCGTGCCGGGAGGTCATCATGTCGTACGTCGATCCGCGATCCGAGGATCCACCCGTCAAGAAGGGCGTCAGTCCCCGCCTGATCGTCGGCGGTGTCGTCGCGCTGCTGGTGATCGGCTTCATCGCGCTGAACCGCGACCAGACCACCATCAACTTCCTGTTCTTCGACGCAGAGATGGCGCTGTGGATCGTGCTGGCCATCGTCGCCGCGCTCGGCTTCGTCGTCGGCTTCCTGCTCGGCCGCAAGCGCTACAGGGTCGAGCGCTGACCGACCCGTGCCGAACACCTCCCGGAGCGAGCAGCTGGCCGTCCTGTTCATCCACGGCGTCGGCATCCGGGAGCCGAACTTCGCGCGGTCCGCGGTGCGCATGCTGCGCCGCGAGTACGTCAAGGCGACCGGCGAGGCGTCGGCCAACGACAACCTCGTGGTCGAGTCGGTGTACTGGGCGCCCGCGGTCATCGAGCGGGAGGACCACCTACTGGAGAGCGCGTTCCCGGACCGCGCGGCCGGCTGGTTCTCCGGCCTGAACCGGCTCACCCACCAGGTCTCGAACGGTTCCAGCCTCTCGTTGATCCCGCTGGCGTTGTCCGGGCTGGTCCGGCACGTGCCCGGCATCCCGCGCATCCACTGGCCGACGCTGCGCTGGGCCGTCAGCAACTTCGTCGGGGACATCGTCGCCTACCAGGTCACCCCGAACAGCCGGGTCGTCTACGACGCCGTGCACGACCGGGTCGACCAGGCGCTGCGCCGGCTGGGGGAGAAGGCGCCGGAGGCGCCGCTCTGCGTCATCGCGCACAGCCTCGGCTCGGTCATCGCCTCCGACCACTTCTACGACCTGCACAAGGGTCGGGTGCTCGAGCCCGCCGCCACCCCCATCGAGCGCGGCGAGACGCTCACCTTCCTCTACACGCTGGGCAGTCCGATCGCGCTGTGGATGGAGCGGTACGGCGACTTCAGCGAGCCGGTCGACATTCCCGGCAAGGCGAGCCCGGACCCGGTGATCGCCGCCGCCAGCGAGTGGATCAATTTCTACGACCCCGACGACGTGCTCGCGTTCCCGCTCAAGGGCCTGTCGGAGCGCTACCGCCGCGCGGTCGACGAGGACCGCTCGGTGAACGTCGGCGCGCTGCTGATCGGCATGTCCCCGGTGTCGCACGTCGCCTACTGGAACGACACGGCCGTCATCCGGCCGATCGCGCAGAGCCTCGCCTGGCTCTGGAGCGCGCGCCGCGACGAGGCCCTGCGCAAGGCCGGGCGGGCCCGCCGCACGTCGTGACGGGAAGCGTCCGGACCCCGTGCTAGAACGGACGGGTGACCGGCCCCGGGACGCGAGCGGACTCGTTCGTCCACCTCCATGTGCACACCGAGTACTCCATGCTCGACGGTGCCGCCCGGCTCGGTCACCTCTTCGAACGCACCGCCGAGATGGGGATGCCCGCGCTGGCGATGACCGACCACGGCAACGTGTTCGGGGCGCACGACTTCTACCGGCAGGCCAGGGCGCACGGCGTCAACCCGATCATCGGCATGGAGGCCTACCTCACGCCGAACACCTCCCGGTTCGAGCGCAGCCGGGTGCGCTGGGCCGACGGCGGCGAGGACGACGTGTCGGGCGGCGGCGCCTACACGCACATGACCCTGCTCTCCGAGTCGACGGAGGGCATGCACAACCTGTTCCGGCTCGCGTCCCGCGCCTCGCTGGAGGGCCAGTGGTACAAGCCGCGGGCGGACCGGGAGCTGCTGGCCGAGCACGCCGCCGGCCTGCTGGGCACCACCGGCTGCCCGTCCGGTGAGGTGCAGACCTGGCTGCGCATCGGGAACTACGAGAAGGCGCGGGCCGGCGCCGCCGACTTCCGGGACATCTTCGGTGCCGGCAACTTCTTCGTCGAGGTGATGGACCACGGGCTGCGGATCGAGAACCGGGTCCGCGAGGGCCTGCTGCGGATCGCCAAGGACCTGGACCTGCCGCTGGTCGCGACCAACGACCTGCACTACACGGATGCGGCGGACGCGCACGCGCACGAGGCGCTGCTCTGCGTGCAGTCGGGCAAGACCCTCGACGACCCCAACCGGTTCCGGCTCGAGGGCCACGACTACTACCTCAAGTCGCCGCAGGAGATGCGGGCGATCTGGGTGGACAAGCACGGGCTCCCCGAGGCGTGCGACAACACCCTGCTGATCGCCGAGCGGTGCTCCACCAGCTTCGACGAGAACTCCTCGTACATGCCGCGTTTCCCCGTCCCGCCCGGGGAGACGGAGCAGTCCTGGTTCGTCGCCGAGGTGGAGCGCGGACTCGATGCCCGGTTCCCGGACGGGATCCCGCCCGAGGTGCGCAAGCAGGCCGACTACGAGGTCGGCGTGATCACCCAGATGAACTTCCCCGGGTACTTCCTGGTGGTCGCCGACTTCATCAACTGGGCCAAGGACAACGGCATCCGGGTCGGTCCCGGCCGCGGCTCCGGCGCGGGGTCGATGGTCGCCTACGCAATGCGGATCACCGACCTGAACCCCCTGGCGCACGGGCTGATCTTCGAGCGGTTCCTGAACCCCGACCGGGTGTCCATGCCCGACTTCGACGTGGACTTCGACGAGCGCCGCCGCGGCGACGTGATCCGGTACGTCACCGACAAGTACGGCGACGACCGGGTCGCGCAGATCGTCACGTACGGCACCATCAAGGCCAAGCAGGCGGTCAAGGACGCCGCGCGCGTGCTCGGCATGCCCTTCTCGGTGAGCGACCGGATCACCAAGGTGATGCCGCCGCCGGTGATGGGCAAGGACCTGGCGCTGGCCAAGATCTTCGATCCCGCCGACCCCCGGTACAACGAGGGCGGTGAGTTCCGGTCGCTCGCGTCGGCCGACCCGGACGTCGGCAAGGTGGTCGAGACGGCCCGCGGGCTCGAGGGTCTCAAGCGGCAGTGGGGCGTGCACGCGGCCGGCGTGATCATGTCGTCGGCGCCCCTGCAGGACCTGATCCCGATCATGAAGCGGGAGCAGGACGGCGCGATCATCACCCAGTTCGACTACCCGACCTGCGAGCGGCTCGGGTTGATCAAGATGGACTTCCTGGGGCTGCGCAACCTCACGGTCCTGGACGACGCGCTGATCAACATCAGGGCCAACCGCGGCGAGACCGTGGTGCTCGAGGACCTGACGCTGGACGACCCGGCGACCTTCCAGCTGCTCGCCCGCGGCGACACGCTCGGGGTGTTCCAGCTCGACGGCGGCCCGATGCGGGCGCTGCTGCGCTCGATGCGCCCGGACAACTTCGAGGACATCTCGGCGCTGATCGCGCTCTACCGGCCGGGACCGATGGGGGCGAACTCGCACAACGAGTACGCCGATCGCAAGACCGGGCGCAAGCAGGTCGTGCCGATCCACCCCGAGCTGGCCGAGCCGATGGCCGAGATCCTCGACGACAGCTACGGCCTGATCATCTACCAGGAACAGGTCATGGCGATCGCGCAGAAGGTCGCCGGGTACTCCCTCGGCGCGGCCGACCTGCTGCGCCGGGCCATGGGCAAGAAGAAGAAGGCCGAGCTCGACGCCCAGTACGAGACGTTCTCCACGGGCATGTCCGATCGCGGCTACTCCGCGGGCGCCATCAAGACGCTGTGGGACATCCTGCTGCCGTTCTCCGACTACGCGTTCAACAAGGCCCACTCCGCCGCCTACGGCCTGATCGCCTACTGGACGGGCTATCTCAAGGCCAACTACCCCGCCGAGTACATGGCGGCGCTGCTCACCAGCGTGGGCGACGACAAGGACAAGATGGCGATCTACCTGGCCGAGTGCCGGTCGATGGGCATCACCGTGCTGCCGCCCGACGTGAACGCCTCCGAACAGGACTTCGCGCCGGTCGGCTCGGACATCCGGTTCGGGCTGTCCGCGGTGCGCAACGTCGGCACCGGCGTCGTCGCGTCGATCACCGGCAGCCGCCGGGACAAGGGCGCGTACACCGACTTCTACGACTTCCTGGACAAGGTCGACGCGGTCGCCTGCAACAAGAAGGTCGTCGAATCGCTGATCAAGGCCGGCGCCTTCGACTCGCTCAACCACCCGCGCAAGGGCCTGCTGATGGAGCACTCGCGGGCGATCGACGAGGTGCTCGGGCTGAAGAAGGCGGAGGCGGCCGGACAGTTCGACCTCTTCGGCGAGATGTCCGTCGAGGAGAAGGGCGCGTCGTTCCGCGGCAACATCCCGGACACCGAGTGGGACACCAAGCTCCGCCTCGGGTTCGAGCGGGAGATGTTGGGCCTGTACGTGTCCGGCCATCCGCTGGCCGGCGTCGAGCACGTCCTGTCCGCGCAGTCGGACGCGTCGGTGCCGGACATCCTGGACGGCACCGTTCCCGACCGCGGCATGATCACGGTCGGCGGCATCCTCACCGGGCTGCAGCGCCGGCTGACCAAGAAGGGCGACCCATGGGCGTCCGCGACCCTGGAGGACCTGACCGGGGGAGTGGAGGTCGCGTTCTTCCCGAAGGTCTATGCGGAGACGGCGCTGCTGCTCGCGGAGGACGCGGTGGTGCTGATCAAGGGCCGGGTCGCGCGCTCGGAGGACCGGCTGTCGCTGCACGCGCAGTCCGTCGTCGTGCCCGATCTGTCGACGGCGGCCGGCAAGGGGCCCGTCCAGGTGAGCATCTCGGCCACCCGGTGCACGCCGCCCGTCGTCGACCGGCTACGGGACGTGCTGCAGGCCCATCCCGGCACGACCGCCGTGCACCTGCGGCTGCTCAACGCCGGGCGCGCCACCACGCTGCGGCTCGACGACGGCCTGCGGGTGACGCCGACGTCGGCACTGATGGGCGATCTCAAGGCGCTGCTCGGCGCGGACTGCCTGGCGTGAGCCGGATCCCGCGCGCGTTCTGGATCGTCGTCGCCGCCGCCCTGCTGCTGGGCGTCCTGCAGGGCGTCGCCTGGGCCTACCTCGCGCCGGGTGTGCCCTACAAGGTGCTGACCGACGGCCGGTACGGCGCGCTGCCGACGACCTCCACGAACTACTTCCTCGACGTGGCGATCTTCGTGCTGTCCGGGGTGGCGATCGGCGCCGCGCTGGCGGTGGGCGCCTGGCAGTCGGTCCGGAGCCGGGGCTGGCGGATGCTGGTCACGCTCGCGGCGAGCTCGCTCGCCGGCGCCGTGCTCGCCTGGTGGCTCGGCGGCCTGCTCGCGCCGGGCGTCGATCCCGCGTCGGTCGGCGCGACGGACGCCGACACGATCGTCACCTCCGCGCCGCACACGGACACCCTGCTGGTGGTGTTCGTGCAGCCGGCGGTCGCCGCCGCGGTGTACACGTTCCTGGCGGCCTGGAACGGCCGCCCCGATCTGGGCCGCGTCACGCCGGAGACGGCCGCTCCGGCGGTCGGAACGCCGCGAACGGATCCGTCACCCGGTATTCCCCGAGGGTGAACCGGAAGAGGGCGGCCGGCCTGCCGCCCGACGGTCCGGGCGGCGCGGTGCTGCCGGTCGGCTCGAGCATCCCGCGCCGGGTGAGGATCCGCTGCAGGTTCGTCGGGTCGACGTCGTGCCCGAAGGTCGCCGCGTAGATCCGCCGCAGCTCGCCGAGGGTGAACTCGGCCGGTGCCAGCGCGAAGCCGATGTTCGTGTAGGAGAGCTTCGCCTGCAGCCGCCGGTGCGCGCGGTCGATGATCACGCCGTGGTCGAGCGCCGTGCTGGGCAGGGCGTCGATCGGGTGCCACGCCGTGTCCTCCGGCAGCCGCGGGTCGGCGCCCAACGGCACCAGCCCGAGGAATCCCGTCGCCATCACCCGCGCGCCGGGCACCCGGCGCGGATCCGAGAACACGCCGATCTGCTCCAGGTGCGCGACGCGCGTCAGGTCGACCTTCTCGGCGAGCTGGCGGGCCGCCGAGGCGTCGACGTCCTCGTCGGCGAGCACCGTCCCGCCCGGCAGCGCCCACTGGCCCGCTGCGGGCTCGCGTGCTCTCTGCCACAGCAGCACGTGCAGCCCGGGACGTTCCGCCTGGTCAGGGAACACCGTGAAGACGGCCGCCAGCACCTCCATCGATGACCTGCTAGTATTGGGCACGTTTTCGATTATAAGTCGAAAACCTCGAACGGAGGAAGCGATGACTGCGACCCTCGATATTGCCGCCCCCGATACCCCCGCCACGGCGGAGACCACGGCCGCGTGGGCGGCGGAGGTCAGGGAGCTGGCGCGCAAGCGCAACGCCGTGATCCTCGCGCACAACTACCAGCTGCCGCAGATCCAGGACGTGGCCGACCACGTCGGCGACTCGCTCTACCTGTCCCGGGTTGCCGCGACCGCCGCGGAGTCGACGATCGTCTTCTGCGGCGTGCACTTCATGGCCGAGACCGCGAAGATCCTCTCGCCCGACAAGACCGTGCTGATCCCGGACGCCAACGCCGGCTGCTCGCTCGCCGACTCGCTGACCGCCGACCAGCTGCGCGCCTGGAAGCGCGACAACCCGGGCGCCGTGGTCGTCTCGTACGTCAACACCACGGCCGAGGTGAAGGCGGAGACCGACATCTGCTGCACCTCGTCGAACGCGGTCGACGTGGTCCGCTCCATCCCCGCGGAGACGCCGGTGCTGTTCGGCCCCGACCAGTTCCTGGGTGCGCACGTGCGCCGTGTGCTGGGCCGCGACAACATCTCCGTGTGGGCGGGCGAGTGCCACGTGCACGCCGGCATCAACGGCCGCCAGCTGACCGCCAAGTCCGAGGCCAACCCCGACGCGGACCTGTACATCCACCCGGAGTGCGGCTGCGCGACCAGCGCGCTGTACCTCGCCTCCGCGGGCGCGGTGCCGGCGGAGAAGGTGAAGATCCTCTCGACCGGCGACATGGTCGCCGCGGCGCGCGCCTCGTCCGCGAAGACCGTGCTCGTCGCCACCGAGATCGGCATGCTGCACCAGCTGCGGCGGGCCGCGCCCGGCATCGACTTCCGCGCGGTGAACGACCGCGCGTCGTGCAGGTACATGAAGATGATCACCCCGGAGAAGCTGCTGGCCGCGCTGCGCGAGATGCGCGACGAGGTCCACGTCGATCCGGAGATCGCCCGCCGCGCCCGGGGTGCGGTGGAACGGATGATCTCGATCGGGCAGAGCGGCGGCGGCGAGTGATCGAGCAAATGTCGGCGTGATCGAGCAAATGTCGGGCGTGATCGAGCAAATGTCGGGCGTGATCGAGCAGGTGCCGCCGCTGCCGGCCTGGGAGGCGAACGCGGACGTCGTGGTCGTCGGCACGGGCGTGGCCGGCCTGACGGCGGCGCTCGACGCCGCCCGCGCGGGCCTGTCCGTCCTGCTGGTGACCAAGGGCGAGCCCGAGGAGGCCAGCACCCGGTGGGCACAGGGCGGCGTCGCCGTGGTCCGCGACGACCGCGATCCCGGCGACTCGGTCGATGCGCACATCGACGACACCATCGTCGCCGGCGGCGGTCTCGCCGATCCGGTGGCCGTCGCGATGATCCTCACCGAGGGTCCGGCCGCGGTCGCCCGGCTCATCTCGCGCGGCGCCGTCTTCGACGCCGGCCCGGACGGCCTGCTGCGCACCCGCGAGGGCGGCCACTCCGCGAACCGGGTGATCCACGCCGGCGGCGACGCGACCGGAGCCGAGATCGAGCGGGCGCTGCTCGACGTGCCGGGGCTGCCCTCGGTGCTGGCCGGGCATCAGGTGGTGGACGTCGTGCTGGACGCCGCCGGGCGCGCGCGTGGGGTGTCGGTGCTGGCGCCCGACGGCTCGCTCGGCCTGCTGCGCTGCCGCGCCGTCGTGCTTGCCACCGGCGGCGCTGGGCACCTGTACGCGGCGACGACGAACCCGGGCGTCGCCACGGGCGACGGGATCGCGATGGCGCTGCGCGCGGGAGCCGCCACCGCCGACCTGGAGTTCATGCAGTTCCATCCGACCGTGCTCTGGACCGGGCCGGGCGACCTCGGCCACCGGCCGCTGATCACCGAGGCGGTTCGCGGCGAGGGCGCCGTGCTGATCGACGGCGCGGGCGCGCGGATCATGCCCGGGGTACATCCGCTCGCCGACCTCGCCCCGCGAGACGTGGTGTCGCTGGCCGTCTCCCGCCGGATGGCGGCAGCGCCGGGCGGGATCGGCGACCACGTGTTCCTGGATGCGACCGGCATCGACCCCGCCGTCTTTGCGCGCCGGTTCCCGATGGTTCCGGCCGCCTGCGCCGTCGCCGGGTACGGCCCATCGATCGATCCCATCCCCGTCGCCCCGGCCGCGCACTACTCCTGCGGCGGCGTGCTGACCGATCTCGACGGCCGCACCACCGTGGCCGGCCTGCTCGCGGTCGGCGAGGTCGCCCGCACCGGCCTGCACGGCGCGAACCGGCTGGCCTCCAATCCGCTGCTCGAGGGCCTCGTGATGGGGGAGCGGGAGGCCCGCGCCGTGTGCGCCGACCTGCGGACAGCGTCGCCGCACCCGCCGAGTTGCTGCTGGCCGCCGTGCCCGCCGCGGACCCCGCCGCCGCCCGAGCTGCAGCGCGCGATGAGCGCCTCGGCGGCGATCGGGCGCGACGCCGCCGGCCTGCGCTCGGTGGTGGCCGTCGCCGATCGCGTCGCCGGCCGGCCGGCTGCACCGGACCGGCTGAGCATCGAGACGGCCAACCTCGCGCTCGCAGCCGCGGCGCTGGCGACCGCCGCCCGGACCCGCACCGAGTCCCGGGGCTGCCACGTCCGCACCGACCGACCGGACCCGGCCGACCGCTGGGCGCGGTCGATCGCGCTGCGCCTGGTCGACGGCCGGCCGCGCGCCGAGGCGCTGGACCGCACGCCGGTCGCGGTCGACGCGCGCACCGGCCGACCCCAGCAGCCTGGTCGGCCGTCACCATCGACGCCCTCGCGACCGCCGGTCTTGACGCGTCGGCCGTGGCCGCCGTGATCGCGACGGCGCTCGACGAGGACCTGCGGGACGGGCCGGACGTGACCACCCTCGCCACCGTGCCAGCGGACCAGGTCTGCCGCGCGTCCGTCACGCCCCGCGCGCCGGGCGTGCTCGCCGGCGGACCGGTCGCGGTCGCCGTCTTCGACAGCCTGCTCGGCGCGGACCTGTCGGTGGAGTCGCTGCTGCCGGACGGGGCCGAGCTGATTCCCGCGACAGCTGCCCTCGTGCTCTCCGGGCCGACCTCGGCGGTGCTCACCGCCGAGCGCACGGCGCTGAACCTGCTCACCCACCTGTCCGGCGTCGCCACCGCGACC
>CAWJOH010000011.1:0-246859 GCA_963844455.1 uncultured Actinomycetota bacterium
ACTTGAACCTCCGACCTCTTCCTTATCAGGGAAGCGCTCTAACCGTCTGAGCTATAGGCCCGGAACATCACTCACGGCGCCGGGTCCAGGACTGCAGATCCCACGGCGCCGCGGTCATCGAGGGTATCGCACCGCGGCGGGCCGACCCAAACCCCGTCGAGGGGCCGCGGCGGTCGTGGACCGCGGATACCGTCGGCGCCGTGAGTCCCGCACCGGTTCCGCCCCGGATCGCCTGGGCAATCGACCTGATGGACCTGCGTCCCGGCGGGCGCGTGCTGGAGATCGGCGGCGGGAACGGCGCGGCCGCGGTGCTGATCTGCGAGCGGGTCGCCCCGGGCGGCCGACTGATCGCGATCGATCGGTCCGCGACCGCGACCGGCCGGGCCGCCGCCCGGAACCCCGCGCACGTGGCATCGGGGCTGGCGTCGTTCGAGACGGTGAGTCTGGCCGAGCACGTCCCCGGGGAGCCGGTGGACGTCGCCGTCGCGATGAACGTCAACCTGTTCTGGACCGGCCCGGCGGAGCGGGAGTGGGCGGTGCTCGACCGGGCGCTGCGACCGCGGGGCGCCTCGCTCTTCCTCTGCTATGGCTACGGCCCCGGCGACCCGGCCGGCGCGCGGGACGTCACCGGCCGGGTCGGGGACGCGCTGCGCGGGCACGGGTTCGAGGTGTCCACGCAGCGATCCGCCGAGACGGGCTGCGTCGCGATCGTCGGGCGCCGCTGACGTCAGCGCGCCGGCGCGGCCGCGAAGTCCACCGTCTCCGGCGCGCGCGCGGCGAGCATCTTCATGGCGCGGGCCTGGATCGCGTCCCGCGCGCGGTCCGTCAGGAACCGGCCGATGGTCAGCGGCACGCCGGCGCTGCGCGGCGCCACGTAGCGAGCCTTCGGGCGGCGGACGGTCGCGGCCTCGAGCACCGCGTCGGCGACGACGGCCGGCTCGACCGCCACGCGCACGAAGGCCGCCCGGTGAAAGGCGGTCAGCTGCCTCGCCTGCTCGCCGTACGCGGTGCCGCCGGACGTCTCGAGCAGCGAGTCGGTGGCGATGCCGCTCCACTCCGTGCGGATCGCGCCCGGCTCGATGATCACCACGTCGATGCCGAACGGGCGGAGCTCCATCCGCAGCGCGTCGCTCAGCCCCTCGACCGCGTACTTGGTCGCGTGGTACCAGCCGCCGAGCGGCTCCGACCCGCGCCCGCCGATCGACGAGATGTTGACGATCCGCCCCGAGCGCTGGGCGCGCATCTGCGGCAGCACCAGCTGCGTCAGGCGCGCGAGGCCGAACAGGTTGACCTCGACCTGGTTGCGCGCCTCGTCAAGCGGCACGTCCTCGACCGCGCCGTACGAGCCGTAGCCCGCATTGTTCACCAGCAGGTCGATGCGCCCGTACGTGCCGACGACGTGGTCGACCACGGACACCATCGAGTCGTCGTCCGTCACGTCCAGCGCGACGACGTCCATGCCCGCCTCCGCGAGGCCGGCCATCCGCCCGGTCCGCCGCGCGCCCGCGACCACGACATACCCCTCGTCGTGCAGCCGGTGTGCGGCCGCCTCGCCGATGCCCGACGACGCCCCGGTGATCAGCGCGATCCTCTTCGTCTCCGTCACGCTCCGCTCCTTTCAACTAAATGGTTAGTTGTGAGCAGTTCACCACTGCGCGGCATCAGTTGTCAACTAAACGGTTAGTTGTCATGATGGGAGTGTGGTGAGAGACGCGGACGCGACCCGGGCCAAGCTGCTGGAGGCGGCGGCCGAGGAGTTCGCGACCCGCGGCGTCGCCGGCGCGCGGGTCGACCGCATCGCCGCCGAGGCCGGCTGCAACAAGTCCCTGATCTACGCCTACTTCGGCAGCAAGGAGGGCCTGTTCGACGCGGTCTTCGACGCGCTCGTCGTCGACACCGTGCAGGACGTGCCGATCGACGCGGCCGACCTGCCCGGGTACGCCGCGCGGCTGTACGACTGGTCGCTCGAGCACCCGCGGAACATCCGGCTGGCGATCTGGCAGCTGCTGGAGCGCGGGCACCGCGACGGCCCGCCCGCCGCGTCGGCGCTCGCCACGCGGCACAAGATCGAGGTGATCGCGGGGGCGCAGACGGCCGGGACGGTCTCGTCCCGCATCCCCGCGACGGAGCTGCTGGGTCTGATCCTGGCCATGACGCACACCGCCGTGCTGACCTTCGAGCCGGCCGCGACGCTCGACGTGCCGACGCGGGAGCGGCAGCGGGCCGCGGTGGTCGAGGCCGTCCGGGCGCTCGTCACGCCCTGAGCCGTCCCCCGTCCACCGGCGGAAAAGGGAGTCTCCGGGGTCTAGTCGCGCTCGCCCAGCGTGAGCTCGACGCCGCCGGACATGGCGGCGGCAGCGTTGTAGATGAACGCCGCGACGGTCGCCAGCGCCGTGAACAGCACGATGTTGATGGCGCCGACGATCGCGGTGATGCCGAAGACGCGCGGGGCCGTGATGAGGTCCGTGGTGCCGGCGGCGGCCTGGTCGGGCGCCGACGTGAGCGTGGAGAACGTGTCGTTGATCCGCGTCCAGACGTCCATCGAGCCGAGGGTCAGGTACAGGATGCCGACGGCGATCATCCACACGAAGAACATCACGATGGTGACGATCAGGCTGATCTTCAGCACCGTCCACGGGTCGATGCGCTTGAGCTGCAGGGACGCCAGGCGCGGCGGCCGGCGGTTCGACTTGGTGCGGCGCGCGTCCGTGCCGGGGCGGCCGGGTGCGGGGCCGCGGGCCGGCGGCGGCCCGACGTGCTGCGGGCTCGCCATGGCCACGTCGCCGCCCGGGCCGTTCGGCGCGCCGGGCGGCTGCGAGCCCTCGGCGCCCTGGGCCGCGGAGCCGGCTTGCTGGGTCGTCACGACGACCCCCCGGCGGGCCCGCCGTTGGCGGAGGGCGCCCCGTTCGGCGACGGGCTGCCGTTCGGCGACGGCGCACCGTCGGCCGGGAGGGCACCGTCGACGATGGGCTCCGCGTCCGCGTTCCGGGCGATGGCCACCAGGCTGTCGCCGTCGGACAGGTTCATCAGCCGCACTCCCATGGTCTGCCGCTTGGCCTTGCGGACCTCCTTGGCCAGGGTGCGGATGACCCCGCCGCCGGAGGTGATGGCGTAGACCTCGGTGTCCAGGTCGACGATCAATGCGCCCACCAGCTTGCCACGCCGGCGGTCGTACTGAATTGTCAGAACACCCTTTCCACCGCGGCCCTGCACCGGGTATTCCGAAATGTCCGTGCGCTTCGCGTAGCCGCGCTCGGTGGCCACCAGGACCTGCGCGCCCTCGCGGGCGACATCCATGGACAGCAGCTCGTCCCCCGCGTTGAACCGCATGCCGAGGACGCCGGACGTGGCGCGGCCCATCGGCCGCAGCGCCTCGTCGGTCGCATGGAACCGGATCGACTGGCCCTCGGCGGAGATGAGCAGCAGGTCCTCGTCGGGCGAGCACAGCACGGCGCCGACCAGCTCGTCGTCGTCGCGCAGGTTGACCGCCACGATGCCGCCGGAGCGGTTCGAGTCGAACGCGGTGAGCTCGCTCTTCTTGACCAGGCCGCCCTGGGTGGCCAGCACCAGGTACGGCGCGACGTTGTAGTTGCGGATCTGGATGACCTGGGCGATCTTCTCGTCCGGCTGGAACGCCAGCAGATTCGCCACGTGCTGGCCGCGCGCGTTCCGGTTGGCCTCCGGCAGCTCGTAGGCCTTCGCCCGGTAGACCCGGCCCTTGTTCGTGAAGAACAGGATCCAGTCGTGCGTGGAGCACACGAAGAAGTGCGCCACGATGTCGTCCTGCTTCAGCGCGGCGCCCTGCACGCCCTTGCCGCCGCGGCGCTGCGCGCGGTAGAGGTCGGTCTTGGTGCGCTTCGCGTAGCCGGTGCGGGTGATCGTGACCACCACGTCCTCGACGGCGATCAGGTCCTCGACGGACACGTCGCCGTCGTACGGGATGAGGCGGGTGCGCCGGTCGTCGCCGTACTTCTCGACGGCCTCGCCGAGCTCGTCGCGGACGATGGCACGCTGCCGCTCGGGCCGGGCCAGGATGTCCCGCAGGTCGGCGATGACCTTCTCGATCGTGGCCAGGTCGTCCACGATCTTCTGCCGCTCCAGGGCGGCGAGCCGGCGCAGCTGCATGTCCAGGATGGCGACGGCCTGCACCTCGTCGACGTCCAGCAGCTCCATCAGGCCGGCCTTGGACTCCTCGGCCGAGGGCGAGCGCCTGATCAGCGCGATGACCTCGTCGAGCATGTCCAGCGCCTTGACCAGGCCGCGCAGGATGTGCGCGCGCTTCTCCGCCTCGTCCAGCCGGTACTGGGTCCGCCGGCGGATGACCTCGATCTGGTGCGCGACGTAGAAGCTGACCATCTGGTCGAGGCGCAGCGTGCGCGGCACCCCGTCGACGATCGCCAGCATGTTCGCGCCGAACGACGTCTGCAGCGCGGTGTGCTTGAACAGGTTCGCCAGCACGACCTTGGCGACGGCGTCGCGCTTCAGGGTGATGACGATCCGCATGCCGATGCGGTCGCTGGACTCGTCGGCGATGTCGGCGATGCCCGCGATCCGCGCGTCCTTGTGCAGCTGGGCGATCGACTCCACGAGGTTGTCCGGGATTGACCTGGTAGGGCAGCTCGGTGACGACCAGGATGGTGCGGCCCTTGCCGTCCTCCTCGATGTTCACCACGGCGCGCATGCGGATCGAGCCGCGGCCCGTGCGATACGCGTCGGCGATGCCGTCGGTGCCGACGATCAGCGCGCCGGTCGGGAAGTCCGGGCCGTGCACGCGCAGCATCGCGGCGGCCAGCAGCTCCTCGGCGCTCGCCTCGGGGTTCTCCAGGAACCAGATGACGGCCTTGGCGACCTCGCGCAGGTTGTGCGGCGGGATGTTGGTGGCCATCCCGACCGCGATCCCGGACGAGCCGTTGACCAGCAGGTTCGGGATGCGCGACGGCAGCACCGTCGGCTCGGTGGTCTTGTTGTCGTAATTAGGGACGGCGTCCACTGTGTTTTCAGTGATTCCGTCGAGCATGAGCATGGCCAGCGGCGTCAGCCGGCACTCGGTGTACCGCATGGCCGCGGGCGGGTCGTTGCCCATCGAGCCGAAGTTGCCCTGGCCGTCGATCATCGGGTACCGCAGCGACCACGGCTGCGCCATCCGGACGACGGTGTCGTAGATCGACGAGTCGCCGTGCGGGTGGTAGTTGCCCATCACGTCGCCCACCACGCGGGAGGACTTGACGGTGCTGCGCTCGGGCCGGAAGCCGGAGTCGAACATGCCGTACAGCACCCGGCGGTGCACCGGCTTGAGCCCGTCCCGCACGTCGGGCAGGGCGCGGGAGACGATGACGCTCATCGCGTAGTCGATGAACGACCGCTGCATCTCCTGCTGGATGTCGACCGGCTCGGTGCGGTCGTGCTCTGGCGTGGTGGGCCCCGTCACGGTCGGCCTTCCCTGGTCACGATTCCGTCACAGACCGCGACGGAACTATCCACATGTGGATGATTACTGTGCATTGATGGCCCGATTCGGGTGATTTGTGTGAGCTGCGTCTCGCTGAATGTGACTCACGTCCCATTTGTCCAAGTCAGAAGTCAAGGAAACGAACGTCTTTCGCGTTGCGGGTGATGAACGCGCGGCGCGCCTCCACGTCCTCGCCCATGAGCACCGAGAACAGCTCGTCCGCGGTGGCCGCGTCCTCCAGCGTCACCTGCAGCAGCAGCCGGTGCGCCGGATCCATGGTGGTCTCCCACAGCTCCTTGGCGTTCATCTCGCCGAGACCCTTGTAGCGCTGCACGCCCTCGTCCTTGAGCAGCCGCCGGCCGGCGCGCTCGCCCTCGGCGATCATGCCGTGCAGCTCGCGGTCGGAGTACGCGAAGTCGTGGGCGCCCTTCGTCCACTTCAGCTTGTACAGCGGCGGCTGCGCCAGGTACACGTGACCGGCCTCTACCAAGGGGCGCATGAACCGGAAGAGCAGCGTCAGCAGCAGGGTTCGGATGTGCTGGCCGTCCACGTCCGCGTCGGCCATCAGCACGATCTTGTGGTACCGGAGCTTGGCCAGGTCGAAGTCGTCGTGGATGCCGGTGCCGAGCGCGGTGATCAGCGACTGCACCTCGGTGTTGCGCAGCACCCGGTCGATGCGCGCCTTCTCCACGTTGATGATCTTGCCGCGGATCGGCAGGATCGCCTGGAACATGGAGTCGCGCCCGGACTTCGCCGAGCCGCCGGCGGAGTCGCCCTCCACGATGTACAGCTCGGACCGGGCGGGATCGGTCGACCGGCAGTCGGCGAGCTTGCCGGGCAGGCCGCCGATCTCGAGCGCGCCCTTGCGCCGCACCAGGTCTCGGGCCTTGCGCGCGGCGGCCCGCGCCTGCGCCGACGAGATCGTCTTGCTGATGATGGTTCTGGCCTCGGTCGGGTTGCGCTCGAACCAGTCGGCGATCCAGTCGTTGCACGCCTTCTGCACGAAGGACTTCGCCTCGGTGTTGCCGAGCCGGCCCTTCGTCTGGCCCTCGAACTGCGGCTCGCGCAGCCGGATGGAGATGATCGCGGCCAGGCCCTCGCGGACGTCCTCGCCGGAGAGCTTGTCGTCCTTGTCCTTCAGCAGCTTCTTCTCGGTGGCGTACTTGTTCACCACGGACGTCAGCGAGGCGCGGAAGCCCTCCTCGTGGGTGCCGCCCTCGTGGGTGTTGATGGTGTTCGCGAAGGAGTGCACGGACTCGTTGTAGGACGAGTTCCACTGCATCGCGATCTCCACCTCCATCGTCTCGCCCTTGACCTCGAAGCCGATGATCGACGGGTGGATGGGGTCCTTGGTGTGGTTGAGGTGCTTGACGTAGTCGACCAGGCCGCCCGGGTAGGAGAAGACGCGCTCCAGCGGCTTCCACGGCTTGGCGGCCGCCTCCTCCGACGCCTCGACGGGCTCGGCGGTGTTGCCCATCTCGTCCAGCTCGGCGAGCACCCCGGTGCGGCGCTCGTCGCGCAGCGTGATGGTCAGGCCCTTGTTCAGGAAGGCCATCTCCTGGAGCCGGCGGGAGACCGTCTCGACGTTGTACTCGACGGTCTCGAAGATCGACGGATCCGCCCAGAAGGTGACGGTGGTGCCGGTCCGCCGGCTGTTGCCGAGCACGTCCAGCGGGCCGGGCTTCGCGTAGCTGTAGGTCTGGTGATACGACTTGCCGTCCCGCTCGATGTCCACCTCGAGCCGGCTGGACAGCGCGTTCACCACCGACACGCCGACGCCGTGCAGGCCGCCGGACACGGCGTAGGAGTCGGAGTCGAACTTCCCGCCGGCGTGCAGCATCGTCAGCACGACCTCGACGGTCGGCCGCTTCTCCTTGGGGTGCATCTCCACCGGGATGCCGCGGCCGTTGTCGGTGACCGAGACGCCGCCGTCCGCGCGCAGCACCACCAGGACGCTGTCCGCATGGCCGGCCATGCCCTCGTCGACGGCGTTGTCCACGACCTCCCACACCAGGTGGTGCAGGCCCCGCTCGCCGGTCGACCCGATGTACATGCCGGGTCGCTTGCGGACGGCCTCGAGCCCCTCGAGGACCGTGATGGAGGAGGCGCCGTACTCGTTCTTGCGTGCGCTCACAGGTGTGTCTCGTCGTCCCTTGCAGGTGGTGCCGGCCCGGCCGCCGGACGCAGTCGTCCGCCCGGGAGTCGCCGCGCGCCGGATGGCGGCGCTGCTCCCGACGGGTGCGCTGATGCGATCGGGTGGTGCCCCCCGCGCCGATACCCCCGGTCGCCGGTCCTGCGACCGTCCTCGGACGGCCGCGGCGGGCGAATCGGCGGGACCCGTCGATTCGTCTGCGGAGACCTCAGGGCCGTTTGCGGACGAAACCCGATTCAGTCTACCGGTTGAACCGGTCCCAGGAGGCCAACTGAGGCCGCTGTGGATGCCGTGGCGTGATCGGCGGGCGCGGACGATAGTGACGGGCTGCATGCGGATCGCCGGGCCGGTCCTGGGCGGCGCTGGCCGGGGTCCCCCGGCCGGGCGGTGTCGATCATGGGCGAGCCCGCCGGTCCATCGTGCCGAACGTCAGCCGTAGGTGTCGCGCGGACCCCGCCCAGGGACGTGCCGGTTGCCGAACTTCCACGACGGCGCCGCCGGGCCGCGGGCCTTCACCCGGCGCACCGACCGCTCCCCGACCTCGCTGTTGATCCGCTTCGCCAGCTGCGGACCGAGCATCCGGATCTGCGTGGCCCACGCGGACGACTCCGCCTCGACCATCAGCTCGCCGTCCACCAGGGACACCGGCGCGCAATGGCCGGCGATGTCCGCGCCGACGATCTCCGCCCAGCGCCCGAACACGGTGGCCTTCGTCAGGTCGGCGCCGACCCCGGCCGACGACACCCACGATCGCAGGGTGGCCGCCAGCGGCTGCGGGTCGCGATGGTCGGGGCCGGGCCCGGACCACCGGCGGCGACGCAGCCGGGCCGCGGACCCGCGCGGCCCCACCGGGTTCCGGCCGGCGGCCCGGCGGCGGGCGGCGCTGGCCTCCCGGGCCGCGGCCAGCGCGTCCCTGGCCAGGTCGGCCCCCCGCTTGCCCCGGGCGTCCGGCGGTCCCGCGTCGGTCATCCGGCCATTCTCCCCGGCGGGCCCGGCCCGCACCCGATGCCTCGCCCCCGCACGGGTTTCGGCCGGCGCGCCGGATCAGCCCTTGAGCCGCGCGTCCACGGTGGTAGGAGCCGTCATCGATCGACAGGTTCTGGTCGAGCCGGATGTACGGCGCCGCCATCGTCGTGCCGGCGCTCTTGCTGTCGCCGAACACCGGCACCGCGCTGACCGAGAAGGAGATCGGCTCGCCGGTGCCGATCGTGTCGCGGTTGAACATCATCATGAGGCCGAACGAGAAGGTCTGCGTCTCCCCCTCGTCGAGCGCCTGTGCGTACGGGTTGAAGGTCATGGTCCCGGTCTTCAACGAGATCGACAACTTCTCCTTGCCGTAACCACGCAGCTTCTTCTTGACGGTGACGTTCACCTCGTAGGTGGGCTTCTTGGCGATCAACGCATCCAGGGTGTGCTGGAAGGACGCGGGGTCGTTGTCCCGCGCGGGTTGCAGGTTGCCGAGCAGGATGCCGACCGGGCACATCATGGCGTCGCCGAGGGTCGGGAACGCGATCCACGACTTGCCGCCGCCGGCCGCCGCCTTCACCGCGGCGATGTCGCCCTCGGTCTCCGGGGGCGGCATGTTGCTGTCGATGACCTTGCCGGCGCTGCCCCCGGTGCCCGCACCGAACGCATCGATCTCCTGGTCCCAGGGCACGGCCCAGGCCACCTTGTTGAAGTGCGCCAGCTCCGCGGCGTCGGAGTACTTCCCGACGATCGAGGTGAGGAAGCTGTCCGCCCCGCTCGTGCCGACCAGCTTCGGCTCGAACTCGCCCGCGCCGAGCGCGAGTCGCGCGGGCCAGCCAGGGCGGTCCATCAGGCCGGGCGTCGGGTTGACGCCGTCCTTCGACTCGGCGAACTTGATCGTGCCGTCGGGCTTGCTGTCGCTCAGGGTGTCCGGCGGCCCGTAGAACGGCGCCGGCGTGCCCGGCCGCGGAATGATCACTTGTTGTCGTCGCCCAGGCTCGCCAGCGCGTCCCGGGACTGGCCCGAGCGACTCGTTCTTGACGATCGGCGGGTCGGTGGGCGGACGCGCCGGGGCTGCGGTAGTGCGCGTTGCGGTTCGAGCCCATCAGCGTCTGCATGACGCCGACCAGGATGGACTTGCCGTCGCCCAGCTTCGTCCCTGCGGGATGCCCCACATCCGTGCTGGCGAAGGATGTCTCGGGCGCGAGGACCTTGACCTTCAGGTGGTCGATCGCCTCCGTGTGGGTGGTGCCCGCGATCGTCGGCTTGCCGACGCCGCCCATGAGCTGACCGCCGAGCCGATCGGCGGCGGCGGCTGATCGCGCTGCACGGTCACGTCGCGCTGGGCCACCGTCGGCCGATTCACCCGCCCGATTCCACCTCGCCCGATTCCACCGCGCCCGATTCCACCGCGACGTGACCGTCTCCGCGGCGGGGGTGATGCGGGCGGCGGGCCGGACGAGGCGGTTCACCGCCTGGTTGCCGGCCGATCGCTGCAGCGCCAGGAGCGCGCGGTGCTGGGAGCCGCCGGGCAGCCGGCCGCCGGCGGGCACCTTGCCGGCGGCGAAGAGGCCCGCCGCGCGGTCCTGCGCGGGCGCGATCTGCTCCTCCGGCGCCGCGGATTCGACGGCCGCCGTCGGCGCCGCGCGGTGCTGGACCTCGGACGGCCCGGACACCTGCTCGGACTTCACCTCCGGAGCGTAGGAACGCCCGGGATGCCCGGACAACGGGCCGCGGGGCGGGATCCGCTGCCCGATCGGGCACCCCTCCGTTCCGCGCGCCGGTTCGCGCGCAGTAGTTCGGCGCCTCCGTCCGGCGCGTCAGCCAAGCGGGGTCACCGCGTCGTCCGCGACACCGAGCCGGACGCCGCCCAGCGTCTCCGGCACGTCGGCGGCGACGGCCGCGGTGATCAGCACCTGGTCGGCGTCCGCGACCAGGGTGGCCAGCCGGTCCCGGCGGGCGGTGTCGAGCTCGGCGAAGACGTCGTCGAGCACCAGCACCGGGTCGACGCCGTCCGAGCGCAGCAGCGCGAACGCGCCGAATCGCAGGGCCAGCGCGAGCGACCAGGACTCCCCGTGCGACGCGAAGCCGCGCGCGAGGCCCTCGCCGAGGGAGATCTCGAGCTCGTCGCGGTGCGGGCCGACCAGCGAGATCCCCCGATCCAGCTCCGCCGGCCGCATCCGCTGCAACTCGGCGAGCATCGCGGCGGTGAGCGGCGGCCCCAGAGCGGCCGGATCCGCGGGGTCGGCGCCGTCCGGCAGCGGCACGGACGAGCGGTAGGCGAGCCCAGCCTCGGTGGCGCCGCCCGCCAGGTCGGCGTAGGCGGCGCCGACGTGCGGGCGCAGCTCACCGACCAGGGCCCAGCGCGCGGCGAGCAGCTCCGCGCCGGCGGTGGCCAGGTGCTCGTCCCAGACGTCGAGGGTGCCGAGCTCACCCCCGGACCGGCGGGCGGTGCCCGACGACTTGAGCAACGCGTTGCGCTGCTTGAGCACCCGGTCGTAGTCGGCGCGGGTGCCGGCGAGCCGCGGCGCGCGCATCACCAGCACCTCGTCCAGCAGCCGGCGTCGCTCCGACGGGTCCCCGCGGACCAACGCCAGGTCCTCCGGGGCGAACAGCACGGTGCGCAGCACGCCGATCAGGTCCCGCGGCCGCGCCAGCGGGGCCCGGTTGATCCGCGCCCGGTTCGCCCGCCCGGCCGCGATCTCCAGCTCCAGCAGCAGCTCCCGGTCCTGCGAGACGACCGCCGCGCGCACGATCGCGCGCTCCGTGCCCCGCCGGATCAGCGGCGCATCGGTCGCCACCCGGTGCGAGGACAGCGTCGCCAGGTAGCCCAGGGCCTCCACCAGATTGGTCTTGCCGGATCCGTTGCGGCCGATGAGCACGTTCACCCCGGGCTCCAGGGGCACGTCGACGGACGCCCAGGAGCGGAAGTCGGTCAGCGAGAGGTGACGCGCGAACACCCGTCAGCTGATCGGCACGGCCGCGGTCGAGCCCTCGTGACCCACCGCGTGCCCGCCGAACTGGTTGCGCAGCGCGGCGACCACCTTCATGGCGGCCGAGTCGTCCTGGCGGGAGGCGAACCTGGCGAACAGCGCGGAGGTGATCACCGGCAGCGGCACCGCGTTCTGGATCGCTGCCTCGATCGTCCACCGTCCCTCGCCGGAATCCTGGGCGTAGGGACGGATCTGGGACAGTCCGGGGTCGTCGTGCAGCGCGCGGATCAGCAGGTCGAGCAGCCACGACCGGATCACGGTGCCCTGCGACCAGGACGCGAACACCTCGTCGGGGTTCGCCACCAGGTCGACGGCCTTGAGCAGCTCGTAGCCCTCGCCGTAGGCCTGCATGATCCCGTACTCGATGCCGTTGTGGACCATCTTGGTGAAGTGGCCGGCGCCGACCGGGCCCGCGTGCACGAACCCGCCGTCGCCCTGCGGCTTCAGCGTGTCGAAGATCGGCTGGGCGACCGCGACGGTCTCGGCGTCCCCGCCGACCATCAGCGCGTACCCCTCCGTCAGCCCCCACACCCCGCCCGAGACGCCCGCGTCGATGTACCGGACGCCCTTCTCGGCGAGCGCCGTGGCGTGCAGCTGGTCGTCGGTGTACCGCGAGTTGCCGCCGTCGATGATGACGTCGCCGGCCGCCAGGTGCGCGCCCAGCTCGCCGATGGTCTGCCGGGTCGGCTCGCCCGAGGGCACCATCACCCAGACCACCCGGGGCGCGGACAGCGCCGACGCCAGCGCCTCCAGCGAGTCGACCGTGCGCGGGCTGGCCGGGTTGCGGTCGTAGCCGACCACGTCGTGGCCGTCGCGGCGCAGCCGCTCGGCCATGTTGCCGCCCATCTTGCCGAGACCGATCAGCCCGAGCTGCATGGTGGTTCCTTCCTGCCCCGTGTGAATGGGCGTCTCGCCTGCTGGCGCCGCCCGGCAGGACCTCTAGCCCCGCGCCTGCCCGGAACCGTCATACCAGGCGAACCGCTCTCCGGCGCGCCCGGGAGTGATCACCGCGTCACCCGACCGCGCGGCCGTTCGCCCGGATCGGGGCCCGCGAGGGTCAGCCGGGCAGCCGCGCGGGCATCACCAGGTAGCGGTAGGCCGTGCTCTCGGGCCCGTCCACCACCACGGTGCCGTCCGCGGCCGGCGCCTCGGCAGCGTCCTGGCCGTCCGGGCCTTCCGGGCCGCGCGGCAGCAGCAGCGCCGGCCGCGACGGCGTGGTGAACGCCAGCCGCACCGTCGGCGTGTGCAGCGCGCTCAGCCCGTCGAGCAGGTAGCTCGGGTTGAACGCGATGAGCAGCTCGGCGCCGTCCGCGTCGACCTGCAGCTCCTCCTCGGCGCGGCCCTCGTCGTCGCCGCCCGCGGTGAGCGTGAGCGAGCCGTCGCCGACCTGCATGCGCAGGTGGTGACCGCGGTCCGTCACCAGCGCGACGCGCTTGATGGAGTCGCCCAGCTCGGCGACCCCGACGTCGACCGTCGTGGTGTGCGAGGTGGGCAGCAACGACCGGTACTTGACGAACTCGACGTCCAGCAGGCGCACGGTGGTGCGGCGCCCGCCGGCCTGCAGGCCCAACAGCCCGTCGCCGAGCGCGACGGTGACCGCGGACGCGCCACCGAGCGTCTTGGCCGCGTCCGCCAGCGTGCGGGCGGGCACCAGAACCGCGGTGTTCAGCCCGGGTGCGTTCGGCTTCCACTGCAGCTCGCGGACCGCGAGCCGGAACCGGTCCGTCGCGGCCAGCACCAGGGTGTCGTCGGTGATCTCCAGCCGGATCCCGGTCAGCATCGGCAGCGTGTCGTCGCGGCCGGCCGCCACCACGGTCTGCGAGACCGCCTCGGCGAACGTCCCCGCGTCCACCTCACCCGATGCGGCCGGCATCTCGGGCAGCGCCGGGTAGTCCTCGACCGGCATGGTGGGCAGCGTGAAGCGGGCCGAACCGCCGATGATGCTCACCCGCGGACCGTCGACGGCGACGTCGACCGGCTTCGGCGGCAGCGCCCTGGTGATCTCCGCGAGCAGCCGTCCCGAGACGAGCGCCCGGTCGCTCGGCCCACGCTCGTCGACCTCGTCGTCGAGCGCATCCAGGCTGTCGACCGACACCTCGGCGCGGGTGGACACCTCGTAGTCGAACCCGGCGACCGTCAGCGTCGAGCCCCTGACCTCCAGCAGGATGCCGCCCAGCACGGGCACCGGCGGCCGGCTGGGCAGCGACTTCGCCACCCACGCGACGGCTTCGGCGAGGTCGTCGCGGGCGACGCGGAACTTCATGGACGGTCCTCCAGGCACAGTCGCGGCAATGCTCACGCGCGGACGACGGGTGATCCCGAAGCGACACAGCGGAGCAGCAGCTCGGGCGTCTCACCGTACGACCAAACCGCGCGGCAGTCACCATCGGGTCGCCCGTTCGCCGAACCCGGGTTCGGGCCGGCGCGATCCCGTGCCCATCCGCGTTGCCGGCGCCGGTTTCTCGTCGGTGCGCGGACGGTCGTGCCGGGTCGGGCAGTTGTCCCCATCGTGACGAAGTACTGAACCTCCTAGAAGAAATATCCAGTAGCAGTAGTAGGCGCTGTGGATTCTGGGGACGCGGTCCGTCGGTGCTGGCCGGCTGGCGTGTCGGTGCGGTGGACGGAACGGGCACGGCACGTGGATGACCGCGGCGCAGTGGGGACGGATCACGATCCCGGGCGGTTGTCCCGGTCGCGGCGCCGCCTGTCCACAGAGTTGTCCACAGGATGTGCATGGGCCGAACGGGCAGCCTCGACCCGGGGATCGTGCCTGCCTGCACTCCCGGGCCGTCCCGACGGTGGGTCGCACGCTCGATCGAGTGAGCGATGCACGGTCGGTGGCGACCCTGCCGGGCGCGGCCGGGCGACCTCGGGCCGCGCTCCGGTCCGGGTCAGTGCCGGACGCGGTCCCGCACCCTGGCCGTCAGCTCCTGGACGTGGTCGTAGGTCTGCCGCCGCTCCGCCATCTCCGAGCGGATCTTCTTCGCCGCGTGCATGACCGTGGTGTGGTCGCGGCCGAACGTCTGGCCGATCTTGGGCAGCGTCAGGTCGGTCATCTCCCGGCACAGGTACATGGCGATCTGCCGCGCCGAGGCGATCTGCTTGGTCTTCACCGGACCGCACAGCTCCTCGAGGGTCACCGCGAAGTACTCGGCGGTGACGGCCATGATCGTGGCGGCGTCGATGTCGTTGGCGACCGGGTCGCGGATCAGGTCCCGCAGCACGATCTGCGCCAGGGACAGGTCCACCTGCTGCTTGTTCAGCGAGGCGAACGCGGTCACCCGGATCAGCGCCCCCTCGAGCTCGCGGATGTTGCGCTCGATCCGGCTGGCGATGAACTCCAGCACGTCGTCCGGCGCCTGCATCCGGTCGAGCGCCGCCTTCTTCCGCAGGATCGCGATCCGCGTCTCCAGCTCCGGCGGCTGGATGTCCGTCGTCAGGCCCCACTCGAACCGGGTGCGCATGCGGTCCTCGAGCGTCTCGAGCCGCTTCGGCGGCCGGTCGGAGCTGATGACGATCTGCTTGTTCGCGTTGTAGAGGGTGTTGAAGGTGTGGAAGAACTCCTCCTGGGTGCCCTCCTTGCCCTCCAGGAACTGGATGTCGTCCACGAGCAGCACGTCGACGTCGCGGTAGCGACGCTGGAAGGCGACCTTGCGGTCGTCGCGCAGCGAGTTGATGAAGTCGTTGGTGAACTCCTCGCTGGACACGTACCGCACCCGCATCCCGGGGAACAGCCGCTGGGCGTAGTGCCCGATGCCGTGCAGCAGGTGCGTCTTGCCGAGGCCGGAGTCGCCCCAGACGAACAGCGGGTTGTAGGCCACCGCCGGCGCCTCCGCCACCGCGACCGCGGCCGCGTGCGCGAAGCGGTTCGAGGCGCCGATGACGAAGGAGTCGAAGGTGTACTTCTCGTTCAGCCGGGTCTGCGACGGGTTCGGCGGGGCCAGGTCGCGCCGGCCGGTGTACGTCGGCCAGATCTCGACGACGGTGGCCAGCGTCTCCGCCTCCTCGTCCTCGTCGTCGAAGTCGTCGGTCTCCCGCATGTCCCCCACCGTTCGATCGATCGGCGAGCGGTCCCCGAATCCCGCCCCGAACGCCTCCCCGACTCCGCGCCCGAAGCCGTTCCCCGTCGACTCGGCCGCGCCGGTGACGGTCCGCCGCCCGCCGCCCGGCGATGGGTCGGTGTCCGCGGACCCCGGCGGCGGCGGTCCCCCGGCCTGCCCCGCGTCGCCGATGTCCGGCATCGTCTCGTTGACGGTCACCGCGAGGCTGATCGGCTGGTTCAGGTGCCCGGACAGCGCGATCGTGATCGGCTCCCGCAGGTTGCGCTCGATGGCTTCCTTCGCGAAGTCGGTCGGCACCGCCAGGAGGGCGGTGCTGCCGAGCAGGCCGACGGGCTCGGTCAGCGTCAGCCACGCCCGTTGCTGACTGGACAGGCTCGGCGTCAGGTCGGTGACAACCGCGCGCCAGACCGGCGCCAGACGATCGTCCGAATCCTGAAGCGACACCCGTTGCCCCCTCGAGCACTGCGCCCCCGTGCGCCGTCCACAGAAGTTGTCCACAGGTGTGGACTGTCGACGGCGACGGCCGCCGCGACCGTCGGGCCGCGCGGATCAGTCGCTCCGGGGGACTCGGCGAATCCGAGTCGTGCGCCCGGGACGCTAACAACTTTCCTGCACTTCCCACAAGACCGGTGTCGTAGCAAGGATGTCGCTCGGCGTGTCGCCGCCGCGACCCGCCGGACGCGCCCGCCACCCGGCGGTCAGCAGACCGTCCCGCCGCCTTGTGGGTACCCTCCAAAACGGACATCTCACCGGCGGGCGCGAACCGCGCCGCGCCTGTCCGCGTGCGCGGTCAGGGCCGGGCTTCGGCGAGTTTGACCCTGTCGCCCGGCAGTCCGTACCCTGGAGCGGTCCGGGTATCCGGCCGTTTCGTGCTGTCCGCCCTCATGTCGTCGGGTGTCGCACCGGGCGACCGCACCGTGGATGCGCGCCGCCGGGCAGAAACCGTGACAGTCGGCGCGCGGCAGCAGACGAGCACCCGATCGAGCATCAGTCCGCGGCGAGACCTGCCGCAGACCCCGAGCAGCACCACAGCACTGACCTGGAGATCGCCGTGAGCAAGCGCACCTTTCAGCCGAACAACCGCCGTCGGGCCAAGACGCACGGCTTCCGGCTGCGGATGAGGACCCGTGCCGGACGGGCGATCCTGGCCGCGCGCCGGCGCAAGGGCCGCGTCGAGCTGTCGGCCTGATCCGCCGAGACCGACCGACATCGTGCTCCCTCCCGCCCACCGCCTGCGCGGGTCCGCGGACTTCGCCGCGACGATCCGCGGCGGTCGACGCGCGGGCGCCGGGTCGCTGGTCGTGCACCTGAGCTCGACCGCCGACGGCGGCGCGCCGCGGGCCGGGTTCGTCGTCTCGGGCAAGGTCGGCAACTCCGTCGTGCGGCACCGGGTGACCCGCCGCCTGCGACCGCTCGTCCGCGAGCGGCTGGGCGAGCTGCCGCCCGGTACCCGGCTGGTGGTCCGCGCGCTGCCCGCGGCCGCCGGCGCGGCGAGCGCCGACCTGGCCGCCGATCTCTCCTCCGCCCTGACCCGCGACCCGCGCCACGACCCGCGCCACGAAGGGTCGGCGTCCCGCCGCGGGTACGGTCGCCCCGCCGGAGCCCGCGCCATGACCGCCCCGGTCCCCGTCGTGCCGGCCGACAACCGCCCGGCCGATCCGATCGGCTCGCCGCTCGCCCGCGTGCTGGTGGTGCCGATCCGCTGGTACCAGCGGTACATCTCCCGCTACACACCGCCGAGCTGCCGGTACTACCCCTGCTGCAGCGCCTACGCGATCACCGCCCTGCGCACGCACGGCGCCGTGGTCGGCACCGGCCTGACCGTCTGGCGGCTGCTCCGCTGCAACCCGTGGAGCGAGGGCGGGATCGATCACGTGCCGCCGAAGGGACAGCTCCGCCGCGCCGATCGGGAACGCGCGGACGCCGTCGAGAGTTCACAGGCAAGGTCGGTGACGGGCGATGATGAGCGGGTCGGATTCGACGGCCCCTTGATCGGCTCGCCTGGATCGTCCGACAGAACAACCGGGAGAACCGCCGCGTGACATTCGACTTCTGGTCACTGGACTACATCTACTACCCGGTCTCCGGGATCATGTGGGTCTGGCACAAGGTCTTCGGATCCTTCCTCGGCCCGAGCAGCGCCCTGACCTGGGTGCTCTCCGTCATCTTCCTGATCTTCACGCTGCGCGCGATCCTCTTCAAGCCGTTCATGAAGCAGATGGATTCGCAGCTGAAGATGCAGGCCGTCCAGCCGCAGATGAAGAAGCTGCGGGAGAAGTACAAGGACGACAAGCAGCGTCTCACCGAAGAGATGATGAAGCTGAACAAGGAGGCGGGCGTCAACCCGCTGGCCTCCTGCCTGCCGGCGCTGATCCAGGCGCCGGTCTTCATCGGTCTGTTCCACGTACTGCGCATGTTCCAGCCGGTGAACGACGGGCCGGACGGCCCGGGCGTGTGGTTCTACCGACAGAACGTCTACTTCTTCGGGCACGAGGACGTCGTGTCGATGGGCAACGCCCAGCTGCCCGGCGGTGCGCCGCTGGTCGGCTACATGACCATGCCGCAGGACCAGCTGGCCTTCATGGACGGCATCCGCGAGGCGATCATCTGGTGGGGCGTGCCGCTGACCATCCTGGCCGGCATCGCCACCCACCTGACCAGCCGCCGGTCCGTCGCCCGGCAGCGCGAGATGAACATCGACGCCTCCAGCCCGCAGACCGCGATCATGAACAAGCTGATGCTGTACATGTTCCCGCTGTTCGTGGTCGTCGGCGGCCCGTTCTTCCCGCTCGCGATCCTGTTCTACTGGCTGGCCAACAACAGTTGGACGTTCGGCCAGCTGTGGGTGGCCCATCGACTGCAGGACAAGCGCAGGCTCGCCGCGTCGCAGGTGGTGGAGGAGGCCAGGGAGGCCGCGAAGTTCTCCACCCCCCGGCCCGGCGCGAGGCCGAAGGGTTCCAGCCGGCCGGTGGTCCAGCCCTCGAAGGTGGCGGATGCGGGCACGGCCGACGCCACGGTCGACGGCACGGTCGACGCCACCGGGGATGGTGCCGCGGCGGACGGCGGCACGAAGGCGGCCGCCGCGCGCAAGGCGGCCGGATCGGGCAACCGATCGGGCGCCGTCCAGCCGGCCGGCAACGGATCCACCCCCGCCGGCGGCAACGGCCAGACCGGCGACGGCCCGCCCGGCGCCAAACCGGCACCCGGCGCCCGACCGCAACGAGGTCCCGGCCAGCAACCCAAGAAGAAGAAACGATCCGGGCGACGCTGACCGATCGGCCCGCGCACACCGGAGCGAACCCGGGCTGCCGCCTGCCGATTGATGGAGCCGAAACCCGCACGAGAGAAGGACGAACCCGATGACGGAGAACGCCACGACGCTCGTGGACGGTGATCGCCCCGAGCCGGACGCACCGACGGAGGCCGGGCAGGAAGCGCCGGCCGCCGATCGTGCCCTCAGGCACGACGAGCTGCTGGTCGCCGAGGGCGACGCCGCCGGCGACTACCTCGAGCGGTTGCTCGACATCCTCGACTTCGACGGCGACATCGATCTCGACGTCGAGGGCGAGCGCGCCGTCGTGTCGATCATCGGCGAGGGCGACATCGACAAGCTCGTCGGCGACCGGGGCGAGGTCCTCGACGCCCTCCAGGAGCTGACCCGGCTCGCCGCGATGGCCGAGACCGGGCAGCGGTCCCGTCTCATGCTCGACATCGCGGGCTATCGGGCGCGCCGTCGCGGCGAGCTCAGCGAGCTCGGGCGCAGCACCGCGGAGAAGGTCGCGGAGACCGGCGAGCCGATCCGGCTGGCGCCGATGAACCCGTTCGAGCGGAAGGTCGTGCACGACGCGGTCGGGCTCATCGACGGCGTGAGTTCCTCGAGCGAGGGCGAGGAGCCGAATCGCCGCGTCGTGGTGAGCCCGGAGTCCTGACCACGACACCGACGTCCGGTGCCGGCGGTCGTCGGCTGCGTGTCGGGCGACAACGTTGTCGATGACGGTCGGCGGCGGGCGGGCCGAGCCGCGGACCGAGGTCGAGGCCGAACCCGCGGGCGCGTCGACGGTGTTCGGCGACCGGCTCCCGATCGCGCGGGCGTATGTCCGGCTCCTCTGCACCGAGGGGGTCGTCCGCGGCCTGATCGGGCCACGCGAGCCGACGCGCATCTGGACGCGGCACGTGCTGAACAGCGCGTCGATCGCCGGCCTGCTGGACCCGGGGATCAGGGTCGTCGACGTCGGCACCGGTGCCGGCCTGCCGGGCATCCCGCTCGCCGTCGCCCGCTCCGACCTGCACGTCGACCTTCTCGAGCCGCTGGACCGGCGCACCCGATTCCTGCACCTGGCCGTCGAGGACCTGCACCTCGATCGGTGCCGCGTGGTGCGGGCCCGTGCCGAGGATGCCGTGCCGGGCGCCGGCAACGCCGACGCCGTCACGTCCCGGGCCGTCGCCCCGCTGCACCGGCTGGCCGCGTGGTGCGCTCCCCTGCTGCGCGCCGGCGGCGTGTTCCTGGCGATGAAGGGCGAGTCGGCGGCCGCGGAGCTGGAGCGTGACGCCGCGGCCATGGCCGCCGCGGGGCTGGCCGACGCCGCGGTCGTCACGGTCGACGTGCCCGGCGCCCCGCCGACGATGGTGGTCCGGGCGGTGCGGGTCGCCGGCTCGCCGCCCCAGGTCCGGCGCCGCGGCGGCCGGGGCCGGCGCTGAGATCCGTCGCGGCGGCCGCCCGATCGGGCCGGCCGTGCAACCGCGGGGACGCGTGCTCGGCCCGAAAGAACGTGACAGCGGGCGGTCGGCGGCCTACGATCTGCGAAAGCCGTGGCCGTTCGGCCCGGCACGCATCGGGTGACCCGCCCTTCCGCGGCGCCCGGGACCGAGAAGAAGGCGATGCCATGTCCAGCCCGGCCCAGCCGGGACTGGTGTGAGCCGCTGAGCGGCGCACGCGCACGGACGTCGATCCACCGCTCGGTGAGGCGACCCCTCCGACCGTTCGCCCGGTCTGCCCCAGTCCCGCGATCCCCTCCCCGATCGCCCGCCGCGCGGCCTCCGCCGGCATGCCCCCACTGGAGCACACGAAGTGACTTTCCCGTCCGGCTCGACCAGCACGTCAACCAGCAACCCGACCGGCACCACACCCGAAATGCCGCCGTCCGCCATCGAGCCGCCCGGTCAGCGGCCGGCCTGGTACACCGAGCTCTTCACCGAACTGCCCAACGCGCTGTGGCGCGCCGCGATCCCGCCGCAGGTCACCGCCGCCGAGGTCGACTTCCTCGAGCGGGTCGGGCTGCCCGCGACCGGGGCCGTGCTGGACGTGCCGTGCGGCAGCGGCCGGCACGCGCTCGAGCTGGCGCGCCGCGGCCACCGCGTCTGCGGCGTCGACGTGTCCGTCGAGGCGATCGACTTCGCGCGCGCCGCGGCGGCGGCCGAGGGATTGACGATCGACCTGCGGGTGGGCGACATGGCCGACCTCGAGGTCCGCGACTCGCCGAGCAATCCCCCGTTCGACCTCGTGGTGTGCCTCGGCAATGCCTTCGGCTACCTCGAGCACGACGACACGCGCAGGTTCCTGGCCCAGGTGCACGCGCTGACCGCGCCGGGCGGGGCGATCGTCATCGACACCGGCTTCGTCGCCGAGTCCTTCCTGCCCGGGCTCGTTCTCGAGGAGGAGCCGATGACGATCGATGGCATCGAGATGATCTCGGTGAATCGCTACGACCCGCGGACGAGCCGGTTCGTCACCGACATGACGTTCCGGCGCGGGAACGAGGAGCACGTCGGTACCTCGGTGCAACACGTGTACACCTCGGCCGAGATCGCCCGCCTGGTGGTCGAAGCCGGCTTCGAGCGGGTCGAGATGTACGGCGCGGTCGACGGTTCGGCGTACCAGTGGGGCGATCGGCGGCTGCTGCTGGTCGCCCGCGCCGCCGCCGAGTAAACCGTCACGTGACGATTTAGGCACCGGCACAGGATGTTTCACGTGGAACGACGCGGCCCATCGTTCCACGTGAAACATCGCTCCGGTGCGCTCGCGGCGCCCGGCTGAGCGGGCGTGACCGGTCCGCGACGAACTTTCCGCATCCGCCGCGGCGCGCCACCGCGGCGGGGCCGTGACGTCGCCGTAGCGTCGGCGAGTCGTCGCCGCGCGTTCTGCCCACCGGCGCGGCCCGGCCCGACAGGAGGACAGCGTGAGCATCGGGATCGACGAGCACCTCGGCGCGGCCGGGAGCGTGATCACGGAGGAGCGGGGCACCGACACCGTTTCACGTGAAACGGACTTCGACGAGGACACCCCGCTCGCCAGGGCGGCCCAGCAGGCGGTGGAGATCCGCAACGGCGACCTGACCATGCCGAGGCCTCGGCACCGGCGCGTCTTCGCGGTCGCCAACCAGAAGGGTGGGGTCGGCAAGACGACCACGACGGTCAACATCGGCGTCGCGCTGGCCCTGGCCGGCCTGCACGTGCTGATCATCGACCTCGACCCCCAGGGCAACGCGTCGACGGCGCTCGGCGTGAACCGCGCCGCCGGTACGCCGTCGGTCTACGAGGTGCTGCTCGGCGAGATCACCGCGGCCGAGGCGATCCAGACCTGCCCGGACGCGCCGCGCCTCGGCTGCGTGCCGGCGACCATCGACCTGGCGGGCGCCGAGATCGAGCTGGTCTCGCTGGTGGCTCGGGAGACCCGACTGAAGAAGGCCGTCGAGGCGATCGACACCTACTACGACTACATCCTCATCGACTGCCCGCCGTCGCTCGGCCTGCTCACGGTGAACGCGATGGTCGCGGTGGACGAGGTGCTCATCCCCATTCAGTGCGAGTACTACGCGCTCGAGGGCCTCGGCCAGCTGCTGCGAAACATCGACATGGTCCGCTCGCACCTGAATCCGGACCTGGACGTGTCGACGATCCTGCTCACGATGTACGACGCGCGCACGCGGCTCGCCGACCAGGTCGCCAACGAGGTGCGCAAGCACTTCGGCGACAAGGTGCTCACCACCTCGATCCCACGCTCGGTCAAGGTGTCGGAGGCGCCCGGCTACAGCCAGTCCGTGATGACCTACGACCCGGGATCCCGCGGCGCGATGAGCTATCTGGACGCCGCACGTGAGATCGCCGACCGCGGAGCGAGGGAGTCGTCATGAGCAGGTCCCGAGGTGGTCTGGGCCGCGGCCTGGCCGCGCTGATCCCCACCGGCCCGGACACGACCACGGTGGCCGACGTGCTGATCAACGGCGTGGCGCCCGGCCGCGAACCGGCCGCGCTGTCGCTGATCGGCAACGGTGGACCGCGCCCGCAGACAGCGGCGGCGGACGACCGCGCGCCGCTGATGCCGGCAACGGTTGATGTATCAACTGGTCCCGCGTACCGCGAGATCCCGGTCGGCGCCATCCGGCGGAACCCGCGCAACCCGCGCACCGTGTTCGACGAGGACGCGCTCGTCGAGCTCACCCACTCCATCCGCGAGTTCGGCATGCTGCAGCCGATCGTCGTGCGCCAGGTGGCCGGCACCGGCGTCGACGGCCCCGCCGAGACGGGCCGCGACGGGGACGCCGGGTACGAGCTGGTGATGGGCGAGCGGCGCTGGCGGGCCGCTGAGCGCGCGGGACTGGCCACCGTGCCGGCCATCGTGCGGCGCACCGAGGATGCGCAGCTGCTGCGAGATGCGTTGCTGGAGAACATCCATCGCGCGAACCTCAACCCGCTGGAGGAGGCCGCGGCCTACCAGCAGCTGCTGGAGGAGTTCGACGTGACGCAGGAGGAGCTGGCGGTGCGGCTCGGCCGCAGCCGGCCCGTCATCTCCAACACCATCCGGCTGCTGAAGCTGCCGCTGCCCGTCCAGCGCCGCGTCGCGGCCGGGGTGCTGTCCGCCGGGCACGCGCGGGCGCTGCTCTCGCTGCAGGATCCGGACGACCAGGAGCAGCTCGCCAGCCGCATCGTGGCCGAGGGTCTGTCGGTCCGGGGCGCGGAGGAGGCCGTCACCCTGATCGCCGGCCGTGCCGCGCCGCGGCGGCGGACGCCACCCAGGCGACGGGTGATCGCCGGCCTCGACGATCTGGCGACCTCGCTGTCGGACGCCTTCGACACCCGGGTCCGGCTCGAGGTGGGACGGAGCAAGGGCCGGATCGTCGTCGAGTTCGCCACCGAGGAGGACCTGGAGCGGATCGTGACGATCATGGCGCCGCAGACAGGTCGGATCCGGGCGTCCGCGACGGACTGACGGGTGCCGCGCGGCGTCCGACCTGCTCGCGGTGGCGTGCGATCAACGGGTGCCCGACCGGGGGTGGCGGAACCGCAACCGACCACCCTCGGTCGATCCGTCACGGTGACGCCGGCCGCCGCATCGGCTCTGGCCTTGAGACGAAAAGCACTGCCGCGCAGCAACTCTCGCGACGGCTACGGCACCCGGGCGATGGCCCGCTCGACGAGGCCCTCGTAGACCTCGCCGAGGTCGCGACCAGACGCGGCGACCGACATCGGCAGCATCGACGTCTCGGTCAGGCCGGGCGAGACGTTCACCTCGAGGAAGTGCACGATCCCGTCGGGGGACGCGATGGCATCCGTCCGGGACACGTCCCGCAGGCCCAGTGCGCGGTGCGCGCCGATGGCGAGGTCGGCGGCCGCGGCGGCGACCTCGTCGGTCACCCGGGCGGGCGTGTGGTAGGTCGTCAGCCCCGCCGTGTACCGCGACTCGTAGTCGAAGAAGCCGCCCTCCGGGACGATCTCGACCGCGGGCAGGGCGCGGGCGCCGTCCGCCTCCTCGATCACCGTGATGGCGAGCTCCACGCCTTCGACGAAGGTCTCCACCACCACGATCTCGCCGTAGGCGAAGGCGGCGACGAGGGCCGACGGCATGTCCTCGGCCGATCGCACCACGGTGGCGCCGAGCGCGGAGCCCCCGTGCTGCGGCTTGATCATCAGCGGCAGCCCGAGGTAGTTCACCAGCTGCTCGATCATCACCGCGGCGCCGAGGTCGCGGAACGTGCTGTGCGACAGCGAGATCCACGGCGGGGTGGTGAATCCGCTGCGCTCGACGAGGTTCTTCGCGATGTTCTTCTCCCAGGCGAGCCGGCAGTTCTTCGTCGGCGTGCCGAGGTAGGGAATGCCGACCATCTCGAGAATCCCCTGGATGGCGCCGTTCTCGCCGCGGCCGCCGTGCAGGGTGATGATCGCCGCGTCGGGCCTGGTCTTGGTGAGCCAGGGGATCAGCTCGACGTCGACATCCCGCACGGTCACCTCCATGCCGAGATGACGCAGGGCCTCGTGCAGCCGAGAACCGGAGCGCAGGGATACTTCTCGCTCATGACTGAGCCCCCCGGCCAGCACCACCACGTGACGGGACATCGGTTGATCGGCTCCTCGGGGTCGGTGGTGGGTCTGCGGGTCAGGCGGTATCGGGCGACGGCGAAGACGGCGTGATCGCCGGCCGCGACGAGGTGGGTCCGAAGGTGCGCATCACGTCGAGCTCGCCGTCGAGCACGCCGGCCAGCCGCCGTACACCTTCCTGGATGCGGTCGGACGTCGGGAAACAGTACGAAAGCCGCAGCTGTCGGGCACCGAGACCGTCGGCGTAGAAAGCGTTTCCGGGCACGTAGGCGACGCGCGCGGTGACCGCCCTCGGCAGCATGGCGGCGGCGTCGAATCCCTCGGGCAGCGTGACCCAGACGTAGAACCCGCCGTCGGGGTGCGTCCAGTTGGTGCCCTCCGGCATGTGCGCCTCCAGCGCGGACAGCGTGGCGTCCCGCCGCTCGGCGTAGGTCAGCCGGTAGGCCTTGATCTGGTTCTGCCAGTCGAACTTGTCCAGGTACCGGGAGATCAGCATCTGGTTGAAGACCGGCGGATTCAGCGTCGCGGCCTCGTTGGCCAGCACCAGCTTCTCGCGGACGGCGTGCGGTGCGAGCACCCAGCCGACGCGCAGGCCAGGGGCGAACGTCTTGGAGAACGAGCCGAGGTAGATCACGTTGTCGGGGTCGTCGGCGCGGATCGCCCGGCGCACGTGGTCGTCGAAACCCAGGAGCCCGTAGGGATTGTCCTCGAGGATGGCGATGCCGGCGCGCCGGCAGATCTCCGCGATCAGGATGCGGCGCTCGTCCGACATCGTGACGCCGGCCGGGTTGTGGAAGTTCGGGATGGTGTACAGCAGCTTGACCCGGCGACCGGCGGCGCGGCAGGACTCGATCGCCGCCTGCAGCGCCTCGGGAATCATCCCGTCGTCGTCCATCGCGACGTGCACGACCTGCGCCTCGTAGGCGCGGAAGGTGCCGAGGGCGCCCACGTACGAGGGCGCCTCGGCGAGGATCACATCGCCGGGGTCGCAGAACACCCGGGTGACCAGGTCGAGCGCCATCTGCGAGCCGACGGTCACCATCACGTCGTCCGGGTGCGCCGAGATGCCCTCGAGCGCCATCACGTGGCAGATCTGCTCGCGGAGATGGACGATGCCCTGGCCCGAACCGTACTGGAGCGCGACCAGGCCCTCCTCGTTGACCAGCGCGGCCGCCTCGCCCGCGAGGGACTCGAGGGGGAGCGACTGCAGGTACGGCATGCCGCCGGCGAGTGAGACCACCTCGGGGCGGCTGGCCACGGCGAACAGGGCCCGGATCGCCGATGCGCGCATGCCGCTGGTGCGTTGGGCGTAGCGCGCGATGTGCGGGTCCAGGCTGTTGCCGGTCATCAGGACCACCTCGAGAGATTGCGGAATCGGGCCGGACGCCCGAGTGCGCGCGAGGCGAACATCTCCCCGTGACCCGGCGACCGGCCCGAACGGCTCCGCACATCCTAACGGCGTGTCCCGATCGGACGGCCGAGGCACGATCGGATGACCGGGGCGCGCCGCTCGTGCGCTCGTGACCCCGCTCGTCACCCCGCTCGTCACCCCGTTCGTCACCGACGCGGACCTGACCGCGCGGAACGCGCACCACCTATCCTGGGGAGCGGCCGGGCGGCCGCCGATGGATGGTGACCCCGGCCGGATGCCCCGCCCGGGCGGGTGCGACAGACCAGGCGAACCGGCAGCAGGGAGCGGAGTGACGCGAGCACTGGTGCCCCTGTCGATGACGACCATCGGCATGCTTCCGGACCGTTGCCGCACCTGCGTGGCCTGGGAGATGGACCCCGCTGCCGCGCGGACCGCGCTCCGGCTCGGCGACACCGAGTTCGAGAAGGAGGTCTGGCTGTCCGGGGTGATGCTCACGTGGGGCTCGGCCGGGCAGCTGGTGACGGTCGACGACAAGCCGGTGGGGTTCGCGCTCTACGCGCCGCCGACCGCGGTGCCGGGTGCCTCCGCGTTCCCGACCTCCCCGGTCTCGCCCGACGCCGTGCTGCTGACGTCCGCCCGGATCCTGGAGGGTCACACCGGGCAGGGGCTCGCGCGCTACCTCCTGGAGGGCGTGATCCTGGAGCTGACCCGGCGGGGCGTGCGGGCCATCGAGCTGTTCGGGCGGGAGGGCGATCCGGACGCGGCCGGCGACCAGGCGTCGGCCCGCAAGCGGCAGCGGAAGCTGCGGTCGAAGCGGCAGGACGGCGAGCAGCCGGCCGACGCGAACGGCGCGGGCCTTCTGCCGGGGGCGGCGGGCGATCCGGGAGCCGGGGAATCCGCGGGGCCCACGGTCCCGCAGTGCCTGCTCCCCGCCGGGTTCGCGCGGGCCGTCGGGTTCGAGGACGTCGCGCCGCACCACCAGTACCCCCGGCTGCGCTACGAGCTGGCGCAGGGCCTGAGCTGGAAGGCCGACGTCGAGTCGGCGCTGGAGAAGTTGTTCATGGTGATCACCGTGCCGGCGTCACCCGCCCCCGCGACGCCCGAGCTCGTCGGCAGCAGCTGACGGCAGGCTCGACGGCGATCGTGTATGACCGCGGCGACGACGGTATGACCGTCGCGTCTCTCGTATGGCGCTATGACGTCATACGAGAGACGTCACGGTCATACGGGCTCCCCAGCTTGCAGTGGCGAGTCCCGAAAGCCGTCGGCAGGACCCGATCAAGCGGAGTCGCGGATGGCCCGCTCGTGGGCGAGCAGGTCGGAGAAGGTGAACGTGCCGGTGTGCGGGTCGTCCCGGCCGTCCAGGTACAGCCGCTTGACGGCGACGAGCAGCCCGTCGGCGAGGACGTTGCGGAAGTCGTCGGAGAGCAGCCGGGCCCGTTCGTCGGGGTTCGACAGGTACCCGATCTCCACCTGCACGGCGGGCATCCGGGTCAGCCGCAGGATGTCCCAGGGCCGGTGATGCACCCGGCAGTCGACGAACCTGGTCCGCGCCACCAGCTCCCGCTGCACGAGCTCGGCGAGGGTCTCGCCGACGGTCGAGGTGGCGCCGGAGTCGGTGCCGAAGTGGAAGGTCGCGATGCCACGCGCCTGCGGCGAGGCGGAGCCGTCGATGTGCAGGCTCAGCAGGAGGTCCGCATTCACCCGGTTCGCGTGCTCGGCCCGCTCCTCGGCGGTCGGGTTCTCCTGCGGACCGCGGCTGAGCGAGACGGACATCCCCGCGGTGACCATGCGCGCCTGCAGCCGGCGGGCGAGGTCGAACGTCAGGTCGGCCGCGCGCGTGCCGCCGGCCACCCAGCCGGTGTCCTCGCCCCCGTGCGCCGGGTCGATCATGATCCGCTTGCCGCCGAGGCGCGGCCCCGACTGCCGGAGCAGCTGGTGCTCGCGCAGGTACTGGGGGCGGCCGCCGGTGACCATCCGGCCGATGCGGACCAGCTCGCGGTAGGTCGACGCGCCGAACACCCCGTCATCGACGAGGCCGCGGTGCCGCTGGAAGTCGCGGACGCTGCCGTCGGTCAGCGGGCCGAAGATGCCGTCGGGCCGGCCGGTGTTGTAGCCGAGCTCGGACAGCCGGGTCTGCAGCGCCATCACGTCGTCGCCGGTCATCAGCGCGGACAGGGTGTAGCTGAGGATCCGGTCGCCGAGCTTCCAGCGGGCGTCGGTCAGCGAACGCACGGTGACCGGGCCGACGATGCCGTCGACGATCAGGCCGCGCCGCTGCTGGAACATGCGGATCGCGCTGTCCGTGTCCGCGTCGAACTCGACGTGGCTGGGGTCGACGTCGGCGCTCGGCGGGAGCAGCTGGAGCGATGCCAGTGCGTGGCGGACGTCTGCCACGGCCGGTCCCCGGTCTCCGCGTCGCAGCAGCATCGCTCTCCCTGATCGCACCGTCGTGGGTCTCGCGCCGGCGGTCCCCACAGCCCCGAGCCGCTCATCATTGTGCAACGAAATATGGGCGGTCATGACCCAAGGACGCGCTGTGCCGCGCCGAGGTTGGCCCGAAAGGTCCGTTTCGGCGGTCGGATGCCGGCAACAGGGCGTCGTCCGCGTCACATCCCGCGGACAGATCGCTCCGATCGTCCTCTCACGCGCCGACCGCCGCCGTCCGGGCCAGGGAGCACCGGAACGGCGGCGGTCGGGAGCGCGCGGCCGGTGTCCCGGCCGGATCGGGATCAGGCGAGCACGTCGGCGAACTCGGCGAGCAGCGCGGCCTTCGGCTTCGCGCCGACGATCTGCTTCACCGGCTTGCCGCCCTGGAAGACGAGCATCGTCGGGATCGACAGGATCTGGTACTGCTGGGCGATCTGCGGGTTCGCGTCGATGTCCAGCTTTGCGACCGTCACCTTGTCCTCGTGCTTGGTCGCGATCTCCTCGAGGATCGGGGCGACCATCCGGCACGGTCCGCACCACTCCGCCCAGAAGTCGACGATGACGGGCTTGTCGGACTGGAGTACGTCGGCGGTGAAGCTGTCGTCGGTGACCTTGACGGTGGCCATGTGCTGCCTTTCCTGATGCGATATGTGGTGCGGGACATGCGGTGCGGGATTGTGGCGGGTGGCGGAGAAGTCGGTGGGCCGTCCCGGTGGGTGAACCGCCGAGCCCGGCTCAGACGGTGACCGACTCGGCCATGTCCTGGGGGATCGACGGGTCCTCGGCCGGTTCGATGCCGTACAGCGGGTCGGTCGTGTGCGTGTGCGCCGCTGACGCCAGGTAGTGCTGCGCGTCGAGCGCGGCGGCGCAGCCGGAGCCGGCCGCGGTGATCGCCTGCCGGTAGACGTGATCGACCAGGTCGCCGCTGGCGAACACCCCGGGCAGGCTCGTGCCGGTGCCGGAATGCGCGCCGACGAGGTGCCCGGTCAGCACGTAGCCGGCGTCGTCGGTCTCGAGCTGGTCGCGGAAGATCTCCGACCGCGGGTCGTGGCCGATCGCCAGGAACAGGCCGGTGACGGGCAGGTCGGACGTCTCGCCGGAGCGGGTGTCGGTGAGCGTCAGGCCGGCAACGGCGCTGTCGCCGCGCACGCCGGTGACCTCGGCGTTGGTGATCCAGCGGATCTTCGGGTTGGCCCGCGCGCGGTCGAGCATGATCGCCGACGCCCGGAACTCCTCGCGCCGGTGGACGATCGTCACGGTCCGGGCGAAGCGGGCCAGGAACGTGGCCTCCTCCATCGCGGAGTCGCCGCCGCCGACGACGGCGATGTCCTGGTCGCGGAAGAAGAACCCGTCGCAGGTGGCACACGACGAGACGCCGCGGCCGATCAGCCGCTGCTCGTCCGGCAGCTGCAGGTAGCGGGCAGCGGACCCGGTGGAGAGCACGACCGCGCGGGCGAGGATCTCCTCGCCGTCGACGATCACCTTCTTGATCGGCCCGGTCAGGTCGACGGACTCGACGTCGACGGTGCGCAGCTCGGCGCCGAAGCGCTCGGCCTGCTCGCGGACCTGCGCCATCAGCTCGGGACCCTGGATGCCGGCCGGGAAGCCGGGGAAGTTCTCCACCTCGGTGGTGGTCATCAGGGCGCCGCCGTACTGGTAACCCTCGAACACGATCGGCTTGAGATCCGCGCGGGCCAGGTAGATGGCGGCGGTGTAGCCGGCGGGACCGGACCCGATCACGATCACGTCGTGCACCGTCCCCTGCGGGGAGGTCTGGACAGCGGTCTGTTCGGTCACGAGTTCCCCTCGGCTTGCTCCTCCGCGGGGACGGCCGGCCGCCCGCGGACTGTGCGGTACCGGCTGCGACGCGGAGACCGGGTCGTCGCGGTACCAGACTGCTCAACGCCAGCCTACTGGCCGGCATTCCCCGTGCCGGGCCGCCGCGCGCGCGGCCGAAGCGGGCCCGTCCGGTGCGCCGGGACCCCCGCAGGACCGCCAGGATCAGGTGCCGTTGATGGTGATCTCGTTGATCTTGGCCTGGAACTGGTTGTCCGCGGTGGGGCTCATCGCCGTGACGTAGAGCAGCAGGTACTTCGACTTCGGCGCGGTCGGCGGCAGCGGGATGGTCAGCGGTCCGCTCGCGACGGTGGCCGTGGCCAGGCCCGTCGTCTGGTCGAGCGGCGTGCTGGGATCGGTCGCGGACCGTACCTCGATCGTCGTGCCCGGCGTGGCGCTGGTGATCACCACGCTGGTCGGGGTGACCTCGCGCTCCAGCTCGAGCATGAGACCGACGCCGCCCTTCAGGCTCGGGAACTGCCGCTTGTAGACCCAGGTCAGCCACGCGGACTCGGCGTTGCCGTCGTACGCCCTGTCGGCGTACGCGGCGTAGTCCGGATTGCCGTCGCCCTGCGGGTCGTACACGTTGCCGCCCACGATCTTCACCGGCGCCGGCGCCGGGCCCGCCGCGGTGGACGCGGCGGCGGATTCCTCGGGCGGTGGGGCGGACTCCGCCGTCGGCGGGGCGCTCTCGCCCGTCGGCGCGGCGTCGACCAGCAGGTTCTCCTCGGGGGCGCTGTTCTGGATCGAGGCCAGGAACTGGTTGCCCAGGCCCCCCAGCGCGATGACGATCAGCAGCGCGAAGACGGCCAGCACCACGCCCGCGATCGACAGCTTGACCCGGCGCTCCTTGATCAGCCGGCGGTCGGCGACGGTGAGCGGCCGGTCGCGCGGCGGGGGCGGGGCGCGCGGCGACGCCGGCAACGGTCTCCGGGCTGCGCAGCAGCGCGGCGATCGCCCCGACCGCGTGGATGCCGTCGGGCTCGTCCGGATGCAGGGCCCGCTCCGCGAGCGCGGACAGTGCCTCGGGCACCGTCGGCCGCACCTCAGCGGCGGGCAGCTCGCGGCCCAGGCGGGTGGGGGCCGACGGGAGCGTCGCGATCCGCCCGCCCGGTCCCGGCTGGCCGGTCTCCACGGGCTGGGACAGCGGCCAGGTGCCGGTGAGCATCAGGTAGAGCAGCGCGCCGATGGCGCGGATGTCGTTGTCGGGCGTCGCGGACGCGTGCGCGATGACGTGCGAGAGCCGGACCTGGCCGTCGAAGTTGACCCGGACCAGCGACGGGCTGATGGCGCCGAGCGCGATCCCGTTCCGGTGCGCCTCGGCGACCGCCTCGGACACCTTGGCGGTGATCGAGGTGGCCACGTCCGGCTCCAGCGGGCCGCCGGAGAGCAGGTCGGTCAGCGTCGCGCCGTCCACCCACTGGCCGACGACGTAGGACTGGCCGTGGTCGGTTCCGACGTCCAGCGTCTGCGGCAGGCCCGCGTGGTGCAGCCGGCCGGCGCGCAGCGTGCGCGCGACCGTCGCCGACGTGCCGGTGGTGTCCGGCAGCATCGTGACGGCCATGTCGCGGGGCAGCACGGTGTCCTTGGCGCGCCAGAACCAGTAGCCGCCGCTGTCGTGCGCGACGAGGCCGACCAGGCGATACCGGCCGCCGACGGAGGTGCCGGGGTTGAGCGGGGCGAACCCGCCGGGCGTCTCGGACCCGGCCCCGGACCGTCCCCCGGAGTCGGCCCCGGACGCCGCAGCGGACGAACCGCCTGGGCGCTCACCGCGACCGTGGGTTGGTCGGGGGCACCGTCACCGCCGGCGCCGGCCGCACCCGTGGGAAGGGTGCCGTCGGCATCCGACCGGGCGGGGGTGGACGCATCCTCGGCGGCGATGGCGCTGCCGCTGTCGTTCGCCACGGACACCTGCTCCCTCGAACTCGGACCGCTGCGGGTTCCATCTGTGCCGCTCGCGTGCGCCGGAAGGCCCGTGCCCAGGGTGCCATGTCCTGCCGGCTGCTCGGGCCCGGACGCTCCAGACGGCGGAGCCACGGGCGCCCCTCGGGCATGCCGCGGCCCACCGGTCGCGACGGCGCTCGGAAGAAGGGACGTCGCGACCGCCCCCGAGGTTGCGGCGAGCACCGGAACGGTCCGCTCGGCCGCCGCGTCCCCCGGGGTGCCGGCGCCCGCCGTCGGCCCGCCCGGCGCGGCGGGCGGCTTCGGCGCCCGGCCGAACAGCCGGCCCATGATCGCCAGGATCCGGCGGCGCACGGGCACGAGTTCCTCGACCTTGAGCAGCACCGCGACGACGGCGATCACCAGCAGGCCGACGAGGCCGCCGACGAGGATCTGCAGCAGCGCGGCGCCGAGGGTGTCGACCCGCAGCTGCAGCACCCGCTCGCTGACCAGCAGCGCCGCGCCGGCCCCGGCCGCGCCGGCGACGGTCATCTTGAGCAGGGTGAGCAGCGTCCGCCAGGTCCGCATCGGCCCGTACCGGGCGCGGAGCCAGATCTCGCCGGTGATCGCGCCGACCAGGTAGGAGATCGCGGTGGCCAGCGCGAGGCCGGGGACGATCAGGTTCGGCGCCAGGCCGGCGCAGGCGACGAGCAGCGGCACCCGGACGGCCACCATGATCGCGTTGATGATGGTCGGCGTCCGCGCGTCCTTCATGGCGTAGAACACGCGCATCTGGACGAGGGTCACGGCGAAGGGCACCAGCCCGAAGATCAGCGCGGCCAGCGTGCTGCCCAGGATCAGCGACTCGTCCAGGTCGACCGCGCCGTACAGCGACGTGACGATGGCGAGCGCCGTCGCCAGTACGGCGATGCCGGCGGCGACGGGGGTGAGCGCGACGATCGTCAGCCGGTTGGCCAGCGACGCGTCGTCCTTGACGTTCTCCATCTCGCCGGCCGCGGCGTGCCGGCTCATCCGCGGCATGATCGCCGTCAGGATCGAGACGCCGATGATGCCGTACGGCAGCTGGAACAGCATCGATGCGAACGCGTAGATCGCGATGCCGCCCGCGACGTTCCCGGACGCGACGTTGGTGGTGACGATGTAGCCGACCTGCGACACGAGCACGTAGGCGACGGCCCAGATCATCAGCCCGCCGGCCTCGAGCAGCCGCCGGTCGCCGCCCCAGCGCCAGCGGAACCGGAACCCGACCCGGCGCAGAGCGGGGAGCATCACGACGGCCTGCAGGACGATGCCGAGCGTCGTGCCGAGGCCCAGCACCAGGAACTGCTCGCGGCTCAGCGACGCGACCCCGCCGGTGGCGCCGGTGGTCAGGAAGTGCAGCGCGACGCCGACGCCGATGACGACGAGGTTGTTCGCCACCGGGGCCCAGGCGGGCACGCCGAACTTCTCCTGCGTGTTCAGGATCGCGGCGAACAGGGCGGCCATGCCGTAGAAGAAGATCTGCGGCAGCAGCAGGTAGGCGAGCGAGTTGGCCAGGCCCTGGTCGACGGTGTCGGGGCCACCGGACAGGTAGAGGTTGGTCAGCAGCGGCGCGCAGGCGATGGCCAGCGCGGTCGCGATCAGCAGGCCCACCACCGCCGCCGTCATCAGCCGCTGGGTGTACAGGGTGCCGCCGTCGGGGTCGGCGCGCGCCCGGGACAGCAGCGGGATGGCCACCGACGTCAGCACGCCGCCGATGAGCAGCTCGAAGATGATGTTGGGCAGCGTGTTCGCGATCGTGTACGCGTCGTTGACCAGGCCGAAGCCGAGCACGCTGACGATCACGACCTTCGACAGGAAGCCCGTGGCGCGGCTGACCAGGGTGGCCACCGCCATGACCACGCCGGCCCGCACCACGCCGCCGGTGCGCGCTGTCTTCATGCCGGAGACGTCGTCGCGCACCGGGGTCGCCGGGTCGCTGCTCACCGTGCCGCCCCCGCCCCGGGCCGGTCCCGCGAAGGCGGCGCGGCCCGCTGCTCGATGGTGCTGCCCATGGCATCGTCCTCGACGACGGCCAGCGGCCCGGCGTCGGCGGGCGGCGTGTCGCCCACCGCCGCGGCCGCCGCCTCCCTGGCCAGCCGGGCCCGCCGCGCGCGCAGCCGCTGGACGATCCGCAGCACCACCATGAGCACGAGCACGCCCCCGGCGACGACGATCGCGATGACCGTCACCGCCCCGTACGCCGTCGACTCGACGGCGAGCACCACCGGCGGGCCCCAGTCGTTCCCGTCGGCGGTCACCAGCTGGGCGCCCACCTGGAACTGGCCGGACCGCGACACCTCCGTCGGGATCTTGATCTGTTGTGCCGTGCCGGCCTCGACCACCTGCACGCCGGGATCGGTGGTCGTCAGGCCGACGCGCTCGCCGCCGGTGATCCGCACGCTCAGCTCGACCGAGAACGGCAGCGAGTTCTGCACGGTCAGCACCAGGGGCGACTTCGACGAGGCCAGGGTGTAGGAGTTGCCGGCGGACGCGATCGCCACCCCGCCGCGGATGCCGGCGACGGTCGACTCGACGGTCCCGAGGTTCGCCAGACCGACCGACGCGTCGGTGCGGAAGGCGCCCGATGCGGACGCGTCGAGCGCCTCCTGGAGCGCGTCCAGCATCGGCAACGGGTCCGTCGTCTGCGGCAGCGACGTCAGGGCGTCGCGGAGGCTGGAGACCTGGATCTGGTTCCGCCGGACCCGGTCCAGGTATTCCGGGGAGAGCTCGGCGGCGCGCGCCGCGTCCGGGTAGACGGCCTCCGCCCGATCCGTCGCGGAGGCGGCCAGGTCGCCGACCGCGATCGGCTCGACGACGCCCAGCCCGCCCAGCTCGCCCAGCAGCCCGGTGAGGCTCGCCAGCGTGGTCTCGTTCGGGTCCCAGGTGCGGTCCGGCACCACGACCGACGGCACCGCGGACCCGTCGAACGACCGCTGCGCGAGCACCGCGGTCATGGCGTTGACGCGCAGCGCCCAGCCGGCGGAGCCGGGTGCGCCCGTGGGCGTGACCAGCGATCCCACGGAGGTCAGCGGGTCGGCGTCGGCCAGGGCGGCCGGCACCGTGCCCGTTCGCGCGGGGATCCCGCCGGCCAGCGCCGGATCCACCGCCACCTGCGCGGCTCCCGAGCCGGACGGCGGCTCGACCGACTCGCGGGACAGCAGCGCGGCGTCCAGCCCGTCCCGGGAGAGCGCGGCGAGGGTCGCCGCGTCGATCACGCCGTCCAGCGGCAGCGTCACGCCGTCGGTGGTCGCGCTCGTTCCCGGCCCGAGCACCGCGTCGGCGATCTCCCGGCCCCCGATGACGGTGGTCGCGAGCAGTCCGGGGAGGTCCGCGCGGACGAGGGCGACGGTGTCCGCGTCGCCGCGGGGGAGCAGCAGCAGCGGGTAGGTCCGGGCGAGCGCCCGGAGCTCGTCGAGAAAGTCGGCCGCGGCCTGCTCGCCGGTGCCGGGGACCGTGCCCTCCTCGGGGATCAGCCCCGTGTCGTCGGCGGGACCGTCGGGGACGTCGCCGGCGCCGTCGGCGGCTCCGGGGGACCCCGTGGCGCCGGGCGTCGCGGCCGTCGTTCCGCCGGGGACCGGCACCGCGGGCGCGCCCGCCTCGCCCGTGGGCGTGGCGCCGTCCGTGGCCGGTTCGACGACCAGCGCGGGCTGCGGCGCGCCCGGGTCGGCCACCACCCGGTAGCCCCGGCTCATCCGGTCGAGCTCGTCGAGCAGGCCGGGGTCGATCGCCAGGGTGATCCCGCCGCCCGCGACCGCGGTGCTCGATCCACCGCCGGCCGGCTGGTTGCCCGGGAGGGCGTCGACGAGCCGGCTCAGCCGGCCGCCGGGGGCGATCGCCGCGGCGAGGTCGTCGTCGAGGAAGACGCCGCCGACCCCGAGGTGCGGCCGGTCGACCAGCGGCCACACCATGGTGACGGGCACCGGCGAGGCCCCACCGGTGGTGGCATCGGGGACCGCCGCGGCCGGTGCGCCCGGGGCGCCCGGCACCCGCAGCACCGTGATCATCAGGAAGAGCTCGCCGATCCTGGCGTCGAGCGGGCCGGTGTCGAGCTGCACCGCACCGTTGACGTTGATCATGACCGGGTAGACGCCCGGCAGGCTGAGGTCCAGGCCAGCGGCCCCGGCCAGCGGCACGGTCGCGCTGAACGCGAGCGACTCGCCGGGGGCGACGGCCGGCAGCAGGCTCGCGAAGTCGGGCTGCTCGACCTCGGACGGTTCGCTCGGCTCGGCGAGCTGCCGGCGGACGTCGGCCTCGCTCGGCAGGGCGGGGCCGCGCTGGAACCGGTAGACGAGGTCGGCCAGCGCCCGGTCGCCGGTGTTCTTCAGGGTGCCGGTGACGGTCAGCTGGGCCGGCCCCGTCGCCGTGACGAGCGCCGGGTCGACCGTCGCCACGTCGAACGTCAGCAGTCCGGTGTAGTCCTCGTCGGCCGTGACCGCGGTGACGGTTGCGATCGTGGCGGCGAGCGCCGGCCCGGCCGCCGCCGGCGCTGCCGACACCGCCGTCAGCACGGGGAGTCCGGCCAGCAGCAGCGCGGCGAGCACGCCGACCGGCCGCGCCGAGATTCGGCGACGCGGCCCGCGCGCCCGCGATGGTCGCCCCGCGCTCGCCTCGTGTCGTGGGCCTGGGGCGACCGCCGGGGTCGGCGCCGGCGCACCGCTCACGCGCTCTCCGCAAGCATCTCCACCGCGCGGCGCACCAGCCGCCGCTCGCCGGCGTAGGCCAGCCGCCGGGACAGGTCCGTCAACGGCACCCAGGCGACCTCGGTGACCTCCACATCGGCGTCCGACAGCTCGCCGTCCAGCGCCTCCATCAGGAAGTGGTGCACCCGCTTGCGGATCAGCCGGCCCTCGGCGACGAACGTGTACTCGACGCTGCCGAGCCTGGCGGTGATCCGCCCGGAGATGCCCGTCTCCTCCGCGACCTCGCGGACGGCGGCCTGCTCGGTGGTCTCGCCGCGTTCGATGTGACCCTTCGGCAGCGACCAGCGGAGCCGGCCGCGGCGATCCAGCCGGCCGATGAGCGCGGCTACCGGCTCGCCGTCCTCCACGCTGACCACGAGCCCACCCGCCGACGTCTCGTCCGCGGGCCGACGGCGTCGACCCGCCGGCGTCGGGCGAGCGGGGGGCACGGCTCGATGGTAGTGGCGCCCAGCAGCGCGAACGCCGAGGACGAGCACGCGCCGGGCGCGACGGCGGTGGTCCCGTGAGCCGGTCGGCCGGCGGCCGGCGGGCGTGGCTGCGGACCTCGCGGCGCGCGAGGGACCGGGCGGCTCGCCGCACGCCGATAGACTGGCCCGTCGTGTCCAGCCCCGCGTCCCACCGTCCGCCAGCGGGCAGGCTGACCGCGCTGCAGCGTTCCGCGGTGACGGACCTGCTGCGCGTGTCGCCGGTGGCCGACGAGCTGGGCGCTCGCTTCGCCGCTGCCGGGCACGAGCTGCACCTCGTCGGCGGCTCGGTGCGCGACGCGCTGATGAGCAGGCTCGGCGACGATCTCGACTTCGCCACCGACGCGCGCCCGGCCGACGTGCTGGCCGTCGTCGCCGGCTGGGCGGACAGCACCTGGGAGACCGGCATCGACTTCGGCACGGTGGGGGTCGGCAAGTCGGGGCTCCGGCTGGAGATCACCACGTTCCGCAGCGACCAGTACGACGGGCAGTCGCGGAACCCGGTGGTGACGTACGGCGACACGCTCGAGGGCGACCTGCTGCGCCGCGACTTCGCCGTGAACGCGATGGCGGTGTCCGTGCCGGGACACCGGTTCTGCGACCCGTTCGGCGGCCTCGCCCAGCTCGCCGACAAGGTCCTGGACACCCCGAACACGCCCGAGCTGTCCTTTCGCGACGACCCGCTGCGCATGCTGCGGGCCGCCCGGTTCGTCTCCCAGCTGGGCTTCCGGCCGGCCCCGCGGGTGGTGGCCGCGATGACGGCGATGGCCGGCGAGATCGCCCGCATCACGACCGAGCGGGTGAGCGTCGAGCTGGGCAAGCTGATGCTCGGCGAGCACCCGCGCGCCGGGCTGGCGCTGCTGACCGAGACCGGCCTCGCGGACCAGATCCTGCCCGAGCTGCCGGCGCTGCGGCTCGAGCGCGACGAGCACCACCAGCACAAGGACGTGTACGAGCACTCGCTGACCGTTCTCGAGCAGGCGATCGCGCAGGAGGAGGACGGGCCCGACCTGACGCTGCGGCTGGCCGCCCTGCTGCACGACATCGGCAAGCCGGCGACCAGGCGGTTCGAGCCGGGCGGCGGCGTGAGTTTTCATCACCACGAGGTGGTCGGCGCGAAGCTCGTCCGGGCGCGGCTGCGCGCGCTCAAGCTGCCCAAGGCGCTGATCGACGACGTCGCCACGCTGACCTTCCTGCACCTGCGCTTCCACGGGTACGGCACGGGCGCGTGGACCGACTCCGCCGTGCGGCGCTACGTGACCGACGCCGGCGACCTGCTGCCCCGGCTGCACAAGCTGGTGCGCGCCGACTGCACCACCCGCAACCCGAACCGCCGCCGCGCGCTGCAGCGTTCGTACGACGACCTCGAGGCGCGGATCACCCGGCTGGCCGCCGCGGAGGACCTCGACCGGGTCCGACCCGACCTGGACGGGCACGCCATCATGCGGCTGCTCGGCCTGCCGCCGGGCCCGCAGGTCGGCAGGGCATGGTCGTTCCTCAAGGAACTCCGGCTGGAGCGCGGGCCGCTGGACCACGACGAGGCGGTGGCCGCCCTGCGCGAGTGGGCGGAGCGCGAGGGGATCGCGGCCGCGCCGGAACCCGGGACGGACGACGCCGGGTAGCGCGCCGGTTGCCGCCCGGCCGGTCAGCCGACCCCGGCGACGCGGCTCGCCTGCCGGGTCAGCCGGCCCTGCGCCAACCCGTAGCCCACGGCGATGATGAGGAAGATCAGCGCGACCAGCAGCACGGCCGCCATCCCTCGGCCGTCCTCCGGGACGAGCAGCACCCCGAGGCAGAAGGCGCCGACGTAGCAGACGTTGTTGGCCGTGTCGTACAACGCGAAGACCCGCCCGACGTACGCGTCGTCGGAGTCCGCCTGCACCACGGAGTCCATGCAGATCTTGCTCGACTGGTAGGTGAAGCCGACGACGAGCGCCACGATCAGCGTGGTGATGATCATGAATCGGCTGCCGAAGACCAGCGTCACCAGCGCGGTGGCGCCGAGCAGGGCGACCAGGTAGCGCGTGCGGCCCAGGTGCCGCACGGCCGGCGCGGTGACGAGTGCGCCGAGGAAGATCCCGAGCGCCCCCACGGCGAGCAGCTCGGCGATGCCGGTCGGGCCGGTGCGCAGGAACCCGACGTCCTCGGTGAAGTACTTCTGGAACAGCAGCAGCACGACCAGCGTGCACAGGCCGAAGCAGAACCGGACCGCCATCACCACGAGGATGGCCACGCCCACGGTGGGCCGGCGGATCACGTGGTGCAGCGCGCTGCCGAAACCCTCGAGCACCGCGCGCATCGGTTGCGCCGGCTCGTCGGTCTCGTCCGGCCCGAGCTCCAGAACGCCGAACCGCATGGCGATGAGCGCCGCGATCACGTAGAAGATCAGCACCGTGCCGGTGATGATCGCGATCCGCTCGTGCGTCTCGCCGATCAGCGCGCGCAGCGCGATGGCGTAGCCGCCGCCGACGGCCGTGGTGATCGCGCTGGCCGTGGTCGCCAGGGCGTTGGCGCCGACCAGCGAGTCGCTGGCCACGGTGTGCGGCAGCGACGCGGACAGCCCGGAGCCGACGAACCGGCCGACGCCCATGATCACCAGTGCCGTGACGAACAGCAGCACGCGCGGCAGGTCGAGCGCGATGAGCACGGCGACCAGCAGCACCAGGCCGGCCCGGATCAGATTGGCCGAGACCAGCACCCGGCGCCGGCTCCACCGGTCGAGCAGCGCGCCCGCGAACGGGCCCAGGATCGAGTAGGGCAGCAGGAGGACCGCGAACCCGGCGGCGATCTCGGCCGGCTCCGTCTCGCGCTCGGGGCTGAACAGCACCAGCACGGCCAGCGCGCCCTGGAAGGCGCCGTCACCGAAGGAGTGGAACAGCCGGACCCCGACGAGCCGGCGCAGGCCGCGGACCTGCAGGAGGTGGAAGAAACCCTTGACGGACGGCCGCTCGCCCTCGGCGACGTGCGGGTCGACGTCGCCGGTCGGGCCGGGCGGCGAGGCATTTCTCGGCTGACCCGGTTCGGGCTGACCCGACGGTAGGCCGGCGGCCTCCGGGACGGAGGGGGGCCGCGGGTGGGTCACGGTCGAACGGTACGCGCGAACCCTGGGCCGCGCCTCGGCGCGAACCCAACCGCGAGGGCGCGCGGCGGGCGCACCGATCCGCCGGCGGGGCGAGCGGGTTGCCCCGCCGGTGGGAAGAATGGCCGGCGATGAGAGAGGTCGACATGCTCGCCGCCGGAATGCTGCTGGTGGCGTCGCCGGAGCTGCGTGATCCGCACTTCCGGCGGTCCGTCGTCTACCTGGTCGCGCACGGCGACGACGGCGCGGTCGGCGTGGTCCTCAACCGGCCCAGCGAGACCGCCGTGCAGAACGTGCTGCCGACGTGGGCCTCGCACACCACGAAGCCGCAGGCCCTCTACGCGGGCGGACCGGTGCAGACGGCCGCCGCGATGTGCATCGGGGTCTGCCGGCCGGGCGTGCGCGCCCGCGACATCGACGGCGTCGTCGGCGTCACGGGCCCCGTCGTGCTGGTGAATCTCGACGGCGACCCCGAGCTGATCAGCCCCTACCTGCGCGGCATGCGGATCTACGCGGGGCGCGCCGGCTGGGACGCGCAGCAGCTGGTCGACGAGGTGCTCGAGGGGGCCTGGCATGTGGTGCCCGGCCTGCCCGACGACGTGCTGGCCGGCGCGCGCACCGACCTGTGGTTCTCCGTCCTGCGCCGCCAGCCGATGCCGCTGACCATGCTCGCCTACCACCCGGGGGACCTCACCCGGAACTGACTCCCGCGAATCCGCCGGGCCACCGCGGCCGATCGGCCAGGCGGTCCGCCGATCGGGGGACCCGAGGATCAGCCGTCGCATCCGCCGGTCGACCGACCCGGGCCGGGGTCCGCCCGCGGCACTCTCAGAGCAGGCCGGCAGCAAGCCGGCGACCAGCTGTGAGTTCGAAGGCAGGCGAGGACCATGACCACCGTCACCAGCTCCCCTCTCGTGGCCGACCGTGGCACCCAGCGGATGTGGCGCGACGGCCGGGAGACCCTGCGCGGCGGATACCTCGCCCCGAGCGCCGACACGCGACCGACCGTGCTGCCGCCGCGGAGCGAGCTCGACCGCGACCCGCTCTACGCGCATGCCGCGGGCGAGGCCCGGGTGCCGCAGAACCGTCTCGTCTCGCGCATCGACCAGGGCCGGTTCTGGGTCGGCGCGGTGCTGGTTGCCGCGGCCGCCGGGCTCGCCGGTGTCATCTCGATGATCGTCGCCAACGGCATCCTCCGGGTGCCGGTGGTGTTCGGCAACGGAACGCTCGACCTGGTGCACATCAGCACCTACGGCATGATCGCCGCCGCCGTCGCGCTCCTGGTCGCCGGCCTCTACGACGCGATGATCCACTTCGCGCCGCGGCCCGGTGTCTTCTTCGGCTGGCTGGGCGGGCTCGCCACGCTGCTCGCCGCGTTGATGCCGTTCACCACGGCGGCCCCACTGCAGTCGCAGCTGGTGCTCGGCGGCATGAACCTGCTCGTCGGCGCGGTGATCCTGGCGCTCGTGCCGGCCGCTGCGGTCAGCGCCCGCCGCCGCTCCTGAACGAACCTGCCGGCGACACCCGCCGACTTCCCCGAACCCGAGACCCAGCCCTGACCGAAAGCCGCTCGCGGCCGGTCAGGGCTGGCCCGTTGTCGCCGCCGGGTCGGTGCCCCGCAGCACGGCGCAGCCGCCGGTGCCGCAGCCGCAGCCGCCGCACGAGGCGGACCGGCCCGCCGGTCGGGCCGCCGGGATCGGCACCGTCCGCGCCGCCCGGTCGCCGAGCACTCCGGCGAGCAGCAGCAGGGCGAGCGATCCGACCAACCCGACCACGCCGAGCACGATGGCCGTGCCGGTGCCCGGCCCGGCCACCAGCAGCAGCAGCGCGATCACCGCGGCCAGGACCGCGGCACCGGCGGTGGCGGGCGCGGCGACGCGGTTGGCCACGTGGAACGCCTCGTCGCTGGCCATCGCCGGCGGCGAATGCACGCCGAGCCGGCCCGTCCTGGTCAGCGTCCGGGCGAAGCCGCCGCGGGCGGTCACGGCCGAGAGACCGGCGAGCAGCAGCAGGACGACCGCGAGCGGGATCGTCAGGGCCCACGGCGCAACGGTCACCCCGGAATGCTAACCGCGCGCGACACCCGGGTCGGACGATGGATCCCACGCCCCGGCGTCGATATCGTCCCGGTTCATCCGTTCCGAAGGGGGGAGTCCCGTCATGACCACCGGAGACCTTCGCGCCACACCCCGTCCGGGCACCGTCGCTGCCGCCCTGGTGCTGGTCGCCGTGCAGGTGGTGCTGATGATCGTCGCGTCGGTCACGGCGTCGTTCGCGACCGCCGACGGCAAGCCGTTCGCGGTGACGGTGCCGGTGTTCCTGATCGTGCTCTACGCGATCGCCGCGTTCTACCTGTGGGCCGGGCGGAACTGGGCGCGCATCCTGACCATGACGTTCGCGGTGCTCGGCCTGATCGGGCACCTGTCCGTGGCCTTCTACTACGGGCACGGCCCGACGATCACCCTGCACGTGGTGGCGGCGGTCATCGCGCTGGGTGTCCTCGTGCTGCTGGCCATGCCGGCGAGCAGGGCGTACTACCACCACGTGCGCTAGGCGGGCGCGGCCGGGGCCGCGTGCCGGGCGTACACTCCCACCCATGGCAGCGGTCCAGCTTCTTTCCCGGCCGCGCTGACGGCGGGCACCGACCCGGGCTGGCGGCGCGGCGATCCCTCCTGACATCAGGAGGGATTTTTTGTGCGCGGACAGGAACGCTGCAGACGAGGGAGCACGAGCAATGTCGACCCAGGCGTCCACCCAGGCGTCCACCCAGGCGACGACCGAGGCCACCCCGTCGCCGGCGACGCCCGGGGCCACGGCCGACGGTGCTGCCGGTGGCGGTGCCGGCGACGCGGCCCCGCCCTACCGCTACTCCGCCGAGCTGGCCGGCGAGATCGAGGCCCGCTGGCAGGACCGGTGGGAGGCGGAGGGCACCTTCGAGACGCCGAACCCGAGCGGACCGCTGGCCCCCGCCGACGGCACCCCCGTGCCGCCGGACAAGCTGTACCTGCTGGACATGTTCCCTTACCCGTCCGGGAAGGGCCTGCACGTCGGGCACCCGCTCGGCTACATCGGCACCGACGTGATGGGCCGCTTCATGCGGATGACCGGGCGGAACGTGCTGCACACCATCGGCTACGACGCCTTCGGGCTGCCCGCCGAGCAGTACGCCGTGCGCACCGGCACCCACCCCCGGGTCACCACCGAGGCGAACATCGAGCGCTACCGGGCGCAGCTGCGCCGGTTGGGATTCGCGCACGACCAGCGGCGCAGCGTGGCCACCACGGATCCCGGGTTCTTCCGCTGGACCCAGTGGATCTTCACCCAGCTGTTCGAGGCCTGGTACGACGAGAGCGCCGGCAGCGCGCGACCGATCGCGGCCCTGATCGCCGAGTTCGAGGCGGGGACGCGGGCGACGCCCGACGGCCGGGCGTGGTCCGAGCTGTCCCGCGTCGAGCGGCACCGCATCCTGGACTCCCGCCGGCTGGCCTACATCGACGAGGCCCCGGTGAACTGGTGCCCCGGGCTGGGCACGGTGCTGTCCAACGAGGAGGTCACCCCCGACGGTCGCAGCGTGATCGGCAACTTCCCGGTGTTCCGGCGCGATCTGCGGCAGTGGATGATGCGCATCACCGCCTACGCCGACCGGCTGATCGACGACCTGGACCGGCTGGACTGGCCGGAGTCGGTGAAGTCCATGCAGCGCAACTGGATCGGCCGTTCGCCCGGCGCCAGCATCACCTTCGGCGTCGCGACTGCGGGCGACGGTGCGGCGGCCGAGAGTCTCGAATCCGTCGAGGTTTTCACGACCCGCCCGGACACGCTGTTCGGCGCCACCTACATGGTGCTCGCGCCCGAGCACCCGTTGGTCGACCGGATCGTCGCCGATAGCTGGCCGGCGGGCACGGATCGGCGCTGGACCAACGGCGCCGGTACACCCGCCGAGGCCGTCGCGGAGTACCGGCTGGCGGCGGCGCGCAAGTCCGAGCTGGATCGGCAGGAGAACAAGGACAAGACGGGTGTCTTCCTGGGCGCGTACGCCGAGAATCCCGCCACCGGAACCCCTCTGCCGGTGTTCATCGCGGACTACGTGCTGATGGGTTACGGCACCGGCGCGATCATGGCGGTGCCGGGGCAGGACACCCGCGACTGGGACTTCGCGACAGCGTTCGGCCTGCCGATCGTGCGGACCGTGCAGCCGACCGCGGACCACCCGGACGACGAGGCATACCTGGGCGACGGGCCCGCGATCAACAGCGCCAACGACGAGATCTCCTTGAACGGGATGGGTGTCGCCGAGGCGAAGATCGAGATCATCGGCTGGCTGGAGAACCGCGGCGCGGGCCGCGCGCGCACCCAGTACAAGCTGCGGGACTGGCTGTTCTCCCGGCAGCGCTACTGGGGCGAGCCGTTCCCCATCGTCTACGACGACGACGGCATCGCGATCGCGCTGCCCGACGACGCGCTGCCGCTGACCCTGCCCGAGGTCGACGACTACTCGCCGCAGTCCTTCGATCCCGACGATGCGCAGTCGACCCCCGTACCCCCGCTCGCCAGGGCGACCGAGTGGGCCCGCGTCGTCCTGGACCTGGGCGACGGCCCGCGGGAGTACCGGCGCGAGCTGAACGTCATGCCGCAGTGGGCCGGATCCTGCTGGTACGAGCTGCGCTACCTGGACCCGACGAACGACAAGACCTTCTGCGACCCGGATGTCGAGCGGTACTGGATGGGCCCCAGAAATGAGCACAGTCCCGGCGGCGTCAAAGATCCCGGGGGCGTCGACCTGTACGTCGGCGGCGTCGAGCACGCGGTGCTGCACCTGCTGTACTCCCGCTTCTGGCACAAGGTGCTGTACGACCTGGGTTTCGTGTCGAGCGAGGAGCCGTACCGGCGGCTGTTCAACCAGGGCTACATCCAGGCGTACGCCTACACCGACGAGCGGGGCGTGTACGTCCCGGCCGACGAGGTGGTGGAGGTGGCGGCCGGCGACTTCCGGTTCGCGGGCGCCCCCGTGGCGCGGGAGTACGGCAAGATGGGCAAGTCGCTGAACAACGTCGTGACGCCGGACGACATGTGCGCCCGCTACGGCGCGGACACGTTCCGGCTGTACGAGATGGGCATGGGCCCGATGGACATGTCCCGGCCCTGGCAGACCCGCGACGTCGTCGGGTCGCTGCGCTACCTGCAGCGGCTGTGGCGCCTGGTGGTCTCGGAGGCGACCGGGGAGACGGTCGTCTCGGAGGACGAGCCGGACGACGAGACGAGGCGGTTGCTGCACCGCACCATCGACGGGGTGCGCACCGACTACGCCGAGATGGCCTACAACACCGCGATCGCCAAGCTGATCGTGCTGACCAACCACCTGACGAAGTCCGGCGACCGGGTGCCGCGGTCGGTGGCCGAGTCGCTGGTGCTGATGACCGCTCCGCTGGCGCCGCACGTCAGCGAGGAGATGTGGCAGCGGATGGGGCACGCGGAGTCGTTGGCGCACGGGCCGTTTCCCGTCGCCGATCCGGCGTTGCTGGTCGCCGAGCAGGTCGAGTACCCGATCCAGGTCAAGGGCAAGGTGCGGTCCCGCATCACGGTGGCGGCCGACGCCCCGGCGGACGAGGTGCAGCGTGCGGCGCTGGCGGACGGGCGGATCGCCGAGATCCTGGCCGGTGCCGCCCCGCGCAAGGTCGTGGTGGTGCCGGGCCGGATGGTGTCGATCGTTCCGTGAGGTCGCCTGCGGGCCGGGGGATCCCGCGACCGCACAGTCAGGAGGCAGCGTGACCGACTACCCGATCGTCCAGCTCCAGGTGCAGCGCGGGCCGCTGAAGACGGGCCGCGCGCCGATGCGGAACTACGACCCGTCGGGGCTCGTTCCGGTGGCCCGGATCCAGGTCGACCCGCGCGGTGCCCACGGCCTGACCGCCGAGGGCGACGACATCGTCGACGTGCACCACCAGGACCACCCGCAGACCCGGGACCCGAAGGGCCGCGCGGGGATCCTCTTCATCGGTACCGGCGACTACGCGACCCTGCGCGCCCGGTACGGCGACCACGTGGTGGACGGGATCGCCGGGGAGACCATGCTCGTCGAGGCGCCGGAGGGGCTGGCCGGCGGCGGCCTGCCGGAGACGGTCACCGTGATCACCGCGGGCGGACCGATCGAGCTGCACGGCGTGCGCACGGCCGAGCCGTGCGTCGAGTTCTCCCGGTACTGCCTGCGGCAGCCGCCGTCGCCGGTGGTGGACGACGCGGTGAAGCAGGCACTCGTCGACCTGGACAACGGGTTCCGCGGCTACCGGGCGATCGCGTCGTCGGCGGGCGTCATCGCGGTGGCCGACACCCTGCGCATCTGACCGTCACCAGCCACCGGCTCGGCACCGTCCCAACGCCGTCAGTTGCGCGGCCCGTGCGTGGCGATCTCGTCCGGGTCGGTGAACCGGCCGGTCGGCTTGACGCCGAGCCGGCGGTTGATCAGCCAGGTGACGCCGAACAGCACGACGCCGACGACGAGGAGCCAGCCGGCGACCACGTACTGGGTCGACGACCGCCCGGACAGCGGCGTGACCAGGTACAGGCAGGTGATCATGCCGATGATCGGCAGCACGGTCGGCGCATGGAAGTACTCGCCGCGCGGCCGCTTGTCGCGGCGCAGCACGAGCACGACGAGGTTGACGACCGAGAAGACGGCGAGCAGCAGCAGGGCGGTGGTGCCGCCGAGGGTGGCCACCGCGTCGGACGCGCCGAGCGAGACGAAGATGATCAGCCCGAAGGCGAGGACCGTGGTGAAGATGATCGCGACCCACGGCGTGCGGCGGGTGGGGTGCACCCGGCCCAGCACGGGCGGCAGCACCCGCTGCCGGGCCATGCCGTAGAGCAGCCGGCTGGCCATCAGCATGTTGATCAGCGCCGAGTTCGCCACGGCGAACATCGAGATGAACGGCAGGATGTCCTCGATCGGCAGGCCCGGCGCGCCGGCCTTCACGACCTCGACGAGCGGCGTGTCGCTCTCGGCGAGTACGCCCACGGGCACCAGCGCGACCGACGCGATGGACACCAGCACGTAGATCAGGCCGGTGATCGACAGGCCGGTGAGCATGACCCTCGGGAAGATCCGCACCGGGTCCTTCGTCTCCTCGGCCATGTTCACCGAGTCCTCGAACCCGACCATGGCGAAGAACGCGAGCGACGTCGCGGTCGTCACCGCGAGGAAGACGCTCTTGTCCTCCGGGGTCTCGAACGCGACCACACGGGAGAAGTCGGCGTCGCCGCCGAAGATCGCGAACAGCCCGACCATGATCACGAGCAGCAGGCCGGACAGCTCGATCAGCGTCAGCACCACGTTCGCCTTCACGCTCTCGCCGACGCCGCGGTAGTTCACGATCGCGACGAGCAGCATGAATCCGAGGGCGACGAGGACGATCCCCCAGTTGCCGAGGTCGAGCCCGAACCCCGCGGACAGGTTCGCCGCGAACGCCCGGGACGCTGTCGAGGCCGACGTGATCCCCGAGCTCATCACCACGAAGCACACCAGGAACGTGACGAACTGGATGCCGAAGGCCTTGTGCACGTACAGCGCGGCGCCGGCCGCCTGCGGGTACTTGGTGACGAGTTCGAGATAGCTGAAGGCCGTCACGGTCGCCACGGCGAACGCCACCAGGAACGGCAGCCAGGCGGCCCCGCCGATCTCGGCCGCGACGTCCCCGGTGAGGGCGTACACGCCCGTGCCCAGGATGTCGCCGACGATGAACAGCAGCAGCAGCTTCGGGCCCATCACCCGCTTCAGTGCGGGCTCCGCCTGTGGGGTGTCCTCGGTGACCGACTGGGTTCCCCCGTCGTCGACGTGTGCCACGGCAACACCTCCTGGTCGGCCCGCTGGTGACGGGCGGTGCTCGTGTGGTTACTGTCGCGCGCCGGGACGCCCGGGACAACCTCTGGAGCAGGCGATCTCGGATGCGGCCCCGCGTCGCGGCGCGATGATCACGACGAAACGCCCGAACGGCACGGACGCGGACGGGCGTGCGCCGCATGCGCCGGCGGGCGGGGGGCGGCACGATGGTGCGTCGGGATCGACCGCGTGGAGGACAGCCAGTGACAGAGCCAGCCAGCCGGGCGGATTTCTTCGACGCGTTCGAGGAGATGCTGCGCGACCGCTGGCCGGACGGGACCCGGACCCGTGATCTCACCTCACCGTTCGGCACCACCCGGGTGCTGGTGAGCGGTTCGCCCGACGCGCCGCCGATCGTGCTGTTCCCGGCCTACCAGGCGACGTCGGCGGTGTGGGGGGACCTCGCGTCCGCGCTCGGCGGGGACCGGCAGGTCTACGCGGTCGACCCGATCGGCGACGCCGGCCGCAGCGTCGCCGGTTCGCGCGGGATCGAGACGCCGGAGGATCAGGTCGAGTGGATCGACGGGGTGCTCGACGGCCTCGGCCTCGACACCGCGGAGCTGGGCGGGCATTCGTACGGCGCCTGGATCGCGATGAACTACGCGCGGCAGCGGCCGGCGCGGGTCAGGCGCGTCGTCCTGCTCGATCCGACCATGGTCTTCGGCCCGCTGAACCGCGGCTACGTCGTGCGCGCGCTGCCGGCGCTGATGCGGCCGACCGGTGCCCGGCGCGAATCGCTGATCCGCTGGGAGTCCCGTTCCCGCCCGGTGGATCCGCAGTGGCTGCGGTTGACCTTCCTTGCGGCGGAGGCGTTCCCGGACGTGCCGACGGTGCGGACCAAGGTGCCGGGGGGCGCCGACGTCATGGGGCTCGACCTGCCGGTGCTGGTCGTGATGGCCGGCGCCAGCCGCGTGCACCCGACGAAGAAGGTGGTGACGCGCGCGGGCAAGATGCTCAGGCACGGCCGCGTCGAGGTGCTGCCCGATGCGGCGCACTACGCCCTGCCGATCTCGCACGCCTCCGAGATCGCCGACCTCATCCGGGGCTAGGAGTCGAGCTCCCCGCGGATGAACTTCTCGACGTTGTCCCGCGCCTGGTCGTCCGGGAACTGGACGGGCGGCGACTTCATGAAGTACGACGACGCGGAGAGCACGGGGCCGCCGATGCCGCGGTCCTTGGCGATCTTGGCGGCGCGGACGGCGTCGATGATCACACCGGCGGAGTTGGGCGAGTCCCACACCTCGAGCTTGTACTCGAGGTTGAGCGGCACGTCGCCGAACGCCCGGCCCTCGAGCCGCACGTAGGCCCACTTGCGGTCGTCGAGCCACGGCACATAGTCGCTGGGGCCGATGTGTACGTTGCGGGCCCCGAGATCCCGGTCCACCTGGGACGTCACGGACTGCGTCTTCGAGATCTTCTTGGACTCCAGGCGATCTCGCTCCAGCATGTTCATGAAGTCCATGTTGCCGCCGACGTTCAGCTGCATGGTGCGGTCGAGCAGCACGCCGCGGTCCTCGAACAGCTTCGCCAGCACGCGGTGCGTGATGGTGGCGCCGACCTGCGACTTGATGTCGTCGCCGACGATGGGCAGCCCCGCGGCCCGGAACTTCTCGGCCCACTCGGGGGTGCCGGCGATGAACACGGGGAGCGCGTTGACGAAGGCGCAGCCGGCGTCGATCGCGCACTGCGCGTAGAACCGGACCGCGTCCTCGGAGCCGACCGGCAGGTAGCAGACGGCGACGTCCACCCTGGCCTCGCGGAGCGCGGCGACCACGTCGACCGGCTCCGCCGGCGACTCGGTGATGGTCTCCCGGTAGTACTTGCCGAGACCGTCGAGCGTCGTGCCGCGCTGCACGGTGACGCCGGTCGGCGGCACGTCGGCGATCTTGATGGTGTTGTTCTCGCTGGAGTTGATGGCCTCGGAGAGGTCGAAGCCGACCTTCTTGGCGTCGACGTCGAAGGCGGCCACGAACTCGAGGTCCGACACGTGATAGTCGCCGAACTGCACGTGCATGAGGCCGGGCACGCGCACGCCGGGCTCGGCGTCCCGGTAGTACTCGACGCCCTGGACGAGCGACGACGCGCAGTTGCCGACGCCGATGACGGCGATCCGGATCGGATGGGTGCCCATGTATTCCTCCTGCTGGTGAACGGTTGCTGGCCTGGGTGCGGTGGTCGCGGTGGTCGGGTCGGACTCGTGGGTGTCTCGATCAGGGGTCGGTGGACGGCTTGGGCGGCTTGCGGTTCGACGTGCCTGGTGGCGACTCGGGTGCACCCGCCCGGCGCCGGGTCGCACGAGCTCGGCGCGCGGGGCGGGGTCCGGGCGGCGGCTCGGCCTGCGGCTCGGGCGCATCGGGCGCCGCTGCGGGTGTCCCGCGCTGCTCGATGCGCTCGTGGTCGATGAGCTCGTTGAGCCAGCGCACCTCGCGATCGGACGACTCGAGGCCGAGCTCGTGCAGCTCCGCGGTCAGGTGGTCCAGCCGGTCGGCGGCACGGGTCATGGCCGCGCGCAGGCCCTCTCGCTTCTCCTCGACCCGGCGCCGGCGGCCCTCCAGGATGCGCATCCGGGTCTCGGACCCGGTCCGGGCGAAGAACGCGAGCCGCACGCCGAAGCCGTCGTCGGACCACGACTGCGGACCGGAGTCCCGCAGCAGGTCGGCCAGGCGCTCCTTGCCGTCCGCGGTGATCCGGTACACCACGCGGGATCGGCGGGTGGTCAGCGGCACGGCGTCCGCGTCGTCCTGGGGGTCCTCGGTGGCGATCAGCGCCCCGGCCTGGAGCCGTCGCAGCGTCGGATAGAGCGAGCCGAAGCTGAACGCACGGAACGAACCGAGGGTCGCGGTGAGGCGCTTGCGAAGCTCGTACCCGTGCATCGGCGACTCGGCCAGCACGCCCAGCAGCGCCAGCTCGTAGACGGTCGAGGACTCCGCCGGCACTGCCACCTCCCCCGGGACGTCGATCCTGCGAGGCACCCGCCACAACAGGCCGGTCAATATATCGCCACGATACATCGAGATGACGCCGACGCGGATCACCCGACGGGGTGGGCGCGTCGGCCGCGGAACGATGTGCGGGCGAGGCGCCCGCGGGCCGTCGTCAGCCGGACGCGCCCGAGCGGCGCCCGGCCTCCGCCGACGTCACTCCACCCCGCGCCGCGAGCAGGTCCGCCACCCGGTGAAACCCGTTGCGGCGGGCCGCGTCGAGCGCCGTGAGCCCGTCCCAGCCGACCCAGTTCGGATCGGCGCCGCGCTCGAGCAGCAGTTCGGCGATCTCCGGCCGGCCGCCGTGCGCCGCGCCCCAGAGGGCGTGGGTGATCTCCCGCGCGCCCGGCGGGGTGGCGCGGGCGAGGTCCGCGCGCACCCGGTCGGCCAGGCCGAGCGTCGCCGATTCCCAGAAGGTGGTGCTCGCCCCGCGCTCGACGAGCCGGCGGGCCGCCGCCCACTGGCTGAACGCGGCGGCGTCCGCGACGGCGGTGCGACCGCCGATGACGGCGCCGTCGGCCTCGATGTCGGCACCCGCATCCAGCAGGACGTCGATCACGGCGACGTCGTCGGTGGACGCCGCCCAGTGCAGGGGAGTCTCGGCATGGCTCCGGCAGTTCCGGACCCGGGCCTCGACGTCCGCGCCGGCCGCGATGAGCAGCCGGACGCTGTCGGCGACCCCGGGGAAGTGGCCGGGGTAGTCGGTGGCGATGTGCAGGGGGCTTCGCCAGGTGCCGTCGTGGCCGACGATCCAGAGCGTGGCCGCGTCCGGGTCGGCGGCGAGCAGCTCGGCGAGATCGTCGGTGCGGCCCTGCCGGATGGCGGCGGTCAATCGCACCGCCAGCGGGTCGTCGGCGGTCACGGACGGCATGGGCCCCAGCGTCCCCGCCCGCCCGTCGGCGCGCCACACCTCGGTCGCCCGGCCGGCTCACCCCGACCACCCGGCACCCTGCCGGCAACCGCTATGCCCGCCCCGAATCGGTCCACTGGCCGAGCGCGTAGCGGGTGCCCTCGTTGTCCTCGAACATCGCCCACCATCCCCACGGCTGCCGGTCCGGCGGCGCCGGGAAGCGCACGCCGCGCTCGACCAGCTCCGCGTAGGTCGCCTCGATGTCCGCGCAGTCGAAGAAGAGGTCCGAGTGCGGCAGCTTCTCCGGCGCCTGCCGCCGCGGCTCGTCCGCACCCCGCAGGCTGAGAACGAGGACCAGGTCCTGGTCCGGCGGCGCGACCTCGAGCCACCGCTCGTCGCCGTAGCTGACGTCGCGGAGCAGCCGGAACCCCATGGTCTCCACCCAGAAGTCCCGCGCGCCCTGCTGGTCGGCGACCGGCACCACCGCCTTGGCAACCCGGCTGATCATCGCCCGTCCTCCGTTCCGGGACGTCCGTCGCGTCCACCGGACCAGTCCGCCACACGGTTCGGGCCGGGGCAAGACGCGGGCGCACATCGGCCCGCGCCGGCGCCCCGCAGCGGCTCGGATGTCGCTCAGAGGCATCACATCGCCCCGCGTACTCTTGTCGGGTGCGGACCCAGCGGGCGCTTGTCGACTACGCGCTGCAGCGCCGTGCGCTCCTCGCCGCGGTCAAGTCCGGCCGCACCGGCGTGACCGACGTGTGCGACGCCTCCCCGTATCTCATCCGGGCGGCCAAGTTCCACGGGGTGTCGACCGACGTCGACTGCCCCGTGTGCCGCAAGGAATCGCTCACCCACGTCTACTGGGTGTACGGCGACGAGATCAAGCACATGTCCGGGTCCGCGCGGCTGCCGGACGAGCTCGAGGGCATGGCCAGGTCGTACGGCGAGTTCTCCGTCTACCAGGTGGAGGTGTGCCGCACCTGCTCCTGGAACCACCTGGTGTCGTCCTTCGTGATGGGCAGCAAGGGCGAGCCCGCCCCGCGGGCCCGGCGGCGCGCCGCGAAGTGATCGAGCGGGTCGGTCCCGGCTCGCCGTCGATCGTGCTCGGGTCCCGCTTCAACGGCCCGCCGAGCACCGCGAACGGCGGCTACGCCTGCGGGTCGCTGGCCGCCGCCATGGGGCTCCCCCTCGGTCCGGTGTCGGTGCGGCTGCACCGGCCGGTGCCGCTGGAGACGGCGCTGCGGGTGGCCAGGGCCGACGTTGCGGCTTCGGCATCACCGGACGCCGACGGCGCCGCGATGTACATCGGCGAGATGCTGATCGCCACCGGCAGCCCGGCCGCCGTCGACCCGCCCGAGCCGCCGGCCCGCCCCGATTCCGCGGCGGCGGAGGACGCCCGGCGCCGGCACCACGACTTCGGCGCCGACCACCCGCTCGCCCGGTGCTTCGTGTGCGGCGAGGAGCGGCCGGACGGGCTGCACGTCAGCGCGGGTCCGGTCGCCGCCGACGGCACGGGCGACATCGTCGCCACGCCGTTCGAACCGGACGCCTCGTTCGGCACCGACGGGGTGGTGAGCGCCGCGGTGGTGTGGGGTGCCCTGGACTGTCCGAGCTACCCGATGTCCGCCATGCGGTCGGGACAGACATGCCTGCTCGGCACCTTCCGCGCCCGGATCAGCCGCGACGTGCTCGTCGGCGAGCGGCTGGTCGTCGTGGGGTGGACGAATCGGCGGGACGGCCGCAAGTACGTGACGTCGAGCGCGCTGCTGGACCGGGCCGGCACGGTGATCGGCGCGGCCGACGCGGTGTGGATCGGCGTCGCCGACGAGTACGTGCGGACCGCCGGCGGATGATCGACCGCGGGCGGGCGCGACGGGGAACGCGGCGAGGGCGGCGGCGGTGACCGAGGCGGTGACCGAGGCGGCGGGACCTCCGCCGGACGAGCCTCTCGAGACCGGCTGGTTTCCCGGCACTCCGGTCGACGACACGCTGCTCCGGCAGTTCGTGTTCAACCACGCGGACTACGCGGACGCGGTCGCCGCGTCGGTCGGGGCGCGGGTGGAACGGACCGACGACGTCGCGCTCGCCGACACCGGCCGGCCGGCGGCCCTGTTCAACTCGGCGACGCTGCTGCGGCCGCTGCCGCCCGACGCGTTCGATCGGGTGGTCACCGCCGTCGAGCGGTTCTTCGACGGCGGCCGGGGGCCGGCGTTCCTGTGGAGCGCATGGCCGACGCCCGACCTGGCCGGCCGGGGGTGGCAGCTGTCGGGGTACCCGCCGCTGCTGGTGCGGCACCCGGGGTTGCCGCTGCCGGAGGTCTCGGCGGTGCCGATCACGACCGTCACCGACACCGCCGACCTGCGGACCTGGGAGCGGATCGTCGCCGAGGGCTTCCCGTTCGCCGACACGGTGGACGCGCTGCCCGGCGCGATCATCGGTCCCGACGTGCTCGGCGACGACCGGCTCGACCTCTGGCTCGCCTACGCCGGCGACCGCCCGGTGACGGCCGCCGCGCTGTTCCGGGCGCACGGCCTCGCCCAGTTCGCGTTCGGGGTGACCCTGCCGCAGGCGCGGCGGACCGGCCACTGGGGCGCGCTGGTCCGGCACCGGCTGGAGGTCGCCGGGTCGCTTCCCTCGGCCGCCGTGTTCAGCGACGACAGCCGGCCCGGCGCCCAGCGCTACGGCTTCCTGCCGGTGCTGCGATTCACGCTCTGGATCCGCGACCGGCCGTGACGCCAGGGCCACGGTCCGGACCGGCGCGAGCGGTCGGGGGGTCCAGGTCCCACCAGTAGCATCGCGCGCGTGACCGCCGCCCCGCCCGACGAGCCCGCCGGCTCCGCGGGCGGTCCGTCGGACCGCACAGGCCGACGATGGCTCGGGGAGCGGCGCCGATCCGGCCGGAACCGGCCCGGCAGAAGCACATCGCGACAACGGGCTGCCGCGTTCCGCGACCCTGGCCCCCACCGAGCGCGTCATCCCCACCTGGACCGACCCCACCGCCCGCCGCGCCAGCGACCTGATCGGCGGGCCGCTCGGCCGGCACGCGGTGGTCGGCCGGGCCGCCTTCTGGACGCCGCTGCGCGTCTGCCTGCTGATGGCGATCGCGATCCTGATCTGCGGCTGGCTGTTCAAGTCGGCGTGCATCCAGCAGGGCCCGAACGGATCCGGCGGCGTCAGCCTCGACCAGAGCGGCCAGCGGCCGTGGCTGACCGCGTGCTACAACGACGCCGTCCCGCTCTACGGCAGCCACAAGCTGAACGTCCTGGGCATCCCGTACGCCACGTCGTGGGAGGACAACGGCCAGACCCGGTACATGGAATACCCGGTGGTGACGGGGTTCTGGATGTACGCGATGGCCCTGCTGTCGGCCGGCTACCGCCAGGTCGCGGAGGCCACCGGCCTCGTTCCGGTGCCGCTGGACGTGGCCGCCTACTTCACCATCGGCGCCATCTTCCTGGGCCTGCTGTACCTGTGGGCGGTCGCCTCGACGGCAAGGATCGCCCGCCGGCGGGTGTGGGACACGGCGATCATGTGCCTGTCGCCGCTGCTGATCGTGCACGCCTTCACGAACTGGGACCTGCTCCCCATCGCGCTCACCGCCGCCGGGATGCTCGCGTGGGCGCGCAACAAGCCCGTCCTGGCGGGCGTGCTGATCGGCATCGGCGTCGCGGCGAAGCTCTACCCGGTGCTGCTGCTCGGGCCGCTGCTCATCCTGTGCCTGCGGGCCGGGAAGATGGGTGCCTGGACCAGGACGACGGTCGCGGCGGCCGTCACCTGGCTCGCGATCAACCTGCCCATCATCCTGCTGTACCCGCGCGCCTGGTACGAGTTCATCCGGCTGAACTCCGAGCGACCGCCGGAGTACGACTCCTGGTACTTCATCTACGCGACGCTGACCGGGTCCCGGATCTGGGACAAGGTCCCGGGCGCCACGTCGCCGACCTTCGTCAACGCGCTCTCGCTCGCCCTGTTCGGCATCGCCTGCCTGGCGATCGGCTGGTTCGGGCTCTCCGTGCAGCGCCGCCCGCGGTTCGCCCAGCTCGCGTTCCTGGTGGTCGCCGCGTTCCTGCTGACGAACAAGGTGTGGTCGCCGCAGTACTCGCTCTGGCTGCTGCCGCTGGCCGTGCTGGCGCTGCCGCGGTGGCGGCCGCTGATGTTCTGGCAGCTGTCCGAGGTCGTGGTCTGGGTGCTGCTGATGTTCTCCTTCGCCGGCGTCAGCAACAAGGGCCTGTCGATCTACCCGTTCCTCAACGCGGCGCTGGTCCGGGACGCTCTGCTGATCATGCTGGTGGTGCTGATCGTCCGGGAGATCCTGCGCCCCGAAAGGGATCTGGTGCGCATCGCCGGTGACGACGATCCGTCCGGCGGCCCGTTGGACAACGCTCCGGACCGGTTCACGATCGATTCCCTGCCGTCACTGGTGCGCCCCCGCAAGCCCGCCGCGCCCGGCGCGGGCGACGAGCCGGCGCCGCAGGCCGTTCCCACGATCGGCGACTGAGCCTGCCTCGGTCGGCGCCCGACGTCGCCGGTCACCCGGCGTAGAGTCGGAGGCCTTCCGGTCGAGACCGACCGGCTCGCCCTGTCGCTGGGGAGAACACCATGTCGCTCGCCGCCACGATCCTGGTGTGGCGCGCGACGCGGGCGGTGAGGGTCGCCAACACCCACCGGCGGCGCCGGATCGCCGCCGAGCTGGCGGACTATTCGTCGGACGCCGACTGCCGGGATTTCGAGGCGGTCCTGGACCGCCATCCGGACGCGGCGACCGCCGAGATGCGGGACATCCTGGCGCACCAGCGGATGTGGGCCGCGCACGAGCGGTCCGCCTCGTCGCCGTTCGGCCGCCCCGCCGACTGACCCGGCGCTGAATTCCGGCGCCCGGAATCGTCCGGCGCCTGGAATCGTTCTGCGCCGGATCCGCGACGCTCACTCCGTGGTGATCGCCCTGAGCACGTCCATCCGGGCGGCCCGGCGCGCGGGCCAGACCGCCGCCAGCACCCCGATGACGGCGGCGAGCGCGACGAACACCACGAGCTGGACCCCGGGGACGGACAGCACCGCGATGCCGTCGTCGGCCAGCGCCTGCTGCACGGTGACCCCGAAGACCAGGCCGAGGCCGATGCCGAGCACCGCGCCGAGCACCGCGATGGCGACGGACTCGAGGCGGACCATGGAGCGGAGCTGACGCCGGCTCATGCCGACCGCGCGGAGCAGGCCGACCTCGCGCGTCCGCTCCATCACCGACAGGGCCAGCGTGTTGACGATGCCGAGCACCGCGATGATCACCGCGAGCCCGAGCAGCGCGTAGATGATCGCGAGCAGCTGGTCGACCGGCGCCCGCTGCTCGGCGGCGAACTCGCCCTGATCCTTGACGGTGACCGTCGGCATCCCGGCCACCGCCGTGTCGATCGCCGCCCGCACGGCCGCTGCATCCGCCCCGGCGTCGCGCACGACGTAGACCGTCGAGTCCACCGGCTGCACGCCGCCCGCCGCCAGGGCGCTCAACGGCAGCATCAGGTCGCCGCCGACGAACTGGCTCGGCCCGAGCATCGCGGTCACGGGCAGCCGGACCGGACCGGCGGGCAGGGTCAGCGTCACCATGTCGCCGACCGCCCAGCCCTCGGCCGCGGCGCGCTCGGCGTCGACGACGAGGCCGTCGCCCGCCAGGCTGCCCGACGCGACGGGCAGCGCCACCGCGCGGTCGAGCTCGACGGCGTCGAAGGCGGACACGAACTCCTGCTCGCCGCCGTCGACCCCGGCGAAGCCGACGCGGTACGGGACCGCGGCCGCCACCCCGTCGATGCCGGCGATCTCCTCGCCCACGGCCGACGAGAACGGTTGCTGGAACACGTTCGACACCACGTAGTCGGCGCGCAGGTCGGTCGCGACGAGATCGTCGACGCTCGCCTTCGTGGACTGGCCGAGGACGGCCATCGTGGTCACCAGCGCGAGGCCGATCATCAGCGCCGACGCCGTCGCGGCGGTGCGCCGCGGGTTGCGCCGGGCGTTCTCCCTGGCCAGCCGGCCGACCGCGCCGAACATCCGCGGGTAGCCACCGGCGATCGCCGCCACGATGGGCCGGCTGATCACCGGCGCGAGCAGCGCGACCCCGACGAACACCGCCAGCACGCCGCCGCCCATCACCTGCAGGCCGCCGCCGAACGCCAGCGACCACACCATCAGCCCGGCGCCGATCGCGGTCAGCGCGCCGCCGCCGATCAGCCGGCGCCGCATCGACGACTCCGGGATGCCGACGTCCTCGCGCATGGCGGCGACGGGCGGTACCAGCGATGCGCGGCGGGCCGGCAGGTACGCGGCGAGCACCGTGATCACGACGCCGACCAGGTACGCGACCAGCACGGTGCGCCACTCGAAGACGAGCCCGGCGGCGCCGAGGTCGAGGCCGAAGGCGGCGAACAGCAGCTTGAGGCCGGCCGCGAGCGCGAAGCCGAGCGCGAGGCCCACGGTCGAGCCCACGAGCCCGACCACGACGGCCTCGGTCAGGATGGACCGGGTGATCTGCCGCCGGGATGCGCCGAGCGCGCGCAGCAGCGCCAGCTCTCTGGTCCGCTGCGCGACGATGATCGAGAACGTGTTCAGGATCAGGAAGGTCCCGACCACCAGCGACACCGCGGCGAACACCAGCAGGAACGTCGTGATGAACGAGAGCCCCTCCTGCAGCGCCGACTGGTTCTCCCGCGCGACCTGTGCGTCGTCGGCCGCCTCGAACCCGGGCGCCAGCACGGCCGACACCCGTTGCGCCAGCTCCGCATTCGACACCGACCCGTCACCGGTGATGCCGATGTCGGTGAAGGCCGCGACGTCGCCCAGGTAGAGGGCCTGCGCGGCCGCCGTGTCGGTGAGGGCGAGCGTGGCGCCGTTCAGGTTGCCGGTCGCGCCGAACCGGACCATCCCCACCACCGTGCCGTCCACGGTCGGCCGGTCCGGTGCCGACGTCACCACCGTGACCGGATCGCCGAGGTCGAAACCGCCGGTCGAAGCGGTCTTCTCGTCGAGCACGAACTGGCCGGACGCGGCCGGGGCGACACCGCGGACGAGCGTGACGATCGCCGAGCCGTCCGCGGCCGGGGCGTCCGAGAAGTTGCCACCGATGCCGGGCGCGCCGCCGCCGCTGCCGATGATCTTGCCGGCCGGCCCGATCACGTAGGTCGCCTGGTCGAGGACGTTGCCGTCCACCCTGGCCACGCCGGGGACGGCGGCGAGCTGGTCGACCATCGCGGCCGGCACCGTCCTGGAGTCCCTGCCGACGAAGCCGCCGCCCGCCATGCCGGATTCGGGCCGGTCCACCCGGACGGTCACGTCCGGTGCGGTCTGCCGGAAGAGGTCGGTGAAGCTCCGGGAGAGGGTGTCGGTGAAGACGAAGGTGCCGGCCACGAAGGCGACGCCGAGCACGATCGCGAACGCGCTCATGCCGAGCCGGACCTTGTGCGCCAGCAGGCCTTTCAGGGTCGCGCGGAGCACGTCAGGACACCGCCGCCGACGCGGACGCCGCGAGCCCGGCCGGTGGCGCGGGTGCAGCGTGCTCGAAGCCCTTCATCCGGTCGAGCACGCGTTCCGCGGTCGGCTCCGTCATCTCGTCGACGATCCGGCCGTCGGCGAGGAACAGCACGCGGTCGGCGTACCCGGCCGCATTGGGATCGTGGGTGACCATCACCACGGTCTGTCCGAACTCATCGACCGACCGCCGCAGGAATCCGAGAACCTCGGCGCCGGAGACGGAGTCGAGGTTGCCGGTGGGCTCGTCGGCGAACACGATGTCGGGTCGACCGGCGAGCGCCCTGGCGCACGCCACGCGTTGCTGCTGGCCCCCGGACAGCTGGCTGGGCTTGTGCTCCAGCCGATCCCCGAGACCGACCGTGGTGATCACGGTGTCCAGCCAGGTTCGGTTCGGCTTCCGGCCCGCGATGTCCATCGGGAGGGTGATGTTCTCCAGCGCCGTCAGCGTCGGAACGAGGTTGAAGGCCTGGAACACGAAGCCGATGCGATCCCGGCGGATCCGCGTCAGCTCCTTGTCGCCCAGCGCGGTCAGGTCCTCGGACCCGACGAACACCCGGCCCGACGTCGCGGTGTCCAGCGCGGCCAGGCAATGCATCAGCGTCGACTTGCCCGAGCCGGACGGGCCCATGATCGCCGTGAACTCGCCGGCGCGGAACTCGACCGACACCCCGTCCAGCGCGCTCACCCTCGTGTCGCCGCTGCCGTACACCTTGTGCAGGTCCACCGCGCGCGCCGCGGGCAGAATGGCGGTGGACGCGGGCCCGGGGCTGGTGGCGGTGCTCATGAGAACGTCTCCTCGGCAATCGATCTGGTGTACTGGGGCAGCGGAGCCTCGAGTGACCGTATGCAGCGACCGGTCTCCGGGCCATCGGGTTTCACCCTGAACCGAACCCTGAGAGCGGAACCGGACCAGCGAGCGGAGGCGGTCGTGACGGCAGCCGGCGGCCGGCGTCGCGGCGTCTTCGTCGGGTTGGCGACCCTCGACTGTGTCTACCGGGTCGCGGTCGCGCCAGGGCCGAACGAGAAGGTGACCGCGCTCAGCCAGGAGATCGCGGCGGGCGGACCGGCCGCCAACGCCGCGGTCACCTTCGCGCTGCTCGGCGGTGACGCCACGCTCGTCACCGACCTCGGACGGCACCCGCTCGCGCTGGCCGCGCGGGACGATCTCGAGCGGCAGGGCGTCTCGGTCATCGGGATGGAGCCGCAGTGGACCGGCGCGCCGGCCGTCTCCTCGATCTGCGTGACCGACCGGACCGGCGACCGCTCCGTGGTGTCGCTCAACGCCGCCGACCGGACGATCACGGCGCCGGACTGGCTGGCCGACGTGGTGGCCTCGTCCGACATCCTGCTGATCGACGGCCACCACCCGGCGCCGGCGGTGGCGGCGGCGGGGATCGCCAGGGCGTCAGGGACGCCGGTGCTGCTCGACGCCGGCTCCTGGAAGCCGGTCCTGGAGTACGTGTTGCCGAACGTCGACATCGCCGTGTGCTCCGCCGCGATGCGGATGCGGGGCGGCTTCGGCGATCCGGCCGACGTCGCCGAGGCGATCGCGGCGTTCGGCGTGCGGCGGGTCGCGATCAGCCGCGGCCCGGATCCGATCCTGTGGTGGGACGGGTTCAGGTCCGGCGCCATCGCGGTGCCGCGGGTGACGGCGCGCGACACCCTCGCGGCGGGCGATGTGCTGCACGGCGCGGTGGCGTTCGAGATCGCCGGCGGCTCGTCGTTCGTCGAGGCACTCGCGCGGGCGGGTGCGCTCGCGGCGGAGAAGTGCGCGGTCGTCGGGCCGGCGGCCTGGCGGCGGGCGATCCGCGCGCGGACCCCCTGAGGCCGGCCGAGCGGACCGGCGGCGCCCGCACCGGGGCGTCGAGGATGTCAGCCGCTCGGGTCCGCCAGCTCGACCAGCGGGATGCGCCGGGTGACGCCCGCCTGGTGGTCGGCGAAGAACGGCGCCTGCTCGACGACGGCGTCCCACGTCCGCCGGTAGTCGTCGCCGTCCAGCACGACCGCCCTGGCGCGCCGCCGCTCCCCGGCGATCTCCACGGTCACCCCGGGATCCGCCACCACGTTGCGGTACCAGTCGGGGTGGTGCTCCGCCCCGGCGTTGGAGGCGACCACGATCACCCGGTCGCCGACCCGGACGAACATCATCGGGGTGGTCCGCACGGTGCCGCTGCGCGCCCCGCGATGGGTGAGCAGCACGAGGCGGTCGGCGTTCATCCCGACTGCCAGCTTGCCCTGCCCGCCCGCCTCCCGGAACTGCTCGATGACGACGGCGTTGGTGTCGGCCATGGCGCCCATCCTGCACCGGCGCGCCGACGGGCGGCCACCACACCGGTCGTGCGATGGTGCGGCGATGGCCGACCGACGACGGATCCGCCGCGCGATCGCGGCCGCGCTCGTCGCCGGCCTCCTGCTCGCGGGGTGTGGCGGCCCCGGCGAGGTGGTCGATCGGCTGCCGAGCTTCACCGAGGCGGTCCAGGGGACGACCGGCGTGAGCGCCGCCGGCCCGGCGACGAGCGTGGCACCCGGCGAGGCGCAGCCTCCCTCGCCCGCCGGACCGGACCCGGAAACCGCGTCGAGCGGGCCGCCGACCCCGCCGGGGCCCGCACCGGCCTCGGACACCGCGCCACCGCCGCCGGCGCCCGGCACGTTCACCATCGCCTTCGCCGGCGACGTGAACTTCTCCGAGCGCACCGCCGATCGGCTCGCCGAGAACCCCGCCACCGCCTTCGGTGTCGCGGCGGACAGCCTGTCCCGCGCCGACCTGACCGTGGTCAACCTCGAGACCGCGATCACCACCGGCGGGGCACCGGAACCGAAGTCGTTCACCTTCCGGGCGCCCCCGACGGCGTTCCAGGCCCTGGCGGCGGCCGGCGTCGACGTGGCGTCGATGGCCAACAACCACGCCGCCGACTACGGCGAGGCGGGCGTGCAGGACAGCCTGTCGGCGATCGCCGCATCGCCGGTGCCGGTGATCGGGTTCGGCGCCACGGCCGCCGCGGCGTACGCGCCGCTGCACCGGGCCGTCAACGGCGTCGACGTGGCGGTCTTCGCGGCCAGCCAGGTGCGTGACCACACGCTGAACGCCTGGACCGCGACGGCCGAGAGCCCGGGCATCGCCAGTGCTTTCGATCCCGCGCTGGCCGAAGGCGTGCGCGCGGCTGCGGCCACCGGCGCCACGGTGGTCGTCTTCCTGCACTGGGGCACCGAGTACGAGCAGTGCCCCGACGGCGACCAGGTCCAGCTCGCCGACGAGCTGGCGGCGGCCGGCGCGACCGCCGTCATCGGTACCCACGCGCACGTGCTGCAGGGCGCCGGCTGGCGCGCTGACGGGGTGTACGTCGCCTACGGGCTGTCGAACTACCTGTGGTGGCGCTCGTTCGGCAACGATCAGGACGACAACGGGGTGCTGACACTCACTCTCGACGGTCGGACGGTCACCGCGGCGTCGTTCGAGCCGGCGCACCTGGACGACACCGGGGTGCCCGTGCCGGCGACCGGCGAGGAACGGCAGCGCATCCTGGGCCAGTGGGAACAGGCGCGGCTGTGCGCCGACCTCGCGGCGAGCCCGTCAGGATGACGGACGCCGCCCGTACACGGCGAACATCGTCACCGACATGAACAGCCGGTCCCGCCGCCCCGCGTCGACGAACGCGTCGAGCATGCGCTCACCGTCCTCGACCGTGACGAGTCCGGCGTCGACCATCTGCGGGACCACCACCGCGGGCGGGAAGAAGCCCGCCGGGCCGATCTCGGTGTCCGGATCCCACGCCACAAAGACGTGGGTCTCTGCCGTGCAGGCGACCTCGACGAGGCCCTGATCCCGGCACGCGTTGACGAGCCGGCCGCCTGCCCTGGCCGGTTCCCCGCGAGACGCCAGGATGGTGTCGGTCATCAGGTCGGCGGCCCCGCGATCGGGGATGTCGATCACCAGGGTGTGCCAGTCGGTGTCGGTGAGCACGAGGCGGCCGCCGGGCCGCACGACCCGCACCAGTTCGGCGACGGCCGCCGTCAGATCGGGAACCCACTGCAGCACGCGCTCCGACCGGCAGGCGTCGAGCGCGCCGTCGGGCATGTCGAGCGCGGCCACGTCGCCGATCCGGAAGTCGACCCGCGCCCCGGCGACGTCCGCGCGGACCCGCGCGACCCGGAGCATCGCCTCGCTGGTGTCGATGCCGGTCACCGCGCCCGCGCCTCCGACGTCGGAGCTCAGGGCGACGGCGACGTCTCCGGGACCGCAGCCGACGTCCAGCACGCGCTCGCCCGGTCGCAGCGCCAGCCGCTCGCGCTCCCAGGCGCGCAGGCGCTGCACCGCCGGCCAGGCCGCCGTGGCGTCCATGCCCGCGACCAGCAGATCGGCATCGGGCTGCGCGTCGACCCGGGCGTACCCGATGACGGGATCTCTCGGCGGGCCTTCTCGGTCCGAATTGTCCGCCATGCGCGTACCGTACGCCCGGCGGCCGGCCGCGGAATCTCGGTTCCCAGCGGCGCCGATCGTGCGGACACTGCAACACAGGCTGCGGAGGAGGTCGTCATGGCGCCGGACACCAGCGGTGAGCTGGGCACGGTTCTCGCGGTCTGGGGTCACCCGGACGACGAGGCCTATCTCGCCGCGGGCCTGATGGCGCGCGCCGTCGACGCGGGCCGCCGGGTGGTGTGCGTGACCGCCACCCAGGGCGAGGCCGGATTCCCCGCGGACGACCCGCGCTCCGAGGACGAGCGGAAGGCCGTACGGGGGGCGGAGCTGGCCGCATCGCTCGCCGTGCTCGGCGTCACCGAGCACGTCTGGCTCGGCTACGGGGACGGCCGGTGCGACGAGGTGGCGGACGACGATGCGGTCGCCCAGCTCCTGCCGATCCTGGACGAGCTGCGGCCCGACACCGTGCTGACCTTCGGTCCCGACGGCGGCACGGGACACCCCGATCACATCGCGGCCTGCCGCTGGGCGACCCTCGCCGTGCAGCGGTCCGGGCTGCTGGGAGTCCGCCTGCTGTACTCGACGAGGTCGGGCGACTGGGGCCGGCGCTTCACGGACGGCTTCGACCGCTCGCTGATCACCATGGTCGAGGACCTGGAGCCGGAATCCTTGGAGACGGGCGATCTCGCGGTGTGGTTCACCTGCGACGACGTCCTGCTCGACCGGAAGGTGCGTGCCCTGCGCGCGCAGTCGAGTCAGGTCGAGCCGTTTCTCGCGCTGGTCGGCGAGGAGCTCTACCGGGAGTTCAATCGCGAGGAGTTCTTCCGGGCACCGTTGCCGGGCGACGGCGAGCGCATGGCCGCCGTGCTGGCCAAGAAGCGGCGCTGAACCGGGCCGGATCCCGCCGCTTTCGGCGGGCGGTGCGCGGCCGGGGTTCGCGGGCGGGGGAGAATGGGAACACCGCACGCGAGCGGTTGCACACCGGGTTCGGCGACGCGCCTGTCCACCGCACCCGGCGCCGTTCACCGCCGCTCGCTCAGCCAGGAGACCTTCGATGACGACGACCAGCGCCCGCAAGCCGGTGCAGAGCCTCTCCGGGGTGGTGATCCGCTTCGCGGGTGACTCCGGCGACGGCATGCAGCTGACCGGCGACCGGTTCACCGTGGAGACCGCGGCCTTCGGGAACAGCCTGTCCACCCTGCCGGACTTCCCCGCCGAGATCCGCGCGCCGGCGGGGACGCTCCCCGGGGTGTCCGCCTTCCAGCTGCATTTCGCCGATCACACGGTGGTGACGCCCGGCGACGCGCCGACGGTGCTGGTGGCGATGAACCCGGCCGCCCTGAAGGCGAACCTGCCCGATCTGCCGCGCGGCGGCATCGTCATCCTGGACGTGGACGAGTTCACCAAGCGGAACCTGGCGAAGGTCGGTTATACGTCGTCGCCGGTCGACGACGGCAGCCTGGCCGAGTACCAGGTGCATCCGGTCCAGCTGACCACGCTGACCGTCGAGGCGATCGCGCGGCTCGGGCTGAATCGCAAGGAGGCGCACCGCTCCAAGAACATGTTCGCGCTCGGGCTGCTGTCGTGGATGTACCACCGGCCGCTGGAGGGCACCCGGCGGTTCCTGGAGACGAAGTTCGGCAAGCGTCCGGAGATCCTGCGGGCGAACCTGGTCGCGCTGGAGGCGGGCTGGTCGTACGGGGAGACCACCGAGAGCTTCGCCGTCAACTACGAGGTGAAGCCGGCGTCGCTGCCGCCCGGCAGGTACCGCACGATCCGCGGCAACCAGGCGCTCGCCTACGGGCTGGTGGCCGCGTCCGAGCGGTCCGGGCTGCCGCTGTTCCTCGGGTCGTACCCGATCACGCCGGCGTCGGACATCCTGCACGAGCTGTCGGCGCTCAAGACCTTCGGCGTGCGCACCTTCCAGGCCGAGGACGAGATCGCCGGGGTGGCGGCTGCGCTGGGCGCGTCCTACGGCGGCAGCCTCGGGGTGACGACCACGTCGGGTCCCGGCATCGCGCTCAAGGCGGAGACGATCGGGCTGGCGGTGGCGCTCGAGCTGCCGCTCGTGATCGTGGACGTGCAGCGCGGCGGCCCGTCGACCGGGTTGCCGACCAAGACCGAGCAGGCCGACCTGCTGCAGGTGATGTTCGGCCGCAACGGTGAGGCGCCGGTCCCGGTGATCGCCGCCCGCTCGGCGTCGGACTGCTTCGACATCGCCCTGGAGGCCGTCCGGATCGCGACGACGTACCGGACCCCGGTGTTCCTGCTGTCCGACGGCTACCTGGCGAACGGCTCCGAACCGTGGCTCATCCCGTCGGTGGAGTCGCTGCCGAGCCTGCGGGTGGCGTTCGCGACGCAGACGAACCACGGCGAGGGCGACGACGCGGGCTTCTGGCCGTACCTGCGGGACCCGGAGACGCTGGCGCGGCCGTGGGCGATCCCGGGCACGGCGGGCCTCGAGCACCGGATCGGCGGGATCGAGAAGAAGGACGGCTCCGGGGACATCTCCTACGACCCGGCCAATCACGACCACATGGTGCGCACGCGCGCGGCGAAGATCGCCGGCATCGCGGTGCCGGACCTGGAGGTCGACGACCCCGGCGCGCCCGGCGACCCCGCCGACGTCCTCATCCTCGGCTGGGGTTCGACGTTCGGGCCGATCAGCGGCGCCGTCCGGCAGCTCCGCGCGGACGGCGTGCGGATCGCCCAGGCGCACCTGCGGTACCTGAACCCGATGCCGCGCAACACCGAGGAGGTGCTGCGCCGCTATTCGAAGGTCGTCATCCCGGAGATGAACCTGGGCCAGCTCGCGCTGTTGATCCGCGGGCTGTTCCTCGTCGACGCGATCGGCGTGAACCAGGTGCGCGGGCTGCCGTTCCGGGTGGGGGACCTGACCGACGCGGTCCGCGCCGTCCTCGACGGCACCGCGCCACGCACCCGGATCGGCACGGCCGGCGCATTCGGCACCGGCGTACCCACGATCGAGGTGGGCGCCGAGATCGCCGCCGAGGACCCCGGCCCCGGCGCGGTGCCGGCCGAGAACCCGGCCGGCGACACGCCTGCCGCTGCCGGCCCGCCCGAGCCCGCCGACTCGCCGGAACCCGCCGACTCGCCCGAACCTGCCGACTCGCCCGATCCTGCCGACACGGGCGGAACCACCGGCCCGGTCGGCCACGCCCGCAACGGAGCAGCCCGATGAACGCCGCCACCCCCCAGCCCGCAGCGGACGGCGCCCGGCCCGCCGCCGCCGCGGACGGCGCCGCCCTGCCCGGTGCCGACGGCACGGGCGCCGCGGACGCCCCCGCAGCCCGCCCGGCCCGCCCGCCGCGAACCCCGCGGGCGGCCGCGCCGACGCTCGCCGGCGCCCGCGCGCTGCGGCTGATCCCGAAGACCGATCAGGTGCAGACCGCCAAGGACTTCAAGTCCGATCAGGAGGTGCGTTGGTGCCCCGGCTGCGGCGACTACGCGATCCTCGCCGCCGTGCAGGGCTTCATGCCGCAGCTGGGGCTCAAGCGGGAGAACATCGTGTTCATCTCGGGGATCGGCTGCGCCGCGCGGTTCCCGTACTACATGAACACGTACGGCATGCACTCGATCCACGGCCGCGCGCCGGCGATCGCCACCGGGCTGGCCGCGACCCGCCCCGACCTGTCCATCTGGATCGTCACCGGCGACGGCGACGCCCTGTCGATCGGCGGCAACCACCTGATCCACGCGTTGCGCCGCAACGTCAACCTGAAGATCCTGCTGTTCAACAACCGGATCTACGGCCTCACCAAGGGTCAGTACTCCCCGACGAGCGAGGTCGGCAAGCTGACCAAGTCGACGCCGTTCGGCTCGCTCGACACCCCGTTCAATCCGATCTCCGTCGCGCTCGGCGCCGAGGCGTCGTTCGTGGCCCGGACCATCGACTCCGACCGCCAGCACCTGACGTCGGTCCTGCAGGCCGCGGCGGTGCACCCGGGGACCGCGCTCGTCGAGATCTACCAGAACTGCAACATCTTCAACGACAACGCCTTCGAGCCGCTGAAGGACTCGACCAGCAAGGACGAGGCCACGATCCGCCTCGAACACGGCAAGCCCATCCGGTTCGGCATCGGCGGTCACCGCGGCGTCATCCGGAATCGCGGCGGCCGGCTGCAGGTCGTCGACGTCGACCAGGTCGGCGAGGACGCGCTGATGGTGCACGACGCGCACGACGACGACCCGTCGACCGCGTTCGCGCTGTCCCGGCTGTCCAACCCCGAGACGCTCGACAACACGCCCATCGGCATCTTCCGCTCCGTCGCCCGCGGCACCTACGACGCCGCGATGAACGCCCAGGTCGACGCGGCCGTCGGCCGCCGCGGCGCCGGAAACCTGGAGGCCCTGCTCGCCGGCAAGGACTCCTGGACGGTCCGCTGATCCCGGCGCCGAGCACCCCGCGGGCGACGAGGAGTAGACAGATTCCATGCCGGATGCCGTTCTCGTCGCCGCCGCCCGCTCGCCGATCGGCCGCGCCTACAAGGGGTCGCTGCGCGACGTCCGTCCCGACGACCTGACCGCCCGGATCGTCCGGGCGGCGCTCGACCAGGTCCCGGAGCTCGACCCCGCCACGGTCGACGACCTGCTGCTGGGCTGCGGGCTGCCGGGCGGCGAGCAGGGTTTCAACATGGCCCGCGTCGTGGCCGTGCTGCTCGGCCTCGACGGGGTGCCGGGCACCACGGTCACGCGGTACTGCTCCTCGAGCCTGCAGACCACCCGGATGGCCATGCACGCGATCCGGGCCGGCGAGGGCACCGCGTTCGTCAGCGCCGGCGTGGAGTGCGTCAGCCGGACCCGCCGCGGCAGCTCCGACAACCCACCCGTCGACGAGAGCGCCGATCCGCGCAGCAAGGTCGGCAACCCGTGGGTGAATGCGAGATTCGCCGAAGCACAGCTGCGGTCGGCGGGCTTCGCCGGCGGCGAGCACACCGAGTGGACCGATCCGCGCGCGGCCGGGAACCTGCCCGACGTCTACGTCGCGATGGGCCAGACGGCGGAGAACGTCGCGCAGCTCCGCGGCGTCAGCCGGGCGGAGCAGGACGAGTTCGCCTGCCGGTCACAGAATCTCGCGGAAAAGGCGGCGGCGGACGGGTTCTGGAGCCGGGAGATCACCCCCGTCGAGCTGCCCGACGGCAGTGTGCTGAGCGAGGACGACTGCCCCCGCCCGGGAACGACTCTCGACGGCCTCGCCGGGCTGAAGCCGGTCTTCCGGCCGGGCGGCACCGTGACGGCCGGCAACGCCTGCCCGCTCAACGACGGCGCGGCGGCGGTGGTCGTGATGAGCGCTGACCGCGCCGCGGACCTCGGCATCACCCCGCTCGCCCGGGTGGTCGCCACCGGCGTGTCGGCGCTCTCGCCGGAGATCATGGGCCTCGGCCCGGTGCAGGCCACCGCCCGGGCGCTCGAGCTGGCCGGCATGACCATCTCGGACGTCGACCTGGTCGAGCTGAACGAGGCGTTCGCCGCGCAGGTGATCCCGAGCTACCGCGAGATCGGCGTGGACATCGACCGGCTCAACGTGCACGGCGGCAGCATCGCGGTGGGCCATCCGTTCGGCATGACGGGCGCCCGGATCACCACGACCCTGCTGAACGGGCTCCGCACCCGCGACGCGACGATCGGCCTGGAGACGATGTGCGTCGGCGGCGGCCAGGGGATGGCGATGATCCTGGAACGCCTCTCGTGACACCGCGGTGACCGCGCCGCCATCGGGCTCGACCGCGGCCGAGCTCGCCGGCGCGATCCGCGCACGCCTGGAACGCGAGGCGGATCCGGATCGCGCGCCGCAGATGCAGCGCTACATGAAGTCGGCCATGCCGTATCTCGGCGTGCCGGTGCCGAGAGTGCGCACCATCGCCAGGGAGTGCGCGCGCGAGCGCCGCGAGGCGGGGCGGGATGAGCTCATCGCCGCCGCCACCGCGCTCTGGCGCGGCGCCGGCCACCGTGAGGAGCGCTACGCCGCAACGGAACTCACGGCGCTGCCGCGGGTGCGCGGCGACCTCGCGGGGCTGGACCTGCTGGTGGAGATGATCGTCACGGGCGCCTGGTGGGACCATGTCGACGCCGTCGCGCACGGCATCGGCGCGCTTCTCGTCGCGCACCGGGCGGAGATGGAGCCGAGGATCCGCGCGTGGTCGACCGACCCCGACCGCTGGCTCCGGCGCACCGCCGTGATCTGCCAGCTCGGCCGCCGGGACGGCACCGACACCGCGCTGCTCGCCGACGTGATCACCCCCAATCTCGACGACCGGGAGTTCTTCGTGCGCAAGGCGATCGGCTGGGCGCTGCGCGAGTACGCGCGCACCGACCCGAACTGGGTCCGCGCGTTCGTGCGCACCCACGAGGACCGGCTGAGTCCCCTGTCCCGCCGGGAGGCGATGAAGCACCTGGCCTGACGCAGCGCGCACCGGCGTGTCCGGGCCCCGGGGCTGGCATGCGACCCGCCGACCCGGCACGCTGAACCCCCCGAGGGCCACCCGGCCCGGGATCTTGGAGGGCCGATGCAGGTCGAACTTCGTCACAACCCGTCCTACGCCGTGGCCCGGCTGCACCTCGCGCCCGGTGAACGGTTCCAGGGCGAGGCCGGCGCCATGGTGATGCAGGCGTTCGGCGTCGAGATCGAGTCGAAGATGCAGGGCGGGTTCATGTCCGCGCTGAAGCGGTCGACGCTCGGCGGCTCGTCGTTCTTCATCACCACGTTCATCGGCCACCCGCAGTCGCCCACCTGGGTCGACGTCGCCTCGAAGCTCCCCGGCGACGCCACCGTCATCGACTGTCGCCCCGACCGCGGCGTGGTGCTGACCCGGGGGTCCTGGCTGGCCAGCGAGTCGGGCGTGCAGCTGGACACCAAGTGGGGCAGCGGCGCCCTGCTGATCGGCGGCGAGGGCGGCTTCATCATGCACTGCACCGGGCAGGGCCAGATCGTCGCGGCCAGCTTCGGCGCGCTCGACCTGCTGGAGCTGCCGGAGGGCGCCGGCTTCACCATCGACACCGGCCATCTGGTGGCCTACGACGACGGCATGCAGGTGACGGTCCGCAAGATCGCCAAGGGCTGGATCCAGTCCGGGAAGTCCGGCCAGATGTTCGTGATGGACATCCAGGGGCCGGGGCGGGTGTGGACGCAGTCCCGCAACGCGAACGCACTGGTCGATTGGCTGGCCTCCGAGCTGCCGTCCAGGGGCACGAACGACTGACCGGCCGCGCCGGCTCAGGTGCGGGTCGGATCGGCCGCGGGGACGGCTCCCGGGCGCGCGCCCGCGCGAGCAGCCGTGACGCCGGACCGCTGCTGGCAGAATGCCGGGCATGTCGCTGCGGCCGGGTGAGGTCTTCGCCGGCTACACCGTCGAACGCGAACTGGGATCCGGCGGCATGGGGTCGGTCTACCTGGCCCGGCATCCCCGGCTGCCCCGGCACGACGCGCTGAAGCTCCTCAAGCCGGAGCTGTGCGCGGATCCCGCGTTCGTCGGGCGATTCGAGCGAGAGGCCGAGACGGTCGCCCGGCTCGATCACCCCAACATCGTGTCCGTGCACGACCGCGGGTCGCAGGACGGCCAGCTGTGGATCAGCATGCGGTTCATCGACGGCACCAACGCGGAGAAGGCACTCGACGAGACGCCCGACGGCATGGCGCCGCAGCGCGCGGTGCGCATCGTCGGCCGGGTGGCGTCCGCCCTGGACTACGCGCACCGCCACCAGCTGCTGCACCGGGACGTCAAGCCGGCGAACATCCTGCTGGCCGGGGGCGGCGGGATGGGCGGCGACGACGGCGACGACGACGAGGAGCGGGTCTACCTCTCCGACTTCGGCGTCGCCAAGGCGATCGGCGAGGCCGCCGCCCACGTCGCCTCGCTGACCAGTACCGGCAGCGTGGTGGCCACGCTCGACTACGCGTCGCCGGAGCAGATCAAGGGCCAGTCGCTCGACCACCGCTCGGACATCTACGCGCTCGGCTGCGTCCTGTACAAGCTGCTCACCGGCTCGGTCCCGTATCCCGGCGAGTCGGTCGCGGCGCGCGTCTACGGCCACCTGAACAACGCGCCGCCGAGGCCGAGCGTGCGGGTGCCCGCCCTGCCGCCGGGGCTTGACGTGGTGGTGGCGACGGCGATGGCCAAGGAGCCAGACGACCGGTATCCGACGTGCCGCGCGATGGCCGTCGCCGCGAAGGCCGCCCTCGCGGCCGGCGCGGACTTCGTGCCGTCGCCGACCCCGCGCAGCACCACCCGGGACGACCCGTACGCCGAGGGGTCGCCCACGACCCTGATCCGGACGGCGCCGGTGGCCGGCGACGTCCCCAGCACCTCGGAGGGCTGGTCGCTGGGAGCGCTCGGCGGCCCGTGGCGGTTCGCCACCGGCACGATGACACCGCGTCCGGGCACCGGCGGCTCGACCGGCCCGCACGGCACGCCGCCCTACTCCACCGGGCCGCGAACGATCCCGCCGCCGTCGCCGACGGGGCCGAACGCCGTGCCGGGGGCGACCAGGCCGGAGCAGGCCACGGCGCGGCCGGGCGCGAACTCGACCGGCCCCCAACAGTTCTCGCCGGGACCGCCGCCGGGCCGGCACGGCGCGAGCCCCGGCAACGCATCCGCGCCCGCCGCCGGAGCCTCGCCCGCGCGCAGCGGCCTGTCCCGGCAACGACTCTGGCTGATCATCGGCGGCGTCGCCCTGGCCGTCGCGATCGCGGTGACCGCGATCGTGCTGATCACCCGGGAGCAGTCGAGCTCGCCGTCGATCCCGGGTGCGTTCCGCGGCCCGTCGGCGAGCGACGGCTACGCCGACGTGCGCGATCCCGCGCCACGGACGTTCCCGCGCGACTGGCAGCCGCCGGGCCCGGTGCTGCTCGGCGCCGCCGCGTGAACCGCGCCGACCGGGTCGCGGACCGGCGCTGAGACCGCCGGGTTCAGAGCCGTTCCACGATCGTCGCGTTCGCCTGCCCGCCGCCCTCGCACATGGTCTGCAGGCCGTAGCGTGCGCCGGTGGCCCGGAGGTGGTGCACGAGCGTCGTCATGATCCGCGCACCCGACGCGCCGAGCGGATGACCCAGCGCGATCGCCCCGCCCAGCGGGTTCAGCGACTTCTCCAGCCCGGAATCCCTGCCGCCGTCCGTCATCTCGCGCAGCCAGGCCAGCGGCACGGTGGCGAACGCCTCGTTCACCTCGAAGAGTCCGATCTCGTCGAGCCGCAAGCCGCTGCGCGCCAGGGCCTTCCGGGTCGCCGGGATGGGCGCCGTCAACATGATGAGCGGGTCGTCAGCCGCGAGGACGGTCGTGTGGATCCGGGCCAGCGGGGTCAGCCCCCACTCGGCAGCCTTCTCCGAGGTGGTCATGAGCAGCGCCGCTGCGCCGTCGGAGATCTGGCTGGAGTTCCCGGCGGTGACCAGCCCGTCCTCCCGGAATGCGGGCCGCAGCGCGCCGAGCGCGTCGAGGGTGCCGCCGCGCCGCACGCCCTCGTCCTGCGCGACATCGGCGCCGCCGGTGAGAGCCGCCGGCACCGGCACGATCTCGGCGTCGAACGACCCCGAGTCCTGCGCCGCAGCTGCCTTCTCGTGCGAGGCGAGGCTGAACTCGTCGAGCTCGGCGCGGCTGAGGCCCCAGCGGTCCGCGACCATCTCGGAGCTGACGCCCTGGGTCGGCATCACGTCGCCGTAGCGGGCGCGCCAGCCGGCCGCGGCGAAGGGGCTCCCCGCGACCTGCAGGCTGGCGCCCATCGGCACCCGGGACATCGACTCCACGCCGCCGGCGACCACCGCGTCGTACTGGCCGGCGATCAGCCCGGCGGCCGCGAAGTGGACGGCCTGCTGGGACGATCCGCACTGCCGGTCGATGGTGACGCCGGGGATCGTGTCCGGCCACCCGGCGGCGAGCACCGCCGTGCGCGCCAGGTCGAAGGTCTGCTCGCCGACCTGGGTGACGCAGCCCCAGATGACGTCGTCCACTGCGCCGGGGTCCACGCCGGTGCGGGCGGTCAGCGCGCGCAGGACGTGCGCGGACAGATCGACCGGATGCACGCCGGACAGCGCGCCGTTCCGCTTGCCGACCGGCGTCCGGACGGCATCGACGATGACGGCATCACGCATGACGGCCTCCTGGGTCGGGCTGATGTACCCAGCCTACGAGCCCGGGTCGACCGAGACACGCGGCCGCATTCCCGGCGTCCGGCCACGCCCGGTCGGGACGTCCGCCGTGATCGACCCGCGCGGCCACCCGCCCGGCACGGGCGCTCAGCGGTCCCGGAGCCGGGTGACGAACTTCAGCGCGGACCACGTGTCGTCGATCGCGGCGATCTTGACGTCCACCTGCCCGTGCCGCAGCCCGTGCTCGCGGACGATGTTCTCCGTCAGGTCGGTGGGCACCCCGGAGGACCGCTTCGGCCAGCACACCCACACCATCCCGGCGGTGGTGTGGGCCGCGGCCGCGGCGTCGAACCGCCGATGAAGCGTCGCGACGTCGGCACAGAACAGGAGCACCACGTCGTACGGGTCCCGACCCGCGCGGCGGTGGAACGAGGCGCCTGGGTCGAACGCCGCCGGCGCCCCGAGCACGAGCACCCTGGATCCCGGTGTCACGCCGAGCTTGCGCGGCAGCGGCGTGCCCGAGTATCCGGCGGTCACCGCCCCATCCTCCCGCGTCGTGCCGGCGATCGAGCTGGCCGCGCGCGACGGAACGGCCGCCCCGTCCGCGCTGGTAGAGTTGTCCACTGGCCCGCCGATCACGCCGGCGGGCTGTGTTGTGGGTCGGCAGAACCGTCATCGTCGGGAACGCCGCGGCAACACTCCTCCTGCCACGGAACGACCGTGGCCGACGAGTCCATAGGAGGTGACCGTGGCGGTCTCTGCTACCCCACGTCGCTACGAGCTGTTGCTCATCCTCGATCCCGCACTCGACGAGCGCACCGTCGCTCCGTCGATCGACACCTTCCTCAACGTCATCCGCCAGGGTGGCGGCACCGTGGAGAACGTCGACATCTGGGGCCGGCGCCGCCTGTCGTTCGAGATCAACAAGAACGCCGAGGGCATCTACGCCGTCATCAACGTCAGCTGCCAGTCGGCGGTGGTCGCCGAGCTGGACCGTCAGCTCAACCTGAACGAGTCGGTGCTCCGCACCAAGATCATCCGTCCCGACGCTCGGTAGGAGAAGCACCCATGGCCGGCGACACCGTCATCACAGTGGTCGGAAACCTCACCGCTGACCCGGAGCTGCGCTTCACCGCTTCGGGCGCCGCGGTCGCGAACTTCACCGTCGCGTCCACCCCCCGCACGTTCGACCGGAACTCCGGCGAGTGGAAGGACGGCGAGGCCCTGTTCCTGCGCTGCAACATCTGGCGCCAGGCCGCCGAGAACGTCGCCGAGTCGCTCACCCGCGGCTCCCGGGTGATCGTCAACGGCCGGCTCAAGCAGCGTTCCTTCGAGACGAAGGAAGGCGAGAAGCGCACCGTCATCGAGCTCGAGGTGGATGAGATCGGCCCGTCGCTGCGGTACGCGACGGCCAAGGTCAACAAGGCCCAGCGCTCTGACTCGAGCAGCGGCGGCGGCTACGGCAGCTCCGGCGGCAGCCGCTCCGGCGGCGGCTCCAGCACCCCGGCGGAGGACCCGTGGAGCTCCGCTCCGGCCGCAGGGTCCGCCGGCGGCTACACCGACGAGCCCCCGTTCTAGAGCCGATCTCCCGGCACCGCCTGACACCCGTGCCGCCGGCCGAGACCGGTGGCGATCCGACACGAAAGACCGATCATGCCCAAGCCCCCCATTCGCAAGCCGAAGAAGAAGGTGTGCGCGTTCTGCAAGGAGAACGCGCAGCCGATCGACTACAAGGACACCGCCCTGCTGCGCCGGTTCATCTCCGACCGCGGCAAGATCCGTGCCCGCCGCGTCACCGGCAACTGCACCCAGCACCAGCGGGACATCGCCACGGCCGTCAAGAACGCCCGCGAGGTCGCGCTGCTCCCCTACACGTCGACCGCCCGCTGATCCGGGCCCGGAACCGAAGGGAAGCACCGTCATGAAGTTGATCCTGACCACGGACGTGCCCGGTCTCGGCGCACCCGGCGACCTCGTCGACGTCCGCGACGGGTACGGCCGCAATTTCCTGCTCCCGCAGGGCAAGGCGATCCCCGCGACCAAGGGCGCCGAGAAGCAGGTCGCGACCATCAAGCGCGCCCAGCTGGCCCGGGAGATCCGCGGCACGGAGCACGCCAACGAGGTCAAGCAGGCCCTGGAGAAGCTGACCGGGAAGCTCACGATCGTCGCCCGCACCACCGCGGACGGCAGCAAGTTGTTCGGCTCGATCACCGCTGCGGACGTCGCCGACGCCATCAAGGCCGCCGGCGGCCCGGCGCTCGACCGCCGGACCATCGAGACCGGCGGTCACATCAAGAATGTCGGCCCGCACCCGGTGTCGGTCAAGCTGCACCCGGGCGTCACCGCCTCGCTGACGGTCACCGTCACCGGGGGCTGATCGCCCACGATCCGCCCGGGCTGGTTCGCTCAACCGGCCCGGGCGGGTTCGCACCAGCCGGCGAGCGTCTCCGTCGCGCCCCGGCCACCGTCGAGGGTCGGCCACCGTCGACGGCACGACGACGACCGGTAGCGGCGTGCCCGGCGATCGTCTCGCCGCCGCCCGGGTGTCACCCTCCTGCCGGTCCCGATGGCCGACGCGCCGATCCCGGGTCGACGAAGCGCCGTCCCGGGTCTGGAGCCGCCTCGAACAATCGACGTCACGATGCGTCATCGGCGTCGAGGTGTAGCCCATTTGCCGACCCGGCATTCACCGGTCCGCCATGTAACACCGGTCACACCATCGCGCTCCGATTCCGATACGACACGATGACGCGCAGATGACGGGTCGGTCACGGCGGTGGTCCGGCCGCCCGGCTCCGGCCGGGCGACACGCCGAGCGGGCGACGCGCCGAAGCCATCAAACAAATCTTTTGTCCACAGGCCCGTGCCGACCGCCTCCGCGCTGACCTGCGGCAGCGCTCGCGTCGAGCCGACTTGTCCCCACGGCGTGCACATACACCGCCGACGCGCCCCGCGTGGCTTCCGCACTTCTCCACACAGCGTCAACGTTCTTGTGCACAACCAGGTTTGGTCACGACGCCGAACCGCCCTAGGTTCCCAATCGGACACCGACCGATCGCAAACCCACCGCGGTGCCGCCCGCCAGGACGGTCACTCTCGGTGAGATAACTCGTCCGCCGTCAACCGTCCCGCGCAGCGCCGGACGGCCGACTGTCGGTGCCCCGGGATAGTACGAACACATGTCCACAAGACAGGTGCCGGCCAGGGCCGGAGCACCACGGGGAGGCGGCGGCATGGCGGTCGTCGACGAACGCTGGTCGGGGGCGCCGGTGCGCCCGGCAGGACCGGCGCCGTTCGACCGGCAGCCGCCGCAGGACCTGGACGCGGAGCAGTCGGTGCTGGGCGGCATGCTGTTGTCGAAGGACGCGATCGCGGACGTGGTGGAGGCGTTGCGGTCCAACGATTTCTACAAGCCGGCGCACTCGCTGGTGTTCGACGCGGTCGTCGACCTGTACTCGCGGGGGGAGCCGGCGGACACCATCACGGTGGCGGCGGAGTTGGAGCGGGCCGGGTCGCTGGGCCGGGTCGGCGGCACGGTGTACCTGCACACGTTGATGGCGTCGGTGCCGACGGCGGCCAACGCCGGCTACTACGCGCAGATCGTGGCGGAGAAGGCGATCCTGCGGCGGCTGGTGGAGGCCGGCACCCGGATCGTGCAGCTGGGCTACGGCGGCGCGGAGGGGGAGGGCGGCGGCGGCGAGGTCGACGAGATCGTGGACCGGGCGCAGGCGGAGATCTACGACGTCACGGAGCGGCGGGCCAGCGAGGACTACGTGATCCTGGAGGAGTTGCTGCAGCCGACGATGGACGAGATCGACGCCATCGCGATGGCGGGCGGCCGGGCGGCGGGGGTGCCGACCGGGTTCGCGGACCTGGACACGCTGACCAACGGCCTGCACCCGGGCCAGATGATCATCGTGGCGGCGCGGCCTGGGATCGGGAAAAGTACGTCTGGCTTTGGATATTTCGCGGCATGCGGCGGTGAAGCACCGGCAGGCGGCGGTGATCTTCTCGTTGGAGATGTCCAAGACGGAGATCACCATGCGGCTGTTGTCGGCGGAGGCGGGGATCCGGTTGTCGCAGATGCGGTCGGGGTCGATGAGCGAGCAGGACTGGCAGAAGATCGTCCGGCGGATGAGCGAGATCTCCGACGCGCCGCTGTTCATCGACGACTCGCCGAACATGACGATGATGGAGATCCGGGCGAAGGCCCGGCGGCTCAAGCAGCGCAACGACCTGCGGTTGATCGTGGTGGACTACCTGCAGCTGATGACGTCGGGGAAGCGGGTGGAGTCGCGGCAGCAGGAGGTCAGCGAGTTCTCCCGGCAGATGAAGCTGCTGGCCAAGGAGCTCGAGGTGCCGGTGATCGCGATCTCCCAGCTGAACCGCGGTCCGGAGCAGCGCACCGACAAGCGGCCTCTGCTGTCGGATCTGCGCGAGTCCGGCTCGTTGGAGCAGGACGCGGACATGGTGGTGCTGGTGCACCGGCCGGACGCGTGGGAGGCCGACGACCCGCGCGCCGGGGAGGCCGACCTGATCATCGCCAAGCACCGCAACGGGCCGACGGCGACCATCGCGGTGGCGCACCAGCTGCACTACTCCCGCTTCGCCGACCTCGCCGGTTGACACGGCCACCAATCAATTGTTGCTTTGTTGACACGCAATACGCGTTTGGCACATGTGCGCCACAACGGCGTATGTTGGCGTTGATCAGTCGGGAACCCCGGGAGGAAGAAGTGGTCCAGCAGACATCGATCTCATTCGTCGACGACCTCGACGGCAGCAAAGCCGCCGAAACCGTCACGTTCGGACTCGACGGCAAGACCTATGAGATCGACCTCAACAAGAAGAACGCCGCCGCGCTTCGCAAAGCGGTCGCCGCCTACCTCGAAAACGGCCGCCGCATCCGGTCCACGGCAACCGGCTCCGTGCGGTCCTCCCGGACGTCCAGGTCCGAGAGCGACTCCTCCGCCATCCGCCAATGGGCCGCCAACAACGGCATCGCGGTCAACGCCCGCGGACGTATTTCCACCAGTATCCGCGAGCGGTACGAAGCCGCGCAGGCAAAGGCGTAGCCGTCGACCGCCGAGCATTCCGTTGACGGCCGATCCACACTGCACGCCAAGCGGGCGGCGTCGTTTCGAAGGGTCGCCGGGTACAGACCTGGCCTCGGCACCGGCCAAGATCGTACCCCAGTCACCCCACGTCAGGCAGTCAGCCATTTCGCCGGGTGACCAATGTCATGTTGACGGCACGTTCAGCGCACCTCGTACTAACGGTTGCTAGTGGATGCCGTGGATTTCGTTCGTGATCTGGCGGAGCACGGTGGGGGAGTGTCGGCCGATGATAAACCACACGCCAATCGCTGGTTCGGATTCAGAGTTGTTCCGGAAGATGTGCGGCCGGCCACATTCGAAGGCTATAGCATCTCCTGAGTTCAGCGCGCAAGTCTCGAACTCGAGTTGCAATTCCAGCGTACCGCTGATCAAGTAGATATGCTCGAATCCAAAATGAGAATAGAGCTTTCCGGTTTGAGAGGACGAACTCTTTGGTGGGTACGTCACCAGGAGGTGGTCGACAAAAGGAGTCAGCGAGTTGGTCAGTTGCTCCCAGACAACTCCGGTGTCGAATTCCAAGACTGGGCGCTGCCCGGCTCGTCTGAGCTGTTGGCCCATGGGACCTCCAGCGACTTGAAGTCGGGCCAATCCAGCGTCCATGTCGACCGCCGGCGGCGGGTTCGCAACGGTGATGTCCGCCCCCGACGCCGTCTCCAACACTTCGTCCATCGACAGGCCCAAGGCGCCGACGAGGCTGTACAGGGTGGTGACGGAGGGTCGCGCGCGATCGTTCTCGATCTGTGACAGCAAACTCGCCGAGACACCGGTGGCAGCCCCGAGCTGTCGGAGGGTCAGGCCAGCGTTCTGCCGGGCAGTTCGGACCCTCTCACCCAACCCGTGCACCAGGACCTCCTTCGGTCCAGGAAGCCCCACCTGCCTGTCGGTTGTCGCGGCCCCCTTACTACCGCACGGTACAGGTGGCTCTGTCTGTTTGACCAGGTTGACATCCGACCCGGATGTGTTTCAATAGCATCGAACACGGCCTCCGACGCTGGCCGGGTCGGCTGCCCTCCCTTCCCCCCGCCGAAGGAGCAGGAGAACCAATGACCGATCTCGAACGCCGACTGATCTCGCGGCGCAGTCTCATCCGTAGCGCGATGGGCGTGGGCGTCCTTGCCGCCACCGCACCGATCTTGGCCGCATGTAACCGGGGCGGTGACGCCGCGAGCGGGTCATCCGCCGCGCCGACCACGTTCACGGACCCGAATGATCCGCGCAGCCAGGGTTTTCGGATGATCGACAGCTTCTACACCCTGGACAACGACTACTTCCAAGGCTGGGCCAAAGGGTCCGAGGCCGCCGCCGCGATCCTGGGCATGACGCGCGAACAGCAGGTGGACAACTCGAACGTCGACACGCTCAAAAGCGTCTTCGAGTCCGCCGTCACATCTGACATTCAGGGCATCAGCACGCTGCCGAACACCGCAGCCGCATCCCCGGAGATCATCGGCATCGCGCAGAACGCCGGCATCTACGTGTCAAGCAACTGGTCCAACGCCCCGTGGAGCACACCGCTCGACATCGGCGACTACTTCTACAGTTTCCAGGCCGCCAACGACGTTGCCGGCGCCAGAGAGGTGTGCACGGTCCTGTTCGACGCGATGGGCGGATCGGGGAAGTTCATCCACATCGAGGGAATCCAGGGAAACTCGGCGTCGGACAACCGCACCGCCGGCGTCGACGCCGCGTTGGCCAACTACCCGAACATTGAAATGGTCGACCGTCAACAGGGCGGGTTCAGTCGCGGCAACACACAGCCAGTCATCGAAGCCCTGTTGACCGCGAACCCGGACGTCAAGGGCATCATGTGTCAGAACGACGACTCGGCTATCGCCGCGATAAACTCAGTCGAATCCCGAGGCTTGACCGACGTGAAAATCGTCGGTATCGACGCCATCGGTGAGTTCCTGGATGCGATCAACCGCGGTGCCGCGCTGGCCAGCTGGGCCCACCACGGCGCGTACATCGGTGCGTTCTCCACCGTCCGGGTGTTCGACGCTTTGGCCGGGGTCAAGCTGACTGCGCCCGAGCGGATGATGTATTTCGGTGGGTTCATCATCGACACCCCCGACGCAGCAGCCGAATACCAGAAGTTGATGTACGGAGACAGCCCGTTACCGTTCGACTACGAGAAGATGTCGCGGGCTCTGCACCCCGACGACTGGGACCCGCAGAACACCATGGTGCCCATGGACATCGAGGAGTACTGGGCTCGCGATCCAAAGCCGTCCGGATACGCCCTGCCCGCGGCGTACACCGCCGCGAAGAGCGACGGCACCTTCGACAAGGTCGTTGCAGAGTACAAGGCCGCGTTCAAGTCCGATCCCTTCGCCGCAGTGCGGAGCAAGTGCGCCAGCGGCGGTCAGGACATCATGCAGTGACCGGGGCGTGGACGTTCGAGAACCAATCGGCGATCGTCACCGGGGCGGGGAGCGGGATCGGCAGGGCAGTCACACTTGCCCTGGCCGCCGCCGGCGCTCGGGTGCTTGCCGTCGACATCAACGGCGACGCGGCCGCGACGACGGCAAGCGAAGCGACCGGTGTCGCGGCACATCAGGCGGATGTCGCCGACCGGGAACAGGTGATGCGCTACGCGCAAGCGGCGGCGGAGCACCACGGGCCGCCAACCCTGTTCTTCAACAACGCCGGCGTCGAGGGGGTGCACCGGTCCATCCTGGACACCGACCCCGCTGACTGGCTCCGGGTCATCGACATCAACCTCAACAGCATGTTCTGGGGGTTGCAGGCCGTCCTGCCCTATATGAAGGAGAAGGGTGCCGGTGCTGTGGTCAACACCGGTTCAATCCTGAGCGTCAAGGCCGCACCCGATCGTTCGGACTACGTGGTCACCAAGCACGCGGTCCTGGGACTGACCCGCAGCGCCGCCAGCGAGATGGCCACCCACGGGATTCGGATCAACTGTCTGTGCCCCGGCCCCATCGAGACTCCGCTGATGCGGCGCTCTGAATTGCTGGCAAACCCCGACGACCCCGAGTACGAACGCAAGAGGTTCGAGTCGGGCACTCCGATCGGGCGCTACGCCGAGCCGCGGGAGATCGCCGAGACCGTGATGTTCCTGCTTCGCGGCGACGTTGCGTACCTCACGGGGACCGCGGTCGTGATCGACGGCGGTATCACCAGTGTCTGACGATCGGGGTTACCCAGCCGGCGATTCCGCTGCAGCAACGACGCCGCAAGCAGGTAGCGCGGGTCCCGCCCCGCTGCTCGAGGTTCGAGACATCGCTCGTTCGTTCGGCCCCGTCCGCGCCTTGGCGGGAGTCTCGTTCGCAGTCAGCAAAGGAGAAATCCTCGGTCTGATCGGTGAGAACGGCGCTGGGAAGTCAACGGTGCTGAACATCATCAGCGGAACCGACACGGGTGGCACGGGCGAAGTATTCGTGCGCGGGAAGCCGGTCAACTTCGCCAATTATCACGAGGCCACGGAAGCCGGTGTTTTCCGGATCTTCCAGGAGCTCGCTCTCGTGCAGAACATGACCGTCTGGGAGAACATGTTCCTGTCTCACGAGAAGCACTTCACATCGGGTGGAATGATCCGCCGGCGTTCAGCGATTCGCCGGGCGCGGGAGTTGCTGCGTCGGTTCGATCACTCATGGATAGACCCGATGGAGAAGGTAGAGAATTATCCTTTCGCGGTCCGCCAGGTCATCGAGGTCCTCAAGGCTTTCGCCCTAGCGGATCTCCTCGGACACGACGAGCCGATCGTGCTCTTGGATGAGCCGACGGCCGCGCTGGCGTCGGACGAGATCCATTTCCTCCAGGATTTGTTGGTCAAGGTCAAAGATCACAGCGCGGTCGTCTTCGTCTCACACCGATTGTCCGAGCTCCTTGACTGGAGCGACCGGATCGTCGTTTTCAAAGACGGCCAGATGATCACGGAACAGCCCGCGGCGGATCTGACCGAGGCAGGACTCCACTTCTTGATGGTCGGACGCGAGCGGGATGATCAGTTCTACAAGGAAGACCGACAACGCGAACCCGAGGACACCGAGCCGACCCTCGAACTCACCGGGCTCACCGACGGTGCGACGTTCCGCGACGTCGACCTGACCGTCAAGCGCGGTGAGATCGTCGGCATCGCAGGTGTGCTGGGATCGGGCAAGAGCGAACTCGGCCGCGCCGTGTTCGGCGCCATCCCCGTCGTTTCGGGAACAATGCGCTATCAGGGCAAAAGCATCGAAGGTCAGACACCGGCCAGCGCCGCCAAGAACCGCATCGGATACGTCTCACCCGAACGCAAGGACGACGGACTCCTCGACACCTTCTCTGTGGCGCAGAACATCTCGTTCGCCCGAATCGCCACACAGAAAGGCCCGCTCCTCAACCTTGGACGTGAACGTGCACAAGGCCGTGAGTACGTCAAGTCGATGCGCATTAAGACGCCTTCACCGAATGAGCTGATCATGAACCTGTCGGGCGGCAACCAGCAGAAGGCGATTCTTGCCCGATGGCTCGCCCGCGGGGTCGATCTGCTCATCCTCGACAACCCAACTCGAGGTGTGGATGCCGGCGCCAAGGAAGAGATCTACGAAATCATTCGCGGCCTTACTGAGGACGGGGTCGCCGTGCTGCTGATCAGTGACGACTTACTCGAAGTCATCGGACTGTCCAACAGAGTCGTTGTGATGAAGGACGGAGCTCCGGCCCGGCAGGTCTCCGCTGCCGTCGACGCCAAGCCACACGAGACCGACCTCGTCGCGGCGATGGTCTGAGAGCGAGGCACCATGTCCACCAGTCCTGTTTCGGCACCGACCAACCCGGTCACCGATCCGAACCAGTCCAGCGCCGGCCTCATGCGACTGGTCCGCAAGCGATGGACGCTGGTGGCGCCCATCGTCGTCCTGTTGGGCCTCATCATCGCGTTCACGATCATGGATCCGCGGTTCTTCCAGTACGAGAATTTTCTGAACATCCTGCGCCAGTCCTCCGTGCTGCTGGTGCTCGCGATGGCGTCAACCGTGGTCATCCTGATGGGCAGCATCGACCTGTCGGTCGGCTCGGTGCTGTCGCTCAGTGCGTTCACCGGCGCGCTGCTGGTGCAGAGCACCGGGAGTACCGCCGTGCTCCTGCTGTGCCCCATCGTCGGTCTCCTGTGCGGCCTCTTCAACGGTGGCCTCGTCGCCCTTGGTCGTCTGCCCTCGTTCCTGGTCACCCTGGGAACGTTGTATGCGTTCGACGGTTTGTCCAAGTACATCTCGGGGGGCCGACCGGTGTCCCTCAAACCCGGGGGAGTGGGGGACATCTTCACCGGCTCGATCGGGGGTTTCCCCGTTGTGGTCCTCTGGGCCCTGCTGGTGCTCGTCGTATCGATCTTGGTCGCTCGGTACACGCGCTTCGGTCGCTATCTGTATGCCATCGGCGGGAACGAGAAGACGACCAGGCTGTCCGGGGTGCCCGTCACCAGGTACAAGGTGTACGCCTTCATGATCGCCGGACTGCTGGCCGGGTTCGCCGGCCTGCTGCAACTCGCTCGAGCCCGAAGCGCCAGCCCAGACATGGGCGCGGAATTCCTGCTGCCCGCCATCGCGGCGGTCGTGATGGGCGGCACCCCGCTCTCCGGCGGGATCGGCGGACCCGCTCGAACCGTCATCGGCGTCCTGATCATCGCAATTCTCGGGAACGGCATGATCATCGCCTCGGTGAACCCGTACCTGCAGTACGTCATCCAAGGTCTCGTGGTCATCGCCGCGGTCGCGCTCACCATGGACCGCAAGAAGATGACCCTCGTCAAGTAGGCAGGGAGACAGAAGCGATGCGCGCCGCCGTTTTTCACGACGAACACGACATCCGCGTCGAAGATGTCGCAGAACCAGGTCCGCTTCGACCCGGTCAGGTCCGGCTGCGCCCGATCTTGTGCGGGATCTGCGGAACCGACCTGCACGAATACCTGACGGGACCCATCGTCATCCCGACATCCCCGCATCCGCTCACCGGGGCCGCCGCACCGCAGGTACTGGGCCACGAGATGTCAGCCCGGGTCCTCGAGATCGCGAGCAATGTCACCAATGTCGCCGTCGGTGACCGGGTATCGGTTCAACCCTTGGTCTATTGCGGGCATTGCTACTTCTGCCGCCGCGGGCTGAACCATCTGTGTCCGCAGATGGCGTGCGTGGGCCTCAGCTTCGACGGCGGAGGGATCGCCGAGCAACTGGTGCTCGCCGAGGGGCAGGTCAGTGTCGTGCCGGACAACGTCACGGACGTCCAGGGTGCGCTGATCGAACCGGCGGCGGTCGCCGCCTACGGCGTGGACCGTACGGGTCTCCGCGCCGGTGATTCGATTCTGATCACCGGCGCCGGGCCGATCGGGGCGCTGTCCGCCCTCTACGCGCACGCCGCTGGTGCCGCGACGGTCATCGTGTCCGAACCGAACCCGCTGCGCCGAGCCCTTGCCGCGTCGTTCGGCATCGTCACGGTATTGGATCCGCGGACGGACGACGTCACCTCAGCGGTCAAAGATCTGACCGGTGGGATCGGTGTCGACGTCGCAGCCGAGTGCTCCGGGTCAGAGGCCGGCTTGACCGCGACCCTGCAGGCGGTCCGCTCGCACGGGACCGTGACGCAGGTGGGATTGCACGTGAAACCCGCCTCCATCGACCCGATGAACCTGTCGAACAGAGACTTGAGCTTGATCGGCACGTGGTGCTACCCAGTCACAGACTGGCCCCGGATCATCGCCCTGGTGTCCTCAGGTCGTTTTCCTGTCGAAAAGGCGCTCAGTGACGTCATCCCGGTGGATGACATCGTCTCTCGAGGGTTCGACCGGCTGCTCGACCCCAATGGCGACGCTCAGAAGATCCTCGTGGAGGTGGCGTGATGGCCCGCGTCGCACTTGTCACCGGCGCCGCGGGAGGCATCGGCCGCGCAACCGTACAGGCGTTCCTGGACAAAGGATATGACGTCGCAGCGGTTGACGCATGTCGACTCCGTCCGTCAGTTGCCCGGCGAGCTGGAGGGAGGCGGCGCCGACCGGGTGAAGGCGTTCGTCACTGACATCACGGACGACGACAACGTCAACACCCTGAAGGCCGACGTCAGCACCGCGTTCGGTCGGCTCGACGCCCTGGCCCTGGTCGCAGGAATGGTGCAGACTGCCGCCCCGGTCACCGAACTCGACCCGCAGCACTGGCGACAGGTACTCGACGTGAACCTCACCGGACCGTTCCTGCTCAGCCGAGCGCTGACCCCCCTGTTGTCGCGAGAGGGTGGCACCATCACGATGGTGTCGTCCTGGTGGGGACGCTCGGGTCACGCATTCTTCTCCGCCTACTGCGCCTCGAAGGCCGCCGTCATCGTGCTTGTTCAGGCGCTGGCCGAGGAACTTGCCCCGCATATCCGCGTCAACACGGTGTGCCCGGGCAATATCGACACGGGTATGCACCGCGCGGCACTGCAAAGCGAAGCCGAAAAGCGCGGCATCTCCTTCGAGGAGATGAAGGATATTGAATGGGCGAAGATTCCGCTCAAGATCGCCGGCCCGCCAGCCGCAATCGCCAACGCCATCGTATGGCTGGCCTCCCCCGATGCGTCCTATGTCACAGGGGCCTCGCTGGACGTCAACGGCGGCGTGGTCTTCCACTAATCGCCGCGCGGCAGTGCCAACTTGGCAGCAAGTAAGGACGGACATGGCTGATCGCTTGACCGGACGGGTCGTACTGGTCACAGGAGCTGGACAGGGCATGGGGGCAGGCATCGCCCGTGGGTTGGCCGTCGAAGGCGCGAAGGTCGCCGTCGGCGACATCAATGTCGGGGCTGCGGACGCGGTGGCCGCACGGTTGCGCGGTGACGGCCTAGCCGCGATGAGCGTGGCTATGGATGTGACCGATCGCGCCTCGGTCCGGGCCGCCATCGCCTCAACTGTGGCCGAGTTCGGACGCCTGGACGCAATGTTCAACAACGCCGGCCTGAACAGGCCGCTCCAGTTCCTCGACGTCACCGAGGACAACTGGAGGCAGATCATGGACGTCAACGCACTCGGCGTGCTGATCGGAGCTCAAGAGGCGGCCAAACAGATGATCGCCCAGGGCAGCGGAGGCAAGATCGTCAACACCGCATCGATCGCCGGGCGACAAGGGTATGCGCAGTTCGCCCCCTACAGCGCCAGCAAGTTCGCCGTCGTGGCACTCACGCAGGCTGCGGCGCGTGCACTGGCCGAACACCGCATCACCGTGAACGCCTTCTCCCCCGGTGTGGTGGACACCCCGCTCTGGGCACAGCTGGACAAAGACCTCGTCGAGATCAAGGCGTCCGAGAAAGAGGGTGACGCCTTCGCGTCCTTTGCATCAGGCGCACTGCTCGGACGCGCAGCGACAGTGGAGGACATCGTGCCGACCGCAGTGTTCCTGGCCGGCCCCGACAGTGACTTCGTCACCGGCCAGGTGATGGCCATCGACGGCGGCATGGTTCTGGTGTAGCCGAGTCGGCGCACTTTGGCAGTCTTGAGCGCCGGGAGGCTCCGATGCCAACAGTCCACAACACGGACTCCACCTCTGCTCGGTCGATCGCCGGAAGACGACCAGCTGATGACGTTGCGACAGCCGGGGACGCCCAACGGCCAGCGTCCAGGATATTGACCTGACATCAGCTCCAAGGCGACGCCCGGCCACGCTGGGTGGACAACTCAACATCACGGATCCTGCGCTAACCACCGGCGCAACCCGATTCGTTCCGGAAAGGAGCACCATGAACACCGCCACCCACGGCACCACGGCCGTCGATTGGGAAACCCGCGTCGACCACGACCGGCTGCGCCGCGAGCGCGTGCAGAAGCTGCGGGTGGAGCTCGAGAAGTCGGAGCTCGGAGCGCTCCTGGCTTTCGACTTCTCCAACATCAGGTTCATGTCCGGCACCCACATCGGCACCTGGGCGATGGACAAGCTGATCCGCTTCGCGCTGATCACCCGCCAATCAGACCCTATTGTGTGGGATTTCGGTTCGGCGGCCAAACACCACCAGTTGCGGAATCCCTGGCTGCAAACGACCACCATGGAGGCCGACGCCGACCCACACGCGCCCCACCACGGCGCCGATCGACCACGCAAGAAGGACGGTGCGAGGGCCGGCATCTCCACCCTGCGCGGTGCATTCCACCCCGACACCGGGATCGCGGACAGTGTCGCCGCCAAGATCAAGAACGAACTCGGCGAGTTCGGCCTGCTGGACGCCCCCCTGGGCGTCGACGTCATCGAGCTCCCCGTGCTCCTGGCGCTGCAATCCGCTGGCATCACCGTGGTCGACGGCCAACAGACCTTCATGGAGGCCCGCCGGGTGAAAACCCAGGACGAGATCACGCTGCTCACCCAAGCAGCTTCCATGGTCGATGCAGCCTACGAAGACCTCTACCAGTTCCTGCGCCCTGGGGTGAAGGAGAACGAATGCGTGGCCGTGGTGTCCAAGAAGCTGTACGACCTTGGCTCGGAGTACGTCGAGGGAGTGAACGCGATCTCGGGGGAGCGGTGCTCACCGCATCCGCACGTCTTCTCCGACCGGCTCATCCGTCCCGGGGACCCGGCGTTCTTCGACATCCTCCACAGTTTTCAGGGATACCGAACATGCTACTACCGCACCTTCGCCGTCGGCTCCGCCAGCCCCGCGCAGCGTGATGCCTACACGATCTCCCGGGAGTACATGGACCGAGCCATAGCCCTGGTCAAACCCGGTGCCACGACAGCGGAGATCGTGGAGGTATGGCCCACCGCAAAGGAGTTCGGCTTCCCCGATGAGGAAGCGGCGTTCGCTCTGCAATATGGTCATGGTATCGGCCTGTCGATCTGGGAGAAGCCCATCTTCTCCCGACTTGTTTCAATGGAGCGCCCGGAAGTCATAGTCGAGGGCAACGTCTTCGCCTTGGAGACCTACTGGCCGTCGGCCGACGGGATCGGCGCTGCCCGCATCGAGGAGGAGGTCGTGGTGACCGCGGATGGCTGTGAGGTCATCACCAAGTTCCCCGCCGAGGACCTCATCGTCGCCGGCCCCCGCTACATCGCGGTCGGCGGTGCGTTGCCCACACTTCGCAATTCGCAGTCTCACTTGAACACCGTGGCCGGCCGGGGCGAGGAACCGGCATCAGCACAACCTCGGCGGCGACCGACAAGACCTCTCCGCACGGCTTCGGGGCCACCGGACCGTGCCAGCCGATCGTGATCCCGACTCATCCTCAACAGAAGGAGACCTGAGATGAAGACCCCCAAAGAGCAGTGGCAGGAACTCCAGGAGCAGAACCTCCAGTTGCTCAAGTCGCAACAGGAGGCCTACCTGGCCGGCATCAAAGCCTGGCGAGCACAGCTGTCGGCCGCCACGGAGGCGAGCACTTCGACCAATCCCCAGGTACCGATGTTCCCCGGTTTCACCGGCACGTTGGAAGCCGGTCAGAATCCGACGCAGCAGACCCCTGACTTTGCGGCGTTTCCCACCAGCGACGAGATCACAGAAATAAACCGCGCCTACATGGAGAAGATTTCCCAACAGCAGCAGGAATTTCTTCGTCAGCTCAACTCACTGAGCACGGAGCGGCCCTAACCGGCAGCCGCTCAACCGCCGCCTTCCTTGCCCGGCTCCCGACCGGCTCTGTAGTGCGTTCAAGGAGAACACCATGACCGTCACCACGGGCAAGCCGTGGCTGGACCAATACGGGGCAATGCCAGCAACCGTAATCCCCGAGCAGGAACATGCCCTGGGGATGTTCGCTGCGACGCTGCGCCGAGCGCCGGACGCCCCGCTGATCTTCTACTTCGACACCACCATCACCGCCAAGCGGGTCGATGACGCGTCATCGGCGCTGGCCGCGGCCCTCATCGAGTACGGTGTCCAACCCGGCGACCGGGTGGCGATGTATCTGCAAAACGTGCCGCAGGCCATGATCGCCCTGCTGGCCACCTGGAAAGCCGGCGGGGTGTTGGTGCCCTGCAACCCCATGCTGCGGGAGCGGGAACTGACCAAGATACTGGTCGATTCCGGTTCCCGGGTGTTGATCTGTCTGGACGATCTGTACGAACAGGTGGCGGTCAAAGCACTGCCGGCGACCGCCGTTGAGACGACGATCACCACCTCCGCCCGCGACTTTCTGGACGACGGTGACAACCCGGCCGTGCTCCGCGAGGTCGCGGCCGGGGATTGCGCGGGCAGTGTGTCGCTCCTGCAGGTGCTGGAGGAGTTCAACAACACCACTCCGCCAGAAGCCGAACTGATAGGTGATGACGTTGCGCTCATGGTCTATACCTCCGGCACCACCGGGGACCCAAAGGCGGCCACGAATACCCACAGCAACGTGGTTTTTGCGACGACTGTCTACCGTGAGTGGCTCCAGCTCGATGAGCGTGACACGATCTTGGGGTTGGCCCCGCTCTTCCACGTGACCGGACTGATCGGTCACCTGTCGTTGGCCATGCTCACCGGGGCGCCGTTGGTGCTGTTCTACCGATTTGATCCCGATGAGGCCTGCCGCCTAGCCGAACAGTATCGGGCCACGTTCACGGTGTCGGCCGTGACGGCATTCATCGCCCTGCTCAACAGCACCGCCATCGATCGGTACAACATATCGGCGCTCACCAAGGTCTATACCGGAGGCGCACCGACACCGGTCGCCGCGCTGCAAGATTGGTTCGACCGAACCGGTGCTCGGATCAACCCGATGTACGGCCTCACCGAGGCGACGTCGCCGACCCACATGACACCATTCGGCAGGCAACCCCCAGTCGATCCTGTTACGGGAGTCGTGTCGGTCGGGGTGCCGGTGTACAACACCGACGTTCGCGTCATCTCCGAGGACGGCATCCGGGCCGCGGTCCGCGAGATCGGTGAGCTGCACATCTCCGGTCCCCAAATCATTCCCGGGTACTGGCAGAAGCCCGCAGAGACGGCTGAGGCACTGATCGATGGCTACCTACGCACCGGCGACGTCGGTTTCATGGACGAGAGCGGCTGGTTCTACCTCGTCGACCGGGCCAAGGACATGATCATTGCCTCTGGATTCAAGGTATGGCCGCGCGAGGTCGAAGAGGTGCTGTACTTGCATCCCGCGGTCTTGGAGGCGGCCGTCGTCGGGGTCCCCGACCCGTATCGCGGAGAGACCGTCAAGGCCTACGTCAGTCTCAAGGACGGCGCCCAGGCCAACCCGGACGAGATCAAGGCGTTCGCCCGGGAACGGATGGCCGCGTACAAATACCCCCGGGTCGTCGAGATCACCGACGAGATACCGAAGAACGCCGGCGGCAAGGTGCTCAGGCGGGTGATCCAGGAAAGAGCGCTGGCAGACCAGGCAGCGGCCTCCGACGTCGGCTACGAGCAGTTGCGGTCCGCCGTCGAAGCCCGCGCCGTACTCGAGTTGGGTGTGGTGGAGGCGGTCCTGCCGGGTCCACACATTCGGCCTGGCCGGGCGGCCGGGCTCTACCGCAGGCTCGAGTCAATGCTCACGCAGGTCCGTTCCGACGGAACGTATATCGACCGCACGGCCTTCCTGGACGCGAATCAGGACTACCATCAGTACCTGATCGACCTGGCCGACAACGAGCCACTCTCGGCCGCGTTCGCCCACCTCGGCCTCCGCGAGCTGTACGAGAAGGCGTTGCAGAATTCGGACGCTACCAGCGAGCAGGCCATCGTCCAGCACGAACTGCTCACCGATGCGGTCACTGCCGGCAACGCCCAAGGTGCCCGTCGCGCGATCCTGACCTGGACCGAGGCGGCGCAAGGTCGGGTCCGCATCGCACTCGGTGTCAGTGCGGACCGTCCCAGGGCGTCAACATCGCCCGGTGCTCCGGGCGAAACGTTCAAGGTCGACCAAGACGTGAGGGCATCGACAAGGACGCCTCGAATGGATCGAGCGGCGCTGGCCCAGGCACTCGATGCTCGCGCGGCAGTGGAAATCGGAATACTGCGTTTGATCGGCGATCGACTCAGCGACGCAGACCGAGAACTGCTGTCGGCAAGACTCCTGGTGCGCACCCCTCTGCTCCGGGGTGACGATGCCGAACATGTCCGCCGATACGTGCAGGCCGATGACGGATACCACCGGGCATTGATGCAGATCGTTGACAACCCCGCGCTGCAAAGCATGTACACCGATCTCAAGATTCCGCGGCTCATGATGGAGACCATCACGAACGTGTTGCCCGCCGCTCGGGCCGTGATGGACGACCACACCGGACTCATCGAAGCGTTGCGGTCCGGAGACATCGAAGCCGCCTGTGTAGCGATCACCGAGCAGAATCAGCTGGTCCACGCAATCCTCCTCGGCGCCGCGTCGGGAGCACCGAACGTGGCGTCCGCCGTCAGTTAGCCAAATCGGGCCGGATGGATTCAAGGCTCGCCAATCTAAGGACAAAAGCGTGCCCGAGCAAGATGTCGACTCTGAGCAACCGGAGGTCACCCTCACCGAGCAGTGGCAGACGGAACAACAAAACTGGCAGCGACTGCTACAGACATATGCTGATTCCGCCGCCCAGGATGAGAACTTCCTGATTCACGTCGGCAATGCCATGCGGGGGTCGCTGCTCGCCGGAAAGCCCTATCCCGGAACGGTGCTCGAACAGCCAGTCAAGACCGACGCCATCATGACAAGCGATGAAGTGGTGTTCGCGGTGCGGCGGCTGGAGGGTCAAGTCACTGCGTTGACCGCAGCCATCGATGCGCTCACCCAGAGGTTGCCAGCGTCACCCAGCGATGGCCCGGTGAACCAACCTTGATCCAGTCGAGGCTCCCCGACGCCGAGCTGGCCATCCAACTCGAACAGTCTGTCCGTGCACGGCGCAGGCTGGAGCGACTGCATGAGGTGCTCACCACCCCGGGGCATGCCGGCACGGGCGCCAGCTCACACACCGTCGTTCACCAGGACAACAAGCTCAGGTTGCTGCGACTGCTCGATGACAATGGCCAACCGCGCACCGGTACCCCCGTGTTGTTCGTATCCGCACCGGTGAGCCGCTACTTCGTCCTCGACCTGCTTCCCGGCCGTTCATTCGTCGGAACTGTCGGCGCAGCTGGATTCGATGTCTACCTCATCGACTTCGGCGAACCCGACCAGGCCGACCGGTTCGCCGATCTCGACTACTATGTGAATGGCCTACTCGACGGGTGCGTGCGGCGAATCGCAACGCTGAGCGGTAATCCTGCACCATCCGTCGTCGGTTACTGCCTCGGGGGCACCCTCGCCCTGCTGTACACGGCGCTACACCCGAAGTCCGTGTCTCGTCTGGTCCTGTTGACCACGACCATCGACGGCGATGTCAAGGGTGGGATCCCATGGACGGCGCATTGTCTCGGCCTACCCGGTGAGAGCTACGACTCTCCCCGACTGGTCCCTGCCACCGACATCAAGAGCTGGTTCGAAATGCTCGCGCCAGGGAGCAACAGCCTTCTGGGACGGACGACCGATCTGTGGAACCGGCTGGACGAACCGGTGGAGCGGCTTCGCGACATCCGCACGATGGCGACCTGGGTGGACGATGTCGTCCCCGCCTCCGGCAGACTATTGGCCGAGCTCTACCGTGAATTCGGGCCGGGACACAACGGCATGATCAACGGAACCGCGCAAATCGGAGGACACCCGCTGGACCTGACGACGGTCACCATGCCGGTACTGTCAGTGTCGGCCGCAAAGGACACCATCGCCCCTCCAGAGGGCGTGGACGCGCTGATCCGCGTGGTGGCCCATGCGAAGATCGTCCGACTCCCAGGAGGTCACGTCGGAATCGTTGCAGGCCGTGCGGCAACGCAGCTCTGGGACATTGCGATTGACTTCCTGCGGTCGCCGACGGGGACCACGACGATCCCGAAGGATCCATTTTGAACAGGTTCGACACGGTGAAGACAGTCACCCGCCACGCGGCTTCAGCTCGCCCCTTCCTGATGTCCTTTCGCGGTCACTGGATCAATGGAATCGACCACGGTGACGGCGACCCGCTCCTGCTGATCATGGGGTTGGGCGGGAATGTCGACATGTGGGAGCCTCTCATCGAATGTCTCCCCGGACGCCGCATCATTGCGTTTGATGCTCCCGGGACCGGTCGATCATCGCTGCCGATGATCGCCGTCACCGTTCCGGAACTCGCCGACTTGGCCGCCGCGGTCCTCGTCGATCGCCACATCGATCGCGCAGATGTGCTGGGGTTCTCCTACGGAGGTGCGGTCGCTCAACAGATGGCGAAGCAACATCCTGAGCGCGTGCGCACATTGATTCTCGCCGCCACGACGTGTGGCATCGGCACCCAACCGGCCGCCGACCCGGCGGTCTCCGCCGCCCTGGCCTCGCCATGGCGCTACTACTCGACCGACTACTTCAAGAGCACCGCGGCGACGGTTTATGGCGGGCTCGTGGGCCGTGACGCGGACGTTCGCGAGCGGCTCGCCCAATCCAGGTCGATCCACCCCCCGCATCCCTACGGGTACTTCCTGCAACTCGCCGGTGGTGCGGACTGGTCAAGCCTTGAGTTCTTGTCCGACATCATCCAGCCCACGATGGTTCTCGTCGGCGACGAGGATCCGCTGGTACCGGTCGCGGCTGCCCAGCAGGTCGCCGAGGGAATCCCGCACGGCGAGGTGGTCATCCTGGGAGGGTCCGGTCACCTGCTGTTGATGGACGAGCCCGAACGTTCGGCCGCCGCGATCGATGCCTATCTGACTCGTTCGCACGGGTAGCCCGGGCAGAAGCTCCCTCAAGATGCGGCCCAATCCCGTTGCACAGCACATGGAGGTCTCTATGCCCGAACAAGCACAAACTGGGGTCGCGCTAGTCGTCGGCGCGACGGGCATCGCAGGATCGGCGCTGATCGAGCGGGTCACCGAACTTGGTTGGGAAGTCTATGGTCTCGCCAGGCGGACTTCCCCTCAGGCAACCTATCGCCCGGTGGAAGCAGATCTTCGTGACCCCAGTGGCTTGGCCGCGGCGCTCACCGGTATCCACCCGACCCACGTCTTCTACACCTCGTGGGTCAGGATGCCGACGGAAGCCGAGAACTGTCTGGTCAACGGGTCAATGATTCGGAACCTGTTCGCGGCATTGCGGCCACAAGGATCGGTACGGCACGCCGCGCTGATGACGGGACTCAAGCACTACCTGGGGCCATTCGAGGCGTACGGCCAGGGCCCGGTTCCAGATACGCCTTTCCACGAGGACGAGCCTCGGCTGCCCGTGGAGAACTTCTACTACGAGCAAGAGGATGAACTGTTCTCCGCCGCAGAGCTGGGTGACTTCACCTGGAGCGTGCACCGTTCGCACACGGTCATCGGTTACGCGTTGGGGAATGCGATGAACATGGGGTTGACGCTGGCCGCCGCAGCCAGCATTTGTCGGGTCTCCGGTCGCCCGCTGGTCTTCCCTGGTTCCGAGATGCAGTGGAATGGTCTCACTGACATGACCGACGCGAGGTTGCTGGCCAAGCACATGATCTGGGCGGCCAGCGAGGCGCGCGCTGCCGACACCGCGTTCAACATTGTCAACGGAGATGTTTTCCGTTGGCGGTGGATGTGGCCACAGCTAGCCGAGTATTTCAACGTGGATTGGGAGGGATTCCAGGACGAACCGCGACCACTGGAGCAGCAGATGGTTCACGCGGCGCCAATCTGGCAGCAGCTCGCTGCGGACCAGAATTTGGTCGAGTCCGACATCAACCGCATCGCATCGTGGTGGCACACCGACGGCGACCTGGGTCGAACCATGGAGTGCATCACGGACATGGCCCGTAGCCGTCGCGCAGGATTCACGGAGCAGATTCCCACACAGGATGCGTTTCATCAATTGTTCGACCGGTACCGGCGCATGCGAATCATTCCATGAGCACGGATTCTCGCGGAGCCGCGTCGGCGTATAGCAGTCGCTTGAGTGTCGGTCGACGGGTCACTCCGCCAAGAGGGTCTGTGAGTGACTCACGCCTTGTTGGCTGCCGTTCCGGACACCATTGATTTCATTGGTGATGTGACGAAGTACGGTGGGTGAGTGTCGACCAATGATGAACCAAACTCCAATAGCTGGCTCCGTGCTGGAAATGTTGCGAAATAGGTGGGGGCGACCGCTTTCGAAGGCGATCGAGTCGCCGGCCTCCAGGGTGCAGGTGTCAAACTCGAGCTGCAATTCGAGTCTTCCGCTGATCACGTATATGTGTTCAAATCCGAAACCTGAATACAGCTTGCCCGATTGCGACGATGAGCTGTTCGGCGGATAGGTGACCAGGAGATGATCGACGAAAGGCGTAAGAGTGTTGGTCAACTGCTCCCACGTGACCCCGGATTCGAACTCGATAACGGGTCTGGTCCCGGGCTGCCTTCGCTGTTGAGTCACCGGCCCCCCGGCGGCTTCGAGTCGAGCGAGTCCGGCGTCCACGTCTGCGGCCGGCGACCGAGGTGCGCTGTCGCGAGACGGCTGCAACATCTCGTCCAGAGACAGGCCGAGGGCGCCGACCAAACTGTAGAGCGTCGTGACCGACGGCTTCGCGCGTCCGTTCTCGATTTGGGAGAGCAGACTTGCCGAGACGCCGGCCGCCGAGCCGAGCTCCCGGAGGGTCAACCCGGCGGTCTTGCGAGCGGTTCGGATCCCCTCACCCATGCGATCCACTCGAAACCCCTTCCTGGATCGGCGCGTGTGCGTCCGGCGCTCGGCCCTTTGCGCCAATCGTACAGTGCGTCCTGTTTGACCAAGTTGATGAGAAGTTTCATGGCGTCGTACCGTCGAACCGCGGGCGGCCTGTCTCCACGGCGGCGGTCAACGGACCGGAGAGTGGATCGACGTCGTGGAGTGCGCCTGTCGGGCAGACTCGACTGATCGGCGACATCTGGGTGCCCGCGACCGCCGGGCCGCGAGGGGATCGCGGTCAAGGTACCGCTTGCCGGCTGCACCGCTTCGGATGGCATCGCTTCGCCTCAGCGGTCCGGTCGTGGATCCGGCTGAAACGCTCGCGCTTGGCCGAACATACGGTGCGATCCCCGGAGGGGATTCGCAAACGATTGCGGGCCAGCGCACGCACCCCATGCCCGGCCCGCCCAGTCGCTCTGGCACCTCAGGGCCAACCTACTCAGGGGCTTGGGACAGCTAGGTGGCGCTCGGCCCGACTCAGAAGAGGCAGCCATCACGGAGCGGGGTGGTGGTGCGTCAACTCCGGTGAAGGTCGGCGGGCACGCGTGCGTCGGACGGGGCAGCGGTCGACCCGCGCACGATCAACCGCACAGGTAGCTGTACGGAACGCGGTTGATAGGTCTTGGGTGTTGCAAGGGCCTCGAGAAGTAGCCGGGCGCCATGCGCACCGATCTCGTATCTCGGAAACTGGACTGAGGTGAGTGGTGGTGTGATTTTGTCGAGCAACGGCATGTCATTGAAGCCGATCACACTGACGTCGGCGGGGCAGCGAAGTCCGCGGTGGGCAAGGGCGTCGTAGGTACCGAGAGCCATCAGGTCGTTGGCGGCGACAACGGCGGTTATCGGGTGGCCGGCGTCAAAGAGCCGTCCCGCAGCGGCCGCACCTTCCGACTCTTGGAACTGATCCGCTATCACGATCAGGTCGTCGTTGATCGGCAGGCCCCGCTCGCGCATGGCGATCTCGAAGGACCGCAGGCGGCGGACTCCTGCGCTGTTGTCCTGTGGACCCGCGATGTGCGCGATGTGCTTGTGGCCGAGCTTGACGAGGTGCTCGACCGCCTGCGCGATACCGGCGGCGTCGTCGGCGGTCACTGAGGAGACACCGGGGTCCGAAACCGTCCGGACCAGGAACACCAAGGGAAACCGCTCGTCGCGCAGTTGCTCGAAGAGCGGGTGATGCAACATCGCCGTGCAGACGAGGAGACCGTCCACCTGGCGGGCACGCAGCGCCTGGACCTGCTGGGCCTCGCGGTCTGGATCGGTATCGGTGTTCACGATGACCGCGCTGAACCCCTGCTCGCCAACCGTGTCGTCGATCCCGCGGATGATCGGCGGGAACATCGGGTTCGTCAGATCGGGCACGACCACACCCAACAGGTTCGACCGGCTCGTCTTCAGACCACGTGCGTTCGGATTCGGAACGTACCCCAGTCGAGCTGCCGCCTTCCGGACTCGGGCCACGGTCTGTGCGCTGACTTCCGTGGGGTTGTTCAGCGCCCTAGAAACGGTTCCCGGATGGACGCCGGCAGCGTCCGCGACATCGCGCAGTGTAGCGACCATCCGGACATGCTACCGCAAACGACACGCACTGGCGGTGCCTGTGCCGTCGTGGACAACGCTCACGTGAGTGTTGCGCAACACAGTAAGTCCTGCTCGGTGGGCTTGACAGGGGTCGATTACCTGCGGCACGATGATCACAATCGTTTGCGGTCCATCGAGGTTGAGCGGTGGATACAAGCCGCCACAGCCGGGAGTTCGACACTCTGTCCTGTGTCCGCCGATCTAGCCAAGGAAGCCTTCCGATGACCATGTGTTCCGCCCGACCGGATGACGGGTCTCGTCCGGCACTGCTGATGCGTGGTGAGGGCCGCTATGCGACGTCGGATGGCCACGCCGTCCATCGAGAGTGATCTCTAGCCAGACTCAGGCACTCAGCCGTCGGGGCTTCGCTGCTCCTCAGTCACGGCGGTGCTCCATCGGCGGCGTGCCGGTAGATCGGATCGATGGTCCAGTCTTTCGGCGGACCATCGGGTCCAGCGCTTCGGGACGTCCGTCCGATCTCAACCTTTTCAAAGTGTGGACACGGTTGTTCGCGGAACGAGCGCGCGAACGGCTCAGCTCAGCCGGTCGCGGTATGAGCGGATCGATGTCGGAGGATGTCCGTGGAGGTCTGCGTGGCGCGTCTGCGTGGCGACGGTGCTTTTCGAGCTGGAGATACACAGTTGATCGAAAGCCTCCCGTCGCTGCCCGCGGCGCACCTGGCTCTGCTCGATGGTCCTGTGACCGTATGCCTGATCAGCCATAATCCGAACGGGAGCGTCCATCACAGCCCAGTGTGGCTGGGCCGTGACGACAATCACCTCTACTTGACGTCGATTCGCGGCCGGCCGCACGACCGGAACCTGCGAGATCGTCCTGATGTCTCGCTACTCTTCGTGGACCCCGCCGACCCGTACTCCCGCATGACAGTGACTGGCGTTGTTGACGACGTTCTCGACGAGGATCAGCACAACGGTTCAGCGGCGTTCGGTGAGCTGATCGAACAGCTTCGGCTGTCGGGTTGCAACGGCGTGTTCGATCCCGTTCCCGTTTCGGACACTCGTGCGTTGCACCGGATCCGGCCGGTACGACTGATGCTGTATGAGCGCTAGGTTTACGCCTGAGGTCCGGGAATGCCCGGCGGAATCGCGATTGCAGCCACCGCCCTGTCTGTCCGGGTCTGGGTACCGAGCAGCTCACGGCTGGCCGCAGCACCTGCGGCACTTTGCTCGCCACCACCGGGCTAAGAGACAATGGGCTTCACGGCCAACACCATTCGGCCTCCGGTGTTTCCGAGCGAAGAAGGAACCCGCCACCGGCCGACGGGCCACGGTGTGTCAGGCCTTCCGTGTCAGCGATGGCCTCAAGCTGTCAGGTGTTGACCGGTCGCCCCACACGCTGCGGTCTGCGGTAGGTGGGCAGGGCATGAAGCGCAGGGTGCTCCTCGCAGCCGATCGACACACCAGCCAGATGACCCTCATAGACGGCCTCGAGCGCGGTTCTCGGCGCATACGCATCGCCGACGACATGAACGAGACCGGCGAATCCGGCCTTCACCAGGTCATCGAACAACCCGTCCACCGCGACGGGAGGACCTGCACGCACAATGGCGCTCACACCGCGGATCTGAGTCTGCGCACCCGAGATCGTGTCGATGAGGCCCAGGGTCGAGTCGACCATCTCTGACGGCGATCTCAGGGGGAGGATCGCAACCCCGAGGTCACGCAACCGCCGGACCAGCGCGACACGCGAGTACACCGTGACGTTGGGCGCGAATGACGCCTCACTGGTCACGATGGTCACAGCCGCGCCGCCGCGGGCCAGATGCTCCGCCAGAGTCGCCGCCGGCCAGCCACCCTCGTCGTCGACGATGACCACGCGGCCACCCAGAAGCGCCGGCTGATCGATCGCCTCCCACGTCGACCACGTCCTCGATGCGCCCGGGATCGGTTCGGGGTCAGGTCGAGACCCGGTGGCCAGGACGATGGGGCCGGGGGCAGCCGCGAGGCGCTCGGCGTCCACGTCGACCGCTCGATGAATGGTGACGCCATGCCGAAGAAGCTCTCGCTCCTGCTCCTCGACGAGCAACCCGAACCGCTCGCGTCCGGACATGCTGGACAGTCGTCGAACCTGCCCACCCAGCACGGCACCACGCTCGAACAATTCCACCGCATGGCCCCGCCGCACCGCCGTCAGTGCGGCCTCCATCCCGGCCGGTCCACCCCCGACGACCGTGACCCGGTTCCTTTCCGCGATCCCCACCAGCGGAACCGCGTCGAACTCGGCCTCGAGTCCGACCCGCGGATTCACGACGCAACTGATCGGCGAGCCGGTCTCCGATCGGCCGATGCAGCCCTGGTTGCACGCAATGCAATGACGTACCTCATCATGGCGACCGCCGAGGCTTTTCGCGACCAGGGCCGGGTCAGCAATCTGCGGCCGCGCCATTCCGACCAGGTCCGCATCACCGTCGGTGAGCAGCGACTCGGCCACCAGAGCATCGTCCATTCGGCAGATCGCCATCACCGGCACCTGGGGAAACTCCCGCTTGAAGGCGCGCGGCAGATGTCGGAACGGCGCTGAGGGCCAAGCCATGTCCGCCACCTGAGTCGCGAGGGCTTCGTTCCCTGTGTAGAAGGAGTGGCTCACATGCAGGAAGTCCACCCGGGTGCGGGACAACACGTTGCGGACCACATCGAGCGTGTCCGGCACACGAAGTCCGCCGGGCTGGAACTCATCCGCGCTGATACGAATCCCGACGACGATGTCCGTGGCATCGGTGACACGCTCCACGACTTCCAACATGAAGCGCATCCGCGCCGCAGGACTCCCGCCGTAGCCGTCGGTGCGATGGTTCGTCGCCGGCGACAAGAATTGATTGATCAGATGCCCATGGCCGCATTGCAGCTCGATCCCCTGGAACCCGGCACGTGCCATGCGGACGGCACCATCGGCGAAGGCTGCGACCACTTCATCGATCTCCGGAACGGACAGCGCATGGGGGATCGCACCGCCGTGCGTCCACGGAAGGGCGGATGCGGACACCGGGGCCATGCGATCCAGGCGAAGATGCCGGCCCGGGTCGTTCAGCTGAGCGAAGATGGCGCAGTCCTCGGCAGTGACTGCCCGCACGAGTCGCTCAAAATCCGGAACAGCCGTGTCCGAGAAGGCACCCATCCGTCCCTTCCGCCATGTCGGCTGGTAGATCCGGATACCTTCGGTGATGATCAGTGCGATGCCGCCGCGCGCCCGCTCCTGGTGATAGGAGATGTGTCTCGCACTCGGCCCGGACTTGTCGCTGGCGCCGAAGTTGGTGGTGTGAGCGCTTTGGAACAATCTGTTCTTCAGCCGCACCGCGCCGATGGTGAACGGCTGCGCCACCAGCGGGAAGGCCGATTCGTGAGCTGTCGTCATCGAGTCGATCCGTCCTCCGAGGCGAGAACATCGATGATCCGATCGGGTGACGTGAGCCACACGTCAGGAAGGTCGCCCAGTCCGGAGAACAGATCATCGAGGTGACTGGCCCTGAACCCCTGCCCCGAGAGATACGGGCGAAGGTTCAGCACCAGGGATCTGCGGCCGGCCCTGGCCTCGTCGCGCAGCTGATGCACACTCGACCGAATCATCCCGACGTACGCGTGGGTCGGAACCTTGCGCCGCTCCAGGACGAACGAGTCGTCGAGTCCGATGGCGCTGGGGATCAGCCAGAGTGTCGATCCCGACGGATGGCGAACCCGAAACGGGTGGTCGTCGTTTCCCCAATCACAGCAATACTCGATGCCCGCGGCCGTCAACAGCTCCAGGGTCCGTGCCGATTCGGAGTATTCAGGTGATATCCACCCACGCGTGCGGCCGACGACACGCTCGAGATCGGCAACGACCTCGTGAATGTAGTCGGCCTCTTGTTCGCGAGTCATGACGGACGTGATCATGCGAGTCGCCGCCCTTCCATGAGCGATGTACTCGACCCCGATGCCGTTCAATTCATCGATCAGTGAGGGGTATTTCAATGCTGTCATGGCATCAAGGGCAATCGTGATCGGGAACCCGTTGGACTTCAAGATGCGCATCAACCTGAACACACCGACGCGGTTACCGTACTCACGGTGGGCGAACTTCGCATAATCCGGATAGGGCCTGACACCTGGCCCACCGCCGAGCCAACGAGATACCTGCTGTTGTTCTCGCGGGTCATCATCGTAGTAGTCCAGCCACAGGACCACGCTCAATGCGAGCGATTGCTCCGCGCGCCAGAACGGCGGCTGGGCACGCGAGTGTTCCATGCCGTACGGATGGTCGAGTCGCCGGAACTCGGTGTTCACTGCAGACGCCTTTGTGCGTTTCCATTGCCCAATGCAAAGCTGAGGTGCTCAGCATAGTGGTGGTCGAGGTACCAGGCCGCGATCTCATCTGCCGTGGTGAACCAGACTCCGGGTTCGTCACGGAGCTCTGCGAAGAGCCGTCGCAGACCGTCGGCCATGTGTGGTTGACCCGAGACAAACGTGTGGAAGGCGATGCCGAGCACGCGGCCGCTCGCCCCGCCTTCACGCAGGAGCATGCGGAACTGCCGCCGGCAGGCATCGAAGAAGTCTTCGGGAGTGCAGGCGTCGCCGATCATGCGCGCGTCGTTCAGCTCGAAGGAGTACGGCATGCTGATCAATCTGCCGTGCTGCACCAGAATCGGCGTCGGCTGGTCGTCGAGAACCCAGTCACTCTGATACAGCAGCCCCACCTCGGCGAGCAGGTCCGGCGTGGATGTCGTGGCAGATATTCCCGGTCCGAGCGTGCCCTTGATGGACTTGCCGGTCGAGGAACGGACGGTATCGATGATGTCGATCAGCCACTCGCGCTCCTCACCGGCGTCGAGGTGGTTGACATAGGCCGTGTTGTACACCCCGTGGCCCATCACCGCGCACGCGCGGGTGGCGATCATCTCGGTCAGCTCGGGATAGTACGCCAGCGACCCTGAATTCAGGGCGAACGTCGGGGTCAGCTCGAACTCGTCGAGAATTCGAAGCAGTCGCCAGATGCCGACCCGATTGCCATAGTCCCGCCATGAGTACTGTGCCACATCGGGATGAGGCGTTCTCGGCCATGGATCACGTTCCCCGACATGGGTCGGCTTGAATTCGTAGTGCTCCACGTTCGGAACCAGCCAGACCGCCAAACGGGCGTTGTCGGGCCATCGAACCGGCGGCCTGGAATCGATTGAGCTGTAGGGCACACGATCACGTAGACGCACTGGCACCGCCACGTCGATCCCGGACCGCGAGCTGGGCCTTGAGGAACGCATCCAGACTCGCCTCGATCATGGCACCATCGAGGGCCGCTGCCTTCTCGGCCTTGATGCGTCGAATCACGTCAGACGTCGCCACGACCTGCGGTAGGTCGAGGTTGTTCTGCTGCATCACGGTCAGCAGGCGATCCATGTCGTGTTCGGCGTCGGGCATCGGACGCGGCCTGGTCCACGTGTCGAGTACCCAACACCGTCCGCTGCCTAGCTGGAGCGCGGCGACCATGCGGTCGAGGTCGGCACCCAGGGTGACGGCCATCCGCAACGTCTCGGTCACGGACACCACCGAGCTCCAGAGCAACAGATTGTTGAGCATTTTGGCCAGCTGGCCGGATCCGAGGTCACCGACCAGGACGATGTCGCTGGCGATGCTCTCGAACACCGGACGGAGTCTTCCGTGCGTGCGCTCGTCGCTGCCGCAGTACAGAAGGAGAGAGCCGGTATCCGCCGCCGATTCACCTCGCACCATCGTCGCCTCCGACACGGTGATGCGGCCACGTCGAGCGAGATGCTCGAGGTCGACGACCGTCTGCGTGCTGACGGAGCTGCACACGACGACGTCCTCCAGCCTTCCCGCGTCGTCGATGAGCTCGCTCCCGGCGGCGATGACATTCTCATCCCCGGGCACGACCACCAAGGCGACGTCACTCGTCGACGCAAGCTCGTGCACGTCCTCCACCACCGCCACGCCGGCGTGCTCGGCGGCCTGCCGAGCGCGTGCGGAGTGGTCATAGCCGGCGACGCGGAACCCGGCGGTCCGCAGGTTGCGCGCGACCGGCAACCCCATCCGGCCCAGCCCGAACACTCCGACCGCCGTCCGGGCAGGCATCTCATTCGGTCCGGTCATCCGTGTCCTGACCGTCTACCGCTGTCCGACGTATGCCCACGAGTTGACGATCCGATCGACCAGCAGAACCAGCCAGCTGAACACGATGGCGATTCCGACCACGATGAGCGCGATGCTCCACAGCCCGGCCGCATCGAAGGAGCGCTGAAAGCGCGCCTCGTACGCCCCGATGCCGATCACCGCAAGGATGAGCTGGCCGATGATCATTCCTTTGACCGCACGGCCCATCCCGAGATGCAGGCCGGTGAAGATGCCGGGAAGGCTGTCGCGCAGGATCACCTGGGCCAAGATCTGGCGGCGCGATGCGCCGAACGAGCGAGCCGCCTCCAGGAGGCCGCGGTCGACATCTCCGATCGCCGACCGGGTCGTGACGGCAATGATCGGAGTCGCGAACAGGACGATCAGAGCGAGTATTGCCGTCCTCGACAGGCCGAACACCGACAGGAAGATGGGGACGGTGACGACCGGCGGTATGAACAGCAGCGCGTCGACGTACACGTTCAACGCTTGGTCGACCATTCGGCTCATGCCCAGAGCGATGCCGACGCACAGGCCGATGACGACTGCCGTGGCGTAACCAACGATCAGCTCGACCAACGAATCACGGAGCGCCGTCCTGAAGGCGGGATCCTGGAGGAGTTCTACGCTGCGTTCCTGCACCGTCCAGAAGGTCGGAAACCAGTCCTTGTTCAAGACCGTGGCCAGCAATTGCCAGACGACACCGCCCAGGGCGAGCGCCAGGACAGTCGTCCAGACGTCTGCGCGCAAGAACTGCCACACGGTGGAGAGCCGCCGAGGCTGCGCCTCGACGCCGAGCGTGGTGGGTTCGTCCGTTGCCGTGGCGGTCATGGCGTCGCCCCTCCCGCGCCTTCCAAGTGCTGCCAGATGCGCCGGCGAAGCTTGATGTACTCGGGATGCTGTTCGACGTCGCGGGTACGCGGCCGGGGGATGTCGACCGCGATTTCGTCGATGACCCGTCCGGGACGTCCACTCATGACGATGATCTGATCAGACAGGATGATCGCTTCGTCGACGCTGTGGGTGACCAGGATGCTCGTCAGGCGCTTGGTTCGCCACAGCCGAAGCAGCTCGTTCTGCATCTGACGGCGGGTGATCTCGTCCAGCGAGCCGAATGGCTCGTCGAGCAGCAGGATATCGGGATCGACAGCCAGCGCACGCGCGAGACCCACTCGTTGTTGCATACCTCCGGACAATTGACGTGGCAGGTGCTGTTCGAACCCCTTGAGCCCGACGAGTTCAACGAGCTCTTGCGCTCGCGCGCGCCGCTCCTCGGTGCGCATCTTGCGCAGCCGAAGGCCGAACGCGACGTTGTCCAGGACCGTGATCCACGGCAACAGCTGCGGATGTTGGAAGACCATGGCTCGATCACGGCCCGGCCCTTTCACCGGCGTGCCACCGATGGTGATCTCGCCCGCATCGACCGGTTCGAGGCCGGCAATCATGCGAAGCAAGGTCGTCTTCCCACAGCCGCTCGGACCGACGATGGCTACGAATTGCCCTTCGAGCACGTTGAAGTGCGTCGTTCTGACCGCAATGCGCCGCTTCGCGCTGCGACCACGTTGACCGGGCAATGCAAAGGACTTGGTCACGTTGCTGACCGCTACGTGGACGTGCCCGGACGGATGCTTCGTATCGCCGTTCCCAGCCGCGGATGGAACGCGTTCATCGGCCGACCGGTCGTTGTCCGGGTTGGCCGTCAGGGATTGATCACGAGGGCCCGGCATCCCAGTCATAGTAGTTTGTTCCCTACGCGGTCGTGGTCGATGTGCGGGTGACCCGCTTTTCAAGAAGCAAGAGCAGCTTGAGCACGATCAATGATTGTATCGAGACGAGCACCACAAATGCGAAGAGTGCGGCGGCCTGGTAGAACGACTGGTATTGGATGATGAGTTGACCGATACCGAGCGCGATGAGACTCAGCTCGATCGTTATTTCGCCCGTCAGCGCATGCGCGAAGCCGAGCCGCAAACCGTTGACGATTGACCTGATGGAGCCCGGAATGAGTATCAGGCGCCAAATTTGCAGTTCGGTGGCACCGTAGGAGGTTGCCATATCCGTCCACTCAGCGGAGATGGTGGCGGCGCCGCCGCGAGTCGGAACGACGATGAACGGCAACGCGAACAGGAAGACGACGACCACTTGCGCGGTCCTGGACAGTCCCAGCGCCATGAGTACGACCGGCATCATCACTGCCATCGGGACGACCAGTGACACCTGCATGTATGGCGCTGCGAAGCGATCGAGGGTCTTGAACCGACCGATCAGGAGGCCGAGTGGGATTCCGACTGCTACCGCCGCCACGTAGCCGAGAACCAGAGAGATGTTGCTTTGCAGGAGCGCTTCCCACACCTCCGGATCGGTCAGCTGGTCGAGCAGTGCCTGCAGGATCTCGACGCTGGACGCGAGGTAGAACGAATCCTCCCAGCGCACGTACGCGTCCCAGGCGATGCAGAGCACCAGTAGGACGAGGAGGGGGCCCACGAACCGCCATGGCAAGAAGCGGCTCAGCGGCGATTTTTCCGGACCGTCAATGTCGAGTAGATCGATCGAGCCGGTGGGCGGCTGCGCGGCAATGGAAGGCAACCGCTCCCCGGGCTCGATCGTCATGGGTCTCCCTTTCCTGGACGCAACCGGCGGCTCGAGCCGCCGTCCAGGTCGGTGCCTGCACCGCTTGGGGTGTCAGTACTCGGTCTGGTCCGACTGACCGATCTCTGCCAGCGCGGCATCCATGGGCGCCATGTCGACGAGATCCTCCGGGGTGCCAGGAAGCTTGAAGGCCGCCAGGGTGTCCGCCATACCGGGACCGGCGAGGCCACCGTTGGCATACCACAACTTGGACTTGGCCATGGCTTCGGCGACCTCGGGTCCGGCGGCGTCGGGAAGCAGGCGGGCGACGATGTCCTTGATCTGCCCGGGCTCCGTGTACAGCAGTCTGATCGCCTCCAGCTGATGTTGCACGAGTGCCTGGGCGATGGCGGGGTGCTCCGCGAGAACCTGCTGGTTGGCGTAGACGTACTCGTCACCGACACCCGGGATCTCGTCGCTGAGCGGAAGCTGGAAGAACTCGCCGTTGGGGTGTGCGTCCGCGAGCGCCACGGCGTCAGCGGTACCCAGGGTGGTGCCGGCAAGCTCACCGTTCGCGACCGCCTCCGCACGCAATGGAGAATCTGGGATCGTCACGTAGCGGGGCTCGACGCCCGGGCACGCCTTGTCGAAATACAGTTTCATCAGCACCGTATATCCGCCCGTTTCGGAGAAGATGCCGACCGGCTGACCACCGAGATCGGCACAGTTCTGAAACTGGTTGCCCGCCACCCACACGACCTGGTTGGCGTTGCGCGTCGAGATGATCCTGATCGGAGCGCCGGCCTGGACCGACAGCGCACCCTCGGGCAGCGAGCCGGCAGTGAACTGGGCCTGGTCGCCGGCCAGCGCCTGGAACGGCAGATTCGACCCCTCGAGCTGCTGGGTGGAGATGTTGTAGCCCTCCTCACCCATTGCCTCCAGCGCCATCAGCAACGGGAGGTTCGTCTCATCGGGAGTCGAGTTCCACACCAGCACCGTTTCCGTGGCGTCGATCTCGGCACCGCCGGCACCGGACTCGGCCGAGGTCATCGATGCCGACGCGCTCGACGAGGACGCGTCCGCTGACGACGCCGCGCTTGCTGACGACGCCGCGCTTGTCGACGCAGCGGCGGGTGCTGACGTCGCATTGCCACCGCTGCCGCTACCACCGCACGCTGCGAGACCGAGCGAGAGCACCAGGACCAGGCCGGCGGTTGTCGCGCGCCGGACCCTCGATGCCCCCGTTGCGTCGAACCTTCGGCTGCGATCCATTCCCGCTCCTTCGTTGCGTTGGCCGCCAGTCGGATGGCAGCGCGGGCGCCGGTGGATGGACGATGTCAGGCCGCCGGCTGTCGGCCGATCGGGTGATGTGAGCCGTTTCCGCAGGTCAGACGGACGTCGGCGGACGCTCGAGCTACTGCAGCCAAGACCAGAGGAGGGAAACGCACCGACCAGTCCTATCCATCGATTTGCGTAGACATAATCATGGATCAAATGGCCTGTCAACAGGTCTGATGGCCGCTCGCGCGAGGTCCGACGAAGGCGTCTCAGCAGGCAGGGAAACCCCACGAGCGACGAGGTCGGCCGCCGGCCGACGCCGGTGCCGGGCCGACGTGGTCGACCCTCATGCGGTCCACCCGGGACGGCCGTGCACGCGGCGCCGCCAACGTTGACTCCTGGCTTCGTTGCGGTGACCTCGCCGGCCTCAGCTGTATGCACTCGGGGCGTGCCGTGAGCACATTCGTGCTGATCGGTCGTCGCAACGACAGCGTCCGGAGACATTGCCTTCGGAGGTCCCGGCGAAAGAGTGGATGGTCGTTCGGTGCTCGTCCCCATCGTCGGGTGACCACCCCGGAGCCTGGCCCGGCGGCGACGGCTGTGATATGGATACTGAATCCAAGAACAGCCGGATCAGCGAGGCAACCGCGTCGATCCGCCGAGCGACAGCGGCGGTACGCCGAGTCGAAAGACCGACGGTCCTGCCGATGCGGAACACAAGGACCGCAGACCGATGATCGTCTCGCCGCCGCAACGGTTTCTGGCCTACTGCATGGGCGGCATCGGGCTCGCGACGAACGCTGCCGTGTACTTCCTCCTGCCGATCCGCGCGTACGAACTCGGCGTCAACGTTGCTGTCATCGGTCTGCTGCTCGGCACCAAGGGCGTCACCGAGGCATTCTCCTCGGTTCCGGTCGGCGCGGTCATCGCGCGCATCGGCCCGCGCGCCGCCTGCGTGATCGGCTCCCTCGGCGTCGCTCTGTGCGAACTGGCGTTCGCCTTCGCCGGCTCGGTGCTGTGGCTGTTCCTGATCCAGATCGCGGTCGGCGCGCTGCGACCGCTCGCATGGATCGGCGGCCAGTCCTACACGGCAGGCATGCGCGGCGCGGACCAGCGCGGCACCGATGCCAGCCGGTTCAGCTTCGCCGCCACGCTGGGCCAGGTGATCGCCCCGCTGATCGCCGGCTTCTCGGTGCAGCACTCCGGGACCCAAGCCGCCTTCCTGATGATGTCCGCGTACAGCGCGGTCTTCGTGGCGATTGCCGCGCTGCTGCCGGACATCTCCCGGACGCCGCCATCCGTCCGGAAGGACCGCAGCGGCTTCGGCACCGCGTGGAGTCTCCTGCGAATCAAGAGCATGCAGGTGGATCTGCTGCTGACCTTCACCTGCCTCTTGGTGCCGTCCGCGTGGAGCTCCTTCTTTCCGGTCTTCCTGCTGAGTCTGGGCACGTCGGTCGCGCTGGCCGGAGTCGTTTCGTCGTCGATGGCGGTGGTGGCAACGGCGGTCTCGCTGTTCGCCGGGAGGCTCGCAAGGATGGGCAACCCGACCATGATGACCGCACTGGTGCTCGGCATCGCGGCCATCGGAATGATGGTCACCCCCTTCCTGACGACGATGCCGTGGGTCTTCCTGCCGGCCATTCTCGTGGGAATCGGCCAGGGCCTGAGCCTGCCCCTGCTGCTGTTGCTGGTCAGCACCTCCGTCACCCGCGAGATGCGCGACTACGCCCTGGGTCTGCGCGCCAGCGTCAGCCAGGTCTCGGCGGCCGCTTCACCGGTCATCGCGGCCCAGGTGATCGCGCTGACCAACCTCACCATGGGTTTCGTGCTGTCCGGCGGACTGGCCGTGGCGTTCGTGCTGGCCGCAGTGCTGCTGCATCGCAAGCGGCATACCGACCCGACTTCGTCTGCCACCACGCCGACGAGCTGACTGACTGTCCAGGAGCGCGCACCATGGCCGACCCGACCCGTCGGGCAATGCCGAGGCAGACGCGCTCGCCGCCATCGCAGCATCGATGCGCGGCTCGTTCCGGACGGTTCAAGAGACGACGCAGGCCTTTCTCCGTGAGGCGATCAGCCAGGGTGTCTTCGCGCCCGGCGAGCGGTTCAGCCAGGACGCGATCGCCTCCGCGCTCGGGGTCAGCCGCATGCCGGTGCGCACCAGCATCAAGCAACTCGAGAAGGAGGGGCTGCTGGAGGCCATGTCGCGCGGGGTGATCGTCTCCGTGCTCACCCGGCGGAGGTTGCCGAGATCTACCACGCTGCGCTTGCTTCTCGAGACCGATCTGCTCGACGTGATCGTGCCGGAACTGTCGGACGACGTCCTCAGGCGGGAAGCGAGGATCACGCCGCTCACGATGCGTTCGTCGACATCCTGCGAAAGCGCGATGCGGAGCTGGCGAAGCGCTGGATGGCTCATCACCTCGAGCGGCTGTCGCAGCTGCAGCAGGAGTTCATCAGGCGCAGGTCCGCGCTGCGTTGACCCACGGCCGTCTGCCGCACGTGCGACGTGGCCGGCTCGGTGCTGCAGGTTCGAGTCCGAGCGGGCGACACTCCGGAATCACGTCTTCTTGCGACCGCTCGCGAGCTTCACGGATATCGGAAGCTCGAAATCATCACCGCTGCGCAGGCCCAGGAGCAGCTGATCGACGCATCGTCGAACTCGTTGACGCGTTTCGTCGTCCTGTCCCGCGACCAGGGCGGAGGTGCGAACCGTCCCGCCCAGCATTCCATCCCAGTACTCGTCGGAACTCGCCACGCGATGAGTGAACGCGATGGTGTGGATTCTGGCGTCGACGAGACCGTGATCGGTCAGCAGGGCGGCGAAGGTCCCGTCATCGGCATAGCGGAAGAACGGCGGCCCGACCGGAATGTCGGGGGGCGGAGCCGCGCCGGCCTGCGCGAAGGCCTCCAGGAAGATCCCGAGAAGGCGCATGTGATCCGCCGTGTCCCAGGTCGTCAGGCTCAACCGCCCGCCGTCGGCGAGCACCCGGACCAGTTCCGCCATGACGCGTCGGGGGCGCCCGAGGTGCGGCACCAGGAAGTTGGCCACGACGGCATCGAAGGCGCCGGCGTCGAACGGCAGGGATTCCGCGTCCGCCCGGACGAATTCGATGTCCGGGTATCGGCTCGACGCGAGAGCGATCATGGCGGGCGCGATGTCGACGCCGGTCACCCTGGCCCCGCGCCGAGCGGCGGTCGCGGCGGCGTAACCGGGCCCGGTCGCGACGTCCAGGAGCCGCGAGCCGCTGCGGACGTTCGCGGCGTCCAGCAGCGGGTCGACCAGCCGACTGGTCACCCGACCGATGAAGTCGTCGTAGGTCGGGGCCTGGTGCTGCCAGCCGGCCGACTCGAACGCCTTGAAGGCGTCGGCCTCGGGCGGGTCGGGTGCGGATTGGTCGCTGTTCATGGCGATTCCCGTGGATGGAGGAAGACCGGCCAGGGGCCGGGCGCGCGCGCCGGGCCTCGTGGCCGGTGAGGCGTGGACCGGGGAAGACCGCCGACATTCGTCGACCGAGTGTGTCGGGGAGGTCGAGGGGGAGGTCGAGGCGTCGACCGCGCGGCTCCGGCAGCCACCGGAACAGGTTATCGCCGGTATCAAGAAGCTCGACGGCTTTCCGGCCACCGGCTCGACCCGGAGGGCTCGTCGGCGGATGCGGGGTCAGGAGGTGAACCGCCGTGTTGCGTCCGAGGGTGTCCCAGCCGGCGAGTTCGGCACGCATGTCCGACATGCGCGCGGCGACGTTGTCGATGGCGTCAGCCCCAGAACCAGGCGGAGCGGCGGGGTGTCGGAGTCGACCGCGGTCAGGATGGCCCGAGCCGCCCTCGCGGGGTCGCCGGCCTGTGATCCCCCGCCGGTGCGCACGCAGTCCCGGGTCGGGTCGACCGTGGCGGAGTACTCCGGCATCGCGGCGGACAGGTGGGCTGCTGGTCCCTGCCTCCGCATCGCGAATCGCACCTGGAGACGGTCTTCGACGGCGCCGGTTCCGGTCCGCGCCGTTACTGAGCCTGTCAGCGCGCCTCCCGCCCCCAACCGGAGCGCCTGCCTACGCTTCGCGAACCACACCCCTCGGGAGGCCCCGTGACCAGCTACCCAGCGCCCGGTGCGCCCACCCGACGACCGGGCCTCGTGACCCTGCTCGTCGTGCTTGTCGTCATCGGCGGAATCGTGTCCCTTCTCGTCGGCCTCGTGACAATCCTGGCGCGGAATGACGCGAACGTTTCGGTCACCATCGAAGGGCAAGGCGTCGACGCCGGCGACACCGGCTCCGTCGCACTCATACTCGGCATCGGCGCGATCATCGTCGGCCTGATCTACCTGCTTGTCGCCCGAGGCCTGTCCAGCGGCAGCAACGTCGCCCGGATCATCGTGACCGTCGTGTCGCTGCTGAACATTGCGGGCGGCATCTGGGTGGTGATTTCGCAGACCGGTAACGCCCGCAGCTCCGCCTTCGGCACGATCGTCTTCGGCGCTCTGATCCTGGTCATCTTGTACACGCCGAAGGCGAACGCCTTCTTCGACCGCGGCTGACACGGATCGCGAGGGGTCTGGGGGTCCCACGTCGGTCCTGCGAGGAGCCAGCGGGGCGCCGCGCGGAGCGTAGAACCGCGAGCGGTGACGCGCCACCCTCCGCCGGCCGAGGGGATGCGGGAACGCCGCCGACCGCCTTCGGCGCACTCCCGGACTCGCGCCTCCCGGCCGCACGGTCGGCCTGGCCCGGGCCGGCCGCGCAACGCCCGCCGGCATGCGAATTCGGTTCCGCCCCGTACCGGGTCATGCCATCGTTGGGTCATGGGCGCTGTCGATGTCGACGGTCTCCGGATCGCCTTCACCCGGGCCGGTCAAGGGCCGCCGGTTGTCCTTCTCGGTGGTTTCGTGGGTGACCGTGTGGCAACCTGGCAGCCTCAGATCGAGGTGCTGTCCCGGTCCTACACAGTCGTGGCGTGGGATCCCCCGGGTTCCGGTGACTCATCCGAGGTGCCGGAGACCTTCCGGCTGCCGGACTACGCCCGCTGTCTGGCCGCCTTGACGTCCGCCCTTGCGCTCGAGCAACCAGTGGTCGTCGGCCTGTCCTTCGGCGGCGCGCTGGCCCTCGAGTACTTCCGGCGTCATCGTGCCGACGTGCGCGGCCTGTTCCTCGCCGGTGCGTACGCCGGGTGGGCCGGCTCATTGCCGGCGGACACCGTGCGGCGGCGGTTGGCAGCGACTCTCGATGCCTCGGAGATGCCGCCCGCCGAATTCGTGTCGACGATGCTTCCGAGCATGTTCTCGGCGTCGGCGCCGCCGGACCGCGTCACGGCGTTCGGTGCCAACATGGCCGAGGGGTTTCGCGCCGCCGGGTTCCGCGCCATGGCGTGGGCTTCAGCGGAGGCCGATCTGCGCGACGTGCTCGGTCACGTCGACGTGCCGACCGTCGTTCTCCACGGTGAGGACGATGTTCGCGCACCCAGAGCTGTCGCCGACGCCCTCTGCAGCGCGATTCCGACGGCCCGCATGGTCATCCTTCCCGGGGTGGGACATGTGAGCTGCGTCGAAGCCCCGGAGCGCTTCACCGCCGAGCTCGAAACGTTCCTGCGTCGCATCGAGACTCCCGCACCGTCCCCGTGACCCGATCGACCCGGGACGCGGCCGCCTGCGTGTCAGGAGACGGGTTGGACGACCTCGGTCTCCCACGTGGCGGGATCGGGACGCTCGCCAGGGTCGGTGACGTAGGACTCCCACGGCGGGCCCGAAGCGGTGAGCCCGTGCTCCTCGAGGTACGACTCGATCGCCAGATAGGTGTCGGGGAGGCCGTCGTACGGACCACGGTGCAGCGCGACGACGGAGCGACTGGCCGGAACGGTCAATACCTCGATCTCACCGCTGGGCGCAGTGGCGGGTCTGTCGACGACCGGCATGCCACCTTCGATGACGAGTGACGCCATTCCGGTCTGCGGGTATCGCGCAAACGGAGGGCCGGCGAAGGCGAGGCCGGACTCCTGCGCGTAGGCGAACACGACCGGCAGGCACGCCGACAGCGCGTCCGCCACACCATCGCGGGATATCCGACGTCGAACGACCAACGCATGAAATGCAGGCATGTCCTTCGTGCTGATCTCAGCGTCCACGTCGTTCGTCCTTCGGGAGGTCGGTCGGAGGGAGGCTCGGAGGGAGGCGCGGTACAACCCGGTGCACGGCGAGACGAACGCCACGACCTGCGCATGCCGCTCGATCACCGAGTGGTCGCCGGCGCCGCGCAGGCCACGCGCCCGCATGGTCGATGGCGGTACGCCGAACTGACGACGGAAGGCGCGGGTGAAGACCTCGTGCGATGCATAGCCGTGCTCCCCGGCGATGGCCGCCACAGCTCGCCGGCTCACCAGCAACGCCGAGGCCGCGCGGTCGAGACGAACGCGACTCACATACCGCTGCGGCGTCTCGCCGACCACGTCCCGCACCATCCGATGCAGCGCGAAGCGTGAGCGATGAGCCCGCCGGGCGAGGGCCCCGAGCGACGCGTCATCCGCGGGTTCGGCGTTGAACGAGGCGAGCACCCCGAGCACCTCGGACAACCTGTTGACCACACGCCGACGCTAGCAACCAGTCGGTGACCGGACTTGACGTTTCTTGCGCATTCTGCGCGAGCCACTGATCGTCGGCCAACGTCTCTCTGCGGGTCGTGGGAACCGGCGGGGCGGGTCCGCCGGCCGGCGATGCCGACGCCGGGCTGTGCAGGGGCGGGAGCCCCTCGAGTGGCGAATCCCCGTCATGCCCTCAGGCGGTCTGGCTGCTGAGGACGGTCGAGTTGTCGATCTTCAGCGACGCGCCGTCCCGGACGAGCGTGAATGCGGTCCGTTCGACGGACACGGTGCCGTCGGTGAAGTGGTAGGTGATGGTTGCCTCGACGGTGTCGGGTGGCTCGGCGGTGGCGTCGGTGACGTCGACCCACAGAACGCCGCCCCAGAAGGTCTTGTAGTAGTCCGGGTTGCGGGCGATCCCGGTCTGGAATCGCGACGTCAGCTGCGACCATCCCTGGTCGGTGTTGCCCGGCATCAACGCGTAGTAGTCGGTGATCGCCGCCGTGAGCTCCGAGGCAGTCGGGCCGGGTTGCGGCGGCGGCGGCGTTTCGGAGCCATCGTCGGGCGCCGCGGGTGCCACCTCGGCGGGAGTTGGCTCCGGCGCGGCGGGTGGCGCCTCGGCTTGCGTGGACTCGGTCGGCGATCGCGTGGGGGGTTCCTCCGCTGAGCGAGTCGCGGGCGGTGGAGCGGTCGAAGGCGCTGGGGGGTCGGAGGATTCCCGCGCCGTCGATGGTGTCGGCGGTGCCGCGGCGGCGGCGGTGGCAGCCGTCATCGCCGAACCCGGCGAGGTACCGGGCGCGTCGGTCACCGCCGCCCCATCGGCGCCCCGGTCGAGCAGCAGGACGGACGCGGTGAGGATGCCAGCCGCCATGGCGACCGCCAGAACGGCGATCAGCGCGCGCGCTCGTCGGCGTCGCTTCGGCGTGTCGTCCCGTACGGGGGTCGATGCCGCAGTGTCGGGAGGCCCCGACGCGGGGATGGTCGCGTGGACCTGTTCGACTGTGTGACGGACGGTTTCGGCGGCAGATGTCGGCGGGGGCATGAGGTCACCGATGGCGGTCGGTCCGCGCTCCAGGATGCCGGTGATGTCGATCATGGTGGGTCGGTCGGCCGGATCGAGCGCCATCATCTGGAGCAGCAGTGCCGACATCGGCCCGGATCGTCGAGGCGGAGTGACGAGTCCGGAAGCCGCGCGGTGCAGAACGGCCATCGGGTTCGGGTCGGTGCCGAACGGAGGCTGGCCCTCGAGGCAGGCGTACAGGGTGGCACCGAGTGAGAACACGTCGGCGGGGGTGCCCGACGGGCCCCCCCGGGCCACCTCCGGTGCGAGGAACGCCGGCGTGCCGGACACCATCCCGGCGGCCGTCAGGGTGATGTCGCCGACCGCGTGCGAGATGCCGAAGTCCGTGAGCTTGGCTGAGCCGTCGGCCGTGACCAGTACGTTGCCCGGCTTCACGTCGCGATGCACGATGCCGACGTGGTGCGCGGCGGCCAAGGCGGAAGCCACTTGCCCGCCCAGCGCCGCGACGTCGCCGGCGTTCAGGACGCCGTTGTCGCGAAGCAGGGCACTCAGGCTCACCGATGGCACGAACTGCATGATGAGGCTGGGATAGCCGTCGTGGTCGACGACGTCGTAGAGGGTGACTGCGTGCGGATGGTGCAGTCGGGCGGTGATCCGCGCCTCGCGGATGACGCGTTGGCGGGCCAGGTCCACCTCGTCGGCGGTCATCTCTGGTTGGGGCAGCAGCTGCTTGACGGCCACCCGGCGCAGCAGCAACTCGTCCCACGCCTCCCAGACCACGCCCATCCCGCCGCCGCCGATTCGGTTGACCAGCCGATATCGCCGCGCGATGACAGCGCCGACAACAATCATGGTCGCCCGCGGCCGTGCCGAGTGCTGGACATCCGCCGCGCCCGCGCGCCGGCCGAACCCCGCGCCACCGAACCGATTCGCATGGATTCACCTCCTCCGCGGGCGCGAGCACAGCCGCATTGCAGGTCAAGTACCCACATCCGCGGCAACTATCGGCAACGACCCGGGCACAGCCCGTGTGGGGACATCCCTGACCGATGCCGGCCCGCGCGAGACCGTTCCGGAGACGAATCTCTGCGCGGCTGACACATTCGCGGGCTCTGCTGATCAGTCCGGCGGGGTGGTCATCCGCCGGGTTGCGCTCGCGTGCTTTCGTCGCTGCGGTTGCCGTTGCCCTGGCCACCGTTCCCGTTGCCCTGACCACCATTCCCGCGGGGGGTTGCGTCGCCGTCATCGCCGTTGCCCGTGTTCCGGGGCTTGTCCTTCAGGTCCTGCTGCATCGGGGAGGGATCGCCGCGCTCGTCGGCTTGCGTCGCCTGTTGCGAGGCTTCCGAGTCGACGAGTCGGTCGGCGCCCCTGGGCGTCGGGCCGAGAGTTGGTTCCGGGAGCGGAGGCTGACCGCCGCCGACCTCCTGCGGCGGGGACGCGAGCGATGGGGTGGCAGCGATCTCGGTCGTCGGGATCGCCGCCGACTCGACAGACGGAAAGTCGATCGCCGGCGCGGTGGCGGGGGGAGCGATGGCCGCGGGTGGCTCCGCGGCGGTGACGGTCACGGCGGGCGGGGGCGCCTCGACGGTGGACGGCGAGGGCGGCTCCGAGAGGTCCTGCCGGGAGTTCGGGGTCGCGGAGTTCGGGGTCGCGGTCGCCGGTGCGGGATCGGCGGCGGGGTCGTCGCTCGCCATGCCGGTCACGAGGCCGGCCGCGAGGGCAACCGCTGCCCCGGCGGCCGCCGCCAGGAGCCATGCCCGAGGCCGGTGGGTCGTCGCCGTCCCCTGCTCGGGTGTCGGGACGGTGCGCCGCCCGCGGCTCGTCTCCGACGCGGCCGCCGGAGGCTCGGTTCCGTGGTGGTGATGGGCCAGGATGGCGGCGACTTCGTCGGCAGCGGGTCGGTGTGCTGCGTCGCGGCTGGTCATCCGCCGCAGCAGCGTGGGCCAGGGCGTCGGCAGGTCCGGTGGTACCTCGGGGTCCCTGACCAGGCGGGCAACGGCGGCCTCGACAGGTGTTCCGGCGTACTCGCGGTGTCCGGTCAGGCATTCCAGCAGGACCAGCCCGAGCGAGTACACGTCGGATGGGCATCCGACGGGATCGCCACGGGCCTGTTCGGGGCTGAGGTAGGGGGCGGTACCCACGACATCGGCCGTCCGGGTGACCGGGTCTTCGCCAAGGTCTCGGGCGATGCCGAAGTCGCCCAGTTTCACCTGGCCCGTGCGCGCTTCGAGAAGGATGTTTCCCGGTTTCACGTCGCGATGGACGACCCCGGATCGGTGCAGCACGGCGAGCGCCCGGGCGAGCCCGATGCCGATCTGGGCGACCTCCGAGTGGGTGAGGGGTGGGCCGTCCAGTCGCCGCGCGAGCGTCTGCCCGTCGACGTATTCGGTGACGAGGTAGCTCGGCGCGCCCGGCGTTCGTCCGCTCCGGTCGTCGGAGCCGAGGTGGGCGTCGTAGACGGCGACGAGATGGGGGTGAACGAAATCGGCTGCCAGGTTGATCTCTCGCCGGCGGCGAGCCTGCGTGGTCGAGTCCACGCGAGAATGGAAGACCTTGACGGCGACCGGACGGTCCAGGACGGTGTCGGTACCGCCGAAGACCGTTGCGCTTCCACCGTCGCCCAGGACCTCCTGGAGCTGGTATCGCCCGTCCAGCCGCGATCCCACGCTCACGGAGGGCGGTCCCACGACGGCGGAGGAGGGCCGCGTCTGCTCCGACCTCGGCGCGGCCGGGCGCCGTCGACGCCGATCGGATCGATGCCGGCCGGAGGCGACGGCGGACTCTCCGATGGGCCGACTCGATTGTGGAATGACCGACCCGGTCACGGGCCGCATGCCCGAAGTGTCCGTTATTCTCCGAACAGAGCGGCCGCGGTCCACCGCACTCACCTCGAGCACCACCTTCGCCTGATACTCCAGGAACAGTCACCTGTCGGCGCACCCGTCAAACCTTCGCGGGCGGACGCGGTGGCCATCAGGATGTCCAGGATGCGCGTCGTCCGACGGGGCAGTCGGGGCGCGCCGGGTGTCAAAAGGCTGCAAGGGGTGATGCGAGGAATGAGGCGGCCCCTGCCTCGGTGATGGTCCATACCCGGATATCCCGGTCGTGTTGCGCGACGTCCTTTTGATAGAACCGCACCGAGCCTGCGGTCGGACGTGCGGCAGCACCGATCAGCTGGAACAGCTGACCATTCCTCGTCAACGTCAGGTGGATGTCTCCGGCAAAGTCGGCCAGTGATTGCGGTGGCTGGCCGTCGACTTTGGTGACGGTGTAAACCTGCCCCGACTCGACGGGCGGGTCTGCGGTCGAGATCATCAGCTCTCCATGCTTTCGCGACGTACGGATCGAACGTCACCGGGTGGCCCGACGGTCCCTCGTCGGCACGTGCAGGCGGTGGCCGGCAGGGCCGGGTGGACCGGTCAGCGTCGGACGGCGCGGCGCTTGCTGACGTTGATCCAGATCAGCAGCACGATCACCGCGCCGATGAAGGCCCCGATGATCCCGGACGGCTGGAAGAACCCGTCCTGAGCGTCCTTGCGGAAGAGCAGGTACCCCAGGAAGCCACCGACGAACGAGCCGACGATACCCAGCACGATGGTCATGACGATGGAGATGTCCTGCCTGCCGGGCACGACCAACCGGGCGAGTGCGCCGGCGATCAGCCCGATGACGATGATGCTGACGATGAGACCCAACATGATGTGCCTTCCTGTCTCTGCACGCCGGCCACCGCGTACAGGTGGATGTCAACCGCCAGGTGGCCGTTAACGGCGATTCACCATCACCGATGACTCAAGCACCCCTGAGGGAGGTCCGGCACACCCCAATGGGCGTACTGTCAGCGCCGTGTCCGGACCACCCCGTCAGTCGCCCCTCACGGTCGCCCTCATCGATGACTACGACGTCGTCGTGCTGGGGGTGGCGCAACTGCTGGACCCCTACCGGGATCGGGTGCTCATCGCCGAGCTGGACACGAATCAGCCCCTCAAGGACACCGTCGATATCGCCCTGTACGACTCCTTCGCCCAACCCGAGTCCGATCATGATGAGATCCGTGTTCTGATCGATCATGACCGCGCGCGCCGAGTCGTGATGTACACGTGGAATTTCGATCCGGACCTGATCCGCAGGGCCCGCCGGCTGGGAGTGCACGGGTACCTGTCGAAGACTCTTCCGGCCCGCGATCTGGTCGCTGCCCTGGAAGCGGTTCACGCCGGCGAGATCGTCGTCAGTGATCCCCCTCCGCGGTCTCGCAGTACCAGTGGCCTGGACTGGCCGGGCAGGGGTGAGGGTTTGACCGACCGGGAATCTGAGGTCCTCGCCCTCATCGCCCAGGGTAAGAGCAACCGCGAGGTGGCCGCCCTGGCCTATCTGAGCCCGAACACCGTGAAGTCCTATGTCCGCTCGATCTATCGAAAGATCAATGTCTCCAGTCGCACGCAGGCGGTCCTGTGGGGCGTCAAGAACGGCTTCGTCCCCGACCACCGGCGCATCGATCACTGGCGCGGCGGGCCCTGAACCCCTTCTCTCGAGGAGGATGCTTCGGCTTCGCCCGGAATCGGCCAGCACTCATGGGACGGCGTTGCCGAACAGGCACGGGCCGACCACGCACGTCCTCGACGCACGCCGAGCGCGTCGGGCGGATCGCGCCCCGCGCGCGGGTGCGGGATACACCGCGCCCGCTCGTCGCTTCGACAACTCGGCGTCATATCGCGGCGGGCTTTCACTCAACCATTGCATGCAGGCGAAGCGAGCGCCATGACGCCAAATCGGACGATTGTGGTGTTATGCCCCACGGTGACACAAGCAGACCCTTCGTCGACGTTTTCGTTCGCCTGTCACCTGGAAGCGGATGCCGAGGCATCTTCGTGGGCAGCAATCCATCGCCGTGACCCTGGGTCCAAGCCGGCCCATGACCCGTCGTCCGAAGGAGTGGCTCATGACCGCCAATGACCGCCGCATACTCGACGCCGCAGACTTCGTCCGCAGGGCGTGGGCGGTCTTCGACGAGGCGGCGCAACGGCGCGCCACCGCGACGGCGGTCGCCCACGACATGGTGCAGAACGCCATCGTGGCCGAACGCGCCGAGAAGCGTGCCGCACGCGCGGACGTCGCGGCCGGGATCGGTCGGCTGGTCGCCGACGGCCTCACGGTGGAACAAATGACCGAATTGTGCGGCGTGCCCGCTGCGGACATATGGCGGATCACCTCCCGTCACCGGATCGGAACAGCACCGTCGGCCGCCGACTGCGAGCCACCCGGAAGGGTGGTTTCAAAGGGCCGCCACCACGTCACACTCCACTCACGCCGGCTACCCGTGAACTGAGTGAGGCGTTCACCTCTGTTGAAAAGCGATGAACCTGGCAATTCGTAGCCTCGGGATGGAGAGACGATGCGAGTCGCGATCATTTCCACATATCCGCCGCGTGCCTGCGGGATCGCGACGTTCTCCCAGGACCTCCTGCAGGCGCTTCGCGATGCAGATCCGTCGCTGACCGTCGGTGTTGTCTCCATCGTTCGAGATCGGCGATCCGCGCCGGCGGCCGAGGTTCTGCACGTGATCCGCCAGGACGTCCGAGCGGACTACAGCGCCGCAGCGGCGGCGATCGATGCATGGGGCGCAGACGTCGTCCTGATCGAGCACGAATACGGCATCTTCGGCGGCGGAAGCGGATCCCACGTGCTGACCCTGGCGCGTCAACTGCGCCAGCCCTACGTCGTCACGATGCACACCGTGCTTTCTCGCCCCTCCGACGAGCAGACCCAGGTCGTCACCGACCTGTGCCGGAACGCCGCGGCGGTCACGGTTTTCACCGACACCGCGCGTCGCATGGTCCTCGAGTCCGGCGTCGCTTCCCGAGAGCAGGTGCGCGTCGTACCGCACGGTGCGCCGATGTCGTTGATCCCCGCAGGCTCCGCCGGTTCCCATGACGCCCGGATTCGAACGGCTGCGCAGCGCGCCGGCTCGGTGCTGGTCGATCAACTCCGCGACCGCACAGTGCTGTCCACATTCGGGCTCATCTCGGCAGGCAAGGGCATCGAAACCGCGATCGAAGCGCTGCCCGCGGTCGTCGCCCGTCATCCGAAGGTGATGTACCTGGTGGCGGGCCAGACGCATCCCGACGTCGTGACCCGGGAAGGGGAGCGGTACCGGCTTCATCTGGAGCGGCTGGTCAGGGACCGGGGCCTGGACCGGCACGTCCGCTTCATCGACCGGTTCCTGTCCGAGCGCGAGCTGGCCGAGCTGCTCGCGTCGACGGATCTGTACCTGACGCCGTACCGCTCACGGGAGCAGATCGTGTCCGGGGCATTGACTTTCGCGATCGCGGCCGGCTGCCCCGTGGTGTCGACGCCGTACTACTACGCGGAGGACCTCCTCGCCACGGGCGCCGGCGCGGTGGTCCCGTTCGACGACGCCGCAACCATGGCCGACGCGATTCTCCAGTTCTTGGACAATCCCGCGGACCTGGCCAAGGCCGCCGCCGAGGCCCGTCGCATCGGAGCGGCTCTCACCTGGCCCGCCGTGGCGGCTCAGATCATCGAACTCCTCGACGACGTGGTCCGCACGGAGTCGGCGCCGCGCTTCGAACCGCGCGACGCTGCGGTTGCCTCGTCGCCGTCCGTCCGAACCGGCCATCTGCTCAGCCTGGTCGACGACACGGGCATCATCCAGCACGCGGACGGTGTGCTTCCGAGCCGCCGAAGCGGGTATTGCGTGGACGACGTTTCCCGGCTCGTCATCGCAGCGATCGGGCTCGACCGAGATCCCGCTGACCAGACGTTCTCCCGGTACGTCACTCTCGGATTGAGCTTTCTGCGCCACGCCTGGAGGCCGGATGCGGCCGGAATGCACAATGTCATGTCCTACGAACGCCGATGGCTCGATGAACCACACGTCGGTGACCACGTGGGACGCACCATATGGGCGCTCGGCACGGTGATCGCCGCGTATCCGCCGCGGGCCGTCACCGAACCCAGTCGCCGACTGATGAGGGAACTGGCATGCGTCGTCGACGGATCGACGGATCCGACAGTCTTCGGACGATGGCGTACAGCATCATCGGGTTGACCCGGCTGCCCCTGCTGGGGCTGCCGCCGACCGAACGACAGTTGATGGAGCGCCTGGCGACTCGGCTGTTGGACGCCTATCGGAGGTGCGCGACATCGGACTGGCGGTGGTTCGAGGAGACGCTCACCTATGACAACGCCCGGCTGCCCCAGGCCCTGATCGCCGCCGGGCGTGCCACCCACAACCCGTCCATGACCACGGCCGGCCTGGAAGCCCTGGACTGGTACGCCGAGCAATGCGACGCGGACACCGACCAGGTTCGTTTGATCGGCAACGCATGGCTCCGCCGCCGAACCCACCCGGTTCCGTCCGACGCCGACGGCGACGAGCAGCCGCTGGACGCCGCCGCCCTCGTCGAGGCACATGCGGAAGCCCTCCTTGCCACCGGGCATCCCCGCTACGAGCACCGCGCCCTGCGATCCTTCGAATGGTTCCTCGGCCGCAATCGGCTCCGGGAACCGGTCTACGACTTCGCCACCGGCGGATGCCACGACGGGTTGAACGTCGACGGGCTCAACGAGAACGAGGGCGCGGAATCCACCCTGGCGTACTTCCAAGCACTCCTGGCGCTCGAAGCCGCCGACCTTCAGCCACCGCTGCGGATGACGTGAGCATGTCGTCGACCGATTCGGCGCTGCCGTGAGGATCGGCATGCTGGCCCCCATCGCGTGGCGCACGCCTCCGGAGCACTACGGGCCGTGGGAGCAGGTCGCCAGCGTGCTGACAGAGGGACTCGTCGCCCGAGGCATCGACGTCACGCTGTTCGCAGCCGGGACCTCACGGACGGCGGGCACGCTGGACTGGGTGTGCGCCGAGCCATACGCCGAGCACCCCGAAATGGACGGCCGGATCTGGGAGGCGATGCACACCGCACGCGCACTCGCGCGATCCGCCGAGTTCGATCTCATCCACAATCATCTGGACTGGCTGCCGCTGGCGTTCTCACATTTCAGCGCGGCGCCGATGATCACCACCATCCACGGCTTCTCCCGGCCGGCGATCCTGCCCGCCTACCGCGCCGCACGGTCGCACTTCGTGGCGATCTCGGACGCCGACCGGGTCCCCGACCTGCCGTACCTCGACACGATCCACCACGGCGTCGACCTGGCAACACTGCCGTTCTCATCGGTGGGAGGGGACGATCTGGTCGTCCTCGGTCGCATCCACCCCGACAAGGGAACCGCCGACGCCATCCGGATCGGCCGGCGTTCCGGCCGGCGCCTGCTCATCGCCGGAATCATCCAGGACCGGGAGTACTTCGACAGCGCCGTACGACCCCACCTCGACGGCGACCGCGTGGTCTACCTCGGATCGATCGGACCGCAACAACGCGCCGAACTGCTCGGCGCGGCCATGGCCCTGCTCCACCCCATCCATTTCGATGAACCGTTCGGGTTGTCCGTCGTCGAAGCGATGGTGTGCGGCACTCCCGTCATCGCCTATCCCCGCGGGTCCATGCCGGAGATCATCGACGTCGGCCACACCGGCTTCCTCGTTCCCGGCGTCGACGAAGCGGTCGCCGCCGTCGAGCAGGTCGCTCAACTCGATCGACACCGCTGTCACACCATCGCCGCGCACCGCTTCAGCGCTGATCGCATGGTCAGCAATTACCTTTCCGTATATGACCAGGTACTCCGGGGTGGTGGGTGACGGCTTGTTCGAACGTGCCCGCGGGAACCCCATCCTCAGCCCCGAACGGTGGCCCTATCCGGTCAACGCGGTGATGAACGCCGGCGCCACCACCGTCGGCACCGACACCGTGCTGCTGTGCCGGGTCGAGGACCGCCGCGGCATCAGCCACCTGACCGCCGCCAGATCCGCCGACGGGCTCTCCAACTGGGTCGTCGACGATCAACCCCTGCTCGCCCCGTCACCGGACCATCCCGAAGAACAGTGGGGCTTGGAGGACGCCCGCATCACCCGCATCGACGAACTCGACACCTGGGTCATCACCTACACGGCCTTCGGACCGGGCGGACCCGCCGTCGCCCTGGCCACGACCGACGACTTCCGCACCGCCCGCCGTCTCGGCGTGGTCTGCGCCCCTGAGGACAAGAACGCCTCGCTGCTGCACCGCCGGGTCAACGGCGAATTCATCCTGTTCCACCGGCCGGTGACCGTCATCGGCGGACGCGCCGATGTCTGGCTCTCCCGATCCGCCGACCTGCACAGCTGGAGCGCCCCCGAACCGGTGCTGCCCTGTCGACCCGGCGGCTGGTGGGACTCCGCGCGCGTCGGCATCGGACCACCGCCCCTGGAAACCGACGACGGCTGGCTGGTCATCTATCACGGGGTCAGGCAAACCGTCGCCGGCGCCCTGTACCGCGTCGGGCTGGCCATGCTGGACCTCGACAACCCGGCACATGTCACCAAACGCTGCGACGAATGGGTGCTCGCGCCCACGGAACCCTACGAACTCGTCGGTGACGTACCGGGAGTCGTGTTCCCCTGTGGGCTCATCCACGACACCACGACCGGTCAACTCCGCCTCTACTACGGCGCCGCCGACACCCGCATCGGCGTGGCCGTCGCCACCTTCGACGACGTCATGGCGTACGTCGAGGAGCACGGATGAGCGCACAGCCCCGGGTGGCTGGCGTTCTCACGCCGCAACGGCGTGCGCGCCAGGCCGCGGCCGCAGCACCCGCAGCACCGTCCGCGTCGCGGTGACGATCACGCCGCCGACGGTCCAGGCCAGCGGGATCAGGCACAAGGCGAGCGCGGTTGCCGCCGCAAGACCGCCGAGGCTCGGCCGGCCACCGGTGGCGATCGCGTCGACGGACATTTCGACGAGCAGCGCCGCCGTCGGGATCGCGAAGACCGCGAAGTACACCGTGGCCCAGAGGATTCCCGGCACGTACAGCACCAGATAGGCGGCGGCCCAGCGTCTTTCCCGGTCCGGGACGGCCGCCAACAGGTCCTCGTCCTCGGCTGTCGCGCGTCGGACCAGCCGCCGGGCGAGCGCCCCCTTGACGGCCCACAGGTTCCGGCTCCGCGTCGCGAGGGCGAGCAGCGCATATGCATCCGTGCGCATGAAGACCTCGAACCTGGAACACCACCGAGGTGACCTTCAGCAGCACGAGCGCCCGGACGAACGCCAGCGGCAGACCGCCGGGGTGAAATGCGAGGCAGCGCTCGAGCACCAGCAGGACGCCGACGGCGGCGGCGTCGGACAGCATCCCGGCGGCGATGGGCACGTCGCCCTTCTCGACCGGCGACCAGGCGGCGTTCGCTGTCGGTGAAGTCTCTGGAAGGGGTGCTGTCCCCTAGAGGAAAGTCGTGGTGTGCGCAGCGACTTCAAGGGATCGACGGCATCGCACTATGCCGCCTTCCGGCGGGACGTCCCAGATGCCTTGATCGACCACATCGTCGGCCGGCTCGCCCTGTCCTCTCGCGATCGGGCACTCGACCTTGGATGTGGGACCGGACAGGTCGCGGTGCCCCTCGCTGCTCGGGTGGGCATCGTGTTCGCTCTTGATCCCGAACCGGACATGCTCACCGAACTGCGCGTCCGCCTGCGCAGCGCCGGTGTCGTCAATGTGGTTCCGGTGCTCGGTGCGGATGCTGACCTTGGCCCTGTGACCGAGCTGTTCGGGCAATCCTTGGCGGTGATCACCGTCGCAAATGCGCTGCACTGGATGGACTCCGATGAGGTGATCTCGATGTCTGCGCAGCTGCTGCGGGCATCGGGTGCACTTGTCGTCATCAGTCAGGGGCCGCCGATGTGGCTGTCCGATCTGCCGTGGGCGCGGGCGCTGCGCGCCTATCTGGAGGGGTGGCTGGGACGTCCGATGACCGCGACGTGCGGGACGGATACGGCCACCCTTCAGGAACGCCGCGACGCACTGGGGCGGCGGGGCTTCGGGCCGGTCGAGTTGATCGAGCACACGTATGAGACCGACGTCGATCCGGACTACGTCGTCGGCCACCTGTATTCGGCGATGACGGAGTCGGTCGTGCCTCTCCGGCGCCGCCAGGAATTCGAGTCGGGACTCCGCGACGCGCTCGCTGGGCATGTCTCGGCCGGGCCACTCGTCGAGCGCATCGCGGCCACCGCACTGATCGCTGTTCGCCCCGCCGGGTGATCGGCTGCGCCTACCCTTTTTCGCGGCCACCACGGTCGTCATGCCCATGAGCCAAGACGACGCTGAATGATCCGCGAGGTCGAGCGGCCGCCCGTTGACCGATCCTCGGCACCCGCCGAGCACGCGGCGATCGATCGGCCGTCGACGTCGCTCAACGGACGAGTTCGACCACCGGTTTCGGGTTCCAGTTCTCGTCCCAGAGACCGCCGTATCCGCCCGGCGGCGACACCTTCCGGTGCTGCGGCGAGTCGACGCTCAAGAACCAGACGAACGGCACGTCGGTTGCGAGGAGCGCCTCGTAGAAGCGCTTCTGGTTCTCCGGTGTGGCACCTGGTGCCACCTCGGGAGGCAGCGCGCCGCTGGGGAACGAGGTCTCCTGCACGACGATGACCCGGTCCCCGGGCGTGCCGGGCCAGGACGCGACGCTCTCGTACGCCTCCGCGACCCACGCCGCCGCCGTGAGCGGATCGTTGCGGTGCAGCACCCACCACGGGTGAACGTTCAGGAACGAGAAGTCGCCGATCGATGTACCGAGCTCCGGGTGGAACTGCCAGTCCGGCGGCTGGAAACCCGTCGTGACCGGACGCCCGAACCGCTCCCGCACCTGGCCGATTTCGCTCGTCAGCCGAGGCAGGTCGGCGATGCCCTTCTGGATGATCTCGTTGCCGACGCAGACCGCGTCGACATACTCGATCACCCCGTCGAGGTTCGCCTTCTCGGTGGCCAGCAGCTCGTCGTTCTGCCACCAGATCTTGGCGACGACATGCTCGAAGCCGCAATCCTTGGCGATCCTCGGCGCGTTCTCCAACCCGAATGCCACCGTGTTGGTGACGAGCCCGCGAAATCCCGCGTCGTACATACGGGTCAGCTCGATGGTGAGCTGCTCGTCGGTCGCCGGGTGCTGACCGGCGAGGAAGTCGAACGGCGGACCCGGCGCGTAGTTGATCCAGCGCCGGGACGTGCGGAGCGCCTCGATCACATCCGCAGCCATGTCGCGGACCCTACTATCAAGTCCCGAACAGCGGAGGGCGAGGCCGATGGCAACGGGCAACACGGTCAAGGCCTTGATCGCGGCGATCAACGCGAACGACGAGGCCGGCGTCCGCGCCGTCGTGCACGACGACCTGGTGTCGCACGGCGCGCTGGGCGACGTTCACGGGCCCGACGGCTTCATCGGCATCATGCTGCACAACGTGCACGGCGGTTTCCCCGATGCCCACGTCGATCTGGTCTCGGTCATCCAAGAAGGCGACCTCGTCTCGTTCCGGATCGACGGAAGAGGAACCCACCTCGGCCCGTTCCTCGGCGTCGAGCCGACGGCCCGGTCGGTCCGCATCCGTGGCATCCACCACGTGCGCCTGGAGGACGGTCGGATCATCGAGCACTGGCAAGGGCCGGACATCCTGGCCATGCTCGTCGACATGCGGCTGTTCCCGCCCGCGCCTCAGCCATCGAGCAGCGGCTGAGGCCGCTCTTCGACCGGGTGCCCAGCTCGTGAATCACTCCTCGACCGTCGCGTCGCTCCGTAGCCGGCATCGCGACCTTCACGAAACACGTGAAGGGCTCGGTCCGCAACGGAATGCGCCCGGATCCGGACCCTTGGAGCTGCCGATGACGCCGCCAGAGTTCGAAGTGCAGCCGCTGACCCTGCCCGCCGGCTACGGGCACTCCGGGCCGACGTTGATGTGGGAAGAGGTCTATCAGCGACTCGCGGAAGCGGAGCACTACTGGCTCGCCACCAGCCGTCCGGATCATCGGCCGCATGCGGTGCCGGTCGACGGCATCTGGCTGGGCGCGGAGTTCTACTTCGGTGGCAGCGAGCAGAGTCGGCACGTGCGGAACCTGACCGCCGATTCCTCCGCCGTCGTGCACACCGAAACAGCAGACCAGCCCATCATCGCCGAGGGCCGCTGCCACTTCATCACGCCCACCCGCGCCCAGGCGGCGACCCTGTCCAAGGAATCGGGCGGCAAATACCACTACGCGCCGCCGATCGCGGCCTACGAGCCAGGGGTCTGGCGGTTCACAGTGGCCAAGGTCATGGCATGGAACGCGTCGCTCGCGGCGCCCACCAGGTTCGTTCCCCGCGCTGAACTGACCGCCTAGGATCTGTCGAAGGTGCATCACCTGACGCGGGATGAATTCGGCGACGGTGAACCCGACGACGTCGGCGGCCCGGCCCGATGTCCGTGACGATGCGGCGTACTTGTGTGCTGGTGAGTCCGTGGGGGACGCCGCCCAGGCCGCGCGGGTGCAGGATTTCGGCGTGACTTCTTCGGGAACGGGCGCCGGGCGAGTGGTCATTCTCTTGACCGGCATGTCCGGCACCGGGAAGTCGACGGTTCTGAGGGAGCTGGCCCGCCGCGGGCATCGTGTGGTCGACACGGACTCGCCCGGTTGGATCGTGGAGCGACAGACGTCGGACGGCCCAGAACCGGTGTGGAACCTGGATCGCATCGACGCCTTGCTCGACGAGCATCGATCGGGGTGGCTGTTTCTCGCCGGCTGTGTGGCGAATCAGGGCGAGGCGTACGACCGCCTCGACGGTGTCGTCCTGCTCAGCGCCCCAGTCGACGTCTTGTTGGCGCGGGTGGCGGTTCGCACCGTCGGGTTCGGGTCCACCGCGCCCGATCGCGCCAAGATCGTCGAGGACGTGAACGCGTTCGAGCCGCTGCTTCGTGTGGGTGCGGACCACGAGATCGTGACGACGGTGCCTGTCGCCACCGTCGTGGCCGCAGTCGAGCGGCTCGCGGCTGCCGTTCGGTGAGCGCCGTCCGGACCGGGCAGGGTCGCGCGATCTGATCACGTCCCGATCAGCGGTCGGATGAGGGGATCGGTTCTCCGAGCGCCGTTCTGGTCGGCTGTTGCGGCGGTGCGCCAGGGTCACCTGACTTTCCGGCACGGCGGCGTGCCGACCTCACCAGGCGTAAGCCTGCGGTGCTTCTCCGGGACCGGGCCAGATCTGGTCGAGTCGTTCCATGACCTGGTCGTCCAACTGCACGGACAGCGCGCCGAGATCCGCCCGCAGTTCGTCGATCGTCATGGCGCCGACGATGGCGCTGGAGACGACAGGGTTCCGCAGTAACCAGGCCAGCGCGACGTCCGCGGGGGACGCGCCCAACTCCCGGCACAGCCCCTCGTACGCTTCGAGTTGTTCGCGATGCGCAGCGATGCGGTCGTGCTGCGGGGAGTCGCTCGGGATGCGCCCTTCGGTGGCGGCTGCCAGGGCGCCGGCGAGCAGGCCGGCGTGCAGCGGGCTGTATGGGACCAGACCGATGCCGAGATGGCGGAGCGCGGGAACGAGCTCCAGTTCCACGGCGCGCACGGCGAGGTTGTACAGGCTCTGCTCGGAGGTCAGACCCAGGAAGTGTCGTGCTGTGGCGGCGGACTGGCCGAGGGCCACGTCCCACGCAGCGAAGTTGCTGCTGCCGACATAGCTGATCTTGCCATCGCGGACCAGTTGCTCCATCGCCTGCCAGATCTCGTCCCACGGCGTGGCCCGGTCGACGTGGTGCATCTGGTAGAGGTCGATGTGATCGATCTGCAGCCGCCGCAGGCTCGCCTCACACGCGCGCCGGATGTGGTACGCGGACAGCCGGCGGTCGTTCGGACCGAGTCCCATCGGCTGGTACACCTTCGTGGCCAGAACGATGTCGTCGCGGTGCCCGCTGCGCTGCAGCCACCGCCCGACGGTCTGCTCGGAGACGCCGTACCCCTTGGCCATGTCCGGCGACTGCGGCCCGCCGTAGACGTCGGCGGTGTCGAAGAAGACGATGCCCGCGTCGAACGCGGCATCCATGATGGCGAAACTGCTCGGTTCGTCCGCGAGATAGCCGAAGTTCATGGTGCCGAGGCCCATCCTGCTGACCAGCAGACCGGAGCGGCCCAGGTGCCCGTAGGTCATCCCATCGCTCATGCCGGGAGCATAGGCACCGTTCGATCCGCGAGGTGGCTCCGTCACAGCACTCTCGAACATCCTCGGTCGGGCCGCATCACCGCCTCGCGGTCCGGCGGCGCATGCTGCATCGTTGCGGATGCGGTTCGGCAGCAGTCGTCTGGAAGACGGGATTGGGGCAGGGATGGAGCAACGCCTGTTGGGTCGTACCGGGGTCTCGGTCAGTCAGTTCTGTCTCGGGGCCATGATGTTCGGGTCATGGGGCAACCCGGATCACGACGAGTCGATCGCCATCATCCACACCGCCCTGGACGCGGGGGTCAACTTCATCGACACCGCGGACGTCTACGCCGCCGGCGAGTCGGAGGAGATCGTCGGTAAGGCGCTCGCCGGCGGACGACGCGACAACGTCGTGCTGGCCACCAAGTTCCACAATCCGATGGGCGAGGACCCCAACCGACGCGGCAACTCCCGGCGCTGGATCCTGCGTGCCGCGGAGGACTCGCTGCGCCGGCTGAACACCGACTGGATCGACCTGTACCAGGTTCACCGTCCCGACCCCAGGACCGACGTCGAGGAGACGCTGTCCGCGCTCACCGACCTGGTGCGCCAGGGCAAGGTCCGGTACATCGGCGCCTCGACCTTCCCGGCGAGCCAGATCGTGGAGGCGCAATGGACCGCACGCGACCGGAACCTGCAACGCTTCGTCACGGAGCAGCCGCCCTATTCGATCCTGGCGCGCGGCATCGAGGCCGATGTCCTGCCCACCTGCGCGCGCCACGGCATAGCCGTCATGTCCTACAGCCCGCTGGCCGGCGGTTGGCTGTCCGGGCGGTGGCGCAAGGACACCGGACAACAGTCCTCCTCGCGCGCGGGCCGGCTGCCGGAGCGCTTCGACCTGTCCAACCCCTACAACCAGCGCAAACTGGATGCCGTCGAGAGCCTCGCGCAACTCGCCGAGCAGGCCGGGATCACGCTCATCCAACTCGCCATCGCCTTCGCCACGTCGCACCCGGCGATCACCTCCCCGCTCATCGGGCCGCGCACGATGGACCAGCTCGAGACCCAGCTCGCCGCAGCCGATGTCGTCCTGACCGATGACGTCCTCGACCGCATCGACGAGATCGTCCCGCCCGGCATGACGATCAACCCCGCGGACAGCTCCTTCGACAATCCGTCACTGCAAGCTCCGGCCCGACGGCGCATCGACCGGCGGTGAGCCGCGCGCCCGCCCGGGGGTCGTGTCATGGGTGCGCGCCCCCGGTTGGCTGTCTGGGCGTCTGTTCGGCATAGCGGTCCGCGACGGTCGGACGAGCGGCGTGTCGCTTCTGGCGACGGAAGAATGGCGGGATGCCGCCCTTCCGATTCCTGGCCGATGCCCGTGCTGTCGTGCCCGGCCGCGACCTTGCGGAACGGGCCCGCCGTGCGGAGGCGACGGGCTACCACGCGCTGGTGATCCCGGACCACCTGTTGGACCAGCTGTCCCCGCTGGTTGCCATGACCGCGATCGCCGCCGCGACCAGCACGCTGCGGGTGGGCGCGTTCGTCCTCAACAACGATCTGCGACACCCGGCCGTGCTGGCCCAGGATCTCGCGGCCATCGACGTTCTGTCCGAGGGTCGGCTGGACGTGGCGATCGGCGCCGGCTGGAACAAGCCGGAATACGAGGCGATCGGGCTGACGTTCGACCCGACTCCGGTCCGTCAGGCAAGGCTGGCAGAGGCCGTGACGGTGCTCAAGGGATGTCTTTCGGGCGAGCCGTTCTCGTTCGCGGGCGAGCATTACCGGATCTCCGACTACACCGGCCAGCCGTCGGTACAGCGGCCGCACCCGCCGGTGATGATCGGTGGCGGCGGCCGGCGAACCCTGATGTTGGCCGGGCGGGAGGCGGACATCGTCGGGCTGGCACCGCGCACGTCGTCGAAGGGATTGGACGCGCGGTCGCTGACGCTGGAGGCCACCAGGGAGAAGCTGGCTTGGGTGGCGGAGGCGGCCGGCGATCGGTACGCCGATCTGGAGTTCAACGTCTACCCGTCGGGGTGGCCGCCCGTGCTCACCGACGACCTGTCGGGTGAGGTCGCCACGGTGATCGCAGGGTTGCGGGAGCGGACCGGCGTCGAGCTCTCCGAGCGTGAGGTCCTCGACTCGCCCCACCTGTTCATCGGATCTGTCGACCGGCTGGCTGAAAAGTTCGAGCAACTGCGGGCCGAGCTGGGCATCAACTCGTTCCTGGTCGGCCAGCTGGGCGAGCTCGAACCGGTGGTGGCCAAGCTCGCCGGGACCTGACGGAAGCGGCCACGGTTCGGGCCGCCGCCGCACGCCGAGGCCGAGGCCGAGGCCGAGGCAAGGCACAGCCTTCTCCGCCATGACGCGTCTCGGGCGCCTGCCGAGCTCGGTCGAGCCGACCCGCACCGTCGGAAAACGCTCGACGGGGCGTCCCGCTGAGAAAACCTCCCGACCGATGTCGAACCGGGGCGGGCTCGTCCGACGACATGCCAGACACTTCTTGCCGGCGCAGCCGGCCCGAGCGGATGGAGATCGCGATGTCGTTCCAGGCCTACCTCGACAACGTCGAGGACAAGACCGGCAAGACCCCCGATGAGTTCATCGCGCTGGCCCGCGAGCTCGGCTACGACTCGCCCGGCACCAAGGCCGGAGCCATCGTCGACTGGCTCAAGCGGGAGTTCGACCTGGGGCGCGGGCACGCGATGGCACTGGTCTACGTGATCAAGAACGGTCCGTCGATCGGCGACAAGCACGTCAACTCCGGACGCGCGCACAGCGACCCGTCTCCGACGCTGCACCTGGCGGGCAAGCGGAATCGCTGAACGCCACCCGTGGACCGGCCTCGGTGGGGACCCGCCGGCCGCCAGCTCAGGCCGCTCAGGCCGCTGCGGCCCGCCGGGACGCCGAGCCGATGAGCGGACGGCGATGCGCCCTGCGGCAGACTGAACGGCGTGCCGCCCGCCTCCGACGTGCCGATCCGCGTCGCCGTCGCGACCGATGCGCCCACGGTCGCAGCCCTGCTCGACGTGTTCAACCGCGAGTTCGACACCCCGACGCCCGGCGTGGACGCGTTGACGCGCCGGCTTGACGCGCTCCTTCGGGATGGGGCCGTGTTCGCTGTGCTTGCCGGGCAGCCCGCCGTGGGCGTCGCGCTGGTCACGCTGCGACCGAACGTCTGGTACCAGGGACCTGTCGCGCTGCTCGATGAGCTGTACGTCGCTCCGGACCTGCGCAACCAGGGGATCGGATCGGCGCTCCTGGCCGCCGTCGAAGACGAGACACGCTCCCGCGGCGGCGAAGTCGTGGAGATCAACGTCGACGGCGACGACGTCGACGCCCGGCGGTTCTACGAGCGGTACGGCTATTCCAACAGCGAGCCGGGCGAGACGCAGCCGTTGCTGTACTACTTCCGCGAACTGACGCCGGCTGACGGATCGTGACCTAGGACGTTGGGCTTCCCCTGCTGGACGTCGCCTCGCAGCGGCTTGTTGATGACGTAGGCAGCGGCGTACGCCAGCAGGACCAGCCCCAGCGGAAGCCAGACGGCACGGACCTGCGCGGCGGTACGAGACGGCCGCCCGCGGTCAGCCGCCACCACGCTGATCCGGCCCCGACATGATCATGCCGGCCCTGTACCCGGCTCGGCGTCGGTGCAACCACGCGACCGTGGCAGGCGGCCACCCGACAACCTACAACCGTTAGGTTGTACGATGATGCTCGTGACGGTGGACAGCATGGATCGGGCGGACGCCCTCTTCCGCGCGCTGTCCGACCGGACCCGCCGGGACATCCTGGGGCGGGTGCTGGCCGGCGAGCACTCCGTCACCACCCTCGCGGCGAAATACGACATGAGCTTCGCCGCAGTTCAGAAGCATGTAGCCGTGCTCGAGCGCGCCGGCCTGCTGGTCAAGCGACGCAGCGGGCGCGAGCAGCTCGCGAGCGGCGACGTGGCTGCGATCCGCTCGGCCGCGTCGATGCTCGAGAGGCTCGAGGCGATCTGGCGCGGACGCATCGACCGCATCGACGAACTGTTGGCCAAACCATCGCCCGTGAAGGAGAACTGACGTGCCCGTGATCGACATCGCCAAGGACGTCGACAACCGCACCTTGACCATCACGGCCGAGTTCGCCGCTCCGCCGGAGAGGGTGTGGGCCCTCTATGCCGACCCCCGTCAGCTGGAGCAGGTGTGGGGGCCGCCGGGCTTACCGGCGACCTTCGTCGACCACGACCTGACGCCCGGCGGTCGGTGCACCTACTACATGACTGGTTCCGAAGGCGTGAAGTACGGCGGCTGGTGGCAGATCACCGCGGTCGACGAGCCGCACGGCTTCAGCTTCGACGAAGGGTTCGCCGACGCCGACCTCTCGCCCGACCCCGACCTGCCCGTCACGCACAACGCGTACTCGTTCGCGGCGGCGGGCGACGGCACGCGCGCCACGTACGTCGTGACGTTCGATTCGGCCGACGACATGCAGAAGGTGCTCGACATGGGCACCGGGACGGGTTTGCGGGCGGCCATCAATCAGATCGACGACTTCCTGACGAAAGCCACTCCCTGAAGCCCGACGACCGAAGGAGAACCGATGCGAAAGCTCATCGTGTGGATCAACAGCACCGCCGACGACATCGTCACTGGACCGCCGTCGGACAAGAAGAGTCTGCTCTGGTCCGATCCAGCCAACATCGAAGACTTCAGCGCAAAATTGTCGGAGTCCATGGCCGGTGTCGACACCATCCTGTTGGGACGCGTCACCTACGAGATCTTCACCACGCAGTGGCCGCACGTCGCAGAATGGCCCGACGTCAGCGACGTCGTCCTTCGCCTCGGTGAACAGATCAACACCACGCCCAAAGTCGTCGCGAGCGGACATCCGATCGAAGGGCTGCACTGGGGGACCTTCGAGCCGCCGACGCAGCTTCCGGGCGCCAGCGCCGAGCAGCAGATCAGGCAATTGAAGGCCACTGACGGCGGCGACATCATCACCTTCGGAAGCCTGACGCTCGTGCAATCGCTGACCAAGGCGGGCCTGGTCGACGAGTACGCCAAGACCATCTATCCGGTTGTCGTGAACGAGGGCAGTCGCCTGTTCGAGAATCTGGACGCGCGCATGGATCTCCGACTGATCAGCGCGGAGACAACCGAGCACGGTGGGATCCTGGCGAAATATGCGCCCGCCAGCCCGCGGGCCGCCCGCAGAGATCCGATGGACTAGCCGCGCAGACTTGTCATCGCCCCCTCATGAACACGAATGTGTTCCGACAAACCTCCCGCGGGAGTCGCCGGTCAGCAGGGCCGCGGCCAGCGCACACCTTCGGGTGAAAGGCACTTGCGACATATCACCGACCCGCTCTCTGCCGTCGTCATTCGGGAACCAGGGTGCCGCCGACGAGCAACAAGACGAGTACGAAGAACATGATTCCCAGGGCACCGATCTTCCAGTCGTTACCTCGCTTCATCTTGTGGCCCTGACGAAAGGCGAGCGCAGAGGCCAGGATCAGCGCGACGGCCACCGGAGCGAACGCCACCCATCGCTCGCGACTGTTGAACGGCACGATGGCTGACGCTCCGTAGAGCGTGAGTACCAGCGCCGGCAGCCCGAGTCCGATGGAAACAACTGCGGCGAGTACGTTGAATCGTGTCTGTGCGTCAGCCTCTCGCGAACTGGATATACTGGCCGCGGCGGCGATGAGCGACCGGATCGTGGTGGATTCGACATCCAACTGGCGATGCAGCTCTTCACATTGGCGCATCGCGGCATCGTGAAGCTTCATCCACGATTCCATGTGTTCTTCCGCGGGCCTTGCCCCATTCAACATCGATGGGTCCCGCAAGCGACGGTATGACTTGTATGCTTCTACGTTCGTGAGTACGACATAGAGGCCTTCGCGGTCGACGTAAAGGACCTGGTCCGTGGCTCGGCCCGCTTGCACGGATAGCTGCAACAGGGCGGCGACCACATTTGTGTGGTCGGGGGACGCTACGTCACCCAGACTGGAAAGCGCCAACCGGTCCTCCAGCTTGTATCGAATCTCCCGGAATTCAGCCATGGCATTTCGCGATGACTCGCACAGAGCCTTACAAATGAGAGCCGCTCTGTGCTCCTGACGACTTGAGTACCCGCTCGACAGGGTTGGCAGCCCGCTCGACGAAGTGGGCACGGTGACCTGGGTCGGCCACTTCTCGCCCTCAAAATGCGCCTGGATCGTCGAGTTCGCGGCCCCCTCGAGGTGCCGTTCCACCGCCATCCGCAACGTGTCATCGAGGGAATTCTTCAAGGGTAAGAGCTCATAGGAACCCAACTGCGACTCGCGCCATACATACGATGCCCGCAAGTCCACGCTCGCGGGCAGCTCACCTTCCACAACGATGCATGTGGTGCCGACGATGATCATTCGCCGGTGATCTACTGTGGCGACACTGAGCAGCGGAGCAACGCGCAAGGCAACCTTGTCGGCCGCACGGTTCTGATCGGATCCGACCAAGTCGCGGAGATCCTCATAATTGTAGCGATCCTCGAAACTGACTACGATGCGAGTATCGCGAGTGGATTCGCTGACGTCGCCGGAGGGAGAGATCATCCGCCGATATTAGTGTCGATGATGGACGCGGTGGTCCACTCAACCTACCGCTCGCGTGTCGTGGTAGTCGGCGTCGGGCGCCCGGCCGACCGGCGGCCGTGACAGCGTCGCCGGACCGAGGTGGATGTGATCGCTCGACCGGCGAGCATGCTGTCCGGCGCTCGCATGTCGGCGTCGAGGCGGTTCGCCGTTGGCGTCGGGATCCGTGCGACGCTGGGGCGGTGGATCTTGGTGGGGTCTGGCGTGTCGTCGTGGCCGGCTTCCTGGCTATCGCTCTGACGAGTACTCCGGCGGCCGCCGGCGTGGCGGGCGGGCACGCACGGGGAGCTGCCGGCGGAGCCGGCGCGGTCGACGACGTCGCCGGGCCGGTCGCACTGCCGTCGGGCCGCGATGTGTACCTGGAGTGCCGCGGCGATGGCAGCCCGACGGTCATCCTCGAATCCGGTGGTGGTCTGGCGGCGAGTCAGTGGAGCGTCCTGGCGCCGGGCTCGACCTCGACATCAGTGTTCGCGGCGGTTTCCCAGTTCACCCGGGTCTGTGCCTACGACCGGCCCGGGACGGTTCAGGTGCCGGACGGGTCCGCGAGCCGGAGCGATGCGGTACCGCTGCCACGCACCTTCGCCGACATGGTCATCGAGCTCCGGGAGCTCCTCGAGGCGGCCGACGTCCGCGGCCCGTACGTGCTGGCCGCCCACTCGATGGGCGGCGCGGTCGCGCGGCTGTTCGCCGGCCAGTACCCCGATGACGTCGTGGGCTTCGTCTCGCTCGACGCCGCCACCGCGAGCATCTACGACAGTTTCGTGGAGCTCGCCGGTCCCAGTTGTTGTGACCTTCCTGGCGTCGAGTTCGGGGTTGACCGGGCCATCGCCGAGCTGCGCGCGGCCGGGCCCATGCCGCAGATGCCGATGGCGGTGCTGCAGCACTCGCGTGATCGGCAGCAGCACCCGAACCCGATCGGATGGCCGGCCGACTGGCCGATCCCGGGGCTGCTGGACACCTGGGACCGGGCGCAGGAGGACATCGCGGCGTTGGTGCCGGGCGCGGTGTTCGAGGTCGCCGAGGACAGCGATCACAACATCATGATCGACCAACCGGTGCTGGTCACGGACTCCGTCCGGGCGGTCGTGGACGCCGTTCGCCGCGGCGAGGACCGGCTCCCGACGGGCGACATGGCAGACACGGGCCCGGCTCTCTGGCCGCTGGCGGCGGCGGGTGTGCTGGTGGCGGCCGGCGTGGCCCTGGCCGTCCTGTTGACCACTCGACGACGCTCGAGGGTTCGTCCCCGCCGGTGAGAGGCGTCATGGAGAGCGGTGACCGCCGCCGCCCGCCGCGCCGACGGCCCGGGCGTGTGCCGCCCCTGTTCATGCCCGCGGCATAGCGCCGATCGACCGGTGTCGCGCCGATTTCGTACGCGCGCCGAACTGTTGCGCCCCTCATCCCGAGATGTTGCGATCGTACGAACTGCGAAGGATGTCGGGCGGACCGCGTCGTGCGCCACGTCGGGACCTCGCGACGAACGGGGGGATCATGGCCGCTCGGAGAAGGATTCTGCCGGTCCTGGTCGGCTTGACGATGGTGGTCGCGGGCTGCACCTCCGGCGACGACGCTGCCACCTCCAGCACCCCGACGACCGGGCCGGGGGTCAGCACGGCGGCGTCCAAGGAATCGGGTGCGGGGACGATGTCCTCGACGACGGGGACGGAAACCTCGCGACAACCCGGCGGGACAGACGGCGGCGGGACGGTGGCCCGCGTCACTCGGGAGCAGGTCGACGCCGCCCTGCCCGAGATCGACGGGCTGGTCGACGCCGAGATGGAACGCTCCGGCGTTCCTGGCGTCGCCCTCGCCGTCGTGTACGACGACCAGGTGGTCTTCGCCGAGGGCTACGGCGTGCGTGAGGTCGGGACGCAGGACCCGGTCTCGCCCGACACCGTGTTCCAGCTCGCCTCGCTCTCCAAGCCGATCACGGGCACCGCGCTGGCCGGGCTGGTGTCAGACGGGACCATCGGGTGGGACGACCCGGTGCACCCGTTCGCACCCGACATCGTCTTCAGCGATCCCTGGGTCACCGACCACGTGACGTTCGCCGACCTCTACTCGCACCGCAGCGGGCTGCCCGGCGACATCGGCGACCCGCTCGAGGTGTTCGGATTCACCCGGGAGGAGATCCTCGCCCGCCTCCGCCTCGTCCCGCTCAACCCGTTCCGGGCGTCGTACGCGTACACGGACTTCGGCATGACCGCCGGCGGCGACGCGGCAGCGAGGGCGGCCGGCGTCCCCTTCGAGCAGATGGTCGCCGAGCAGCTCTTCGAGCCGGCGGGCATGACCTCGAGCAGTGCCAGCTACGCCGACTTCCTGGCCCGACCCGATCGCGCCACCATCCACGCGCGGATCGACGGGCAATGGGTCGTCCGTCTGCGGGAGCGCCAGCCTGATGCCCAAGCGCCGGCGGGGGGCGTCAGCTCCTCGGTGAACGACGTCGCCACCTGGGTCCGGCTGCAGCTCAACGGCGGCACCGTCGACGGCAAGGAGATCATCAAGGAGGAGGCCCTTCTCCCGACCCACACGCCCCAGATCGTGAAACCGCCCGCCCCGACGTACGACGGGCCCGCCCACTCCTACGGACTCGGGTGGAACCTCGACCAGGACCACCTCGGCTACTACCGCTGGTCGCACTCCGGCGCATTCAACCAGGGGGCCTCGACGAATGTCACGATGGTGCCGATCGAGGGCCTGGGCGTGGTCGTGCTGACCAACGGCATGCCGATCGGCGTGCCCGAGACTCTCGCCGACCAGATCATCGACCAGATCGTGACCGGCAACCAGACAAGAGAGTGGGACGTCTACTGGCACAAGACGTTCGACGGTCTGGCCGTCGAGGACCCGGCCCTGTCCGAGGTGCCGGACCCGCCAACGCCGGCGCGGCCTCTCGACGCGTACCTCGGCTCGTACGCCAACGACTTCTACGGGACCTTCGAGGTCGTCGCCGATGGGACGGGGATGGCCCTCGTCCAGGGACCGGCACGCGTGACGTCCCCGCTGACGCATTGGGACGGCGACACGTTCACCTTCATCCCGGTCCCGGAGTCGCCGGACATCCGATCGCCCCTCACGTTCACGGTCGGCCCCGACGGGCTGGCGTCAGCGATCATCATCGCCGACCCGGACTTCGGCACCCTGCAGCGGGTGTGAACGAACGGCTCCAGCTCACGGGTCGGACCACTCCGGGTCCACCCGGCCCTCTCCTCGGGGAAGGCGCGATCATTCGAGGGCGTAGCACGTGGCCGCTTGCTCGAGGCGCTGGAGCGCCGTGAAGACGCTGGCTGCCTGACCCTTGTCGTGCTGCGTGCTCTTCAGAGAGATCGACGCGGTCGCCGACCGCTGGCCGTCGGGCGAGGCAACGGCGAATTGGGTGTAGCCGAAGAAGTTTCCGGTGTGGCCGTACACCGCGCCGCACTCCGTTTCGTAGCGGAACAGGGCCATGCTGGCCGAGTTGCCGCCCGGCCCGGCGGGCTCGGATCCACCACCGGGAATGAACAGGTCCTGTTGCTCGGCGCGCACCTCGTCGCCGAACAGCTGGCCGCCGACGTAGCCGCGGATGAAGTCGTTGAGGTCGGCGGGTGTGGACACCAACCCGCCCGACGCCCACAGATATCCGGCGGCGACGAGGTTGCTCTGGTCCTCCGGCGGGCCGTCGTCATCGAGCGCATAGCCGTGGAACAGCGGGTCGGGCAGCTCGGTCCCCGTCGGCAGCGACGTGTCGTCCAGCCCGAGCGGACCGAATACCTTCTGCGCCAGGACATCGGCGTACTCCCGGCCCGTCACCGCCTCGATCATCAGTCCGACGGTGATGTTGTCCGAGTTCGAGTACGCGTACCGGCTCCCCGGCGGGAACACGAGCGGCTCGTCCTCCACGAATGCAAGCAGCTCGGCGGGCGCCGGCGCCTTCCCTGGCGAGTTCGTGAGAGCCGCACCGAACGCCTCGGTCCCCGAATAGTCGGGCAGCCCGCTGGTGTGGCTGAGCAGCTGACGCAGCGTGACCTCGCTCCACGCATCGGGCAGGTCCGCCAGCCGCTCGCCGATCGTGTCGTCGAGCGACATGCGGCCTTCATCGACCAGTGACAGGGCGGCCGCCCCGTTGAACGCCTTCGCCACGCTGGCGAGGCGCATGTGATCGTCGATGTCCGGCGCGGCGTCCGACGACCCCACCTCGGCCACGCCGGCCGCGTGCACCGAACGATCCGAACCGCGCTGCACGACGACGATCGCGCCTGGCGGACCGCCCGGCATCGCCACCAGCTCGTGCAGCGCCTGGTCGAGCGCCATCGCGCGATCGGGCGCATCATCGCTCGCCGACCTGCCGCTGCACGCCGCCAGGACCGCCGCGACCAGGGCAACCATCGACACGACGTGAAAAGGGTGGCGCCTGCGCATATCCACCAATCATCCCCGCTGCGGTCCCAGCGAATGGGAAACCGCCCCGCATGCAGTCCGGACGGGGCGAACAACAATGGTCGCATTCAGACGGTGCCGCGGCCCGCGCTGCCGTTCTGTCCGGAAGCCGATTCCTCCTGGGAGACTAACCGATAGTTCGTCTGCCGAACAGGCGACGCATGCCCGGGCGTCGGTTCGCCTTGCCGCGGATTCTCAGGCCTTGTCGGGCTCGGTGAACTCGGTGTCGAGCGCTCCCTGTGCGGCGCCGGATCCGGCCTTGCCGCCGCCACGTCCGCGCAACACGAATCCGCACAGCACCGCTGCCGCCGCGCCGGCGATCGGCCCGGCGAGGTACACCCAGTACGCGGAGAAGTCGGCGCCGACCAGGTCCGGTCCGAACGTTCGCGCCGGGTTCATCGACGTGCCCGAGATCGGGCTGCCCCAGAGTCCGGCCAGCGCGATGTAGGCGCCGACTCCGAACGCCCCCACGATCCCGATGTTCTGGGCCCCCGACGCCGTCCCCAGGATCACGCTCACCAGGCCGGCGGTGAGGATGAACTCCATCCAGAACGCCGAGCCGGCCGAGTAGCCGGCGGCGGGATAGTTGGATCCGTAGCCGGCCGAGACGCCGACGACCGCCTGCAGGAAGAGACATGCCAGGGTCGCGCCGCCCAACTGCACCAGGATGTATCCCGGGACGCGCCGCCACGGAAAGTCCCCACGGGCCGCGAATGCCAGACTGACCGCCGGATTCAGGTGCGCGCCGGACACCTTGCCCATGAACAGGATGATCGCCAACACCATCAGACCGGGCGCCGTCACGGCGGCCGTGCGGGAGATCGTGTCCGGGAACGCCTGGCTCATCATGCCGCCGCCTGCCGCGACCAGGACGAGGAAGAAGGTTCCCAGCAGCTCCGAGAACAGGCGCCGCCACTCCTGCTTCGGGTCCCGGAAATCCTCGATGGGATGAACGACATCGACCTCGAACCACTCAGCGAACCGCTGCCTGGCACCCACGTCTGCGCTCATCGGATCTCCGCCCTGGGAGGACTGTGCGTAGCCACCCTTGCAGAACGCGATGATTCGGGCAAAGCACTCGATATCAGGCAGTCGGGGACGAGTCCGCTCGATGAGTGCCGACCTCGCAGCACCAGGCGGTCGGACCCGCCGGCACCGGACCCCCGGAGTCCCCGGATCAGGCCGGGGTCGAGGTCGGGATCGGGCTGCTCAGCCGGTGGCCGCTCACCGCGGTGCGGGCGGTTGCGCTGCCGTCCCGGCACCGCACGCCGGCGCCGGTCGCGGCGGTCGCGGCCGTGCAGCATCCGGCGGGCCCGTTGCATGTCGTGGCGGCCTGCCTGGAGGCCACCGAGCTGATCGACAAGCGCATCGACCACATCTTCGTCCGGCCGGGACAGCCCGGCGTGCGAGTCGCTGTCGAATCGGTGGCCCTGATCGGCGGCCCCGTCAAGGGACTCCACGCGTCCGACCATCGAGCCGTCGTGTGCGACCTTGCCTGGGCGGGATCCTGACTCGCATTCGCCCGGTGGACGTTTCGCCGCCGGGACGGCGAGGATCGCTGTGCTGCGGCCGGTCTCATGGGACGTCGCGGATTCGGCGGGCCGGCTCGCTGCCGGGGTGACGCGGACGCGCAGTCGGCAAAGGTCTCGGTGCCTCGCCGGGACGACTGCGGCGGCGCAGACTGGGCGGATGAATGCAGCTCCCGGCCGGCGCGCCGGCATCACGGTGATCGGGTCGGGACACGCCCCTGCGGCGGTCGACCAGGTGACCATCTCGCTCGGCGTCGAGATCATCCGGGATGCGCCGGGGGAGGCGTTCCTGGCCGCCGCGGACACGGCGAGCCGGGTGCTGACGGTCCTCGCGGACGCGGGCGTCAGCGCCCGGTCCGTGCGCACCTCCGACCTCAGCCTCGGGCCGCGGACGGAGTACCAGAACGGGCGGCAGGTGCTGCTCGGGTACGCGGCCGGGCAGCGGCTGACCGTGCTGCTCGAGGGCCTGGAGGGCATCGACGTGCTGCTGACCCGGGTCGCAACGCTCGGCGGCGAGGGCGTGCGGATCGACGGGGTGGCGCTCACCGCGGGCCATCCCGAGAACGCGGAGGCGATCGCGCGCAAGGCGGCCTTCACCGACGCGACCGCGAAGGCGCACCATCTCGCGGCGCTGTCCGGTCGCGCGCTGGGCGCCGTGGACCGGATCGACGAACGCCCGGCCGGCGGTGTCCCCCGCCCCATGATGGCGATGCGGGCCGCGACGGCGGAGGCGATGCCGGTCGCCACGGGTGACGCCCAGATCACCGTGGAGTTGTTGGTGCACTTCGCCTTCGCCTGAGCCGCGGCGGCTCGACCGCCCGCCGCGCAGCGGGTTTCGGGAGCGGGAGGCACGTCGGGACGCGCTCCCGTCGACGCAGGTGCCACTGTCAATCAATGTTGACGCCCGCGTGGTGTCAATGTACGTTGACACCATGGACGCGGACACCGAACTCACCGCGGCGGCGGCCAGCGCGGACCCGGCCGTCGGATTGGTGGCGGTGCGCGCCTTGCGCGAACTGGCCGAACGGCTGGAGGACCTCCAGGTGCGGCAGGCCAGGGCACTGGGGTGGTCGTGGCAGGACATCGCCGGCTACATCGGGGTGAGTCGACAAGCGGTGCATCGCAGGTACAGCGAACGTCGGCGGCACGGAAGGAACAGGTAGACATCATGTTCGAACGGTTCACGGCGCCCGCTCGACAGGTCGTGGTGCTGGCCCAGGAGCAGGCACACCGGCTGGGTCATCGGAGCATCGGCACCGAGCACCTGCTCATCGCGCTGGCCGCGCAGGAGGACGGCCCGGCGTCCCGGACGCTGCACGATCGGGGGTTGAGCGCCGCCCGGGTCCGGGCCGCGGTGGTCGGTCTGCTGGGTGACCGACTCGACGCACAAGCGTTGGCCGTGTTGGGCATCGACCTGGACCGGGTACGGAAGGCGACCGAGGCACGGTTCGGGATGGGCGCGCTCGACCCCCGGCCGACAGCGAAGGCGATCAGGCGGCACCTCCCGATCAGCGGCCACGCCAAGAGTGCTCTCGGGCTGTCCGCACGAGCGGCCGCCACGACGGGCGACCGGTCGATCTCGACCGGCCACCTGCTGATCGGGATCATCGACGAAGGAGAAGGGCTCGCGGGCAAGGTCTTGCGAAGCCAGGGCATCGACCTGGTCGATCTCCGGGATGCGACGACGTCGGCCATCTGCGCGGCCGCGGCCTGACACGTCCTGCACCGCGTTCGCGGCGAACCTCGCGACCGGGCCGCCGCCTACAGCTTCGACGGTTTCCGGACCACGATCTGGACCGCGTTCTTCGCGCCGAGAATCGGTTCTGCGTGGTGGAATCGGCGCCACGACTTCACGATGACGTCACCGGTCATCCGCCCGGTGATGCCGTCCTGCACCACGCCGGCCCAGCGAACCGCCGCTGCGGCGGCCGCCTTGCTCGAGCACGCGCGGATCATCACCGATGCCGTCGGGTCGGCGTCGAGCGTCTTCGCCACGGCGTCCAGCGCCGTCGCCGCGCCCTTGGGCACGGCCCTGCTCTTGGCGCCGAACCCGCTCACGGTCCAGGATCCGACGGGTGCGGCCGTCACCCGGGCGATCTTCGGTCCGCCCTTCGGCCCGGCGCCGGACTCGCTCACGATGTAGTCGTTGGCGTGCACCTCGACCTGCACCACGCGGGTGCCGCCGCCCGTCGCCCTCCTCCCCTTGGCCGCCGGGGTCACCGGCCTCTTCAGGGTTACCGGGTAGCTGTTCCATCGATCGCCCGATGGAGCCTCACCCGACGCGGCCTGCAGCTCCGCGAGGACCGCGTCCTCCGCGCCCAGCGCCGCCTTGTGGCTCACCTCGAAGGCGACCGCCCAATGCACGTCCTTCTGCGCCTGGGCTTCGAAGTTCTCCACGATCTCGTGGACGAGTTTGGCCACTCCATCACCCGGTACCGCCTTTTCCAGAGCGACGAAATCGGCGATCTTCAGGCGTTGCACGGGGTCGTCCGCGCTCGTGGGAAATGCGCCGAACGAGACGTCCGGGTCCTTGCCGAAACGCACCTGCGCCGTGCGCCCGGTGTCATCCAGGATGGCCGTCAGCCGCGCGGCGAGGGCGGGGGATTTCGGCGGTCGCGCCTTGCCCGACGCGACGACGAGATGCTTCTTGCCGATGGCCAGTGCCAGCCCGCTCGCTGTGCGCAGCAGGGCGAGCGCCGCCTTGACGTCCGCGCTGGGGCCGGTCATCTCGAGCTGTCGTTGAACCGCATCCGTGCCAGGATCGTGCCCGGCGTGCCGTTGCACCACCCCGGCGACCGCGGCGTTGCCCGCGTGCCGCTGCAGGGCCAGGAGCGGGTGCTGGGCACGCTGCCCGGCCCGGGCGCGAGGTGGTGCCTGCGACGCGACCGAGTGAGCTGGGGTACGACGGTGCTGGCCAGTCACGGTGCCCGACAGTTTAGGCGCCTCGCGGACACCGGGAACATCGATTTCCGTCGCGCGCGATTCGGCACAGTCGTTCGCGCCTCCCGTGGAAATGACGGAATCGCGATGTCGGTTCAGGGTCCGGCCGCGGCGGGCGTTGTGTGCGCCGGCGGCAGGGGGCGGTAGCCGCGCACCCGCTGCCACCGCCCCCCGGCGGCGATCCGGTCCAGCACCAGGCGCTGCAGCGACGACCGGCGGGGTAGTTCGGCGAGGCCGTCCAGAGTGCGCCGGCCGAAGACGAAGTACAGCGCGTCGAACGCGTCGTCCATCGGCTCGCCGTAGGGCGTGAACAGCCGCGCGAAGCGGACGATGTTGGATTCCGCCGGCAGGTGCTCGGCGAGATAGGGATCGAACAGCCACGTCGAGCAGACGGCCGTGGTGACCGGGCGGTCCGGGAAGGTGCGGGGAAAGAAGTCGGCGGCCTGCGCGAAGGCCTCCGCGACGGCCGTCGGGTCGAGCGGGCCGGCCTCGGGGATGTGCACGTGCAGCACCCACGGGCCGGTGGCCACCGGGGCGGTGACCGTGCCCTGCGGCCCGACGGCGAACTGCAGCCGGCCGAGCTGGAACATCTCGCCCGACAGCACCGCGCACATCCACCATTGCGCGTCCAGGCCGAACTCGCCGGTGTGTCGCCGGTGCAGCCGGACGTGCCGCCCGACGTCGGCCAGCGACGCGGCGACGATGCCGTCGGGGACGCCGCGACCGCGCATCCACTCGGCGACGTCCGGCGCGGCGGCAACACAGGCGGCGACCCAGCTGGGACCGCTGGCCTCCAGCGGCGGCCACGGCGCGTCGGACCCGCCGATCCGCTCCCGCAGCGCGTCGGCGATGGTGTCCACCGTCCGCCGATCGGCGTCGGTCGCGGCAGCGAGCCACTCCCCGGCCGCCGCCCTGTCGGTGGCGTCGAGGCCGACGAGCCGGGCCGCCGCAGTGTCGATCAGGTCGCTCACGGCTCGAACCCGACCCGGTGGGCGACGCCGGGCGCGGCGAAGTCCAGCATCCCCAACGCCTCTCGTTCCACGGCCCGCCGCTGCCGCGCGGTCAGCGGGCGGAGCGTGGAGAACGTGACGGTCTCCGCGCCCGGCTCGCGGAGCGTGGACCAGATTCCCGCGCCGTAGCCGTCCACCAGCACCGAGCCGTCCACGGCGCCGTTCGGCTGCGCGAGGGCGGCGCGGCGCAACTCGTCGGACACCACCCGGGTCCGGTCGGCGTGCGAGAGCAGCGCGTTGTCGTACTCGGGCAGCAGCCGCACGGGCGGCGGGTCGGCGTCGTCCGGCAGCAGGCCGCCCGGCACGTCCAGCAGGGTCCGGCCGCGTTCGTCCGTGAAGGACACCAGCTGGTCGGCGATCCCGTCGAGCACGCGCTGGATGCCCTGCAGGCCGGACCACGCGCCGATGTCCGCCGCCGTGGCAGGGCCGAACGCCCGCAGGTAGCGGGGGATCACGTCGGCCAGGGTGGTCCCGGCGATCTCGGGCGCGCCGAGGTACTTCTCGATCGGCTCGTGGGTGAGCGGGCCGGAGGCACGCCACCGGCCGCGCGGCGGCATCTGCGCCAGTGTGACGTGGTTCCGCACCGCGATCGCCAGCGCGTGCGGGTCCGCCGTCGGGAACTCCCGGGCGAGCGCCCGGCCGAGATCCCGGAAGGTCAGCGGACGCTCCAGGCAGAGCTCGCGCCCACGCGCCGCCACCGTGGCGATGTCCACGGTGTCGAGCGAGCGGAACACCTTCTGCCCGCTGAGTTCCCGGTCCAGCACCGGCTGGATCACCGGGCGCAGCCGAAGCGCGTCGTCGGCGGTCAGCAGGTGGATCGTCGACCGCATGGCCGCCACCCGCACGACCCGGCGCCCGTCGATCAGCGCGTCGACGTCGTGCGTGGTGTGGCCGCGCAGCCGGCTCCACAGCGCGAGATGTGGGTGGTCCGGCTTCTGCGCCTGCAGTCCCACGAGGTAGGAGACGGCCGCCTCGGCCGGCATGTCGGCGCGGTCGAGGAGCAGCTGGCGGGCGAGCAGCGCGCGATTCAGGGCCGCCTGGCTGAGCAGCGGGCCGGCGGCCCGGCGTGCCGTCACGGCGCGGCGGGGGTGACCCGCTCGGCGAGCCCGAGGATCGCCGCGGAGAAGCACTCCATCGGCGGCGTGACGAGGCCGGCACCGACCTGCCCGACGCCGGCGACCCGGCCGGCCATCCCCGTGTTGATCTGCGGCAGCACCCCGGAGCCGATCACCCGCGCGACGTCGATTCCCGTTGGCGCCCCGCGGAACTCGAGCACCGGTATGGCGAATGCCGGGATTCTCGGTCTCCGTGATCTCGTACATCCGCCGCGTCGTGGCGAGCGCGTCCGGCACGGTGCCGCCGACGAAGCGGACGATCGCCGGCGCCGCGGCCATGGACATCCCGCCGATGCCCACCGTCTCCGCGATGGCCGAGTCGCCGATGTCCGGGTTGGCGTCATCGGGGCCGAAGCCCGGCAGGAACAGGCCCTCCGGGTACTGCGCCGGCCCGGTGAACCACCGATCGCCGGTGCCCGACACCCGGATGCCGAAGTCGGTGCCGTTGCGGCACATCGCGGTGACGATCGTGCTCCCCGGTATCCCCGCCGCCGCGTCGCCCATCAGCTTGCCGGCGGGCATCACCAGATTCAGGAAGAAGTGATCGTTCCCCGCGACGAACCGGGCCACCTCGGCGACGTCGTGCGCCGGCAGCCCGGACGAGATGAGCGACGGCAGCAGCTCGCGCAGCAGCATCAGGGTGCCCGCCCGGTTGCGGTTGTGGCCCTCGTCGCCCATCTGCAGCATCTGCCCGACGATCGCCGTGATGTCCACGCCGCCGGTGGCCCGGACCGCCAGGGCGAGCGCCGGGCCGAGCACGTCCGCCATCCAGCGCAGCCGCGTGATCACCTCGGGGCCGTACGCGCCGTACCGCAGGACCTTGCCGAGTCCCTCGTTGAGCGAGCACCAGGCGCGCGCCCCGGACACCTCGTCGGCCAGCTCGAACAGCCACATCGACGGCGAGATGACGCCCGCCATCGGCCCGACGGCGTGCCGCTCGTGGCACGGCGACAGCGAGATGCCCTGCCGCGCCTCGAGCATCGCGACCGCCCCGGCCTCGTCGGCGGCCAGGCCCTCGAACAGCAGCGCGCCGATCAGCGCCCCGCGCAGCGGCCCTGATGCCCGGTCCCAGCCGATCGGCGGGCCGGCGTGGCAGAACTGACCCGGCTCCAGGCCGAGCGCCTCGCGGGCGGGCCGGACGTCGACCAGCCGCGCGCGGACGGCCAGCATCCGGGCTGCCGCTGCCGCGTTGGCGGCGGGCCGGCGCTCGTCCAGCAGCACCGCGTCGTGCGCGGCGCGCAGCCGGCCGGACGCGTCCGACTCGACCACCGGGGAGGGCCGGACGTCGACGGGAAGCACCGGCACGCCCTGGTCCCGCAGGGCGTCCTCGAACAGGCCGACGCCCGCGGTGATCACGGCTGCGGGTGGGTCGAGCAGGCCGGCCGACACCCCGGGCGGCGGGTCCGCGGCGGGCGCCCCGGTATCGCCCGGAACCACGGGCGGCGGGGGCGCGATCTCCGCGGCCACGGGGCGGTCGCGGAGCGGGGACCCGCCCGCGAGCGCGGCCGCCGCCCGCGCCGCCGCCGCGTTCGACGCGTAGACCGAAGCGCCGGACTCGCGCAGCCGGCCGGCCTGGCGCTGCCGGTCCTGCGGGTCGTCGGCGGCGCCGCACAGCGAGACCACCACGTGCAGCGACCGGCCCGCGGCGGCGGCGCGGTCGATCGCCGCGCGGATCGCCGGCGCGAAAGCGGCCGACGGGTCCGGATCCGCGGCGTGGCCGAGCACGATGTCGAGCAGCACCACGGCCACGTCGGGGTCGGCGGCCTGGTCGGCCAGGAGCTGCAGCCGCGTCGACGGATCGATCATCGGGTGCGGCCGTCCGACGGTGAAGGCGTCGTCGCCGAGGTCCAGCACGACCGAGCCGAGCCCGCGCAGCTGCGGCAGGCCGCGGACCACGGCGCCGGCGGGCAACGCCAGCTCCGGCCGCAGGGGGATGTTCGACAGCAGCGGGCCCAGGGAATCGCCGATCACGAGCATCGCCTCGTCGGCGAGCGTGCCGCCGCCGAACAGACCGCGCAGCGCACCCGGCGCGGGGGGTGCCGGCGCCCCCGCGGTCCAGCTCGCCCAGGTCGGCACGCCGGCGCCGACCGCGGCGAGCACCCCCTCGACCCCGGCGGTGATGTCCGGGCGCCCGGGACCGAGCAGCACCGAGCTGACGGGCGTGCCGAGCGCGGCGACGGCGGCCGCGATGCGGCCCGCGACCGCTGGATCCGGCGGCTTGGAGACGAGCACGATGTGATCGGTGGCGGGATCGGCGTCCAGCAGCGACAGCGCGGCCAGCGTCGCCCGGCCGCCCACCGCGCCGGACAGGTCGCGCCCGCCGACCCCGATCAGCTGCGACACCCGCACGCCAGCGTCGTCCAGCAGGCATGTGAGGTGCTGGGCGCCGGTGCCGGAGGCGGCCACCACCCCGACGGCCGGGCCACTCCCGTGCGCGCTCAGCACGTTGGCGAAGCCGAGTGCGACGCCGCCCACGATCGCGGTGCCGCAGTCGGGCCCCATCACCAGGACCCCGGCGCGGGCGGCCGCGTCCTTGAGGGCGATCTCCTGCTCCACGGGGACGTTGTCGGAGAACAGGAAGACGTGACGACCCGCGGCGACGGCGTCCATGGCCGGGCCGAGGGCGGCGTGTCCCGGAGTCGAAATCGCCACCAGCGAGGCATCGGGAGCGGCCGCGCAGGCGGACCGGACGGACCTGAGCGCCGGGTCCGAGGCGGTGCCACCCTCGGCCCGGCGCGGGCGCAACGCCCCCGTCATCGCGGCCAGGGCGCCGTCGATCGCCGCCCGGTCGGCGGCCGTGACGGTGATCAGCAGATCGTTCGGGCCGGCGTCCGGCACGGCGAAGCCGAGACCGGCGGCCAGGTCCCGGTTCAGCGGGGTGGCCATGGCGATCTGAGCGGCCGTGACCCCGGCGATCTCCGCCGCGGCCTGCGACGCGCGGAGCAGCGTGACCGAGTCGTGGTACTCGCCGGGGCGCACGACGACGTGCTGGATCGGTTCGGTCACCGCGCTCCGTCCGCCGCGGATGCGCGCGCGCCGCTCGGCTCGGCGACGGTCGCGGATCGCGCCGGCGTCCGTGCCGCGGTGCGCAGGGCGAGCAGCAGGCCGGTCGCCAGGTCCACGCCGCTGGTGTGACCGACGCGCAGCAGCGCGGCGAGCGCTGGCTCCGGCGCGGCGGGTGACCCGGCGGGTGGGCGGTGCAGCGCCCGGACGAGCCGGATCATCTCGCCGGCCGCGTGCCCGGCGGCGGCGAGCCGGACCAGGTCGGCCGAGAACGCGGTCGTCCGGTGGCGGAGTTCGCCGTCGAGGCCCGCCCCGAGCCGCCGGGCGAGCCCGCGCCGGCCGGTGGCGTGCAGCCCCACGAGGGCGCCGGCGATCACGTCGTCGCCGGAGGGCGTGAGGCCCGGCCCGAGCCCGACCAGCGAGAGTGCGGCCGCCGTCCAGCCGGCCGGATCGCCGACCGGGTCCACCGCCGCGAGCGACCCGATCCGCTCGGCGGTGAGCCCGCCACGGGCGGCGGCGACCCGGGCCGCGGCGAACCGGACGGCGGCGGGATCGGGCCGGATCGTCGGCACGGTCGAGTCCCACCAGCGGCCGATGCGCACCCATTGCCCGGCGCCGGGTCCGGCGGGCAGCAGCACGCCGCGCTCGCCCAGCACCGCGCCGGCGCCGGGGCGGACCCCGTCGAACGGGCCGGCCGCGCCGGGCACCGCGAGCCGCACGGCGTTGGCGACGAGCGCTGCGTCGGCGGTCACGATCGCGACCATCCGGCCCGCCGGCTCGCCCTGCGCGGACAGCAGCACGGCGTGCCGCAGGACCGCGACGACCTCGGCGGGCGCGCGCGGCCCGACCAGCAGGTCGCGCACCGCCGTCGAGCCGGCACCGGCGAGCCCGACCGGCCCGCGCGCGCCCCGATCCCGATGCGGCACCACGGCGAACCTCCGCTCCGACCCCCGGACCGTGAACAAGCGCCCGGAGGCCATTCAACCCGCCCGGTGGTCGACCGCGCGAGGGGATGGCGCGCGGATCGGTCCGACCGGGCTGACGCGGGGCCGTCGCTGAGGAATGATCGGGGGATGAAGATCGCCCCCGTCTCCTGGCACGGTCCCCGCACCGTGCCGGAGGCGGTGGAGCTGCTCGCCGAGCACGGCTCGGACGGCAAGGTGCTGGCGGGCGGGCAGTCCCTGCTTCCGGTGCTGGCGATGCGGCTGGCCGAACCCGCGCACCTGGTCGACATCAACGCCGTCGCCGAGCTCGACACGGTGACGGTGAGCCAGGGCGCGGTCACCGTGGGCGCGACCGCCCGGCACAGCCGGGTGCTCGGGGACGATGCCGTCGCCCGCCGGCAACCGCTGCTGCGCCAGGCACTCTCGTCGGTCGCGCACCCGGCCATCCGCAACCGGGGCACGGTCGTCGGCTCGCTGGCGCACGCCGACCCGGCCGGCGAGATGACCGCGATCCTGGTGCTGACCGGTGGGTCGGTCACCGCCCGGTCCGTGCGCGGGGAGCGGCGGATCCCGGCGGCGGAGTTCTTCCTCGGGCCGCTGGAATCGGCACTGGCGCTCGATGAGATCGCCCTGAGCGCAACCTTCCCGGCGCTCCCGGACGATGCGGGCGCCGCCTTCCTGGAGATCTCCCGGCGCACCGGCGACTACGCGCTCTGCGGGGTGGGGGCGATCGCCAGGCTCGGCCCGGACGGTTCGGTCGCCGGGCTGCGGTGCGCGTACCTGGCGGTCGGCGACACGCCCATCCTGCTCGACCTGACCGAGGCGTGGGCCGACGGTGAGCAGAGCGCCGCGGAGCTGGCCCGCGGCGGGGTCGACCCCGAGTCCGACCTGCACGCCAGCGCCGACTACCGCCGGCATCTCGCGGCCGTGCTGACCGTTCGCGCCGCGCGGCAGGCGATCTCGGCCGCGCGAACCCGGGCGGCCTGACCGATGATCCAGGAGGTCGAGCACGAGGTCACCCTGATCGTGAACGGTGCGCGCCGGACGGTGCGGGTACCGGCCCGGCGCACGCTGTCCGACACGCTGCGACACGACCTCGCCCTCACCGGCACGCATGTCGGGTGCGAGCACGGCGTGTGCGGGGCGTGCACCGTGCTGCTGGACGGCGAGCCGGTGCGGTCCTGCCTGACGCTGGCGGTGACCGTCGACGGCCACGAGGTCACCACGGTGGAGGGACTGGCCGAGCCCGATCCCGCGGATCCCGCCGCGCCGCCCCGGCTGTCGGCCGTCCAGCAGGCGTTCCGGGAATCGCACGCGCTGCAGTGCGGGTTCTGCACGCCGGGCTTCCTGACCACCATCACCGCGGGCCTGCGCGAGCTGCCCGCGCCGACCGAGACCGATGCGCGGGAGATGATCTCCGGAAACCTGTGCCGCTGCACCGGATATCAGAACATCGTGCGAGCGGTGCTGCGCGCGGCCGAGCTGACCGCGGCCGGGGCGGCGGAGCCGGCCCAGACCGCCGGCGACGCGGGGGCCGGCTGATGGTGACCCGGTACATCGGCGCCCCGGTGCGGCGCACGGAGGACCGCCGCCTGATCACCGGGCAGGGCCGGTACACCGACGACATCGGGGTCGGGACGGCGGTGCTCGAGGCGGCGTTCGTGCGGTCGCCGCACGCGCTGGCCCGCGTCGTCGACATCGACGTCATCGACGCGATGGACATGCCGGGCGTGCACGCCATCTACACCTACGAGGACCTCGAGGGTGGCGCCGCGAAGCCGCTGCCGGTGCTCATCCCGCACCCGGCGCTGCACGCGCCGCGCACCGGGTACGCGCTGGCCAGGGGCCAGGTGCACTACGTCGGCGAGCCGGTCGCCATGGTCGTCGCCGAGAATCGTTACCTGGCGGAGGATGCCGCCGCCCGGGTGCGCGTCGAGTACGAGCCGGCCCCGGCGGTGGTGGGCATACCCGCCGCCCGCGCCGCCGCGCACCGCGTGCACGAGGACATCGAGGACAACATCGCGGCACACCTGGTCCAGGGCTTCGGCGACGTCGACGCCGGCATGGCCGCGGCGCCGCACACGCTCGAGTTCGACCTGCGCATCGAGCGGTCCTGCTCGATGCCGCTGGAGGGCAGGGCGGTGCACGCGCGATGGGACCCCGACGACCGGAGCCTGCGGGTGTACTCGTCCACCCAGGCGGCGACGTCGGTGCGCGCCGCCATCGCGGCGAAGCTCGGCCTGCCGCTGCCGAAGGTCGAGGTGATCGCGCCGGATGTGGGCGGCGGCTTCGGGGTCAAGATCATGCATCCGTGGCCGGAGGAGATCGTGGTGCCGATGGCGGCCATCCGCCTCGGCCGTCCCGTGAAGTGGACCGAGGACCGCCGCGAACACTTCATCAGCTCAGCGCACGAGCGCGGCCAGGAGCACCACATCCGCGTCGGATTCGACCGCGAGGGCAGGATTCTCGCGCTCGACGTGACGTTCTGGCACGACAACGGCGCCTACACGCCCTACGGGATCATCTGCCCCATCGTCACGTCCACCCAGCTGCTCGGCCCGTACAAGCCGACCGCCTACCGGGTGGAGTTCTACTCCGTCTACACCTCCACGGTGATCGTCACGCCGTACCGCGGCGCGGGCCGGCCGCAGGGCGTGTTCGCGATGGAGCGGACCATGGACAGGATCGCCGAGACGCTCGGCATGGACCGCACCGCGGTGCGTGCGAACAACCTGATCCAGCCGGACGAGTTCCCCTACGACCAGCGGATGACCTTCCAGGACGGCCGGCCGCTGATCTACGACTCGGGCAACTATCCCGCCCAGCTGGAGATGATCAAGGCGCTGGTCGGCTGGGACGGGTTCGAGTCCGTGCGTGCTGCCGCGGCCGCCGAGGGCCGGCTGCTCGGCATCGGTCTCGGCTGCTACGTCGAGGGCACCGGGCCCGGCCCGTACGAGGGCGCGCACGTGCAGGTGCTGAACGACGGCTCGGTGGAGGTGGCGATCGGCCTGACCTCGCAGGGGCAGGGGCACCAGACCGTGTTCGCGCAGATCGTCGCCGACGAGCTGGGCGTGCCCTTCGAGTCGGTCCGGGTGACCACCGGGGACACCCGGCGGTTCGGCTACGCCGTCGGCACCTTCGCCTCCCGCGCCGCGGTGATGTCCGGGTCAGCGGTGGCGCTGGCCGCCCGCGCGGCGCGGGCGAAGGCGCTCCGGGTCGCGTCGGATGCGTTCGAGTGCTCGCCGGACGATCTGGAGATCGTCGACGGCGTGGTCTCCGTCAAGGGCAACCCGACCGCGGCGATCCCGCTGGGACACGTTGCGGTGCTGTCGAATCCGCTGCGGTACGCCTTCGACGAGGAGGCGCAGGCGGCGACCCAGTTCGCCCGCCCAGTCGACCCGGACCGCCCGCCGGTGCCCGAGGACGACGAGCCGGGGCTGGAGGGCAGGGACTACTACTCGCCGACCCGGAGCACGTTCGCGTCCGGCATGCACGCCGCCGTCGTCGAGATCGACCCGGAGACCTGGCAGATCGCCATCCGCCGCTACTGCGTGGTGCACGACTGCGGGACCGTGATCAACCCGATGATCGTCGAGGGGCAGGTGCACGGCGGCGTCGCCCAGGGCATCGGCGGCGCGCTGTACGAGACCCTCGCCTACGACGAGCACGGCCAGCTGACCAACGCCTCCTTCATGGACTTCCTGATGCCCTACGTCACGGAGGTCCCCGAGCACATCGAGATCGGGCACCAGCAGACCCCGTCGCCGCTGAACCCGCTGGGCATCAAGGGCGCCGGGGAGGCGGGCGTGATCCCGGTATCGGCGGTGATCGCCTCGGCGATCGAGGACGCTGTCGGCTTCCGGATCGATGCGATGCCGGTCGATCCCAGCCTGCTGTTCACGCTGAGCGCCGAGCACCGGGCGGGCCGGATCCCGGCCACGGCGACCGGCCGGAAGCGGGTCGCCGCCGGATCTCCGGCCACCACTGCCGCACCACCGACAGGGAGAACCCCATGAAGGTCAACGGTTCCGCCGTGCTGCACGCCCCGCCGGAGCGGGTCTGGGCGGCGGTCACCGATCCCGAGGTGCTCGCCGCGGTGATCCCGGGCTGCGACTCGCTGACGCCGATCGAGGAGAACCGCTTCGCGCTGACGGTGAGCCTGGGCGTCGCGGCGATCAAGGGCAGCTATTCGGGCGAGGTGTCGTTCGCCGATCTCGTCCACCCGGAGTCCTTCACCATGCGCGCCAGGGGTTCCGGCGGTGCCGGCACCATCGACACCACCGTCGCCGTGACGCTCGGCGAGCACCCGGACGGCACGCAGCTGGACTACCGGGCCGACGCGATGGTGGGCGGGATGGTGGGCGGGGTCGGTCAGCGGGTGCTCGCGGGCGTCGCGAAGAAGACTGCGGGGCTGTTCTTCTCGGCGATCGACGCGCAGATCACCGGCCGGGCGCCGGTCGCCGTACCCGCCGCCGCCCGCGGGGTGACCGAGAAATCACCCGCGCCGACGCTCGTGCCGCCGCGCCCGATGCCGGCCGCCGCCGCGCGCGGTGGCGGCTCGCCGGCCGGCGCGCTCCTGGTCGCCGTCGCCGCCGCCGTCGGGGCGGCCGCCGCACTGGTGGGCGTGATCGTCGGTGTCCGGATCGGCCGCCGCGGGTGACGGGCTGCCCCGGCTTCAGGCGACCCGCCTGACCCCGAACTCGCACGACGGTTCCGCGATGGCGGATTGCGCCTGCACCAGACGGATCTCGCGCGAGCCGGCGCGGGCGGTCGCGTCCAGGATCGCGTACACGGACGACGCGACGCGCGCGAGCGCCGCCTCGATGCCGTCCGGCAGGTGGGCGAGGAACAGCGCGGCGGTGACGTCGCCGGCGCCGTTCACGGCCACCGGCAGCAGCGGCGTCCGGACGAGATACGCGCCGCTGTCGTCGACGGCGAGCATGCCGATCTCCCCCGCGCCGACGACGCCACCGACGACCGACGTCACCAGGACGGTGCGCGGTCCCGCGGCGCGGACGCGGTGCACGGCCTCGAGCAGGTTGTCCAGGGTGCCCGAGTCGTCGGGGATCTCGGCCGCGTCGGCGAGGTTCTCGGGCACCAGCCCGGTCGCCAGGTACTGCAGCTCGAACAGGTTCGGCGTCACGATGTCGGCGCGCGGCACCACCTGTTCCCGGATCAGCTCGGGCACCCCGGGGAGGACGAACATGCCGCGCCCGACATCGCCCATCACGGGGTCGCAGCAGTACACCGCGTCCGGGTTCAGCCGGCGCACCCGGTCCACCGTCGCCAGCACCACCTCCGCGACTCCGGGCGAGCCCTGGTAGCCGGTGAGCACCGCGTCCACCGTGGCGAGCGCGCCGCGCTCGTCGATGCCATCGATCACGTCGGCGACGACGGCGGGGTCGAGCACCTGGCCGCGCCATGACCCGTACCCGGTGTGGTTGGAGAAGTGCACGGTGAGCACGGGTAGCACCTCGTGGCCGAGCCGCTGCAGCGGGAAGGTGGCCGCGCTGTTGCCGACATAGCCGTAGGCGACGGACGACTGGATCGACAGGATGCGCATGGTCGGCAAGCGTATTGGCCGGTCGCGTCCGGGCCGAGTGGAGCCCGGCCACGCGTGAGAGACTGCGCCGCAGGCAGCATGGTGTTCCCCGGGCGGCGCGGCCGGCATCGCAGGATCGGTGACGGCGCGCGGGTCAGGGGGCGCGCGAGGAGGCTGGTTCGAGGATGCGAGGTCGGCGATGACCCCGGCACCGGTGCCGGCCGGGCTGACCGGCGCGGACGGCCTCGCCGTCTCGGACACACATCCGGCACTCGTGCTGCCGCCGTCGCAGCTCGCCGGCCGCATCCAGCACACGCTGATCGGCCAGGCGATCACCGACCGGGACGTGCGTGCGCACGTGCACGAGACCCTGGAGTTCGGGTTCGACGCGGCGATCGTGCCGCCGTGCTGGGTGAGCACCGCGCGCGCGGAGCTGCGCGGGTCCGTCGCCCGGATCGGGTCGATCATCGACTATCCCAACGGCTCGTCGCATCGGGCCGCCCGGGTGGCCGAGGCGACCGCGCTGGTCGATGCCGGCGTGGACGAGCTCGATGCCACCGTCAACGTCGGATTCCTGCTGTCGGGCCGGTTCCGGGAGTTCGCCGATGATCTCGCCGCGCTGGTCGCCGCCGCCGATCCGGTCGGGGTCAAGCTGATGCTCGAGCTGCCGCTGCTGAACCGGAGCCAGCGCGAGCAGGCCTGCGCGGCGGCGGTCGACGCCGGCGCGGCCTTCGTGTCGATCGCGTCGAACGGCTCGATCGGCATCGCCGACCCGGCCGGCATCGCCTACCTGCGCCGCTCGGTTCCGGAATCGGTGGGCGTCAAGGCATCCGGGGGGATCCGCACCGTCGAGCAGGTGCGGGCGCTGATGGCCGCCGGCGCCGACCTGATCGGCACGTCGGCCGGCGTCTGCATCGTGACCGGCGTGGGCACCGCGAAGGGATCGCTGTACTCGTACTGAATCCTCGGGCTGAGGATCGCTCTGCCGCCCGGGTTTCGCAGTGGCACCGCTGTCGTCGACCGGCGCAGCGTCTCGGCAGCGCCGGCGGTGCCGGCGCAGGAGGAGGACATCGACGTGTTGCGCGGCGTGGCGACGGTGAACTATTTCGCGGACGATCTCGACGCGGCCCGGCGCTGGTACACGGACCTGCTCGGCATCGAGCCGTACTTCGTCCGGCCCGAGGAGGGCCCGCCCGGCTACGTCGAGTTCCGGATCGGCGACTTCCAGGCCGAGCTCGGCATCATCAGCAACCAGTGGATGCCGCGCCCCCAGGTGCCGGCCGCGGGTTCCGTCGTCTACTGGGCCGTCGACGACGTCGAGGCGTCGGTTGCCCGGCTGCTCTCGCTCGGGTGCAGCGAGCTGGACCCGATCACGCCCCGCGAGTCCGGGTTCGTGACCGCATCCGTGGTCGATCCGTTCGGCAACATCGTCGGCGTGATGTACAACCCGCACTACCTGTCGATCGTCGAGTCCGCCGGACGGTCCACCGGCTGACCGGATCCGCGCCGCCCGCCGACCCGGCGCACGGACGGGCTGCTGGGTTGTCGCAGCGACGCCGCCGGCGGCCTTCGTTCACCTCAACGTGTGATCGCGGCGGCGTCCCGGCGCACGCGCAGACTTCGTTGGGGCACTTACCAAAACGTGACCTTTGAGCACGATTGACAGGCGCCTCCGCGCTCAATAGTTTGTGTGACCACCGTATTAGTGCGAGACGAACGCCACATTTCCGGCGTCAGGGATCGCTCGGAGCCGACCTCCCAGGCGGCTGTCGAATCCCCCGACCTGTGTCTCGTCACCGGCGACGGGCCGTCCGGCCGCGTCGTGTCTTGTCAGGAAGGAATTCTTCATGCGCCTGAAGTCCACGGCGGTTCTCGGCCTGGTGGCCGTTGGATCGCTGCTGCTCGCTGCCTGTGGCAGCAGCTCCGACAACTCCGGCAGTACGACGAGCGCGGCGGCCCCGGCGTCCAGCTCCGCCAGTTCGGCCGCCAGCTCGTCGGCGTCGTCCGGGGCCAGCTCGGCCTCGTCGTCGGCCGCCAGCGCGACCGGTGGGGGAGCGGCGGTGTCGGGGAAGGTCGGCGTCATCCTGCCGGACACCACCACCTCCGCCCGCTGGGAGACCCAGGACCGTCCCGCACTCGAGGCCGCCTTCAAGGCGGCCGGCGTCGAGTACGACATCCAGAACGCGCAACGGCGACAAGGCCGCGCATGGCGACCATCGCCGACCAGATGATCGCCAACGGCGTCACCGTGCTGGCGATCGTCAACCTGGACAACGAGTCCGGCGCCGCCATCGAGCAGAAGGCCAAGTCGCAGGGCGTGCAGACCATCGACTACGACCGGCTGACCCTCGGCGGCAGCGCCGACTACTACGTGTCGTTCGACAACACCGAGGTCGGCAAGCTGCAGGGCCAGGGCCTGGCCGACTGCCTGGGCGACGGCGACAAGAACATCATCTACCTGAACGGTGCGCCCGACGGACTCCAACGCGGCGCTGTTCAAGGCCGGTGCGCACTCGGTCCTGGACCCGATGACCAACTACACGCGTGGTCGGCGAGCAGGACACTCCGGAGTGGGAGGCCGAGGCCGGGCAGACCCTGTACGAGAGATGTTCACCGCCGCGACCAGGGCGGCGGCACGGTCGACGGTGTGTCGCCGCCAACGACGGTCTGGCCGGCGCGGTCATCAGCACAACCCGAAGAACGGCGTGATCCCGGTGACCGGACAGGATGCCACCGCGGAGGGCCTGCAGGCCATCCTCAAGGGCGACCAGTGCATGACGGTGCTCAAGGCGACCAGCATGGAGGCCGGTGCGCTGGCCGAGGTCGCGATCGCCCTCGCGAACGGCGAGACCCCGGAGACCACCGGAACCGTCCGCGACGACATCGGCGGCCGCGACGTCGCGGCGATCCTGGAGACTCCCGAGGCGATCACCAAGGACAACGTCAAGGACGCCGTCGACGCCGGAGCGCGTCGAGCGCGCCGAGCTGTGCACCGGCGAGTACGCCGCGCTGTGCACGGCGGCCGGCATCAGCTGATCTGAGGTTCTGCCGGGCCCGGACGACGTCACAGCGTCGTCCGGGCCCGGCGCCGGTCGACCGTACCCCCGTTCGGACACGGATACGAGGAGCAGCCGATGACCCAGCCGACCGAGACCGATCCTGGAATTGCGGGGGGTGAACAAGAGTTTCGGCGCGGTGCAGGTGCTGCACGACGTCGACCTGGCGATCTATCCCGGCCAGGTGACCGCTCTGGTCGGTGACAACGGCGCCGGCAAGTCGACGCTGGTCAAGTGCGTCGCGGGCATCTACGGCATCGACACCGGGGAGTACCTGTTCGACGGAAAGCCGGTGTCGGTCAGCAATCCTCGTGACGCGGCCGCGCTGGGCATCGAGATCGTGTACCAGGACCTCGCGCTCTGCGACAACCTGGACATCGTGCAGAACATGTTCCTCGGCCGCGAGCCCAAATCGGGCCTCGTGCTCGACGAGGCGCAGATGGAGATCAAGGCCCGGGACACCCTGGCCTCGCTGTCGGTCCGGACGGTGTCCTCGCGTGCGCCAGCTCGTCGCGAGCCTGTCCGGCGGCCAGCGGCAGACGGTCGCCATCGCGAAGTCGGTGCTCTGGAACTCCAAGGTCGTCATGCTGGACGAGCCGACCGCCGCCCTCGGTGTCGCGCAGACCAGGCAGGTGCTCGACCTGGTGCGCCGCCTCGCCGACAACGGTCTGGGCGTGCTGCTGATCAGCCACAACATGAACGACGTCAAGGAGGTCAGCGATCGGATCAGCGCGCTGTACCTCGGCCGGGTGGCGGCCGACGTCGCCGCCGCCGACGTGACCAGCCGGGAGATCGTCGAGTTGATCACCACCGGCCGGTCCGGCGACCACGGCCTGGCCACGTCGCATTGCGCAGGAGTCCGCATGAGCGCCCCGAGCAAGCCCGATCTCGTCAAGCAGGTCACGACGAGAAGGCGCGCGGCATGTTCTCCGGCGACGCCGGCCGGCCCGGTGTCGCTCGGCCGAGTACTGGCAGCAGTACCGGAACAAGCTCCGGGCCGGCGATGTCGGCTCGCTGCCGGCGCTTCTCGGCCTGCTGGTGCTGTTCATCGTGTTCACCATCGCCTCGCCGGTCGCGTTCCTGACGCACCTTCAACCTGGCCAACCTGATCACCCAGGCCGGCGTCGATCTGCGTGCTGGCCATGGGCATCGGCTTCGTGCTGCTGCTCGGCCACATCGACCTGTCCGCCGGCGTCATCGGCGGCGTGGGCGCCGGCGTGATGGCCATGCTGATGCTCAAGCGGGGTCTGCCCTGGTACCTCGCCGTCGCTGATCGCGCTGCTCGTCGGTGTCGCGATGGGCCTGCTTCACCGGCGTGCTGGTGTCCGCCGTCGGCATCCCTTCGTTCGTCGTCACCCTCGCGACATTCCTTGCCTACCAGGGTGTGCTGCTGTGGATCATCGGCGACGGCGGCACCGTCCCGATCCGCGACCGGTGATCTTCGCCGATCTCCAACGGGAACATGCCGGTCATCGTTCGGCTGGATCGTCGTCATCGTCTCGATCGCCGCCTACGCGGCGGTGAACCTGCTGGTCTACCGACGCCGCCGCGCCGCCGACCTGGTCACCGCGCCGCTCGTCGGTGATCGTGCTGCGGATCGTGGTCCTCGCCGTCGTCCTGCTCGTCGCGACGTACCTGCTGAGCCAGAACCGCGCCCGCGGCAACATCGTCCTCGAGGGCATCCCGTGGATCGCGCCGCTGGTCGGCGTGCTGCTGGTGATCTGGACCTTCGTGCAGAACCGCACGGCGTTCGGCCGGCACGTCTACGCCGTCGGCGGCAACGCCGAGGCCGCCCGCCGGGCCGGCATCCGGGTCGGGCAGATCACCATCGCCTGCTTCGTGATCAGCTCCGCCATGGCGGTCATCTCCGGCATCGTCGCCGCGTCCCGGCTCAGCTCGGTGACCCCGGACGCCGGCGCCGGCAACACCCTGCTCTACGCGGTCGCCGCCGCGGTCATCGGCGGCACGTCGCTGTTCGGTGGCAAGGGCAAGGCGCGGGACGCGATCATCGGCGGCCTGGTCATCGCCGTCATCGACAACGGCCTCGGGCCTGCTCGGCCTGCAGGCCTACATCAAGTTCATCGTCACCGGCGTCGTGCTGCTGCTCGCGGCCAGCGTCGATGCGATCAGCCGGCGCCGCCGGGCCAGCGCCGGACGCTGACCGCACCGACCCGGTCGACGCGCCGGCGACCGACCGGTGCACATCAGCCGCTGCACGCCACTGATCACCGCACCGGGCCACGACCGATTCACCGCACGGATCACGCAGCGACACCGCACCGACGGCCGACCGACGAAGGATCCAGCGGTGCCGACCGCCGACCGCGCCACCGGCGGTTCCAGCCCGGCCGACCAGGCGACGGTGCGCAGGCACAACCTGGCCCTGGTCATGCGCAGCCTCGCCGATCGCGGCCCTCGACCGCGGGCCAGGCTGGCCGAGGACACCGGGCTGACCAAGGCGACGGTGTCCAGCCTGGTGGCCGAACTGATCGAGCGGGGGCTGGTCGTCGAGGGCCAGGTCGACCGCCGCGGTCTCGGCCGGCCCGGCGTGATGGTGGAGCTCGACCGCACCCGCGCGCGGTTCGTCGGGCTCGAACTCCAGGTCGACTACATCACCGGGCTGATCATCGATCTCACGGGCCGCGTGCTGGCGCAACGCCACCTGCCCGTGTCCGTCCGCGATCTCGGTCCGGCCAGGGCGCTCGGCGCCCTCGCACAGACGGCGAGGGACCTGCTCCTGGACTCCGCGGCGGAGGTGCACCAGGTGCAGACCGTGCACGTGGCCGTGCCGGGGCTGATCGACGCCGACGCCGGGATGCTGTCCTTCGGCCCGAACCTGCACTGGCACGACGTGGATGTCGTGCACACGCTGCTCGGCCGCCTGCAGTGGCTCCACGCGCGGTTCAGCGTCGACAACGACGCGAACATGGGCGCCATGGCGCACTTCGCCGTCGGTCAGGTCGCCGGCACCGCGAACCTGCTGTACCTGGCGGGCGCGGTGGGCGTCGGCGGCGGCATGATCGTGGACGGCCGGATCGTGCGCGGTGCGGCGGGTTTCGCCGGCGAGGTCGGCCACATGCCGATCGGGCCGCCCGACAAGCAGTGCGGCTGCGGGCGTTGGGGCTGCTGGGAGACGGCGGTCGGGCTGGCCGGCTTCCTCGATGCGGTGGCCGATCCGGGCGACCCCGTGCACGACGAGAGCATCGACCTCGACCTGCGACTCGAGATGATCCGGGAGCGCGCGGATGCCGGCGATCCGCGGGTGCGCGCTGCGCTCACCGAGCACGGCAGGTGGCTCGGGGTCGGCGTGTCGATCCTGTCGAACCTGCTGAACCCCGAGGTCATCGTGCTCGGCGGGCACTACCCCGCGATGCTGACGTACCTCGAGACCCCCGTCCTGGAGGCGTTGCACGCCGGGTCGGTCGCCGGCAAGGCGGGCGTCGCCCGCGTCGAGTTCTCCCGTCTCGGGCTGGCCGCGGCCGCGCTCGGCGCCGCGCACGCCGGCATCGAGGAGCTGCTCACCGACCCGACACTGGCCCCGCTGCCCGCCCGGTCCGACCGCCGGGCCTGACCGCCACCCACCTACCGGGCCGCGAACCCGCGCGAACCCCGACCGAGGAGAACGATGAGCCAGACGCTGGTGGCCGGCATCGATTCGTCGACCCAGTCCTGCAAGGTGTTGCTGGTCGACGCGGCGGACGGCAGCATCGTCGATCAGGCGTCGGCGCCGCATCCCGACGGCACCGAGGTCGATCCGGCCGCGTGGTGGGATGCGTTGCAGCGGGCGGGATCCGGCCTGCTGGACCGGGCGGCGGCCGTCGGGGTGGGCGGGCAACAGCACGGGATGGTGGCCCTCGACGCGGCGGGCGCGGTGGTGCGGCCGGCGCTGCTCTGGAACGACCTCCGGTCCGCGCCCCAGATCGCCGAGGTGGTCGATCATCTCGGCGGTCCGCTGCGCTGCGCCGAGACGATCGGCAGCGTCCCCGCGGCCTCGTTCACCGTGACCAAGGTGCGCTGGATGGCCGAGAAGGAGCCCGGCAACGCCGCCCGCACCGCGTCCGTGCTGCTGCCGCACGACTGGCTGACCTGGCAGCTGGCCGGCGGTCCGGCGGGCGGTGCCGCGCCGACGACCGACCAGGGCGACGCCTCCGGCACCGGCTACTACTCGCCCGCGCAGCGAGCGTGGCTCCCCGACGTCCTCGGCTGGGCGCTCGGCCGCGAGCCCGGCGCCGCGCCCGTCGCGCTGCCGCGGATCGCCGCCCCCCGGGAGATCGTCGGCCGCACCGCCGCGGGCGCCGCGCTCTCCGCCGGCACGGGCGACAACATGGCGGCCGCCCTCGGTCTCGGCCTCGGGCCCGGCGACGTGGCGGTGTCCATCGGCACCTCGGGCACGGCGTTCTGCGTGCTGGACGAGCCCGGCCCGCCCGACCCGGAGGGGTCGGTCTCCGGGTTCGCCGACGCCACCGGGCGCTACCTGCCGCTGGTCTGCACGCTCAACGCGTCCAAGATCCTGTCGCTGACCGAGGACCTGCTCGGGGTGGACCACGACGAGTTCGCCCGGCTGGCCCTGCGGGCACCGAGCGGCGCGCACGGCCTGACCCTGCTGCCGTACCTGGACGGCGAGCGCACGCCGAACCGCCCGTCGGCGACGGGCGTGCTGCACGGACTGACGTCGCTGACCTCGCGGGCCGATCTCGCCCGGGCGGCGGTCGAGGCGCTGCTGTGCTCGTTGGCCGACGCCGTGGACGCGCTCGGCGTCACGCCCGACGCGGGTGCTGATGATCGGCGGCGCCGCCCGCAGTGCGGCGGTCCAGGAGCTCGCGCCGGCGATCCTGGGCACCGACGTCGTCGTGCCGGAGCCCGCCGAGTACGTGGCGCTCGGCGCGGCCCGGCAGGCGGCCTGGGCGCTCTCCGGCGCGGACGAGCCGCCGACCTGGCCCGAGCGGCCGTCGACGTTGTTGCGCGGCGACCCGACCCCCGCGGTGCGGGCCGCAGTACGGGGCGCTGCGGGACGCGACCGCCTGAGCTCCCGCCGTTGCCGCGGTTCCGAGCCGGGCCGTGGCACGGGGCGGGGGATCAGCCCGCGTCGCCGGTCGGGATGATGATCACCTCGGGGACCTGCTCGGCGAGCACCTCCCCGGCTGCGCGCCGGCAGCCGGTCGTCGGTGAGCAGCGTGGTGATGGCGCGCAGCGGAGCGATCTGCGCCAGCCCGACGACGCCCCACTTGGTGTGGTCGGCGACGACGACCAGCCGGCGGGCCGACTCGACCAGCGCGCGGTTGGTCTCCGCCTCGAGCAGGTTCGGCGTCGTCAGGCCGGCGCGCTCGTCGATGCCGTGCACGCCCATGATCACCATGTCCACGTGCAGTGACCGGATCGCCTGCACCGCAACGGGTCCCACCAGCCCGTCGGACGGCGTGCGCAGCCCGCCGGTCAGCACCACGGTGAGATCCGGCCGCTGCCGGGCGTTCAGCACCTCCGCCACCTTGAGCGAGTTGGTGACCACGGTCAGGTTCGCGATGTCGCCGAGGTGCCGGGCCAGGGTCCAGGTGGTGCTGCCGGCGGTGATCGCGATGGCCATGCCGGGCCGGATCAGCTTCGCGGCGCGCGCCGCGATCGCCTCCTTCTCCGAGACCTCCCGCTGGCTGGTGATCTCGAACCCCGGTTCGATCGCGCTCGCCGTGTCCATGGCGGTGGCGCCGCCGTGCACCTTGGCGAGCAGCCCCTTGCGGTCGAGCACCTCGAGGTCCCGGCGCACCGTCATGTCGGACACCCCGAGCAGCACGGTCAGCTGGGCGACCCTGGCGCCGCCGGTGCGGCGGACCTCCTCCAGGATCTTGGCCTGGCGCATCGCAGCGAGCACCGCAGTCCGTCCCTTCGCCGTCGTGCGCGCCGGGTCCCGCGCGGCGCCGACCTGATCGCACGCTACCGAATCGCGACGGCGCGGTGTTCGGAAATGTTCGGATGGCCCGGCCGGCCCGCGCCGGCGCCGCCCGCACCCGCCGGGACCGGCCGGTGTCGCGGCCGGTGCCGACGGTGACAGGATCGGGTGGTGTCCGCAGCCGATCGCATCGCCCCGGCGCCGGCCGCTGCCCGGTTCGTGAGCGCCGCGGACATCGACGCGGCGGCCGTCCGCCTCGCCGGCGTCGCCGCGCTGACCCCGCTGGAGCAGTGCCCCCGGCTCAGTCCGCCGCGACCGGCTGCGAGGTGCTGCTCAAGCGCGAGGACCTGCAGGTGGTCCGGTCGTACAAGGTCCGCGGTGCCTACAACCTGATGGCCCAGCTGGGGCCGGCGGAGCGGGCGCGGGGCGTGGTCTGCGCCAGCGCGGGCAACCATGCGCAGGGCGTGGCGTTCGCCTGCCGGCTGCTGGACATCAAGGGCCGGATCTATCTGCCGAACACCACGCCGCGGCAGAAGCGGGACCGGATTCTCTCGCACGGCGGCGGCCGGGTGGAGCTGGTGCTGACCGGGGACACCTTCGACGACGCCGCGCAGGCCGCCCGGCTGTACGCCGAGCGATCCGGGTCGGCGCTGGTCCCGCCGTTCGACGACCCGCGCACGGTCGCCGGGCAGGGCACCGTCGTCCGCGAGGTGCTGCTGCAGCTGGACGCCCCGCCGGACGTGCTGGTGGTGCCGGTCGGCGGCGGCGGGCTGATCGCCGGGCTGGCGAGCTACCTGGCCGAGCGGGCACCCGACGTGCGCGTCGTCGGCGTCGAACCGGCCGGCGCGCCGTCGATGTCGGCCGCGCTGGCCGCGGGCGGCCCGGTGCGGCTGGAGTCGATGGATCCGTTCGTCGACGGCGCGGCCGTGCGCACCGTGGGCGCCGTGCCGTACGAGATCGTCGCGACCCTGGGCTGCGAGGTGGTCGCGGTCGACGAGGGCGCGGTCTGCACGGAGATGCTCGCGCCTCTACCAGAACGAGGGCATCGTCTCGGAGCCGGCGGGTGCCCTGGCCGTGGCGGCGCTGGCCCAGCTCGACCTGGCGCCGGGATCGACCGTGGTGCCGGTTCTCTCGGGTGGCAACAACGACGTCTCGCGCTACGGCGAGATTCTCGAGCGGTCCCTGGTGCACCTCGGGCTGAAGCACTACTTCCTGGTGGACTTCCCGCAGGAGCCGGGTGCGCTGCGCCGCTTCCTGGACGAGGTGCTCGGGCCCGACGACGACATCACGCTGTTCGAGTACGTCAAGCGCAACAACCGCGAGACCGGCCCCGCCCTGGTGGGTGTCGAGATCGGCTCGGCGGACGACGTCGCGCCGCTGCTGGCCAGGATGGACGCCTCGCCGATGGCGGTGGAGCGGATCCTGCCCGGCACCGCCGCGTACCGGTACCTGACGTGACCGAACCGGGTCCCGGCGGCGCGCGCGTCCGCATCGGCATCGACACGGGCGGCACCTTCACCGACGTCGTGGCGGTCGACGATGCCTCCGGCCGGATGGTGAGCACCAAGGTGCCGTCCACCCCGTCGAACCCCGCCGACGGGTTCCTGCACGGTGTCGAGTCGATCCTCGCCCTCCTCGGCGGCGCCGCCCCGCACGCGGTCGGCGCCGCGGACGTCGGCTCCGTGCTGCACGGCACCACCGTGGCGACCAACCAGCTGCTGCAGGGCCGGATGGGCGACCTCGGTTTCATCACGAACGACGGCTACCGGTTCCTGCTGGAGATCGCGCGGCAGTCGGTGCCGGACGGCTACGGCAACTCGTACTTCTGGGTCAAGCCGGATCGGCTGGTGCCGGTCGACCGCGTGCGGACCGTCCGGGGTCGGATGGACCACCTCGGAACCGAGATCGAGCCGCTCGACGAGGACGACGTGCTGGCCGCGACGAGCTTCTTCGCGCGGCAGGGCATCTCGACCGTCGGCGTGTCGCTGCTGCACTCCTACGCCAATCCCGCGCACGAGCTCCGCGTGCGCGACCTGGTGCTGCGGGAGCTCCCCGACGCGGTCGTGTCGATCTCCGCCGAGGTGCTGCCGGAGTACCGGGAGTACGAGCGGGCGATGACCACTCTCGTCGATGCCGCGGTGAAACCGACGGTCGCGCGGTATATCTCGGGCATCGACCGGCGGCTGCGGGCGCTCGCCGACGGCGCCGGCGCGCCCGGCCCGCCGTTCTCGATCATGCGCTCGAACGGCGGCGTCCTGTCCGCCGACCAGGTGGTGGGCCAGCCGATCACCACGGTGCTGTCCGGGCCGGCGGCCGGGGCGCTCGGCGCGGCGATGATCGCGGGGCGCGCCGGATACCCCGCGGTGCTCACCTGTGACGGCGGCGGCACCTCGACGGATGTCGCCGTGGTGACGGGCGGCCGCCCCGGCATCACCACCGAGGGCGCCGTCGGTGGCTACCCGGTCAGGGTGCCGATGGTGGACGTCGTGACGGTGGGCGCCGGCGGCGGGTCGATCGCGTGGACGGACGCCGGCGGCCGGGGAGGGCGCGGGGTGCTGAAGGTCGGCCCCGCGTCGGCGGGCGCCGATCCGGGGCCGGTCTGCTACGGGCTGGGTGGCACCGAACCCACCGTGACGGACGCGCATCTCGTCCTCGGGCGGATCCCGCCGCACCTGCTCGGCGGCCGGATCCCGCTGGATCCCGTCGCGGCAACGAAGAGCATGGGCGACCTCGCGCATCGCCTGCGGATGCCCCTGCAGGACTGCGCGCTCGGCGTGCTGGAGATCTCGGCGTGGAACCAGGCGAACGCGCTGCGCCAGGTCACGGTCAAGCGCGGCCTGGACGTCCGCGACTTCCCGATGGTGACGTTCGGCGGCTCCGGCTCGCTCCTCGCCTGCCGGCTGATGGACATCCTCGGCATCCCCGCCGTGGTGGTGCCGCCGGACCCCGGCACGGTGTCCGCCTTCGGCCTGCTCACCGTGGACGTGCGGCACGACCTGGTGCGCACCCGGGTGTCCCGGCACGACGACCTCGACGCCGGCGCCGTGGCCGAGGTCGTCGGCGAGCTCACCGAGCACACCCGCGAGGCGCTGCGGACCGAGGGGTTCGCCGACGACGACCAGGTCATCGAGCGGTCCGCGGACCTGCGCTACCTCGGCCAGGCGTTCGAGGTGCGCGTGCCGTGCCCCGCCGGCGCGATCGACCGCGACTGGTCCGACGCGGTCGTCGAGGCGTTCCACGACGCGCACCACGCGCTGTACGGCTACCACTTCCGGGGCAAGGCGGACCAGCAGGTGGAGTGGGTGAACCTGCGGGTGACCGGCATCGGCCCGTTGCCGCGCCCGCCGCTGCCCCCGGTTCCGCCGGGCCGCGGCGCGGACGCCGCGCTGGTCTCGCGCCGTCCGGTGTGCTTCGACGAGTGGTTCGAGGCCGCGGTGTACGACCGGAGTCGGCTCGGTGCCGGCGACGTCGTGCGGGGCCCGGCGGTCATCGAGGAGTTCGGCTCCACCGTGCCGGTGCACCCCGGCTACGCCGCGACGGTCGACGCCATCGGCGCGCTCGTCATCACCCCGACGGAGACGGCGGAGGGATCATGACACCGGTGACAACGGCGTCGCCACAGGCGGATCCGGTCCTGGTCGAGATCGTGTCCGGCACGCTCGCCGCCATCGAGGCGGAGGTGGAGACGGCCATCGGCCGGACCGCGCGGTCGCCGATGATCCGCGACGCGCACGACTTCCGCGCCGGCATCCACGACGTGCGGATGCGCAAGCTCACCGGCCGCTCGTACTCCGCGCTGGTGCAGCCGGTGGTGCGGGACTATCCGGTCGACACGATGCGGCCCGGTGACGTGTTCTTCCACAACGACGTCTACCTCTCGGAGGGCGGCATCGGGCACCTGCCCGATCTGTGCGTCACGGTGCCGGTGTTCCACGGCGGCGACGTCGTCGCCTTCGTCCAGGCGTTCGGTCATCACGACGACATCGGAGGCGCCGTACCGGGTTCCATGCCGTCGCGGGCCACCAGCGTGTTCGAGGAGGGCCTCATGGTCCCGCCGATCAGGCTGTGGGACGCCGGCGTGCCGAACGAGGCGGCGCTGAAGATCATGACCCGGAACTCGCGCATGCCGGAGTCGCTCGCCGCGGACCTGGACGCCGAATGCGCCGCGTGCCTGATGGGCGCCCGGCGGCTCGCCGAGGTGTTCGACCGCTACGGCGGGCAGCGGGTGGTGGCGGCGTTCGACGAGATCCTGCGGTCGACCACCGAGACCTACCGGACCGAGATCCTCTCCGTCATCCCGGACGGCAGCTACGTGTGGGAGGACTACGCCGAGCACGACGGGGTGGACGAGCCGCGGCTGCACACGCAGCGGATCACGCTGACCAAGACCTCCGCCGGCGACGGGATCACCGACGCGCGCATCGTTCTCGACTTCACCGGGACGGCGCCGCAGGCCAGGGGGCCGATCAACCACTGCGCCGACTACTCCGACGGGGTGTTCCTGGCCAAGTGGCTGGCGCCGATCCTGCGCAACCTCGCCGCCAGCCCGGAGCGGATGGCGGAGCTCGACGTCAACGAGGGCGTCGTGCCGCTGATCGAGATGCGCTTCCCGCCCAAGGGAACGCTGCTCACGCCGGTGTTCCCGGCGCCGACGAACGCCCGCACGTTCGTCATCCTGCGGCTGCTCGGGGTGCTGGCCGGCGTGCTGGCGAAGGCGGTCGACGGGCGCATGCCCGCCGACCAGGAGACGATCCGGTACACCGGCGTCTACGGCACGGACGAGCACGGGCAGCCGTTCCTGATGCGCGAGGTGCTCGGCGGCGGATCCGGGGGCCGGTACTACGCGGACGGCGAGGACACCATCCACGTGGTGCCCGACTCGCGGAACCTGCCGACGGAGTTCTCCGAGTCGCGGTTCCCCTTCCTGGTCGAGAGTCTCGGGCTGGCCGTCGATTCCGGCGGGGCGGGGCGGTACCGCGGCGGCCTCGGCTACGACAAACGGATCCGCATGCTCACCGACGGGTTCGTCATGTCGATCGCCGACCGGTCGATCCTGTCGTGTTGGGGCGTGCGTGGCGGCCGGGCCGGCCGACCCTTCCGGGTGACGATCGACCCCGGCGGCCCGGACGAGCGCGAGGTGGACGCGATGGCGGATGCGGAGCCGGTGCGTGCCGGGGAGGTCGTCCGGATCCGCACGACGGGCGGCGGCGGCTGGGGCGACCCGCTGGACCGCCCCGTCGCCGACGTGCTGCGGGACGTGTTGCACGGCAAGGTGTCCGAGTCCGGCGCGGCCGAGGACTACGGGGTGGTCGTGAGTCCCGTCGACGACGGCTGGGCGGCGGACGAGCCGGCGACCGCCGCCGCCCGCGCGGCGATGGCAGCCGCCCGACCCGAGCGCGAGCCCTTCTTCGACCGCGGCCCCGGCTACGCCCGCCTTTCCGGCGGACGCACCTTCGCGGAGGTGGATTTCCGCTGACCGGACGCGTGTCGGGCACCGGTGCCATGCGACTACCGCAGCGGGGGCCGTCGTGCTACGGTGCGTCACTAATAGTCCGCGAACTCGGGGGATGGACACGTTCGGCGGCAAAGAGGGAGTTCTTTTCTACTCGGCGTGATCAGTCCTGTGATGCGCGGGTCGACGGCGAGATCCGGGGCGCGACAAGCGCACCTCGTATCAGTCGGCTCGGCGTCCGCTCCGGCAGGGTGGGATCGGACCGCGGCTCCTCGAGGTTCGTGCAGGCCGGCGACGAAGGATGCGATGGCGGGCGTGTGGGAGATCGGACTCGTGCTCGCGGGTGCCATCGTCGGCTTTGTTCCGGCGGTCGCCCTGGAGCGGATGAAGTGGCGTCACGAGCAGCGACAGGCATGGCACGTCGAGCGACGCACCGTCTACGCGGAGTTCCTGGTCCGGGTGTCCAGCCTCGAACACGACACGGTTCAGCTCGCTCGAGAAGTCTCGCGCCCGAACGTCGACGTGTTGACGGCGGATGCCCTGCGTCATCCCGGCGCCGTCGAGAACGACGTGCTGCGCGAACTGGTTCGCGATCGCAACGCCGTGGCCGAGAACATGATCACGACCTACGAGACGCTGAAGCTGATCGCCGGCGCCGCACCGCTGCGATTGGCCCAGGAGATCGTCGATCGGTACAACTCGCTCCTCGTCCTGGCGCGGGACGGAACGTTCGAGCCCGAGGAAGCGTGGGTGGAAGCACGTCAGCGGCTCCGGAGCGCGCAGCGGGACTTCCGCGACGCGGCCCGGAAGGAACTCATGGCCGGGGATGCCGGCCGTGGCTGACTCCGTGGAGCAGTGGTCGCTGCGATCGTTCATCGTCGACGGGCAGTTCTGCCCCCCGGGCGCACTCCGCACGTGGGTGGACGAATGGCGGACCGCCCACCGCGCCCGGTGGGCGGTACTGATCCCCTTCACTGTCGGGCATCCCACTCTGGCGGACGGCGTCGTCTTCGGGTCCTTGCTGCTCGTCACGCACGCCGACGAGGCCGTCGCGGCGACGGCCCAGGCGCAGCTCAGCGACCTGGCCAGCCAGCTGACCGCGGCGGAGCTCGAACGTGCGGTCCATCGAGTCGCCGGCGAGGCGATGCAACTGTCGCTGGACCTGATCCTGTCCGACGAGGTGACGGCGGAGTTCCGTGGGACGCGCATCGTCTCCACCCTGCTGGACGCGCTCGACGACGAGGGACAGTCCGGCCTCACGATCTGGCACCCGGATCCGCTGCCGTCCGGCGAGAAGGATGTGCGACTCCTGGTCGTCACGCCCGGCACGGGACATCGCGTGCCGGTGATCCCCTCCGCCGACCTCGAACCACTCGCGCTCATGCTGCACAGCACGAACCAGGTCGTCGTGCACTGGCACGAGCGCCGGCCGCGAATCGCCGGCGAGGCGGTCCGGCGGCGCCGGATCGACGAGTCGACCACCCGCGTCCCGGATGTGTCGGCCTTTCACCCGGAGGCCGCGCTGCGCGACAACCCCGGCCATGCGTACGAGGACCTGTTCGCCGTGATCCACGAGGCGGGCCTCGCCGGAAGCCGCGGCGGCGCAGCCCTGTACCTCAAGGACCGGAACGGCGCCGCCCTGGGATTGACCGCGCAGCGCGGCGCACCGTCAGCGCTCGACGTCGTCGACCTGAGCGGCCGGTCGAACCTCGCGCTGGTGGTCCAGCGGCGTCGCGCGCGCGTCGTCAACTTCGCGGCGACGGAGCCGGCTCAACACACCGCCGGGCGATCGTGGTGGCAGGGCACGAAGCCGCAACCCGCCGACTTCTCCGAGGTCATCGTGCCGATCCCCGGCGGAATCGGTGACGACCCGGGCAGCGTGGCTGGTGCCCTGGTCGTGCAGCGGGAGACGACCGCCGATTCCGGGTCTTTCGCAGCCCGTGACCTGGACGACCTGGAGCTCCTGGGCATGCACTTCGCCCTGCGACGGACCAACATCCTCTTCGAGGAGGTGACCGATCGCCTCGCGGAACTCACCGCCGGGAGCGTGCTGCTCAGCGTGTCACCGTTGGACGACCCGGATCGCAGCTCGCCCTGGAACCGCGTCCCGATCGATTTCTCCCAGGCCCGGCGGCCGCTCGAGGCAGCGTTGCGGCTCGTGTACGAGCACGTGAACGCGCGCCGCGCGGCCCTGTACCTGTGCGGCTGGAACCAGCAGTCACTGGTGTGCGTGGCGAGCCAGGGCGTTGGCCCCGACGAGGTCGACGGTGACGTCGGGCTCGGAAAGTCGGGAAGCGGGTTGGCTCGCCGGGCGTTCGTCACCGGGCGCCCGCACGTGATCGACGACGGGTGGACCCGCGGCTCCGCCGTCGGAACATCGGCAGCCGACTGGCGCCGGCGGTCGATCCGGTCCGCGGCGGCGCTGCCCATCACCCTGTTCGACAGGGTCGTCGGAGTCCTTCTGCTGACCAGCCCGCAGATCTCGGCCTTCGTCGAGACGCTGCGATTCGTCGAAGCCCTCGCGCAGCACATGAGCCTGGCCCTGATGTTCGCGCAGCGCGCCGAGGAACAGCGCGGATTCGTGATCGCGTCCAGTACAGCGGTGCACGCCCACGAGATCCTGAAGCGGGTGGACAGGCTCAGAGCGACCGGCACCCCGGACGTGGTGCGCCTCGCCGAGGAGATCCAGCAGTTCGTCGACTGGGGTCAGCGGCCCACGGACCGGACCGCGAACGTCTCGTTGGTTCCGTACGAGATCCTCGACCAGGCCGCCGCGGACGTCGGCGTCGACGAGTGGGTGGTGTGGGAAGGCTCCCGGCTGGACGTACCGCCGCTCTCGCCCGCTGTTGCGATGGCACTGCGGCGTGCCGCGCAGGAGGTGCTGAAGAACTCGAAGTCGCACCTGCGATTCGACACGACGACCCGGGTCTCCCTGCGAGCACGACTGCACCGCCGCGGCGGCTTGCCAAGGCTCCTGGTCGACATCACGCAGGTCGTCGACCGGCCGGTGCCGGACGACGTCGTGCGCAAGATCTACCGCACGCCCATCGAGGACTACCCGACGGCGTCCGGCCGCGGGCGTCGGCATTTCGGTGCATTCATCGCAGGCTATTGGATGCGGGCGGTGGGCGGTGACGTCCTGCTGAAGGAGAACAGTGAATCGAATGGTTCCTTCTACGTGGGAACCACTCTCGAGATCCCGATCTACACCCTCGCACCGATGCCGGGGCAGGGCACGGGCCGTGCTCGGCAAGAATCGAGGTGACCGATGGAGAGCTTCAGCGTCCTGCTCGTCGACGACGACCACGCGCAACTCGAGGCCGTCGAGGTACTGGAGGACGAACACCCGGGACTGCGCGTCTTCTACGCCGCGAGCCTCAACGAGGCGCTGAACGTCATCGAGCACCACTACCTGCAGCTGGCGATCGTGGACGTCTCGCTCAGGGGCGAGGCCGAGGCGGACACCGACGGCGTCGTGGTGCTCAAGAACCTGCGCGCCATCCGTCCGTCGTGCGAGCGCATCCTGCTCACCACGATCCAGAGCGAGGATCGGCGGGCCGCCATCGGCACCCTTGCGCCGGCCCGGGGCGAGCCGGCTCTGGCGCAGGGGCTGGTCGACAAGTTGGACGACAACCTGCGCGCTCGGGATCTCATCGGAGAGCGGGCACGGCGATGGCTGCACGCGCCGGTCCGCGTCGGGAACCTCGGCGAGGTGTCCCAGCGACTCGCGGAACGCGGTGTGGTCGGCGGTCAGATCAGCCCCCAGCGGGACAGGCTGAGGGTGACCGAAGCCGAGGTGGACTACGTTCTGGGCCGGCTGTTCGGGCAGGGCGACATCGACCCGGACCGCGCCGTCGACCTCGTCGACGAGGTCGACATGCACCTGATCTCCGAGGGATGGAGCCGGTCGGTGGTGGCCTGGTGCCAACCGAGGGCGAGCAAGTCCGGCCGGACCGGACCGCGGTGCGTGGTGAAGATCGGTCCCGTCGCGGATGCGCAGCAGGAGGTGCAGCGGTACCGCTCCTACATCCGGTACGGGGTGTCGTTCCGCTATCGCGTCGAATTGCTCGACCACGTGTTCGGCGACACCGTCGGCGCTGTCTGCTACTCCTACGGCTCCGGGCAGTCCGGCGCGACGGAAACGCTCGAGCAGCTCCTCGATCTCGAGGAACAGGAGGGGATTCGCTGCCTGGAACGTCTGTACGACCCGAAGGAGAAGTACCTGCTCGCCGACGTCACCCGGGACAACGATCTCGTTCTCTTCTTCCGCCGCGAGTACGGGCGCGACATCCATCAACTTCTCCGGGCGGTCCGGCAGTTCGTGGATCGCACGGAATCGATCTCACCGACCGGTGACGGCCGAGCCGTCACCTGGCTCGGCCACAGCCTGGCGATACCGAAGCCGGAGGAGTTCGGGGCCGGTCGCTACACGGGCCCCTACTCGGCGTGTGTCGTGCACGGCGACCTGCACGGCGGGAACGTGCTGATCGACGATCAGGCGCAACCCGTGTTGATCGACTACCGCAACATGACCCGAGGGCCGCGGCTGCTCGACTTCGCCAGTCTCGAGGCGAGCGTGCGGATGCTGCCGTCGGTGGTGGGGCGGACGGCTTCCGACCTGCTCGGCGACGTGGCGCTGGAGAACGCCCTGTGGAGCGCGACGTGGTCGAACGGGCCGAGGTCGTTCGAGCCGTACTGGGCGCGGGTCTCGCTCAGACTGCGCGAGCTCATGCTCGAGAACTTCCCGGACTGCGGAGAGTGGGAATTCGCGGCGACGTGCCTGCTTCGCGCCTTGCGGGTCTTCGCGGCGGCCGCCGTCGAGGACCGCCACCGAGTGCGGCTCCTCATCTGGATCTCTGTCCTGGTCGCTCGGCTGCGGGACATCTCGTCACAGTCAAAGGGTTAGGTGTTGTCGTGGAAGCCGGATTCACTCTCGCGGATCACCCGGGCCGCCCCGTGGTGTTCACCCTGAACTGGACGCCGCCCGCCGCGGAGCTACTGCCGCCGGACCTCGACATCGGGTGCCTGTACATCCTGCGCGACGGCCGTCGGGGAGTCGTGCAGGCAGCCGGGGGATTTCACGGGTCACGAGATTCAGCACCGCACATCTGGTTGCCGCGCGACGATCCGGACGGCAGGTTCGGCCACGGCGAGCCGCTGATCATGGCGGCTCCGGCGGAGGTCGCGTTCGCGGTCGTCTTCGCGATGATCTACCGCGGTGTGACCGATTTCCGCGCCGTCGCTGCGGCACTGTCGATCACCCATCCCGGCCTCGGCCACCCGCCCATCGAACTGAGGTCCCCCGATCCGGGCCTGCGGTGGTGCGCACTCGCCGTCTGCGGAAGCAAGGACGGGCAGTTTCTCGTCGTTCGCCAGGAGCGCTATTTCCTCAGCGCGCGACATGCGGACGATCACTACGGGGTCGGCCTCGATTGGGGAGTCGGTCTGAAGACGACGTCCCTGCAGCACGTGGCGTCCTGATCGTGCCGGCCTCCGTCGAGGGGAACGCAGCTGCGAACCGGGACGGCAACTCGACCGTGCGCAGCTGTTCCAGTCCGGCGACGACCGGCGCGTAGTGGTAGACGCCCGGCTCGACGCCGCCGATCGCGCGAGCGAGCACGTACAGCTCGAGGGGGTACAGGCCGCCGCCCGACGGAATGGGTCGTTCGAGGAACTCCAGCGCGCCGCGCCGCACCGCGCCGTCCACGCCGTAGCCGGCGGCGAGCACCGCGCCGAGGTCGGCGAGCGGCACCGCCTCGTCGCGGAACGAGCGGCACGACCCGCCCGGACGTCGACACCCGTGTGCCGGCGCCCCGGCGGCGGGGGCAGACGGGCGCGGCGAAGCTCCCGGACCCCGTTCGAGTCAGCCGAGCAGCTCGTGCGTGTAGCACCAGCGCCAGGCCTCGCCGGGCTCGAAGGAGCGCATCACCGGGTGCGCCGTCCGGTGGAAGTGCCGCTCGGAGTGCTTGGCCACCGACGAGTCGCAGCATCCGACGTTGCCGCAGGACAGGCAGAGCCGCAGGTGCACCCAGCGGGTCCCCTCCCGCAGGCAGTCGGGGCAGCCGTCGGTGAAGGTCGGCACCGTGCTCATGGGCGCGGCGGCGAGATCGTCGCACTCGCCCGCCGTGCGCGCGGGGGTGGTCAGCACGTCCTCCTCGGCCGCCTCGCGCAGCGGCGGCCGGTCGATCATCGACTCCTCGACGTCCAGCCGGTCGAGAACGTCGGCGAGCACGTCGGAGTCGACCGTGCCCTCGTCCCGGATGCGCAGCACCTCGTCCCGCTCCGCGCCGAGCATGGCGACGCGCAGCCGCCGATACGTCTCGCTCGGCGTCTCGTCCGCCTCCGGCCGGCCGAGGCGCTCCCAGACGACGTTCACCTGCTTCTCGCCCCGCGCGCGCAGCATCTCGACGGTGTGCGCGTCGTCGTCGGGCTGCACGAGCTTCTCCAGCTCGGCCCGGCCGGCGGCGGCCGCGGCGCGCAGCACGATGGCCTCCTGCAGGGCGTCCTCGCGCGCGCTCTGGCCGCGCACGCCCAGCCGCCGCGCCAACCACGGCAGCGACAGTCCCTGGATGAGCAGCGTCCCCGCGGTCACGACGAAGGCGCCGAGCACCAGGATCTCCAGGTTCGGCACCGTCGACGGCAGGACGAAGACGGCGGCCAGGGTCACCACGCCGCGCATACCGGCCCAGGACACGACCGCGGTGTAGGTCCACGGGATCGATCGGCCGCTGTCGTCGGTCGGGCGCAGCAGCAGGTACCGGACCGGGAACACCCAGAGCGGCCGGACCAGGATCACCGTGAGCAGCACGACGACGCAGAACGTGATGATCGTGCCGGCGGACAGCTCGGACTTCCCGACGTTCTCCGCGATCAGCCGGACCTGCAGGCCGATCAGCAGGAACACGGAGTTCTCGAGCAGGAACTGGATCGTGCTCCAGTTGATCCGCTCGTTCAGCCGCGACGTCGCGTTCTGCACCCGCGGCGCCTTGTGCCCGAGCAGCAGTCCGCACGTCACCACCGCGATCACGCCGGAGGCGTGCACCTCCTCGGCCGGCAGGAACGCCGCGAACGGCGCCATCAGCGACACCGCCGTGTCCAGCAGCGGGTCCCGGATCTGCCGGCGGACCAGCGCGACGACCAGCGCCACGACGACGCCGATCGCCGCGCCGCCGAGCGCCGCCCAGAGGAAGTCGAGGGTGACGCCCCAGATCGACACGGTCGCGGCGATCGCGGCGATGGCCGTGCGCAGCGCGACGAGCGCGGTGGCGTCGTTGAGCAGCGACTCGCCCTCCAGCACCGTGACGATGCTGCGCGGCAGGCCGATCCGGCGGGCGATGGCGGTGGCGGCCACCGCGTCCGGCGGCGCGACGACGGCGCCGAAGGCGATCGCCGCGGCGAGCGGGATCGGCAGCAGCCAGAAGGCGACCAACCCGACGATCGCGGTCGTGAAGACCACCAGGCCGACCGCGAGCAGGGAGATCGACCGTCGGTTGGCCTTGATGTCGACGAGCGACGTGCGGATGGCCGCCGCGTAGAGCAACGGCGGAAGCAGCCCGATCAGCACCAGCTCCGGGCTGAGCGGGATGGGCTGGACGAACGGCAGGTACGACGCGCCGATCCCGATCAGCACCAGCAGCAGGGGCGCGGGGAATCCGATCCGCCCGGCGATCGCGCTGACGGCGGTCACCGTCGCGATCAAGGCCAGGATGGTCAGGGCGACGGACACGTCGCAGTTTTACACGGCGCCGCCCGCGCCCGGCCCCCGGTCCGCCGGCCGGCCCGCGGGCGACCGAGATTCCCGGGACCGGGCACGGCCCCCATGATCACGGCCGATGAGCGCCGATGAGCGCCGATCGGCGGGGCTCAGTGCCGGAAACCGGACGGGCCGGACATCTTTCCGGCCGTGGTCGACTCCGTCGTCAGGTCCGCGACCGCGGCCTGCAGGTCCTCGAAGAAGAGGTCGGCGAGGTTCAGCGAGAAGCCGTTCCGGCACACCACGCGGAGCGCGGCGAGATCGGTGCGGTTCTCCGGGAAGGAGTACGCCGGCACCTGCCAGCCCGCGCTCGCGCATCCGCCGGGACAGCGCGAACACGTCCCAGCCGGTCACCGACGACGACGTGGTGAAGGCGAACACCGGCAACTCGTCGCCGCGGGTGATCAGGTCGAACTCGGCCATGGCTCGCCGATGCGGCCGGACAGCGACATCGCCACGTCGCGAGACGCCTGCTGCACGGCGGTGAATCCGGAGCGGCCGAGCCGGAAGAAGTTGTAGTACTGCGCGACGACCTCGGCCCCCGGCCGGGAGAAGTTCAGCGCGAAGGTCGGCATCTCGCCGCCGAGGTAGTTGACGTTGAACACCAGCTCCTGCGGCAGGTGCTCGGCGTCGCGCCAGAGCACCCAGCCGACGCCCGGGTAGACGAGGCCGTACTTGTGCCCCGAGGTGTTGATCGAGACCACCCGCTCGAGCCGGAAGTCCCACGGCAGGTCGGGATCCAGGAACGGCGCGATCATCGCGCCCGACGCGCCGTCCACGTGCACCTTCACGTCGTGCCCGCCGCTGGCGGCGAGCGCGTCCAGCGCCTCCACGATCTCCTGCACGGGCTCGTAGCTGCCGTCGAACGTCGAACCGAGGATCGCGACGACGCCGATGGTGTCCTCATCGACCGCGGCCACCGCCTGGTCGGCCTCGAGGTGGTACCGGTCGCCCTCCATCGGGACGAGCCGCGGTTCGACTTCCCAGTAGCGGCAGAACTTCTCCCAGCACACCTGGACGTTCGAGCCCATCACCAGATTCGGCGTGCGGGTGCGGGGATCGCCCCCGGCCGCCTTCACCCGCGCCGCCCACCGGCGCTTCAGCGCCATCCCGGCGAGCATGCAGGCCTCGCTGGATCCGGTGGTCGAACACCCCGTCGCCTGCTCCGGGTTCGGGGCGTGCCACAGGTCGGCGAGGATGGCGACGCACCGCCGCTCGATCTCCGCGGTCTGCGGGTACTCGTCCTTGTCGATCATGTTCTTGTCGACCGAGTCCGACATCAGCTGCCGCGCCTGCGGTTCCATCCAGGTGGTGACGAACGTGGCGAGATTCAGCCGGGCGCTGCCGTCGAGCAGCAGCTCGTCCTTGATCAACTGATAGGCGACGTCCGGCGGCACCGGATCGGCGGACAGCGCGATCTCGGGAAGAACCGTCTCGTCGCCGACCGCGGGATTCGCCACCCCCAGCACGGCATTCGAGTGCGACGCGTGGGTGGGCTGGCTGGATCCGCTGTGCAGTGCCATGGCGGCGAGTATTGCGCGATCCGGACGAACCGTGCTCATCGGGAGGCGATGATCGCCAGGAATCGCCCGATCGGTGTGAGGTCCGGCTGTGCACGAGGCCGCGCTGAACCACCACCACCCGCCGGGTCCGCTATCCCATGGCGTTGACGCGTTCCGCTTCGATCGTGAGCAGCAGTCGCTCCTGGTCGCGGCCGCCGTACCAGGGATAGGGCCCGCCGAGGTAGCGCCGGGCCAGCTTCTCGATGTGCTCGGCCGCGCCGTCGCCGGTCACCGGCCGTGGAACGCGTCAGGACCGCGCGGAGCTCGCCGCCGCCTGCTCGGTCGCCGCCCCGTTCGTGGACACGGCACCCGCCGGCGTCTCCAGGTGAGCGCGAACGAACCAGTGGAACAGCTCCAGCTCGTGCAGGTGGTCGATGAGCATGTCGTTGGTGACCGGGTCGGCCTCCTCGACGGCCTCGGCGGCCTCGCGGTGGTCGGCGATCACGCCCTGGTAGACGAGGTCGAGCGCGCCGAGGTGCGCGATGGCGTCGTCGCGGCCGACGGCGTAGTCGTCCCACGACCGGCTCTTCACCAGCGCGCCGGGCGTGCCCACCGGCGAGACGCCGAGGGTGGCGATCCGCTCGGCGGTCTGGTCGACCATCGCGCGCACCGCCTCGACCTGGGGGTCGAGCATGGTGTGCACCGCGATGAAGTGCGGTCCGACCACGTTCCAGTGAATGTGCTTGAGCGTGAGCGCGAGGTCGTTCAAGGCGTTGAGCCGGTCCTGCAACGAGGCGGCGACCTCGGCGCCCTGCGCGGTGGTCATCGACGGGACGGTGAACTTCGGGAGCCTGGCGGCCATGGGATCTCCGTTTCGCACTGATCGCGCCCGTCGGGCGCGGGTGTTCGCGTGGTCGCGCCCGTCGGGCGCGGGTTTCGGTGGTACGCCACGTCCTGTACCCAGCGGCGCGCGATGCGACACGGACCGGGCCATCGGCCCATCGGCCCGGGCGCGGGGGCCCGCCGTGTCCTACCGTGGGCGCGCCCCCTAGCCGCCGGTCGTGACCGAAGGTCGCAGTGTCGATGGCGACCGAAAGGTCGCAGTGTCGATGGCGACCGAAAGGTCGGAGAGCCGATGGTGACCGAAAGGTCGGAGAGCCGGAGTCGCATGAGCCCGTCCGACCAGCGCCCGTCAGCGAGCGAGCTGCTGCGCATCGTGCTCGACGATGGGTCGTTCGAGAGCTGGGACGTGCCCGTGGTGCTCCCGGCCGACCTGGACGACGGCTACGCGGCGGAGCTCGCCGCGGCCCGCGCCGCGTCCGGGGCGGACGAGGCGGTGATCACCGGCAGCGGGTCGATCGGCGGGCACCGGGTGGCGGTGCTCAGCAGCGAGTTCCGGTTCCTCGGCGGATCGGTCGGGCTCGCCGCGTCCGACCGGCTGGAGTCGGCCATCCGGCGGGCGACCGCCGAGCGGCTGCCGCTGCTGGCGGCGACGGCGTCCGGCGGCACCCGCATGCAGGAGGGCACGGTCGCCTTCGTGCAGATGGTGCGCATCACCGACGCGATCGCCGCGCACCGCGCGGCCGGCCTGCCGTACCTCGTCTATCTGCGGCATCCGACGACCGGTGGCGTCTTCGCCTCGTGGGGCTCGCTCGGTCACGTCCAGGTCGGCGAGCCGGGCGCGCTGCTCGGCTTCCTCGGACCCAAGGTGTACCGGGCGCTGTACGGCAGTCCGTTTCCGGCCGGCGTCCAGACCAGCGAGAACCTGCTCGCACACGGCCTGATCGACGCCGTCCTGCCGGTCGAGCGGCTGGCGGAGATCGCCGCCAGGACGCTTCGTGTGCTCGGCGCGCCGCGCGGCGCGCCGGCCGAGATCGACGACCGGGTGACCGGCGCGGCGGAGATCGAGCAGCCGGCGCTCCCGGCGTGGGAGAGCGTGCTCATCACCAGGCGGCCGACCCGGCCCGGCGTCCGGGAGCTGCTCCGGTACGGCGCGACGGACGTGGTGCCGCTCAGCGGCACGGGCGAGGGCGAGCACCACGAGGGCGTCCGGCTGGTGCTGGCCCGGTTCTCCGGGGTGCCCTGCGTGCTGCTCGGGCAGGACAGGACGTCGCAGGCCGGCTCCGGCCCGCTCGGGCCCGAGGCGCTGCGGGTGGCGCGGCGCGGGATGCGGCTGGCGGACGAGCTCGACCTGCCGCTCGTGTCGGTGATCGACACCCCGGGCGCCGCACTGTCGAAGGAGGCGGAGGAGGGCGGCCTGGCCGGCGAGATCGCGCGCAGCCTCGCCGACCTGGTCGCCCTCGGCGCCCCGACCGTCTGTGTGCTGCTCGGTCAGGGATCGGGCGGCGGCGCGATGGCGCTGCTCCCGGGGGACCGGGTGGTGGCCGCGCGGCACGCCTGGCTGTCACCGCTGCCGCCCGAAGGGGCGAGCGCGATCGTGCACCGCGGCGACCCGTCGAAGGCCGCCGAGCTGGCCGCGTCGCAGCAGATCAGGGCCGTCGACCTGCGCCGGCGCGGCATCGTGGACCGGCTGGTCGCCGAGTTCGAGGACGCGGCCGACGAGCCGGTCGCGTTCAGCCGCCGGCTGGGCGCGGTGATCGCCGAGGAGATCGTCGGAGCCGTGGGCACGGCGCCGGCCGACCGCCGCGCGCGGCGATCCCGCCGCTACGCGTTCTGATCGCGCCCGGGCCGGCCTGCCGGGTGGCGGGTGGCCTCGCCACGCGGCCGGCTCGACGCGGCGCCGGCGGCCGGGCGCTCCGCTGGCAGGCCGATGGACGGCAGCACGATCCGGGTGGCCTTCGCCGAGGCGGGCACCGAGCCGGATCCGGACAGGAAGTCGTCGAACCCGCCGCGCCGCCAGGCCGAGCGGCCGTACGGCAGAACCAGGACGGCCGCGATCATCCAGAGCATCTGGATGCTGCCGGCGAACGCCAGCACCGCGCCGCCGGCGTCGTAGTCGCCATCGCGCACACCGATGAGCGAGGCCGTCGGCATGCACCAGATCACCAGGCCGACCGTCATCATCACGGACAGCGCGACGACCTCGGTGATCCGGCGCGGGAGCGCCCGCTCGGCACCCTCGTCGCGGGCCAGCGCGCCGATGGCGGTGGTCAGCCGCAGGCCGAGGATCAGCATCGCCGGCAGGATCCAGACCGCATGGTGCACCCAGCTCACCGGGCTGACCAGGATGCCGATCAGGCCCGCCAGGGTCACGGCGGCCAGCTCGTCGCCGGCGGCGGCCGCGCGCCGGGCGCGCCAGAAGCCGAAGGCGGCGATGGCCACCGCGAGCAGCAGCCACGGCATCGTGCGGGGCTCCAGGGGCGCCGCCAGGCGGGCCAGCAGGCCGTTGATCGACTGGTTCATCGTCGTGTCGAGGAAGCCGACCCGCGACGTCTCCCACATGAGCGAGGTGAAGTACCGCCAGGTCTCGGTGGGCGTGACGAGCGCACTGAGCAGGGTGAACCCGACCGTGGCCGACATGGCCGTGAGGGCCGCGCGCCACCGGCCGACGACCAGCAGATACACGATGAAGATGCCGGGCGTCAGCTTGATGGCCGCGGCCAGGCCGATGCCGATTCCCGTCCAGCGGCTGCCGCGGCGACCCAGCACCAGCAGGTCGACCAGCACCAGCAGCGCCAGGAAGACGTTGATCTGGCCGAACGACATCGTCTGCCGGAACGGCTCGAGCAGGAACGCCGCCGCGGTGCCGACGCCGACCAGCGCGATCATCAGCTGCTTCGGGGGCGCGAACCGCTCGCGCAGCACCAGCCAGACGCAGCCGGCGGTGGCGCCGATGATGCCGGCCAGCCAGACGATCTTGACCAGCCCGTAGGAGAACCAGGCCATCGGGGTCATCAGGACCGCGGCGAGCGGGGGGTAGGTGAACCCGAGGCGGACGTTCACGGCGTCCGGCTGGGAGTAGGCGAACAGGTCGTTGCCGGCGTGCCAGAAGTTGATGGCGTCGTAGTACAGCCGCAGGTCGAACTGGCGGTGGTGTTGCCCGATCACCTCGCCGAAGCCCCACGAGGCGAAGGCGGCCAGCGTCACCGGCAGCACGACCAGCACGACGCGCGTGGAGGTCGGCAGGGACGCCCACCAGCGATTGACCCGAGCGGACGGGACCGGGGAGCGGCTGGACGGGCGAGAGGGATGGTGCTCGGCTCTCGTCACGAGAGCCATTCTCGCATTCCGGGCCAATTTCCCGGAACGCCCTTGACCATTCTGGAACATCACACGGGCGCGGACGCAACCTGCCGGGTTCGCGCGCTCGACCCTCGGCCGCGAGGGCAATCCCGGTGCCGGCCGGCCACGAGCGGGGACGGCTGAAGTCTTGCGGAACCATTGCGGCACAGGCGCTCCCGCCGCCATTACCGGGCGGCCTGACGCGCGGGGTGGGCCGCAGCGGATAAGTAAAGAAATGGTCAAAGAATGGATCGGAGACCTTTTGTCCGTTCCGGCCGGGCGACTCGACGCCCGAGTGAGCGACGTCACGTCGCCTTTTCGGCATCCCGCGCGGGGCGCCGGCCGCGACCGAGCAGGCGGCGCCCCGGCGGCCGACTACCCTCCGCCGCCCCGGGTCGCGCCGTCGACCGCGGCCTGGGCGCTCGCGAAGAACGCCGACGGCGAGAGGGTGCCGGCGGTCATCCGGGTGAAGTCGTCCATGGCGGGCTGATTCCCGACGATGCCGGCCAGCAGGTCCGCGAACTCGGGAGGCGGCGGCTCGAGGGCGGCCAGCTGCGTGGTGAGCTCGTACATCGGCAGCGACTCCCGATCGCGGGTCGATTGGTAGTCGGCCATCGCGTCGTCGAACCGGCGCGCACCGGTGAGCGCCGCGTCGAGCGCCGCCGCACACAGCTCGGCGTCCCGGAAGGCGTCCTGGATGCCCTGGGCGGTGATGAAGTCCTTGATGTAACCGGCGTCGCCGACGAGCGCCCAGCCCGGCCCGTACGGCCGGCGGAAGAAGTTCGGCACCGACATGCCGGCGATCCGCTCGACGCGGGTGGCCCGCCGCACCCGGTCGGCGAACTCGGGCGCCATGTCCAGGGTCGCCAGGAGATTCCCCTCGATGTCGCACCGGTTCGCCTGGCGCTCGCGGAACGGCCATCCGCAGATGAGCACGGTGAGGTCGTCGTTCGTCGGCCACGCCGCAAAGCCACGATCCGGCCGGTCGTAGCTCTCGAAGCGACCCTGCATCGGCAGCCCGGTCCAGTAGCTGTAGTACCCGGCCAGCAGCGGCGGCTTCTCGAGGTACCGCTCCGGGCGGCAGGCCTCGGCCACGACGGAGCGGTGACCATCCGCCCCGACGACCACCCGCGCCCGTTCGGTGAACGCGCGCCGGTCGCCGTCGTGCATCCGGACGCCCGCGACGGCACCGCCGTCCTCCAGCAGCGACGACACCGTGCAGCCGCCGCGGAACTCCGCGCCGGCCTGCACCGCCGCCTCCACGAGCACCGCGTCGAGCGCCGTCCGCCGCGGCGCGTAGGACACGGGACGGTCGGCGAACCCGGGCGATCCGACGATCGAGAACGGGCCGAAGTCGAAGGCGTAGGTGTCGATCGGCGGACAGCCCGTCGAGACGACGGGGTCGAGCAGCCCCCAGCGCTCGAGGGTGGCGACGCCGCCCGGGTGGACGAGATGGGTGGAGACGGTGTCGCTCGGGAAGGTCGCCCGATCGACCAGCAGCACCCGGTGTCCCCGGCGGGCCAGCAGCATCGCCGTGGGAGCACCGGCGCACCGGGCGCCGACCACGATGACGTCGTAGTCGGTGCTCACGCGCGAACACCCGGTGCTGGAGTCGCCGCGAACCGATCGAGGGTGGTGAGCAGGACGTCGACGAACCGGTCGGGCTGATCCAGCGGGGGATCGTCGCCGGCCCCGTCGACGACGGCCAGGGGCCAGCGAAAGCGGTCCCGCGCGGCCTCCGCGATCGCGAGCGGCAGCGCGAGATCCTCGCGGCCCCAGATCATGCTGGTCGGCACGTCGAGCGCGGCCAGCTCCGCGGCCGGGAGCGGCGCCGCGAAGGCCGCGAGAAGGGCGTCCGTCGCGGCCTGGGTGCGGGGGTCGGTGGCGCGCTGCACCGCGTAGCCGGCGTACGGCGGCCACTGCGCGCCCATGCGCGTTCGCGCCGCGTCCAGGTCGTACGCGCAGAACTCCATGAACCGCTCGTAGGTGGCGGCGGTCGGGTCGGCCTGGAACCGGCGCATCGCGAGCCCGAATCGCGGATCCGGGTCGAAGGGCGCCAGGCCGAGGGAATCGACCAGCACGACGCCGGCGAGGCGGTCCGGCCGCGCGATGGCGTACCGCGCCGCGATCGCGCCGCCGACCACCCGTCCGACCGCGACCGGCGGCACGGGGCAGGTGGCCGAGATCAGCTCGTCGAACCACTCGAGCAGCCACGGCACGCTCAGCACGGGCCCGTCGCCGCCCGGCGACACGGGCAGCTCCGAGTCGCCGTGCCCGGGGAGATCGGGCGCGACGACGGCGTGCGTGGCGGTCAGCCGGTCGAGCACCGGCCCCCAGCCCGCGGCTGACTCGCCCGGCCCGTGCAGCAGCACGAGCGGGGCGCCGGCGCCGCCCTGCAGCACCGCGGTGCGCACCCCGGCGATCACCCGGCGCCGATCCGCCACCGGCGCGCCGGCCAGGAGTCGTTCCCGAAAGTCCATGCCGTGACGCTAGGTTCGGCGTCCGGCCAGCCGCTTCGGACGAACCGCCCATCGTCGCGGATGGGTCATTCGACGCAGCCGGCGATCGCCGCGACCGCGGTCAGGCCAGGTCGTGCCGGAACGCGTAGGCGGTTGCCGCCGCCCTGGACGACACGTCGAGCTTGCGGAAGATGTTGCTCAGGTGGCGGGCCACCGTCTTCTCGCTCAGGAAGAGCTCGGCCGCGATCGCCCGGTTGGTGCGCCCGGTGGCGACGAGCCGCAGCACCTCCGCCTCCCGCGCGGACAGGACGCCGCCCGGCCGCGCCGACCGGGCCAGGCCCCGCGCGCGGGCCGCGTCCGGTCCGGCGCCGAGCTGCTCGAAGACCCATCGGGCCGCGTCGAGCTCCATCTCCGCGGAGTCCGGGTCGCCGAGGGCCCGGAGCGCGAGCCCGATCAGCAGCCGGACCCTGGCGGCCTCGTACGGCGCGTCGATCGACCGCCATGCGGTCCAGGCGCCGCGCAGCAGCCGCAGCGCCGCCTCGGCGTCGCCCTCGGCGAGCCGCGCGGCGCCGTCGGCGTGCGACGCCAGTGCCCGCGCCCACGGGGTGTCCAGCCGGTCGGCCCACACCCGCAGCTCGTCCGCGGCGGCGCGTGCGCCGGCGGGGTCATCGGCGGCCGCGAGGATCTCGACCGCCGCGGCCAGCAGCCGGGGCCGCGCGACGTGCCCCGCGGGTTCGGCCAGCGCGCGCCGGATCGCGACGGCCGCGGCGTCGGCTCGGCCGTCCGCCAACCACAGCAGCGCGGTCCCCGGTTGCCCGCTCGGCAGCCAGCGGCTCGCCCGCCGGTAGGCCTCCTGGGCGGGCCCGGTCTCGCCGCGCACCCGGTGCACCTCGGCCAGCTGGTAGTACGCCTCGCCGGCCGCGGCGGTGTCGACGAGACGCTCGCAGGCGCGGTCGGCCTCGTCCAGGGCGTCGGACCAGCTGCCGTGCAGGAGCATGATCTCCGACCGGTGCACCAGGCATTGCCCGCGGTACGGCGCGAGATCGGGTTGCGCGTCGCACCAGTGGCTCAGGGCGGCCGTCCACTGCTGGGCGCGGCGCAGGTCGAGCACCCGGTGGCACTCCTCGATCACCGCGCAGTACACGATGCCGGCGACCATCGCCGACAGGTCGCCGGCGGTGCTGGCGGCCATCGCCTGGTCGAGCGATTCGAGCCCGTCGGCGGCGCTGCCCAGCGCGACGAGCGCCTGGCCCCGCGCGAGCCTGCCGAGGGCGAGCAGGTCGGCGTCGGAGAATCTCTCGCCCCAGCGCACGGCGCCGAGCGCCGCGGTCAGCGCAGCCTCGTTCTCGCCCGCCCGCAACCGGGCCAGGACCTCGAGGATCAGCAGGTAACCGCGCTCGACGCACTCGCGGCCGTCCTCGTCCAGGCAGGCCCGCGCGCGCTCGAGCCAGCCGGCGCTCGGCAGCTCGGCCCCGCGCAGCAGCAGCTGAACCGACAACCAGAACGCCGAGCGTGCGGCGGCGGGCCGGTCGCCCGTGTCGAGGTGCGCGCGGTGGGCGCGCGCCGCGACCTCGTCCCCGACCTCCTCCCGCCCGGTGAGGTAGGCGGCCGCCATCAGCAGGTCGAGGTCGCCGGCCGCCAGCGGCGCGGAGCCCGAGGTGTCCGCGACCGCCAGCGCGTCATACGCGGCGGACCACTGCCGGCGATCGAACGCCAGCCGCGCCTCGGCGGTGGCCGGCACGGCCGGATTCCCCATGGCTGCCACCTCCAGCGCCACCAGCCGCCGCCCGACCGGCGAACCGCGTTCAGCTCACCAGACGGGGCGCACCTGCGGGAGCCCCCGCGCGCCGTTGTCCGTCAGCACGGCGACGAGGTCGGCGCGCAACCGGTGCACGCCGTCGGCGCCGATCGACCGCTCCCAGCCCCGCTCGAGCTCGGCGTAGATCTCCTCGACGGCGCGGAGCAGGGCGGCGCCGCGCGGCGTGAGCTCGACCAGCTTGCGCCGCGCGTCGCCGGGAGCGGTGCCGCGCGCGACGTAGCCGGCCGCGACCATGCCGTCCACCAGCTTGGACGCGGCCTGCTTGGAGACCCCCAGCAGCTCGGCCAGCCCGCCCGGGGTGGCCGGGTCGTCGCGCGCCGCGAGCAGCACGAACCCGAAGGACGGGCGGACGTCGTGCCATCCCCGGGCGCGCAGCTCCCGGTGCAGCTCGACGACGAGCGAGCGGTAGGCGACGGCGAGCAGGCGGGCGAGCGCCGTCCCCCCCGGATCTACAGCGACCACGGCGGGGTGATCACCGAGCCGTCGGCCAACGTGGCCCGGCCACCGACGGGCATGCAGCAGAGCAGCCGCAGCGGGCGGTCGCCGTCGTTGCCGAGAACGAAGAGAACGCCCGGCGGGACCACGATGGCGTCGCCGGCCGACGCGGTGGCGACCGAGCCGCCGAGGCTGACGTTCGCGGTGCCGTCGAGGACCACGAACACCTCCTCGTCGGTCAGCGTGTGCGGGGCACCCGCGGCGCCCGGCGCGATCTCCACCCGCCACACCGACGTCCGGCTCGACCCCCGGGACGGGGTGGCCAGGGCGGTGAACGCGGCGTCGGGCAGCCGGTGGGTGGCCTTCGCGGGACTGGACAGCACGGGCATGGTCGACTCGATTCCGATCGGTCAAGACGTTGACCGTCTGAGCATCGCTGGGCGGCTCGCGATCGTCAACTGTATTGACCAATTCGAGACCCGTCGCGCGCGCCTCGGGGCGACTGGCAGGCTGACCGTCATGCCCGAGCCGATCGAGGTCCGCAAGATCCCGCTGCACTCCGTCTCCGACGCGAGCGAGCTCACCCGGCTGATCGCCCACGGGGTGCTGGACGCCGACCGGGTCATCGCCGTGATCGGGAAGACCGAGGGCAACGGCGGGGTCAACGACTACACCCGGATCATCGCCGACCGGGCCTTCCGCGAGGCGATCCTCGCCGCCGGCACCCGCACGGCGGACGAGGTGAAGGAGATCCCGATCGTCTGGTCGGGCGGCACGGACGGCGTGCTGTCGCCGCACGCGACTGTCTTCGCGACGGTGCCGGCGGACTCGGTCACGCCGACCGACGAGCCGCGACTCACGGTCGGGTTCGCGATGAGCGAGCCGCTGCTGCCGGAGGAGATCGGCCGCACGCCGATGATCGAGAAGGTCGCGGCCGGCGTCCGGGTGGCCATGGAGCGGGCCGGCATCACCGACCCGGCCGACGTCCACTACGTGCAGACGAAGACCCCGCTGCTGACGATCCAGACCATCAAGGACGCCCAGTCGCGGGGCCAGACCGTCTGGACGACGCACACCCACGAATCGATGGACCTGTCCAACGGCTGCACCGCGCTCGGCATCGCCGTCGCGCTCGGCGAGATCGGGATGCCGACCGACGCCGACGTCATGCACGACCGGTCGCTCTACTCCTCCGTCGCGTCCTGCTCGTCCGGCGTCGAGCTGGATCGCGCGCAGATCGTGGTCGTCGGCAACGCGCGCGGGGTCGGCGGCCGGTACCGGATCGGGCACTCGGTGATGCAGGACGCGCTGGACGCCGACGGCATCTGGGGCGCGATCAGGGATGCCGGGCTGGAGCTGCCGGATCGTCCGCACCCGTCGGACCTGGACGGCCGGCTGGTCAACGTCTTCCTCAAGTGCGAGGCGTCCCAGGACGGCCAGGTCCGCGGCCGGCGGAATGCCATGCTCGACGACTCGGACGTGCACTGGCACCGGCAGATCAAGGCCTGCGTCGGGGGCGTGACCGCTGCGGTCACGGGCGATCCGGCCGCCTTCGTCTCGGTCTCGGCCGCGCACCAGGGCCCCGATGGCGGCGGCCCCGTGGCGGCGATCGTCGACCTCGGCGGGTGACCGGCACGCTCCCGCGGCGGGGCGGCGGCGCAGCTCAGCGCCGCAGGAACTCCAGGTCCCAGATCTCCCGCCCCTCGGCGAGACCCCTCCGTTCGAAACGGGTCCGGGGGCGGAAGGCGGGCCGCGGCGCCCAGCCCGGGTGCGGGTTGCGCAGCCCCTTGGTGCCGGCGCAGACCACCAGCATCTGTTCGGCGTAGGGCTGCCAGTCGGTGGCCAGCCGCAGCACGCCGCCGCGGCGCAGCCGGGACGCGACCAGCGCGGTGAACTCCGGCGTGATCAACCGTCGCTTGCGGTGCCGGGTCTTGGGCCACGGGTCCGGGAAGAACATCCAGAGCTCGTCCAGGCCGCCCGGGGCGATGTGCTCGGTCAGCACCTGGACGCCGTCGCCGCGGATCACCCGCGCGTTCTGCGCGCCGACCCGCGCGAGGTGGTGCAGTGTCTGCGCCACGCCCGGCTTGTAGACCTCCACCGCGATCAGGTTCACCTCGGGGCGGGCGAGCGCCATTGCCGCGGTCGCGTCGCCCATGCCGGACCCGATCTCCAGCACCAGCGGTGCCGAGCGGCCGAAGATCGTTGTGGCATCCAGGATTCCGGTGAGCTGGTGCGCGTCCTGGTACCAGCGGTCGGCGTGCGCGTCGAACGCCCGCCGCTGCACGGCGTTGAGCCGCCCGCCGCGCGGGTGGTAGCTGACGACGCGGCGGAAGTGCACAGGCAGGCCGTCGATGGGCACGCCGGACCGAACCCCGGAATCCTGCATGCCCGCAGAGTAGGCGGCGGGATGCGCCGCGGCCGTGCGGGGCGCGCTGGGGTTCGTCATCACGGGCCGCCCGGCTCGGCGGTCGCGTCGGCGACCGTGGGGCGGGCGCGCCGGCCGCGGCTCATCCAGAGCGCGAACGCGAATCCGGTGATGATCATCCAGACCCCGTACAGCCCCGGGATCACCGCCATCGCCGGGATGCCGAGCACCGTGATGGCCACCGTGATGGCGAGCGCGCTGTTCTGGATGCCGGTCTCCACCGCGATCGTCAGCGCCTGCGACCGGCCCAGCGCGACCAGCCGGGACAGTCCGTAGCCGAGCACCAGGCCGAGCAGGTTGAGCACGACGAACGAGCCCGCGAACCGCGGCCCGTCGGAGACGAGCACGCTCCAGTTCTGGATGACGAGGCCGGCGACGACCACGACCAGGAAGGCCATCGCGATGACCTTGCCCGCCGGCCGGGAGCGCTCGGCGAACGCGGGCCGCCGGGCGCGGACGGCCATGCCGATGGCCACCGGCAGCACGCTGAGGATCGCGACCTGCAGCATCGTGCTGGCCACGGGGAACGAGACGCCGGCGGCCGCGCCGAAGCCGAACACCGCGTACGCCAGGCCCAGCTCCAGCGGCATGGTCAGCCAGGCGAAGCCGTTGGACACCGCCGTCAGGGACACGGACAGCGCCCGGTCCGCGTCGACGGCGTGCACGATCAGGTTGGACGTCGCGCCGCCGGGAGCCGCGGCGACCAGGATCAGGCTCACCGCGTAGAGCGGGTCGAGCGAGAAGGCGAACGCGCACGCGAAGGCGAGCGCGGGCAGCAGGAGCACCTGGCACACCAGGCCGACGATGACGGACCGCGGCCGCACGAGCAGTCGCCGGAAGTCGTCGACCGACAGGGTCATCCCCATCAGGATCATCACCACGAAGACCGCGACCGGAAGCACCACTGTGGACAGGACCGTCTCCTGCACCTGCCGCCTCCTGTCCCGCGGTGTGAGGCGTCCCGCTCGGACGAGGGGAGCAAGGGCCGGATCAGCCGGCGGAGCCCTCGGTCTGCTCGCGATGCTTCATCTCGGCCTCGAAGACGTGCGGGGCGCCGGCCGACAGCCGGTCCCGCACCACCGCGTCGACCTCGCGGAAGACCTGGAAGTAGTGCTCGTCGTAGGACTCGACGATCTGGAACGTCCAGAGCCCGTCGACCACGTCCCGCCCGACGAGCACCTCGTCGATCTCGTCCGCCAACTCGCCATGGCCGGCGTCGCGCAGCATCCGCACGGCCTCCTGCAGCTCGAGGTCCGCCTCGCCGGACATCCGGTGGAAGGCATAGAGCATGCCCCTGGCGTTCTCCACCACCTCGAACGCCGCGCTGAGCCTGCCGACCGCGGCGACCGTGGCGTCGTCGGAGCCGGCCGGCCGCGGATGCTCCACCGGGCGCTCCGGGTGCCGCGCGGTGCCGAACCGGTTGCGGAGCTCACCCACGGTCCCTCCATCTCCTGCCGCGCCACGTCCGGGCGCGGCGCCCGTATGCCGACGGCGTCGTCGCGCGGCCGCCCGCGCTAGGCGTCACGCCGCTTCAGCACGACCAGGGCGATCACCCACAGCACGGCCGCGGTCGCCGCGAACACGAGCAGCCCCTGCACCGGCGTCGGGGCGTCGGGGTTCGGGCTGAACACCTGACTGATTCCCGTTCTCGGGGCCACCCACTCGTTCCCGGCGGCGAACGGCAACCAGGGACCGACCTTCGGGCCGACGGTCGGGATCAGGGTGAACAGGCTCTCCAGGATCAGCGGCCAGAGCAGCAGGATGGCGATCGCACCGGCCGACTGCCGGATCAGCGTGCCGACCGAGACCGCGATCACGGCGCCGATCAGGAACAGCAGGCCGTACCCGGCGATCTGCCGCCAGTCGTCGGCGGTGTCCAGCTTGAGCGTCGGCGGTGGGTTGGGGGCGAGCAGGACCGCGAGGTAGAAGGCGGCCAGCGAGGCGACCAGTCCGACGACGCCACCGATCACCGCGAGCAGCAGGGTCTTGGCCGCGAGGACGGCGGTGCGGTTCGGCGCGGCCAGGAAGGTGTTCCGGATGGTGCCGAAGCGGTACTCGGTGGTCACCGCCAGTGCGGCCAGCACCATGAAGATGTTCCCGGCCAGCGAGACGCCGCGGGTGACCAGGAACGGATCGGCGGTGCGGCCGTTCTCGATCAGCGCGAAGAGCAGGGAGAAGCTGAGCGAGCTCACGGCGATCGCCACGAGGCACCAGTAGGGCGAGCGCGTGGAGAACAGCTTGATGCGTTCGACGGCGACGAGTCCCATCGCGATCACCGCCCTTCCGGATAACCGGGGGGCGGGCCTGGCGGCGGCCCCGCCGGTGAGCCGGGCGGTGGCCCCGGCGGCGGCCCGCCGTATCCCGGCGGCGGCCCGCCGTATCCCGGTGGCGGCCCGCCGTATCCCGGTGGCGGCCCGCCATACCCCGGCGGCGGCACGGCGTATCCCGGCGGCGGCCCGGCGACCGGGCCGGGTGGCGGACCACCGGGCGGTCCGACGCCGGGTTGCGGGCCGCCGGGCCGCGCGTGGGAGGTGCCGTACTCGACGGCCCCGCCGGTCAGCTGGATGAACGCCTCCTCCAGCGACCCGGTCTGCTCGGAGAGCTCGTGCAGGGTGACGCCCGCCTCGGCCGCGAGCTCGCCGACCCGCTCGATCGGGGCACCGGTGACGACCAGGGCGCGTTCGGCGGGCGCGATCGCCAGGCCAGCGCCGGTCAGCGCCGCGGCCAGGTCGGTGAGCTGCGGGGACCGCACCCGGATCGTGGTCTGGGTGGCCCGCGAGATGAAGTCCTCTGTCGAGCAGTCCGCGATCATCCGGCCACGTCCGATGACCACCAGGTGCCCGGCGGTCTGCGCCATCTCGGAGAGCAGGTGGGAGGAGACGAAGACCGTGCGACCCTGCGCGGCGAGGCCGGTCATCAGCCCTCTGATCCAGTGGATGCCCTCCGGGTCGAGGCCGTTCACCGGTTCGTCGAACAGCAGGATCTGCGGGTCGCCCAACAGGGCCACCGCGATCCCGAGCCGCTGCTTCATGCCGAGGCTGAACTTGCCGGCCGCCTTCGTCGCCACGCTGGCCAGGCCGACCATCTCGAGGGACTCGTCGACCCGGGCGTTGGTGATCTTGTTGGCCGCCGCCATGAACCGCAGATGTGACCGCGCGGACCTGTTGGGATGGATCCAGTTGGCGTCGAGCAGCGCGCCGATCGACGTCATCGGGTGCTTCAGCCGGTTGTACGGCTGGCCGTCGATGGTGGCGCTGCCGCTCGTCGGGTTGTCGAGGCCCAGGATGATCCGCATCGTCGTCGACTTCCCCGAGCCGTTCGGCCCGAGGAACCCGGTGACGGTGCCCGGTCGAACGGTGAACGACAGGTTGTCGACGGCGAGCGTGGATCCGTAGCGCTTCGTCAGGCCGATGGCTTCGATCATCTGCTGGGCAGCCCCTCGTCGATCGCGGTGGGTTCCGATCTTCGTGCTGATCTTGCCAGCAACCGGTCCGACGCCCCGGCACTCGCCCTCGTAGGCTGTCGCGGTGTCCGTGACCACCACCCCCGCAGGCCCCGCCACGCCCGACCCCGGTCCGCCCGCGATCGACCCCGGATTCCTCGCCCTGCCGCTCTCCGCGCTCGCGGATGCCGCGCTCTCCGCCGCGACGGCGGCGGGCGCGTCCTTCGCGGACTTCCGGACGGAGCGCATCGAGACGCAGTCCCTCACCGTCCGGGACACCGCCGTGCAGTCCGCCACCGACGCCGTCACGACCGGATACGCGGTGCGGGTGATCGTCGACGGCGCCTGGGGATTCGCCGCATCGGTGATCCCGACCGCGGACGCCGTGGCCGCCGCCGCCCGGAACGCGGTCGCCGTCGCGCGGGCGCTGGCGCCGGTCGTCGCCGAGCGCGTCGAGCGCGCCGACGAGCCGGTGCACGCCGACCGGACCTGGGTCAGCAGCTACCGGGTCGACCCGTTCACGGTGCCGACCCGGGACAAGATCGCGCTCCTGCTGGACCGCAGCGAGCGGCTGTTGGCCTCGGACGCCGTCGCGCACGCCACCGCCGGCCTGCTGCAGTTCAAGGAGAACAAGTTCTACGCGGACACGGCCGGCACCTCCACCACGCAGCAGCGGGTCCGGCTGGAACCGTCGATGACCGCGACGGCCGTCGACTCGGCCACCGGTGCCTTCGAGACGATGTCCAGCCTGACCCCGCCGGTCGGCCGCGGCTACGAGTACGTCGACGGCGCCGACTGGGACTTCGACGCCGAGATCGCCGTCATGGCCGAGGGTCTGGCCGAGAAGCTGAAGGCGCCGTCGATCGAGCCCGGCCGCTACGACCTGGTGATCGACCCGACCAACCTCTGGCTGACGATCCACGAGTCGATCGGGCACGCCACCGAGTACGACCGGGCGATCGGCTACGAGGCCGCCTACGCCGGCACCTCCTTCGCGACACCGGACCGCCTCGGCAGCCTCGTCTACGGCTCGCCGGTGATGAACGTGACCGGCGACCGCACGGTCGAGCACGGCCTCAGCACGATCGGGTTCGACGACGACGGCGTCGCCGGCCAGTCCTGGGACCTGATCAGGGACGGCATCCTGGTCGGCTACCAGCTGGACCGGGTGTTCGCCCGGCGCCTCGGGCTGGAGCGCTCGAACGGCTGCGCCCACGCGGACTCGCCGGCGCACATCCCGATCCAGCGGATGGCCAACGTCAGCCTGCAGCCCGACCCCGGCGGCGGCTCGACCGACGACCTGATCGCGGGCGTCGACGACGGCATCTACGTCGTCGGCGACAAGTCGTGGTCGATCGACATGCAGCGCTACAACTTCCAGTTCACCGGCCAGCGGTTCTACCGGATCCGCGGCGGCAGGCTGGCGGGCCAGGTGAGGGACGTCGCCTACCAGGCCACCACGACCGACTTCTGGGGCGCGATGGACGCCGTGGGCGGTCCCGAGACCTACCACCTGGGCGGGGCGTTCAACTGCGGCAAGGGCCAGCCCGGCCAGGTCGCGGCCGTCTCGCACGGCTGCCCGGCCGCGCGGTTCCGCGGCATCGGCATCCTCAACACGGTGCAGGAGGGGGCCGCATGACCGCCGGTTCGATCGAGTCAGCCCCGGCGTCGGGCAGGGCCGGTGCGGACGCCGGTGTGCTGACGCCGCAGCAGATCATCGAGACGGTGCTCGGAGCGTCGCGGGCGGACGGCTGCGTCGTCGTCGTGCAGTCCGCGACCGAGGCCAACGTGCGGTGGGCGAACAACACCGCGACCACCAACGGCCTGGCGCGAACCCTGTCCTGGTTCGTCGTCTCGGTGGTGGGCGGCGCCGCCGGCACGGTCGCCGCATCCGCGGCCGCGGCCGGGTCGGTCGAGGACGTCGCGGCCGTCGCGCACCGGTCGTTCGAGGCGGCGCGGGCCGCCGCCGGCGCCGGACCGGCCCAGGACGCGATGCCCCTCGTCGAGCCCGACGCCGCCGCGGGGACGCAGACCGGCGACTACGACGAGCCGCCGGCCGAGACGGCCTTCGAGGTCTACGGCGAGCTGATCCCCTCCCTCGCCCGGGCGTTCGACACCGCAAGGGCCGGTGACCAGATCCTCTACGGATTCGCCCGGCACGAGGTCACCACGATCCACCTGGGCTCATCGACCGGCCTCCGGCAGCGCTGGGTCCAGCCGACCGGCACCCTCGAGGTCAACGCGAAGTCCACCGACCTGACCCGCTCGGCGTGGGCGGGGCTGTCCACCGCCGACTTCGCCGGCGTCGACGTGGCGGCCGTGTCGGCCGACCTGGCTCGCCGCCTCGAGTGGGCGAAGCGCTCCCTCGACCTGGCCCCGGGGCGCTATCCCACGGTGCTGCCGCCGACGTCGGTCGCCGACATGATGATCTACCTGGCGTGGAGCGCGGCGTCGCGGTCGGCGCACGAGGGCCGGTCGGCGTTCTCCGCACCGGGCGGCGGCACCCGGGTCGGCGAGCGGCTCTCCGAGCGGCCGCTGGCGCTGTACTCCGACCCGGCCGCGAGCGGGGTGCAGTGCGCACCCTTCGTCGTCACGGCGCATTCGTCCGACGAGGTCTCCGTCTTCGACAACGGCTCCCCCGTCGGCCGCGTGGACCTGGTGCGCGACGGCCGGATCGAGGGGTTGCTGAACACCCGCGGATCGGCGCGCGAGTTCGGCGAGCCGTTCCGGCCGGCCGGCGACAATCTGCTGCTCACCGGCGGCGACGCCGGCCGGACGACCGAGGACCTGGTCGCCGGCGTGCGACGCGGGCTGCTGCTCACCTCGATGTGGTACATCCGCGAGGTCGACCCGATGACGCTGCTGCTCACCGGACTCACCCGGGACGGCGTGTTCCTCGTGGAGAACGGCGAGATCGTCGGCGCCGTGAACAACTTCCGGTTCAACATGTCCCCGCTGGACGTGCTGCGCCAGGCGGCCGAGGTCGGCGCGAGCGTGCAGACCCTGTCGCGGGAGTGGAGCGACTGGTTCACCCGCACCGTGATGCCGCCGATCCTGGTCGACGGCTTCCACATGTCGTCGGTCTCGCAGGCGACCTGACGCGCACGCCGACGGGCCGAGCGCACCCCGGCGCCGCGATCAGCCCGTGGTCTGCGTGGCCGGCGCCTGCGAGGCGGCGGCCTGCGGCGACATGTCCGCCAGGGTCAGCTGGTGCCGGGGTGGGTTCGGCAGCGGCGTCGTCGAGGACACCGCCAGGTCGACGTCGACGTGCACCAGCTCGCCCGGCGCGAGCGCCCGCCAGCCGCTCTCACCGTCCATCGGCTCGCTGGCGATGACCACCGTTGCCTCGTCCTCCTCCCGCGCGGTGTGCGCGCGGATGCGTTTGCTGCTCACGTGGGTCGAGCCGGTCGAGGGCGGGAGCAGATACAGGCCGTGGGTCTCCGGGTAGCGCAGCGCCCAGACGTCGGTCTCCGACGCGATGATCAGGTTGAGCGCGAACACCGGCAGCCGGTCGGCGATCCACGAGACGGCGGCGGCGACGGCCGCGGGCACGTCACCGCCGTTCGCCCTGGCCTCGGCGGTGATCAGCGCGAACATCCGCTCGCTGTCGGTCTGGCCGACGACCAGGTCCGAGACGCCGAGGTCGGCAAGCCGGTCGTCCAGCTGGGCCAGCTCGCCGAACGCGCCGTTGTGCGCGAACAGCCGGCCGTCCTGGGTGAACGGGTGCGTGTTCACCTCGATGTGCTCCCCCGTGCTGGCGTACCGCACGTGCGCCAGCACGGTGCGGCTGCGCACCACCGTCGCCTCGCGGGCGAACTCCGCGTCCTGCCAGGCGGCGATCGGCTGCTTGTCGAGGAAGGGGGTGCCCTGCTCGTCGAACGCGCCGATCCCGGCGCCGTCCGGCTCCCGGTGGCTCTGCTCGCGCAGGCTGTCGGGCGCGTCCAGCAGCCAGAAGGCGGCGGACACCGGGCGCGGCCCCGCGTGCAGGGCGAAGAGTCGGCACATGCCGAAGATCATCGCCCGCCCGGGGAACGGTCGCATCGTCCGGGTGTGACGATGCGTCGGCGGCCGGGCACGGTGCGGAACCGTTCCGCGGCGGAAATGCCGCGATGGCCATTCCTGCCCGAATTCGCACCACCATTCCGCCGGGTCGCGGTCGATTTCGCCCACCGGGTGCCCGGGGTCGACTCCGGCGCCGCGGTCACGGGTCGCCCGCAGGAGCGCGGAGCGACGACCGACGCCCCGAACGCGAATATCGGCAGATAGCGGCAGGTCTCATCACCTTCACCCGATCTTGAACAAGATCCAACAAAGGTGACTCAGCACACACCCGGATTCCGGTTCCCGCGGTCGAGATCTCGGATCTCGGTCGGCGACAATCGTCACCCTGCGGAGACTTCGGTCCGCTACCGTACTTTTCAAGGCCGGCACAGCGCTGTGCCGGCCGTCACATTTCAAGCCGACGGCCGGCCCTCGCGAACGAGCCCGGGACCGCGGAGTCGGCATCGGGAGATGATGAGAGTGACCGCGGTCGTCGTACCGGGCATCCAGGAACACGACGAGGGCGGCGGCACGCCCGTCGAGATCAGCTGGCCGGGCGGCCTTTCTCCGGACGTCCGCGCGTGGGTGCAGCAGGTCGCCGCCCTGACCAGGCCGGCCCGCGTGGTGTTCACGGACGGATCCGATGCCGAGTGGACGGCGGTGACCGACGACCTCGTCGAGTCCGGCACCTTCACCCGGCTGACGGCGAAGCCCAACTCGTTCCACGCCGCGAGCGACCCCACCGACGTCGCGCGCGTCGAGGACCGCACCTTCATCTGTTCGGTCGACCCGAAAGACGCTGGGGCGACGAACAACTGGATGGATCCGGTCGCCATGAAGGCGATCATGACCGGGCTGTACGCGGGCTGCATGGCCGGCCGGACGATGTTCGTGGTGCCGTTCTGCATGGGCCCCTACGACGCCGAGTCGCCCAAGCTGGGCATCGAGATCACCGACTCCGGCTACGTCGTCGCGTCGATGCGGGTCATGACGCGGATGGGCACCCGGGCGCTCGAGCTGATCAACGCGGGCGGGACGTGGGTCAAGGGCCTGCACTCGGTGGGCGCCCCGCTCGCCCCCGGCGAACGCGACGTGCCCTGGCCGTGCAACGACACGAAGTACATCGTGCAGTTCCCCGAGGAGCGCATGATCTGGTCGTTCGGCTCGGGGTACGGCGGAAACGCCCTGCTGGGCAAGAAGTGCTACTCGCTGCGGATCGCGTCGGCGATGGCGCGGGACGAGGGCTGGCTGGCCGAGCACATGCTCATCCTCAAGCTCACGTCGCCGGAGCAGCACGTGCGCTACATCGCCGCCGCGTTCCCGTCGGCCTGCGGCAAGACCAATCTGGCCATGCTGGAGCCCACGATCCCGGGCTGGAAGGTCGAGACCCTGGGCGACGACATCGCGTGGATGACCTTCGGCAAGGACGGCCGCCTGTACGCGGTCAACCCCGAGTACGGCCTGTTCGGGGTCGCGCCCGGCACCGGATGGCACACCAACCCCAACGCCATGCGCACCATCGCGCAGGGCAACTCGATCTTCACCAACGTGGCGCTCACCGACGACGGCGACATCTGGTGGGAGGGCATGACCGAGGAGCCGCCCGCGCACCTCACCGACTGGAAGGGCCGGGACTGGACCCCGGAGAGCGAGGAACCGTCGAGCCACCCCAACTCGCGGTTCTGCACGCCGATCACCCAGTGTCCGATCATCGCGGACGAGTACTTCGAGCCGGTGGGCGTGCCGATCTCGGCGATCCTGTTCGGCGGCCGCCGCAAGACCACGATCCCGCTCGTCACGCAGGCGCGGGACTGGCAGCACGGGGTGTTCCTGGGCGCCACGCTCTCGTCCGAGACCACCGCCGCCGCAACGGGTGCCGTCGGCGTGGTGCGCCGCGACCCGATGGCCATGCTGCCCTTCATCGGCTATGACGCCGGGGACTACTTCGCGCACTGGATCGATGTCGGCAAGGGCGCCGACGCGGCCAAGCTGCCGAAGATCTTCTACGTCAACTGGTTCCGGCGGGATGCCGACGGCCGGTTCCTGTGGCCGGGATTCGGCGAGAACTCGCGCGTGCTCAAGTGGGTCGTGGAGCGGCTGGACGGAACCGGTCCCGCCGTCGAGACGCCGATCGGCCACCTGCCCACGCCCGAGGCGCTCGACATCGACGGGCTCGACGTCACCGTCGAGCAGATCGAGCTGGCGCTGCGCGTCGACCGCGACGAGTGGGCGGCCGAGATCCCGCTGATCCAGGAGTGGTTCGACACGATCGGCGACAGCGTGCCGTCGTCGCTGCGCGACGAGCTCGACGCGCTGGCGCTGCGCCTCGGCGTGACCTGATCGCGCCGTTAGCGCTTCGCGGCAGGAGGCGCGCCGCCGGCTAGTCCTCGCCGGTGACCGCGCGCCTCGGCCGGCGCAGCAGCTTGATCAGCAGCACCACCCCGACGATCCCGAGGACGACGGGCAGCACGCGCTTGAGCACGGGCGCGCCGGCCGTCGACATCAGGTTGAGCGGCTCGTTCGCCTGCGGTGCGCGGGTGCCGGCGGCGGCGGACAGCGGGGCCGAGCCGGCGGCGACCGCGCGTTCGGTGCCGGCGACCTCGGCCGCCACCTCGTCCGGATTCACCACGTCGACGAGCTCGGCGCCCCCGTCGGCGGCGTGCCCCGCGAGCTTCGTCGAGACGCAGTCGGCGAACTGGCCGATCAGCTTGTTGCCGACGTCGACCATGACGCCGCGGCCGAACTGGGCGGGCCGGCCGGTGAGGGACAGCGTGGTGATCAGCTCGACCGCCGTGCGGTTCGGCGAGAGCGCGGTGGCGGTGGCCGTCACCATCATCGCGGCGGTCGACGTCGACCCGCCGGCGTTCCCGGTGGCCTCGATCTTCGCCCGGTGCAGCACCGGGTCCTTCTCCACGATCGTCGCGGATCCCTTGTAGATCATCCGGATCGGGCCGAGCTTGATCTTCACCGAGCCGGTGAAGTCGTCGCCGTCGACGTGCTCCAGGATCGCGCCGGGGAAACACGGCCCCACCTGTTCCATGTCCAGCAGGGTCGTCCACGCCTTCTCGACACCGACCGGAACCTCGAACCGGTGCTCCAGCTCCACGGCGTCCTCCGGATCATCCGGCCCGGCGCGCATCGCCCGGCAGGAATCCGATCGTAGGCCGCACCACCGCGCGGCGCCCCCGGCGGGCGCACGCGCGGCCGCGACGGGGCGCATCGCCGCAGGTCCCGACTATTTCGCCTCCGAGTGTCGGACGTGGCCGGGATCCCGTCCCCGGCGGTTCCGTGCCACTATCGATGGCACAACGGTCGGCACGGGCGGTGCGATCCACCGCAGGGGCCGATCATCGTCGCCACGGTCCTGCCGGCGGCCCTGCGGACGCACCACGCACGCGTTCGCCGTTCCGTCGGCACCGACGCCCGGCTCCCGGTGACCCCGGGGATCGGGTGCACTCGAGTCAGGAGACGCGCATGGCCGCAGGTCCGCAGGACCCGCCGAGTACCCATCCCACGACCGCGCAGGACGCCGCCGCCCGCGGTGCCGCCGGCACGCGGGGCAAGCCGTTGTCATCCGAGGTCATCGCGGGCCTGCGCGCGACCAGTCACGGTGACGACCTCGTCCAGCTCCTCTCCCCGGAGGGCGTGCTGACGGCCCACCCCGACTACCCCATCGACGTCGACGCGGCCCTGCTGCGCGACCTGTACCGAGACATGGTGCTGGTACGGCGTTTCGATCGGGAAGGTAACGCCCTGCAGCGCCAGGGCCAGCTCAACATCTGGGTACCGCTGCTGGGCCAGGAGGCGGCGCAGATCGGCGCCGGCCGCGCGATGCGCCCGAACGACATGGCCTTCCCGTCGTACCGCGAGCACGGCGTCGCGTGGTGCCGCGGCGTCGACCCGACGCTGCTGCTCGGGATCTTCCGCGGCACCGACCACGGCGGCTGGGACCCCAAGGCGACCCGGTTCAACGGCTACACCATCGTCATCGGCAACCAGGTGCTGAACGCCACGGGCTACGCCATGGGCCAGCGCCTGGACGGCCGGGTGGGTGCCGCCGCGCACGATGGCGAGGACCGGAACGAGGCGACGATCGCCTTCTTCGGTGACGGTGCCACCAGTCAGGGTGACGTGCACGAGGGCATGGTCTTCGCCGCGGCGTTCGACGCCCCCGTCGTCTTCTACTGCCAGAACAACCAGTGGGCGATCTCCGAGCCGGTGGAGAAGCAGTCCAGGGTGCCGCTCTGGGAGCGGTCCACGGGATACGGCTTCCCCGGCGTGCGGGTCGACGGCAACGACGTGGTCGCCTGCCTCGCCGTCACCCGCTGGGCGCTCGAGGAGTGCCGGTCCGGCAACGGGCCGGTCATGATCGAGGCCTTCACCTACCGGATGGACGCGCACACCACGTCGGACGACCCGACGCGGTACCGGCTGGCGGACGAGGAGGAGCACTGGAAGCTGCTCGACCCCATCGAGCGGGTGCAGCGTGTACCTGTCCCGGCAGGGGCTCGCCGACCAGGAGTTCTTCGACGGCGTCGCCGCCGAGGCGGACGAGCTCGCCGCGCGGTTCCGCGCGCACTGCTACGCGATGGTCGTGCCGCCGCCGGAGCGGATCTTCGCCCACGTCTACTCCGAGCCGCACCAACAGCTGGCGGACCAGGAGCGTGAGTTCCTGGCCTACCTCGATTCCTTCGCCGACACCGATCCGGCGGCGACCGGCGGGAGCGCGCGATGACCGGCACGCCGACGACGCTGGCCAAGGCGTTGAACATGGGACTGCGGTCGGCCATGGAGGACGATCCGAAGGTCGTCGTGATGGGCGAGGACGTCGGCCGGCTGGGCGGCGTCTTCCGCGTCACGGACGGCCTGCAGAAGGACTTCGGCGAGCACCGGGTGATGGACACCCCGCTGGCCGAGTCCGGGATCATCGGCGCCGCGGTGGGTCTCGCGATGCGCGGCTACCGGCCGGTGGCCGAGATCCAGTTCGACGGCTTCGTCTTCCCGGCGTTCGACCAGATCGTCTCGCAGGTCGCGAAGATCACCTACCGGTCGCAGGGCGTGTGGTCCATGCCGCTGGTGATCCGCATCCCGTTCGGCGGGGGCATCGGCGCCGTCGAGCACCACGGCGAGTCGCCGGAGTCGTTCTTCTGCCACATCGCGGGCCTGCGGGTGGTCGCCTGCGCGAACGCCCAGGACGCCTACGACATGATCAGGGCGGCGATCTCCTGCGACGACCCTGTCGTCTTCCTCGAGCCGAAGCGGCGGTACTGGGAGAAGTCCGACCTGGACACGGATTCGCGCACGACGGAGGTCGGGCGGCCGCCGCGGTGCTTCTCCAGCGCGGTGCGCCGCGAGGGCACCGACGTCACCGTGGTCTCCTACGGACCGAGCATGCCGGTGCTGATGAAGGCGGCCGACGCGGCGGCCGGCGAGGGCCGGTCGCTGGAGGTCATCGACCTGCGCACGCTCTCCCCGCTCGACCTCGATCCGGTGCTCGAGTCGGTGCGCAAGACCGGCCGGCTCGTGATGGTCACGGAGGCGCCGCGGGAGGCGTCGATCAGCAGCGAGATCGCCGCCCGCGTCACCGAGGAGGCGTTCTACTCCCTCGCCGCACCCGTGCTCCGGGTCGCGGGCTTCGACACCCCCTACCCGCCGAGCCGCGTCGAGGAGAACTACCTGCCGGACCTGGACAAGGTGCTGGACGCGGTCGACCGTGCGATGGCCTACTGACGGCGACCGCGCTCCGCGGGCGGGCCGCGAACGGCCGGCGCGCACGCATCCCTTTCAACGCTGAAGAGGACCGGTGACATGACGACAGCCCAACGGCTGCAGAACTTCTCCATGCCGGACGTGGGTGAGGGCCTGACGGAGGCCGAGGTTCTCGACTGGCGCGTGGCGGTCGGCGACATGGTGTCCGTGAACCAGGTGATCGTCGAGATCGAGACGGCCAAGGCGGCCGTGGAGCTGCCCAGCCCGTACTCGGGCCGGGTGCACGCGCTGCTGGTGGAGCCCGGGGTGACGGTCACCGTGGGCACGCCGATCATCACCGTGGACACCGACCCGGACGCGGGAGAGTTGCCGGTGGACGAGATCTCGGCCGGGGCGGCGCCGGAGCGGCCGGCCCCGCAGGCCGTGCCCGCGCAGGGCAACGGGGCCGCCGCCCCGGTCGGCCGGGGTGGCACGGACGCCGGCACGGACGTTGGCACTGACGCCGGCACGGAGCGGCACCGAAATAGGCACGGAGGCCGGCACCGAGGTAGGCACGGACGTGGGCGCCAAGATCGGCGAGGTGACGGCCGACGGCCGCATCGCGACGCTCGTCGGGTACGTCCCCGCCGGTGGGTCCGCGACCCGCCGTCCGCGCCGCGCGTCGGGGCCGCCGGCCGCCGCCCCCCTCGCGGCCGCGCCGGCGGCTCCCCCCGCCCCGGCACCGCAGGCTCCCGCGGCCGCATCGTCGGCGCCCGCCGGTCCCGTCCACGCGGCCGGATCCGCCGAGGGCGCGCACGCGCCGCTGGCCACCCCGCCGGTGCGCAAGCTCGCCAAGGAGCTGGGCATCGACCTCGCCACCGTCACCGCGACGCGCGCGGACGGGGTGATCAGCCGCGCCGACATCGAGGCTCTCGCCGGCGGCGATCGGCACGCGGCGACGGCCGTCGAGTCCCCCGCCTACGATCCCGCCACCCGCGAGCGGCGCATCCCGGTCAAGGGCGTGCGCAAGAGAACGGCCGCCGCGATGGTGCAGAGCGCGTTCACCGCGCCGCACGTCACCGAGTTCCTGACCGTGGACGTGACACCGATGATGGAGCTCCGCGACCGGCTGAAGCGCCGGCCGGAGTTCGCCGACGTCAAGCTGACGCCGCTGACGTTCGCCGCCAGGGCGGTGTGCCTGGCGGCGCGCCGCACGCCCGAGCTGAACGCCGTTCTCGACGAGGCCGCCGGCGAGATCGTGGTGAAGCAGTACGTGAACCTCGGGATCGCCGCGGCGACGCCGCGCGGCCTGATCGTGCCCGTGGTCCACGACGCCGACGCCCTCGACCTGGCCGGCCTGGCCACCGCGCTCACCGAGCTGACCGCAACGGCCCGCGCCGGGCGCACCACCCCCGCCCAGATGAGCGGGGGCACCTTCACCATCACCAATGTCGGCGTGTTCGGCGTCGACACCGGCACCCCCATCATCAATCCCGGCGAGTCCGCGATCCTCGCGCTCGGCTCGATCAAGGATGCGCCGTGGGTGGTGGACGGACAGCTGGCCGTGCGCAAGGTGTGTCAGCTCGCGATGTCGTTCGACCATCGGGTGGTCGACGGGCAGCAGGGCTCGGAGTTCCTCGCCGACGTCGGCGCGCTGCTCGCCGATCCCGGCCTGGCCCTTGCCTTCTGAGCCGGTGTCCCGCCCCGCGACGTCTCCCCGTTCCGGTGTCGCGGACGAGAACCGGCTCACCGTCGGCTCCGTCGTCCTCGGCGTCGACGACCTGGCCAGGGCCACCGCGTTCTGGTCGGCCGCGCTGCACTACCGCCCGCGCGACCCGGGAGACGACAGCTGGATCGTGCTGATGCCGCGGACCGGTGCCGGCGTGCAGGTGGCGCTGATGCGCAGCGACACGGACGCGCAGCCGTACCCGCGCGTGCACCTGGACCTGTACGCCACCGACCAGCCGGCGGAGATCGACCGCCTGCTGGCACTCGGCGCCACGGAGGTCGACTGGGACCTGTACCCGGCGGACCCGGACTTCGTGGTCCTCGCGGACCCCGACGGCAACCGGTTCTGCGTCGTCGACACCAGCCGGGGGTGACGGGCCGGGTGGGCGGACGTCCAGCGGTCCCCGGCCGGCCCGCCGGACGGCGGAGGCGCGCGCCGGGGCTACACCCCGCGCAGGCCGAACGGGTTGCCGTCGGCGTCGGCGAGCACGCACACCCGCGCCTGCGGCGCGACCCGACGGGGGGCGTCGCGCTCCGTCGCGCCCGCCGCGAGCAAGGTCGCGCGGGTCGCGTCGAGATCGTCGACGTCGGCGAAGGCGACCGGACCGCCGGCGACGTCGCCGGGAGCCAGGCTGACCTCGAAGCCGTCGGCGTCGAACCCGACGTAGTAGGGCTGGTCGGTGTGCGGCGCGCCGAGCAGCGCGGTGTAGATCGCCTTGGCGGCGTCCAGGTCGGACACCGGGATCACCAGGCTGCGGATCGTGGGGCTCATGGTCGTCTCCTCGGGCTTCGGCGGTCACAACGGGACCGCACCGTCATCGTCAACGGGCTGACGGGTCGACCGGGCCGATTGTGACGGCGCGCCGCCCGTGGGCCCGGCTCCGTCGACTCTGATCGTCGCGAAGCGACCTGTCCAGCAGCGCGGCGGACACGCAGCGCCGGACCCGCGGCCGACCCCGACCCGCGGGTTCCCGCCTCACGCCCCCCTGGTCGCCTCCTCGGACGCGAGCGCGGTGGCCACGTCGCGCGGGTAGGTCCTGCGCGCGCCGACCAGCAGGACCACGCCGGCCGCGACCAGCAGCACGAGCATCAGCAGCAACGTCCGGGTCAGGCCCACCGCGCCGCCGCCCTGCTCCACGTTGGGATCGCTGCCCGGCGGGCTCAGCAGCACGGACAGGTAGCCGAACACCAGCGGTGCCGACGACTTCAGCAGGTTCTGGATGAAGCTGCGTACGCTCTCCGCCCTGCCCCACAATCGGAAGTGCATGATGTCCAGTCGGCCGGCGTCGAGCGGCGGGTTGGCCCCACCGATGCCCACCGACGCGAGGAGCAGGATCGGAAACGCGATCAGGAACGCGGAGAGCGCCAGCCCGGGGACGGCGAACACGACCGCGACCAGGCAGGCCAGCCCGCCGACGATCGGTCGCGCCGCGATCCGCCCGCGGGCGATCAGGCGGTCGGACATCGGGCCGGCGATCAGGGTGCCCACCACGACGGACAGACCCACGAGGATGAGCAGCAGTGTTGCGGCGCCCTGCCCGAGGTCGAACCTGCCGCGCAGGAAGACCACCACGAACGCCTGCAGGCCGGCGACGTAGTAGTACACGAGCGCCGAGGCGACGATGAGCAGCACGTTCGTCCGGATCGACAACACGTACCGGATCGCCCACAGCAGCGACCGGCCTGTCGGATCCTCGGCGAGGACCTGGCCCTCGTGCGGACGCTCGCCGGCGGCGGTGACGAGGTCCGGCAACCGTGCGGTGGCGCTGTCGGTGGCCTTCGAGCCACCGGCAGCAACCTCCATCCCGCCGCGGACGGGCTCCGTCACCAGGCGGTAGAGCGCGATCGCGAGCAGCGGACCCGGAACGGCCAGGATCCAGAACGCGCCGCGCCACGTCCACCAGGCCGCCATCTGCCCCGCGAGCACGAGCGCGAAGGCGGCGCCGAGGAACTCGCCGGTGAGCACGAGCCCGAACACCCGCCCGCGGTCGCCGGCGGGAAAGAGGTCGCCGATGAGGGAGGCGACCACCGGGGTGGCCGCGCCGATGCCGGCGCCGAGCGCCAGCTGCGCCAGCAGCAGCGTGGCGAAGGTGGTGGTCACGCCCGCGCACGCGACCGACACCGACCAGGAGACGACGCACCAGGCCAGCAGGCGGACCCGGGCCACGCGGTCGGCGAGCACCCCGAAGGGCAGCGTGGTCGCCGCGCCCACCAGGCTCGCTCCGGTGATCAGCAGCCCGATCTGCGTGTTGTCCAGGTTCAGGTCCGCCTTCAGGCTCGGGGCGACCGCACCGACGATCGTCTGGTCGCCGGCCGCGAGCGCCAGCGCCGCGGACAGCAGCGCGATCGTCCGGAGCCCCTGCCGCCCGCCGGCGTTCGCCGCGAGCTGCTCGACCCAGCTCGGACGGCCGACGGTCATGAGATCCCCTGACGAGAGCGGCCGGCCCGTCGTGTCCGCCGCGGCTTCCTCGAAGCCGATCGGCGCGACGGGTGACGTCCTGAACGACGCGACTGTACCCGCGGCGAACGAACTCTCCCCGGCCCGAGGGGCCGCGGGGTCGGGTCTCCGTCCGCCGGCTTCCGGCGGATCGGCCGCGCGGTTTCGGCCGGCCGGGGCCGCGGACGGGCTGGCCGGCCGGCGGGACGAACCGCTTCAGCTTTCCGGTGGTGTCACGTCGGGTCGGGAGACGCACCGGACGAATGTCGGACCAAGACAAGCGACATGCAGCGAACGGTCGGGCGCCCGCGCGGCGGATCGTCGACCGGATGCGGCGCCACAATCGACTGCGTCGCCGGGCTTCTCGAGGGTTCGGCGCCTAGGCGATGATCGCGTCGATGGTCTTCTTGAGTGCGCTCGGCTGGACGGGGCTGGTCGGCGCGGTCTTCTTCAGTTCGATCATCCTGGCGCCGAGTTCCTGCAACTGCTTGCGGCCGAGACCGTTCCGGACCTTGGGGAACCAGTCCTGCTCCTCCTCGTCCATGTGGTGGGTGACGTTCTCGATCAGCACGGTTGTCTTCGCGTCGAATCGCTCGGCGTCGGGCTTCATGCCCGCGAGCTCGACGACGAGAACGTCGGCGACGTGGTGCTCCTCGTAGGACTCGAGGACGTCGTCCTCGAGGTCCGGCAGGAGCCTGCGCACCTCCGGGTACATGACCTCGTTCTCGATGTAGGTGTGCACGGTGAGCAGCTCGATGATCTTCTCGACGATCTTTCCCTTGGCCACGTGGGCGTTCTCGCCGGCCTGCTCGAACCGGGCGAACTGCTTGCGGATCTCCGTGTGGTCGTTCTTCAGCAACACGATCGCATCGGTGGACATGACAGCCTCTCCTGGGTCACACGAGGACGTCGGCCGCGGCGGCGCCGACGCGTCGGTGATTCCCGAATCCGCCGCTCCTCAACCAGCAGGGCGCGGGCAGCGGTCCGGAGCACGCCGGACCGGCCTGCCCCGGGCGCGGACGGGTGTTCGGCTACAGCGCGTCGATGGCGGCCGTCATCTGCCGGACCGTCTGGTCGCCGAGATCCTCGAACTCCGACTGCAGGAACCATCCGGCCACCTTCGCCAGACCGTGGAACTCGATCCGCGCGTGATAGCGGATCGAAGAACCCGTGGCGGCCGGAGTGACGGTGATGGTGTCCGTGGAGGTGGCGCTGTCGTTGGTCCCGACGAACCGCAGCCGATCCTGCGTGCGCTCCTCCAGCCGGTAGGTCAGCTCCGTCTCCCTGCCCTTGATCTCGGAGACGTTGTGCCACGTCGTGCCGACGCCGACCGGACCCGGACTCTCCTGCACGCACGACTTCGTGCCGGGGTCCCACTCCTGTGCGTGCGAGAAGTCCTGGAGATAGTCCACGACGACGTCCGCCGGCTTGCTCACCGCGAACGACCGTTCGACCTCGATCATCGGTGCCTCCTGCTGTGGTTACCGGAATGACGGGCGGGAGAGCGCCCCGAGAAGTACCGGCCGCGCGGTTCGACCGGATGCACACGCCCACCCGGCGTCCGTGCTGGCGGGTGGGCGTGTGCATCCGGTGCGAGGCGAGGTCAGGCGCCGGGCTGGTCGGCCTTCTTCAGCTCGATCTCCGCGGTGGCCTGGATCAGGGACAGCAACTCCGGGTCGAGACCCGGGGAGAACTCCTCCCGCCGCTCCGGGGCGATGGTGATCGGCACGCCGTCGGGCATGACGGCGGTCGACAGCTCCGTGCCGTCGTTGGACGGCGACGCCCCACGGTAGAGCTTGGCGGCCTGGCTCTGGTTGTCGGCGGAGAAGGTGTACTGCACGCTCTGCAGGCCGCGGTCGGTCAGCTTCTTCACCTCGGGGAACCGTTCCGCGCTCGTCTTCGGGATCGGCAGCACCGAGCCCCAGTTCACGCCGAGGCTCTCCAGGGCCTTCGCGAAAGCGTTCTCGTGCGCCTGGTCGCGGACGATCAGGTAGGCGATCGTGGACCGGGCGGCCTTGTTGGCGGTCATCTCGTAGATCCGGCACTTCTGCAGGCGCCCGGTGGACTCCAGCATCAGGTTGTACAGCAGGTCCAGGACCAGGTTGCCGCTGTTGTACACGTAGGAGCCGGACCACGGATTGCCGGCGGCGTCCACCGGGAGGGCACCCTGGGCCGCCACCAGGTAGTGGTGGATGTTGCTGGTGTCGAGCGCGATCTTCAGCGGCGTCGCGCCGCCGGCGCCCGGCTTGTCGATCGGATCGGTCTTCTTGCCCTGGTAGGCGGGCGAGCCGTCCAGCAGCCGGGCGATGGTCGTGCCGATGAGCTCGACGTGGCTGATCTCCTCGGTGCCGACACCCTGCAGCAGATCCTTGTACGGCTTCGCGGTCTCGTCGCCGCGGAAGTTGATGCTCTGGAACAGGTATTGCATCATCGTGCGCATTTCGCCGAATTGCCCGCCGAGTCCCTCCTGCAACGCGTTCGCGGCGGCGGGATCCGGCTCGTCCGGGAGGATCTCGTTGATCAGCAGTTCGGTGTGCAGGTACATGGCTCTCCTCGCGTCAGGGTCGCAGGGAACGTCCCCGTCGGCGCGCCCGCCGAAACAGCGGGGCCGCAGGCAATGTCGCTCGCGCGGCCGATTGTCGCCGCAGCGGCGAAGAATGTCTTGTTTCGCCCGGTAAGTGGCCGCATCAAGAGAGTCATTCGTGCGGGCCGCGCATGCGCCGGTCCCGGCGTCGCCGACCGGCATTTCGAAACGCGGCCCGCGGACCACGCCGCCGGGTGGGCACGGTACCGGGCGATCGAGCTATCCGCTCGTCGTCCGGGCAGGGCATCATTCTCCAGCAGCGGGCGCGAACCTCCACCGCTCGCGGCTAGGGGGAGCGATGACCGAGCGCCGGGTGGCCGACCTGGACTTCGCGACGGTGACCGCCCGCGCGGGCGCGCCGTCGCCGTCGGCCTGGGAGGACGAGGTCCTGTACTTCCTGCTGGTCGACCGGTTCTCCGACGGCCGCGAGGACGGGGTCCGGGATCTCGGGGGGCGACCGGTGCCGGGCAGCACCCCGCGGTTCACGGCCGCCGACAACGGCAACGCGGTCGCCACCGAGGGCGACGCCGCACGCTGGCGGCAGGCGGGCACCGAGAGGATCGGCGGAACGCTGGCCGGCATCCGGTCCAAGCTCGGCTACCTGCAGCGGCTGGGCGTGACGGCGATCTGGATCAGCCCGGTGCTGAAGCAGGCGGTGCCGCCCGCCGGCGACCAGTCGAACTACCACGGGTACGCGACGCAGGACTTCCTCGCCGTCGACCCGGCGTTCGGCACCGACGACGACCTGCGCGGGCTGGTGGCCGCGGCGCACGACGCCGGGCTCCGGGTGATCCTCGACGTGGTGCTCAACCACGCCGGCGACGTCTTCGCCTACGACCTCGCCGACGCGGCCCGCTACCCGGCGACGAACGACTCCCCGCTCCGGCCGGTCGACCCGCGCTGGGACGGCGCCGAGTACCCGGTGGCGGGCTGGCGCTCCGCCACCGGATCGATCGAGCCCTTCACCGAGGCGGCCGCGGCCGCGCTCTGGCCCGACGGTGCCGTGTTCCCGGCGGAACTGCACGGCGCGCAGACGTTCTCCCGGAAGGGCCGGATCGACAACTGGGACAACCCGCCGGAGTTCCTCGAGGGTGACTTCGTCGGCCTGAAGGACATCGACCACGGCGGCGGCCCGCTCGACGAGTACCGGCCGTCGCCGGCTCTCGCAGCGCTCACCCGCGCGTATTGCTGGTGGATCGCCTTCGCCGACCTCGACGGTCTCCGGATCGACACGGTCAAACACATGGATCGTGGCGCGACGAGGTACCTGACGTCGGTGGTGCACGAGTTCGCGGAGTCGATCGGCAAGGACCGCTTCCTGCTGGTCGGGGAGATCACCGGGTCCCGGTCCGACGCGATCGCCACCATGCAGCTCACCGGCCTCGACGCCGCGCTCGGGCTCGCCGACGTGCAGGACCAGCTGGAGCGGGCGGCCACCGGCGACGGGAACCCCGCCGGCTACTTCTCCCTGTTCCGCAACTCCGAGCTGATCGGGAAGGACTCCCACACCTGGCTGCGGAACACCGTCGTCACCTCCTTCGACGACCACGACCAGGTGCGCAAGGGCGCGGTCAAGTCCCGCTTCGGGGCGCGACCGGATGCGCGCGACCGGCTGCTGGCTGTGCTCGCGGTCAACGCGCTGACCCTGGGCATCCCGTGCTTCTACTACGGCACCGAGCAGCTGCTGGACGGCGCGGGCGGCGGGCAGAACGCCGACCGGTACATCAGGGAGGCGATGTTCGGCGGCGAGTTCGGGCCGTTCCGCAGCCGCGGCCGGCACGCGTTCGACGAGGGCTCGGCCGGATTCGCCGACCTCGCCGCGCTGCTCGCGCTGCGCGCGAGCGAGCCGGCGCTGCGCCGCGGGCGGCAGTACCTGCGCGAGATCTCGGACGACGGTGTCGCGTTCGCGCTGCCGACCGGCTCCGGCGGGCTGGTGGCCTGGTCGCGGATCCTCGCCGACCGCGAGGTGGTCTGCGCGGTCAACACCGACCCGGCCCGCTCGCGGCAGGCCTGGATCACCGTGGACGCCGGGCTGCACGCCGCGGGCGAGGTGCTCGGCCTGCTGCACGCGGGCCGTCCCGGCCCTGCCTCATCGCTGCCCGTGGAGGCCCGCAACGGCGCGGCCGTCGTCGTCACGCTGCCGGCGGGCGGGTGCGCCGCGTACGCCTGAGCGACCCAGGCGTGCGTTTCTCCGGTCACATGCGGCAACCGGCGGTGAAACGTCGTCGTGTGGCCCATCTCACCGTTGATCCAGGCATACCAGGCCCATGTCAAGCGTCTATACGAGTGAAGAAAACAATCTCCCGGTTCGCCGGGACAGACCCTCAGGAGTGATCGACGTGAGCCGCCTCAGCGCCACCATCCGCCGGCATCAGGAGTCCGCCCGTACCCGCCGCGAGGTGAGTCGCGCCATCGACACCGCAGGAACCGAGAGCGTGCGTGCGGAGCTCCTGGCCATGGCGATCCGGCAGAACCTGCGGATGCGCTGATCCAACTGCGCTGATCCAACTGCGCTGATCCAACTGCGCTGATCCAACTGCGCTGATCCAACTGCGCTGATCCAACAAGGACGTTCCGCCTTGTAACGGCGGAACCGTTCTCGTCGATAGAGACAATGACCCCGAGCAGCTGCCGGACCCCCGACCTGGCAGCCGCTCGGGGTTCTCGGCATTCGGGAGCGCCGCGCGCGACGTGCGTGACCGCCCGCGAGCACCCGTCCGGGCGGTGTCCCCGGGGCCGTGCCGCGATCCGGACGGCCTCCCGAAGGTGACGTCCGTGGGGGCGCGCGATCCGGTGGCCCGACCAGCGCACAATCCGAGGGTGCGATGGAACCCCGAGCGCTATCTGCAGCGCGCCGACGAGCGCGGCCGGCCCTTCCACGATCTGGTCGACCGCATCGGCGCCGAGGCGCCGCGCCGGGTCGTCGACCTGGGCTGCGGCCCGGGGAACCAGACCGCCGTGTTGGCGGAGCGCTGGCCGGAGGCGGAGGTGCTCGGCATCGACTCCTCCCCGGACATGATCGCTGCCGCCCGCGCCGCCGAGGTGTCACCCGCGAGGCCGAACCTGGCCTTCGAGGTGGGCGACATCGCCGACTGGCAGCCGGGCGGGGACATCGACGTGGTGGTCAGCAACGCGGCGCTGCAGTGGGTGCCGGGCCACGACGAGGTGATCAGGACGTGGACCGCCGCCCTGCATGCCGGCGCCTGGCTGGCGTTCCAGGTGCCCGGCAACTTCGGCGCCCCGTCACACCGGCTGATGCGCGAGCTCGCCCTGTCGGCCCGCTGGGCCGACCAGCTCTCCGGCTCGCTGACCGTGCACCACGAGGTGCTCGAGCCGGCCGGCTACGCCAATCTCCTGCTCGACTGCGGCTGGCAGCCCGATGCCTGGGAGACCACCTACCTGCACCTGCTCGACGGTCCCGACCCGGTGCTCGGCTGGGTCCGCGGCACCGGCCTGCGGCCGATCCTCGCGACGCTCGACCCGTCCGACACCGAGGAGTTCGAAACCGAGTACGCGCGACTGCTGCGCGAGGTCTACCCGCCGCGCGACGTCCGGCCCGGGACGGTGGGGACCATCTTCCCGTTCCGCCGGATCTTCTGCGTGGCGCACCGGGTCTGACGCCCGCACTACGCTCGTCCGATGTCCGACGCGCCACTGGCCATCCAGATGCTGCACGACCGCATCCTGATCAGGATGTCCGGCGCGGCCGGTGAGCGGACGTCGCGCGGCGGCATCCTGATCCCGGCGACGGCGGATGTCGCGAAGCGGCTGGTGTGGGGCGACGTCGTCGGCGTCGGTCAGCACGTGCGGTCGGTCAAGGCCGGTGACCGGGTGCTGTTCAGCCCCGAGGACCAGTACGAGGTCGAGGTGTCCGGCGAGACCTACCTGGTGCTGCGCGAGCGCGACCTGCAGGCCGTGGCGCACGAACGTGCCGGCGGCGGCACCGGCCTGTACCTCTGACCACGGCGGTTCGTGCGGATTGGCGGCCGCAGGTGTGGGCCGTTGACGCACCCGACGCATCGGGCGGCCACGATGAGGGCGAAGATGTGACCAACCACGTCGCCGGGGGTTGCCGACGCGATCGGAGGGTCTGGGACATGGACACGTACGACATGATCGTCATCGGCTCGGGACCGGCAGGGCAGAAGGCGGCGATCGCCGCGGCCAAGCTGGGTCAGCGCGCCGCCATCATCGAGCGCCGCGACATGATCGGCGGGGTCTGCATCAACACCGGGACCATCCCGTCCAAGACGCTGCGCGAGGCGGTGCTCTACCTCACCGGCCTGACCCAGCGGGAGTTGTACGGCCAGTCGTACCGGGTCAAGGAAGAGATCACCGTCGGCGACCTGTCCGCCAGGACGAGCCATGTCATCGGCCGCGAGATCGACGTCATCCGCAACCAGCTGACGCGTAACCACGTCACGCTCGTCTCCGGGTCGGCGCAGTTCGTCGACCCGCACGCGATCGTCGTCGTCGACCACGACGGTCACAACCACGAGCTCTGCGCCGAGAAGATCGTCATCGCCGTCGGCACCAGGCCGGCGCGGCCGGCGACGGTCGACTTCGACGGGAAGACCATCGTCGACTCGGACCAGATCCTGAGCCTGGACAAGGTGCCCGGGTCGATGGTGGTGGTCGGCGCCGGCGTCATCGGCGTCGAGTACGCGTCGATGTTCGCGGCGCTCGGCACCAAGGTCACGATCGTCGAGAAGCGGGCGAGCATGCTCGACTTCTGCGACAAGGAGATCATCGAGGCGCTGCAGTACCAGCTGCGCGATCTCGCGGTCACCTTCCGCTACAGCGAGTCGGTGCGCGAGGTGCAGAAGCACCCCGCCGGCACGCTGACCGTCCTGGAGTCCGGCAAGAAGATCCCGGCCGACACCGTGCTGTACTCCGCGGGCCGGCAGGGCGTCACCGACGCGCTGAACGTCGCGGCGGCGGGGCTGTCGGCGAGCGACCGGGGCCGCGTCGAGGTCAACGAGCACTTCCAGACCGAGGTCGCGCACATCTACGCGGTCGGCGACGTCATCGGCTTCCCCGCGCTCGCGGCGACCGCGATGGAGCAGGGCCGGCGGGCCACGTACCACGCGTTCGGCGAGCCGGTCGGCAACAAGCTCGGCGACCTGCAGCCCATCGGCATCTACACCATCCCCGAGATCTCCTTCGTCGGGCGCACGGAGGAGGAGCTGACCCACGACAACGTGCCGTTCGAGGTCGGGGTGTCCCGCTACCGCGAGCTGGCCCGCGGGGCGATCCTCGGCGACTCCTACGGCATGCTGAAGATCCTCGTGCACGCCGAGTCGCGAGAGCTGCTGGGCGTGCACGTGTTCGGCACGAACGCCACCGAGCTGGTGCACATCGGCCAGACGGTGATGGGGTGCGGCGGCACGGTCGACTACCTGGTCGACGCGGTCTTCAACTACCCGACGCTGGCCGAGTCCTACAAGGTCGCCGCGCTGGACGCCGTCAACAAGATGCGCGCGATCGCGAAGGTGACGCAGACCGGCATCTACCACCCGCTGCCCGAGTAACCGCCGCGGGCGAGCGGCCGCGACACGCGGGAATTCGTCAGGCCGGCCGCTCGCCCCACGCCCTGGCGAGCGAGATCGCGTGCCGCCAGGTGGCGAGCTCGCGGTCCCGGCGGCCGGGATCCATGGTCGGCCGCCACTCGGCCGCGCGTTGCCAGTGCCGGCGCAGCAGCTGGCGGTCCGGCCACAGCCCCACCGCCAGCCCGGCCGCGTACGCCGCTCCCAGGGCCACGGTCTCGGCCATCATCGGCCGCACCACGGGGATGTCGAGGACGTCGGCGATCATCTGCATGAGCAGGTTGTCCCCGGTCATCCCGCCGTCCACGGCCAGCGACACGGCCGGCACGCCCGCGTCGGCGTTCATGGCGTCGACCACGTCGCGGGTCTGCCAGGCCGTCGCCTCCAGTACGGCCCGCGCGATGTGCGCCTTCGTGACGTAGGAGGTCAGGCCGACCAGCACGCCCTGCGCGGCGTTGTCCCAGTACGGCGCGTACAGCCCCGAGAACGCCGGCACCACATAACATCCGCCGTTGTCGGGGACGGTGGCGGCGAGCGTCTCGATCTCCGCGGGCGTGCGGATCAGCTCGAGGCTGTCCCGGCACCACTGCACCAGTCCGCCGGCCACCGCCACCGACCCCTCCAGCGCGTAGACGGCCGGTTCGTCGGTGAACTTGTGCGCCACGGTGGTGATCAGCCCGTGCTGCGAGCGGACGATGTCGGGGCCCGTGTTCAGCAGCAGGAAGCTGCCCGTGCCGAAGGTGCACTTCGCCTCGCCGGCCTCGAACGCCGTCTGGCCGAACAGCGACGCCTGCTGGTCGCCGATGACGGCGCCGATCGAGATGCCCGGCACCGGATCGACTGTCGCACCAACCGGGTCGATCGACGCGCGGATCTCGGGCATCATCGCGCGTGGCACGCCGAACGCGCCGAGCAGGTCCTCGTGCCAGTCGAGGGTCTCCAGGTCCATCAGCATCGTGCGGCTGGCGTTGGTGACGTCGGTGACGTGCCGGCCCGGTGGGTGGCCCTCCCGGCCGGGACCGCCGGTCAGGTTCCAGCAGATCCAGCTGTCCATCGTGCCGAACAACACGTCGCCCGTCGCCGCCCGCTCGCGCAGCCCAGGGTGATGATCGAGCAGCCACTGCAGCTTGGGCCCCGAGAAGTACGTCGCCATGGGCAATCCGGTGCGGGCGGTGATCATCTCGGCCAGGGCCGGCGGCAGCTCGGCGAGCCGCTGCGCGGTCCTGGTGTCCTGCCAGACGATCGCTCTCGTCACCGGCACGCCGGTGCGCCTGTCCCAGACCACCGTCGTCTCGCGCTGGTTGGTGAGCCCGATGGCGGCGATCCGTCGCGGCTCGATCCCCGCGTCCTCGATCGCCTGCGGCACGATGCGCCGGACGATGGACCAGATCTCGGCGGCGTCGTGCTCCACCCAGCCGGGCCGGGGGAAGTGCTGGTGGTGCTCCCGCTGGGCGATCGAGACCATCCGGCCCCGGGAGTCGAAGACCATGCACCGGGTGGACGTGGTGCCCTGGTCGAGCGCCGCGACGTAGCGTTCGGTCATTCGTCCCGACCGTGCCCCAGCTCGCGGGAGATGGAGCGCCCGGCCCGCACCACGTGGCTGATCAGGGCGGTGCGCGGCCGGAGCCGGTCGTCGCAGATCCGATCGATCTCGCCCTCGATGCCGACGGCCGCGACCACGTAGCCGCCGCGATCGCGGACGGGCGCCGCGATGCCCGCCACCGCTGGGTCGACCTCGCCGACGGCGCCCGCCCACCCGATGTCGCGGATCGCGGCCAGCTCGCGGTTCAGCACCGTCCGGTCGACCACGGTCCGGTGGGTGAGCGCCGGCAGTGGGCGGCGGACGAGCGTGCGCGCGGCGCCGGGGTCGTACGCGAGCAGCACCTTGCCCAGGGCGCTCGCGTGCAGCGGCACCTCCGATCCGGTGACCAGCACCTGGGTGCCGCCGCCCGCCCGGAACACGTGGTGCGCCACCTCCGCGCGGCCGGCGTGGAACGCGGCCACCCGCGCCGACTCCCCGGTGCGGGCGGCCAGCGCGTCCGTCCAGTTCAGCGCCCGGGCGCGGAGCTCGTTCTGGTCCAGCCGGGTCCAGCCGAGCCGGAACACCTCGGACGCCACCCGGTAGGGGCCGCCGGTGTGGTCCTGCTCGACGAATCCGACATCCTGCAGGGTGCGCAGGATTCCGTGCGCGGTGCCCTTGGCCAGACCCAGCGCGTCGGCGATCTGCGCCAGGGCGAGCGGCTCACTCTCCTCCGCGAGCAGGCGCAGGATGGCCGCCGCCCGCTCCACCGACTGCACGGCTCCCGGCACGGCCACACCCTAGCCTGCGGCCGACGCCCGTCCCGGTGCCCTGGGCGGCCTGCGCCATCCGGCGATGCCGAACCGGCACGTGCGACCCGCGTTCGACGATGCCGAACGCCGAGCGTTGTGGTGGCGGCGCGGTGGTGGATACGGTCGCGGCCGGATGGTCACTGGGCCATGATGAGGCGGATCTGCGAGGAGGCGGTTTCATGGCCGTCGGCTCCGTGGCTGAACGTGCTGCGCGAGGATGCCGACAATGGCCGTCCGACCGTCGATTCTCCGCTGATCACCGTCGGACGCGCGGTGCGCGACGTGCCGGACGCTCGACGTCGTCCCGCCCGGTTCCACCCATCCGACGCAGTGAGGATCAGCGATGACAACCCCATCGACCGCCCCCCCGATTGCCGCGTCCGACTCGGCTCCGTCCCCGCCGCGGCACGGGCCGGATCGCAACCTCGCCGTCGAACTCGTCCGGGCCACGGAGGCCGCTGCCATGGCCTCGGCCGGCTGGCTCGGCCGGGGCGACAAGAACCAGGTGGACGCCGCGGCGGTGGACGCGATGCGTCCCGTCCTGGGCACGGTCTCGATGCGCGGTGTCGTGGTGATCGGCGAGGGCGAGAAGGACAACGCCCCCATGCTCTACAACGGCGAGGAGGTCGGCGACGGGAACGGTCCGGAGGTGGACATCGCCGTCGACCCGATCGACGGCACCACCCTCGCGGCGATGGCCCTGCCCGACGCGCTCAGCGTGGTGGCACTGGCCGAGCGCGGCAGGATGTTCGACCCCGGCCCGTGCGTGTACATGCGCAAGACGGTCGTGCCGGCCGCCGCCGTGTCCGCCGTCGACCCAGAGGCGCCGGTCGAGGAGATCGTCGCCGCCGTGGCAAAGGCCTTGGGCCGCAAGACGCACGACCTGACCGTGGCGGTGCTCGACCGGCCCCGGCACCAGCACCTGGTGGAGTCCATCAGGTCGACCGGCGCGCGCATCCGCTTCCTGCGGGACGGCGACGTCGCCGGATCGATCATGGTCGCGGCGCAGGACCTGGACACCGGCGTCGACCTGCTGCTCGGCACCGGCGGCACCCCGGAGGGCGTCATCGCGGCGGCCGCGCTGCGCTGCCTCGGCGGCGAGATCTACGCCCGGCTGGCGCCCCGCGACGATGCCGAGCGCGCGGCCGCGGTGGAGCTCGGCTACGACCTGGACAAGGTGCTGACCACCAAGGACCTGGTGGCCGGCAACGACGTCTTCTTCGCCGCGACCGGGGTCACCGACGGCGCGCTGCTGAAGGGCGTGCGCTTCGGCACGGGCCGGGTGACCACGTATTCGCTGTCCATGCGGGCCCGGTCCGGCACCATCCGGCACATCGAGACTCATCACGACCCGGACAGGAGCACCCTGGTGCCGCAGGCCTGGGAGCCCGCCGGCTGACCCGCCGGCCGCCCTCCGGCCGAAACCCAGATCGCGAGCGCATCCCACAGCGAGGAGACCCGATGAGCATCACCTCGAACGCCCTGGGCCCGCAGGCCCGTCGAGAAGCATTGCAGGCCATGGCCGACACCGAGCTGGACGTGCTGGTCATCGGCGGCGGCGTGGTCGGCACCGGCGCCGCCCTGGACGCCGTCACCCGCGGCCTCTCGGTCGGCATGGTCGAGGCAAGGGACTGGGCGGCGGGCACGTCGAGCCGGTCATCGAAGCTGGTGCACGGCGGCCTGCGCTACCTCAAGCAACTGAACTTCTCCCTGGTGTTCGAGGCACTGCGGGAGCGCTCCCTCATCCTCGACAAGCTGTGTCCGCATCTCGCCCGGCCGGTCGAGTTCGTCTACCCGCTGGAGCGCCGCGGCATCGACCGCGGCTACGTCGGCCTCGGGATCGGGGTCTACGACGTGCTCGGTGCCGGCAAGGGGGTGCCGTCGCACCACAAGCACCTCAGCCGGAAGAAGACCCGCGAGAGCTTCCCCGGCGGCAAGCAGGAGACGATCTTCGGCGGCATCAAGTTCTACGAGGGCCAGCTCGACGACGCCCGGCACACGATGATGATCGCCCGGACCGCTGCGGTGTTCGGGGCGCACGTGGCGACCAGCGCGCGCGTCGTCGACCTGCTTCGTGACGGGCAGCGGGTGACCGGCGCCGTGGTGCGAGACCTGGAGACCGGCAACGAGATCCGGGTCAGGGCCAAGCGCACCGTGAACGCCACCGGCGTCTGGACCGACGAGATCCAGAAGATGATCGGCGGCAAGGGCTCGTTCCGGGTGCAGGCGTCCAAGGGCGTGCACATCGTGGTGCCGCGGGACCGCATCGACTCGCGGACCGGGTTGATCACCGAGACCGAGAAGAGCCTGCTGTTCATCATCCCGTGTCCGTGGAGCGACGACTTCTGGGTCATCGGAACCACGGACACGCCATGGGATCTCGACCTGGCGCATCCGGCGGCGAGCCAGGCCGACATCGACTACATCCTGGAGCACGCGAACGCGCTGCTGGCCAAGCCGCTGACCCGCGACGACGTCGTGGGCGTCTACGCCGGACTGCGGCCCCTGCTGGCCGGCGAGTCGGACCAGACGAGCAAGCTGTCCCGCGAGCACGCGGTGGTCTCGCCGGTTCCGGGGCTGGTGATCGTCGCCGGCGGCAAATACACCACCTATCGGGTGATGGCGGAGGACGCGATCAACGAAGCGGTGAAGGACTGGCCGTCGAAGGTCGCGAAGTCGTCCACCGATGAGGTGCCCCTCCTCGGCGCTGACGGCTACAAGGCGCTCTGGAACAACAGAGCGACACTTGCTGCGCGCGCGGGCATCACGCCCGAGCGGATGGAGCACCTGCTCGGCCGCTACGGCAGCGCGGTCGACGAGTTGTGGGCACTGTGCGAGGCCGAGCCCGACCTGGCCCAACCGCTCGACAGCGCGCCGCGCTACCTGAAGGTCGAAGCGAGATATGCGGTGTCGCACGAGGGCGCGCTGCATCTGGACGACATCCTCGCGCGGCGCACGAGGATCTCGGTGGACACGTGGGACCGCGGCGAATCCGCCGCGCAGGAGGTCGCCGACCTGGTCGCACCGGTACTCGGCTGGGATGGCGAGACGATCGCCCGCGAGGTCGAGCACTACCGCACCCGGGTGGCCGCCGAGCGGGACTCCCAGCGCCAGGCCGACGATCGCACCGCCGACGCGGCCCGGCTGGGGGCCGAGGACGTGCGGGTGGGAGCTGGTTGACGACTTGGACTTCGCGCTCCGACATGAACTTTCCGGTATTTGTTCGTTGATGATGACGAATGGCAGGAATCGGGCGTAGGTTTTGTCGATCACGTGCTCCGCGGGAGACGTGCGTGACCTCATCCACTCATCGCGGCCGGCATCGCGGCCGATCCACGGACGTCAGGAGGACGAGTTGGAGTACTCGAGCTGGGACATCTTCGTCTCGGAGGTAACGGGAACAGCCATGCTGCTGCTCCTAGGTTGCGGTGTCGTCGCAACCGCGATCCTGAAGGGCAGCAAGGGTGAGAACGGCGGCTGGCTGCTCATCAACTTCGGATGGGGCCTCGCCGTCTTCGCGGGGGTGTACGTCGCGTTCCGCAGCGGCGCTCACCTGAACCCCGCGGTGACGCTCGGGGTCGCGATCACTGGCGGCGATCGAATGGTCGCAGGTGCCGCTCTACTGGGGCGGCTGAGATGGTCGGCGCGTTCATCGGCGCGATCGTCGCCTGGCTCGCCTTCAAGCAGCACTTCGACCTGGAGGAGGACCCGGGCAAGAAGCTGGCGGTGTTCTCCACCGGACCGGCGATCCGCAGCTACGGCTGGAACACGGTCACGGAGATCATCGGCACCTTCGTGCTGGTGTTCGTGATCTTCGTTTCCCAGCCGGCCAACTCGGCTGCGGCCGCTGCGGGGACCCCCGCGGGGTTGGGTCCGCTGTTCGTCGCGCTGCTGGTCGTCGGGATCGGCGCCTCCCTCGGTGGCCCGACCGGGTACGCCATCAACCCGGCGCGTGATCTCGGGCCGCGCATCGCGCACGCGCTTCTCCCGATCAAGGGCAAGGGCGGCTCGGACTGGGGCTACTCCTGGGTTCCGGTGGTCGGCCCGCTGATCGGCGGCGCGCTGGGGGCGCTCGCGTACCAGGCGCTCGGCGCCACCGGCATGTTCCCGGGCGTGGCCTGATCGCGCACTCTCGGTCGGGCGATCAGGCGCCGCCGACGGCATCTCGGTGCACACCGCACCGCCGCGTCAACGCCGCCATTCACAATCCGTCCCTCCGATGATGCAGTGACGAAAGGAAAGCAACCGCATGGCTGAGAAGTTCGTGGCGTCAATCGATCAGGGCACGACGTCGACCCGGTGCATGGTCTTCAACCGCGAGGGCCGGGTCGTCTCGGTCGACCAGAAGGAGCACGAGCAGATCTTCCCGAAGGCCGGCTGGGTGGAGCACAACCCCGCCGAGATCTGGGAGAACACCCGCATCGTCGCCGCGGCGGCGCTGCACAAGGTCGACCTGAACGAGGACGACATCGCCGCGGTCGGCATCACCAACCAGCGCGAGACCGCGATGGTGTGGGACCGCAACACCGGTGAGGCGGTGTACAACGCGATCGTCTGGCAGGACACCCGGACGGACGCGATCTGTCAGCAGCTCGGCGCCCTCGGCGGCGGCGCCGACCGCTACAAGGCCAAGGTCGGGCTCCCGCTGGCCACCTACTTCTCGGGTCCGAAGGTGCGCTGGATCCTGGACAACGTGGAGGGCGCGCGGGAGCGGGCCGAGGCCGGCGACCTGGTGTTCGGCAACATGGACACCTGGACGCTGTGGAACATGACCGGCGGGGTGAACGGCGGCCTGCACTACACCGATCCGACGAACGCGTCCCGGACGCTGATGATGGACCTGGACACGCTGTCCTGGGACGCCGAGATCGCCGGTGACATGGGCATTCCGATGTCCATGCTGCCCGAGATCCGCTCGTCCTCCGAGGTGTACGGCAACGGCCGGGAGAAGGGCTCCTTCGCCGGCGTGCCGATCTCGGGCATCCTCGGTGACCAGCAGGCCGCCACGTTCGGTCAGGCCTGCCTTTCCACGGGCGAGGCCAAGAACACCTACGGCACCGGCTGTTTCATGCTCCTGAACACGGGCACGGAGAAGGTGCCGTCGGAGAACGGCCTGCTGACGACCGTCTGCTACAAGATCGGCGACGCGCCGACGGTGTACGCGCTGGAGGGCTCGATCGCCATCGCCGGGTCGCTGGTGCAGTGGCTGCGGGACAATCTGGGCCTCATCGCCTCGGCGCCGGACATCGAGGCGCTGGCCGCCACGGTCGACGACAACGGCGGCGCCTACTTCGTTCCCGCGTTCTCCGGCCTGTTCGCGCCGTACTGGCGTTCGGACGCCCGCGGCGCGATCGTCGGCCTCACCCGGTACGTCAACAAGGGCCACCTGGCCCGTGCCGTGCTGGAGGCGAACGCGTACCAGACCAAGGAGGTGCTGGACGCGATGAACGCCGACTCCGGCGTCGACCTCACGGCGCTCAAGGTCGACGGCGGCATGGTCGCCAACGAGATGCTGATGCAGTTCCAGGCGGACATCCTCGGCGTGCCGGTGATCCGGCCGGTCGTCGCGGAGACCACCGCGCTCGGTTCGGCGTACGCCGCCGGGCTCGCCGTCGGGTTCTGGGACTCCGAGGACGACATCCGCAAGAACTGGGCGGAGGACAAGCGCTGGGAGCCGAACATGGATTCCAAGGAGCGCGACCGGCTGTACCGGCAGTGGAAGAAGGCGGTCAGCAAGACCCTGGACTGGGTCGACGAGGACGTCTGATCGCCAGCCGGGCCGGCTTCGCCGGTGCCGGCGCCGGGCGGTGACCGGGCGGGCGTGACCGGCCCGCCATGAGCGAGGACCCGCTACCAGGACGCACATCGTCCGGGTAGCGGGTCCTTTCCACGTCGCACGCCTCCGGCGCGGCGGGCGGGGCCGCTCACGACGCGGCGTCCGCCGCGAGTCGCAGCACGTCGTCCAGCATCTGCGGCGTCAGCCGGCCGGTGAAGGTGTTCTGCTGGCTGACGTGATATGAGCCGACGATGCGCAGCCCCCGGCCGTCCGGATGGGAAAGCCGCACCAGCGCACCGTGTCCGAACGCCGGGCGGGGTCGCGGCACGGACCAGCCGGCGGTGCTCAGCACGTCGAACAGCGCCTGCCAGCCGAACGCGCCGAGGACGACGACGGTGCGCACCGTCGGCGCCAGAAGCTCGAGCTCCCGAGCCAGGTAGGGCGCGCAGGTGCGCCGCTCGACCGGCGTGGGCTTGTTCTCCGGCGGCGCGCAGTGCACCGGCGCGGTGATCCGCAGGCCGGTCAGCCGTAGGCCGTCGCCCGCGTGCTCCGACGTCGGCTGAGACGCGAAGCCCGCGCGATGCAGGGCGGCGTAGAGCACGTCGCCGCTGCGGTCGCCGGTGAACATCCGTCCCGTGCGGTTGGCGCCGTGCGCCGCGGGCGCGAGCCCGACGACGAGAACCTCGGCGTCCGCCGGCCCGAACCCCGGAACCGCCCGCCCCCAGTAGGTCTCGTCGCGGAAGGCGGCGCGCTTCTCGCGTGCGACGAGTTCCCGCCAGGCCACCAGGCGCGGGCAGGCGCGGCACTGCGCGACCACCTCGTCGAGCTCGTCGAGCGACCGCGCTGCCGCCGCGGCGCGCGCGACCCCGGCCGGATCGTTCGCCGCGGCGCCGCTCATCCGGCCAGGACCGACGCCACCAGGAACCGCGCGCCGGTCGGATCGGCGACCATCGCCCGGCGGTCGAGCGCGGTGTCCCGCGCCGGCTGCAGGACGGTCCCGCCGAGCGCGGCGACGCTGTCGAGGGTGGCGTCCACATCGTCGACGCCGAAGAACACCTGCCAGTGCGAGGGCGTGCCCGCCGCGCGGCCGACCGCCTCCTCCCGCACGCCCGCGACGGTCGCCGTGCCGCGCAGGCAGAGGCTGTAGCGAACACTCCCGTTGCCGACCGATCCTGCGTCGAGCGGCCGGTAGGACCAGCCGGCCACCTGCCGGTAGAAGCCCAGCGCCGCGTCGTACTCCGTGGTGACCAGCTCGTACCAGACGGGTGCCGCCGACCGGCCCGGCGAGCCGAAGCCGTTGTGCCGCAGCGAGTCCCACAGGCCGACGACGGCGCCGCCGGGGTCGGTGACGATGGACAGCGCGGCCGACGGGCCGACCGCCAGTGCCTGCACGGCCACGGTGCCACCCGCGACCGTCACCGCGCTCTCCGCACCCTCGAGGTCGTCGCACGCCAGGTAGGCGGTCCAGGTGTCCGGGATCCCCGACTCCGGGATGTTCGGCGCCAGTCCCGCGACCGGGCGGCCATCCGCCTCCAGGGTGACGTAGCCGCTCGCGGCGTCCGCGGCCCCGCGCACGCCCCAGCGGAACAGCGCCGCGTAGAACGCGATCGACCGGGCCGGGTCGGAGCTCAGCAGATCGACCCAACAGACCGTCCCGGGCCGCGGTGCGGGCTCACGCGCCATCGACCCTCCCGGGCGCCGGTGGCCGGACCCAGCGCCCGACCGACGCTGACACTAGGCCGACCGGCGGGGGCACACCACGCCAGGGATCGCGGGTCAGAACGCCGACTCGCGGACCTCCATCAGCGACGCATCCGCGTTCTCGATCACCGCGCGCCGAGCGGTCAGCTCGGGCAGCACCGTGCGCGCGAACCAGTGCGCGACCGCGAGCTTCCCGAGGTAGAAGTCCTCGTCCCTGGCCGACGCGCCGGCGTCGAGCGCGGTCTGCGCGACCTCGGCCTGGCGCAGCAGCAGGTAGCCGATCATCAGGTCGCCGACGCTCATCAGGAGGGAGACCGCGTGCTCGCCGACCTTGTAGACCGACTTCGGGTCCTGCATCGAGGCCATCGCGGCACCGACCAGGGCGGTGACCATGGCCTGCACGTCCTGCAGCGCCGTGCGGAGCAGGATCAGCTCCTCCTTGGTGCGTCCGTCGGCCTCCTCCGACAGCGACGCCGTCACGAAGCCGGCGATCTCGCCCGCCACGGTGCCGAGCGCCTGGCCGCCGTCCTTGACGATCTTGCGGAAGAAGAAGTCCTGCGCCTGGATCGCGGTGGTGCCCTCGTACAGGGTGTCGATCTTGGCGTCACGGATGTACTGCTCGATCGGGTAGTCCTGGGTGTATCCCGAACCGCCCAGGACCTGCAGTGCCAGGCCGAGGTTCTCGTACGCGCGCTCGGAACCGACGCCCTTGACCACGGGCAGCAGCAGGTCGTTGACGTGCTTGGCGGACACCAGGTCCTCGGGGGACAGGGCGCCGCCGGCGATCCGGTCCTGCCAGCTCGCGGTGTAGAGGTACACCGCACGCAGGCCCTCGGCGTAGGCCTTCTGCTTCATCAGCATCCGGCGCACGTCCGGGTGGTGGATGATCGTCACCCGCGGGGCTGTCTTGTCGTTCGCGCGCGTGAGGTCCGCGCCCTGCACCCGCTCCTTGGCGTAGTCGAGGGCGTTGAGGTAGCCCGTGGACAGCGTGGCGATCGCCTTGGTGCCCACCATCATCCGCGCGTACTCGATCACCTGGAACATCTGCGCGATGCCGTCGTGCTTGTCGCCCAAGAGGTATCCGACGGCGGGCGTGCCGTGCAGGCCGAAGCTCAGCTCGCAGGTCGTCGAGACCTTCAGGCCCATCTTGTGCTCCAGGCCGGTGACGAACACGCCGTTGCGCTCGCCGAGCTCACCGGTCTCCGGGTCGAAGTGGAACTTGGGCACCACGAACAGGCTCAGACCCTTGGTGCCGGGCCGGGACTCGACGCCGGGACCCTCGGGGCGGGCGAGCACCAGGTGCACGATGTTCTCGGTCGCGTCGTGCTCGGCGGACGTGATGAACCGCTTGACGCCCTCCAGATGCCAGGAGCCGTCGTCCTGCAGGATCGCCTTGGTTCGGCCCGCGCCGACGTCGCTGCCGGCGTCCGGCTCCGTGAGGACCATGGTGGATCCCCACTGCTTCCCGATCATCGTCTCGGCCATGCGCTGCTGCATCGGGGTGCCGTTGCGGTGGATGACGACGGCGAAGTTCGGCCCGCCGGAGTACATGAACAGCGCAGGATTCGCGCCGAGGATCAGCTCGGCGCAGGCCCAGCGCAGGCTCGGCGTCGCGCCGTAGCCGCCGAGGTCCGACGGCAGCTCGAGGCGGTACCAGTCACCGTCGACGATCGCGCGGTACGACTTCTTGAAGGCGTCGGGCAGCGTCACGGAGAAGGTGGCCGGGTCGTACACCGGCGGGTTGCGGTCGCCGTCCACGAACGATGCCGCGACGGGCCCGCTCGCGACCTTCTCGAGCTCGCGGAGCACGCCGCGCGCCGTTTCCGGATCCATCTCGGCGAAGTCGCCCTGACCCATCGACGCATCGGCGCCGAGGACCTCGAACAGGTTGAACTCCAGGTCGCGGACGTTCGACCGGTAGTGGCTCATGGAGGTGCTCCCTGAGTGCTCGCAGCAGTGTCGCCGGGAAAGGCTCGATGGACAGGAGGCGCGGCGCGGGCCGGTGATCGCGATCGATGACGTCCGCAGCCGGCCCGAGTGGCGCATCCGTTCAGTGAACCCAGGTTATTACTCGCCAGTAACTTCGTGCAACAAGCGGCTCGGCGGCGCACTCCGGCGGATCACGCCGGCACGGTGCGGCCGGCCGCGCCGATGATCACCGTTGCGGCGGCTGACGTGCGGTGATCGCCGGTTGCGTCCCGGCAGCGGTGATCGGCCCGGCCGCCGCCGGCCCGGACCGAGTACGCGACGCGGACCGTACGAATCCAGGTCGTTTTCTGCGTTGCCTGCGCGCCGGGCCGGCCCTAGCGTCATGGGTCATGGGGGACATGCGAGTGGGGTTTGCGGCGCTCGTCCAATGCGCGCGGGCACGCCTGCGGTTCCGCGACGACACCCTCGACCGGATCGCCGACCTGACGTCGTGGCATCGGCACCCGGACGGCGGGAGGCCGCTCCGTCGGGCCAAAGCGCGATCCGCGGCCGTGCGCCGCGCGACCCCGGTCGATCGGCGCGTCGGCGAGACCGGCATGCCGATCCCGGAACAGCGCGGACGGCCCACCGGTGGGCCGATCCCCGAGCAGCGGGCGCGTCCCGACGGCCCGGGCGCGGAGCCGACGGCCCGCCGGACGTCGACGGGGGCATTCGATCAGGGCCCGACCTTGTAGTTTTCGCCTGTGCTGGTCGGTCGGGATGCCGAGCTGGCGGTGCTGCGTGCCCGGGTCGACGCCGCGGTCCACGGCCACGGCTCGGCGCTCTGCCTGGAGGGTGAGCCCGGCATCGGCAAGTCGGCGCTGCTGGATGCGGTCGCGGCCGCCGTGCTCGGCGGGGGCGCCGACCTCGGCGTGGTGCGGCTCGTGGGCGTCGAGTCGGAACTGCTGCTCGGCCACGCCGGCCTGTTCGATCTGACCGCACCGATGGTGGACCGCATCGGGGAGCTGCCGGGCGCCCAGCGCGCGGCGCTGGAATCGGCCCTGGGCCGGACGGCGGAGGACGCGACAGCCGACCGGTTCCTGGTCTCGGCGGCCCTGCTGTCGCTGCTCTCCCTCGAGGCCCAGCGGCGGCCGCTGCTCGTGCTCGTCGACGACGTGCAGTGGGTGGATGCCGAGTCGCGGTCCGCCCTGGCCTTCGCGGCCCGGCGCGTCGGTCACGACCGGGTGGCACTCCTGCTGGCGCGCCGGACCGGCCCAGGCGTGGCCGACCTCCCCGAGCTCGCGGGCATCGAACGGCTGCCACTCACCGGGCTCGGGGCGTCGGATGCCGCCGGACTGCTCCGGGGCGCGCTCGCCCCGGCGGTCGTCGACGTGCTGATGGACCGCACGGACGGGAACCCCTTGGCCCTGCTGGAGTCCGCGCGGTCGCTGACCCCCGAGCAGCGGCGGGGATCCGCGCCGCTGCCCGCCGCGCTGCCGGTGAGCGCCCGGCTGACCGGCACGTTCGTGGACGCCGTCACCGGCCTGTCGCCGCCGGCGCGGTGGGCGGTCACGCTGGCCGCCGCGTCGCTCGACGCCGAGCCGGCACCGATCCTTCGCGCCCTCGATGCCGCCGGCATCGAGCCGACCGCGGCGCTGGCCGAGGCGGAGCGGGCCGGCGTGCTCCGCCTGTCGGACCATGCGCTGCAGTTCCGGCACCCGCTGGTGCGCAACGCCGTCTGGCTCGAGGTCGGCCCGGCGGAGCGCCGGCGTGCGCATCTCGCGCTCGCCGACGTGCTGACACACCGGCCCGCCGCGCGGCTGCGCCACCGCGCCGAGGGTGCGGCGGGGTTCGACGACGCGCTCGGCCAGGAGCTGCTCGGGTTGGCCGATCAAGAGCGCCGCAGTGCCGGATACGCCGCGGCCTCGGCCCTGTGCGAGCGCGCGTCGGCGCTGCTCTCGGCGCCCGGGCCGAGCCTGGACGCCCTCGCGGCGGCGATCGACGACGCGGCGCTGAGTGGAGACGTGACCCGGGTTCGCCGGCTGGTCGCGCAGGTGATCGATCAGCCCGTGGACGTGTCGCCGCAGGCGCACGCCCGCGCCCTGCTGTCGGCGGGCGCCCTCGAACAGTTCGCCGGGAACGTGCGGGACGCGGCGGACATGCTCACGCGCGCTGCCGAGTTGGGCAGCGGGCTGGTGCGGATCCGGGCCCTGTTCGAGCTGTTGCAGGCCCACTACCGGCTGGCGTCGCCGTCCGGGATGCGCAGCGATGCGGACGAGATCGCGACGCACGCCGATCCGGAGGACCCGGAGCAGGCGATGTTGGTCGCCTACGCGCGCGCGTCCGCGCTGGCTTTCTCCGGCGACTGGGCGGCCGCCGGGCCGCCCGCCCTGCAGGCCTTCGAGCTCGTGGAGAGCACGCCGAGCCTGCGCGACGATCCCCGCTATCTGGTGACCACCGGGCTCGCGGCGGGTTGGGCCGGACGACTCGACCTGGCGTTCGCGGTGGCCGACCGCCGCGTCTCCGCCGCCCGCGCGGCCGGCGCCCTGGGCGTGCTGCCGATGGCCTTCAGCCTGATCTCCGGCGGCATGATGCTGCTGGGCAGGCATCAGGAGGCCTACGCCCTCGCCGGCGAGGCGGTCGAGCTCGGCACCGAGATGGGCTACGTCGCGGACGTCGGGATCGCGCAGGAGCTGCTCTCGTGGCAGCTGGCCGCGCGGGGGCGGGCCGACGAAGCCAGGGAGGCGCTGGACCGGGCGCGCGCGCTGCAGGTCCGGGCGGGCGTGGCCGGCGTCGCCGTGCACTCCGAGTTGGTCGACGCCTTCTGCGCGCTCTGCGTCGGCGACTCCCCGCGCGTGGTCGAGATTCTCGAGCACCGGCTGACCGTGGACGAGGGCCGTCAGCCGCGGGGCGACTACCCGCTCTCCGTCGCGCCCGACCTCGTCGAGGCGTACCTGGCGCTCGGGCGTCGGGCGGATGCGATCGCCCTCGCCGACCGGCACGCCGCGCTGCACGGGGACACCGCCGACCCGGAGATCCGCGCGGACCGGCTGCGGATGGCCGGCATGCTGGCGAGCGACCGCGCGGCGGCGGAGTCCGCGTTCGAGGCGGCACATGCCGCCGGCGCTGAGACCTTCGCCGCCGCGCGGATCAGGCTGGCGCACGGCGAGTGGCTGCGCCGCGCGGGGGAGCGCATCGCGGCCAGGGAGCAGCTGCGGACGGCGCTGGCGATGTTCGACGACCTGGGCTTCGCGGCGTGGACGGCCCGGGTCCAGCACGAACTGGCCGCGACGGGGCAGTCCGCCCGCCGCGGCGCCGATCGGGACTCCGCCATGACGTCGCAGGAGACCCGGGTCGCGCTGCTGGTGGCCAGGGGAATGACCAACAAGGAGATCGCCGCCGCGCTGTTCCTCAGCCCGAAGACGGTCGAGCACCACGTCACGAGCGCGCTGCGCAAGCGGGGGCTGCGGTCACGGGTGGAGCTCGCCGCCGCCTTCGCCACCGGCGCCGGCCCGCCCCCTGCGGCGGGCCCCCCGGACGACCGGGGCCCATGAGTCGAAGCCCCAGAAGTCGAAGGCCCTGATGCGAACCCCCTGAGGGAACCCGGGACCCCGCGCCGCCGGGATTGGGGGGTCTGCCCCACGCGATCGGGGTCGCCGTGGCGGGAGCGTTTCCGTCATGACAGCCATCCACATCACCGCCGCACACCCGGTCGTCGCGGACGAGGCCGGCGAACCGGAGCCGGCCCGGGATGCCCGGCTGACTCTCCGACTGAACGCGATCGCGGCCTGGCTCGCGCCCGGCATGGTCACCGTCGGCATGGCGTTCGGCGCACCGGTCAACGCCTCGTTGCTCCGTGCCCGCTCCCAGGCGCTCTCCACCGGCCGCGGGCGGCGGTTGTGAGCGCCCCCGCGCCGGCCGTCGACGGCACCCGCACGACGCCCGGGATCATGGGCCTCTCGCACCTCGGGCTGACCGTCAGGGACATCCCCGCGGCCAGGGACTTCTGGTGTGAGGTCATGGGTTTCGAGGTGATGATGGATGCGGACGCATTCTGCATGGTGATCGAGCGATCCGCGCGCCTCGCGATCGGCATCGCCGATCATCGCCCCGAGCGGGTCGACGACTTCTCCGAGCGTCAGGTCGGCCTGGACCACCTCGCGATCGCGGTGCCGGACCTGCCGGCGCTGCAGGCGTGGGCGGCCCGGCTGGCGGAACGAGGGGTGCCGCACTCGCCCATCACCGCGACCGACGCCGGTCACCACCTGAACCTGCGCGCCCCGGACGACGTGCCCGTGGAGCTCTTCGTGATGGACGCCGCGTTCGCCGCCCAGTTCGGCATCGGCACGCCCGCCGACGCGATGGCGCGGACGCACTGAGGGGAGTCAGCCGGCCGCGATCGCCGCGAGCAGGTCCTCGACGGCACGCGCGGAGTGCCCGTCGACGAAGACGTCGACGTGCGGCAGGGCGGCGGCCATGCCGCCGGTGAGCGGTGCGAAGCCCGGTGCCGCGCGCCGCGGATTCACCCAGATCACCCGGTGTGCGAGCCTTCGCAGCCGTGCCATCTGCTCGGCGAGGTGCGCGGGATCGCCCCGCTCCCAGCCGTCCGAGACGATCACGACCACCGATCCCCGGGCGACGCCGCGCCGGCCGTCGGTGTCCAGGAACGTCTTGATGGCCGGGCCGATCCGGGTGCCGCCGATCGCGTCCGGGGCCTGGGTGAGCGCGGCGGCCACGGCGGTCTCGCGGGCGGCGCGGCGCAGCACGCGGGTCACCGGCGTGAGCCGGGTGGCGAACACATAGGCCTGCGCGCGCGCCCCCACGACGGCGCCGTGCAGCACCCGAAGGTACATCCGGGCGTACGGCTCCATCGATCCGGACACGTCCGCGAGCAGCACGATCCGGCGCGGCGTGCGGCCGCGCGTCCGCCGCACCCAGTGCACCGGGTCGCCGCCGGTGCGGCAGGCCGCACGCAGGGTCCGGCGGAGGTCGAGCTGCCGCCCCGAGCGGGCGGGGATCCAGCGGGACGGCCGGGTGGGCGCCACCACCCGCATCCGGCCGATCCAGCGGTTCAACTCCGCGAGCTCGTCCGCGGAGCAGTCGGCGAAGTCCCGCTGCCGCAGCACCTCGTGCTCCGACGCGTAGGCCAGCGAGGCGGTGCCGTCGCCGTCGTCCGACGCATCGTCCGTCGGGCGGGTGGACACCCCCCCGGGCCGGGACGGGTCGACGCCGCCGCCCGAGGATTCGCCGGGCGATCCGGGTTCGCCCGGCTGCCGGTCGCTGGCGAGCGCCGGCGGCGGTTCCTGCCCGCGGAAGTCCGCGACGTCGGAGATGCCGCGGAACACCCATGCGAAGACCGCGTCGAACACCGGCAGGTGGTGCGGTCCGTCGAGCAGGGTGACCCGCGCCGTCCAGTAGAGCTCCCGGACGAGCACCGGCCGGGTCATGGTGATCACCCGCGCCCACCACGAGATGCGTTCCGCCGGCACGCGGACGCCGGCGCCGCGCAGCTCCCGGCCGAACGCCGCGCACAGTTCGGCGAGATCGGGATGGCCCGATGCCGACGCGTCAGGCACCGGCCACCCAGGCGAAGCCGGCGGCGGCCACCGTGTCGGCGTCCTCGCGGTACTTGACCACCGTGCCGAGAGTCCGCGCGACGGCGTCGGGATCGAGCCGCGTCACGCCGAGCAGCTGGACCGCCTCGACCCAGTCGATCACCTCGGCGGTACCGGGGGTCTTCTGCAGGTCCAGGGTGCGCAGCCGCTCGGTGGCCTCGGCGATCTGGCCGATCAGCGATTCGGCGGCGGCGGGCACCCGGCGGCGGACGATCTGCACCACCTGGGCCACCGTCGGGTGGTCGATCCAGTGGTACAGGCACCGGCGCTTCAGCGCGTCGTGCAGGTCGCGGGTGCGGTTCGACGTCAGCACCGCGACCGGCGGCACGGCGGCCCTGATGGTGCCCAGTTCCGGGATGGTGATCGAGCCCTCGGCCAGCAACTCGAGCAGGAACGCCTCGAAATGCTCGTCCGCCCGGTCGATCTCGTCGATCAGCAGCACGGCGGGCAGCGGGCCGGGGTGCTCGACGGCGCGCAGCAGCGGCCGGTCGACGAGGTACTGCCGGCCGAAGAGGTCGTCCGCACCGAGCGGGTTGCCGGAGGATTCAGCGAGCCGGATCGCGAGCAGCTGCCGCGGGTAGTTCCACTCGTACACGGCCTCGGCGATGTCGATGCCCTCATAGCACTGCAGGCGGATCACCACCGTCGGCAGCGCGGCGGCGAGAGCCGTTGCCGCCGAGGTCTTCCCGACGCCCGCCTCGCCCTCCAGCAGCACCGGCTGGCCCAGTCGGACGGCACAGAAGAGCGCCGTCGCGAGCCCCTCGTCGGCCAGGTAGCCGGACCGGTCGAGGCGCGCCTGGAGGGTGGCCACGTCCGGGATGGCGGCCGCGAGCGGATCCGTCACGGCCGCGCCGCGGCGGCCGTCAGGAACGCCGCCGGGTCGGCGGAGAAGGCCCGCAGGCACCCGGCACCGCAGAAGTAGTACGTCGTGCCCTGGTGGTCGAGGCGGAGCGACGTGTCGACCGCCGCGACCGTCATCTCGCAGACCGGGTCGACCGCCGTCGGCGCGACGACCGGCGCGGCGGGGGCCCGGGTGTGCCGATGCGCCCGTTCCTGCACGATCTGCGCCAGGATCGAGATACCCACCTCCGCCGGCGTTCTCGCCCCGATGTCCAGGCCGGCCGGGGTGTGGATCCGGTCGGCGGCATGCAGGTCCGGCCGGGCGCCGGCCAGCTCGTCGAGGACGGCGCCGCCGCGCCGGCGGCTGGCGACGAGCGCGACGTACGGCACCCCGGCGTCGAGGGCCCGCTCCAGCACGGGCAGCTCGTCCCGGCCGTGCGCGGCCAGCACCACGGCGTCCGCGCCCGCCGCTAGGTCCGGGTCGAACCCCGTCACCCGGTAGGCCATCGCGCCGCCGAGCGCCGCCAGCGCGTCGGCGATCGGACCGCTCCCGTGCACCAGCACCAGCGGCGCCGGCACCACCGGCTCGAGGAAGATCTCGAGCACGCCGCCGGACAGGCACGGGTTGTGCACGGTCAGGGTGCCGGGGTCGCCCGTCTCGCCGACCGCTTCCTCGTCGGGCGTGATGCGCAGCAGCAGCGGTTCCCGGGTCTCGAGGAGGGCCAGGCTCTGCGCGCGCACCGTCGACTCCGCGCACGTCCCGCCGACGAACCCCTCGATGGAACCGTCGGAGTGGATGATCGCCTCGTCGCCCGGCTTCGCCGAGGTCGGCCGCATCGCCTTGACCACGCGGGCGAGCACGAACGGCAGGCGTTGCGCCCGCAGCTCGTGCGCCCGCTCCTCGAGATCCGGGCGGCTCATGCCGTCGCGTCCCGGCCCGCCGGAGCAGAAGCCGCCCGGCGGCTACTCACGTGACCGCCAGGTCCGTGCGCACCGGCGTGCCCTGCATCGCCATCCACACGTTGGCCGGCGTGAGGGGCATGTCCGCATGCCGCACACCATAGGGCGAGATCGCATCCATCACCGAGTTCACCACCGCGGCAGGCGATCCCACGGTGGCGGACTCGCCGACGCCCTTGAGGCCCTGCGGGTGGTGCGGCGACGGCGTGACCGTCTCGCCCAGTTCCCAGCTGGGGCACTCGAGCGAGGTTGGCAGCAGGTACTCCATCAGGGAACCGCTGACACAGGTGCCGTTCTCGTCGAACGCGATCAGCTGCATGAGCGCCATGCCGACCCCGTCCGCGAGGCCCCCGTGCACCTGTCCCTCGACGATCATCGGGTTGACCCGCGGCCCGCAGTCGTCGACGGCGATGAACCGGCGCACCTTCACCACCCCGGTGCCCGGATCCACGTCGGTGACGCAGATGTAGGCGCCGTACGGGTAGGTCAGGTTCGGCGGGTTGTACACGACGGACGCGTCGAGATGGCCCTCCACGCCCTCGGGCAGCTCGAGGCTGCCGTGGCTGAGCATGGCGATCTCGGCGACCGTGTGCCCGCGCTCGGGGTCGCCCCTGACCTGCCAGCGGCCGAGATCCCACTCGAGGTCGTCGGCGCTGACCTCCAGCGCGGTGGCGGCGATGATCTTGGCCTTCTCCCGGATGCGTTGCGCCACCACGGCGGCGGCGGCGCCGGACACCGGCGTGGACCGCGAGCCGTAGGTGCCGAGCCCGAACGGCGTGTTGTCGGTGTCGCCGTGGATCACCTCGATGTCCTCTGGCGGCAGCCCGAGCTCCTGGGAGACGATCTGCGCGAAGGTCGTCTCGTGCCCCTGGCCCTGCGACTGCACCGAGAGCCGCAGCTGCGCCTTGCCCGTCGGGTGCACGCGGAGCTCGCAGCCGTCGGCCATGCCGAGGCCGAGGATGTCCATGTGCTTGCGCGGGCCGGCGCCGACGCCCTCGGTGAAGAACGAGATGCCGATGCCCATCAGCTCGCCCGAGCCGGACCGCCTGCGCTCCGCCTGTTCGGCGCGCAGCTCCTGGTAGCCGGCCATGTCCAGGGCGACCTGCAGCGTGTGCGGATAGTTGCCGGAGTCGTACTCCCAGCCCGTCTTCGAGGTGTACGGGAACTGCTCGGGCCGGAGCAGGTTCTTCATCCGGAGCTCCGCGGGATCCATCTTCAGCTCGGCCGCCAGGATGTCGACGATGCGCTCGACCAGGTACACCGCCTCGGTGATCCGGAACGAGCAGGCGTAGGCGACGCCGCCGGGGGCCTTGTTCGTGTAGACCCCGGTGACCGTGCAGTGCGCGGCCTGCAGGTCGTAGCTGCCGGTGAAGATGTGGAAGAAGCCCGCGGGGAACTTCGTCGGCTGGGCGGTCCCGTTGAAGGCGCCGTGGTCGGCGAGCACGTCCACCTTCAGCCCGAGGATCGTCCCGTCGCTCGTCGCCGCGATGCTGCCCGTCATGTGGTAGTCGCGGGCGAACGACGTGCTGATCAGGTTCTCGCTGCGATCCTCCATCCACTTCACCGGCCGGCCCGTGACGATCGACCCGACCACGGCGAGCACGTAGCCGGGGTAGATGCCGACCTTGTTGCCGAAGCCGCCGCCGATGTCCGGCGAGATGATGCGGATCTTGTGCTCGGGAATGCCGGCCACGAGCGCGTAGATCGTGCGGTGCGCGTGCGGCGCCTGGTTGGTGGAGTAGACGGTCAGCTTGCCGGTGACCGGGTCCATCGACGCGACGGTTCCGCAGGTCTCCATCGGTGCGGGATGCACGCGCGGGTACAGGATCTCCTGCGTCACCACGACGTCGGCCCTGTCGAACACGGCGGCCGTCTCGGATGCGTCGCCCGACTCCCAGTCGAAGATGTGGTTGTCGGCCTTGCCCTCGATGTCGTCGCGGATGACCGGCGCGCCCGGATCCAGCGCGCGCTTCGCGTCCACCACGACGGGCAGCGGCTCGTAGTCGACCTCGATCAGCTCCAGCGCGTCCCGCGCGATGTACTTGGTGTCGGCGACGACGAACGCCACCTCCTGGTGCTGGAAGCGGACCTTGTCGGTGGCGAGCACCGCCTGGACGTCCGCCGACAGCGTCGGCATCCACGCGAGGCCCAGGCCGGCGAGCGTCTGCCCCGTGATCACCGCATGAACCCCGGGCAGCGCCTCGGCGGCCGAGGTGTCGATCGACCGGATGCGCGCGTGCGCGTACGGGCTGCGCAGGATCGCCGAGTGCAGCATGCCCGGCATCGTCACGTCGTCGACGTAGGTGCCCTGGCCGCGCAGGAATCTCGCGTCCTCCTTGCGGTGCATCCGGCCGAAGCCGATCGGGTTGCCGGCGGCGCTCAGCCGCGGCGCCGGCGCCTCGCCGTTGGTGGCGGGCAGGGTCGCGGTCATGCCGGTACCTCCTGGGAGGGCTCGCCGACGACGGTGCTGTCGCCGTCGGTGCGGGGATCGGCCGCGGCGTGCCCGGACGGCTGCGATGGATGGCCGGCGGCGGCGCGCACGGCGCGGACGATGTTCTCGTAGCCGGTGCAGCGGCAGAGCTGGCCGGAGATCGCCTCCCGGATCGTCGCCTCGTCCGGATCGGGGTTGTGGTCCAACAGATGTCGCGAGGTCATCATCATGCCCGGCGTGCAGAACCCGCACTGGAGCCCGTGTTCGGTCATGAACGCGCTCTGCACCGGGTCGAGCTCGGCGCCGTTCGCCAGCCCCTCCACGGTGCGCACCCGCCGGCCGTCGGCCATCGGGGTGAGCACGGTGCAGCTCTTGACCGGCGTCTCGTCGAGCCACACCGTGCAGGTGCCGCACTGGGATGTGTCGCAGCCCCAGTGGGTGCCGCGCAGCTGCAGGGTGTCCCGCAGGTAGTGCACGAGCAGCAGGCGCGCTTCGACGTCATCCGTCCGCTCCACGCCGTTGACGGTGATGGTCACCTTCACTGGTCGATCCTTCCCTGTGCGCGGGCGGCGGCGCGGCGCACGGCACGCCTGGTCAGCTCGTCGGCGAGGTGGCGCTTGTAGACCACGGGGCCGCGCTGGTCCGCGGCGGGATTGCTCTCCTCGGCGGCCAGCCGGCCCACCTCGGCGATCGTGCCGTCCGTCAGCGTCTTCCCGATCAGGTAGCTCTCGGCTCCGGGCGCGCACGAGTGCGCCGCGCCGAGCGCGGCCAACCCGATGCCGGCATCGGTGACGGTGTCCCCGTCCAGTACGACGTACGCCCCGGCGGAGGCCACGGCCCAGTCGCCGGCCCGGCGCTCCACCTTCTCGTACGCGCTCCCGGATCCCGGGCGGACGGGAATCCTGACCTCGACGAGCATCTCGGCCTCGTCGAGCACCGTCTGGTACGGACCGTCGGTGAACTCGCGGGCCGGCACGACGCGGGTGCCGCCGGCCGAGCGCAGCACCAGGTCCGCCTTGAGCGCGGCAGCGACCGCCGAGAGGTCCTCGGCCGGGTCGGCCTGGCACAGGGACCCGCCGACGGTCCCCCAGTTCCGCACGACGGGGTCGGCGATCACCCGCTCGGCCTCGTGCAGCAGCGCGTAGTGCTCGCCGACGACCGGCGACTCGAGGATCGCCCGGTGCCGGGTGAGGGCGCCGATGCAGAGATCGTTCCCACCGTCCGCGGACGGTTCGATGCGGATGTAGTCGAGGCCGGGTATCCGGCCGATGTCGATGACGTACTCGGGCTGGGCCACCCGGATCCGCATCATCGGGATGAGGCTGTGCCCGCCCGCGATCAGCTGGGCCTCCGATCCGTGCTGTTCGAGCAGCGCGAGCGCCTCGTCCACGGACGTGGCCCTGGCGTACTCGACGGGCGCGGGAGTCTGCATGCGCGACGACCTCTCTGTCGGCGGCTCTGTTCCTTCGTCTGCGGCTGCGGCGGACCGGTCCGAGCGTGATCCGGCGGCGTGCGTCCGCGGGCCTGCTCGCCAGTCTGCGCCGAAGTGGCGACTCGTGACAACGATCACCTTTGTCCGAATCCCGGCGGGCGCGGACCGTCATCAGATCGGTGGCCGCGGCGAATGCGCTGTGCCGCCGAAGTCCTCGCTGCGTTGACGAGCCGGCGGGGCATCGCCCGCCTCCATCCCGCCGCATCGACCCTGGTCGCCGGGGTGTCGCGGGCCGGATCGGGCTGCAGCGCTGGTTCGCCCGGGACCGCCGTCCGTCGTAGCGTGGCGGGACAGCGCGGCGAGCGAGTGCGGCGAGGCGATGGGAGCGACGATGACGGAATCGGGACAGTCGGACGCGGCGGAGCGGGCGGCACCCGGAGGGCCGGCAGCCGATCCGGTCGCCGAGACCGCGGGCGCGGCGTCTGCGGCGGGCGGGTCGTCCGGCGCCGACCCGGGCGTGCTCACCGGGCCGTCCGTGACGGCGGCGCCCGTTGCGGCCGATCCGGCGGAGGGCTCCGAGTCGGGCTCTGGGTCGGGCGCGGACCCGGACCCGGGCGCGGGCCCGGGCGTGGGTACGGCCGGAGCCGGGACGCCAGGCCCGCCGGCGAGCTCCGCCCCGATCGTCACGGATCCCGCGTTCACCCCGCCGCCGACGGACTACACCGACGCCGGTGTGCCCAGCATGGATTTCGTCCGCGACAAGATCGAGGGGCGCTACGCGAACGCGCTCGGCTCGGCCGAGCTGGCCGAGGAGGTTCTCCCCGAGGTGAAGTCCATGCGGGAGCGGGCGGCCGAGCGGGAGGAGGCCGGGCGCGACAAGCTCGAGGCGATCCGGCGCAGCATGCGCGGCGAGAGCGAGTCCTAGCAGGTGTTGATCGGGCTGGCGCCGGCCGCTCGCCCTGGCCGTTTCCACATCGCCGCGCTGTCCGCGGACGCCGCGGCGCCGCTGGGTCCGGTCGAGACCGTGGGGGCGCCGGAGCTGCTCGCCCGCGAGCGGGACGACGCCCCGCGATGGGTGTGGGCGACCGGCGACGCAGCCCATCCCGCGCTGCTCGATGCCGGCGTCCGGGTCGCGCGATGTCATGACATCGCCCTCACCGAGAGGATCCTGCTGTCCCGGGAGGGTGTCTTCGAAGCGCCGGCGCGGCCGCCGGCCGCCCCGCGCCATGACCAGCCGGCTCTCTTCGACCCGGCGGTCCCGGGCGACGAAGCGCCGTGGCGGACGGGCAGTGTCGGCCCGGACGACGCGGCCGCCGGCGACGACGCTGCCGGCGGTGCTGCGGTGTCGGCGGTGCTGTCGGCGGTGCTGTCGACGGTGCCGGCACGGTCGACACCGTCGGCGAGGACGGCACCGCCGGCCTGCACTCCCTGCGCGCCGCCTTCGTCGAGCAGCAGCGCCGGATCGGCGACAACCCCGCCCTGGCGCTGCTGGTCGCCGCGGAGTCGGCATCCGGACTCGCGGCGGTCGAGATGACGAGGGCGGGGCTGCCCTGGCGCGCCGACGTCCACCGGCGGATCCTCGAGGAGGCGCTCGGCGCGCCGACTCCGCCGGGATCCCGCCCGCGAACGCTCGCCGGCCTGGCGGCGCGGATCGAGGACGCCTTCGGATTCCCCGTGAACCCGGATTCCGCGGTCGACGTGCGCACCGCGTTCCGCAGGGTCGGCTTCGACATCGACACCACGCGGTCCTGGGTGATCAGGACCATCGATCATCCGGCGGTGGCGCCACTGCTCGAGTACAAGGAGCTCGCCCGCCTGCACTCGGCCAACGGGTGGGCGTGGCTGACGGAGTGGGTGCGGGACGGGCGGTTCCGCAGCGAGTTCGTGCCGGGCGGCGTGGTGTCGGGCCGCTGGGCGAGCCGCGGCGGCGGTGCGCTGCAGATCCCCCGGTCACTGCGCCGGGCGGTGATCGCCGACCCTGGGCACGTCCTGGTGGTCGCCGACGCGGCGCAGCTGGAGCCCCGTATCCTCGCCGCGATGTCCAACGACGATGCGCTGCAGCGTGTCTCGCACAATCTGGACCTGTACACCGGGCTCGCCGACGACGGCTTCGGCGGGGATCGGGCCCGGGCGAAGGTGGCCATGCTGGGCGCCATGTACGGCGCGACCACCGGCGAGTCGGGGCGGCTGCTGGCGACGCTGCGTGCCCGCTACCCCGCCGCGATGGCGTACGTGGAGTCCGCGGCACGCCGTGGCGAGCACGGCGACGTCGTGCACTCGGTGCTGGGCCGCGCGTGCCCACCGCCGTCCGCGGGCTGGTCGGATGCCGTGCGGCGCGGGTCCTCGGAGGAGGCCACCGAGGACGAGCGGCGCACCGCCGAAAGGATCGCCCGCGACCGCGGCCGCTTCACCCGGAACTTCGTGGTGCAGGCGTCGGCGGCGGACTGGGCGGCCGTCTGGCTGTCCGGGCTGCGGCGCGACCTGTTCGGCGTGCCGGGTGCCGAACTCGTCTTCTTCCAGCACGACGAGCTGATCGTGCATGCACCGCTCGACGCGGCCGACACGGTCGCGGCTCTCGCCGTGAGCGCCGCGGACGCAGCGCGCGGGCTCGTGTTCCCCGGATCGGCGGTCACCACGCCGGTCCGCCCCGTCGTGGTGGAGAGCTACGCCGACGCCAAGTGACGCCGAGCGGCCACGAATGGCGGCCCATCTCGCGGTTTCGATTCGGCGGTGGTCACAGGTAGCGCTCAGATTCGACTTCCCCCGGCCGCAGCTCTGTCAGCCGCAGGCCGGCCGTCGAGGAATCCGCCGCCGGCACGGCGTCGCGGAATCGGCGGGTGTTCGGCAGGACGGGGGACACGGCGGACTCCCACGGTAGGAACAGTCGATCGGAGATGCAGGCTGTGCGAGATCATGGGCGGGGCGCCTGCCGCCGATCTGTCACAGATCTGTCGCCCGGGCCCGACGCCGGAGCGGCGCCGAGGACTGCGCTCGAACACGGCATGGAGGAGGTCGGCGCGATGCGGATCTCCGCGACGCTCGCCCGCGAGCGCTTCTCCGCGGCCGCGGTCGCGCGCCTCGCCACGGTGGACCCGACCGGGTCCCCGCACCTGGTGCCGGTGACCTTCGCCGTGTTGCGCCCCGTGGACGGCGGGGGTGTCGACCCGTCCGCCGGCTCGGCCATCGCGTTCGCCATCGACCACAAGCCGAAGTCGACGACGGCGCTGCAGCGCCTGCGCAACATCGAGAAGAACCCGCGCGTCAGCCTTCTCGCCGACCACTACGAGGCCGACTGGGCCCGGCTGTGGTGGGTGCGGGCGGATGCGACGGCCGAGCTCGCCACCGGCGCGGATCGGGAACGGGCGCTTGCCGCCCTGATGGCCAGGTACCGCCAGTACCGCGAGACGCCGCCGCGGGACGCAGTCGTGCTGTGCACGGTGACGCGGTGGACCGGCTGGGCAGCGACGCCGCCGTGATCACGGCGCCCCCGGTTCGAGCCGGATCGACGCTGGGCGTCCGCCCCGCCCTCGGATACGTTGGCATCCTCGTCCCGGCGCCGATCGGGCACCCGTGAAGGAGACCGGCGCCATGAGCAGCACCTGTCCCGACGCGCTCGCATCGATCCGCGCGCGATCGCCGCGCGACCCGCATCCGGCCGCCGTCCTGTTCACCGGATGTCTGCTCCTCCTCACCGCATGCACGCCCGGCCCATCCAGCGACGCGACGTCATCCGGTGCACCGACAACCGGTGCCTCACCGGATGCCTCGACCGACTGGTCGCAGCAGACAGATGCGATCAGTCCGTTCGTCATCGCCGCGCTCGCCCCCGACCCCATGCCGGTGAAGGGATCCGACGACCAGTTCCACGTGCCGTACGAGCTCACCGTGCTCAACTTCTCGCCGCGACCCGCGACCGTCACCTCCGTCGAGACGCTGGCCCCCGACGGCACTGTGGTGACATCACTGGCGCAGGAACAGGTCGCCGCTCGGACGATGATCGTGGCCGACTACTCGGGTTCGCTGCTGGCCCAGGGGAGCGCGAACGCGGCGGCGGTACCGATCGTGATCCCGGCCGGCAGGACCGCGCTATTGGTCCTCGACGACGCGTACGCCACTCGCGACGCCATCCCGGCATCGGTCTCGCATCGAATCGCGGCGACCTTCGGGCCGGCCGAGTCCGGCGAGGGTGCCATCGCGGTGCTCTGGCCCGACCAGGTCACCCAGACCGGCGGGACGGTGCCGATCGGCGGCGCCGAACCGATCCAGATCGGTGCTCCGCTCGCCGGGCCGGGGTGGGCGATCACCGCCGGGTGCTGCACGCTCAATGCCCACCGCAACGTCATCCTCCCGGTGGCCGGGCGGATCAACGGCGCCGAGCGGTTCGCCGTCGATGTGACGCGCATCGACGTGCAGGCCGCCGAGCGCGGCGCGGAGGACGTGGCGCTTTCCGGCGACCCGACGCGGAACGAGAGCTACTTCTCGTACGGTGCGCCCGTTCTCGCGGTTGCCGACGCCACCGTGGTCCAGGTGGAGAAAGGGGTTCCCGACACGCCGCCGGGAACGCTGCCCCTCGGCCCGGGATACACGCTCGCCAACCTCGGGGGAAACTCGGTCGTTCTGCAACTCGGTCCCGACCTCTATGCGGTGTATTTCCACCTGGTGCCCGGGTCGCCCACGGTGCAGGTCGGCGACTCGGTGACGAAGGGTCAGGCGATCGCCAAGCTGGGTAACGCCGGCAATTCGACGGGACCCCATCTGCATTTCCAGATCAGCCGCACTCCCCTGATCTTCTCCGCGGACAGCGTCCCCTACGTCTTCGACGAATTCAACGTGGTCGGCTCGCTGGATCCGACCAGCGGGAGCCTCACGCACGATCCCGCTCCCGGCCCCCGGCGTGCCGCGCTGCCACTCGCGCTGACCGTCGTCGACTTTCCCTGAGGCGGTCGTCGCGGGCACGGCCCAGCCGAGCCGTC
>CAWJOH010000012.1:0-181812 GCA_963844455.1 uncultured Actinomycetota bacterium
CCTACTCTCCCACACCGTGGCCGGTGCAGTACCATCGGCGCTGAAGGGCTTAGCTTCCGGGTTCGGTATGGGTCCGGGCGTTTCCCCTTCGCTATGGCCGCCGTAACTCTATGGAATTATCAACACATTCCCGCACCCCCGTGGCTAAAGGGGGTGGGGTGGTTGTTGTTCCAGAACTACACAGTGGACGCGAGTCATCTTTGTGGTAAGTCCTCGGCCTATTAGTACCAGTCAGCTCCACACCTTACGGTGCTTCCACTTCTGGCCTATCAACCCGGTGGTCTTGCCGGGGGCCTTACCCCACTCAAGGGTGGGAGTCCTCATCTTGGAACAGGCTTCCCGCTTAGATGCTTTCAGCGGTTATCCCTTCCGAACGTAGCCAACCAGCCGTGCTCCTGGTGGAACAACTGGCACACCAGAGGTTCGTCCGTCCCGGTCCTCTCGTACTAGGGACAGCCTTCCTCAAGACTCCTACGCGCGCGGCGGATAGGGACCGAACTGTCTCACGACGTTCTAAACCCAGCTCGCGTGCCGCTTTAATGGGCGAACAGCCCAACCCTTGGGACCTACTCCAGCCCCAGGATGCGACGAGCCGACATCGAGGTGCCAAACCATGCCGTCGATATGGACTCTTGGGCAAGATCAGCCTGTTATCCCCGGGGTACCTTTTATCCGTTGAGCGACGCCCATTCCACAATGTGGCGCCGGATCACTAGTCCCGACTTTCGTCCCTGCTCGAGATGTCCCTCTCACAGTCAAGCTCCCTTGTGCACTTACACTCAAAACCTGATTGCCAACCAGGCTGAGGGAACCTTTGGGCGCCTCCGTTACTCTTTAGGAGGCAACCGCCCCAGTTAAACTACCCACCAGGCACTGTCCCTGATCCAGATCATGGACCTAAGTTAGATATCCAGTACGACCAGAGTGGTATTTCAACGTTGACTCCACAACAACTGGCGTTGACCGCTTCACAGTCTCCCACCTATCCTACACAAGTCGAACCGAACACCAATACCAAGCTATAGTAAAGGTCCCGGGGTCTTTCCGTCCTGCCGCGCGTAACGAGCATCTTTACTCGTACTGCAATTTCGCCGAGCCTATGGTTGAGACAGTAGAGAAGTCGTTACGCCATTCGTGCAGGTCGGAACTTACCCGACAAGGAATTTCGCTACCTTAGGATGGTTATAGTTACCACCGCCGTTTACTGGGGCTTAAATTCTCAGCTTCACCACCGAAGTGATTGACCGGTCCTCTTAACCTTCCAGCACCGGGCAGGCGTCAGTCCATATACATCGTCTTGCGACTTCGCATGGACCTGTGTTTTTAGTAAACAGTCGCTTCTCCCTGGTCTCTGCGACCAAAACATGCTAGCCCGCAAGGGGCTTCACACACCTCGGTCCCCCTTCTCCCGAAGTTACGGGGGTATTTTGCCGAGTTCCTTAACCATAGTTCGCTCGATCACCTTGGTATTCTCTACCTGACCACCTGTGTCGGTTTGGGGTACGGGCCGCTCGAAGCTCGCTAGAGGCTTTTCTCGACAGCATAGGATCACTCTGCTTCGCCTCAATCGGCTATGCGTCAGGTCTCAGATCAACACGCAGACGGATTTGCCTATCCACGCTACCTACACCCTTACACCAGTATTACCACTGACTGGCGGAGCTACCTTCCTGTGTCACCCCATCGCTTGACTACTACCGGATCGGGTCACGCGCTCGCCGCCGGCCCCCCGAAGGGAACCATTGGTTCGGGCGTTTAGCATCACCGGGTTCGACATGGGCGCTTCTTCGCGGGTACGGGAATATCAACCCGTTGTCCATCGACTACGCCTGTCGGCCTCGCCTTAGGTCCCGACTCACCCTGGGCGGATTAACCTGGCCCAGGAACCCTTGGTCATTCGGTGGAGGAGTTTCTCACTCCCCATTCGCTACTCATGCCTGCATTCTCACTCGTGTAGGCGTCCACGACTGGATCACTCCGCCGCTTCACTCGCCACACGACGCTCCCCTACCCATCCACACCACTGCACCCCAACAAGGGGCGGATGCTACACGTGTGAATGCCGCGGTTTCGGTGGTGTGCTTGAGCCCCGCTACATTGTCGGCGCGGAACCACTTGACCAGTGAGCTATTACGCACTCTTTAAAGGGTGGCTGCTTCTAAGCCAACCTCCTGGTTGTCTGGGCGACTCCACATCCTTTCCCACTTAGCACACGCTTAGGGACCTTAACCGGCGATCTGGGCTGTTTCCCTTTCGACAATGAAGCTTAGCCCCCACTGTCTCACTGCCACGCTCTCACTGACCGGCATTCGGAGTTTGGTTGATTTCGGTAAGCTTGTGGGCCCCCTAGACCATCCAGTGCTCTACCTCCAGCCAGAAACACGTGACGCTGCACCTAAATGCATTTCGGGGAGAACCAGCTATCACGAAGTTTGATTGGCCTTTCACCCCTACCCACAGCTCATCCCCTCCATTTTCAACTGAAGTGGGTTCGGACCTCCACGACGTCTTACCGTCGCTTCATCCTGGCCATGGGTAGATCACTTCGCTTCGGGTCTAGAGCATGCGACTCAACCGCCCTATTCGGACTCGCTTTCGCTACGGCTTCCCCACACGGGTTAACCTCGCCACATACCACTAACTCGCAGGCTCATTCTTCAAAAGGCACGCCGTCACCTCACCACAAGGGCTCAGCTCCGACGGATTGTAAGCACACGGTTTCAGGTACTATTTCACTCCCCTCCCGGGGTACTTTTCACCTTTCCCTCACGGTACTAGTCCGCTATCGGTCACCAGGTAGTATTTAGGCTTAGCGGGTGGTCCCGCCAGATTCACAGCGAATTTCACGGGCTCGCTGCTACTTGGGAAACATTGAAGGGAGAACAGAAGTTTTCGTCTACGGGGCTATCACCCGCTACGGCTGGTTTTTCCAATGCCATTCGACTAACCACTGTTTTTCTCACTCCCCGCCAGACCGGCAGACCCGGCAACAACACTCCCACGACCCCGACCACGCAACCCCTGCCGGGTATCACGCGTGACCGGTTTAGCCTCATCCGCTTTCGCTCGCCACTACTCACGGAATCACGGTTGTTTTCTCTTCCTGTGGGTACTGAGATGTTTCACTTCCCCACGTTCCCTCCACACACCCTATATATTCAGGCGCGGGTAACACGACATGACTCGTGCTGGGTTTCCCCATTCGGACATCCTCGGATCACAGCTCGGTTGACAGCTCCCCGAGGCTTATCGCAGCCTCCTACGTCCTTCATCGGCTCCTGGTGCCTAGGCATCCACCGTGTGCTCTTAAAAACTTAGCCACAAAGATGCTCGCGTCCACTGTGCAGTTCTCAAACAACAACCGGAACCACCCCACACCCACCAACACCACACGCCGAACACACGGACACAGCCGGCTGATGCAGAAACAAGGAACGGCCCGAGAAAGAAACAAACAAAAAAGGGAACCTCACGGCTCCCCCCTATGCCCGTCCTCTCAGGACCCAACAGCGTACCTACGGCTCACCCACCCACCACCAACCCGTTCCAACTCACCCCAACCAAGGAGCGGACAACGCACTCCCAAAGGACCAGCAGATCACGTCGTACTAGACATGCATGACCAACGATCAACCGAACTAGTCAGCGTTCCACCCGTGAGCACCACCACCGAACGGACGCCGATGCATGGGCCTGAACCCTCATGACCGCCATGTGTAAACAGCGACAGCCTCGGGCCAGTTGCTCCTTAGAAAGGAGGTGATCCAGCCGCACCTTCCGGTACGGCTACCTTGTTACGACTTCGTCCCAATCGCCGATCCCACCTTCGACAGCTCCCTCCCTACAAGGGTTGGGCCACTGGCTTCGGGTGTTACCGACTTTCGTGACGTGACGGGCGGTGTGTACAAGGCCCGGGAACGTATTCACCGCAGCGTTGCTGATCTGCGATTACTAGCGACTCCGACTTCATGGGGTCGAGTTGCAGACCCCAATCCGAACTGAGACCGGCTTTTTGGGATTCGCTCCACCTCACGGTTTCGCAGCCCTTTGTACCGGCCATTGTAGCATGCGTGAAGCCCAAGACATAAGGGGCATGATGATTTGACGTCATCCCCACCTTCCTCCGAGTTGACCCCGGCAGTCTCTTATGAGTCCCCGGCATAACCCGCTGGCAACATAAGACAAGGGTTGCGCTCGTTGCGGGACTTAACCCAACATCTCACGACACGAGCTGACGACAACCATGCACCACCTGTGCACGGACCTTGCGGGGGAACCATCTCTGGAACTTTCCCGTGCATGTCAAGCCTTGGTAAGGTTCTTCGCGTTGCATCGAATTAATCCGCATGCTCCGCCGCTTGTGCGGGCCCCCGTCAATTCCTTTGAGTTTTAGCCTTGCGGCCGTACTCCCCAGGCGGGGCGCTTAATGCGTTAGCTGCGGCACGGAGGTCGTGGAAGGACCCCCACACCTAGCGCCCAACGTTTACGGCGTGGACTACCAGGGTATCTAATCCTGTTCGCTCCCCACGCTTTCGCTCCTCAGCGTCAGTATCGGCCCAGAGTCCCGCCTTCGCCACCGGTGTTCCTCCTGATATCTGCGCATTTCACCGCTACACCAGGAATTCCAGACTCCCCTACCGAACTCTAGTCTGCCCGTATCGAATGCAGGCCCGGGGTTGAGCCCCGGGTTTTCACATTCGACGCGACAAACCGCCTACGAGCTCTTTACGCCCAATAATTCCGGACAACGCTTGCACCCTACGTATTACCGCGGCTGCTGGCACGTAGTTGGCCGGTGCTTCTTCTGCTCCTACCGTCACTCTCGCTTCGTCAGAGCTGAAAGAGGTTTACAACCCGAAGGCCGTCATCCCTCACGCGGCGTCGCTGCGTCAGGCTTCCGCCCATTGCGCAATATTCCCCACTGCTGCCTCCCGTAGGAGTCTGGGCCGTGTCTCAGTCCCAGTGTGGCCGGTCGCCCTCTCAGGCCGGCTACCCGTCGTCGCCTTGGTAGGCCATCACCCCACCAACAAGCTGATAGGCCGCGGGCCCATCCCCAGCCGAAAAACTTTCAACAACACCCCATGCGAGGCAGAAGTCGATATCCAGTATTAGCACCGGTTTCCCGGAGTTATCCCAGAGCTGAGGGCAGGTTGCCCACGTGTTACTCACCCGTTCGCCACTCGAGTACCCGCAAGCGGGCCTTTCCGTTCGACTTGCATGTGTTAAGCACGCCGCCAGCGTTCGTCCTGAGCCAGGATCAAACTCTCCATTGAATGCCATATAATCCGCAGCACCGAAGCGCCGGCATCAACAAAGGAAAGCGCACACCCGAAGGCATGCGATGAAACCTGGTCCACACGAGCTAGCAAACAACACCCCAACGACGAGGCGCGAAAATGATCTCGTAATGCACCAAATGATGCCCTGCCCCCGCGAAGTGGGTGACAGAACGATAAATCAATTGGCACTGACTTTCGGTACGCTGTTGAGTTCTCAAAGAACGGACGCACACCCCTGCGGCCTCTCGACCGCTCTGGGGGCAACCTGATCTACGTTACCGGCTGGCGCGGGCGAGAACAAACCGCCTGATCCTGCCGGTCCGGGCGACCTGGGGCCGACCGCCTCGAGGGCGGGCGGCGCCCGTCCCGAGTGATCAGGAGTGGCCGACCGGGTTCTCCCCCGGGCCGTCCAGGGACGCTGTCGAGCAGCGGCTGCTGTGCGGTTCCCCAGGGGACCGTCAACGGTACGGGCCGCTCGCGACGACGTCAAACGACCTCGTCGGCAGCCCATCTCGGGCCGGCGGACCTCGCCGGCGTGTGGTGTAACGCCGGACGCCTCGAGGTCATTCCCGGGTCGGCGAAGATTGTTCGAGGCCTCTCCGGCACACGATCGGGCCGCCCGTCCCTGCGGCCGTTGTGCCGGGCGCGGTGATCACCGCACCGCACGCGCGAGCGGCCGGTACCCGGGGGCTGCCGGTCCGGAGTTGATCTCGCGCGCCGCCCACCGGCCCGGTGTCCGCCCCGGTGTCCGCCCCGGTGTCGCCCCGGTGTCCGCCCCGGTGTCAGCCCCGGTGTCAGTGCCGGACGAGCACCCCGACCACCGAGCGCTTGCCGCGACGCAGCACCAGGTAGCGCCCGTGCAGCAGCGTCGGACGCCGCCGGCACGTGGTCGGGCTCGGCGATCCGCTGGTTGTTGATGTTGGCCCCGCCCTCACCGACCACCCGGCGGGCCTCGGACAGCGACGACGCCAGCCCGGTGCGGCGCAGCAGCTCGGTCACCGTCGGCATCGGCCCGTCCAGTTCGGTCAGGCCGGCCTCGGACAGCGCCGCGTGCAGCGCCGGCTCGCTCACCGAGCCGAGCTCGGCCCGGCCGAACAGCGCCGCGCTGGCGTCGAGCACGCCGCGCAGGGCGTCCTGCCCGTGCACGAGCGCGGTCAGCTCGCCGGCCAGCGCGCGCTGGGCCTCGCGGGCCTGCGGGCGCTCCGCTGTCGCCGCCGCCAGTGCGTCGATCTCGTCCTCGGGCCGGAACGACATCACCCGCAGATAGCCCTCGACGTCCCGGTCGTCGGCGTTCACCCAGAACTGGTAGAAGGCGTACGGGCTGGTCATCTCGGGGTCGAGCCAGATCGCGCCGCCCTCGCTCTTGCCGAACTTGCTGCCGTCGGCCTTGGTGAGCAGCGGCGTGGCCAGCGCGTGCACGGTGCCGCCCACCACCTTGTGGATCAGCTCGGTGCCGCTGATCAGGTTGCCCCACTGATCGTTCCCGCCGGTCTGCAGGGTGCAGCCGTATCGCCGGTACAGCTCGAGGTAGTCCATGCCCTGCAGGATCTGGTAGCTGAACTCGGTGAAGGAGAGCCCGCTCTCGGACCTCAGCCGGGCCGCCACGGTCTCCTTGGCGAGCATCCGGCCCATCCGGTAGTGCTTGCCGACGTCGCGCAGGAACTCGATCGCGGACAGCCCGGCCGTCCAGTCGAGGTTGTTCACCATGCGCGCGGCGAACGGGCCGTCGAAGTCCAGGTAGCGCTCGATCTGGCCGCGGATCCGACCGACCCAGCCGGCCACCGTGTCCTCGTCGTTGAGCACCCGCTCGCCCGACATCCGCGGATCGCCGATCAGCCCGGTCGCACCGCCGACGAGCCCGAGGGGGTGATGGCCGGCCAGCTGGATCCGCCGCATCGTCAGGATCTGCACCAGGTTGCCGATGTGCAGGCTCGGGCGCCGTCGGGTCGAAGCCGCAGTAGAAGGTGAGCGGTCCCGCCGCGAGCGCCGCGGCCAGGTCGGCCGCGCCCGTGGTCTGCGCGACGATGCCCCGTCGTTCCAGCTCGTCGAGCACCGACGGCGGCCGGCGCGGGGCCGGGTTCTCGACGGCTGCTGACTCGGACACGGTCGTCATCCTGCCGCACGCGCGGCCCCGGGCGCGCCCGACCGCCGGCCGTCCCGACGCGCCGCTTGCGCGCCGGCGGGCGGCGGTGTCGCGGTCAGCGCTCGTGCGCCGTCCGGCTCCGACGCCGCGGGGTCCAGGCCCGATAGGCGGACACCGTCGGATCGCCGTCGATCCAGTAGCGCAGCGGCAGATCCGCGGCCACCGCGACCCCGACCCGCGGCCCGGTGCGGACGGCAGCCGCCGGCGGGCTCCCCTCGAAGAGCCCGATCCACCCGGCGGGGGCGCACAGGTCCGCGCCGTTCGCGCCGGCGGCCAGCCCGAGGCAGGTCGCCAGCCCGGCCGGCCCGCGGGCGAGGAGCCGGTCGCGCGCCTGTCCGGGCCGGCGGGACCGCGCCAGGTCCAGGCCCGCCAGGACCTCGCCGGACCGCAGCAGCACCGCGGAGGCGACGCCGACCTGCCCGGTGACGACGTTGGCGCACCAGTGCATGCCGTAGACGAAATACGTGTACAGGTGGCCGGCCTCGCGGAACATCACGGCGTTCCGCCCGGTCGGCCCCCGGTACGCGTGCGAGGCCGGATCGTCCGTGCCGGCGTAGGCCTCGACCTCGGTCAGCCGCACCGCGACGCGGTCGGCGCCGTGTCCCGTCGCCACGACCCGGCCGAGCAGGTCGCGCGCGACGTCCGTCACGGGCCGCTCGAAGAAGGCGCGGCCGACCCGCGCCGCGGCGGGAGCGGTCGGATTCACGCCGCCATGGTGTCATCGGCGCGGACCGACGCCCGCGGACGGGCGACGCCCGGCCGCTGCCGGGTCAGTTCACCCCCCAGATGTCCTCCAGGTAGCGCCGGTCGGCGCGCAGGTCGGCGAGCCAGGACTGCGCCTCATCCGCCGAGCACGCCTTCTTCCCGGCCGCGATCTCGGTGAGTGCGGCTCGGACGCCCGGCGCCAGCGTGCGGGCGTTGCCGCACACGAAGACCGTCGCGCCGCGCTCGAGCAGGTCCCAGACCTCGTCCCGGTGGGCGAGGAGCTCGTGCTGGGCGTACCGGCAACCGTTCCGCGGCTCGCGGGAGAAGGCCGTGTAGACCCTCAGGTCCGCGGACTGTTCGAAGGCGCGCCCGGCCAGCGCCATCAGGATGTTGTGCGGGCGTCGCCGGAGCGGATCGGTGGTGTCGCTGGTGAACAGGCCGACGCTCGTCGATCCCGCCGCCGGGCGCAGCCCCGCCCCGACCTGCTTGTCGAAACGCGTGTCGTCACACAACTCTTCGACCAGGGCGGCGCCCGAGACGAACACCCGGGTGCCGGCCGGCAGCGACATCTTGAAGATCGGCCCGTACTCGCGGGCCAGCTTGACGAAGCCCTCGACCGCGGCTGTGGGCGTCGATGTCGAACAGGTTGCCCAGGATCGGCACTCCGTGCGGGCCGGGCAACTCGTCGATCGTCAGGGTCGTCATGGCGGAACCTCTGCAACCTCGCGCCGGGGAGATGCCACCGCCACGGTGCGGCGCCCGGGTCACACTACGACATAGGCCGCATTCTCGACATTCCTCGCGCGGGCACGCGCCGTCTCGGTCCGGCGCCGGCGGGCCGCCGCGGGCCGGATCAACCTTGCTCCGGTCGGGTCGCCGGACCGGTGACCCAGGCCCGGTCCGCGGCGATGGTGTCCCGCAGCGCCGCGATCTGCTCGGCCACCCGCGCCGGCGCCGTGCCGCCGACCGCGTCGCGGGATGCGAGCGAGCCCTCGACGGTGAGCACGTCCCGCACTGCGGGCGTCAGCGCCGGATGGATTCCGGCGAGCTCGTCGTCGGTCAGCTCGTCCAGCTCCCGCCCCCCGGACTCGGCCGCGGCCACGCACTGCCCGGCCACCTCGTGCGCCACGCGGAACGGGACACCCTGCCGCACCAGCCATTCGGCGATGTCCGTGGCCAGCGAGAACCCGGCTGGGGCCATCGCCGCCAGCCGGGCGGTGTCGAAGGTCAGGGTCGCGGTCATCCCGGCGACCGCGGGTAACACCAGCTCCAGCTGGTGCACCGAGTCGATCAACGGCTCCTTGTCCTCCTGCAGGTCGCGGTTGTAGGCGAGCGGCAGGCCCTTGAGGGTGGCCAGCAGCCCGGTCAGGTTGCCGATCAGCCGGCCGCTCTTGCCGCGGGCGAGCTCGGCGATGTCCGGGTTCTTCTTCTGCGGCATGATCGACGATCCCGTGGCGAAGGCGTCGTGCAGCCGGGCGTAGCCGAACTCGGCCGTCGTGAAGATGACGACCTCCTCGGCCCAGCGCGACACGTCGACGCCGATCATCGCCAGCACGAAGGCCAGTTCGGCCGCGAAGTCGCGGGACGCCGTGCCGTCGATCGAGTTGGCTGCGGCCGCGTCGAAGCCCAGGTCGGCCGCGACCGCAGCGGGGTCCAACCCGAGCGACGAGCCGGCCAGCGCGCCCGAGCCGTAGGGCGACGTCGCCGCCCGCCGGTCCCAGTCCCTGATCCGCTGCACGTCGCGCGCGAGCGCCTGCGCGTGCGCGGCCATGTGGTGCGCCAGCAGCACGGGCTGCGCGTGCTGGAAGTGGGTCCGGCCGGGCATCGCCGCGCCAGGGTGCGCCGCGGCCTGGGCGAGGAACGCCTCCTGCAGGTCCAGGACCAGCCCGGCGATCACCCGCGCACGCTCCCGCAGGTACATCCGGTACAGCGTGGCGACCTGGTCGTTGCGCGATCGGCCGGCCCGCAGCCTGCCGCCGAGGTCGGCACCCGCGCGGTCGAGCAGGCCGCGCTCCAGTGCGGTGTGCACGTCCTCGTCGTCGGGTCCGGGGCCGAAGGCCCCCGAGGCCAGGTCGGCTCCGAGATCGTCGAGGGCGGCCAGCATCTGCGCCAGTTCCGCATCGTCCAGCAGCCCCGCGCGGTGCAGCACCCCGGCGTGCGCCTTGGACCCGGCGATGTCGTACGGGGCAAGCACCCAGTCGAAGTGCGTCGACCTGCTCAACCCGGCCAGCTCGGGGGACGGTCCCGCCGAGAAGCGGCCTCCCCACAGCGACACCGGCGCCGGCGGCTCGTCCGCGGCCGGCCGAACGGATGGTGCCGATGGTGCCGGGTCGGTCACTTCTTCCCGACCCGCAGGTCCCGCGCGGTGGCCATCTTGGTATTCAGCCCCCAGAGCTGAACGAAGCCCTTGGCCAGCGACTGGTCGAAGGTGTCCTGCGCGTCGTAGGTCGCGAGATTGAAGTCGTACAGGGACGCCTCGGACCGCCGGCCGGTGACGACGGCGGTGCCGTGCGCGAGGGTCATCCGGATCTCGCCGGAGACGTGCTCCTGGGTGTGCGCGATGAACGCGTCGAGCGAGCGCTTGAGCGGGGAGAACCACAGGCCGTCGTACACGAGCTCGGTCCAGCGCTGGCCGACGGTCTGCTTGAACCGGGCCTGCTCCCGCTCGACCGTCACGTTCTCCAGTTCGCGGTGCGCGGTCAGCAGCGCCATCGCCCCTGGCGCCTCGTAGATCTCGCGCGACTTGATGCCGACGACCCGGTCCTCGACCATGTCGATCCGGCCGATGCCCTGCCCGCCGGCCCGCCGGTTCATCTCCTCGATCGCCTCGAGCATCGACACCGGCCGCCCGTCGATCGCCACCGGCCGCCCGCGATCGAAGGTGATCAGCACCTCGTCCGGCTCGCGCTGGGCGGCCGGGTCCTGCGTGTAGTCGTAGAGGTCCTCGATCGGGCCGTTCCAGATGTCCTCGAGGAAGCCGGTCTCCACCGCCCGGCCCCACACGTTCTGGTCGATCGAGTACGGGTTCTTCCGTGAGGTCTCGATGGGCAGCTCCCGCTCCTCGGCGAAGATGATGGCCTTGTCCCGGCTCATGCCGGAGTCGCGCACGGGCGCGATCACCCGCAGGTCGGGCCCGAGCGCGCCGATGGACACCTCGAAGCGCACCTGGTCGTTGCCCTTGCCCGTGCAGCCGTGCGCCACCGTGCTCGCACCGAAGTCCCTCGCCGCCTGCACCAGGTGTCGGGCGATCACCGGCCGGGACAGGGACGAGACCAGCGGGTACCGCTCCATGTACAGCGCGTTCGCCTGCAGCGCCGGAAGGCAGTACTCGTCGGCGAACTCGTCCCGCATGTCGGCGACCACGGCCTCCACGGCGCCGCAGGCCAGGGCCCGGCGGCGGATGGTCTCCATGTCCTCGCCGCCCTGGCCGACGTCGCCGGCGACGGCGATCACCTCGGCGCCGGTGGCATGGGCGATCCAGCCGATGGCGACGGATGTGTCGAGGCCACCGGAGTAGGCCAGGACGATGCGCTCCTTCATGTGCTGCCTTTCATCTGCCTGTGCTGTGCGACTCGTGGCGGGTGCGCGGTGCCGATCCTGCGGTCGGGCCGTGCTGTCGGGCGGTCCCGAGCAGCGATGGTGTCAGTCGCCGGCGCGGGCGGCGAACCCGGCCAGCCGGCGGCCGAGCTCCGCGCCGTCCAGCCCGTCCCTGGCGACGACGAGGATCGTGTCGTCGCCGGCGATGGTGCCGATGACGTCGGCGAGACCGGCGCGGTCGATCGCCGAGGCGAGGAACTGCGCCGCGCCCGGCGGCGTGCGCAGCACCGTGAGGTTGCCCGATGCGTCGTAGGAGACCAGCAGCTCGGCGAGCAGCCGGCTCAGCCGCGAGGTACCGCCGGGCATCGGCCGCGGCCCGCCGTCCTCGGGGATCCGGTAGACCGTCGCCCCGCCGTCCACGCCGCGCAGCTTCATCGCCCCGAGCTCCTCGAGGTCGCGCGACAGCGTGGCCTGGGTGACCTGGAATCCGCTGTCCGCCAACAGCTCGGCCAGCTCCGTCTGGGACCGGATGGCGCCGTCGCGGATCAGCTCGGTGATCCGGCCGTGCCGGGCCGCCTTGGTGGGCGGCGCGCTGCTCGTCGTCACGGCGCCCGCTCCGGATCGCGGGAGTGCTCGACGAGGTAGGCGAGCAGCGACTTCTGGGCGTGCAACCGGTTCTCCGCCTCGTCCCAGACCGCCGACTGTGCACCGTCGAGCACCTCGTCGGTGATCTCCCAGCCGCGGTGCGCCGGCAGGCAGTGCAGGACGATCGCGCCGTCGGCGGCGCGGCCGAGCAGGCCGGCGTTGAGCTGGTAGGGCCGGAACGGCCCGATGCGGTCCAGCCCGTCGTTCTCCTGACCCATGGAGGTCCAGGTGTCGGTGACCACCACGTCGGCGCCGTCGACCGCCGCCTGCGGGTCTGTGAGCAACTCGATCGCGCCGCCGGTGTCGGCCGCCCGCCGCTTGGCGTCCAGCAGGATGTCGCCCTGCGGGTCGAAGCCGTCCGGCGACGAGACCCGCACTCTCAGGCCGGCATTCGCGCCGCCCAGCATCAGCGAGTGCGACATGTTGTTGGCGCCGTCGCCGAGGTAGGTGAGGGTGAGACCGGCGAGCCGGCCGTGCCGCTCGCGGATCGTCTGCAGGTCGGCGAGCACCTGGCAGGGGTGGAACTCATCGGTGAGCGCGTTGACCACGGGCACGGCGGACACGCTGGCCAGCGCGTTGATCCGGCGCTGCGCGAAGGTCCGGATGGCGACCGCGTCGACGTAGCGGGACAGCACGCGCGAGGTGTCCTCGATCGTCTCCTCCCGGCCGAGCTGCGAGGTCCGGCCGTCCACGATGATCGGCTGGCCGCCGAGCTGCGAGATGCCGACCTCGAAAGAGAGTCTCGTGCGGGTGGAGTTCTTCTCGAACACCACGGCGACCGATTTGCCCTGCAGCGGCGTGTATCCGAGTCGGTCCCGCTTGAACCGGTCCGCCTGGTCGAGCACCGCCACGAGTTCGTCGGGGCTGAGGTCGTCGTCGCGCAGGTAGTGCCGGAGGCCCGCCGTCGACGGGGTGGCGCCCGTCGGGTGGGGGCCGCCGGTCGTCGCCGGCGTCCGGCTGCTCATCGGGCCGGGCCCGTTCCGGCGGCGCCGGCGGCATCGGCCGCGACGTCGAGGATCGAGGGCAGGTCGGCGACGAAGCCGTCCGCCTGCTCGGTGGTCAGGATCAGCGGGGGCGCCAGGCGGATCACGTCCGCGGCGGGCGCGTTGACGATGTAGCCGGCGTCCCGCGCGGCGAGCGCGGCCGCCGGCGCGAGGTCGTCGGTCAGCACGATGCCGATCAACAGGCCGTCGCCGCGCAGGCTCCCGATCAGCGGATGCCCGAGATTCTCGATGCCGGAACGGATGTGTTTGCCGAGCCCCGCCACGTGGCCGAGCAGCCCGTCCCGCTCGATGGTGTCGAGCACCGCGAGGGCGGCGGCGGCGCACACCGGATTGCCCGCGAAGGTCGACCCGTGCTGGCCGGGCTGCAGCAGCGTGCCGGCCTCGCCGATGCCGATGGTCGCGCCGATGGGCATGCCGCCGCCCAGCCCCTTGGCCAGGGTGATCACGTCGGGCGTGACGCCGGCCCGCTGGTGCGCGAGCCAGCTGCCCGTCCGGCCGATCCCCGTCTGCACCTCGTCGATGGCGAGCAGCGCGCCCCGGTCCGCGGTGATCCGCCTGGCGTCGGCGAGATAGCCGTCGGGCGCCGGGATCACGCCGGCCTCGCCGAGGATCGGCTCCAGGAAGACCGCGGCGACGGTCTCGTCGACGGCGCGGTCCAGCGCGTCGCTGTCGCCGTACGGCACGAACTCGACGCCGGGCGGCATGGGTTCGAACGGCGCCCGCTTGGCCGGCTGCCCGGTCAGCGCGAGCGCGCCCATGGTGCGGCCGTGGAAGGCGCCGTCCGCGGCGATCATCCGCGGTCGCCCGGTGCGGCGGGCGATCTTGAAGGCCGCCTCGTTGGCCTCGGCGCCGGAGTTGCAGAACAGCACCCGCCCGTCGTCCCGCGCGCCGCTGATGTCGAGCAGTCGCTCGGCCAGCTCGAGCACGGTCGGGTGGGTGAAGAAGTTCGAGACGTGGCCCAGGGTCGCGATCTGTGCGGACACGGCGGCGACCACGGCGGGGTGGGCGTGGCCGAGCGAGTTCACCGCGATGCCGCCCAGCAGGTCCAGGTACTCGCGGCCGTCGGCGTCCGTCACCACCGCGCCGCTGCCCCGGACCAGCTCGACCGGGGGCGTGCCGAAGTTGTTCATCAGCGCGCCGGCCCAGCGGCGGGCGGCCCGCTCGTTGCCCGAGAGCGGCTGCTGCGCGATCTCTTCCGGGCTGACGGCGGCGGTGGTTCCGGTCACGACTGGGCTCCTCGGTTCTCGATTGCGGCAGCGCTCATCGCTGGGGGCCGGGCACGACCATGGTGCCCACTCCGTCGGTGGTGACGATCTCGAGCAGGGCCGCGTGCGGCACCCGACCGTCGATCACATGGGCGGCCGCCACCCCGCCGCGGACCGCGCGCAGGCAGCCCTCCATCTTCGGCACCATGCCCGACTCCAGCTGTGGCAGCAGGGATTCCAGTGCGTCGGCGGAGACGACGGACAGCAGCGAGCTCCGGTCGGGCCACGCCGAGTAGAGGCCCTCGACGTCGGTCAGCACCACCAGCTTGGCCGCACCGAGCGCGACGGCGAGCGCGGCGGCGGCGGTGTCGGCGTTGATGTTGTGCACGACGCCGTCCACGTCCGGGGCGACCGTGGCGATGACCGGGATGCGGCCGGCGTTGACCAGGTCGAGCACCGCGTCCGGGTTGACGTCGACCACGTCGCCGACCAGCCCGACGTCGGTCGGCTCGCCGTCCACCAGGACGTCCCGGCGGGCGGCGGTGAAGAGCCCCGCGTCCTCGCCGGACATGCCGACGGCCAGCGGCCCGTGCGAGTTGATCAACCCGACGAGCTCCCGGCCGACCTGGCCCACCAGCACCATGCGGACGACGTCCATGGTGTCCGGCGTGGTCACCCGGAAGCCGCCCCTGAACTCGCCCGGCAGCCCGAGACGACCGAGCATGGCGGTGATCTGGGGCCCCCCGCCGTGCACCACGACGGGCCGGACGCCGACCGTGCGCAGGAAGACCATGTCGGCGGCGAAGGCGGACTTGAGCGCGTCGTCGGTCATCGCGTTGCCGCCGTACTTGACCACCACGATCGACCCGGCGAAGCGCCGGAGCCATGGCAGCGCATCGGCCAGCACGGCCGCGCGCTCCCTGGCGTGCGCCGCACGGTCCGTGGTGTCCAGCTCGGCCGTCGCCCCGGGTCCGCCGTTGCGGACCGGTTCGACCGCGTGGCCGCCGGTGTGACGTTCTGCGCTCATGCCGGGCTCATACCGGCGACCACCCGGTCGCCCGATGGGCCGTTCGGCGGGCGCGGGGCGCGGAGCGGCGGCTCATGTCGAGTAGGCCGAGTTCTCGTGCACGTAGGCGTGTGAGAGGTCGTTGGTCAGCACTGTGGCGGTCTCCGCTCCCGCGTGCAGGTCGATCTGCACGTGCACGCTGCGTCCGGACAGGTCGACGGCCGACCGGTCCTCGCCGGTCGCGCCGGCGCGGCAGATCCACACCCCGTTGATGGCCACGTCGATGGCGTCGGCGTCGAACGGCACGGACTCGTCCACGGTGCCGACGGCGGCGAGAATGCGCCCCCAGTTGGGGTCCTGGCCGAAGAACGCCGTCTTCACGAGGTTGTTGCGGGCCACCGCGCGGCCGACCGTCACCGCGTCGTCCTCGCTGCCGGCGTGCCGCACCTCGATGGCGATCTCCTTGGTCGCCCCCTCCGCGTCGGCGAGCAGCCGGCCGGCCAGGTCGGTGCACACCCGGGTGACGGCGAGGGTCAGCTCCTGGGGCGTCGGCACCACCCCGGACGCTCCGGAGGCGAGCAGCAGCACGGTGTCGTTGGTCGACATCGCGCCATCGGAGTCCAACCGGTCGAACGAGACCCGGGTGGCGGCGCGCAGGGCCGCGTCGAGGGCGGCGCTGTCGGCCTCGGCGTCCGTGGTCAGGGTGACGAGCATGGTGGCCAGACCCGGCGCGAGCATGCCGGCGCCCTTGGCCATGCCGCCCACCGTGAAGCCGTTGACGGTCACCTGGGCGGTCTTCGGCACGGTGTCGGTCGTCATGATCGCGGTGGCGGCGGCCGGACCCCCGCCGTCATCGAGGGCGGCGACCGCGGAGTCGACGCCGGCCAGCAGGGTCGGCATCGGCAACCGGAGGCCGATGAGACCGGTGCTGGCGACCGCCACGCGGTCGGCCCGCGTGCCCAGCAGCCCGGCGACATGTTCGGCCGTGGAGACGGTGTCGTCGTAGCCACCCGGACCGGTGCACGCGTTGGCGCCACCCGAGTTCAGCACCACCGCCGCGAGCTCGGCGCCCGGCCGGTCGAGGATCCTGGCACACCAGCGCACCGGCGCCGCCTTCACCCGGTTCGCGGTGAACACCCCCGCCGCGGCGAACCGCGGCCCGTCGTTCACCACCAACGCGACGTCGGGCCGGCCCGATTCCTTGAGGCCGGCCGTCACCCCGGCCGCGCGGAAGCCGGCGGCGGCCGTGACGCCGGCCCTGGCGGGCGGCGGCGCGGCGTCACCGGGCAGGGACTCGGCGGCGGGCGCGACGGTCACGGAGCCACCCCGATCACCGGCAGGCCCGTGGCCTCGGGCAGCCCCAGCGCGAGGTTCATGCACTGCACGGCGGCGCCGGCGGTGCCCTTGGTCAGGTTGTCGATCGCGCCCACCACGACCACCCGGCCGGCGTCGGCGTCGACGGCCACCTGCAGCAGCACGGTGTTGGCGCCGAGCGTCGCGGCGGTGGTCGGCCACGCGCCGGCCGGCAGCAGGTGGACGAACGGCTCGTCGCCGTAGGCCTTCTCGAACACGGCGCGCACGTCGTCGATGCCGACACCCGGCCGGACGGGGGCGCTCACCGTCGCCAGGATGCCGCGCGACATGGGGATCAGGACCGGCGTGAAGGACACGGTGACGGGGGTACCGGCCGCCGCCGACAGGTTCTGCACGATCTCGGGCGTGTGCCGGTGGACGCCGCCGACGCCGTAGGCGGACGCCGAGCCCATCACCTCCGAGCCCAGCAGCGACACCTTCGGCGCCCTGCCCGCGCCGGACGTGCCGGAGGCGGCGACCACGACGACGTCCGGGTCGACGAGATCGGCGGCCAGCGCCGGCGCGATCGCCAGCGAGGACACCGTCGGATAGCACCCGGGCACGGCGACCCGCCGGGTGCCGCGCAGGGCGCCCCGCCCACCCGGCAGCTCCGGCAGCCCGTACGGCCACGCGCCGGGGTGGTCGCCGCCGTAGAACCGTTGCCAGGCAACGGGATCGAGCAGCCGGTGGTCGGCGCCGCAGTCGATCACCAGCACGTCGCCGGCGAGCCGGGCGGCCAGCTCGTGGGACTGACCGTGGGGCAGGGCCAGGAACACCACGTCGTGCCCGGCCAGCACCTCAGCCGAGGTCGGCTGCAGCACGCGCTCGGCGAGCGGCAGCAGGTGCGGCTGGTGGTCCCCCAGCCGGTCCCCGGCGCTGCTGTGTGCGGTCACCGCCCCGATGGAGACGTCCGGATGTGCCAGCAGCAGGCGCAGTACCTCACCGCCGGCGTACCCGCTCGCCCCGGCGACCGCCGCGCTGATCGCGACCATGCCCGTTCACCTCCGACGTCCGACGTGGTGACTATACAGGTCAATGCATGATCATCCGCTCGCGGTCTCCGCGTCGCGGCGCCACGCGACCCGTCACCGACGGAGGAGCGCGTCGGCCAGCGCTCCGTCCAGCCACTCCCCGTACTCGGCGAGCGTCCATCCCCGATCGTCGAGCAGCAGCTGGGCGACCTCGGGCGACAGCAACATCCACATCTGGTCGACCGCCCGCTCGACCGACAGTCCGGCGCGCAGCCCGTCCGCCGCCGCCAGGTTCGAGACCAGCCCGGCCACGCCGGCCAGCCGCTCCGCCTTGGACGTCTCCGCGAGCGCGACCAGGTCGGGATCGCCGGCCCTGGCGCCGGCGGCGATCATGCCGATCACCGGCCCCAGCCGTCCCATCAGGGCGGCGGAGGCGGTGGCCAGCATGGCCAGCTTCCTTCGCGCCACTGGCTCGTCGAGAATGTCGCGGTAGAAAGGCCTCTCGGCGATCGACAGCGCCTCCTCGTCGCCCGCGAGCGCGACGTCGTAGACGTCCTTCAGCAGGGCCGGCTTGGAGCCGAACATCTTGTAGACCGTCTCCCGCGAGACGCCGGCCGATCGCGCCACCCCGGACATCGACGTCGCCGCGTAGCCGCGGCCGAGGAACTCCGCGCGCGCGGTCTGCAGGATCCGGTGCCGCGTCTCCGCCGCCTGCTGGGCGCGCAGCCGGTTGTCGTAATGCCTCTTGCCCTGCGCGTCGCTCATTTGATACACATAGTGTCAGTCCAATACACACACCGTCCAACGAAGTCCTGGACCAGCCTGGCACATCCCCGCCGGCCGCGCCCCAGGCACACCGCGGAGCACACCCATGAGCACCGAAATGAACACCGAAACGAGCACCGATCTGACCCGCGCAACGGCCGTCGGCACCTCCGGGCCGCGTCGCGGCACCGGCATCGACCCACGGTGCCTCGTCCGTCCCGGCGACCCGGGGTGGGACGAGGCCCGCCGGGCGTGGAACCTCGCGGTCGACCAGCGTCCGGCGGCCGTCGCGCGCCCGACCGGCGTGGCCGAGATCAGCGCCGTACTCCGGTTCGCGGACCGCCGCGGCCTGCGGGTCGCGCCGCAGGGCACCGGGCACGCGGCCGCGGCGCTGGGCGACCTGGCCGACGCGATCCTCCTGCGGACCTCTGCGCTGCGGGACGTGCGGGTCGACGCCGCGCGGCGGATCGCGCGGGTGCAGGCCGGCGCCGACTGGGCGAGGGTGACGGAAGGCGCTGCGGCGCAGAGGCTCTTCGGGCTGTACGGCACGGATGCGAGCGTCGGGGTGGTCGGCTACACGCTCGGCGGCGGCGTCAGCTGGTACGCCCGGCAGCGGGGGCTCGCCTCCTCGAGCGTCAGCCGGGTCGAGCTGGTGACCGCGGACGGCGAGGTCCGGCGGGCGGACGCCGAGCGCGAGCCGGACCTGTTCTGGGCGCTGCGCGGCGGTGGCGGCGGGTTCGGCGTGGTGACGGCGCTCGACGTCCGGGTGTTCCCGGTCGAGCGGGTGAGTGCCGGCGCCCTGTGGTTCCCCATCGCGCGGGCGGCCGAGCTGCTCGCCGCCTTCCACGAGTGGGCGACGGAGCTGGACGATCGGGTCACCGCGGCGATCCGGCTGATGCATGTGCCCGACCTGCCGAGTGCACCGGAGCCGTTGCGGGGCAAGGGCTTCGTGGTCATGCAGGGCACCCTGGCGATGCCGGACGACGAGGCGGCGAGCGCGCTGGCGCCGCTGCGCGGGCTCGGCCCGGCGATGGACAGCGTCGCCGGCACGACGTCAGATGCTGTCGCCGCCGTCCACCTCGCCCCACCCGGCCCGGCGCCGGCCACCAACGACGGGATGATCCTGGACGACCTGCCGGCCGGCGCGATCGACGCCCTGCTCCGGCACATCGGCCCTGAGGTGCGGACCGCGGTCGCGATGATCGAACTGCGGGTCCTCGGCGGCGCGCTCGGCCGGCCCGATCCCCGCGGCGGGGCGTTGAACCGGCTGCCCGGCGCCTACCTCGCGATGGCGGGCAACGTCACCCCGGATGCGGCGTCGGTGCGAGACACGCGCCGCGACGTCGCCGCGCTGCGTCGCGACCTCGCCCCGTGGCTGAACCCGGTGGACTACTCGAACTTCCGCGAGGTGCCGGGCGCCGGCCTGTTCTTCGCCGACGACGTCCGGGACCGGCTGGCGCGGATCCGGCGCCGGGTGGATCCGCGGGGGGTCGTGCTGCCGATGCACGCGACCTGGACGGCCCCTGCGGGCGGGTAGCCGGTCAGCCGACCCGTACGAGCAGCGGCACCTCGAGTTCGGCCGCGGTGAGCGAGCCGTGCTGCCCGATCAGCCGGAGCATGTGCGGGCGGGCGGTGCGCGAGTCCACCAGCGCGAACGATCCCCGGGCGGCGACGAGCACGTCCCCGATCCGCGGCCGCACCCGGTCCTCGACCAGCGGACCGAACCAGCCCTCGGCGACCGCGGCGTCGCGGGTGCGTACCCACGCGCGCTCGCCCAGCGCGTCGGACAGCCGGTCGGCGACGTCCGGTGCCGCGCCGGGTGCGCAGTAGACCTGCGCGAACCTCGGCTCGCCGCCGAGGATCTCCACGCCCACCGCGAGGTCGGCGCGCTCGGCGAGATCGATCCGGCCGGCGTGCGGCACGTCCACCATGCCGTGGTCGGCGGTGATCACCAGCGCGGAACCCTCCGGGAGCCGGCGGGCGAGCCGGGCCAGTGCCCGGTCGGCGTGCCGGAGGGCGCTGCGCCACTCGCGGGACCGCAGCCCGTGCAGGTGGCCGGCGCCGTCGACCGCTCCCCAGTACAGGTAGACCAGCTGCCGGCCGGGCGCCCGCATCCGCTCCAGCGCCAGCCCCACGCGTGCGTTCAGCCGGCCCAGCCCGACGAACTCGCCGCCGCGCAGGGCCGCCACCGTGAGCCCGGACCCGTCGAACTCCGGATTGCCGGTCGCGGTCACCGAGACACCCTGTGCCGTCAGCGTTTCGAACACCGTGCGGTGCGGCTGCCAGCGCAGCGGATCGACCGCGGGGTCCCAGGACAGCTCGTTCAGCAGCACGCCCCGATCGGGGTCCAGGACCTCGTACCCGACCAGCCCGTGCCGTCCGGGCGGCAGCCCCGTGCCGAACGAGGCGAGCGAGCCGGCCGTCGTGCTCGGGCAGCCCGCGGTGAGCACGGCGGATCCCGGGAGCAGCGAGTGCAGGAACGGCGCGGTGGCCGCGGCGTCGCGCAGCAGGTTCAGGCCGAGCCCGTCGAGGACGACCACGCACACGGATCGGGCCGATGGGAGGTCGACCGCGGCGAGCCCGGTGTCCACGCCGAGCGCGCGAGCGACCCCCGGCAGGACGGCCGTCAGGGTCGAGGAGTCGTAGGCCGGGACGATGGGAGCGTCGTCCGGCCCCTGGGTCACCGGCGGCCCGCGGCCGCCGCTGTCATCGAGGAGAGGACGCGCGCGAACGCAACCGCGTCGGCGAGCGCCGTGTCGCCCTCCGCCTCGGCGCTGACCCGCAGGGACAGGTCGTCGGCCGTGAGACTGCCGGTCATCCCGTGGTCGGCCTCGCACTGCGGGTCGCCACAGGTGGCCGGCTCGAGATCGACGCGGGAGACGGCGCCCCAGCCGATCGTCAGCGTGAGCTCGCGGCCGAGCGAACCCGGCCGGTACTTCTCCGGGCGCGGGACGACGTGCGTGACCATGACCGACCGGACCGCCGACAGCGGAACGGACTCGCTGCTCGCGATCCCGTGCGCCTCGTCACCGTGCTCCTCGTCCCCGCCGTGATCGTCCGCGTGCACGAAGATCAGCCGGCTGCCGGTGAGCACGACGACGGAGAGGTGACGGCGCACCGTGTCGACGTCGAAGGTCGTCTCGCTCTGCACCAGGTGCGCGACCACGGGCTCCTCGGCGAGCGCGATGCCGAGCACGTCGGAGACCAGCGCCGGGTAGTACCCGGACTTCTCGATCTTCCGGACCAGCTCGTTCTGTTGCTGCAGGGGCATGTGCACCATCGTGACACCTTTCCCGGATGCGGGTGACCGGGACCGTGGCGGTGGGGACAGCACGGCCCGGCGGGTCGCTCCCGATCGCTCAGCGCAGGGCCGCACCGACCCGCTCGGCGGCGGCCGCCAGCGCAGCGTCCCGGACGCCGGTCGCGTCCGCAGCGGTCAGTGTGCGGTCCGGGGCGCGCACGACCATCGCGAAGGCGAGCGACTTGCGGCCGGCGACGACCTGGTCGCCGGTGTAGACGTCGAACAGTCGTAGCGATTCGAGCAGCTCGCCGCCGCCTTCCCGCAGCGCCGACAGGACGTCGGCCGCGGGCACCGAGCGGTCCACGACGACGGCGAGGTCGACGTGCACGGGCGGGTACGGCGAGATGGTCGGCGCGACGGCCGGTGCGCGCGCGGGCATGCCGTCGAGATCGAGCTCGACCGCCGCGGTGCGGGGCGGGAGCCCGAGCCGCTCGACCACGGCCGGCGCCAGCTCGCCCGCGAAGCCGAGCGGCCAGTCGCCGACGCGGATGCTCGCGCAGCGCCCCGGATGCCAGGGCGCCGCCTCGCCGGCGACCACGCGCAGCTCGACCCCGGCGGTGCGGCCGATCCGCCGGGCCAGCTCCACCGCGTCGGCCCACGACGCCGACCGCCCGCCGCCCCACCAGCCGGCGCGATCGATCGCGCCGGCGAGCACCACGGCGCAGTGCCGCGGCTGGTTGGGCAGCGCGGCGTCGAGCACGGCGAGCTGCCGGTCCGTCGGCCGGCCGTCGACGCCGACCGCAGGCACGGCCGGCGCGTTGCTGCGCGGCAGGAACACCGGGCCGATCTCGAACACCGCCAGGTCCCGGGTGCCCCGAGCGATGTTGCGGGTCACCGTGTCCAGCAGCCCGGGCAGCAGCGTGGTGCGCATCATCGGCCGCTCGGCGTCGAGGGGATTGCGCAGCGCCACGCCGCGGCGGCGGACGTCGCCGTCGGGCAGGCCGAGCGCCTCGAGCTCGGCCCCGCCCACGAACGGGAAGGAGAGCACCTCGGTGAGCCCGGCCGACGCCAGGTCCGCTGCGATCGCCCGCTCGCGCCGCTGCCGTGGCGTGAGCCCGGTGCCGGACGGCGCGAGTGGCAGTACCGCGTCGACGGTGTCGAAACCCTCGAGCCTGGCGACCTCCTCGACCAGGTCGGCCGGACGGACGAGATCGGGGCGCCAGCTCGGTGGCAGCACCGAGAGATCCTCTGGCACAGCGGGATCCGCGGTCACGACGCAACCCAGCTGCTCGAGCCGGCGGCTGATCACCTCGACGGCATACGGGCGGCCCATCAGCCGCTCCGGCTCGGAGACGGGCAGCGCGACGTGCGCCGGGACCGGCGGGCGGCCGAGAACGTCCGAACGGCCGACGATCTCGCCGCCGCCGTAGGCGACCACGAGCTCGGCGGCGAACTCCGCCGCGACCGCCGCGACCGCGGGATCGACGGCGCGTTCGAACCGGCGGGACGCCTCGCTCGGCAGCTTGTGCCGGCGGGTGGTCCGCGCGATGACCGGTGGATCCCAGTACGCCGCCTCGATGACGACGTCCGTGGTGCCGGGCCCGATCTCGGTCGACTCACCACCCATGACGCCGGCGAGTGAGATCGGCCCCGACTCGTCGGCGACCACCAGGTCGTCCGGCGACAACGGGCGGACGCTGCCGTCCAGCGTGGTCAGCCGCTCCCCCGGCAGGGCGCGGCGGACGGTGATCGCGCCGGTGAGCCGGCCGGCGTCGAACGCGTGCAGCGGCTGCCCGAGGTGCACCATCACGTAGTTGGTCACGTCGACCGCGAGCGAGATCGCCCGGATGCCGGCGGCGGAGAGCCGGCGCCGCAGCCAGAACGGCGACGGCGCGGACGGGTCGATGCCGACGACCCGCACGGTGACGAACCGGCCGCAGCCGACCGGGTCGGCGATCGTCACCGGCCAGCCGGCGTCGGGGCGCTCCGGCGGCGGGCGCAGGCCGGGGTCGGTCCACGGCAGGTCGAAGGCGGCGGCGAGCTCACGGCCGAGCCCGCGCACGGACAGCGCGTAGCCACGGTCGGGGGTGATCGCCAGTTCGATGACCGTGTCGTCGGCGGCGATCGCCGGACGTGCGTCGCTGCCGACGACCGCACCCGGATCGATGACCAGGATGCCGTCGTGGTCCTGCCCGGTGCCGAGCTCGCGGTCGGAACAGATCATCCCGTCCGAGATGCGGCCGTAGGTCGGCCTGGACGAGATGGTGAACCCGCCGGGCAGGACGGTGCCCGGCAGCGCCACCACGACCTTGTCGCCGACGGCGAAGTTCGTTGCGCCGCAGATGATGCCGCGCGGACCTGCGCCGCCGTCCGGACCGTGTGCCGGTCCGACGTCGACGGTGCAGAAGCGGATCGGCTTGCGGTGCCCGGTCAGCTCCTCGATCGAGAGCACCTGTCCCACCACCAGATCGCCGGCCGTCGGCGGCGCGGTGTGCACGTCCTCCACCTCGAACCCGATGCGCAACAACGCCTCCGCGACATCGTTCGGGGTGGTGCCGGCGGGCAGCTGCAGTACCTCGCGCAGCCAGGCGATGGACAGTCGCACGGCTCAGACCTCCGATCCGAAGGCGGCGGTGAACCGCACGTCACCCTCGACCAGGTCGCGCATGTCGGGGATCTCGTTGCGGAACTGCAGGGTTCGCTCGACGCCCATGCCGAACGCGTAGCCGGACCATTCGCGCGGGTCCAGGCCGCACGCGACCAGCACGTTCGGATCGACCATCCCGCAGCCGCCCCATTCGACCCAGCCGGCGCCGCCCTTCTTGCCCGGGAAGTACACGTCCATCTCCGCGCTCGGCTCGGTGAACGGGAAGTAGGACGGGCGCAGCCGGGTGCGCGACTCGGCGCCGAACATGGCCCTGGCGAACGCGTCCAGCGTGCCCTTCAGGTGCGCCATGGTCAGGTGCCGGTCGATCGCCAGGCCCTCGACCTGGTGGAAGACCGGGGTGTGCGTCGCATCCAGTTCGTCGCTGCGATACACCCGCCCCGGGCAGACCACGTACAGCGGCGGCGTCCGGGTGAGCATCGACCGGACCTGCACCGGCGAGGTGTGCGTGCGCAGGACCAGCCCGGACGAGCTCTCCGGAGGGCCGCCGTCCGGCCCGGCGACGTAGAACGAGTCCTGCATCTCGCGCGCCGGATGGTCCTGCGGGAAGTTCAGCGCATCGAAGTTGAACCACTCCGTCTCCAGCTCGGGCCCCTCGGCGACCTCCCAGCCCATCGCGACGAACACGTCCTCGATGGTGGCCATGATCGTCGAGATGGGGTGCCGGGTGCCCGCCGGATGGCGGTCGTACGGCAGCGTGACGTCGACCGTCTCCTCGGCCAGGACGCGCGCGTCGCGCTCGGCCACCAGAGCCGCCTCCCGCTCGGCGATCGCCGTGGAGATGGCCGACCTGGCGGCGCCCAGGGCGCGGCCGGCTGTCGACCGGTCGGGCTTGGGGATCTCCGCGATGGCGCGGTTGGACAGTGCGAGCGGGCTGCGGTCGCCGGCGTGCGCCAGCCGGGCGGCCTTCAGCGCGTCGAGATCGCGCGCGGCGGCGATCGCCTCGAGCGCGCGGGTCACCGCGTCCTGCACCGCGGACAGGTCGCTCGGGTTCGGGTATGCGGGCGCGGAAGCGCCGTCCGATGCGCCCGGAGCCGTGCCGGGGGTGGTGCTCCGGGTGGCGCCAGGGGTGGACCTCGGGGTGGACATGTCTGCTGCAGCCTTCCGGGGCCGGCCGGGCCTCGTCAGGATCCGGCCGGGAATGGGCGGTGCGACCGGGTGCCCGGCCAGCTTGGGAGTCTAGGCGGCGGGCACCGATGGCCCTGCCGCCGACGGAGTCGGGAAACGCCCGGCCCGGGAGGCGCGATCGATCAGCGGCGCCCGGGCACGGGCCCGGGAAATCGGCGGCCGGGCGCCGCGCTGATCGTCCTCACCCGGCCATGTTCTCACGAGCCGGCCTGACCCGCCCGCGTCATCGAGCGTCCGGCGCCGTCGCCGCGCCGGCCACGGGCGGGTGCCGAACTACAGTGCAGCGCATGTCGTTCCTCAGCACCCTGCGCTCGTCGGCCCGCACGCTCGTGCGATCGATGCAGGGCGGCAGGGGCACCCCCGCCCCCGCATCCCGCGCCCCGTCGCCCGCGGTGATCTTCTCGCCCGGCCGGGAGGGTCCGTCGGCGACGGTCGAGGTCGACCCGCGGCGGATCGGCCCAGTGCGGTTGTCCTACAACCCGGTCACGGACGGCGACCCGGACCCCGGCGAGATCGTCTGGACGTGGGTGCCTTTCGAGGAGCACGACGGTCGCGGCAAGGACCGCCCGGTGCTGGTGGTGGCGGCCGAGCGCAGCGGCGCGTGCCTCGCGGTGCAGCTGACGTCGAAGTCGCACGCGCGCGACGTCGAGTTCGTGCCGATCGGGTCCGGCCGCTGGGACTCGGCGGGCCGGCCGTCGTGGGTCAACCTCGACCGGGTGTTCCGGGTGTCCCTGGACGGCATGCGGCGCGAGGCCTGCGCGCTGGACGCCACGCCGTACCAGCGGGTCGAGGCGAGGCTGCGCGAGCGGTACGGCTGGGGCTGAGGCACGTCGCGACCGGTCGCCGGCCTCGGGTCCGGTGCCTGGCGTCGCGCGCGCCGCCTCGCGGCCGTCCATCCCGGACGGTGTCAGCGGGCCCCGCGGTGGGCGCGGGCGCTGGCGTAGAGCACGATCGCGGCGGCCGTGGCCAGGTTGAGGGACTCGGCGCGGCCGTAGATCGGCACCCGGACGGCGGCGTCGGCCCGCCGGATCAGGTCGTCCGGCAGGCCGTGCGCCTCGGCGCCGAACAGCCACGCCGTGGGCAGGTCGAGGATGCCGTCGGCGGCGGCCCGGTCGAGGTCGAGCTCGGCGGACGCGGTGGTCGCCAGCACGGAGAGCCCCGCATCCGCGAGCAACGACGGGAGGGCGTCGACAGCGCCGACGTGCCCGATCGGCAGGTGGAACAGGCTGCCCGCCGAGGCCCGGATCGCCTTGGGGTTGAAGGGGTCCACGCCGTCGCCGGCGATCAGCACGCCGTCGGCGCCGGCCGCGTCCGCCACCCGGATGACGGTGCCAGCGTTGCCGGGATCGCTGGTTTCGACGAGCACCACCAGCAGCTTGGGGTCGGCACCGAGCAGCGGAGCCGGGTCGAGGTCGGGCAGCGCGCAGCGGGCGACGATGCCCTGCGGCGTGACGGCGTCCGACAGCGCCGCGGCGGCCCGGTCGGTGACCTGGCTGACCTCGACGCCCGCGGCGAACGCGGCGCGCACGACGTCGACGTGCCGAGCGCCGGCCGCGGCGGTCACGTACAGCTCGAGCACGGCGCCCGGGTGTTCCCGGGCGTATCCGATCGCCTCCGTCACCGCGGGCGCGCCGTCGGCGAGGAACTCGCCCGCCTCGCCCCGGCGGGAGCGGCGGAGCAGGCGGTGCGCGGCGGCGATGCGCGCGGACCGCTCGGTGAGCACGCCGTCCGCCGGCTCCGGCTCGGTGTCGCGCGCGGCCGGTGGTGTCCGCCGGACAGTCGAACGCCCGGCCGGTTCGTCCCCGACCGGGCGCTCGCCTGACTGTCGGCTGCCGTCCCGCGCGGTCAGGCCGCGCTCGACTCGTTGTCGGCCACCGTGTCGGCCCCCTTGTCGGCCCCTGTGTCGGCGACGGACGGCACGGCCTCGCGCGCGATCACGACCAGCGCGGCGAAGGCCGCCTCGTCGCGCACCGCCAGCTCGGCGAGCACCTTGCGGTCGACCTCGACACCGGCGGCCTTCAGGCCCTGCATGAAGCGGTTGTAGGTCATGCCGTGCGCCCTGGCCGCCGCGTTGATGCGGGTGATCCACAGCTGCCGGAAGTCGCCCTTGCGCTTGCGCCGGTCGTTGTAGGCGTAGTTGAGCGAGTGGAGCGTCTGCTCCTTCGCCTTGCGGTACAGCCGGGACCGCTGCCCGCGGTAACCGCTGGCGTGCTCGAGAACGGTACGGCGCTTCTTCTGGGCGTTGACGGCCCGCTTCACTCTGGCCACGGGGACACCTGGCTTTCTATTCGGTCGCCGGCGAGCCGGCGGAGACTTCCTTCGGGGCCGGCGTGGGCCGGCGCGCTGGTCGAGGTGCGGCGGATTCCGCCGGCGAGGTCCGCGGTGCCGCGGCGGACCGGTGGGCTCGCGTCAGAGGCCGAGCAGCCGGCGCACGCGCGGGGCGTCCACCTTGGCGACCGGCGCCGGGCCGTCGAGGCGCCGGGTGCGGCGGCTCGACTTGTGCTCGAAGTTGTGCCGCTTGCCGCCCTGGGCGTGCAGCAGCTTGCCGCCGCCGGTCACCTTGACCCGCTTCTTGATCCCCGAGTGCGTCTTGTTCTTCGGCATTGCTCGTCCTTCGTGTCGGTGGTCATCGGCGGTGGAACGTTCGGCCGCCGATGGTCGCGGTGATGCTGGGTGGTGCGCGGTCGTGCTCGGTCCTGCCCGGTCCGACCGGGCCCTTCGTGGCGCGTGTTCGCGACCGGGCAGCCGGCCTGCGCGGGCGCAGGCCGATGCGCGGCGCCCGGGATCCGGGCACCGGCAGTTCGGGCGTACGAGAGCTACGAAGCCGCGGCGGCGGGTGCCTGTCGGGTCTTCGCCACCTTGTGCGGGGCCAGCACCATGATCATGTTCCGGCCGTCCTGCTTCGGCGCACTCTCCACGAAACCCAGCTCGGCGACGTCCGCCGACAACCGCTGCAACAGCCGGAAGCCGAGCTCCGGGCGGGACTGCTCCCGGCCGCGGAACATGATCGTCACCTTGACCTTGTCGCCGGCCTTGAGGAAGCGGACGACGTGGCCCTTCTTGGTCTCGTAGTCGTGGGCGTCGATCTTGGGCCGGAGCTTCATCTCCTTGATGACCGTCAGAACCTGGTTCCGACGGGCTTCCCTGGCCTTCTGCGCGCTCTCGTACTTGAACTTGCCGTAGTCCATCAACTTGCAGACCGGCGGTCGGGCATCGGGCGCGACCTCGACGAGGTCGAGATCCGCCTCCTGCGCCATCCGCAGTGCCTCGCCGACCGGCACGATGCCGATCTGCTCACCGGCGGCGCCGACGAGGCGGACCTCCGGAACCCTGATCCGGTCGTTGATGCGTGGCTCGACGCTGATTGAGTCCTCCTGGGAATCGGGTGCAGTGGGCGGGTGCTGCGGGATGGTGCGGGATGGTGCGGGATGGTGCGGGGTGGTGCGGTGACGCGCGGCCGCGCCTGGCGGTCCGCTCCGGCCCTGACCCGGTCAGCCGGATCCGGCCGCGAGCCGGGGCTGCCAGTGCTGGAAACGGGGCCCGCGGAGCACACACGCAGAGCCCAACGATCTCGGTCGCGACCCGCCGGGCGGGACGCGCATCATCGATGTCTCCATCGACGGACCGGGTGACCCGGCCGCCTCGCGGCTGCTCGGGTGGGAGTCGGGCTCCACTTGCTGCCCCGCGGACGCGGGGTTTGGTCGCACATGACAGGGTACACGGCCGTGACCAGCGATGAGTCTTCCGTGCCGGGGGCCGGGCCCGACGTCGGCCGTGACCTGGTGGACGTGCCCGCCGTCGAGGTGATCTCCCGCGCGGCGCTGATGCTGATGAGCGCAGCCGCCGAGCAGCTCGGGCTCGCGTCGGAGGACCCGGCCGCGCCCGGGCACCGCGACCTGGACCAGGCCAGGACGCTGATCACCGCGCTCGCCGGCCTGGTGAACGCCGCCGCGCCCGACCTCGGCCCGCACGCCGCCGCCTTCCGCGACGGCCTGGCGGGCCTGCAGGGCGCGTTCCGGGAGTACTCGGTGTTCCCGGACCCGGCGGGTCACGGGCCCGGCGAGGGCCGCACCTGACGTCGGCCGACCGTCGCCGCGGGCGGCCGAGTGCGGCATCTGCCGCCGAATCGTGCCGCGACGGGGCGAACCACGCGGCAGACCCCGCGGTCGAGGTCGAGCTGTCCACAGCCGCGCCCGGCGCCTTGCCGGCAGGGCGCCTCTCCGGTCGACTCGTCGTGTGACGGCCCTGCCCCCGACCCCGCGCATCGACCGGCTCCTCGTGCGGCAGCACGGTCTCATCGCGCGCGACCGGGTGCTCGACGCCCTGCCTCGACCTCGCCCACGCCGGGCGCACGGACGTCATTCCGATCGCCGTGCGCCTCGGGCTGGTGACGCCGGCGGAGCGGCGGTCGCAGCTCGACGCGGCGCCAGGACGGCGGGCCCGGCGACGAGCCGCCCAGGCCGTGGCCGCCGCATCCTGCACATCACCTGGCGGCAGCTGGTCGCCGAGCCGGAGCGGGTGGTCGCGCTGGTGCGCCGCACACTGACCGGCTGTGGGCGACCCGACGCTCGGCCTGAGCCCGTCGGGTGCGGGATGAGCCGCGACATTCGGCTGGCAAGGCCGTCGAACAGCGGCAGAACCCGCGCTCCAGCGGTGACGCCCTACGCGTCCTGGGAGAAGCGCTTCTGGGCCTTGCGGGCGGCCTTGCGGGCGGCCTTGCGGGCCGCGTCGCGGTCGCGCTCGGCCGCCTTCTCCAGGTCGATCAGCTCCAGCCGGCCGAGCGGGCGGGGCGGGTCGGCGGTGAGCTCCGAGCCCGGCGGACGAACGGGCGGCGGCACGCCGTACCGGTGCTGCAGCGCGCGCACCTGCTCCAGCGCCGCGACGGCCCTGCCCTTGTCCATCGCCTGGATCGCCATCAGCGGCTTGGACTCGTCGTCGGGCATGATCAGCTGCGCCCAGTTCGCGCCCTGCGGAAAGGCGATGCGCACCACCAGCTGCCAGGGGACGAACGCCTCGCCGACGACATTGCGGTTCCACAGGCCGTTCTCGTCGGCGCGCAGGCGCGGGCGGGCGGCAGTCATGATCACCGCGGCGAGGATCAGGCCGACGCCGATGATGCCGATCTGGTCGTACACCTGGAACTGCACGCCCTCGTTCGTGCCGGTGAGCAGGACGCCGATGATCACGGACGCGGCCACCACCAGGAACGCGGCGATCGAGGCGTAGACGACGATCCGCCGCGGCCGGACCTGCAGCAGGATGGGGGCGGAGCGATCGGCGCTCATCGGCCGAAGCCCATGCGGCCGCCGGGGGCGCGGATCGTGCGGAGCACCAGCGCGGTGGTCAGCGCCGCGACCATCGCCTCGGCGCCCTTGTCCTCCACCGCATCCGGGCCACCGGCGCGGGTGAGCGCCTGCTCGTGCGTGTCGCACGTCAGCACGCCGTTGCCGACGGGCACCCCGGCATCCAGCGCGACCCGGGTCAGCCCGGCCGTCACGGAATCGCAGACGTACTCGAAGTGCGGTGTGCCGCCGCGGATCACCGCGCCCAGCGCGACGACGGCGTCGTGCGCCTCGGCCAGCGCCTGCGCCGCGACGGGCAGCTCGATCGCGCCGGGCACCCGCACCACCGTCGGGTCAGCCACCCCGCCGGCGGCCGCGACCCACAGCGCCCGCTCCAGGAGCGTGTCGGTGATCTCGGCGTGCCACGACGTCGCCACCACGCCGACCCTCAGCTCGTGCGCGTCCGGCACGTCGAGCGTGGGGCGCCCCTCGCCGCTCATCGCCGGCCCCCGGTCACCGCCGACGCGGCCCGCTCACGCATGGCCGAGTCCGTCCAGCTCGTGACCCATCCGGTCCCGCTTGGTGGTCAGGTACCGGATGTTCTCGGGGTTCGCCGACACGGGCAGCGCGACCCGGCCGACGACGGTCAGCCCGTACCCCTCGAGACCGGCCCGCTTCGCCGGGTTGTTGGTCAGCAGCCGCATCGAGGAGATGCCGAGGTCGGCGAGCACCTGCGCGCCCGTGCCGTACTCGCGGGCGTCGGCCGGCAGCCCGAGCGCGAGGTTGGCGTCGACCGTGTCGGCCCCGGCGTCCTGCAGCTCGTAGGCACGCAGCTTGTCGAGCAGGCCGATGCCGCGGCCCTCGTGCCCGCGGATGTACAGCACCACCCCGCGACCCTCGGCCGCCACCGCCCGGAGCGCGGCGTGCAGCTGCGGCCCGCAGTCGCAGCGCAGCGAGCCGAGCACGTCGCCGGTCAGGCACTCGGAGTGGACCCGGACGAGGACGTCCTGCCCGTCCCCGATCTCGCCGTGCACGAGTGCGATGAGCTCCCGCCCGGTGACGGTGCTCAGGTAGCCGATCGCGGTGAACTCGCCCTGCGGCAGCGGCAGCCGGGCGGTGGCCACCTGCTTGATCTGCACCTCGCGCCCCCTGCGGTAGGCGATCAGATCCGCGATCGAGATCAGCGCCAGGTTGTGCCGCCGGGCGAACCGGCGCAACTGCGGCAGGCGGGCCATCGAGCCGTCGTCGTTGACGATCTCGCACAGCACCCCGGCCGGGCGCAGGCCGGCCAGCCTGGTCAGGTCGACGGCGGCCTCCGTGTGCCCGGGCCGGACGAGAACGCCGCCCTCGCGTGCGCGCAGCGGGAACACGTGGCCGGGCCGGGTCACGTCGTCGACGGTGGTCGCCGGATCGGCCAGCACCCGGATCGTGTGCGCCCGCTCCGCGGCCGAGATCCCGGTGGTGATCGCGTCCTTCGCATCGACGGAGACGGTGAAGGCGGTGCCCTTGCGGTCCTGGTTGACGCGGAACATCGGCGGCAGGTCGAGCCGCTCGCAGTCCTCGCCGGTCAGCGGGACGCAGATCACCCCGGACGAGTAGCGCACGGTGAAGCCGACCAGCTCGGGGGTGGCGAGCTCGGCCGCGAAGATCAGGTCGCCCTCGTTCTCCCTGTCCTCGTCGTCGACCACGACCACCGGCCGCCCCGCGGCGATCTCGGCGATCGCGAAGTCGATCGCGTCGAAGCCGGACGCGCTGCGGTCGCGCGCCGCCCACGCCTCGTCCTCGCCGTCGACGGGAATGCCGGCCCGGCCCAGATCCACGCTCATCCGCGCTCCCGTTCCGCCGCGACGGCGGCCCTGCCGACCCGGTCCGACCACGGACCGGTGAGCAGCCGCTCGACGTACTTGGCGATCACGTCCACCTCGACGTTCACCCGGCCGCCCAGCGGCGTCGAGCCGATCGTGGTGGCCGACCGCGTCTCCGGGATGATCCCGATGCCGAACTCGGCGCCGTCCGCGGTGTCCACCACGTCGATGACGGTCAGCGAGATCCCGTCGAGCGCAACGGCTCCCTTGGGCGCGAGATACGGCGCGAGGTCGGCGCCGACCGACACCCTGACCTCGTCGTAGTGCTCGTGCGGCGTGCGGGCGGTCAACACCCCGGTGCCGTCGATGTGGCCCTGGACCAGGTGCCCGCCCAGCCGGGTCGCCGAGGTGACGGAACGTTCCAGGTTGACCGGGTCGCCGGAGCGCAGCGCGCCGATCGTGGTGCGGCGCAGCGTCTCGGCCATCACGTCCACGGTGAAGGTGTCGGCGGACCGGTCGACCACCGTGAGGCAGACGCCGGAGACCGCGATCGAGTCGCCGTGCCCCGCATCGGAGGTCACGGTCGGTCCCCGCACGGTCAGGCGCGCCGCGCCGTCGCCGCGCTCGGCGGCGTCGACGCTGATGTCGACGACCTCGCCGCACTCCTCCACGATGCCGGTGAACATGCCTGGCCTTTCGACGGTGGGCGTGCCCGGGACGGCGCAGCCCTGTGGTCGTTCCTGACGTCCATCCTGCACCGTGCCCGGCGGTGCGGCGTCCGGGTGGGCGTCGCCGGCCGGGGACCGCAGCGGTCCGCGGGGACCTCCGTACCACCGCACGGGCGACTCCGTACCGGATACGGATGCCGCCGACGGCGGCCGACCCGTTTGATCGACACCGGCGACCGACACCCGTCGAGTCCTGCATCGAAAGGAACCAGCATGACCGCCCAGCAGTCCCGGCCCGGCTCGAACCCTTCCCTCACACGCCGCACCGGCGGCGTCCGCGGCACCGATCTGGAGATCGTCCGCTCGGTGGGCGTGCGGCGCGGCGCCGAGGACGTCTTCGGCTACGCCAGCGACTTCGCCCGCGCCTCCGAGTGGCGCGCCGAGGTGGTCGAGTCGACCCCCACCCCACCCGGTCCGATGCGCGTCGGCACCCGGCTGCGCGAGGTGGCGATCATCTCCGGCCGCCGGGTGATCACCGAGTCGGTGATCGACGCCTACGACCCGCCGCGCCGGTTCTGCTTCGCCCACGTGAGCGGCCCGCTGCCGGTCAGCGGCGAGTACCGGGTCGATCCGGCGCCGGGCGGTGCCACCCTCACCTACATCCTGCGGGTCCGCCTGCTCGGCTGGTGGCGGCTGCTCGCGCCGGTCTTCCGGCGGACGGGTCCGCGGACGATGGCCCGATCGCTGGAGGTATTCGCGCAGCGGCTCGAGTCGGACGTGCCGACGGGCTCGTGACCCGGACGGTGCGGCGACCGGGCTCCTGACCGCCGCGCACGTCGGGCGCGTGCCCGCGCGGACCGAGTGCGGATCGCGGCGCCGATCGGGCAGGTCCGGCGTGGATCGGGCGCGGATCGGATGCGCTCAGGCGCTCCGGGCAGCGGCCGCGCGCCGCCGCAGGTCCTCGACCGCCGCGCCCGGGTCGTCGGTCGCGTACACCGCGGAGCCCGCGACGAAGCAGTCCGCGCCCGCCTGCGCGGCCACGTCGATGGTCGACGCGGCGATGCCTCCGTCGACCTCGATGACGAGGTCGAGCTCGCCGCTGTCCACCAGCTGCCGGGCTCGACGCACCTTGCCCATCATGTCCGGCATGAAGTCCTGGCCACCGAAGCCCGGCTCCACGGTCATCACGAGCAGGGTGTCGTACTCGCGCAGCACGTCGATCCACTCGTCGAGGTCGGTGGCCGGCTTCAGCGACAGGCCCGCCTTCGCGCCCGCCGCCCGGAGCGCCGCCGCGGTGCCGATGGGGTCGGCGACGGCCTCGGCGTGCACGGTGACGTTGTACGCGCCCGCCTCGGCGTAGCCGATCGCCCAGCGGTCCGGGTCCGTGATCATCAGGTGGCAGTCCACGGGGATGCGCGTCGCCTTGAGCAGCGCCTTCACCACCGGCAGGCCGAGCGTGAGGTTCGGCACGAAGTGGTTGTCCATGACGTCGACGTGCAGCCAGTCCGCGCCCTCGACCGCGGCCGCCTCGTCGGCCAGGTGCGCGAAGTCGGCGGACAGGATGCTGGGCGCGATCAGCGGGGGCACCGGCCGAGCCTAACGACGCCCGCGGTGCCCGTCGGGCTCGCCACCCGGCGCCGACGCGGCGCCCCGATCCGGTGACGTCACGCACCCCGCCAGCCTCGACGGGCGATCCGACGGGCCGTGGCCCATGGGCGTCAGGGCCGGCGCCGCATCAGCGCGAGGAACATGCCGTCGGTGCCCTGCCGGTGCGGCCAGAGCTGAACGGTGGGTCCGGGGCCCAGCTCGGGCATCCCCGCCGGCAGCGCCTCGCGCGCGTCCAGCAGCTGCAGGCCCTGCGGGCGCCCGCCGACGATCCGCGCGGTCTCGGCGAGGTGCGGCGAGCACGTCACGTAGCCGAGGATGCCGCCCGGTCGGACCAGATCGGCCGCCGAGCGGAGCAGCTCGCGCTGCAGCCGGGTGAGCGTCTCGACGTCGGACTCCTGCCGCCGCCAGCGCGCCTCGGGTCGGCGGCGCAGCGCGCCCAGCCCCGTGCAGGGCGCGTCGAGCAGCACCCGATCGAAGCCGGCGGACGGCAGCCCCGGGCGCCGCCCGTCGACGAGGTGCACCGTGACGGGCAGCCCGGCGGTCGTGCGCCGGACCAGCTCGGCGCGATGCTTGGCCGGCTCCACCGCGTCCACGGCCGCGCCGCGCTGCACGGCCAGCGCGCCCAGCAGGCCGGTCTTGCCGCCGGGCCCGGCGGCGAGGTCGAGCCACCGGGCGTCGGGTCCGTCGATCGGCGCGGTCGCCACCGCGAGCGCGACCAGCTGGGACCCCTCGTCCTGCACGGCCGCGCGCCCGGCGCCGACCGCCGCGATCCGGCCGGGGTCGCCACCGGACAGGTAGACGCCGTACGGGGAGAAGCGGGCGGGGGTGCCGCCGGTCTCCTCGACGAGCTCGGCACGGTCGATCAGGCCGGGCCGGGCGACGAGGTGCACGGCCGCCGGGTCGTCGTCCGCCGACAACGCCGCCGCGAGCTCCGGATGGGGACGGCCGCCGCCGAGTGCCTCGTCGAACGCCTCGACGATCCACCGGGGGTGCGCGTACGCCATGGCCAGGTGAGCGAACGGATCGGTCCGCTCGTCGGGCGCCAGCCGCTCGACCCAGGTCGCCAGGTCCGCCTCGGAGACGCGCCGCAGCACCGCGTTCACGTAGCCGGCGGCACCGGGCCGCTCCCCCGCCCTGACCAGCTCGACCGTCGCGGACACCGCCGCGTGCGGCGGGATCCGGGTGTGCAGCAGCTGGTACGTGCCGAGGCGAAGCGCGTCCACCACCTCACCGTCCAGCCGGGCGAGCTCCCGGTCCCCGCACGAGCCGTGCACGGCGTCCAACTGACCCAGCGCGCGGCACGTGCCATAGGTGAGCTCGGTCGCGAGAGCGGCGTCCCGGCCGGTGATCCCGCGCTGGGTGAGCAGCCCGGGGAGGGTGAGGTTGGCGTACGCGCCGCGACCGCGGACCGCGGCCAGGACGTCGAGCGCGACCTGCCGGGCCGGGTCGACCTGCGGCGGCCGCCTGGTGGCGGGCCGGCCCGCCGGGCCGCGCCCGCCCCGGTCACGGTCGCGGGTCCGCCCGCGGTCGGGCGGCGGGGTGGCGCGCGCCCTGTCGCGGCGCGCGACGTGCCGCCGGCCGGCGCCGCCGGTGGCCGGGCCCTCGGGTCCCGCGGGGCCGGCCCCCTCCGCATCATCGGGTCGATCGGTCACGCGATCGCCCCGCTCGCCGCACCGAGCACGGCGCCGGCGCCGGGCCTGGCGCCCCGGGCCCAGTCCAGGGCCGGCATCGGCCGGCGGCCCGGCGGGGTGACCTCGCGCAGCGCGACGGGGCCGGTGCCCGTCCCCACCGCGACGCGCCTGCGCTCGGCGCGCAGCTCGCCGGGCGCCAGCGGCGGGACGGTGTCGTCGCGGAACGGCTCGACCGGCCCGACGCGCAGCCGCCCCCAGGGCGAGTCGGTCCAGGCGCCGGGATCGGGCGTCATCGCGCGCACGTGCCGGTCGACGGCGAGCGCGGGCGTGGCCCAGTCGATGCGGGCGTCGGCCGCGGTGATCTTGGGTGCGTGGCTGACCCCGTCGGCCGGCTGCGGGCGCGGGGACAGCGAGCCGTCCCCGATGCCGTCGAGGGTGGCGACGAGCAGCGCCGCGCCGGCGGTGGCCAGCCGCTCGAGCAGTTCCCCGGCGGTGTCCCGCGGCCGGATCGGCTCGGTGAGCACGCCGTACACCGGCCCGGTGTCCATCCCGGGGTCGAGCCGGAACGTGGTGGCGCCGGTGATCTCGTCGCCCGCCCGGATCGCCGCCTGCACCGGCGCCGCGCCGCGCCAGGCCGGCAGCAGCGAGAAGTGCAGGTTCACCCAGCCGTGCCGCGGGATCCCGAGGACGGCGGGGCGGAGCAGCGCCCCGTACGCGACCACGACCGCCGCGTCCGGGGACATCCGGCGCAGCGCCGCGACGAAGTCGGGGTCCGCCGCCGACGGCGGCTTGAGCAGCTCGATCCCCGCCGCGGCGGCGACGTTCGCGACCGGCGAGGCCGTGAACGCGCGGCCGCGGCCGCTGCGCGCGTCGGGACGGGTCACCACCGCGACCACCTCGTGCCGGGAGCCGAGTGCCGCGGTGAGCGACGGCACGGCGGCCTCTGGGGTGCCGGCGAAGACGATGCGCAGGATGCTGCCTTTCGGTGTGTGACGGGGCGACACAGGGAGCGGGCGGGCCACCCGATCGGGCCGGACGTGCCGCCGGTCGCGCACGCGGAAGTCTACGGAGCGGGCGGTGCCTGCCCGGCCGGCCGGCCGCGGCCGCTGGATCCGCAGCGGCCGGCCCGCCGTTTCGCGCGCATCCGGCGACGGCGACACGGCGGCCTCGTGCGTCGTGTCGCGTTCCACGGGGTTTCGCCGGCTCCCGCCATCCCCACGCCGGCTGCGTCCGCGCCCCCGTTCGGACCGCCCGACCCGCGAGGCGTGCGGTCTATCCCGGGATCTCGCCGCCTGACGTCGCGCTCGGCGGCGGCGGGTGGCCGGAAACCGCCGCAACGGTCGGGCACCCGCGCGCGGCGGCTGCCGCGCGCCGGTCAGCCGGCGGCGATCCGCTCGTCGAGGCGGTCGCGGACGGCGGGCCACTCCGAGATCAGGATCGAGAACACGACGGTGTCCCGCCAGGTGCCGTCGGCGCGGCGGCGGTGCCGGCGCAGGACCCCCTCGCGGACGGCGCCGAGCTTGGCGATCGCCGCCTGCGAGCGACGGTTGAGCAGGTCGGTCTGGATCTTCACCCGGCCGAAGCCGCAGTCCTCGAAGGCGTGCGCGAGCAGCAGCCGCTTGCACTCGGGATTGACGGCGGTGCCCCAGACGCCGGGCGCGTAGGCGGTCCAGCCGAGGTGCACGCGCTCGTCGACCAGCACGGCGTCGTGCAGCGTCGACGTGCCGACGATCCGGCCGGCCGGGCCCAGGTCCGAGTCCGCGACGAGCCGCACGCTGTACATCGCCCGCGCCCGCTCACCGATGTCGGCGGCGAGCTGCGCGGCCATCGCCGCGGCGCTCGCGGGCCGCCCGGCCGGTCCGCCGCCGTAGCCGAACTCGTACACCCGCGGGTCGTCGAGCGCGGCGAACAGGCCGGGCACGTCCGCCGGGGTCGTCCGGTCGAGACGCACCAGCCTCCCGGCCAGCGGCCGCCCGTCGGGCGCGCGGGACGTCATGCGCGGCACCCGTGCACGCGGCCGCGGCCTTCCGCGCGGAGGCGGCAGGCCCGCATCAGAACAGCTCCGTCGGGTCGACCCGCACGCGCAGGGCGCCGGCGTCCTTGCGCGCGGACCGCCCGGCGGCCACCGCGCGCACGGCCGACACCAGCGCGCGGCGCTCGCGCAGCGGCCCGCGGACCAGCGCGCGCGCCGTCTCGACCGCCCCCGCCGGCGCCCGCGGATCCTCGACGGGCACCGGGCCCAGCACCTCCACGGCGTCGGAGGGCGGCGCGAACGCCTCGACCGCGGCGAGCACCGCCGCCTCGTCGCCCTCGAACGCAGCCATCGCGACGGCGGGCGGGAAGCCGAGCTCCCGCCTGGCGGCCAGCTCCGCGGCCGCGTGCCCGGCGGGATCCCAGCGGATCAGGGCCTGCACCACGGGGATGGCTCCATCGGCGCCGACCACCACCCGGCCGCCGGCCGACGCGGGGCGGACCAGCGCCGCCGCGGCCATCCATCGCCGCAGCGTCTCCTCGCCCGCGCGCAGGTCGGGCCGGCCGAGCAGCATCGGCCCGTCGAGCAGCAGCGCCGCGCCGTAGCCGCCCTCCACCAGCGGCTCCGCGCCGGGCGTCGCGACGACCACCGCCGGGCCCGGCGGGACGCTCGCCCGCACGGCGGCGCCGCTCGACGTCGAGCACGCGCGCGCCCGGGAACGCCCTGCCGATCTCCTCGGCGGTGCGGGCGGCGCCGACGGACAGCGCCCGGAAGCCGTCGGACCCGCACGCGACGCAGCGCACGTGCGCGTCCGGCGCGCCGCACCATCGGCAGGTCGGGACGGCCGAGCCCCCCGAGAGCGCCAGCGGCCCGTGGCACCGGCGGCAGCGCGCGGCCCGCCGGCACCGCACGCAGGCCAGCCCCGGCAGGTAGCCGCGGAGCGGGACCTGGAGCAGCACGGGAGCGTCCGCGGCCAGCGCGGCCCGCGCCGCGGCAAAGGCGGCCGGCGTCAGCCGCGCGTGGTCCGCGGCGCCACCGGAACCCGGCGCGTGCTCGTCGCCGCCGGCCCTGACCAGCGGCGACCGCGCCCGCACCGACGCCCGCGTGGCGACGATCTCCTTCGCCCAGCCGGTGTCCAGCAGCAGCTGCGCCTCGGCGGTCCTGGCGAAGCCACCGATCAGCAGCGCGCACGGCCGGCCGGCGGACCGCAGCACCAGCACGTCCCTGGCGTGCGGGTACGGCGCGCGCGGCTCGTCCAGCAGGTCGTCGCCGTCGTCGAAGACGGCGACCAGACCGAGGTCGGCGACCGGGGCGAACACCGCGCCCCTGGTGCCGGCCACCACCCGGACGTCGCCGCGCAGCGCGGCCAGGAAGCGCCGGTACCGCTCCGCCGGTCCCAGCTCGGCGGACAGCGCGACGAAGCCGCCGGGCGGCGCGGCGGCGGTCAGCGCCGATTCGAGCCGGCGCAGGTCACGCGCGTCCGGCACGACGAGCAGCGCGCCCCGGCCCGCCCGCGCGGCCGCCGCGGCGGCCACGGCGAGCAGGGCGGGCCAGTCCTCGCCCGGCAGCGCCTGCCACACCGCCCGCGCCGGGCGCCCGCCCGCGACCGCGGTGAGGAACGCCGGCCCGGCCGGGTAGTCCGCCCAGCCGCCCGGCGGCGGCTCCCCGGGGGGCCCGGCCGGCGGGTCGGGGGGCGGCGGGCCGGGCGCCTGCGCGGCATCCACGGGCGCCGCGCCGGCCGTCGGCGCCCGCTCCCCCTCCACCCGCGCGTGCCGTGGCGGCACCGCGAGCCGGAGCACGTCGGCCAACGAGCCGGCGTAGCGGTCGGCGACCGCCCTGGCCAGCGCGGCGACCTCCGGCGAGAGCACCGGCTCCGCCGACACCACCCGCTCCACGAAGCCGAGCCGACCGTCGTGGTCGGAGGTGGCGAGGCGCTCGAGCACGTAGCCGCCGACGAGCCGGCCGGCGAACCGCACCCGCACCCGCGCCCCCGGCCGGGCGGCGGCGGAGTCGGACTCGTCCACCAGGTAGTCGAACGGCCGGTCGAGGTGAGCCAGCGGCGTGTCGACGGCGACCCTGGCCACGGGCCGCTCGGACGCGGGCTCGCGGGCGCCGGCCCGCCGTGCCGGCCGCCCGCCGGCGCGCCGGGGCGCGGGGCGCGGCCGGTGCCGGCAGGGTCGGAGATGCCACACCGCCGTGGATACCAGACCGACCCGTCAGCCGGACCGGGCAGTCCACCGTCGTTCGGCGGGCCGGCCCCCGAGAGACCGACCGCTCGGCTTCGGGCTGTGCACCGGCTCCGCAGGCGACTGCACGGGTTTCGAGCGACTGGACGCGCCCCGAGAGCCGGTGCGATCGCTCGGAACCGGTGCGGTCCGCCCGCGCCCGGTGCCGCCGGCGGCGGCGACGAGCACACGGCGCTCGACCACGCTTCCGCCGGGGCGAGCTGCTGCCGCGCCCGGTCGAGTCGGTGTCGGTACCGGCCGGATCAGATGCCGAGCAGCGACTTCAGGTCGGACGAGCGGTCGGTGGACTCCCAGGGCAGGTCCACGTCGGTGCGGCCGAAGTGGCCGTACGCGGAGGTCTGGGCGTAGATCGGACGGAGCAGGTCGAGGTCGCGGATGATGGCGGCCGGACGCAGGTCGAAGACCTGGCGGATCGCGTCGGCGATCTTCGCCGGGTCGACCTGCTCGGTGCCGAACGTCTCGACGAACAGCCCGACGGGGGCGGCCTTGCCGATGGCGTAGGCGACCTGCACCTCGATCCGCTCGGCGAGCCCGGCGGCCACCGCGTTCTTCGCCACCCAGCGCATCGCGTAGGCGGCGGACCGGTCGACCTTCGACGGGTCCTTGCCGGAGAACGCGCCGCCGCCGTGCCGGGCCATGCCGCCGTAGGTGTCGACGATGATCTTGCGGCCGGTCAGCCCGGCGTCGCCCATCGGGCCGCCGATGACGAATCGCCCGGTCGGATTGACCAGCAGCCGGTAGCCGCCGGTGTCGATGTCGAGCGAGCCGAGCTCGGGCTCCACCACCTGCTCGCGCACGTCGACGGCGAGCAACCGCTCGAGGTCGATGTTCTCGGCGTGCTGGCTCGAGATCACCACCGTGTCCAGCCGGACCGGCCGGTCGGCGACGTACTCGATCGTCACCTGCGTCTTGCCGTCCGGCCGCAGGTACGGCACCGCGCCCGACTTGCGCACGGCGGCCAGCCCCCGGGCCAGCCGATGGGCGAGCGCGATGGGCAGCGGCATCAGCTCGGGAGTGTCGCTGCACGCGTAGCCGAACATCAGGCCCTGGTCGCCGGCGCCCTGCCGGTCCAGCGCCTCGTCGCTCTCGTGCGTGCGCGCCTCGAACGCGTCGTCCACGCCCTGCGCGATGTCCGGCGACTGCGCGCCGATCGCGACGTTCACGCCGCAGGACGCGCCGTCGAAGCCCTTGGCGGACGAGTCGTAGCCGATGCCCAGCACGGTGTCCCGGACGATCGTCGGGATGTCCGCGTAGACAGCGGTCGTCACCTCGCCCGCGACGTGCACCTGGCCGGTGGTCACCATCGTCTCGACGGCGACCCTGCTGGTGGGGTCGCCGCGCAGCAGCTCGTCCAGGATCCGGTCGCTGATCGCGTCGCAGATCTTGTCGGGATGCCCCTCGGTCACGGATTCGGAGGTGAACAGTCGGGACGTCACGGCAGAGCTCCTCGGTGGCTGGGGCGAGCGATCGGGCGTTCGGGTGGCGGGTGCGCGCGAGCGGGTGGCGCGTCGGATTCCTGCGCGTCCGGCGCGTGCCGATGCGCCGAGACTATCCGGTCCGACTATCCGGTCAGGGACATCGTTCCTGCTCGTCGCGACCGGGCAGCCGGGCCGCGATGGCCGAGCAGATCGCGGCGGCCAGCACCGTCTTCGGACCGTTCGGCACCTCGACCCGGGAGCCGGGCGGATCGCCCGCCGTGAGGATGACGCCGGCGTTCTCGTCGACCTCGAACCCGCGGCCGCCGTCGACCCGGTTGACCACCAGCAGGTCGCAGCCCTTGCGCTCGAGCTTGCGCAGCCCGTACTCCAGCGGCCCGGCGTGCTCGTCGCCGGTCTCCGCCGCGAATCCGACCACCACCGGCGGCCGGCCCGGGCCGGGAGCGGCGATGCCGGCGAGGATGTCCGGGTTCTCCACCAGGTGCAGCGGCTCCGGCTCCCGACCCGCCACCTTCTTGATCTTGGTGGAGCCGGCCGCGACCGGCCGGAAGTCAGCGACCGCGGCGGCCATGACGACGGCGTCAGCGCCGTCGCAGGCCTGCTTCATCGCGGACTCCAGCTCGCGGGCGTCGCCGACCGGCACGACGTCCACCGCCGGCGGGGCTGCCAGCGCCGCGTTGGCGGAGATCAGGGTGACCTGGGCGCCGCGGGCCGCGGCGACCAGCGCGACGGCGTAGCCCTGGCGGCCGGACGACCGGTTGCCGAGAAAGCGCACCGGGTCCAACGGCTCGCGCGTGCCCCCGGCGGACACCACCATCCGCACCCCGGTCAGGTCGCGGGGCAGCGCGCCCGGGTCGCGACGCACCAGGTCGGCCAGCGCCTCGATGTGCTCGGGGTCGGGCAGCCGCCCCGGCCCACTGTCGGCGCCGGTGAGCCGCCCGACGGCGGGCTCCATCACCGTCACGCCCCGCGAACGCAGGGTCGCGACGTTGGCCGCGGTCGCCGGGTGCGTCCACATCTCGGTGTGCATCGCGGGCGCCATCAGCACCGGTGCCCGGGTGACGAGCAGGGTGGAGGTGAGCAGATCGTCGGCGACGCCGCCCGCGGCACGGGCCAGCAGGTCGGCGCTGGCGGGCGCGATCACCACCAGGTCGGCGTGCTGACCCGTGGCGACGTGCGTGACGGCGGGGACGTCGGTGAACACGTCGGCGGAGACCGGGTGGCCCGACAGTGCCTCCCAGGTCGCTGCGCCGACGAAGCGCAGCGCTGCCTCGGTGGGCACGACGGTCACGTCGTGCCCGGTCGCCCGGAGCCGGCGGACCAGCTCGCAGGACTTGTACGCGGCGATGCCGCCGCCGACGCCGAGAACGACGCGCGGCAGGGCGGGGAGCGCCGGGTCGGTCACTCGCCTTCGGTGTGGTCGAGCAGCCCGGCGTTGATCTCCCGCAGCGCGATGGAGAGCGGCTTCTCCTTGGGCAGCGGCTCGACCAGCGGGCCGACGTACTCGAGCAGGCCCTCGCCGAGCTGCGCGTAGTAGTCGTTGATCTGCCGGGCCCGCTTGGCGGCGTAGATCGCCAGCCCGTACTTCGAGCTGGTCCTGGTGAGCAGCTCGTCGATCGGCGGGAAGGTGATGCCCGCGGCCGCGATGGTGGCGGCGCTGGGTGTGCCGGAATCGGCTGAGGTGCTCATCGGCACGAGGCTCCTGCGGTATCGGCGCTGGTGACCAGCGGCATGTCTGGATGATCCCGGGTGTGACGGTCCGGTGTGGACGGTGCGGTGTGGACGGTGCGGTGAGAACGGTGCGGTGTGGCGGTGATACGGCCGCGCGCCGACCGGCTCCGGACGGGGGATCTGGTGTTCGTCCTCGATGTTCGCGCTGGTGGGGGCTCAGCTCACCGGGGACCCTGGACGCGACCCAGCCAACAACTGTACCAAGCCGGACACGGCCGTCTGGACATCCGTGTTCATGACGCTGTGGTCGAACTCCGGCTCGGCCGCCAGCTCGATCCGGGCGGCGGCCAACCGGGCGGCCCTGGTCTCGGCGTCCTCGGTGCCGCGGGCCGCCAGCCGGCGGGCGAGCTCGTCGAACGTCGGCGGCGCGAGGAAGATCAATACCGCGTCCGCGCCCAGCTCCGGCGCGCGCCGCACCTGACGGGCGCCCTGCACCTCGATCTCCAGCAGCACGTCCTGCCCCGCCGCGAGCCGTGCCTCCACGGGATCCCGCGGCGTGCCGTAGTGGTGCCCCGCGAACTCCGCCCACTCGAGCAGCCGATCCTGCGCGACGAGCTCGGCGAACTCGGCGCCGGAGAGGAAGTAGTAGTTGACGCCCTCCACCTCGCCGGCCCGCTGCCGCCGGGTGGTCGCGGAGACGGACACCCACAGATCGGGCAGCCGGAGTCGGAGTTCCCGAAGGACCGTGCTCTTGCCGACGCCGGACGGGCCGGACAGGACGAAGAGCCGGCCGCGCGTCGAGGTCGGCGCGGTCCGCGGGGCCGGCCCGGTGTCGCCGACCGCCGCGGGCGGCACGCCGACCGCACCCGCGGCGCCGGCTGCGCCGGGGTCCGTCATCGTCTCGGGCCGCGTGCCCGCGGGGGGCGGGGCACCCGGCCGATCATCGGAGCCGGCCGGTTCGGTCAGTAGCCGAACTCGGACAGCAGGGCCTGGCGCTGACGCTCGCCGAGGCCCCGGATGCGTCGGCTCGGCGCGATCTCGAACTGCTCCATCAGCGCCGCGGCCCGCACCTTGCCGACGCCGGGCAGCGACTCCAGCAGCGCCGAGACCTTGAGCTTCGCCAGCGCCTCGTCGCTCTCGGCGTCCGCCAGCACCTGCTTGAGGGTGGTGCCGCCGCGCTTCAGGCGCTCCTTGAGTTCCGCGCGGGAGCGACGGGCGGCGGCGGCCTTCTCCAGAGCCGCTGCGCGCTGCTCGTCGGTCAATTGGGGCAGAGCCACGTCGGCCTCACTTCGTTCCCGTGACTAGGCGGGCCCTTCGACCGGGCCCCCTAGAGGACTGTCGTTGTCGGCCGGCTCGGAGCCGCCGCACAACGCTTGTCGGCCGCTCGCGCGACCCGCATGCGAACCTACCCACGCGCAGAGCGGGCGGCAAACACCACCCCCGGCCGGTCGTCGTCGGGGGCAAAGCCGCCGGTCGGCGCGGTTCAGGACGGCGGCTTGTCGCCCGGTTCCTCCGGCGCCGGCGCCGGTTCCGTGCCGCGCTCGGCGGCGGGCTGCGGGCCGCCCCGGTCGGCGCGGCCCTGGCCGCCCCGTCCGGCCTCATCCGGCCCGCCGCCGCCGGCCTCGTCGGGGTGACGCCCGCCCCGCAGGTGCTCGACCCAGCCGGAGTCCTCCTCGGCCCGCCAGGTGGCCGTGAGTTCCTCCCGCACGAGGTCCAGCCCGTCCCCACCGCGCTGCCCGACCCGCGAGTGCCGGCGGCCGTACGCGTAGTACACGACGACCCCGATCGCCATCCAGATCAGGAACCGGACCCAGGTGATCGCCGTCAGGTTGATCATCAGCCAGAGGCAGGCCAGCACCGACAGGATCGGCAGCACCGGAACGAACGGAACCTTGAAGGACCGCTCCAGGTCGGGGCGGGTGCGCCGCAGCACGACGACCCCGATGGAGACGAGCACGAAGGCGAACAGCGTGCCGACGTTCACCATCTCCTCGAGCACGCTGATCTCGGAGAACCCGGCGATGATCGCCACCGCCACGCCGACGCCGACGGTGATCCTGGCCGGCGTGCCGTGCTTCTCGTTGACCCGGGACATGCCACGCGGCAGCAGGCCGTCCCGGCTCATGGCGAAGATGGTCCGGCTCTGGCCGAGCAGCAGCACCAGCACGACCGTGGTCAGCCCGGCGAGCGCGCCGATGGCGATCACCTGGGCCGCCCAGTCCACGCCCACCGCACTGAACGCGCTGGCCAACGTGGCCGAGTCGCCGTCGTGGCTGCCGTCCGGCAGCACGGGGCCGAGCTGGTCGTAGGGCACCATCGCCGTGAGCACGACGGTGACCAGCACGTACAGCACCGTGACGATCAGGAGCGAGCCGAGGATGCCGCGCGGCAGGTCGCGCTTGGGGTCGCGGGTCTCCTCCGCGGCCGTGGCCACCACGTCGAACCCGATGAAGGCGAAGAACACCAGCGACGCAGCGGTGAACACGCCGGCCACGCCGAAGCTGGCCGGGGCGGCGCCGGTGAGCAACTGCAGGAGCGGCTGCTCGAGGCCGCCGGAGCCGCCGCCCTCGGTCGGGATGCTCGGTGGGATGAACGGCGAGAGGTTGTCGGCGTTGAAGTAGAAGAACCCGACGACGATGACCAGCAGCACGACGGCGACCTTGATCCCGGTGATGATCGCGTTCGCCCGCGCGGAGAGCTTGGTGCCGGCGACGAGCAGCCAGGTGATCGCCAGCACGATGAGCGCTGCGCCCCAGTCGAAGGTGATCGAGCCGATCGAGATCGACGCGGTCAGGCTGCCGCCGAACTGGTCGAACAGGTTGCCCAGGTACAGCGACCAGCCCTTGGCGACGACCGACGCGCCCAGCGCCAGCTCCAGCACGAGGTCCCAGCCGATGATCCAGGCGATGAACTCGCCGAGGGTGGCGTAGGAGAACGTGTACGCGCTACCGGCGACCGGCACGGTGGAGGCGAACTCCGCGTAGCAGACGGCGGCGAGCCCGCAGGCGATCGCGGCGATCACGAAGGAGATCGACACGGCTGGGCCGGCGACCGTCGCCGCGACCCGCGCGGTGAGGGTGAAGATGCCGGCGCCGATCACCACCGCCACGCCGAACACCGTCAGGTCCCACGCCGACAGCGTCCGCTTGAGCTTGTGGCCCGGCTCGTCGGTGTCGCGGATGGACTGCTCGACCGACTTGGTCCGCCACTTCGCGCTCATCCCTGGTCCCCTCGGGTCGGCCCGCCGCTGGTCCGGTGAGTTGCGCTGCCGGACCGGTGATCTCGAACGTTAGCGGTTCTCGCCCGCGGCCACGCGGTCAATGATCACTGCGCGTGACCGGCGGGCGGCCGGCGGCGCCGGCCGTCACCGACCGGCCGGGGACAGCCCGTCGGTCGCGCGAAACACCCTGCCGTTGCCGGTCACTCGAACCGCACCGTCCTCGGCGGCGATCCACACCGAGTGCCCCTGGGGGACGGCGAGCACCTTTCCCGCACCGTCCGTGACCTCGATCCCGCCCGAGATGGTCAGCAGCACCTGGGGTCCGGCGTGGCTGAGCTCGACCGGCTGCCCGGTCCCGTCGAGCACCAGCCGGGAGAGCCGGAACTCGGTGGTGGGCGTCGGGTACACCCACTCCCCCGGGACGAGCTCGTCGCCGGCGAGCACCGGCACGTCGCCCGCCGAGAAGTCCAGCACCCGCATGAGTTCCGGCACGTCGACGTGCTTGGGCGTCAGCCCGCCACGGAGCACGTTGTCGGAGTTCGCCATGATCTCCACGCCGACGCCGGCGAGGTATGCGTGCAGGTTGCCGGCGGGCAGGTACAGCGCCTCCCCTGGGGCGAGCGTGATCCGGTTCATCAGCAGCGACGCCAGCACGCCGGGGTCCCCGGGGTACCGCTCGCCGAGCTCCAGCGCCGTCCGGTACTCGAGCTGGTACGCGCTGCCCGCGCGCACGTGCACCACGCACGCGGCGAGCACGTCGGTGAGCAGCGGGTCCAGCGTCACCGGCGGGATGGTGATCACGGACGAGAACAGCGCGCGCATCCCGTGCGCGTCCGGCTGGCCGGCGAGCAGGCCGAGATAGTGGTCCAGCGCCGGCACCTCCAGCGCGCGCAGGAGCCGCACGGTGGTGGTGGGGTCGCGGAATCCGCAGAGTGCGTCGAACTGGGTGAGGGCGCAGATCAGCTCGGGCTTCGGCGACGAGTCCCGGTAGTTCCGGTGCGGCGACGACCGCGGCAGCCCGGCCGCCTCCTCCTGCGCGAATCCCCGGCTGGCCTGCTCCGGTGACGGATGCGCCTGCAGCGACAGTGGTTCCGCGGCGGCCAGCACCTTGAGCAGGAACGGCAGCCGGGGGCCGAACGCGTTGTACGTCTCGTTGCCGAGCATCGGGATCGGGTCCTGGGCGATCACGTCGGTCAGCGACCGCTCGCCCCGCTGGTCGATGAGGGTGGACGAGTCGGCCGGGTGCGCGCCGATCCAGAGCTCCGCCTGGGGATGCGGCGACGGGCTGGGCAGGCCCAGCAGCTCCGCGATCGCCGTCCGAGAACCCCAGGCGTACGGCCGGATTCGGTTGTGCATCAGCTCCACGAGCCGGGATCCCCCTCGCTGGGTTCCATCGGATCCGCCGACCAGGCGGACTCGCTGCGCACGCCGACCGAACGCAGGTGCGCTGCCACCCTGTCGGGGCGGCCCAGCCCGCTCGGCGCGTCCAGCGGCGGGCGCGCCCCACCGAGCAGGCCGAGATACACGGACGCGAAGTCGATGCGCGTCGCCTGGGCGAGCAGCGCGGTGAACTCCGCCGTGAGCGGCGAGACCGGGCCGGGGGGTCGCTCGTCGTCGTCCGGCCGCGCGCGGCGCGGGGCCGGGGCGTTCGGATCGGCATCGACCACGGACTCCTCCGCGCCCTCGTCCACCACGTGGAACGCGCGGGGCATCGCCGACTGGAGCGCGGCGGCGAGCGCGTGCCCCGCCCGGCCGGGAGTCGGGCCCGTGACGATCACCGCGCGCACCCGCGCCGCCGCCTCCGGCTCGTCGTACGGGTCGTAGAACAGGCCGGCGTCCGGCGCCCCGGCGAGCTGAGCGAACACCGACGGCGACGCCGCTGCCTGGGCTGCGGTGAGGGAACTGCCGGCCCGACCGGCGAGTGTGGCCAGCGAGCGGCAGGCGTGCGCGGCCAGCGCATCGCCGATGGCGTCGGTGCCCACCAGCAGCGCGGTGCCGCCGCTGACGTGCTCCGCGAGCGTCAGCGCGGGATTGACGAAGAAGTCGGAGGACGGGTGGCAGGCCAGCGCCATGGCGTCCAGCAGCCCGGCCGTCGCCTCCGGATCGGGCGCCGGACACAGACCCGCCCGCGCCGCCGCGAGCACCAGCAGCGTCAGCCGCGCCGGCAGCGCGAGCGCCTCCGGCACGGACACCGCCGGGTCGAACAGCGCGGCGCCGGCGGCCGAGGCGACGGGGCCATCCGCGGCCGCCCGGACCAGCACGGTGGCGCCGCGGCGGTCGGCGGCGGCGGCGGCCTCCGCGGCCGCGACGTCGTCGACACCGGAGGCGAGCACCACCACGGTGTCCAGCGCGCCGACCCAGCCGGGCAGCGTGGCCGACGCGAGCACCGGTGCGGGCACCTGGTCGCCGAGCAGGGCGTTCAGCAGCAGCACGTCGGTGGCGGCGCTGCCGCCCACCACCACCAGCGCCCGGGCACGGTCGGCGCTGTCCCGGCCGCCCGCGCGGACGCCGAGCTGTTCCGCCACCGACCGCACCTGCGCCCCGGCCAGTGCAGCGGCGGGCAGCAGCCCGGCCGCGTCCGCGGCGAGCAGCGTGGCCGGGTCGTGCAGGTCGACCGGTGCGCCCGCGGTCATGACGCGACCGGCCCGTCCCCGGGGCCGCCGAGGGCGTCGTCGAGCAGCAGGACCGGGATGCCGTCGCGGATCGGGAAGACCCGGCCGCACTCGGTGCAGGTCAGCGCGGCGGCGGCCGGATCGTCCGGGCTGCCGGGGCGCAGCGGCGCGTGGTGCTCGGCGGGACATGCCAGCACCTCGAGCAGCACGGGGTCGAGACCGGCTGCGGGCGAGGCGTTCTCGGGAGCAGCGTCGGTGGCGGGGTCGATCGGCGCTGGGTCGATCGGCGCTGGGTCGATCGCGGACGATCCGGCAGTCATGTCAGGCGGCCCTCCCGGCACGTCGGGTGATCACGTCGGTGAGAGAGAAAGGTGCGGTGGTGGTCTCCTGCCCGTGCGTCGTCACGACCGGATCACGGACAGGATCTCGTCCCGCAGATCGGCCATGGACGACGCGTCCGGACCCTCGACGTTCAGCCGCAGCAGCGGCTCGGTGTTGGACGCCCGCACGTTGAACCAGCGCCCGCCCGGCAGCGTCACGGTGAGCCCGTCCAGCTCGTCGACCGCCGCGTCGTGGTCGGCGGCCCACTGCCGGATCTCGGCGATGGTCCCGGGGACGTCGGGCACCTGGCTGTTGATCTCCCCCGACGCCGAGTACCGCTCGAATTCGGCCACCAGCTCGGACAGCGGCCGATCCTGTCCGCCGAGCGCGGCCAGCACGTGCAGCGCCGCGAGCATCCCGGTGTCCGCCCGGAAGAAGTCGGCGAAGTAATAGTGCGCGGAGTGCTCACCGCCGAAAACCGCACCGGTCTCGGCCATCTCGGCCTTGATGAAGGAGTGACCCACCCGGGTCCTGACGGGCACGCCGCCTGCCTCGCCGACGATCTCCGGCACCGCGGCCGACGAGATCAGGTTGTACAGGATCGTCGCGCCGGGATGCTTGGCCAGCTCGCGGGTGGCGACCAGCGCCGTGATCGCGCTCGGAGACACCGGCTCGCCGCGCTCGTCGACCACGAAGCAGCGATCGGCGTCGCCGTCGAAGGCGAGCCCGATGTCGGCGCCGGTGCGCCGCACCTCGTCCTGCAGGTCGACGAGGTTCGCCGGGTCCAGCGGGTTGGCCTCGTGGTTCGGGAAGGTGCCGTCGAGCTCGAAGTACAGCTCCTCGATCCGGACGGGCAGACCCTCGAAGACGGCGGGCACGGTGTAACCGGCCATCCCGTTGCCGGCGTCGACGACCACGTGCAGCGGGCGGATGCCGGACAGGTCCACCAGGTCGGTGAGATACGTCGCGTAGGCGCTCAGCAGGTCCTGCTCGCGCACCGTGCCCTGCACCTCGGCGACCCGGAAGGGCCGGCCGTCCAGCAGCGCCTGCGCGTCGTCCCGGATCTGCGCCAGCCCGCTGTCCAGACTGATCGGCACCGCCCCCGGCAGGCAGGTCTTGATCCCGTTGTAGGTCGCGGGGTTGTGCGAGGCCGTGAACATCGCACCGGGCAGCCCGAGCGAGCCCGAGGCGAAGTAGAGCAGGTCGGTGGACGCCAGGCCGGCCATGATCACGTCGACGCCGGCCGCCGTCACCCCCTCGGCGAACGCGCCGGCCAGTTCGGGCGACGACTCGCGCATGTCGTACGCGATGACCACGGCTTCGGCCGAGCCGGCCAGGAAGTTCGCGAAGGCGTGGCCGAGTGCGCGGCTCACCTGCGAGGTCAGCTGCTCGCCGACCAGCCCGCGGATGTCGTAGGCCTTGACGAAGTCCGCGAGCCGGACCGATCCGGCGCGCCCGCCGCCGCCCGCATCCGCTCCGCCCGGCGTGCCGGCGGATCTCCCGGCCGCGGCGCCGCCGCGGGAGGTCGACTCGGCCACGTCCCGCTCCTTCCCTCGCCTCGGCATGACGTGGCCCGCGCGGCGGGACGCGTGCGCCACCCGGCGTCACAGGTTCGAACCGAGCCGAGACTACCGGTGGGCACGCACGCCGTACGGCGAGCCGGAGCGCTACTCGGCCGGGCTGCGCAGGACCCGCAGGTGCCCGCGGCGACCCGAGGTGCTCGGCGGCGGCGGCTCTGGCCGCTCCGCCCGCCCGGCCTCGCGCACCGCGTTGGCCAGCGCCTCCAGGTCGTCGGCCCTGGCCTGCGCGTCCTCGGCGAGCTCGTCCTCGGGCCGGACGACCTCCCAGCCCCTGGGCGCGGTGAGCCGCAGCGCATGGGTCGCGCAGAGGTCGTAGGAGTGCGGCTCGGCGGCCGTGGCCAGCGGCCCCACCACCGCGGTGGAGTCGGCATAGGCGAACGTCAGCGTCGCGACGGCGGGGTTCGTGCACCCGGTCCGTGAGCAACGACGCAGTCTGGCCACGGCGGCACGATAACGCGACCCGGCGGACCCCACGGCGACGGCGCGCCGGGTGCGCGGGGCGCGCGTCGGACGCCCGGCGGATGACGGTGCGCTCGGCCCGATCGGGTGCGGATCGGCGGCATCGGTCCTCCTAGACTGGACCGACCATGAGCGGGGACGACAGCCATCACTCGCGCTCGGCGCGCCACTCGGCGCCCGGCCGGTCGTCCCGGCCCGCGCGTCCGTTCCTGGTCCGCCGGCCGGCCCCCGTGCCGGTCCCGTCGCCCGGCCGGGTGCGCCGTGACCGGCGCGGCCGCGGGCTGCGCACCCCGCTGCTCCCCGTGACCGTGCCGGCCGCGCGGACCCGGGCGGAGCAGTTCGACCAGGCGGTGATCGACGCGGTGGCCGAACTGGAGGAGCGCTGGCCCGGCCGGCTCGACGCCATCGAGTTCGCCGTGGACGAGGTACCCACGGTGCCCGCCGGCGGGCCGGTCGAGGTGTCGGACGAGGTCGTGCTGGACGCCGGCGTGCCGCTCGCCCGGTTCGTGCCCGCCGGCATCGACGCCCGTGGCCGGCCGACGAAGGCGAGGGTGGTGCTGTACCGCCGGCCGCTGGAGGTCCGGTCGACCGACGCCCTCGACCTCGGTGACCTGGTCAGCGAGGTGCTCGCCGAGCAGGTCGGCACGATCCTCGGCGAGACGGGGCCGGACGGCGCGCCCTGACGCCGCGCGGCCGGCTCGAGGGGTCGGCTCGAGCGCCCGGCGGGTTCGGCATGCCGGTCGCCGCCCGCCCGCCGTCAGCTGACCGGGCGCAGGCCGCGCGGGTCGTCGAGCGGCGCGATCTCCTTGCCGAGCGGCGCCAGGGAGATCGGCACGAGCTTGAAGTTGGCGAGCGCCAGCGGGATGCCGATGATGGTGATCATCAAAAGCACGCCGGTGATCAGGTGACCGATGGCGAGCCAGAGCCCGGCGAAGACGAACCAGATCACGTTGCCGACAAAGGACGGGGCGCCCGCCGTCGGACGGTTCACGACGGTGCGGCCGAACGGCCAGAGGGCGAAGACGGCGATCCGCCAGGACGCCAGCGAGAACGGGATCGTGATGATGAAGATGGCGCAGACGAGACCCGCGAGCAGGTAGGCCAGGAACATCCAGAAGCCGCAGAGCACGAGCCAGACGACGTTCAGCACCAGTCGCATGCGTCAGTCCTACTCGACGCGCCTGTGCGCGGAGGCCGCACTCCCGGTGAGACCGCGGTGCCGGAGCGGCGGCGGGGCTGGGCTCAGCCGGCGGCGCGCTTGAGGCGGCGGCGCTCCCGCTCGCTCAGCCCGCCCCAGATACCGAACCGCTCGTCGTGCGCGAGGGCGTAGGACAGGCACTCGGCCCGCACCTCGCAACCCGTGCAGATCTTCTTCGCCTCGCGGGTGGAGCCCCCCTTCTCGGGGAAGAACGCCTCGGGATCGGTCTGCGCGCAGAGCGCGCGCTCGTGCCATTCGGGTTCGGCGGCCACCGGAACGACCGGGGTCATCGGGATGGGCTGCATGCGGGGCTCCCCCAGGTTGATCACTCGCGCGATCCTTTCCGCCTGGCCGGCCCCGCGGATCGCGGGTCCGGCGGCCGCTTTCGTCGGCGCGAATGCCCGGGCGGGATGTGCCGCGGGACATGCATCTGAGCCACGAACACCATCGGACCGGTCACGCGCTGGCGAATGACACCGATGTGATTACACAGGTGTGTCCTACCTCTCGTCAAGCCCGGGGAGGTGCTATGGCGAATTTCCCGCCATCGGTCCCACCAGCGCGTTTGCGTGCGGCGTGACGGACGGACGGCGGCCGAATCGGCGGGTGGGCGGCGGGACCGACCCGGCCGCCCCGTCACACTGATCCGATGGCGAACCCCAGGGGCGGCGGCTGGATCTTCCCGGTCCTGGTGGTGCTGACCGCCGGCGCTGGGTTCGCCGCGGCGTCCGGGACCGCCCCGATCGGGGTGTGGGTCTTCCTCGTCGTGCTCGGCGGCTGGGTGATCACGCTGTGCCTGCACGAGTTCGCGCACGCCGCGGTGGCGCTGGCCGGCGGCGACGTCTCGGTGCGCGCCCGCGGCTACCTGACCCTCAATCCGCTGCGCTACACCGACGTCGCCTACAGCGTGATCATCCCGCTGATCGTGCTGGCCATCGGCGGCATCCCGCTGCCCGGCGGCGCCGTGTTGGTCGAGCCCGGCCGGCTGCGCCGCCGCTGGTGGGCGAGCATCGTGTCCGCGGCCGGACCGGCGACGAACCTGGTCTGCGGCGTCGTGCTGGCGCTGGTGGCCGCGCAGCTGCAGACCCCGCTCGGCGCTGCGCTGTCCTACCTGGCGCTGCTCCAGTTCGTCGCCGGCATCCTGAACCTGCTGCCGATCCCGGGATTCGACGGCTTCGGCATCCTCGAGCCCTACCTGTCCGCTCGCCTGAAGGAACGCATCCGGCCGATCCGGCCGTGGCTGCCGCTGGCCGTGTTCGCGATCCTGTGGTCGTTCCCCGCGGGCACCCGCTGGCTCTTCGACGCGGGCTACCGGCTGCTCGAGCTCAGCGGCGGCAGCATCCCGCTCGCCGCGGTCGGCGCCGGGCTGTTCCGGTTCTGGTCCTGACGCATTCCGCCGGCCGGGCACCCGGGGGCGGCGGGCGGCATCGCGACGTCTGCAAGGATCGGACAGCGTGAAGGTGACCGTGCTGGCCGGCGGCGTCGGCGGCGCCAAGTTCCTGCTGGGCGTCAAGGCGTTCCTCGGGTTCGAGGCGTTCGGCGCCGGGGCCGACGACCCGGTGGCGGGCGCGGGCGGCACGCACGCGGTCGAGGCCGTGATCAACACCGCCGACGACATCCGGCTGCACAACCTGCAGATCTGCCCCGACCTCGACTCCTGCATGTACACCCTGTCCGGCGCCGCGGATCTCGCGCGCGGCTGGGGGCGAGAGGGCGAAACCTGGACCGCCTCGGCCGAACTCGCCGCGTACGGCGCCGAGGCTCCGTGGTTCTCCCTGGGCGACAAGGACATCGCAACCCACCTTGTGCGCACCCGGATGCTGGACGCCGGGTACCCGCTCTCCCAGGTGACCGACGCACTGTGCGGGCGTTGGCGGCCCGGCGTCAGGCTGTTGCCGATGACCGACGACCGGGTCGAGACCCACGTCGTGGTCGTGGATCCCGAGCCGTCCGACGCCGCGAGCGCCGCGGCCGTCGAGGCCGGCACCGCTTCTCTGGTGGCGCTGCACTTCCAGGAGTGGTGGATCCGCTACCGGGCCGCGCTGCCGGCCCTGTCGATCACCCCGATCGGGGCGCCCGACGCCCGACCGGCGCCCGGCGTGCTCGAGGCCGTCGCCGACGCGGACCTGGTGCTGATCGCCCCCTCGAATCCGGTGGTGTCCATCGGCACGATCCTGTCCGTGCCCGGCATCTCCGCGGCGCTGACGTCGACATCGGCGCCGGTGGTCGGGGTCTCGCCGCTGATCGGCGGCGCCCCGGTGCGCGGCCATGCGGACGCCTGCCTGGCCGCGATCGGGGTCGCGTGCACGGCCGAGGCGGTGGGCCGGCACTACGGCGCGCGGTCCGCGGGCGGGCTGCTCGACGCCTTCCTCGTCGCCGAGGGCGACGCGGCGGACATCCCCGGGGTGCTGGTGCGGAAGGCTCCGCTCCTGATGACGGATCCGGCGGCGACGGCCCGGATGGTGCAGGCGTGCGCGGAGGTGGCCGGTGTCCGGGTCTGACGAACCGACGACCGTGGGTGCCGCCGACGAGGCGCCGGCACCGCAGGGGCTGCAGGTGCTGCCGGTGCCGGGGCTGCCGGAGTTCGAGCAGGGCGACGACCTGGTCGAGGCGGTGCACGCCGCCGCGCCGTGGCTCCGCGACGGCGACGTGCTGCTCGTCACGTCGAAGGTGGTGTCCAAGGCCGAGGGCCGGCTGCTGTCCTCGCCGGCCGATCCCGAGGAGCGGGACCGGCTGCGCCGCAGAGTGATCGACGAGGAGACCGTGCGGCTGGTGGCGCAGGTCGGGCGCACCAGGATCGTGGAGAACCGGCTGGGCATCATCGCCGCCGCGGCGGGCGTCGACGCCTCGAACGTGCCGGCGGACACCATCGCGCTGCTGCCCGCCGACCCGGACGCGTCCGCGGCCCGGCTACGTGCCGGCTTCGCCGCGCGTGGGCTGGACGTCGGCGTGCTCGTCACCGATACGCAGGGCCGGGCGTGGCGCACCGGGGTGACCGATGTCGTGATCGGCTCGGCCGGCGTCCGGGTGCTCGACGACCATCGTGGCGGCCGGGACGCGCACGGCAACGAGCTGATGATCACCCAGGTCGCGGTGGGCGACGAGCTCGCGGCCGCCGGCGATCTCGTCAAGGGCAAGCTGGCCGGCGTGCCGGTCGCGGTCGCGCGCGGACTGGCACACCCGCCGCCGGGCACCGCGACCGACGGCGGCGGCGCCGGCGGGCAGACCGCCCGCACGCTGCTGCGGCCGCGGGACGAGGACCTGTTCCGCCTGGGCACGGATCTGTCCATCGCGCAGGGCCGGCGCGAGGCCGTGCTGGTCCGCCGCACGGTGCGGACCTTCAGCGGGGAGCCGGTCGACCCGGCGGTCCTCGCGCGCTGCGTCGGGATCGCGCTCACCGCGCCGGCGCCGCACCACACCAAGCCGAACCAGTTCGTGTGGCTGCGCGAGCACCGCGAGACGCTGATGGACGCCATGCAGGCGGCGTGGGAGGCGGATCTCGCCGACGACGGCTGGGCGGCCGACCGCATCGCGCGGCGGGTGGCGCGGGGTCAGGTCCTGCGGGACGCGACCGAGATCGTTCTCCCGTTCAGCACGGGCAGCGGCCGGCACACCTACCCCGACGAGCGGCGGCGGGCGGCGGAACGAACCATGTTCACCGTGGCCGGCGGGGCCTGCGTGCAGGCGCTGCTGGTCGCGCTGGCGGCCGAGGGCCTCGGCTCCGCGTGGATCTCATCGACGATCTTCTGCCCGACGGTGGTGCGGTCCGTGCTCGATCTGCCCGACGACTGGGAACCCTTGGGCGCCATCGGGATCGGCCACCCGGTCGAGCCGCTGGCGCCGCGCCCGCCGGCCGCCGGTGGTCTGGTGATGCGGTGACGCGCCCCGCGGGGGAGCGGCGGTGACCGGCGCCGATGCGCCCGACCCGACGGTCATCGACCCGCTCGTCGCGGCAGCGCACGCCGGGCTGCATGCCGACGCGGTCGCGCTGCTGCGCGCGTGGCGGGCACCGGATCACGGCCAGTCCGCGCTGCGCGAGGCGTTTCTCGGACTGCTCGCCGCGCGACCGGACGGCACGGCGCGCGCCTGCGTCCCCGGCCATCTGACGGCCAGCTGCGTGGTGCTGTCCGCGGACCGGACGTCGGTGCTGCTGACCCTGCACCCGCGGCTCGGCCGCTGGGTGCAGCTGGGCGGGCACTGCGAGCCGACCGACGCGTCGCTGTACGCCGCGGCCGTCCGCGAGACGGCCGAGGAGAGCGGCATCCCGGGCTGCGTCCTGGATCCCCGGCCGGTGCACCTCGACGTGCACCCGCTCACCTGCTCTCTCGGCGTGCCCACCCGGCACTTCGACGTCCGGTTTCTCGGTGTGGCGCCCGCCGGCGCGGTGCCCGCGATCTCGACCGAGTCGGACGACCTGCGGTTCTTCCCGCTGGACGGGTTGCCCGACGGCGTGGACGAGGAGCTGCGCGCGACGATCGACGCGGCCGTGCGCGGCGCGTCGTCCGCCGGCGATGGACGCGAACCCTGACGCTCGCACCGCGGCGGAGGTATCTGTGCCGCCCAACGGACCCCCTCTGACGAGGGCGATTCGCGCGACGCGACGTCGACGCGCGGTCATCGTCGGCGACGTCGGCAAAGGCAGGACAGGGGAATAGCATGCTGCCCATCGACTGGACGGGTGAACGCTTCGTGCACGGGGCCGGTGACGCCCAACTGTGGTACGAGCACGCCCATCGATACGCGATCGCCCTGGGGTTGGCCGAGGGCCGGCGGGTGCTGGACGTCGGGAGCGGGGAGGGCTACGGCGCCGCCTGGCTGGCCACCAGGGCGGAGTCGGTGGTCGGGGTCGACATCGCGCCGGACGCGGTCGACCACGCGAACTCCGCGTACGGAACGGACCGGCTGCGGTTCCGCGTCGGCGACGCGATGGCGCTGGACGCCGCCGACTTCTCGGCGGACCTGGTCGTGTGCTTCGAGACGATCGAGCACGTCGGCGATCCCGGCCGGGTGGTCGCCGAGATCGCGCGCGTGCTGGCCCCCGGCGGCCTGGTGTTGATCTCCACCCCGGACGCCGACCGCAGCAGCGGTGACAACCCGTTCCATCAGCACGAACTGAGCGTCGGCGGCCTCACCGAGCTGATCGACCGACACTTCGCGCACCGCAGGCTCTTCGGGCAGCGGGTGAGCGCCGCGTCGCTGGTCTGGCCGCTCGATTCGGGCGCCGGGATGGCCGCATCCGACGCGGGGATCTCGGTCGAACCGTCGGGCGTGCCGGCGCTGGACGACGGGGGCGGGGTCGCCACGTACACCATCGCGCTCTGCTCGCAGCAGCCGTTGGACGCCGTCGCCCTGCCGGGCCCGGCCACCCTGACCGATCCGGCGGACGCCCTGCTCGCCGATCTCCGCGGCCAGGTCGACCGCGCTCGGGACCAGCTGGGCCGCTACGAGGCCGACCTCGCCCGTCGCGGCGACGCGCTGCGCGACGCCGACCGGCAGCTCGACGCGGCACGCACCCAGTTGCATGCGTACGAATCGGAACTCGCCGCGGCACGTTCCGCGCAGGCCGATGCCGGCCGCGAGGTCGGGCGCCTGCGCACGGAACTCGCGGTGCGCACGGCCGAATCCGACGAGGCCCGCACCCTCGTCGCCGACGCGCAGGCGGCGGCGGAGGCCGCGCGGGAGTCGGTCGCGGCCGGCGTCGAAGCCCTGTCCGCCGGCCGGCGGCGGGCCGAGGCGTTGCTCGATCACACGCTGCTCGCGGAGCAGGCATCGAGCGAGCTGCGCCGCGAGTTCGACGTCCAGCGGAACTCGCTCGGCGGGCGGCTGATCGCCCGCTACCGCAGGTCCGTCGAGCAGGCGCTGCCGCCGGCGTCGCAGCGGCGCCGGATCTACCAGCGGGGCCATCGGGCGATCACCGCCGCGGCCGGCGCCGTGCACGCGCGCCGGCGGCGGCCGCCGGCACTCCCGGCTCCGCCGCCGCCCCGCCGGGCCATCGAGCTGCCGGTGGAGCCGTTCCCCCTGGTCTCGATCGTGGTCCCCGTGTTCGGCCAGCTCGACCGGACGCTGGCGTGCCTCGCGTCCATCGCCGATGCCCCGACCGCCGTGGGATTCGAGGTCATCGTCGTCGACGACGCCTCCCCCGACGGCTCGGCGGACGCGCTCGGCGTGATCCCCGGCCTGCACCTCGTCCGCAACGCCGAGAACCTGGGGTATCTGCGCAGCACGAACATGGGCGCCACCCGTGCCAGGGGCGAGTTCATCGTGCTGCTCAACAACGACACCGTGGTCCGCGCCGGCTGGCTCGACGCACTGGTCGGCACCGCCGAAGCGGACGCGTCGGTCGGCGCGGTCGGCACCCGACTGCTGTACCCGGACGGCCGGCTGAGCGAGGCGGGCGGCATCGTCTTCGCCGACGGCACCCCGTGGATCTACGGCCGCGGCGACAACCCGGACGGCTGGCGCTATGCCGCCGTCCGGGAGGTCGACTACTGCTCTGCCGCGTGCCTCCTGGTGCGCGCCGAGACCTGGCGCCGCCTCGGCGGTTTCGACGAGCGCTACGCGCCGGCGTACTACGAGGACACGGATCTCTGCTTCCGGATCCGGGAGATCGGCCAGCGGGTGGTGTACCAGCCGCGCGCCACGGTGGTCCACGACGAGGGCGGCACGCACGGCTCCGACGCGGAGGAACTCGGCACCAGACTGCGCGCGCAGAACCACGTGCGCTTCATCGCCCGCTGGCAGCGGGAGCTGGGGGCGCAACCGCTGCCCGGCAAGGTCTTCCGCGCGCGGCGCCGCGGACCGGACCGGACGGTGCTGGTCGTCGACCACCACCTGCCCACCCCCGATCGCGACTCCGGCTCCGTGCGCATCACCCGGCTGCTGGATCTGCTCCGGGAGTGCGATCGGCACGTCGTCTTCCTGCCGCGCAACGCCGTGACCTACGCGGCGTACGCCCGGCGCCTGCAGCAGCGCGGCATCGAGGTCATCGACCCGGGGGACGACCTCGGCCGCTGGCTCGACGACCTCGCCGGCGAGGTCGATCTCGTGATGATCTCGCGGCCGGACGTGGCCCAGGAGTTCCTGCCGTCCATCCGCCATCACCTGCCGCGGGCCGTGGTCGCCTACGACATGGTCGACTACCACGCGCTGCGGGAATCGCGCCGGGACGCGCTGTCGACCGGAAGCGATCCGCTCGGGCCCGCGCCGTCCGCGGACGGCGTCCGCTCCCTCGGGCGGGTCGAGGCCGGGATGTGCGAGCAGGCCGACATCATCGTGGCCGTCTCCGATGTCGAGGCGGACCTGGTCCGCAGGGCGCACCCGGACAGGCCCGTCGTCACGCTGCCCAACGTGCACAGCGAGGCGCTGCTCGACCGGCCGTTCGCCGACCGCGACGGATTCCTGTTCGTCGGCGGATTCGCCCACCCGCCGAACCGGGACGCGGTTCGGGTTCTCGTCTCGGAGATCTGGCCGCGCGTCCGCGCGGCGCTGCCGGGCGCCACCCTGCACCTCGTCGGCAGCGACATGTCCGCCGACATGTCGGATCTGCGCGGGGACGGCGTCACCGTGCACGGGTGGGTGCCCGACCTCGAACCGCTGCTGTCCGGTACCCGGGTGTTCGTCGCTCCCCTGCGTTACGGCGCGGGGCTGAAGGGAAAGGTCGGCCAGGCCATGGCCGTCGGCCTCCCGGTCGTCACGACGTCGGTCGGCGCCGAGGGGTTGGGGTGCGACCAGCACCTCACCGCGGGCGATCTCGCGACCACGGTGACCAGCGCGGGCACGGCCGGCGACGACGATGCCGACGCGGCCACCGTCGCCCACCTGTGCGTGCAGGACGACCTCGACACCTTCGCCAAGTCGGCGGTCCAGCTCCACCAGGACCCAGAACTGTGGCGCGCGCAGGCGGCGGCCTCGCGGCGGTACATCGACCACACCCTCGGTCCGGACGCGGTGCGGAACCAGGTCCGGCGGCTGCTGGCGAGCGCCGACGAATTCCGCAGGGACGCCGCCACGTCCCACTCGCGCGAGAGGGTCTGACGAGCAGGGTGGGGTATTCGCTGGGCGTTGATGTCGGTACCACGTATACCGCGGTGGGGATTTCCCGGTCGGGTCGGGCGGAGATCGCCCCGTTGGGGGCGCGCGGCTGGAGCGTGCCGTCGGTGGTGTACCTGGGCGCCGACCAGACCGTGCTGGTGGGTGATCCGGCGGTCCGCCGGTCGGCGTCGGACCCGCTGCGGGTGGTGCGAGAGTTCAAGCGGCGCATCGGTGACCCGGTGCCGCTGATGGTCGGCGGGGCGCCGGTGTCGGCGGACACGCTGACCGGCATGGTGCTGCGCGCGGTGGTCCAGCAGGTGGTCGCGCTGGAGACCGGGCCACCCGACCACGCGGTGATCACCCACCCGGCGAACTGGGGCCCGTACAAGATCGACTGCCTGTGGCAGGCCATCCGGATGGCCACCCTGGACCAGCTGTGCCCGGTGTCGCTGATGAGCGAACCCGAGGCCGCCGCCGCCTACTACGCCTCCGCCGAACGCCTCGAGATCGGCGACGTGATCGCCGTCTACGACCTCGGCGGCGGCACCTTCGACGCCGCCGTGCTCCGCCGCACCGACACCGGCTGGGAATTCCTCGCCCCCGCCGAAGGCATCGAACGCCTCGGCGGCATCGACTTCGACGAGGCCGTGCTGTCCCACGTGGACGCCGCCACCGACGGCCAGGTCCGCGCCGCCCTGAACAACGCGGACCCCGCCGACCCGGACGCCGCCACCACCATCACCGCCGCCCTGCTGCAACTGCGCCGCGACTGCGTGGACGCCAAGGAAGCCCTGTCCAGCGACATCGACGCCACCATCCGCGTCGCCCTGCCCACCTACCACGCCGACGTCCGCCTCACCCGCGCCGAATTCGAAGGCATGGTCGAACCCTCCGTCCGGGTCAGCGTCGACGCCCTGCACCGCGTCCTGCGCAACGCCGGCATCACCCCCGACCAACTCCACGCCGTGCTCCTCGTCGGCGGCTCCTCCCGCATCCCCCTGGTCAGCCAGATCGTCGGCCAAACCCTGCACGTCCCCGTCGCCGTCGACGCCCACCCCAAACACTCCATCGCCCTCGGCGCCGCCCTCACCGCCGGCCAACGCGCCATCGCCGACGGCACGATCGGGCCGGACCACACCAATCCGATGGCGACGTCGGACATGCCTCCACCACCGTCGGCGGGCGGCGCGGGCGGTGCCCCGCCGGCCGGGCCGATCGGCGGCGACGCGGCGGGATCGGGCGCGGCCGCCGGGTCGACCGCCGGCGGAACCGGGCGCCGCTGGGCGCTGGTCGCGGCCGCCGTCGCGGTGCTGCTCGTCGGCGGCGGGACGATCGTCGCGCTGACCCGCGGCGGCGGCGACCCGACCGGCGGCGGCAGCACCACGCCAGCTGCGTCGACCAGCGCGGCGGGCGGTTCCGGCACCTCGGCGGCGAGCTCCGAAACCCAGCCGTCCGAGACCGAGCCGTCCGAGACGAGCCGTCCGAGACCGTGTCCGGCGGGGGCGAGGCGTCCGGCACGTCGACCGGCTCGCTCGCCCCGGCCACCGGCTCCGGCGGCGGCGCCCAGGTGCTCTTCGAGACCGAGCGGGGCGACACCGAGCGGTCCATCTGGCAGATCACCCTCGAGGGCAGCGGCGAGCGATCGGTCATCGACGGGTACCCGCCGCAGGCGGACGGCCACCCGACGTTCTCGCCCCGCAGCATGCTCGCCTACCTGCATCGCGAGACCGCCGACGACAGCAGCTGGGACCTGAAGGTCTCCGGCCCGGACGGCACCGGCGCCACCACGGTGGCGGAGGACGTCGGTCGCAACTCGCGGCCGTCCTGGTCACCGGACGAGACGAAGGTCGTGATGCCGCTGACCGGGACCGGGGGCAAGCCCGACCTCTACATTATCGACCTGCTCACCGGCGAGAAGACCGCGCTCACCGCCACTCCCGAGCAGGAGGTCGACCCGGACTGGTCGCCGGACGGCACCAAGATCGCCTTCCGGCGGGACATCGCGCCGCTCGGCGACGCGGAGATCTTCGTGATCGACCTGGCCACCGGCACGGAGACCCGGCTGACCGACCATCCCGGCTACGACTCGGATCCGCACTTCTCCCCCGACATGTCGACCATGCTCTTCACGCGGGAGTTCGAGGGCGGCAACATCGAGATCGCGACGATGTCGCCCGAGACGGGCGACGCCGGCGGGGTCGTCAACCTGACGAACGATCCCGCCCGCGATCAGGACCCGGTCTGGCACCCTGACGGCTCGGTCATCGTCTGGCAGTCCGACCGGGACGCCGGCGACACCGAGATCTACTGGATGGGACCGGACGGGTCCGAGCCGACGCGGTTGACCTACCACGCGGGCTTCGACGGCGTGCCGGACGTCCGAGGGCTGTGAAACCCCGTGGCGCAGCCGTGATCCGCTCCGTGCGCGACCTGCTGCGGTCCCGATTCGGCTCCGCCGGCGGACAGGCCGGCGACGCGCCGCCGGCGGCGGACGGCACGGCCGGGGGACCGGCCGGCACCGCCGCGCTCCCCGCCGGACTCGGCCTGCCGGAGCGACTGCCCTTCACCGCGTCGGAACCACTCGCGCCCACCTCGCCGGAGGATCCGGCGGCCGAGCAGGCGAGCGACCGCGCCGGCGCGGACGGCACCGACCGGCTCGACGCGGCCGTGGGCGACGAGTTCCCGGAGAACGATCCGGAGCCCTCCGCGCCCGCGTCATACCAGGACCGGCTCACCCGCGAGACGACCAGGTTCGCGGACGAGACCGAGGTGCACGACCTGCCCGCGATCTACCACTACTGGTCGCACACCTACTTGCGGCCGAAGCTGGCGGCGTTCGGCGCGACGGGCATCGAGGAGTACTTCGCCAATCAGCTCGAGCGGGCCATCCGCGACGCGCCGGAGCGTCCCGCGCGGTTCATCAGCATCGGCGCCGGCAACTCCGACACCGAGATCCAGGTGGCGCGGCTGCTCGCCGATCGCGGGCGGCGCGACTTCGTCCTCGAGTGCCTGGAGATCACCGACGAGATGCTTTCCCGCGGGCGGGAACTCGCCGCCGAGCGCGGGGTCGCCGAGCTCGTCCACCCGGTCCGCGGCGATTTCAACCACTGGGTGCCGGTGCGCCGCTACGACGCCGTCCTGGCGAACCAGAGCCTGCACCACGTGGTGGATCTCGAGGCGCTGTTCGACGCCATCGCCGGCTGCCTGCGACCCAGCGGCCGGTTCGTCACCTCCGACATGATCGGCCGCAACGGGCATCTCCGCTGGCCGGAGGCGTTGCAGATCGTCCAGGAGTTCTGGGCGGAGCTGCCGGACGACTACCGCTACCACCGGCAGCTCCGCCGGCAGGAGGACGCCTATCTCGACTGGGACTGCTCGACCGAGGGGTTCGAGGGCATCCGGGCGCAGGACGTGCTGCCGCTGCTGATCGAACGGTTCGCCTTCGAGGACTTCCTCGCGTTCGGCAATCTCATCGACCCGTTCATCGACCGGGGCTTCGGCCCGCACTTCGACGCCGACGCGGCGTGGGACCGGGACTTCATCGATCGGGTGCACGCCCGCGACGAGCGTGAGCTCGCCGCGGGATCGATCACCCCGACCCACCTGCTCGCCACCATGCGGGTGCGGTCGTGGGCGGGCGCGACGCGGACATGGGCCGGGATGACCCCGCAGTCCTGCGTCCGGCGGCCGGACTGAGCCGAGCCGTTCCGCGGGTCCGGACTCCCGCGGGCGCCCGGGACCGAGCCGACCGAGCCGCGCACCCGGCTGCGGCACCCGCCCGCCGGCGGCGCCCGGCCCTACGATGACCCCACGTCGATGATCACGAACTTCTCGGCGGACGGCGCCACGAAGGAGCAGGGTGGGGTATTCGCTGGGCGTTGATGTCGGTACCACGTATACCGCGGTGGGGATTTCCCGGTCGGGTCGGGCGGAGATCGCCCCGTTGGGGGCGCGCGGCTGGAGCGTGCCGTCGGTGGTGTACCTGGGCGCCGACCAGACCGTGCTGGTGGGTGATCCGGCGGTCCGCCGGTCGGCGTCGGACCCGCTGCGGGTGGTGCGAGAGTTCAAGCGGCGCATCGGTGACCCGGTGCCGCTGATGGTCGGCGGGGCGCCGGTGTCGGCGGACACGCTGACCGGCATGGTGCTGCGCGCGGTGGTCCAGCAGGTGGTCGCGCTGGAGACCGGGCCACCCGACCACGCGGTGATCACCCACCCGGCGAACTGGGGCCCGTACAAGATCGACTGCCTGTGGCAGGCCATCCGGATGGCCACCCTGGACCAGCTGTGCCCGGTGTCGCTGATGAGCGAACCCGAGGCCGCCGCCGCCTACTACGCCTCCGCCGAACGCCTCGAGATCGGCGACGTGATCGCCGTCTACGACCTCGGCGGCGGCACCTTCGACGCCGCCGTGCTCCGCCGCACCGACACCGGCTGGGAATTCCTCGCCCCCGCCGAAGGCATCGAACGCCTCGGCGGCATCGACTTCGACGAGGCCGTGCTGTCCCACGTGGACGCCGCCACCGACGGCCAGGTCCGCGCCGCCCTGAACAACGCGGACCCCGCCGACCCGGACGCCGCCACCACCATCACCGCCGCCCTGCTGCAACTGCGCCGCGACTGCGTGGACGCCAAGGAAGCCCTGTCCAGCGACATCGACGCCACCATCCGCGTCGCCCTGCCCACCTACCACGCCGACGTCCGCCTCACCCGCGCCGAATTCGAAGGCATGGTCGAACCCTCCGTCCGGGTCAGCGTCGACGCCCTGCACCGCGTCCTGCGCAACGCCGGCATCACCCCCGACCAACTCCACGCCGTGCTCCTCGTCGGCGGCTCCTCCCGCATCCCCCTGGTCAGCCAGATCGTCGGCCAAACCCTGCACGTCCCCGTCGCCGTCGACGCCCACCCCAAACACTCCATCGCCCTCGGCGCCGCCCTCACCGCCGGCCAACGCGCCGCCGCCGGTCCGGACGCCGGCGCGGCCGCGGCGTCGGGCGCCGGAGCGTTGGGCACCGGTGTCGGCACGGGGCGGGATGCCGGCGGTCCGGCCGGCACCGCGCCGCCGGCCGCCGCCCCGCCGGCCGGGGACGACGGCAGCGGGATGACGGAGCGCCTGCCGGCCACCGCTGCCGGCGGCGGCGGGGTCTCCCGCCGGACGTGGACGATCATCGCCGCGGTGGTCGGCGTGCTGGTCGTCGGAGTGGGCACCGTGTTCGCCCTCACCCGCGGTGGCGGCGACGGGGCCGGCGACGGCACCACCACGTCCACCGCATCGACCGCGCATCGACCGGCGCATCGACCAGCCCTGCCACGTCCACGAGCCAGGGCCCCACCACGTCGTCGGTGTCCTCCAGCGCCACGCCGACCACCAGCAGCGCTTCCGCCACCCCGGGAGTGCCCGTGCCCGTGCAGGTCTCGTCGGTCGTGCCGTGGACCCCGACCGGGGTGGAGTGTGCGCCGGGCGAGGTGCTGGACATCGAGGCCAGCGGCACGATCCTGCCCAGCAAGGACGACCCGGCGAGCGCGAGCGGACCGGATGGCCTGACCGAGCCGTTCTTCCGGCAGTTCAACGTGCCGGGCCTGCCGCCGGACGCCAACACGTCGCGATGATCGGCAGCCTCGACAAGGCGCAGCCGTTCTTCGTCGTCGGCAGCGCGCTCGCGTTCACCTGCCCGACCGCCGGCGAACTGTATCTGGGCGTCAACGACTGCCGGCCTGGCGAACAACAGCGGCGAGTTCAGCGCGACCGTCACGCTGCGCGCCGGCTGAGCGCCGACCCCTGGGACTTCCCGACTCAGCACGCGAACTGACGCTGTCGATCGCGGCGAGATTCACGCGACAGCGGGGCGACCTCCGGCGGTCGGTGAGGTACGGGGCCGCAAGCCAAGCTGCTCCGCACCGGAGGCGTCTTGGGCTGACTCCGTCCATCCGGCGCACCGTCGGCGAATTTCGGAGGATCCATGAAACGCTCAAGCGGGCGGCGACGGTTGATCGATCTCGTGGCCGGCGGCGCCTTGCTGAGTGCCCTGATCGTCGTCATTCCTAGCGGGCCGGTATGGGCGGCGAACGTGGGCCTGACGGTCACGCCTGTGGTCAGTGGGCTTGATTACCCCTGGGACCTGAAGTTCGCCCCGAGGGGACGATGATCTACACCCAGCGCGGCGGTGTGCTGTAGTGCGCCGACGAGCGGGACGAATCGCGCGGTCGCGGCGGACCTCGGCGACCTCGTGGTGTTCGGCGAGACCGGCCTGATGGGTGTCGTCGTCGATCCGGACTTCTCGGCGTTTCGGAGATCTACACCTGCCAGGGCTATCAGAACGGTGTGCTCCGAGATATCCGCGTGATCAGGTGGCGGTTCGACGCCGATTAGCGAACGGCCACAAGGATCCCGTGCCAGTCGTGAGCGGAATATCGGTCGGTCGCGACGGCTGGCACCGCGGATGCCGCCTAAGACGCGATGATTCGAAGAACCTGTACGTCGCGACCGGTGATGAGTCGACTGGCACGGCGCCGCAGGACCGGACATCGCTCAATGGGAAGGTGCTGTGTGTCACGAAGTCCGGCGCCCGAGCCTCGGGGAATCCGTTTCTCGTTTCGACCAACTCGAATACCCGGCTGATATTCACGTATGGGCACCGGAACGTGCAGGGATTGTCCCTGCGCCGGGGGACCAACGAAATGTGGTCGGTCGAGCAGGGCACCGGACGCGACGACGAGGTCAACCGGCTCGTGGCCGGCCGGAACTATGGGTACAACCCGGTTCCTGGATACAACGAATCGGTACCCATGACGGACACGTCGTTGCCGAACGCCAAGGCGGCCGTGTTCACCACCGGTTCCCCCACGCTAGCCCTGTCGGGCGGCACCTGGCTCACCGGTCCGGCGTGGGGTCGCTGGAGCGGATAGTTCATGGCCGCGGCGCCCAAGGCGCAGAACGTTCGGATACTCGGCATCTCGGGCTCGGAAATCGTTGGCTCGCTGGAGTCGGCCGCGGCAGTCGAGAGTGAGTACGGCCGGATGCTCAGCCGCAGATGGGGCCTGATGGCGGGCTCTACCTGACGACGTCGAATGGCGGTGGCAGCGATCGGATCCTGCGGATCACAGCCCGCGTGACACCGGGAGACTTCCGGTGCCAAAGCGTTGCGACGGACGTCGCGAGTCCGGTCGCCGCCGTCTCGACGAACGGCGTGACGACTGCCTTCGTGATCGGCACCGATAGGGCCGTGTACCACCGACGGACCGATCCTGCGGAGGGCTACCGGTCGATACCCGGAATCGTCGACTACGGACCGCGGTCCTGACCCGCGACGGGCGGCGTACGGATCTGTTCGTGGTCGGGTACGACGGGAACCTGAACTACCGGTCGGGCGTGGGCACCGATTGGCCCGGTAGTTGGACGAATCTCGGGGGCGTCCTGACCAGTTCCCCGGCCGCGGCGTCGTTCAGCCCGGGGACGATGGACGTCTTCGGGCGCGGAGCCGACAAAGCACTCTGGACGATCCGGTGGGACGGGACCAAGTGGTCGGCGTGGCGGCGCCTCGGGGGAGCACTGACCAGCGCACCGGCCGTCGCGATGGACCCCGACACCGGCCGTACGGTCATCGGCGTCCGCGGAACGGACGGGCGGCTCTGGGAGGCCGCCGGAACGCCGAGCGCGCCGTTCGCAGGATTCACCGGGCCGGGACTCGGCGTGTGCTCGTCCCCGAGCCATGTGACACGCGCCGGGGACGGGCAGCGGTCGACGCTGGTGATGGTGAACGCCGACCGAGCCGGCGAAGTCGTCGTCGACGGCGCCGTGGCGTCGGCGGGAGGGGCCGTCAAGGGGTCGATCGCCGCCGTTGACGGGGCTGGTGGTGGGTACCTGCTCTTCGGCCGCGGACTCAACAACGAGTTGTGGACCTTCGACACACGCGGCGTCCCGGGGTCTTGGCGCAGCCTCGGGGGGCAAATCTTGTGACCGACCAGTCGGACCGCGGTAAGAACTCCCGCGGTTGGAGGTGCGTCCAGCGCGCCGCGAATCGGCGCGCTGACCGACGGGCTAACCTGGCCCGCGAACCAGGAGCACAGCAGCGGAGGTCCGACCTGACGACGTCGCTCGGAGATTTCGAGGCAAAGCCGGTGTCGGTACGCGCACCCTCGTTCCGGAGATGACCACCGTCGTCGACGAGGCGCCGATCGCGAACACCGGTCGATCGTCGTCCTTACCCCCGCTCGTGCCCATGGTGCACCTCGTTCGGCGCTCCTCGGGACGCTTTCGTGCTGCTTGTCGCACTCGACCTCAACGGCTCGTCCATCGGCGTGCTGTCCCGCGGGGGTGATCCCTGGATCCCCGGGAGCATGGAGCAGGCGCAGAATTTCGGTCCTGATCCGGCGCTGATCGCCGGAACTCCCCGACCGATTCGCAGCGACGAATGGGCGCAATGGACTCCGGTGGCGATCGCCCAGGCTCGGTCTGGATTCCAGCCGCAAATCTGGTTGGGCCTGACGGACACGAAACTTTCCGCCATTACCTTCTTCTCGCCTGCTGCCGGCTACGCGCAGATCTTCCGGCCGCAGGGTTGGGGCTACCTGCTTCTCGGCGATTCCCACGGACTGGCGTGGCAATGGTGGTTCGCCTACCTGGTAGCCGCGCTGGGCATCTACTACCTCCTCTATACGCTGATCGGGTCGGTACCGATCGCCACCGGGCTGGCGTTGGCCGGCGCCTTCACCCCGTACGCCGGCTGGTGGTCCGGGAATCCCGTCCTGATCATGGGATTTCTGGCGCTCGGCACCACGTGTGTCATGCGTGGATTCGCGTCCCGATCCCGGGTGCACGGCGCGATTTGGGGCGTCGCCGCCGGTGTGCTCGGCGCGGCCGCGATTCTTCCGCTGTATCCGCCGTGGACGATCTCGTCGGCGTGGATCTGCCTGGCGCTGATGGCCGGGTTCCTGCTCGATCGGCGACCGCCCATCCATTGGATCGCACTCACTCTCGGACCGGCAGCGCTCGCCCTGACCGCAGCCCTGGTGCCGTGGTATCTGGCGAACCGCGATGCGATCGCAGCCGTCGCGGACACGATCTATCCGGGCCCGCGGGTCTCGTCCTCTGGAGAAGCTCGGCTGAGCTTTCTCCTCGACGCACCCGCGAATCCGCTGATTGCAAGGGCCGCAGACCTCGGCCTCAACAATCCGACGGAAACGGCAGGGGGGTTGGCTGCAGCTGCCGTTACTCGTGATCGCCGTCGTAGCCTTCTGCTGGCACCTCCGGCGCTCATCGAGCTCAGTCGACGCGAGTTGGCCGGAGGTCGGCACCACTGGACGATCATCGCGGTGGCCATCGCCATGAGCGTGAGGCTGGCGAGGGCCGGCATCCTGGGATCCCGGGTTCATCGGCACCGTCACCGGGCTGAGCCGGGTCACCGGCGGTCGGCTGCCCATGGCGCTGACCTTGGGCACCCTCGTGTTGCTGGGTCTGCTGAGCCGACAGCCCGGATTCGTGCGCACGCCAACCGGCCGGCTGGTCGTCGTACTGGCGGCGGCGGTAGGCGGTGCGCTCACGTCGCTGTGGGCCGGCCAACGAATCCTGATGTCCGCGAGCTCGCGGTCGGTGTTCTGCCTCGGGGCCGCGGGCGCTGCTAGCGGCGCATATCGGCGTGCATCGCAGTGGGGATTCGGCCCAGTGGTGTCGACGGCTCTGCTGGCGATCTACGCCTCCGTGTCCTGGGCGATGATCAATCCGCTGCATCACGGGCTCGGCCCGCTGGAGTCGGATCCGGTCGTCGTCGCGATGCGGGATTACGTGCGGGAGCAACCGGACGCTAAGGCCGCTGTCTTCGGTGATCTCGCGCTCAACGCCCTCGTCCGCTCGAGCGGCATCGACGTGCTCTCCGGTGCCACGCCCTACCCCGACGCCGATGCGTGGCGCAGACCCGGCTGCGCAGGACGAGTCGCTGTGGGACACCTGTCGCAACCACGCGTGGTATCCGGACCCGGGGCCGAACCACCATCCCACGCAGGATCTTTCGCCGATGCAGCCAACCCGGAAGCGAACTCGTGCGCGCCGGAGATCCGGCAGCCGGGCATCTCGATGGTCGTCCTCCGCACCGCTGCCGACCACCCGCGTCGAACCAGTCGTCGACCTCAGGCGTCGGCGGAGAAGCGGATGCCGCCGTCCGGGATCGTCACGCCCGGCCAGACGCGGACCCCGTCGAGCAGCTCGCAGCCGGCGCCGACGAATGCGCCGTCGCCGATCACCGCATCCGAGATCACCGCGCCGGCACCGACGGTCGCGCCGGCTCCGATCACCGACCGGGTGACCCGGGCGCCGACGCCGATCTTCGCGCCGTCGAACAGCACCGAGGACTCGACGGCGGCGCCGGCCTCGACGACGGCGTCCCGGCCGATCGTGCTGCCGCCCGAGACCACCGCGCCGTCGGAGACCGCCGCTCCGGGCAGCACCAGCGCCGGACCGGGCGGCCCTGGCAGCGCGTCGGTCGGCGCGACGCCGGTCACCAGGTCGGCGGAACCCCGCACGAACGCCGCCGGCGTCCCCAGGTCCAGCCAGTAGCTGGCGTCGACATGCCCCATCATCACCGCGTTGTCGGCCAGCAGGCCGGGGAAGGTCTCACGCTCCACCGACACCACGCGGCCGGCCGGGATGGCCTCGACCACCTCGCGGCGGAAGACGTAGCAACCCGCGTTGATCTGGTCGGTCGGCGGGTTCTCGGTCTTCTCGAGAAAGGCCTGCACGCGGCCCCTCTCGTCGGTCGGCACGGAGCCGAACGCCCTCGGGTCCGGCGACGCTGACGAGATGCAGCGTGGCGTCGGCGCGGTTCGCGGCGTGGGTCGCCAGCAGCGCGGAAAGATCGACGCCGGAGAGGATGTCGCCGTTGAACACCAGGACGGTGCTGCCGCGCAACCGATCCGCCACGTTCCGGATCCCGCCGCCGGTGCCGAGCGGCACCTCCTCGGTGACGTACTCGATGTCCAGCCCGAACGCCGACCCGTCGCCGAAGTGATCGCTGAACGTCCGGGCCTTGTAGCTGGTGCCGAGCACCACGTGCCGCACACCGATGGCCCGGATCCGCGACAGCAGGTGCTCGAGGAACGGCACGCCCGCGGTGGGCAGCATCGGCTTGGCGGCCGAGAGGGTGAGCGGCCGGAGCCGGGTGCCCTGGCCGCCGACGAGCACGACGGCGTCGACGTCGGACCGGTCGGGCGCGCCGTCGACTTGGGCCGAGAGCCCCGACGGTGCCGGGGATCCGGACGGTTCGGCCACGCCGGGCTCAGCCGATCGCGCCGGCCGCGCGCGCGACCGACATCACGTACTGGCCGTAGGGCGACTTCGCGAGCGCCTTTCCGAGCGCGAAGCACTGGTCGGCGTCGATGAACCCGGACATCAGCGCGATCTCCTCCAGGCACGAGATGCGCACGCCCTGGCGGTGTTCCAGCACCTGGACGAACTCACCGGCCTCCAGCAGCGAGTCGTGCGTGCCGGTGTCCAGCCAGGCGAAGCCACGCCCGAGGTCGATCAGCGATGCCCGGCCCTGCTGCAGGAAGATGTTGTTCAGGTCGGTGATCTCGAGCTCGCCGCGGGCGCTCGGCTTGAGCGTCGACGCGTGCTCGATGACGGCGTTGTCGTACAGGTAGAGCCCGGTGATGGCGAGGTTGGACTTCGGCTGCGCCGGCTTCTCCTCGATGGAGATGAGCCGGCCCGTGGCGTCCTTCTCCCCGACGCCGTACCGCTCCGGGTCGCGCACCGGGTAGCCGAACAGGACGCAGCCCTCGATCCCGTCGGACGCGGAGCGCAGCGTCCTGGAGAACCCCTGCCCGTAGAAGATGTTGTCGCCGAGGACCAGGGCGACGGAGCTCTCGCCGACGTGCTCGGCGCCGATGAGAAACGCCTCGGCCAGCCCGTTGGGCGCCGCCTGCTCGGCGTAGGAGATCCGCAGCCCCCACTCGGAGCCGTCGCCCAGCAGCCGGCGGAAGCCCGCGTTGTCCTCGGGCGTGGTGATCACCAGGATGTCCCGGATGCCGGCCAGCATCAGCACCGAGAGCGGGTAGTAGATCATCGGCTTGTCGAACACGGGCAGCAGCTGCTTGGAGACCGCTCGGGTGATCGGGTGCAGCCGGGTGCCGGCGCCGCCCGCCAGGATGATGCCCTTCATTCGGCTCCTCGGCCCTGATCGAAATCCGCCCGCGGAACGTCACCGACGGCGACGCACGTGACCCCGGACCTTATCCGACCGTCGGGTGCGCGCTTGCCGGTACAAGGGCCGGGAGAATGGGCGACACGCCGGACCCGAGGAGGACGACAGCGTGGCCAAGCCCAGGGTGACGATCGCCGAGGATCTCGTGCTGATGCTGCTGGACCCGGCCAACGGCCGCCCGGTGGTGACCGGCACGACGCTGGAACGCGCGATCGGCGGGGCGCTGCTGCTGGACCTGGCGGTCGCCGGCCGGCTCACGGCGGACGGGGACGACGCCAAGGCGCTGCTGGTGGTGCGGGACCCGTCGCCGACCGGCGACCCGATCCTCGACGAGGCGCTCGGGCGGCTCGCCGGCCCGTCGCTCCGCGCGAGGCACGCGGTGGAGCGGCTGGCGCGCCGGATGCGGGACAGCCTGCTCGACCGGCTCGTCGAGCGCGGCGCGGTGGTGCGCTCGCGGCTCCGGCTGGCCAAGGTGTTCCCGGTCACGGTGTGGCAGCCGACGCTCGACGGCCCCGGCCCGCGGCTGCGCGGGCGGCTGACGGCGGTGCTGGTGGACGGGCAGCGCCCCGACCCCCATCTGGCGGCGGTGATCGCGCTGATCCACGCCCTGAAGGTGGAGAACCGGGTGGTGGTCGGTCAACGCCGGCAGCTCCGCGCCCGGGCCGAGGAGATCTCCATGGGCGACTCGTCGGGCGGGGCCGGCAGAGCGGTGCGGGACGTCCAGGCGAGCGTGGCGGCTGCGGTCGCCGTCGCCGCCGCGGTGGGGTCGAGCGGCGCGTCCTGACGTCAGGGCCTGCGGTCCCCGGGCCGAGCCGCGGCGGGCAGGGCCGGCTATCCCCGGACCGGGCGCCGGCCGCCGCCGGTCCGCGCGAGCCCGCGCGGCAGCGCGGTCGCGAGGGCGTCGCCGAGCTCCCGGCGAGAGGTGATGCCGAGCTTGCGGTAGGCGGTCGCCAGATGGCTCTCCACGGTCCGCACCGAGAGCACCAGCTCGTTGGCGATGTCCTTGTCCCGCAACCCCTGCGCGGCGAGCGTGGCGATCTCGACCTCGCGCCGGGTGAGCTGCTCGGGCAGCGACGAGGCAGCGGGTGCGGATTCCACCGGTGCGTCGCCGATGGACCGGCGGGCCAGCGCCCCGATGGCGCTCGCCCGCGCCGCGATCGGCGCCTCGGACCCGCGCCGGACGCCCGCCAGCGCCAGGTCGGCGAGCTCGGCGGCGTGACCGAACACTCCGACGGCGAGGTGCGCCTCCGCCGCCTCCAGCAACGCCTGCGGGTCGCCCGCCGCGCGCGCCCGGATGCCCAGCAATCGGGCCATGGTCAGGTCGGACCGCACCTGATCCGCCAGGTCGTCCGCCGCCGCGGCCGCGAGCTCCGTCGCGCCGAACCGCGCGGCGTCGGCCAGGTGCCAGAACGCCGTCGACACGGCACCGACGGCCGCCGTGGCCTTGGCGGTCTGCACCGCCAGCTCGCCCGCGGCCGCCCGCCGGCCGCGCGCCGCGAGCACCCATGCCTGCGCCCAGCCGCGCATGCCGGGGATGAGTGCGACGTCGTCAGGCCCGTCCTCGCTCAGCACCCGCTCGGCCTCGTCGACCCGGCCGAGCTCGGCCAGCACGACCGACAGTCCGCCGGTCGCCTCCGACCGGAACAGGCCCTCGCCGGAGTGCTGCTGCACCGTCGCCTCACGGAGCGCGACGGCGGCCGCGGCGCAGTTGCCGGCGAGGTGGTGCCGCACCCCGTCGAGCAGCGGCCAGGCCGGCCCCGCCACCGTCGCCTCCGGGTGAGCGGGGCCACCGCCCGGCCGGCCGTCGCGGCCCGCAGGTGGCATCGGAAAGCCGTTCGGCACGGCGGTTCCCACCGGGGGCACGGACTGCAGCAGCGGCTCGGCGCTCGGCCACCGCCCGGATGCGCCGAGGCCGCTGGGCAGGTCGCCCGTGCGGTCGCCGAACAGGGTGGCGGTGGCCGCGATCGCCGCGGCGAGGCTGCGCGCCGGCGCCGGCACCTGGGGTGATGCCAGCACCACCGCCAGGTCGGCGGAGGTCTGGCGGGCCTCGGCGGGCCGATCGGCGACCATCAGGGCGCCCAGCCGGACGACCAGCGACCGCCGCCGGGCCGCGGTTTCGGGGCTGCCGGCGAGCACGGAGTCCGCGATGCCGATGGCCTCGGCGGGGCGGCCGGAGAACAGCGTGATGAGCGCGGCGGCCGACCGCGGCAGGTCGCGGATCCGTTCCGGCAGCCGACTTTCCAGGTCACGCAACACGTCGAGCGCCTCTGCCGGCCGGCGCAGCGACCAGAGCAGCAGGGACGCCTTGCTGACCCCGACGAGAAAGTCGTCCTCGGCGCCGCGGACCTTGGTGGCTGCCTGGGCCAGCGCGGCCAGCGCTTCCGCCGGCCGGCCCAGCTCGGCGGCCGCGTCCGCCAGCGCCACGGCGGCGCCGGGCCCGCCGTCGTGGTCGAGCGCCCGCTGCGCGTACCGCAGCGACGTGGCGGGGTCCGCGACGATCAGCGACCGGGACGCGTCGATCAGCAACTCCACGTCGGGCTCGCCGCCGGCGGCTTCCTGCCACGCGGCGCGCCGCAGCACGTCCACCCCGTCCGCCGGCGCGGCGAGCAGCCGGCCGGCGAGAATGCGGCGCCGGGTCGCGCTCAGCCGGCGCGCCGCGACCGCGAAGAGCAACGGGTGGGAGAACCGCAGCCGCACCGTGCCGGGTCCGGCGTCGCCGGTGACGATGCCCCGCTCGTCGAGTTCGAGGATCGCCTCGGCGGAGGCGACCGCGGCCAGCGTCTCGTACGGCAGCGGCTCGCCGAGCGCGAGCACGTCGCGGGCCTCCGCGGCGGCCGGGCTGAGGTCGCCGAGCCGGCGCTGCAGCAGCTCGTCCAGGCGGGGCGGGACGTCGGAGCCGCTGGCCGACCACCACCACACGCCCGGCGCCTGATAGAGGTTGCCCGTCTCCAGCCCGAAGCGCGCCAGCTCGGTGAGGTACAGCGGATTTCCCTGGCTGCGGTGCCACAGCAGCTGGCAGGTGGTGCTCGCCACCTCGCCGTCGAGCTTGGCGCGCAACAATTCCCGGGTGCCCTGCAGATCCAGCGGGTGCAGGTCGATCCGTTCCAGCAGGCCCTCCTTCCACAGCGCGGTCACCGCGTCGGGCGGCCGGCCGCCCGTGCGCACCGTGACGAGCGCCCTGGCACCGCCCTGCTGCAGCACGATCAGCAGCGCCGCCGCCGAATGGTCGTCGAGCAGCTGGGCGTCGTCGACCAGCAGCACGGGGCGGCCGCGTCCCGGCATCCCGGACAGCGAGCGGAGCACCAGGCTCGGCATCAGCGCCGGATGAAAGCCGGGGGTGTCGGCGGGCAGGAGCGGGCCCAGCGCGGCGAACGGGATCGACCGGCCCGCGGCGGTGGCCTGCACCCGCACGACCGCGGCACCGCGCTCGGCCAGCCCGTCGGCCACCGCGCCGGCGAGCGCCGTCTTGCCGACCCCGGCGTCGCCGGAGATCACCGCCCCGGCACCGAACTCCACCGCCCTGGTCACGGCGTCGATCTCCACGGCGCGGGCCACCAGTTCGACCGGACGCCGGTCCTGCACGGCCAAATCGGCCCCCCGAAGCGAGTCGACGAGGACACCGCGGGCAACGACGAGGACGCTCACGCCGACGGCGACGCTGACGCCGGCGCGGGCCGCGTGCCGGCCCGTGATTGCGGCAGACGTTACTCCGCGTCATTTCCGCTGGACAGGCCGTGCGCCGGCCGGATCGGTGGGCGCGGCCGGCGCCCGGTCGGTTCGAGCAGCTCATCGCACGTCCGGCGACGATCGGTCAGTCGGCCACGCGCCGGTCCGGCAGCGGCGCGCCACCGGCCACCCTGGCGGACCGGCGGGACAGGAACGCGCGGGCGGCGAGCCCGGCTCGCAACACCCAGCGCAGCGGCGCCTGCCACCACGCCGCGTACCGGCGCGCGAGGTAGGTGTAGGCGCTGCGATGGTGCGCGCTGGCCATCCGCAGCGGATCACGCTCCGTCGCGTGGCCGCCGGAGTGCACGACCCTCGCCTCGGGGCAGTACACGTTCGTCCAGCCGGCCCTGGCCAGCCGCTCGCCGAGATCGACGTCCTCGAAGTACATGAAGTACGTCGGATCGAAGCCGCGCACCTCCTCGAACGCCGATCGACGGAGCAGCAGGCAGGAGCCGGACAGCCAGCCCGCCTCCCGCTCCGTCGGCGCCGCGGAATCCTGCCGGTACACCCGGGTCCACGGGTTCGACGGCCACCACCAGCCGAACAGGGCGTGCCCGATACCCCGGCCGATCGACGGCAGCTGGCGTGCCGACGGGTACACCACTCCGTCCTGCGTGGTGATCAGCGGGCCGACCGCGCCCGATCGCGGATGCCGACCCGCGGCGGCGACCATGGCATCGATGGCGCCCCGGCCCAGCACGACGTCGGGATTGACGACCAGCACCCACTCGATCCACTCCTCGAGCGCGGCGACGCCGACGTTGACCGCGCCGCCGTAGCCGAGGTTCTCGCCGGTCCGCACCAGCCGCAGCGCCGGCCAGCGCGCCGCGGCCGCCTCGACACTGCCGTCGGTGGAACCGTTGTCGGCGAGCACCACGGTGACGGGCCGGGTCGTCGCGGCCGGCACCGATGACAGCAGTGCGGTGAGCGCGTCGCCCGGCGAGAAGGTCACCGCGACCAGGCCGATCGGCCCGCCCGTGCCGAGATCCCGGACCGATTCCGTCGTCTCGGCGGGGCCCGCTGGCACCGCGGCGTCCCGCTCGGAGGTGGTCATTCGCCGGCCGCGCGTTCGTACGCCGCGTGGTGGGCGGCGGCACTGGCCGCCCAGGTGAACGTGCCGGCCCGCTCGACGGCCGCAGCCGCCAGCTCCGCGCGGCGCTCGCCGTCGTCCAGCAGGTCGGCCAGGGCGGCGGCGATGTCCCCGGCGCCGGTCCCCGTGTACGCCACGGCGTCCCCGCCCACCTCGGGCAGCGCGAGCTTGCGGGTGGTGAGCACCGCGGCGCCGCAGGCCATGGCCTCCAGCACCGGCAGGCCGAAGCCCTCGCCGAGGCTGGGGTAGGCGACCACCAGCGCGCCGCCGAGCAGCCCCGGCAGGACCTCCACCGGGACATGGCCCGGCCGCAGCACGGTCAACCCATCCGGCACCGCCGCGACGGCGGGGTCGACTCCCTCGTCCCAGCCGAGCCCGCCCGCCAGCACCAGCACCGGGCTGTCCGGGCCCGGCGGCACCGCCCGGATGTAGGCGCGGACCAGCGCCGGCACGTTCTTCCGCGGCTCCAGGGTGCCGAGGAAGGCGATCCAGGACCGGTCACCCAGGCCCAGTTCCGCCCTGGCCCGCTCCAGCTGCCGGTCGTCGGGCACCCGGAACAGGTCGGTGTCCACGCCGTGGTACGCGACCATCAGCGAATCCCGGCGGGCGTGCGCGTGCCGCACCAGCTCGTCGGCGGTCGCCCGGCTCGGCACCACGCAGACCGCGGCGCGGCGCAGCGCGGTCCGGGTCCATGCGCGGAAGAAGCGGCCCTTGACGCCGAGGTGCAGGCCGCGGTCCGAGAAGAACGTCGCGTCGTGCAGGGTGACGACGACCGGCACCGGCGAGGCGAGCGGCAGGGTGTAGTGCGGCGAGTGCAGCACGTCGATGTCCAGGCGCTTGACCATCCGCGGCAAGGTGGTCTGCTCCCAGGCCAGGCGGGCCGGCCGGTTCCCCAGCTCCTCCGCCGTCGGGATGATCCGGGTGGACGGCGCGAGACGGGCGAAGACGTCGGCGTCCCGGCTCTGGCAGACGACCGTGAGCGCCGCGCCCGCCTCGTCGAGGGCGTGCACGAGATGGTCGACATACCGGCCGACGCCGCCCCGCTCGGCCGGGATCGCGGTGGCGTCCAGCAGCACCCGCGGATCGGTCCGGGCAACCACGCCTGTCCGCCCTCCCTCTCCGCGTCGTGCCGCCGTGCCCGGCCGCGTCGACCGGCCGACCTCCGGACGCTCGACGACCATCGTTTGAGTCGGCGCTTCGCCCGCGCGGTGCCGGCGGCCCTTACCGATACCACGTCTGCAAGGGCCGCCGGCGGCGACGCGAGCGCCGGCGGTGGTGCCAGCCTGCACCTCGGGCGCCGTGCGGGCCTGCGTTGTCCCCGGTGCGTCCTCCATCCTTTCGCCGCTCGGCGTCGTTACCATCCGTTTACTTCCCCCGGGGAGTGGCTGTCACCGGCGACGGCTCAGCCGAACGGTCACGCCTGCCAGCGATCGGGACCCGACGAACGGGGACGGGATGAGCGCCAGCCTCGATGGAACGGTCGCGGCCGGCGCGGCGGCGCTGGCCACCCCGGTCCGCCGGCTCGTCGCGGACCGCGGCCCGGATCGCAGCGCCGGCCGGAGCGTGGACCCGCGGGTGGCGACCCTGTCGGTCACCGACCACCGGCCCGATCCGGACGCCGCCGCCGTGCTGCATATCCTGCGCGAGGCCGCCGATCTCGGGTCGCTCTCGGACGAGCCGCTGCGCCGGGCGCGGGGCCGGGCGCAGCGCCACCACCTCAGCCCGGACCGCGCGAACGTGCTCCGCGCACTGGACCTGCCGGCCGACGCGACGGTCCTCGAGATCGGCGCCGGCTGCGGCGCTCTCACCCGCTACCTGAGCGAGAGCTGCGCGGTGGTCGACGCTCTGGAGACGTCGGCCGCCCGAGCCGCCTGCGTCGCCGAGCGCACCCGCGACCGGGACGGCGCGCGCGTCTTCGTCGGCGAGCTGGCCGACCTGCCCGCCGTGCCGGCGTACGACGTCGTCGTGCTGGTCTCCGCGCCCGCCGCCGTCCCGGGCGGCGCCATCGCCCCGACGCCCGGCGTGCTGGCGGCGATCGCGGGGGTGCTGCTGCCCGGCGGCACCCTCGTGCTGGCGGTCGAGAACAAGCTCGGCGTCAAGTACCTGGTCGGCGCGCCGGACGACAACACCGGCCGGGTCTTCGATTCCGTCGAGGGCTACCCGTACGGTGTGCCGGCGGCGCGGGGCCTCGATCGGCGGGAGCTGACCGCCGCCGTCGACCGGGCCGGGCTGCGCCCCGAGGTCGCGGTGGCCTTCCCCGACCACATCACCAGCCGGGCCGTGCTGCGGCCCGAGCTGTTCGGCGCCCAACTCGAGTCGCTGCTGCACCGGGTGCCGCACTTCCCCAGCCCCGACCGGGTCGGCGCGCGCGCCCCGCTGGGCGACGAACGCCTCACCTGGCGGTCGCTGGTGGCCGCCGGCCTGGCCGGCGAGACCGGCAACTCCTTCCTGGTGGCCGCCACCAAGCCCCCGGCGGGCGGCGCGACCCCCGGCTCGCTCTGGCCGGCGGGGATCGCCGGCGCCTTCTACTCGGTCGGACGGCGCGGGCCGTACCTCGTGGAGTCCCGGATCGACGTCGGCGGCCCGGTCGGCGTCGTCCGCAGGCGCCGGCTCGCCGGCCCGGCCTCCACTGCGTCCCAGGCCTCCCCTGCCTCCCCGGCCTCCCCGGCCGCAGCGGGCGGTGCGCCCGACCGCCGGGAACCGGGGGCGGGCTCCTGGACGTGGACGCAGCGCATGGGCGACGGCGTCACGCTCACGGTGCGCGACAGCCCCTTCGTGCCGAGCCGGGACCTGCTCGACCTGCTCGTCGACACCCACGACCCGGCGACCGTCCGCTACCTCACCCGGTGGTCCGAGCTGGTGCGCGCGGCGGCGGCCGCCGGGGACCCCGCCGGCATGCCGCTCGACCTGGTGCCGCACAACCTGGTGGTGGACCCGGCCGGCACGGTCGTGGTGATCGACGACGAGTGGCGCTCCGGCGCCGCCACCGCCGAGCTGGTGCTCGGCCGCGGCGCGCTGTACGTCGGCATCCACCTCGCGCACGGGCACCGCCCGATCGGACCGTGGGCCGGGTGCGACACCGTCCGCGACGCGGTCGTCGCCGTCGGCGGGATCGTCGGCCTCGCCGCGGACGGGTCATGGATCTCCGACGTGGTGGAGCAGGAGGCCTGGCTGCACACCCGCGTTCTCGCCCGGGACGGCGACATCACCGACGACGAACGGCACCGCCAGCTCGTCAACTACCTGCAGGGGGTGCTGGCCGGGAGGCTGCACGCCCGGGACGACGCGCTGCAGCGGCTGCGCAGGCTGCGGCTGGAACGGGACCGGGCGGCCGCCGAGCTCGCGGAGTACCGGGTGGAACTGGACCGGATCCGGGACGAGCTCGCCACCTGCCGCGTCGAGCTGGCGCGCGCCACCGCCGGCCTCGCCCGGGAGCGCCTGCTGCGCGACGAGTCGCTGGTGGAGAACGACCTGCTCCGCGCCACGCTCTCCTGGCGGGTGACGGAGCCGCTGCGCGGCGTGAAGCGCGCGGCGGCCGGCGTGGTCAACTCCGCCCGCTCGGCGCGCGGCGCGCGACCGGCGCGGGCCCGGGACGAGATCACCGGAACCGGCAGCGCAGGCACGGGCACCGCAGGCGGCTGAACCGACGGCACCGTCAGCGCGACCCGGGCACCACCGGGGCGGGGGACGCCTGCAGGTGCAGGGCCCACAGCGCGCGGGCCGCGCCCGACCAGGTGAACTCCGCCGCACGCGCCCGGCCCCGCGCCACCAGGTCCGCCGCGAGCGAGGCGTCCCCGGCCACCGCGGCCAGGGCCCCGGCCAGCGCGTCCGGGTCGTCGCGGCGCACGACAACGGCGGCCGTCCGGTCGACGAGCTCGACCAGCGCGGGCGCATCGGAGCTGACGACCGGCACGCCTGCGGCCATCGCCTCCAGCACCGGCAGCCCGAACCCCTCCGCCCGGGACGGCGCCGCCAGGACCGTGGCACCGGCGAGCGCCGCCGCGAGGTCGGCGTCGTCGACCGAGCCCAGCGCGTGCAGCCGGTCCGGCGGCAGGCCGGCCGCCGCCGCCAGCGAGGCGAGGTCCACGTCACCCCAGCCGCTCGGGCCGATCACCGCGAGTGGCAGGTCGCCGACGGCGTCTGCGGCCATCGCCCTCACCAGCACGTCGAGGCCCTTCCGCGGCTCCAGCGTGGCGATCGCCAGCACGTACCGATCGCCGAGCCCCAGCCGACGGCGGCGGGCCGGTGCGTCCGCCGGCACGGCCAGCTCCGTCACCCCGTGCCCGATCACGTGCACCCGCTCCGCGGCGGCCGGGAACAACCCGGCGAGGTCGTCGGCCACCGCCAGCGACGGCACGGCGACGGCGTCGGCCCGTGCCATCGCCCGGGCGATGAGCCTGCGGTGCCAGCGGACCCCGCGCGGCGTCAGGGTTTCCGGGTGCGTCCACGGCACCGCGTCGTGCACGGTGACGACCTGGGGCTGACGGCGGCGCGGCGCCAGCGGCGTCGTGGCGTGCACCCGCTCCCCCGCCACCGTCGGCGGCCACCCGCGCTCCCAGAGCGCGTTCAGTGCGCGGTGCCCGGCCGGCAGCCGGTCGGGGCCGCGCGCACCGGGGATGACCGCGGGCCCGAGCCCGCGGTGCCACGCGGTGACCGTGCGCACCGCCCATCCCGCGGGGGCCTCGGCGGCCAGTGCGCCGGTGATCTGCCGGGCGTATCGCCCCGTGCCGCCGGGCACGGGGGCCAGGCACTGCTCGATCACCACGGTCAGCTGCGGCACCCGGACAGTGCACCACGCCGTCCCGATCTCCGTCACCTGACGAAGGCGATGGCATGCTGAACGGTACGAACCGGGCAGACCGACGGAGCACCCGCAATCGATCCACCTCCGCGCCGCTCCCCGAACCCGATCAGGACTGGAGGCGAGGGTGACCGGCGTTTCCCTGGTCGAGGGCTGGTTGCCCATCGCGCTGCTCGTTCTCGGCACGCTCGGTGCCGGATTCCTGCTGGCCCGCCAGGAACGCTGGTGGTGGCTGTACTACGTGCCGGCGACCGCGGTGGTGTCCGGCGTCGTCGCGTGGTTGCTGTCCACCTTCGCCGCCAAGGACCTGGTCGGCGAGGACCTGCCGTTCGACGTCGGCATCTGGCTCGCGGTCGCCGTCGCCGCCGTGCTGCTGGCCATCGGGCACTTCTTCCGCACGCCATGGTGGGACAAGATCGTCGCGGTCGTCGCGGCCATCCTCGTGACCTTTATGGGCGTGAACCAGATCAACAGGCACTACCAGCAGTACCCGACGCTCGGTGACCTGCTGGGCGTCGCCTCCGAGAATCAGATCACCGGCCCGCCGCCGATCGACGGCCCGGTGACCACGCCCACGACGCCCAGCGGCCCGCTCACCGAGGTGTGGACCCCGACGGGAGGCAACATCCCGACGGACGGTGGCAAGACCAGCCAGATCTCCCTGCCCGGCACCAAGTCCGGCTTCCAGCCCCGCGAGGGCTGGGTCTACTACCCGCCGGCGTACTTCGCCGACAACGCCGAGCCGCTGCCCGTGCTGATCCTGATCATGGGCCAGCCGGGCGATCCCGGGGACTGGTTCCTGGGCAACCGGACGCAGGTGATCATGGATGCGTTCGCGGCGGAGAACAAGGGCATAGCGCCGATCGTCGTGCTGCCCGACGCGCTCGGCGGGCAGCTGGACAACCCGCTGTGCATGGACTCGAGCCTCGGCCAGGTGGACACCTACCTGTCGCAGGACGTGCCGGACGCCATCAAGTCCCAGCTGCGCGTCGATCCCGACCCGAAACACTGGGTCTTCGGGGGGTTCTCGTACGGCGGCACCTGCGCCCTGCAGATGGCCACCAACCACCCGGAGGAGTTCCCGAACTTCATCGACATCTCCGGCGAGCGCGAGCCAACGCTCGGCACCCACGCCCAGACGGTGAACACGGCCTTCGGCGGCGACGAGAACGCCTTCAAGGCGATCAACCCGAAGGACCTGATGGCCACCAAGAGGTTCGAGCAGTCGGCCGGGTGGTTCATCGTCGGGGCCGACGACGCCGACTACAAGGCGCAGCAGCAGGAGATGTACGCGGCGGCCCAGGCGGCCGGGATGGACGTGCAGTACTGGGAGAGCCCCGGCACCGCCCACGACTGGACGACCGCCGTGAACGGGCTGCAGCACACCGTGCCGTGGATGGCGCAGAAGATGAACCTCACGGGTTGACTGCGCGCACGACCCACCCGCGCTCGGGCTCACGATCGGCAACATCCGCAAGAGCCGGCGCGCGCGCCAGGTCAGGCAGGCAGGGTCGCGCCCGCCTCGACCGGCCGCAGCGCGGCGTCCCGAAGCCGACGTTTGATCCGCCAGGGGATCAGGCAGAAGCCGAGGCGTACGACGACGTTCCTGGCGAAGGCGATCGGCCCGATGTACCCCGACCCGAGTAGTCGCGCTGCAGCCGCCACTCGTCACGCAGCACCCTGCGCCCGCCGCGCCGGCGGTACATCGCCGCACCGGTGCGGAAGAAGGTCAGCGGCTCCGCCGTATTCGTCATCCGGGCCCCGATGCGCAGTGCGCGGACGACGAGGTCGTAGTCCTCTGCGAAGGTGAGGTCGCGCACGCCGCCGACAGCCTGCACCGTCGACGCGCGCCACGTGGTGGCAGGGCCGCCCATGGGGGAGACGAACGGCGCAGAGCGCCGGATCTCCTGCTCGCCGATCGGGGTACTGCCGCACGCCGGCAATGCGCTCGGTCTGTGCGTCGAACTCCGTCAGGGCGCTGCCGACGGCATCAAAGCCCTCGAGCAGGATCCGGAGCTGGGTAGCCAGCCGCTCGGGAGCCATCAGGTCGTCCGCGTCGATGCGCGCGATGAACTCGCCCGTGCAGCGGGCGAACCCCGCGTTGAGGGCCAGCCCGACCCCGACGTTCTCATCCAGGCGATGGACGACCAGCCGGTCGTCGAACAGCTCCTTGGCGAGCACGAGCGCGTTTTCGTGCGCGGCCGAAATCGGCCCGTCCACGACGATCACGACCTCGTCGGGGCGGCGGGTCTGCCGGTCGACGCTGCGCAACGTCCGCCCGAACCACTCCGCCCGATCGCCCTGGTAGAGCGGGATCAGCACGCTCAGGATGGTCACGCCACCTCCAGTTACCACGGGCATCTTCCCAAACGCGCGTCCAGGGTGACCACATGCCACGGGAATCGAGGGGCTGCGCGGTGGACCGCCCGGGCGCCCGCCGCATCGAGAACCGGGTATCGCGCGGTGACGTTCGGCATCAGCCCCGCCCCGCGCGCTGCCAGGGCGGCTCGCGCCCCGGCCTGCGCAGCCGTGGGGCCGACTGTCATGCTGATCATCGTCGAGCGGTCGTGGGAGGAGATCGAGGAGTGCGGGTTTTCCTGATCGCGGGCCGGCTCCCGACGGTGCGGGTGGCAGACGCTTCCCGCCAGGCGGACCCGCCGTTGGGCCCCAGTGGGGAGACCTGCGGGGGCATGGTTCCGGCGCACGACCGGAACACCGCCGCCGGTCAGCCGGGTGATTTTCCGCCGTGAGGCCACCCGCGCGCGATGCGGATCCGCGACGGGAAGCGGGCGGCAGTGGTTCGGCAGGCGTCGCCGTCACGGTGATCGTGGTCACCTACCGCGGGCGGGACCTGCTGCCCGACTGCCTCGCCGGGCTGCGCGCGCAGACGGTGCCGCACCGATTGTTGGTGATCGACAACGCGTCCACGGACGGATCCGCCGAGGTGCTCGCCGAGCTCGCGTCCGGTCCGGACGACCGCGTGGTGCGGCTGGCAGCGAACGCCGGGTTCGCGGGCGGCGTCGCGGCCGCGCTGCCGCCGGTCGGCACGCGGTTCTGCGCGCTGCTGAACGACGACGCGGTCGCCGATCCCGACTGGCTGGAGCGGCTGCTCGCCGCCGCGGACGGCGACGACGCGGCGGCGGCCTGGACGTCGCTGATGGTGCGGGCCGAGCATCCCGAGGTGGTCAACAATCTCGGGGCGGGCCTGGACCGGCACTGGTACGGCATCGATCTCGACGCCGGCGCGGCGGTCGCCGACGTCCGGGACGACGGGCGCGCGGCGATCGGGCCGGGCGGCCGTCCCGAGCGGCGGGACGTGTTCGGCTTCTCGGGCGGCGCCGCGCTTCTGCGGATGGGCGCCGTGCGCGCCGTCGGCGGCTTCCCGGCCGAGTTCTTCCTCTACTACGAGGATCTCGACACGTCGTGGCGGTTGCGGCTGGCGGGCTGGCAGATCCGCGCGGTCCCGGCCGCGCGCGTGGTGCACCGGCACGCGGCGACCAGCGATCGTCGGTCGGACGCTCTTCCACTTCCACAACGAGCGCAACCGGCTGCTCACGCTGATCCGGTGCGCGCCGCCCGCCGTGGCCCCGCGGCAGCTCGCGCGCTTCCTGCTGACCACCGCCTCGCTGGGGGCCAAGCGCCTGCTGCGCAGGCGGGTGCCCGACGCCCCGAACTTCCGGCCGAGCCTGCGCCTGCGCGTCGCCGGCGCGGTGCTCGCCGCGGCCCCCGCCCAGTACGCGCGGCGCCCGCGCCGCCGGTTGCGGCGGCCGGCCGCGCCGGAGCGGCACGTAGCCTGACGCTCGGCCGCCCCGGGGAGCGCCGGGCGGAACTTCGGCACGAGCGAGAGAGCGGAGGAGGTGGACGCCAGTGGACCCGGACCTGCTCGTCGTCGGCTCGGGATTCTTCGGGCTCACCGTCGCCCAGCGCTGCGCCGCGGACCTCGGGCTGCGGGTGGCGGTGATCGACCGGCGCCCGCACATCGGCGGCAACGCCTACAGCGAGCCCGAGCCGGCAGACCGGGATCGAGGTGCACAGCTACGGCGCGCACCTGTTCCACACCTCCAACGAGCGGGTCTGGGACTACGTCAACCGGTTCACCGTCGTTCACCGGCTACCAGCACCGCGTCTACACCACGCACCGCGACGAGGTGTTCCCGATGCCGATCAACCTCGGCACCATCAACCAGTTCTTCCGCTCGGCCCACGACCCCGGGCGAGGCCAGGGCGCTGGTCGCCGAGCAGGCGGCCGAGCTCGCCACCGGCGCGGCCGGGAACCTCGAGGAGAAGGCGATCTCGCTGATCGGCCGGCCGCTCTACGAGGCGTTCGTCCGGGACTACACGGCCAAGCAGTGGCAGACCGACCCGCGCGAGCTGCCGCCGGGCATCATCGCCCGGCTGCCGGTCCGCTACACGTACGACAACCGGTACTTCAACGACACCTACGAGGGCCTGCCGCTGGACGGCTACACCGCCTGGCTGAATCGGATGGCCGACCACCCGCGGATCGACGTCCACCTGGACACCGACTTCTTCGACGCCCGGCCCGTTCTCCAGGGCGTCGGTGCTCGGCCGCGTGCCGGTCGTCTACACCGGGCCGGTCGATCGCTACTTCGACTACGCCGAGGGCGACTTGAGCTGGCGGACGCTGGACTTCGAGCGGCAGGTGCTGCCGATCGAGGACTTCCAGGGCTGCCCGGTGATGAACTACGCCGACGCCGCGGTGCCCTTCACCCGGGTGCACGAGTTCCGGCACTTCCATCCCGAGCGCGACTACACCAAGGACGGGACGGTGATCATGCGGGAGTTCAGCCGGTTCGCCGGGCGCGACGACGAGCCGTACTACCCGGTCAACACCCCCGAGGACCGCGCGCGGCTGCTGCGCTACCGGGACCTCGCGGCCGCGGAGCCGGGCGTGCTGTTCGGCGGCCGGCTTGGCACCTACCAGTACCTCGACATGCACATGGCGATCGCCGCCGCGCTGGCCATGGTCGACACGACCCTGGTGCCGCACTTCAGCCGGCGGTGCGGGGCCGTTCAGCGGAGCGGTGGACGCGTGACCGGATTCGACGCGGTAACGTCGCGTGCCGACCTCCGGCCGCAGCGCGGGCCGGACGACGGAAGGATCGCGCGGGCCGTGTCGATTGATGTGGCTCTGCCCTACTACGGCGACGTCGACCTGATGAAGCTGGCCGTGCGCAGCGTCCTCGACCAGCGCTACCAGGACTGGCGGTTGCTCGTCGTCGACGACGGCTACCCCGACCCGGAGCCCGCGCGCTGGTTCGGCACCATCGACGACCCGCGGGTGAGCTACCAGCGCAACAAGGCGAACCTCGGGGCGAACGGCAACTACCGCAAGTGCCTGGATCTCGTCACCGCGCCGCACATGGTTGTGATGGGCGCGGACGACGTGATGCTGCCGAACTTCCTCCAAGTGGTGGCCGACGCCTACACCGAGTTCCCGGACGCGTCGATCGTGCACGTCGCGTGGAGGTCATCGACGACAACGGACGCACCGTTCGACCGGCGGGCGACCGGGTGAAGAATCACTACCGACCCGCCGCGCCGCGCCGGGTCGAGCTGACCGGTGAGCGCCTGGCCGTCAGCCTCCTCCGCGGTAACTGGACCTATTTCCCGGCGCTCGCGTGGCGGACCGAGTCCATCGCCGAGGTCGGTTTCCGCGAGGGCCTCGAGGTCACACAGGACCTGGCCCTGATACTGGACACCGTGCGAGCGGGCGGCTCGCTGGTGCTGGACCCGACGGTCGCCTTTCAATACCGGCGGCATTCGGGCTCGGATTCGTCGGTGAAGGCGGTGGACGGCCGCCGGTTCGACGAGGAACGACGCCTCTTCCGGGACGAGGCGGTCGCCTTTTCGGCGTTGGGCTGGACCAGCGCCGCACGGGCAGCCCGCTGGCACATCTCGTCCAGGCTCAACGCATTGTCCCAAACCCCGGCAGTGCTTCGCTCGGGCTCCGCTCGGGAATTGCTGCCCAGGATTGCCAAACATGTCGTCGGGTGACGGTCGAGCGGACAGGCAACCGACGGCGTCGCGTGAACTCGCTCTTGTCTAGGATTCGGGCACTGTCCGGCTCAGCGGACCTCGGCCCGCAGTCGCGTGCCGCGCGGGATGGGCACCGGCGGACCCGCGTGCCGGCAGTCCGCCTGTCGGACGGGACGACAGCCACCGGAGCCCGAGCCCGGAGTGACAGCCGATCAATCGACGGCGGGACGGCGGCAACGAGGGGGGCGCTCCATGCCCGAGGAGCCGCAGACGCCCCGGGCGGCGGCGGGATCGAACGGGGCCGGGATCCCGGACACGACCCAGGTGCCTCCCGAGGAGGCTAGCTCCGGGCCGGCCGGCAGCGACGCCGCGGCCGAAGCGCCTGCAGTGCAGTCGCGTTCCCGGCCCACTGACGGCCGCACCGCGGCCGATGACCCTTTCGATGTCGACTCGCGCCACTCGGGTGCCGCGGTGGTCCGTCCCTGGAGTTGGGGACGGTATGCGGCCGTCACGGCATTGGTGTTCCTGATCGCCGGTGCCTGGGCGTTTGTCATGCCCACCGGCGCGCAACCCGACGACACCGCCCACATGGCGAGGGCCTGGGCGATCTGGGACGGGCAGATCGTTGCCGACCCGGTTCCGGACGGCCCGGACGTGCAGCTGGTGCCCGAGGCCATCGTCCGGGCCGGCGATGTCGCGTGCTTCGCGCTCGATCCGCGGACCGACGCGTCGTGCACCCCCTCGGTCGGCGAGTCGCAGCGGCTGGTCGGGATCTCAACCCGAGCCGCCCTCGACGATCCGGCCTTCTACGTCGTCACCGGCTGGCCGTTCCACCTCTTCGCCGAACCCGCGAACGCGCTGTACGCCTCGCGCCTGATCGCCGCGTTCGTGTGCGCGCTGGTGACGGCGCTCGGCATCTGTGCGGCATTGCTACACCGATCCTCGGTGATCACCGCGTCGGCGACGGTCGTCGTTCTCACCCCGGTCGTGCTGTCGTCGTTCGGCTCGCTCGACCCGATCGCCTGGGAGGTCGCCGGCGCGGTGTCCGGCGTCACGGGCCTGTTCCTGCTCGTGATGGAGCCACGGGCCGCGGCCGCGCGCAGTTGGGCGATGATCGCCGGCATCGGGTTGTCCGTCATGGTGATCGCCGGAGCGTCGTCCTTGCTCTGGCTGGCGATCATCCTGGGCGCCGCCGTGCTGATCGGCAGCGGTCGACTCCGGCAGATCGTCGGCGTGCCCGCTGCGCGCTGGTCCGCACTCGTCGTCGCGCTGGCCACCGGCTGGGCGATCGCCTGGGAACGGATCGGTGGCGGCACCGTCGGCGGCCGTACAGAGGGTCGCGGGTACCGCGAAGGCCTTCGGGTGCTCTTCGGCGAATCCGGCGCGTGGTGGGACGCCATGATCGGCCGGCTGGGCGCCGCCGTCGAACCGTCCACCCTGAGCCGATGGGCGATGATCATGTGCGTCGGCGTGATCATCATCGGCGGACTCGCCGCCGGGCGGCTGCGGCATGTGTTGGTGCTCCTGCTCATGATGCTCGCCGCCGTGCTGGCTCCGCTGGCCGTCGCCGTCTATCTGTACCCCTCGCTCGGCACGGCCTGGCAGGGCCGGTACAACATCGCTATCGCGCTGCCGTGTGTGCTCTTCGCAGCGATGTTGTGGGACTTCGACAGCAGCGCCCCCGTGGCCCTTCGTCGACGCCTGCAGGCGCTTCTCCTGATCGCGTGGGCCGTCGCCGGCGTCTCGATGATCTATGACGCGCTGCGGCGCTTCGCCGTCGGGATCGTTTCCGAGTCCACGCAGACCACGTATCGGTTCTTCCTCCGGAGCAACCCGTGGGAGCCGCCGGGTCGCGTCCTCACCTGGCTGATCGTCGGCGCGATCGGCTATCTGGCGCTCGGTTTGTCCGTCGTGCTGTTCAGCCGCGCCGCAGCCGGCCGGCCGCCGTCGGCGACTCCCTCGGCCGGTCATCCCGACGAGCCGGATGGCCTCCGGCATCGAGGCGCGGCGGAGCCCTCGTGACCGACGAACGGATTCGGGGCGCGAACCTCGGCGTCACCCTGGACGGAACCCCGCTGCTCGGCCTCCGCACCGGGATCGGTCGGTACACCGAACACCTGATCGCGGCGCTGACCGAGCTGCCGGGCCTGACGATCGCCGCCACCGCCTTCACGCTGCGCGGCTGGCGCGAGCTGGCGGCGGCGCTCCCGCCCGGGGTGTCGGCGCGCTCCAGGCCGGTGCCCGCGCGCGCCCTCCGCGCAGCCTGGTCGAGGGCGGAGTGGCCGCCCGTAGGGCTAATGGCCGGGTCATGTGACGTTTTCCACGCCACCAACTTCGTGCTGCCGCCGACTGGGCGGGCGGGCGGCGTCGTGACGATCCACGACCTGGCGTTCCTCACGATGCCGGACAGCGTGGACAAGACGAGCCGCGCACTGCGCGAGTTGGTCCCGCGCAGCATCCGCCGGGCGGCCGCGGTCTGTACCCCGACGATGGCCGTCGCCGACCAGCTCGCGGACGCCTACGGTCCGATCCTGCCCGAGGTCGTGGTGACTCCGTTGGGTGTCGACGAGCGCTGGTTTCGGGTCCGCGCCGGGGATGCTGCCGGGCTGGATGCCGTCGTTCGGCAACGCCTCCGACTGCCCGAGCGATACCTGGTCTTCGTCGGCACCCGGGAGCCGCGCAAGGATCTGCGCACCCTGCTTGCCGCCTACCGGAAGCTGAGGGCCGACGACTCCGACTCGACGCCGCCGCTGATCCTCGTCGGGCCGGCGGGATGGGGTGGACGGCACCCGCCGGTACCGGGTGTGCGGATTCTCGGATATTTGTCGCAGGAGGACCTGCCGGCGGTGGTCGGGGGGTCGCTCGCCCTCGTCGTGCCGTCGCGAGACGAAGGATTCGGGTTGCCCGTCGTGGAGGCCCTCGCAACCGGCACGGACGTGGTCATGAGTGACATCCCGGTGCTCCGCGAAGTCGCCGGTCCGCATGGACGGCGGTTTCCGGTCGGCGATGCCGACGCGCTGGCAGGCGAACTGCGGGATGTCGTCGACCGCGGCCGGGCGTCCGCGGACGAGCGCGAGGCCCGGCGCTCCGCCGCGGCTGGGTGGACCTGGGCGGCGTGCGCCGAGCAAACCGCTCGCGCGTACGGTCGGCCGCGCGGTAGCCCTCGGACCAGGGATCGGCCGCGATCGCTCGGCTACCCTGCGGACGTGGCTCGGTCCCAGGTCGGCGGCATCCGCGCCGGGACCTGGATGGCGCTCGGCACCGTGGTCATCGGGCTGTCAGGGTACGGCTACCTGTCGCTGATCGGTCACGACCGGTTCGACGACGCCACCCTGGCGGCGTTGTCCTCCACCTATCTGCTGCTGAACATCCTCGGACCTGGCGTGTTCGTGTCGACGGAGCAGAGACGTCGCGCCGGATCAGCGCCGCCCTGGCGCGCCGGCACCGAATCCGGCCAACCGTCCTGCGACTCGCTGGAGTGACGGCCGCACTGGCCGGGTTTGCGCTTGCCGCGCTCGCGGCGTTCGCGCCCGTCCTGTTGGCCCGCGTCCTCGACGGGCAGATCGCATCCATCGCCGCGCTGGCGCTCGGAGTCGTCGGGTCGGCCCTGGCTTCGGGATCCGTGGACTGGCCGGCGGGCAGCGCCGGTCGGTGTCTACGCCGCCTCACTGACGATCGAGGGGGGTCCGGCTCGTCGGCTGCATCGCGCTCGTGGTGGCGGGCAGCAGCGACCCGGCGGCGTTTGCGATGGCTCTCTGCGCCGGTCCCCTGGTCGCCGCGATCGCGTGCGCACGGCCGGCCGGGGTCACCGACGACGACGAGCGAGCGTCTGCGCCGCCGAGCTGGGGATCGACGGCGGCGGGGGTGGTTTCGCTGCTCGGCGCGTCCGCCATGACCATGTGCCTCGCGAAGCTGGCACCGGTGATCGTCACAGCGACGCTGACTTCCGATCCGCTGACGGCGGCGGCTTTGCGACCGCGCTCGTCCTGACGCGGATCCCCTTCTGCTCATGAGCCCGGTGCAGGCGTTCGTTTTGCCGGGGCTCTCCGCGGCGGCCGCATCCGGGTCCACCACGGGTTCCGGCAGCAGTTCGCCCGGGGCCTTGCGGCCATCGGCGTGCTGGGCGTCCTCGCGTTGGCGGTGGTGGCGATAGCTGGGTCCGGGTGCTGGACCTGCTGTTCGGCGTGCCGGAGGGGACGGTATCGACGGGCCAGCTCGTGGTGCTGACCGTGTCCGCGATACTGTTCATGATCATCCAGCTCTGCCAGCCAGCCCTGATCTCCCTGCACCGGCACGCTGGACTGGTCGTCGGTTGGGCGGTGGGTACGCTGGTGTTCGCGGGTTGCTTCCTGCTGCCGCTCGACCCCATCGGGCGGGCGCTCGTCGCCCAGGTTCTCGCGCCGGCGGCCGTCCTCGTGATCCACGGCACGCTCATTGTTTCGGGCCTGCGCCGCGTCGCCCTGGGCCTGTCGGACCGGCCGTCGCACTGGGTACCTCGGACTCACCGAATACCTGACGTCGACATCACGGAGCGAGCCGAGACGGCCAGCCGCCGATGAACTGTCTCCTGGGAATCCGCACACATTATGAACCAGGCGGGCGTCGAGGGCAGTTGCGCCTGGCCGGCTCCGCGGTCGCTGCGCGGTATCGTGTGCTCTAGCCCAGGCCCGTCGGCAGCCGTCCGCTGACGCTGCCCATACCGTCGACAAGGATCCGGAACCACCGCACCTTCTCCCGCGTGGCACCGAGCAGGTTCGCCCACGACGTCGTCGTCGTCGGCGGCGGCGGGCACGTCGGTCTGCCGCTGGCGATCGCTCTCGCGAGCCGCGGCGCGTCCGTGGCCGTGCACGACATCGCGCAGCAGGCGGTGGACAGCGTCAACGACGGAACGCTCCCCTTTCTCGAGCCCGGTGCGGAGCCGATGTTGCGTGCCGCGCTGCGCCGGGGGTGATCAGGCCACCACGGATCCGGCCGTGGTCGCCGACGCCGAGACACGTCATCGTCGTCATCGGCACGCCGGTCGACGAGCACCTCAACCCCGACCCCGGCGCGATCCCGCGGGCGCTCGAGGCGTGCGCCGCCTACTTCCGCGACGGCCAGCTGCTGGTGCTGCGCAGCACCGTCTACCCGGGCGTGACGGCGCAGGTCGAGCGGCTATCGGCGACTCGGGACTCGACGTCGACGTCGCGTTCTGCCCGGAGCGCATCGCCGAGGGCAAGGCGATGACCGAGCTGTTCACGCTGCCGCAGATCGTGTCGGCCCGCACCGACGCCCGGCGCGCGAGCGGGCCGGAGCCGCTGTTCCGCCGGCTGACCGACAGATCGTCGAGCTGGAGCCGGAGGAGGCCGAGCTGGCCAAGCTGTTCACGAACACCTGGCGGTACATCAAGTTCGCGGCGGCGAACCAGTTCTACATGATGGCGAACGACTCGCGGGCTCGACTTCGAGCGCATCCGCGCGCGCCTCGCCCAGGACTACCCGCGGGCGGCGGACATGCCCGGCGCGGGGTTCGCCGCGGGGCCGTGCCTGTTCAAGGACACGATGCAGCTGGCGGCGTTCAACAACAACAACTTCGCCCTCGGGCACTCCGCGATGCTGGTCAACGAGGGCCTGCCGCTGTACCTCGTGGCCGGCTCGAGCAGCGCACGACCTGCCGCGATGACCGTGGGCATCCTGGGCATGGCCTTCAAGGGCGGTCCGACGACATCCGCTCGAGCCTCAGCTACAAGCTCAGGCGGATCCTGGAGTTCAAGGCCGGCCGGGTCCTCTGCACCGACCCCCACGTCACCATCGATCCCAGCCCGCTGCCGCTCGAAGGAGGTCCTCGCCGAGGCGGACCTGCTGGTCGTCGCGACGCCCCACGCCGAGTACGCCGACCTGGGACGGAACTGCCGGTGGCCGACGTGTGGAACCTGCTGGCGCGGGGTCCGGGTGTGACGAGTCCCGGAGCGCCCCGCGTCTCGGTCGTCATCCCGGCCTACAACGAGGCCGAGGACATCGTCCCCTGCCTCGACCGCTCCTCGAGGCCGTCACGCTCCGTGCGAGGTGCTCGTCGTCGTCGACAGCCCGACGACACCACCTCCCGGTCGTCGAGAATGGCCGCGGCGACGACCCGCGGCTGCGGCCGGTGCTGAACACCTACGGCGCGGGCCCGGCCAACGCGATCCGCTACGGCATCGAGCCGCGCGTCGGCGCCGGTGGCGGTGGTCACGATGGCGGACGGCTGCGACGACCCCCGCCAGATCGACGACCTCACCCGGCTGGTGGAGCGCGGCGTCGTGGTGGCGGCCGCCTCCCGCTACATGCCCGGCGGCCAGCAGGTCGGCGGGCCGCTCGCTCAAGAGCGAGCTGTCGCGCGCGGCCGGGCGGTCCCTGCACCTGCTCGCCCGGGTCGGCACGCGCGACGCGACCAACCGTTCAAGGCCTACTCGACCGGGAGTTCGTGCGGGAGGTCGGCATCGAGACCCGCGACGGCTTCGAGATCGGGCTGGAGCTGACGGCCAAGGCGACGCCGGCTGCGGCCGGCCGGTGGCCGAGATCCCGACGATCTGGCTCGAGCGCACAGCTCGGGGTGTCCAACTTCAAGCTGGCGCGTGGATCCCCAGGTACCTGCGGTGGTACCGCTTCGCGTTCGGCCCCCGGCTCGACCGCGGCGACCTGCGTGCGAGGCCGGCGCCGTCGACGGCTCCGCGGGCAAGGATCCCAGTAGCCGGCGGCACGCCGACGCACCTACGTCCGCCGGAGAGCACCGACGATCAGAGAGCGAATGACCCATGGCAAAGGTACTCGTCACTGGATCGGCCGGCTTCATCGGCGGCTACGTCGTCGAGGAGCTGCTGGCGCGGCCACGAGGTCGTCGGGCATCGACAACTACTCGAAGTACGGCCCGGTCACGCAAGTCCTACGACGACCACCCGCGACTACCCCTTCGTCCGAGGGCGACGCCCAGGACGTCGCAGCTGGTCACCGAGCTGCTCATCGACTGCGACCACTTCATCGCCGGCGCCGCGCTGATCGGCGGCATCTCCTACTTCCACACCTACGCCTACGACCTGCTCGCCACAGAACGAGCGCATCATCGCCGCGACCTGCGACGCGGCCATCGAGGCCCACCGCGACGGGACAGCTCCAGAAGATGACCTACATGTCGCTCGTCGATGGTGTTCGAGTCCACCGACGGTGGCCGTCGCGCGAGGGCGACGAGCGCAAGATCCCGCCGCCGCTGTCGTCGTACGGCTTCCAGAAGCTCGCCGTCGAGTACTTCGCCCGGGCGGCGTGGGACCAGTACGAGCTGCCGTACACGATCGTGCGGCCGTTCAACTGCGTCGGCATCGGCGAGGGCCGCGCGCTCGGCGACGTCGAGATCGCTTCGGGCAACGTCAAGCTCGCGATGAGCCACGTCGTGCCCGACCTCGTGCAGAAGGTGCTCAAGGGCCAGGACCCGCTGCACATCCTCGGCGACGGCGAGCAGGTCCGCCACTACACCTACGGCGGCGACCTGGCCCGCGGCATCGTCGCCGGCGATGGAGCACCCGGCGGCGCCGAACGAGGACTTCAACCTCTCGACCGCCACCGGTCACACCGTCACTCGAGCTCGCCGAGGTGATCTGGCGCAAGATCAAGGGCCCGGACGTCCCGCTGCGGCTCGGTCAGCGACGACCGCTTCGAGTACGACGTGCAGCGGCGCGTCCCGGCCGCCGAGAAGGCCAAGGAGGTGCTCGGCTTCGAGGCGACCACCACCCTCGAGGAGATGCTCGACGAGGTCATCCCGTGGATCGCGCAGGCGATCGACGGACGGGACGATCTGACGGACAGCCGACATGGTCGACCGACTGGGCCCGCGCGACGCCGACGCCTCCGGGCCCGCGGCACCGAGTGCGCGGCGACCGTTGGACGCGGCTGGTCATCGTGGCGCCGCCACGTTGCTGATGGCCGCCGTCTGCTCTCGTGGGTCAACCGCAACCAGTGGTTCTTCGGCGACGAGTGGGAGTTCATCGTCAGCCGCGGGCTCGTCGATTACCGGCTCGCGCTGTGGTACCCGCACAACGAGCACCTCTCGACGCTGCCGATCCCGCTACAGCGGGCGCTGCGCAACACCTTCGGGCTGGGCACCTACTGGCCGTACATCGCCGTGCTGGTGCCGTGCACCTGGTGCTGACCCACCTGCTGTGGCGGGTGATGATCCGCGCCGGGGTGTCGCCCGCTGATCGCCACGGCGGTGGCGGCCGTGTTCGCGCTGCTCGGCGCCGGGGCGGAGAACTGCTGTGGGCCTTCCAGATCGGCTTCGTCGGCAGCCTGGCCGTCGGCTGGGCCGCGGCGTTGGTCGTCGACCGGTCCGGCCGGCTGTGCCGCGGGACGCGTGGGCGGTCTGCTGCTCGATCGCGGCGTTGATGTGCTCGGGCATCGGGGTGCCGGCCGTGGCGATCGTCACGCTGCTGGCGCTGGCGCGGGCGCGGGGCATGATGCGGCCGCTGGTGGTCGGCGGAATCCCGACCGCTGGTTTTCGTGCTGTGGTCCTGCTCGCGCCGCGGCCCGGCCGAAACCGCCGTGGGAGACCACTGCCGATGGCGGCGCACTGTCGCTGGTGTCGTATGTGGTGCGGAGCCTGCGGGACGTGCTGACGGCAAGCACCGACCTGCCCGGGCATCGTTGCGCTGGTGCTGATCGGGCCGCCGCGTTCGGCTGGGCGCTGTGGGGATGACCGCCAGTGTCATCCGGCGGCGACCGGGGGCGGTGGACACCGCAATCGCCCTGGTCGGGCTCTACGGCACCGCCGGGTTCCTGCTGATGTCCGGATTCGGTCGCGGCGGCGACGGCACCGCATCGCGGTACGTCTACGTGGCGATGGCATTGGCACTGCCCGGACTGATGCTGGCGGTGTCGAAGCTGGCGCGGCCGGTGTGGGCGCAGGGGCCGTGGTGGTTGCCGCGCTGGCGGTGGTGCTGGTGATCAACGTGATGACGGCTGCGGGAATGGTCGCACGGTGAGGCCGACCGGGAGCAGGCGGCGAAGCAGACGATCATCGCGGCCGAGCAACTGCTGTCCGATAGTGGCAGAAATCATCGGTGAGCAGCCCGGAGCCTGACCTCAACCCGGACATCACGGTGGCCGACCTGCCCCGCATGGTCGACGACGGCCTGGACATTTCCGATACCTACGGCCGACGAGACGGCCAGGGCGAGACTCGCGCTGCAGGTGGACACGTCGCCGACAACGCCCGACCCGGCGACCGCGCCGCCCGCCCTGCTCGACTCGGCGAACGTCACCGTCGAGCCGCTCCTGGCCTCGGGATACGACCGCTGCGTCCGGATGACGGCGACCGCCGGCTACCTGCACCTGGTGCTCGCCGCGCCCGGTGGCCTGGCGCAGTTCAGTGTCTTCGCGCCCGACGCGGGGAGCCTTCGCGATCCGGCTCGAGGACGGGCTCGACGCCGGCCAGGCGCTGCAGCAGACGGCGCCGGACGAGACCCGGTACGTCCGCAGCACCTTCCGGGCGGGGACCGAGTTTCGGTGACGCTGGCGCTCCCCTTTGCCGACGTCTGCGGCCTGAGCTGATGGCGGCGGACCCGGGTCGACGGGCTCGTCACCGTAGCGCTGGCCGACTATGCCAGCGGCGTCGGCCTCGAGGTCGGCCCGCTCTGCAACCCGATCGTGCTCAGATCCGACGCCGACGTGCGGTACGTGGACCTGCTGGACACCGCGGGACTGCGGGACCACTACCGGGGCAACCCGACGGTCGAACCGGACGAGATCCCGGACATCGACTTCTGGCTGCATCAGGCCGACGGCACGATCGTCGGTCTCGACCAGGCCACGGAGGCCGGCGGCGCCCTTCCGCTGGGTCGTCGCCTCCCATGTCATCGAGCACGTCCCGGACCTGATCGGCTGGCTCAGCGAGCTCGCGGAGGTGATGGCCGACGGCGCGGATCTCGTTCTCGCCGTTCCGGACAGGCGGTACTGCTTCGACGTCCTGCGCCAGTCCACGACCGTCGGGCAGCTGCTGCAGGCGCACGCCCATCGTGACCGCGTTCCCTCCGTGCGCGCGGTCTTCGATCATCTGCGCAACGCCGCGCAGGTCACCCCCGGGGACCTGTGGTCCGGCCAGGCGGTCTCCGAGTCCAATCTGTATTCTACGACCTGCCCTACGTGCTGTCGCAGCTCGAGCTGGTCCAGAAGGAGGGCCGGTACGTCGACAGCCACGTGTGGGTCTTCACCCCCGCGGATTTCGCCGCGCAGCTCACCGAGCTCTGCCGCATCGGACTCGTCGACTTCGTCGTGACGCGCGTCCAGGCCACGGAGCCGAACGACGTCGAGTTCTACGCCGTGCTCACGCGCATCCCACGGTCTGCGACCGATGACGACATCGCGGAGCTCACCCGATCGGCACACATCGACGTCGAGGACCGCGTGCTCCGGGCGCCGGCCGTCGACGAACCCGAGCCCGAACCCGAGCCCGAGCCCGAACCAGAGCTGCCACCCGGCGCTCGGCTGATGGTGGTGAGCGAAAAGGAGGAACGCGCCATCCGGCTCAAGCGTCGAGCGCTCACTTTCGTTCTGCGGCGACGCTGACCGGCGGGCGCGCCATGACCGTCCCAGACTCCACGGGAAACCGGCCGCGGGAAGAGGATGGAATGTCCGTATCGAAGTACGACATCGAGGTCGACCTGGCGGCCGAGGGAACCTCGCATCGACTCATGATCGACCTCGTGGGCTCGAACAAGTCCGTCCTCGACGTCGGGTGCTCGACCGGCTACCTCGGCAGGGTGCTGAAGGCCTTCGGCTGCACGGTGAGCGGCGTCGAGTACGACGCCGAGGCGGCGAAGGCGGCGGCAGAGAACCTGGATGACGTGACGGTGGCCGATCTCGAGGCGACCAGCCTGAGCGATCTCTACGGTGACCGCCGCTTCGAGGTCATCGTCTTCGGGGACGTCCTCGAGCACCTGCGCGACCCCACGCCCACGCTGCGCCAGGCCAGGGGCCTGCTCGCGCCCGGTGGCTACGTTGTCATCTCGCTGCCGAACATCTCGCACGGTGACGTCCGGATGTCGCTGCTGCTCGGCCGGTTCCCGTACAGCAACGTTGGGCTGCTGGATCACACGCATCTGCGCTTCTTCACCAGGGAGTCACTCCGCGGGCTCCTGTCGATGCCGGGTTCATCGCCACCGAGGTCAGGACGACGAAGGCCCCCCTCCTTCGGTACGGAGCTCGGCGTCCGCCCGGACGAGATCGACGACGAAGTCGTCCGCGCGATCGAGCGTGACGAGGATGCCACGACCTACCAGTTCGTGGTGTCCGCCATCCCCGACGACGCCAGCTCGCTGGCGTCGTCGGCCGCGTGGGAGGCCGCGGCCGCCCGTCTTGACCTGGCAGCGGCGCGGCGTGAGATCGCGGACCTGGAACAACGGCTGGTCGAGGCGGGCGACCGCGAGGCCCAGCTCGCCGGGCAGCTCGCCGAGGAGCGCGGCGCGTCGGCGGAACTGCGGGTGGCCCTCGCACAGGTCACGCAGGAGCTCGACCGGGTACGCGCCGAATCCGAACGGGCCCGCCTCGACCTCGAGGATCGGCTCCGCGGCCGCGAGGAGGCCGTCGCCGACCTTTCGGCCCTGGCGGCCGATGCCGAGGAGATGCGGCTGCTGCGGGCGACCAAGACCTACCGCGCCCGCCGTTGGGTCCTCGATCGAATCGGCCGGTGAGCATGGCGAACCAGGGCGCTCAGGGCTACCGGAGGCCGGTCGCCACCGAGCGGCGAGCCCGGCGTGCACCGGGTCGGCCTGCCCGGTCCAGTAGCGTGGCACCGGTGTGGGAGAGGCCATGGTGAAACCGCGTACCGAACTCCGCAGCACGTGGGAATTGTGTCGAATCTCACGATGCGTGAGGTTCGCGGCAAGTACAAGCGCAGCTTTCTCGGCCAGGCCTGGTCGCTGCTCAACCCCATCGCCACGCTCACCATCTACACCGTGGTTTTCGGTTTCGTGCTCAAGGCGACGCCCGCCCGGTGAGCCGAGCGGATCGAAATTTCGCCCTGTGGCTGGCCTGCGCCCTGCTGCCATGGACATTCTTCGGCCACCGTCAACGGCGGGATGAACGCCCTGCTGGGCAACGCCAATCTGGTCCAGAAGGTGTATTTCCCCCGGTACACGCTGGTCGTCTCGAACATGCTCGCCAGCCTGGTGACGTTCGGGTTCGAGTTGCTCGTGCTGGCCGTCGTCGCGGTGCTGCTCGGCAGCGATCTGGATCTGGATCCCCTGGTCCTGTTGTTCGTTGTGCTGCTGGCCGCCTTCGGTCTCGGTATCGGATTGATGCTGTCTATCGCCAATGTCTATTTCCGGGACACCGCGCAATTCGTCGGGATCGGCATGCAGGTCTGGTTCTACGCGACGCCGATCGTGTACCCGGTCAACCTGATCGCGGAGAAGGCGGCGCAATGGGAGGCCGCGGGCGAGACTTCCCGCTGCTGTGCGTCTACCAGCTCAACCCGATGGAGCGGTTCGTCACTGTGTTCCGCAACCTGATCTACGACAACCGGTTGCCCGAGTGGGCGACATGGCCTACTGCGTCGCCGCCACCGTGGTGTCGCTGGCCTTGGGCGCACTGGTGTTCAGCCGGTTCCAGGGCAGGATCGCGGAGGAACTGTGAGCCAGCCCGCCGTCAGGTCCGAGACGTGTCCAAGAGGTTCCGGATGTACCGGGAACGCAACCAGTCGCTCAAGGCCGCGCTGATGCGCGGTAAGCGGCCGCCTTCGAGGAGTTCTGGGCGCTGCGGGACGTCAGTTTCGACATTCCGCAGGGTTCCACCTTCGGGCTGATCGGCGAGAACGGTTCCGGCAAGTCGACGCTGCTCAAATGCATCGCCAAGATCCTCCAGCCGGACAAGGGCAAGGTCCGCACGAACGGCCGGGTCGCCGCCCTGCTGGAGCTGGGTTCCGGCTTCCACCCCGAACTGTCGGGCCGGGAGAACGTCTACCTCAACGGCTCGATCCTGGGTGTCCCGTAAGGAACTGGACCGCAAGTTCGACGAGATCGTGGACTTCTCCGGCATCGAGGCCTTCATCGACCAGCCGGTGAAGAACTATTCCTCTGGATGTACGTGCGACTCGGGTTCGCGATCGCGATCAACATGGATCCGGACATCCTGCTGGTCGACGAGATCCTCGCGGTCGGTGACGCCGCGTTCCAGGAGAAGTGCATGGACAAGTTCGCGGACTTCCGCAAGGCGGGCAAGACGGTGGTCATCGTCAGCCACGCCATGGGTTCGCTGCGCTCCATGTGCGACCACGCAGTCTGGTTGGAGCAGGGCAAGATGATCGAGGACGGCAAGGCGACGCGATCGTCGACAACTACATCGACGCGAGCCACGACAGCGGCTCGGCGGACGACGAGCGGCGGTGCCGACGATCATCCCGTCGAGCCCGACGCGCTGGGGCTCGGGTGAGGCCCAGATCACCCGGGTGGACGTTCGATCATCGCGGCCGGCGCGCGACCGCTACCGGACGGGCGAGCCAATGACCGTCCGCATGCACTTCAACTCGCCGAACGGATCGACAAGCCGGTATTCGGGGTGGCACTGGAGCATGCGGATGGCGTGCACGTCTGGTCGCTGCACTCCCTGGACAATGAGTACCGGCCGGCGCACCTCGCGGCGTCGGCACGGTGGAACTCAGCATCCCGGCGCTGACCCTCCAGCCGGGCACCTTCGAGGTCAGCGCATCGATCGTCGATCGGACCACACTGCACGTCTTCGACTTCCTGCGGAATTGTCGCCGCTTCCACGTGGACCTCGGGACACCGCGGGAGTCCGGCGGCATCGTGATGCTGTCCGCAACGTGGCAGAACCTGCTCGCCGGGCCGACAACCGAGTCGCTGCAGCCTGTCCCGGCGCTCTCTGCGGCGACGACCGAAGCAGCGACACATGAACCCGCCTGAGCCGGAACGGGCCCGAGCTCCGTCTCCGTCGTGCTGGTCAATTTCCGCGGCGCCGACGACACCATCACGTGCCTGCGGCACTCGATGAACTCGACTGGCCGGCCGAGCAGCTGGAGATGATGTGCGTCGAGAACGGGTCCGGTGACGACAGCGTCGAGGATCCGCGCCAGCATCCCGAACATGAAGCTGATCGAGTCTCGGGAGAACACCGGGTTCACGGGCGGCTGCAATCTTGGTGCGCACGTGCGACCGGCAGGTACGTCGCATTCCTGAACAACGACGCGCGGCCGGATCCGGGGTGGATCCGAGAGGCGGTCGCCGAGCTCGACGAGGACCCGACCATCGGCTCCGTCGCCAGCAAGGTCCTGGACTGGGAGGGCGAAACCGTCGACTTCGTCGACGGCGAAATGACCTGGTACGGGATGGGCTACAAGCGGCAGTTCGGCGAACCCGACGACCCGGCGTTCGACCATCCGCGGAACGTGCTGTTCGGTACCGGCGCGGCGATGTTCTCCCGGCGGAGCTCTTCCTGTCGACCGGCGGGTTCGACGAGCGGTACTTCATGTTCTTCGAGGACGTCGACCAGGGCTGGCGGTTGAACCTGCTGGGCTGGCGGGTCCGATACGTCCCGTCGTCGGTCGTCTTCCACCGGCATCACCAGTCGATGAAGTCCTATGGCGCGTTCCACGAGGACTACCTGCTCGATCGCAACGCGCTGTTCATGATGTACAAGAACTTCTCGGAGGCGGTGCTGGCCGGCGTGCTACCCGCCGCGTTGGCGCTCACCGCGCATCGCGCCGTCGACCGCGCGCGGCTCGAACCCACGTCGCTGGAGCTCACCAGGGTGGCCGAACAGCGCGGATCCATGCCTCCGTGGACAAGACGGCGCTCGCCGGCCTGTTCGCGATCGACTCGTTCGTCGAGAACCTCGGCGGACTGGCCGCCACCCGCCGGGAGCTGCAGAATGGCCGGCGCCGCTCGGATTCCGATCTGACGCCACTGTTCGGCGAGGTCATCCGGCTGATCAGCGGCGGCGAACGGGTGCAGCGCTCGCACCAGGTGCTGCTCGAAACGTTCAAGATCACCGAGCTGCTCGGGCAACGCCGGAGGATCCTCATCATCACCGGGGATCTGCTCAGCAAGCAGATGGCCGGGCCCGCGATCCGGGCCTGGCATCTTGCGGGGCTGCTCGGCCGGGAGCACGACGTCCGGCTTGCGACGATGCACGACAGCGAGGTCACGTCACCGCGTTCGAGGTCGTGGTGACCCCGATCCAAGGCTCGCTGAGCATGAACGCCCACGTCAACTGGGCGGACGTGATCATCTTCCAGGGCTACGCGCTCAACCTGTTCCCCGCGCTCCAGCAGACGAACAAGATCATGGTCTGCGACCTGTACGACCCCATGCACCTGGAGCAGCTCGAGCAGGCGAGGGAGCTGGGGCCCGAGCGCTGGCGGCAGGAGGTCAACACGGCAACAGAGGCGCTGAACGTCCAGCTGCGACGGGGCGACTTCTTCCTGTGCGCCAACGAGCGGCAGCGGCACTTCTGGCTGGGGCAGCTGGCCGCGCTGGGCCGGATCAATCCCGAGAACTACGTCGGCGACGAGACGCTGGACAACCTGATCGCCCTGGCGCCGTTCGGCCTGGAGGGACAGCCGCCGGTGCAGACCCGGCACGCGATCAAGGGCGCCTTCGAGGGCATCGGTGTCGACGACAAGGTGGTGATCTGGGCGGGCGGGGTCTACAACTGGTTCGATCCCGTGACGCTGGTGAAGGCGGTCGGGGAGCTCGCGCAGCGCCGGCCCAGTGTGCGTCTGTTCTTCCTCGGCATGAAGCACCCGAATCCGCACGTGCCGCAGATGCGGGCGGCGTACGAGGCGCACGAGCTGGCGGACGACCTGGGACTGACCGACAAGCACGTGTTCTTCAATGAGAAGTGGGTGGAGTACGCCGATCGGCAGAACTATCTGCTCGACGCGGACGCCGGCGTGAGCACCCACTACGAGCACGTCGAGACCGTCTTCTCGTTCCGGACACGGATCCTCGACTACCTCTGGGCCGGACTGCCGATCGTGACCACCGGTGGAGACGGCTTCGGCGAGCTGATCCGCACCGAGGGGCTGGGCGTCGAGGTGCGCCAGGAGGACGTCGGGCAGCTGGCCGACGCCTTGGAGAAGGTCCTCTACGACGATGATTTCGCCGCCGCGGCGCGCGAGAACATCGCCCGGGTGAGGCCCAGCTTCACCTGGGAGACCGTCCTCGCCCCCCTCGTCGAGTTCTGCCGCGATCCGCGCACCGCACCGGATAGGCTCGCCGGCGTCCAGCTGGCCGAGGTGCTGCTACCCACCGCCTACGCGCCCGTCACCGTCCGCGGGGACATCCGCCTGCTGCGCGAGTACCTCAAGGCCGGCGGGATGCGCGAGGTGATCCACCGGGCGAAGGGCAGGTTGCGCCGGGTCACGGGCCGCGGGCCGCGGCGGTAGGGATTCGGCGGGGGAAATTGCGGCGGCGGATCACGACGGTAGCCGTTGACACCACAACGTGATCGTCCAGCCCTGCGGCGCCACGGGAATCGGGGCCGTGGTCGCGGCCCCCGCCGCGCACGTACGGCGCGCGGCCGCCACCTCGCCGTCCCACGCAGGCACCGTGGGTGTGCCGTTCTGGGTGAACCCGAACCCCATCAGGCCGATGAGCACGGCCATCCCGAGCACGCCCGCGTATCCGCCCCACGGTGGTCGGCGGACGGTGATCACCCCGGCGGCGAGCGGGACCAGCGCCACCAGCATCATCGACGCCGCGGTACCCCACCGGACCAACGGCGGAGCCGACAGAGCAGCCGTCGTCATTTCGCTGTAGTAGTAGGTCGGCGAATTGTTGAAGCCGAACGCCACGGTCCAGGCGACGACAGAGCCCAGAAGCAGCACGACCGCAGCCTCCCGGACCCGGGGGGTGCCGCAGAGGTAGGCGTAGGTGCCGGCGGCAGCGAGGGGGAGGGCGGCCAGCCCCGCGCCGAGCCAGCCGAGCCAGCTCAGGACCGAGCCGACGTTGCCGGGAGCCAGGGCCGAAAGGGACACATTGGTCAGGTATCCGTAGACCGTCGACAGGATCGGCGGCAGGCCCTCCCCGCGGGCGCGCGCCGTGGCGAGGTAGCTGACCACCTGCGCGGCGACGCCGAGCAGGAACGCGACGCCGACGGGCCTGGCGCGCCGGCTGCGGACCATCCGCCAGACGGCGAGCGGGACGAAGATCGCCGCCTGGATCTCGGTGAGCGCCGCGGAGGCAGCGACCACCGCCATGGCAAGTCCGCCGGCTGTGGACCGCGCAGTCGCGAGCAGCACGAAAGGCACCAGGTACAGCAGGTACGAGTGGAGGTTCGCGAGGTTCCCCGCCGCCTCGTGAGCCGCCAGGGGTAGCAGGATCGGCACCACGGCGAGACCTAGACGGCAGACCGGGACGTCGAGGATGTCGCGGCTGTACACGTACACGAGCGCGCTGACGGTCCCGACGAGAAGGCAGGCGGCTAGGCCGACGCCGAGTGCCCACCCCTCCACGGGCGTGAGCCGGACGACGAGCCAGCTGGCGACCCGCGGTACGAAGTGCTGGTAGCCGGCATACGGCTCGAACAACACCCAGTCGTCGCGCACCGCCCAGCCGTGCACGAACAATCCCGCGTCCTCGGCATAGAGCGTTCCGCGCCGGTCGGCCGGTACCCGCAGCCAGGTGAGAAGGGTGCCGGCGACGGCCACGGCGAGCGCGGCGGGCCACTCCCGCGGTGCATCGGCCCGCGCGCGCACATCGACGGATCGGTCGACGGCCGCTGCACCCTGGTGCCCCAGCGGCGTCACAGCGCCACCACCGCGCCGGCGATCGCGACGACGCCGACGGCGGCCGCCACGCCGCCCCAGACCCTGCCACGCAGTCCGGCCGCAACGGATGCCGTCAGGAAAGGCAGCATCGCGAAGCCGTATCGAGCGCCCGGATCGAAAAACTGGCTGGTCGAGTAGTAGTTGAGCAGCACGTACACGGCGGGCGCGCCGACCAGCACGACGAGGGACGCGGTCAGCGCCGCCCACACCATGCGGTCGCGGAACCACGCCACAACCGTCAGCAGGACGGTGATCATCAGGCCGGCGATCCGGATCGCGTCGTACCACCGCGGGTCGACGGTCAACCAGGCAGGGGCGAAAGCCTGGGGTGAGGCGAACGTGAACGTCACCCCTAGAACGTTTCCGGGCAGCAGGCGGTCGACGTGGAACAGCTGCGCGATGGGCAGCGAGGACCCAGGAATGAGGGCGCGCGCGTCCCTGATCGCGTACCAGCCGAGAGTCGCGACGGCACCGGCGACACACACGAGGGCCACCACCGCGATCGCCCGTCGGACGCCCGCACCCGTCGTCGCCCACCACGTTCGAATCCGCTCGGCGCCCCGCGTCGGCAGATCCCCAGGCAGCCGGACGGACGCCTGCCACAGGATCAGGAACAGGCCCACCACCATCAGGGCCGTGAGGTTGGTGAGCTTGATCAACATGACGGCAGCCGCGGCCAGCGGCAGCAGCCACCACACCGCGCGGCGGCCCCACGTCCACAGCGCGAGCAGCGCGAATCCGGCGCTGGCCGGGATCACGATCGCGTCGACGTTCACGATCGAGGACATGGTCAGGACCAGCGGGCCGGAGATCAAGACTGCCGTCATCCCGAAGGCCGCGGCACGCCCGGCGCCGAGTCGCCGGCTCAGCAGGAAGGTCAGGCACGCACCGATGGCCAGGAAGATCCCGCCGGTCATCCGCATGATCGTCACGGGTTCGCCGTCGGAGACGGCTTCGCCGACCGCGAGCGCGAGCCGCACGAGCACGTAGTAGGTGGGCGGATGGATGTCCGCGGTGTTGTAGCCCCCGGCACCGATCACGAAGCCCGGGTACGGTGGCGACGGCTGCGGGGCGCCGCAGGCCGGCATCACGATGTCGGGGATCTGGAGCACGCCGCGACAGGCGATCTCGGTGAGCGTCTCGGGGAGCATGAGCTCGCCGGTCTGCACCACGTGCGGTAGCTGCCACACCGTGTCGATGTGGGCGGCCTCGTCCAGCGCGGACAACGGCCGGTCGCCGATCGCCTTGGTCCACGCGAGGACGAGGCTCGCGACGGCCAGCACCGCCATCAGGCCCGCCGAGATCCACCGACTCCGGTCGGTGCCGCCGTGCCGACCGACCGTGGTCTCCGTCGTACCGTCGGGCGCCGCGTCCAGCCCCGTGGGCTCCGTGCCCGCGGCCCCCGTCGCCTCGTTCGGTCCCGTCACGCCAGCGTCAGCGCCAATGCCATCGCGGCGACTCCGGCGAGGGCGACCCGCGACCACGGGCGACGCAGATCGGCGGCGACGGACGCCGCCAGGAAGGGCATCATCGCCAGTCCGAACCTGAACCAAGGAGTGAAGTACCGGCCCTGCGCCCAGTACCAGAGCAGGACGAAGGCCACGGGCAGGACGAGCACCGCGACCAGCGACGCGACGAGCGCCGGAAAGGTCTTACTTGCGCTCGACCACGCTCGTGCCACGAGGCCGACCAGAACGCAGAGCGCGATGGTCTGGAGGATCACCGGCCCCGAGGTCCCGAGGCGGACGCCTGCGGGCGCGAACTCGACGGGTGCCACGAAGTTCAGCACCGGATCCAGGACCTGGCTCCACGTCAGGTCCGCCGGCATCTGCACCGGTCCGGCCGGCAGATCGCGGAACGGGTGAACCGCTCGACCGGCCTGGATCCACCACCACCCCAGCGCGGTGACGGCGGCGGCGAGCGCGCTCGCGCCGACGATCCTCAGCATCCGGCCCTGGCCGCCGACGGCGGGCGGTTCGGCGGCCGGCAGGGACTGCTGCTCCTCGGCCGCGGAGTCACGACGAGCGCTTCGGCGCGCGACGGATTCCCGCAGGTTCGGCCAGACGGCGTCGACGAGCAGGAAGAGCCAGACCACCGCGAGGCCGGCAAGGCTGGCCGCAGTGACGGCCATCGCGGCGACGGCGCCCAGCGGCAGCGCCCACCAAGCGGCGCCTCGCCCGCGCGTCCAGAGTGCGAGCAGCGCATATGCGGCGCCGACAGGCAGCAGCATCGCGGCGGGATTGACGATCGCCGACATCTGCTGCGCGGAAGAGGTCGCCACGAGGAGCGCCGCCCCGCCGAAGGCGGCCGCCCGGCCGGCCCCGAGCCGGCGCGCCAGCAGCCACGTAAGGCACGCACCCAGCGCCAACCACACGGCGCCGGTGAGCCGCATCACCACGACCGGGTCCAAGTTCGTCACCCAGCCCGCGGCCGCCGCGGCGGCCGCCGTGAGCCAGTAGTACACGGGCGGCTGGACGTCGGCGGTGGTGAAGCCGCCTGCGCCGATGGGGTAGTCGGCCGCCGGCACCGGCTGCGCAGACCCGCATGGCGGCCACGGGTACCGGACATCCTCGACCAGGCGGCAGGAGACGATGTCGAGCGTCTCCGAGGAGAGGTGTTGTCCGGTCCGGACTACCCCCGGCGCGGCAAGGACGGCGTCGATGTGCGACGCCTCGTCGATCTGCGACAGTTGCGGATGCTGGCCCACGGTCTGGGCCACAGACAGCAGGGTGAACAGGACCAGCACCGCCAGCGACAGCGCGGACGCGGCGGGTCCCCGCCACCGGGCGAACCCGCGAGCGGCGCCGCCGGCGGAGTCCTCGGGAAGCATGGCCGGAGCGTGATCGTCGGCGTCCCGCGACTGCCGATCGGCGTCGGGGGTGGACCCGGCGGACGACCGTCCCCCGCTGTCCGGGAGTGGCGACTCTGACTCGACCGGCGTTCCGGTGGACGGCGCCGAAGATCGGTCGGACCCGTCGGCATCGACGGATCGAAGTCGAGGATCCGTCATCGGGAGGAAGGTACCAGCAGAGATGGTGCGCGCGGCGAACCGACGGGGCTCGGCGAGCCAATCGACGCGGCCGCTCGCCGCGATGCGGATCGCTGCCGCGAGGGCGTGCGGCTCGCGCGCCGACCAATGCTGTCGGGCGGTGTTCGCTACCCTTCGCCTCCGGGGTTCGGACGAGAACGACGTTGGCGGAGGACATGCGAGCGCTGGTCACCGGTGGAGCCGGCTTCATCGGGTCGACGGTGGTCGACCGGTTGGTCGCGCGCGGCGACGAGGTCGTGGCCGTCGACGACCTGAGCCGCGGATCGACCGAGAACCTCGTTGCCGCCGCGGATGCGGTGGAGCTGGTCAGGGCGGACATCAGAAGCAGCGACGCGATGCGGGGCGTCGTCGGGCGAGTGCGGCCCGAGGTGATCTTCCATCTGGCCGCGCAGGTCGACGTACGGTCCAGCGTCGCCGACCCCGGAGGCGACGCTCGGACGAACATCCTCGGCACCCTGAACCTGGCGGAGGCGGCACGGTCGGCCGGCACGAGGAAGATCGTCTTCACCTCGTCCGGCGGCTCGATCTACGGCGTGCCGGACCGCCTGCCCGTGGCCGAGTCGACCCCGGTCAACCCGCTTTCCCCGTACGCCGTCTCCAAGGTGTCAGGCGAGCTGTACCTCAACGCGTTCGCCCAACTTTACGGTCTGCAGTGCACGCACCTCGCGCTGGCCAACGTGTACGGGCCGCGGCAGGACCCGCACGGCGAGGCGGGCGTCGTCGCGATCTTCGCCCGCGCCCTGCTGGACCGCACGCCGACGAAGGTCTTCGGCGACGGCCGGAACACCCGCGACTACGTGTTCGTGGGTGACGTGGCCGACGCCTTTCTCCTCGCAGCCGGCGACGCGGGCGACCGGGTCCGCTACAACATCGGCACCGGCGTGCGGACCACGGACCGCGAGCTGCACACGCTGGTCGCCCGCGCGGCCGGCGCCGCCGACGACCCCGAGGTCGCGCCCGCCCGGCTCGGCGATCTGCGCGACTCCGCCCTCGACTCGACGCTCGCGGCAGTGGAGCTGGGGTGGCGCCCGCGGATCGATCTCGGTCGTGGGATCGCACTCACCGTCGACTACTTTCGGGACCGTCCGGGCTGAATGCCTCGGCGCGGCGGTCGGCGGGACCCGACGGCTCCGGCCCGATCTCCATGCTCGACGCCTGCTCGCCCGCCAGCTGGTGCTGCAGGGACGGCGGGTCGTCGGGCAGCCGCCGTACGGCACTCCGCTCCGCCTCGGCCAGGGCGATCGCCCGCGCGAGCCTGGCGAACTTGAGCTCCATCTCCTTGAACCGGAGATAGGTGCTGATCGCAAAGAAGCCGAACCCGAGCACAAGCATGTAGAGCACGAGGTCGGTGCCCCGCCCGACGCCGAGCTGGGCCGCCACCCAGGTGACGTCGTCGGGCCGGATCACGGCGTATGCCGCGAAGGCGAGGAAGACGGCCATGCCGATTTTGACGTAGGCGCCGCCCTTGTTGGTGCCGTGACTGCGGAGCAGCACCAACAGCAGCGCAACGACCGCGAGGATCAAGAGGATCTTGATGATGGTCATGCCGGAGCCCTCCGCCGTGCCTGCACCGGGGTCAGCGCCTGTTCCTGCGAACGGCCGAATCGAAGACGATGTTGACGCCGTTCAACAGCGACTGACCCTTCGCCATCGAGTACTCGGTGTACAGGATGGTCACCGGTTCCTCGGCGACCCGCCAACCCTTGGTGTCGATCATCTCCACAATCTCCGGCGCATGGCCCATGCCGTTCGCGGTGATGCTCAACTCTTGGGCGACCTTCCGGTTGAAGGCCCGCAACCCGTTGTGCGAGTCGGTCAACCCGAGCCGCCGGCCGCGCGGGCTGACCTTGACCGCGGTCTTCAACACCAGACGCTTGAGTCGCGGAATCCGGCTCACGTCCCCGTGGAAGCGCGTACCGACGACGATGTCCAGCTCCTCGTCCCGCAGCCGGTCCAGCATGCGCACCACGTCGTTCACCTGGTGCTGGCCATCGGCGTCGAAGGTCACGAAGTACTCCGCCCCGGGTCGGCCGCGGGCGTACTCCACCCCCGTCTGCACCGCGGCCCCCTGGCCCAGATTGACCGGATGGCGCACCAGCCTGGCCCCCGAGGTGCGGATCTGCGCCGACGAGTCGTCCGAGCTGCCGTCGTCGACGCAGACGATGTTGGGGAAGGTGCGCAGCGCGTCCTCGAGGACAGCGGCGATCACGGCGCCCTCGTTGTACACGGGGATGATCAGCCACGTGTCCGCGTGCCGTTGAGCCGTCGGGCGTGCGCGACCCTGCGCGAGGTCGTGCGGGGTCGTCATGGCAGGAACACCGGCGTCAGCACCGTGCCCAGTATGGCGGGTAGCGACCAGGCTCGCGGTCAGGCCCGAGGTCGGGTCGCAGCGGCACGGTGCGGAAGTCGACGAGGAACAGCGCGCAAACCCCTACCTCGGTCGGGTCCAGGGCCCGTTGTCGACGATCTGCAGACGCCGTCGAATGCACCGACGGTCGCCCTGCGGGTGGTCCAGCAGCCGACGGAACTGAGGAGAACGCTGTCGCCGACGACTGACGCGACCCTGACCACCTGCCCCGGTAGCCGCGTGCCATCGACTCGGAGGGCGGCTCACCCGCCCACATCGTCATCGCGCATGCCGCCGGCCGCGAGGCATCCGCGACGGCGCCGGGGCCGTCCGCGCCGCGAGTTCCCGACCGGCGGCGTTCGGATCGGACCCGTCGATCGGGGCGGTCGCGCTGCTGTGATCGGGACTGGTGTGGCGCTCGGGGCTGTGGCCGACATCGCTGCGGCCGACGGTCGTGTCTGGTCGTCGGCGAACTCTCTGATCGCCGAGCTTTTCGGTCGGTTGAACGAATTCGAGGAATCACCGTTGGCGTCAGCTAGTGGTACGGGCAGCTCTGTGCCGTTCTGGACGAACGGCGAGTGCCCCGCCGAACCGCGGCGCCCGAGGGACGGATTCGATTCGAGCGTCGGCCGCCGGGCTCGACGGGCCTACCGGCGCTTGGTCCGACCGATGACCCGGCGGCGAGCGGCCCCGTAGGCGGCACGCGGAAGGCGCATCCACCGCACCATTTTCGTGGACTCGAGGGCCGCAAACCGCGCTTCCGCGCTCCGGCACCTGAGCTCGCTCGCCTCGAGCTGCTGCTTCAGCCGGGCGACGTCCGGGTCCTCGGCGTGGGCGTCGGCGCTGGCCACGAGCCAGTCGATCTGCTTCCTGGCTCCGGCCAGCCGGAGCTCGCTGCGCCGCAGCCGTACCTCCAGGTCATGCACCTGCCGGCGAAGGTCCTCGACCTCGGACTCGCCGGCATATATTCCGGAATCCACGCCGGCGAGTGTACCTTTTGCCCATGCCGCTGTTGAGCCAGACGTCGACCTCGACTTTCCGCGACAATGGATTCTTGGTCATCCCCGGCTTCTTCACGGAAGCGCAAGTCGACGCCGCGACGGACGCCTTCGACAATGTCTGGCACGATCTGCCGGCGGATGTCACGGTGGACTCAGAACTGACCGGACGGCGGATCCGACCACAGGACGTGACCCCGCTCGAGCGGACCAATTCGATGAAGGTCAACGACCTCTACCTCCGCGATGCCGGTCTGCGCCACGCGGTCGCATCCGAGACGTTGAACCGGATTCTGCGCGAGCTCATGGACGACGACGTCGTCCTGTGCAACACGCTGTCGGTGGAATGCGGGACGCAACAGGCCGACCACCTCGACACACTCTTCATGACACCGCTGACGCCCGGGAAGCTCCTCGCGACCTGGATGGCGCTTGAAGACGTCGAGGCGGATGCGGGGCCCTTGCGGTACTACCCGGAGAGCAATCACATCGAGCCCTTCAAGTTCTCGGGGGGCGGATACCACGTGCACGAGCCGGAGTTCGAGCGGTGGGCCGACTACATGGCCGGCGAGGTGGACCGGCACGGGCTTGAGGAGACGCGGTTCTTGGCCAAGAAGGGCGACCTGCTCATCTGGGACGCCTGGCTCTTCCACGGCGGCAGCGAGATCCAGCGACTCGGCGCGTCGAGGAAGAGCGTCATCAGTCACTACTTCTCCAAGACGGACTGCGTCAGCATGGGGAGCCCGATGGCAGAGATCCCCGGCGGATACTGGATGAATAGATCCCCCCAGGTGCCGCGGGACAGCCTGGCAACCCATGTTCCGGATGGGTCGGTCGCCGAGGGAGCAGCCGAAATCGTCGCGATCCCAGAGGTGAAGACCCCCATGGCACTACGCGAGCGGCTCGACACCCTGGATCCGGAGCACCACTGACGTAGGGGCCACATTCTGCACCGAATTGGGCGCGGGGCCCGGGGTACGCCTCTGACGATGGTGGGAATGCACCTGACCAGGACCCACGATTCCACCACAGACCGGAACCGGTGCGGCTTTCTTCGCCCGTAGGATGCCGGTCGGGCCCATGGGTCGTTGGTGACTCCGCGGGAACATTGATGCTCTCGCGGTGAGTGTTCCGGCCGTGGCCGTGCTTACCGGTTGTGGGTGAAGACGGCCCGTGCGGACCAGCTCGCGGCGCATGCCGGTCGACCAGGCGGGTGGGATTCAGGGGCATCCCAGGTGAGCGCCGCCGATCCACCGACTGAGTTCCCCAACATCTTCGCCGTGAGCCATCGGTACGGTCAGGCACAGGCTCTCGACCGTTCGGAGCGTCTCCCGGCGGCCCTCATCGCCGGCCGCGCCGACGGAAGGCAACCGCCGCGGCTGCGACGGAGACGACCAGGATGCCCACGCACCAGGCCACCGCGAGCCAGGCGGACGAGCCGATCGGCGTGCCCATCAGCAGGCCGCGCAGCGTCTCGATCACGGGCGTCACCGGCTGGTGCTCGGCGAACCCCTGCAGGAAGGCGGGCATGGTGTCGGGAGGCACGAAGGCGCTGCTGACGTAGGGCAGGAAGAGGATGGCGAAGCCGAACCCGTCGGCCGCCTCCGGGCTGGGTGCGACCAGCCCGATCATCGCGGCGAGTGCCGAGATCGCGAGCACGAACAGGCCGATCAGGCCGACGGCGGCGAGCCAGTCGAGCACCCCGCCCGTCGGCCGGAAGCCGACCGCGATCGCGATGCCGATCACGATCGCGGTGGACACCGCGTTGCGGGCGAGCGAGGCCACCACGTGCCCGACGACCACCGCGCCGCTGGCGATCGGCATCGTCCGGAGCCGGTCGACCATGCCGCCCGTCATGTCCGCGTTGACGGTCGTGGCGGTCATCGCGGAGCCGAAACCCGCGCACAGCAGGAGAATTCCCGGAATCACGTAGTTGATGTAGTCGACGCCGGTGTCGATCGCGCCGCCGAAGACGAACACGAACATCAGCAGGATCACCACCGGCAGGATGATCGACGTCAGCAGGGCGTCGACCTTCCGGGACAGCTGCCGCAGGCTCCGCCCGGACAGCGTCAGCGAGTTCGCGACCGCCGCGCGCAGCGGCCCCCGCACCGCGATCGGGGGGACGTGCGGGCGATCGGCCGGTCGATCGCGGCCGGATCCGGCCGGCTCCAGCACCACGGTGCTCATCAGGCCACCTCCTGCCGGGAGTCGTCGCGGGACGGCACGGGGAACTGCCGTGCCGGGTCCGGGCGCGGCCCGGGTTCGGCCGCCGGGGAACGACCGGGCGGGTCGGTGAGCGCCAGGAACGCGTCGTCGAGCGACGGTGAGCTCAGCGAGAGGTGCGCCACCGCCGCGAGTCCGCCGAGATGATCGAGCAGGTCGCGGATCTCGGCCGCGTCCCCCGCCGTGCGCACGGTCAGCGTGCGGGCGGCTGGACGCTCCGGGGCACCGGCGTCCTCGACCGCCGCGCCGGGGTCGGCGAGATCGGCTGGGTCCGCGGATCCGGCGGGGTGGTTCGGGCCGGCGAGCTCGACCTCGACGCCGCGCTCGGCGAGCCGCCCCCTCGCCTGCACCGCGGTGGCCTCGTCGGGGAACGCCAGGTGCACGAGATCGGTGCCCACGCGCCGCTTCAGCTCGTCGGCCGAGCCCTGCGCGATCAGCCGGCCGCCGTCGAGGATGGCGATCCGGTCGGCGAGCTGGTCGGCCTCCTCCAGGTACTGCGTGGTCAGGAAGATGGTGGTGCCGGCCGCGGCGAGCTCCCGGATCGACGCCCAGACGCGCCGCCGGCTCACCGGGTCGAGCCCGGTCGTCGGCTCGTCGAGGAAGATCACCGCGGGCCGCGGGATGACGCTGATCGCGAGGTCGAGCCGGCGGCGCATGCCGCCCGAGTAGGTGCGCACGGTCCGGTCGGCGTGCTCGGTCAGCTGCACGTCGGCCAGCAGCTGGGCGGCCCTCGTCCTGGCGTCCCGGCGGCTCAGCCCGAAGAGCCGCGCCATCACCACCAGGTTCTCCCGCCCCGTGAGCAGGTCGTCGACCGCGGCGTCCTGTCCGGTGAGCGTGATGTTCCGCCGCACCTGGCCGCCCTCGCGGACCACGTCGAACCCGGCGACGGTGGCTCGGCCGCTGTCCGGGCTGGTCAGCGTGGTCAGGATGGTGATAAGCGTCGTCTTGCCGGCGCCGTTCGGCCCGAGCAGCCCGAAGATCGATCCCTGCCGGACCGTGAGGTCGATGCCGTCCAGCACGACGTGATCGCCGTACGACTTCCGCAGCGCCTCGATCTCGATGATGTCCATCGCTCGTCCTGTCGTCCGTCGCTGCCCGTCCGGCAGCGAATTGCTTAGACCATACACGCAAGTATGCGATGTAAACAGTTTATGCTGTACGCGTGACGGAGCCGCCCCCCGCGATGGCCGACGACCCCGGCCTGCCGCCGCTCAGCGGGGCGATGCAGCTGCTGTGGGCGCCGCCGGACCGCAACCGCCGGGGACCGAAACCGGGCCTGAGTCTGGAGCGGATCGTCACCACCGCCGTCGAGATCGCCGACCGCGACGGGCTCGCCGCCGTCTCGATGGCGCGGCTGGCGAGCGAGCTGGGTTTCACCACGATGTCGCTCTACCGGTACGTGGCGAGCAAGGACGACCTGGTGGTGCTGATGATGAACGAGGCCGCCGGCCGGCCGCCGGAGCACCCCGAGGCCCGCACCTGGCGCGAGCGGTTGGAGGCCTGGAACGCCGACCAGATCGACGTCCTGATGCGTCACCAGTGGCGGTCGCTGGTGCCGATCAGCGGGCCGCCGATGACCCCGAACGAGCTGGCCTGGCTCGATGCGGCGCTCGGCGCGCTGCACGGGACGCCGCTGACCGAATCCGAGAAGTTCGCGGCGGTGCAGGCGCTCGCGACGATCAGCCTGGGCCAGGTCCGGCTGGTGCTGGAGATCCGGTCGGCCGCACACCGCGGGGACAGCGACCCGGTGCCGTTCGAGGCGCGGCTCGCGCAGCTGGTCACCCCCGAGGCATACCCGGCCATCCACCGCTCCGTGATGTCGGGCGACCTGAGCGAGGACACCGGGCCGCCGGATCCGGCCGACGACCCGGACTTCCAGTTCGCGGTGCGCCGGCTGCTCGACGGCATCGAGTCGTACGTGGCGTCCCGGTCCGGCGGGTGAGGCCGCCGGGGACACCGTCGTCGCTGCGATCCGCCGCCGTGATCGGTGATCGCGTGCTCATCACCGGAACGCGTGCGGTCGGGCGGGCGGGGGTCGACGCGGGCCGCCGGCTGGCCGCGCCCGCGCGAGCCGCAGCGCTCAGGCGGGCCGGAATGCCTCGGGCGACCGGGCGAACGCGGCGGCGAGCGCCGCCCGCCAGTCACGCAGCGGCGTCAGCCCAGCCGCCTGCCAGGCCGCGTTCGAGAGCACCGAGTACGCCGGGCGCGGGGCCGGCCGCGGGAACCGGTCGGTGGTGGTGGGCTGCACCCGCTCGGGGTCGGCGCCGAGCTCGCCGAAGATCGCCCTGGCGAACCCGAACCAGGTGGTCTCGCCGGCGTTGGTGAGGTGCAGCACGCCGCCCGGCACCGGTCCGTCCGGGTGGGCGGGCCCGCGCGCGGCGAGCTCGACCAGCCCAGCGGCCAGGTCCGCGGCGAAGCTCGGCGTGCCGCGCTGGTCGTCGACGACGCTGATGCCCGGCTTGCTCGCCTCGAGAGCGCCCATCGTCTTCACGAAGTTGCCGCCGGTCGTGCCCCACACCCAGGCGGTGCGGACCACGTGCGCGGCGGGATGCACCTCGAGCACCGCCAGTTCGCCGGCCAGCTTGGACGCGCCGTACACGCTCGTCGGCCCGGTCTCGTCGTCCGGCTCGTACGGGCGGGTGGCGGTGCCGGGAAAGACGTAGTCGGTCGAGACGTGGATCAGCCCGACGCCGTGCCGCGCGCACGCGGTGGCCAGGTTCCGCGCCCCGGCCTCGTTGACGAGGTACGCCCGCTCGGCGTCGGACTCGGCGGCGTCCACCGCCGTGTACGCGGCTGCGTTGATCACCGTGCTGATCGGATGCAGCTCGGCGAACGCCAGCACGGCCGCGTCCACGGCGGCCTCGTCGGTGATGTCCAGGTCCCGCGAGCCGAAGCCCTGCGCGGTCAACCCGGCCGCCGCGGCCGCGGCCATCAGGTCGGTGCCCAGCTGGCCACGGGCACCGGTCACCAGGACCCCGGGATACGCCGTCATCGTTCGAGTCCCCGTCCTGTGCAGCGTCGTCGCGAGCGGGCCGGGCGGCCCCGGCGAGGCAGGTCAGCGGTCGATCGCCGACCGGGCCTTCAGCGGCTCCCACCAGTCGCGGTTGTCCCGGTACCAGGCGACCGTCGCGGCCAGGCCCTCGTCGAACGGCACCAGCGGCTCGTAGCCCAGCTCGGAGTTGATCTTGCCGATGTTCACGGAGTAGCGCTGGTCGTGCCCACCGCCGCGCGGGTCCACGATGCGCTCGATGTAGGAGTCGTCGCGCCCGGTCGCCTCGATCAGCTTGCCGGTGAGCTCGGCGTTCGTCAGCTCGGTGCCGCCCCCGATGTTGTAGACCTCGCCCGGCCGGCCGCCGGTGAGCACCAGCGCGATGCCCCGGCAGTGGTCGTCGACGTGCAGCCAGTCGCGCACCTGCCCGCCCTGGCCGTACAGCGGCACGGTCGCGCCGTCCATCAGGTTCGTGACGAACAGCGGGATGACCTTCTCGGGGAACTGGTACGGACCGTAGTTGTTCGAGCAGCGGGTGATCGCGACCGGCAGCCCGTGGGTCTTCGCATACGCCCGGGCGATCAGGTCGGACGACGCCTTGGACGCCGAGTACGGCGAGTTGGGCTGCAGCGGCTCGTTCTCGTCCCACGACCCGGTGTCGATCGAGCCGTACACCTCGTCCGTCGAGACGTGCACGAACTTCAGCAGCTTGGTGTCCAGCGCCGCCTGCAGCAGGGTCTGGGTGCCGAGCACGTTGGTCAGCACGAAGTCGGCGCCGCCGAGGATCGAGCGGTCCACGTGCGACTCGGCGGCGAAGTGCACGACCGCATCCGACCGGCCGACCAGCTTCGCGGCCAGCTCCGGGTCGCAGATGTCGCCCTGCACGAACTCGTACCGATCGGAGTCCTCGACGGACGCCAGGTTGGCCAGATTGCCTGCGTACGTGAGCTTGTCCAGCACCGTGACCTCGGCACCGGCCAGGCCCGGGTAGTCGTCGGCCAGGAGGTGCCTGGTGAATGCCGAGCCGATGAAGCCGGCACCGCCGGTCACGAGAATGCGCATGGTCGGTCATTGTGCCGTACCGGATGGCCCGCTCCGGCATCGGCGCGGGCGCCCGCGCCGACCCGCGCCGGTGCGGGTTCACCGGAATCCGCATGCGCCGCCGCTACCCTGGCGAGACGCTCACCAGGGAGCACATCGTCCGCCTGCGCAACCCCGTGACCAGCGGCGGCGTCCTTTGCATGGAACGTGCCGCGACCGAAGCCGTGCGCCGCGCGCCCGAGCGAGGAAACAGTGAGGAAGGCAACCCGATGACGGACTCGGGATATCCGGATCCCCAGCGGGGACCTCGGCGCTACGGCCCGAGCTCCGCGGGTCCGCCCAGGGCGGCGGCCCGATCCCGGGCAGCGGCCGCCCCGGTCAGCCCGGCAATCCGCCGTATCGGCCTTCCGGTCAGCCCCCGTACCAGCCGCCCTTTCCCGGCTCGCCCACGCCGGGATACCCGGGGTCCGACCAGCCGGCCGGTCCGAGCCACGGACAGCGGTCCGCGCCGCCCGGCCGCGTTCCCGGTCGCACGCCGCCCCAGCCGACCGTCGCCTTCCCCGCTGCCAGCGCCGTGCCGCCGCCCGCGCCCTACCGATCGGCCCCCCCACCCGCAGGCCCGCCGCCGAGCGCATCCGCCGGCGTGCCGAGCGGTGGTGGTGCGGCGGCGGACGGCGCACCCCTGGCTGGCTGCTCGCGGGCCGGATCGTCGCGCTGGTCGCCGCGGTCGCCGTGCTCGCCGGCGTGGGCATCGGCTGGTTCGTCACCGGAACCCTGCAGACCAACAGCGGCATCTCCGACGCCACCTCGAACGCGGGTAGCGGCGGCGTCACGTTCGAGGGCGGCATGACGATCCTGCTGGTCGGCTCGGACGCCCGCACCGACGCGGACGGCAACCCGCTGTCCGAGGAGGAGCTCAAGCAGGTCGCCACCGGAGACGACGGCGGCGGCATCAACACCGACACGATCATGCTGGTGCACATCCCGGAGGGCGGCGGCAAGGCGACCGCGGTCTCGCTGCCCCGGGACACGTGGATCGGGCCGCGCGTGACCGCCGAGATCACCGGGCCGTACCCGGACGGCAGCCAGGGCGAGTACAACCCGAACAAGATCAACGCGTTCTATTCGACGGCCAAGGCGTACACCGAGGAGGCCCTGGTCAATCAGGGGGTCACCGACGAGGCCGAGCGCGAGCGCCTGTCGAACGAGGCCGGCCGCACCATGCTGGTGCGCGTCGTCCAGGCGTTCACCGGCATGAAGGTCGACCACTACGCCGAGGTCAACCTGCTCGGCTTCTACCTGCTGTCCAACGCCATCGGCGGCGTCCCGGTGTGCCTCAACGCCGCGGTGAACGACCCGTGGTCCGCGTCCGTGTTCGACGCCGGCCCGCAGGACGTGCAGGGCACCGCCGCCCTGTCGTTCGTCCGGCAGCGGCACGGCCTGCCGAACGGCGACCTGGACCGCGTCAAGCGGCAGCAGGCGTTCCTGGCCGGCGCCGTGGACAAGATCCTGTCCGTCGGCACGCTGACCGATCCCGGCCGCCTCTCCGACCTCATCACCGCCGTCGACCGGACGATCGTCTTCGACAAGGACTTCTCGGTGCTGTCGTTCGCCGAGCAGATGGCGAACCTGTCGTCGGGCAACATCAACTTCGAGACGCTGCCGACCACCGGGCCCGAGCCGTCCACGGACAAGGACGCGCTCGCGACCGATCCCGCGCAGGTGAAGGCGTTCTTCCAGGCGATCGTGGACGGCTCGGTCGGGGACGGTGGCACCACCGCCGCCGCCCCGCCGGCGCAGGTCGACCCCGCCTCCGTGACCGTCGACGTACAGGACGGCACCATCGCCGACGGCGTGACCGCGTTCGCCGCGCAGACCGTGACCGACGGCGGCTTCACCCTCGGCTCGCTGGGCGTGGTGCCCGGCACCGGCTCCGGGTCCGAGACGGCGACGACCGAGATCCACTACGGCGCCGACGGCGCCGCCGCAGCCGACCTGGTGCGGGCGGCGTTCGGCACCGGCGAGCTGGTGCCCGACGACTCGATCGCGGCCGGCCACGTGCTGGTCGTCGTGGGCACCGATCTCGACGTGGCGAACGGCCTGCGGGGCACGGGTTCCGCGTTCCAGGCCCCGGCTGCCGGTGCGGCAGCTCCCGCCGCGGCAGCGCCCGCTTCGCAGGCCGCCGCGTTCGCCGCGTCGGTTCCCTGCGTCAACTGACCCGCCGACCGCGCCCCCGCCACCCGCGCCCCCTCTTCTTCGGAGTTGATCATGGCAATCTTCACGCTGGGCCCTTCGTCTGGTCGGCGGATCCGGTGAATATCGCCATGATCATTTGCGGGAGCCGGCCGCCGCGGTGCGGGGAGCGCGACGTGAGACAGGCCGGACCCGGTGGCGTCACGGCCGCCGTGCTCGGGCCGCTGCTCGCCGCGGACCCGCACCGACCGCGACTCACCTGGTACGGCACCGGCCGCACGGAGCTCTCCACGGCGTCGCTGGCGAACTGGTCGGCGAAGGTCGCGGGGCTGCTCGACGTCGAGCTGGGAGCGGCGCCCGGCGAGGACGTGAGCATCGCGGCACGTCCGTCCTGGCAGCTGATGCCGATCATGCTGGGCGCCTGGTGGGCCGGCATGAACGTGGTCGAGGGCGAGGTGGGCGGCATCTCGGCCGCCGTCTTCGCCGACGCCGGCCAGCCACTCGTCGACGACTCGGACAACGAGATCTTCGTCGTCTCCACTCATCCGTTCGGCGCCCCGGTGGGCGGCATCCTCGACGACCAGCGCCATTTCACCGCGGCCGTGTTGCAGCAGGCCGACCGCTACACGCCCAGGTCCGCCGGCGCGAGCGGCCCGGACACCGCCGAGGCGGCGATGCCGTGGCACGGCGAGACAACACTCACGGTGACCGATCTGCTCACCCTGACCGAGGCGGGTGCCGCGCTCCTCGGCAGCGCGCCGCGGCTGCTGGTCCCCGTCGGGCGCTCCTGCCTGGACCTCGCCGTGACGCTGCTGGCCGTGCTGGCCGCCGACGGCTCGCTGGTCGTGGCGGATCCGGACGCGCCGGACGCGCCACCGAACGATCCAGCCGCGATCGCCGCCGACGAGCGTGCGTCCGTCACGGCCTGGGTCGACGTGCCCCGCGTCCCCCGCAACGCGGCGTGGGAGGACCTCGTCGGGCGGGCGCTGGACCGACCGGCGGCGCGGTAGTCCACGACGCCGCCGCGCGGCGCGGCGAGCCGGCTGGATAGCGTCCGGACGTGCACACCTTCATCCTCTGGTGCGGCTTCTTCGGCGGCTGGCTGCTGGTCGCCGGCCCGCTCTACCAGGCCGCGCTCGAACTCGACGAGCAGGAGATCCAGCGCGAGGATCTCGAGGTCGCGAAGGCGAATGTGCCGCCCCCGGAACGGGTCTCGCCGTGGTGGTGGCTGCTCCCGCCGGTCGGTTACATCCTCAACCACCGCCGCTCGGACGCGCACAAGAAGGCGGTGTTCGCCAGCATGACGGCCGAGCAGCGCGCGGGCCTCGTGCGGTACGTCAACAAGGCGACCGGCTGGTTCTTCGTGTCCGGCGGCGCGCTGCTCATCGCCACCAAGGAGACGTGGGAGCTGGTCGAGCACAACGAGTGGCCGAGCGCGGTGTTCTGGATCCTGATCGTCGTCATGGCCCTGCTCGCGGCCTTCAACACGGCGGTGCGGATGCGTCGGGCGGACGAGCTGGAGCACGCCGCCTGACGTCGGCGCCGCCGAGGCCGCGCACAGCCGATGCTCAGCTCGATCTGGGCCGGCACCCTGGCGCGGACCGAAGGCTGCGATCATGATCGCGATCCTGCACCCGCCGTCGATGTCGACCGCGGGTGCCGGTCGGTCCGCCATTCCCGGCCAGCTGCTGCGGTTCGGCGCGGTCGGCGGCGCGGCGAGCCTGGTGCAGCTGGCGCTGTTCGGCTGCCTTGCCTCCGACGTGGGATCGCAGCTGGCGAACCTGATCTCGTGGCTCCTGGGGACCGTCCTGGCGACCGAGGGACACCGCCGGTACTCGTTCGGCGGGTCACGCGCGCATGCGGAGGCCGACCACGCCCTCGGCCTCGGAACGTCGCTGGTCGCGCTGGTGGCGACCTCGATCGCCCTGGCACTCCTGGACAATCCCGTCGGCGTGGCCGGAGTCGCCGCGGTGGTCGCGGTGAACGGCCTGGTCGGGCTGGGCAGGTTCGTCGCGCTGCGGTGGTGGATGGTCGGCCGTGCCGCCGAGCGCGCCCCGAACCAGCACGAACCGTCGGTCGCGGAGTCCCGAAAGAGCTGAACCCGCGGGCTGGACGAGGGGTGGGGCCCGGGACCGGAGGCACGCCTACTTCAGCAGCGCCCGCGCCATGACGAGCCGCTGCACCTGATTGGTGCCCTCGTAGATCTGGGTGATCTTGGCGTCGCGCATCATCCGCTCGACCGGGAAGTCGCGGGTGTAGCCGGCGCCGCCGAGCAGCTGCACCGCGTCCACCGTCACCTTCATCGCCACGTCCGACGCCAGGCACTTCGCCGCCGCGGACAGGAAAGTCCTGTTGGCGTCGCCCCTCTCGGCCGCCGCCGCGGCCTGGTAGACGAGTGTGCGGGCCGCCTCGATCTCCATCGCCGCGTCGGCGATCATGAACTGCAGCGCCTGGAACTCGGCGATCGCCCTGCCGAACTGCTTGCGCTCCTTGACGTATCCGATCGCGACGTCGAGCGCGCCCTGCGCGATGCCGACGGCCTGCGCGCCGATCGTCGGCCTGGTGTGGTCCAGGGTGGCGAGCGCCGTCTTGAACCCGGTGCCTGGGTCGCCGATCATCCGCACCGCCGGAATCCGGCAATCGGTGAGGTAGATCTCGCGGGTCGGCGAGCCCTTGATGCCGAGCTTGCGCTCCTTGGGCCCGACCTCGAAGCCGGGGTCGTCCCGGTGCACGACGAAGGCCGAGATACCGTTCGACTTCTTCTCCGGATCCGTCACCGCCATCACCGTGTACCAGCTGGATGCGCCGGCGTTGGTGATCCAGCACTTGGTCCCGTTCAGCACCCAATCGTCGCCGTCGCGGGTCGCCCTGGTCCGCATCGCCGCGGCGTCGGAACCCGCTTCCCGCTCCGACAGCGCGTAGGAGATCATCGCCTCGCCGGACGCGATGGACGGCAGCACCAGCCGCTTCAGCTCGTCCGACGCGGACAGCAGAATCGGCATCGAGCCCAGCTTGTTCACCGCGGGGATCAGCGAGGACGACGCGCAGGCGCGGGCGACCTCCTCGATCACGATCACCGTTGCCACCGCGTCGGCGCCGGCGCCGTCGTACTCCTCCGGGATGTGCACCGCGTGGAAACCGGCTGCGGTGAGCGCCTTCTGCGCCTCGGCCGGGTAGCGCTCGCGCTCGTCGACGTCGGCCGCATGCGGCGCGATCTCGTTCTCGGCGATCTCCCGGATCGCCTCGCGAACGGCGTGATGATCGTCGGTGAGGCTGAACAGGTCTGTACCCACTGCGCATCCTTCGGCTTGGTTACCGGTCAGTAACTTCCGATGGTAGACCCGGAAACGCGGCCTCACGACCGCCGGGCGAGGGGCGCGACAAGCGGGCACACCGATCAGCCCGCGTGTTCGGCTGCCGCCGTCGCCTCGGCGATGGCGTCGTTCGAGATCCGCCGCCACGCCCAGGCCAGCAGCGCGAAGTGCAGCGCGGCGGACACGACGAAGGGCAGCCGCAGCGCCCACTCGCGGCCGACCGCCGGCTCGAGCACCGCCACCAGCACCCCACCGAGCAGGGTGCCGATCGCGATCGTCCCCCAGCCGAAGAAGCGGTACACGGAGTTCACCCGGCCGAGCAGCCGATCCGGGATCAGCGACTGGCGCAGCGACACCGTGATGACGTTCCAGGTGATGATGAGAATCCCGGTCAGGCCCATGGTGATCCACAACGGCCAGAACGAGGTGAACACGGCGAGCATCCCCTCGCCGATGCCGATCCCGACGATGCTCACGACCAGCGCGGTCCCGGGGCGCAGCCGCCGGCTCAGCCAGGGTCCGACGAAGGAGCCGAGGACGGCGCCGGCGGCGGCCGACGTCATGAGCAGGCCGAACGCCGGGGCGTCGAGACCGGCCACCTCCTGGGTGAACAGCACGAACACGGCGGTGGCGATCGCGCTGGCGCCGTTCAGCACGCCGAGCGAGATGGCGAGGGATCGCAGCAGCCGATGGCGCCAGAGCCAGCGGAAGCCCTCGGCGATCTCCGATCGCAGGCCCGGCCGGGGGCCGTCGGCGGCCGGCGCGCGGAAGCTGCCGGCGATCGTGAAGACAATGGCGGCCGCGAGGGCGAAGAACCCGCCGCCGACGAAGAACGGCAGCGCGATGCCGATGCCGATGAGCAGACCGGCCAGCGGTGGCCCGATGAACTGGTTCGTGACCATCTCCGCCGCCCACAGCCGCCCGTTCGCCTTCTCCAGCCGCTCCCGCGGCACGATCGACGGCAGCAGCGTCTGCGAGCTGTTGTCGTTGATCACCTCGGCGAAGCCGACGAGCAGGGCGAGCGCGTACAGGGCGCCGAGCAGCAGCCCCGAGTTGCCCGGCGGCGGGGCGGATCCGGCGTCCTCCACGGAGCCGGACAGCGCCACCCCGTTCAGTGCGAGCACGGCGGCGAAGCCGAGCAGCAGCACGGTGCGGGCGGTGTCGGCCCAGGCGACCAGCAGCCGCCGGTCGAAGCGGTCGGTGATCGCGCCGGCCGGCAGCGAGAACACGAGCCACGGGATCCGGGTGGCCGCGGTGACGAGCGCGATCTGCACCGGGTCCCTGGTGAGCGCGGAGGCCAGCCAGGGCACCGCAACGACCTGCAACCCGTCGGCCAGATTCGCCGATGCGGTCGCGGCGAGCACGCGCCAGTAGGCGCTCGTGCCGGTCGTGCGGTTGCTGGCCAGCGCGTTCCCGTGCGGTTCGGAGTCCCGCGGGTCCGGCTCGGGGGTGCCGGCCGTGCCGACCTCCGGGACGGTCATGCCTCTGCCTCCGGGTCAGCGCGCTGCTCGTCGGGCACGGTGCCGGGAACGCCGGCGGCGGCGAGCCGGAGACGGTCGGTCGGGTAGACGGCGACGACCAGGCCGAACGTCTGATCGCCGCCGCGCGGCTGCCGGTCGAATTCGTCGAGCAGCCGCACGACGCGCCCGGACCACTCCTCGGCCCGGTCGGCGCTGATCCGGGCGTACCGGACGCCGCCGTTCATCGCCAGCTCGGTCGGCTCGTGCACCGCGGACGCCTCATCGGCGGCCTGCTGGATCTGCCGCGGCACCATGCCGATGGCCCCACCGACCGACTCCACCAGGAAGACCCGCGCCGTTCGGCCGTAGTACTTCGCCTCGAGCGCGCGGACCCGCTGGGTGCGCACCACGCGGACCAGGCCGGCCGCCTCCAGCGCCTTCAGGTGGTGGCCGATGGTGCCCTTCGGCCGCCCGATGAGGTCGGCGAGTTCGGACGTGGTCGCGGCGCGGTCCAGGAGCAGGCTGACGATCTGCTGCCGGGTCGGCTCGAAGAGCGCCCGGTACTGCGCCGGCCTGTCGAGGTACAGCGATTCGGCGAGGTCGTACCCCGGCGCCATACGGTCGGCCATTCCCGTATGGTCGGCCTTTCCGGACCATTCGTCAAGGACCGACGTGGCGACCCATGCCGCCGGCCCCTGATCGCCGCGTCCGGACGGCTACCGGTCGGCAGCGTCAGTGGCCGGTGCGCTCGCGGAGAGCGGAGTCCTTGTCCAGCACCATCTTCGCCAGGCCATCGGCGTGCGCGCGCAGCGCGCCGGTCAGCCGCCGGCCCGTGTCGTCGGCCGCGCTGGCCAGCACTCGGACCGCGAGCAGGCCCGCGTTGCGGGCCCCGCCGATCGAGACGGTGGCGACCGGGATCCCGGCCGGCATCTGCACGATCGACAGCAGCGAGTCGAGGCCGTCCAGGGCGGCGAGCGGCACCGGGACGCCGATCACCGGGAGCGTCGTCGCGGACGCGACCATGCCCGGCAGGTGCGCCGCTCCCCCGGCCCCCGCGACGATCACCCGGATCCCCCGGCCCGCGGCCCCGGTGGCGTAGTCGAGCATCCGCTGCGGGGTGCGGTGCGCGGACACGACGCCGACCTCGAAGTCGACCGCGAACTCGTCGAGAACCTCCGCGGCACCGGACATCACGGACCAGTCCGAGTCACTGCCCATGATCAGCCCGACCAGGGGCGGCCGGCCCGCCATCACGCGACCTCCGCCGGCGCCGGGGCGGCCGCGCCGCGGTGCACGTCGTAGCCGTCCGGCCAGCTCCCGTCGCCGAGGAAGGCGGCGGCGAGCCGGGCCCTGCGCCGCAGCCCGCCGAGGTCGGAGCCGAGAACGGTGACATGGCCGAGCTTGCGGCCCGGTCGAAAGGCCTTGCCGTACAGGTGCACCTTGACGTCCGGGAACCGCGCTGCCAGGTGGTGCACGCGCTCGTCCATGCCGATGTCGGGCCCGTCCCCGACGGCCCGCCCGCCCAGCACGTTGCCCATGACGGCGAACGGCGCGACCGGGTCCGTGCGGCCGAGCGGGTAGTCCAGGACCGCGCGCAGGTGCTGCTCGAACTGGCTCGTCACGGAGCCGTCGATGGTCCAGTGGCCGGAGTTGTGCGGCCGCATGGCCAGCTCGTTGACGACGATGCCATCCGGCGCCTGCGGGGTCGGGTCCACCTGGAACAGCTCGACGGCCAGCACCCCGACGACGCCCAGCTCGACCGCGATGCGCAGCGCGAGACGGCTGGCGGCGGAGGCGGTCTCGTCGTCCAGCCCGGGGGCCGGCGCGATCACCTCGACGCAGATGCCGTCCTGCTGCACGGTTTCCGCCACCGGCCAGGCCGCGGCCTGCCCGAACGGCGACCTGGCGACGAGCGCCGCGAGCTCGCGGCGCATGGGGACGAGCGCCTCCACGACGAGAGTCCCTGCCGCGCTGAGCTCGCCGGCGAGGGCGGTGGCCCGGTCAGCATCGCGCACCGTCCAGACGCCGCGGCCGTCGTAGCCGCCGCGGGCGGTCTTCACGACGACCGGGTAGCTCGTGGCGGCTGCGACCTCGTCGGTGGCCCGCGCAAGCCCGGACGGGTCGTCGACCACCCGGAATTCCGGGACCGGCACGCCGGCCGCGGCGAGCCGCGTCCGCATCTCGGCCTTGTCCTGCGCGTACAGCAGCGCGTCGGCCGACGGGTAGACGGCGACGCCCTCGCCGGCGAGGGTCCGGATGTGCTCGCCGGGCACGTGCTCGTGGTCGAAGGTGACGACGTCGCAACCGCTCGCGAACGCCCGGAGCGCGTCGAGGTCGGTGTGGTGGCCGAGCTGCACGTCGGGCGTGACGAGGGCGGCGCTGTCGTCCGGGGAGACGCTGAGCACCCGCAGGGTCTGCCCGAGCGCGATGGCCGCCTGGTGCGTCATCCGCGCGAGCTGGCCCCCGCCGACCATGCCGACCCGGGGCATGCCGGTGCGTTCGTCCACGGCGGCAGCCTAATCGCGGCGGTGTGCACCCCGTTCGCGGGCGGCGGATCCGAGCCGGCTACTCGGCCGGCTTCTCCGTCGCCCCGGCAGGCGCGTCAGCGGCCCCGGCGGGTGCGTCGCCGTCCGCTCCCTCCGCCACCCATGCCTTCGCCTGGTCGAGCTCGGCCAGCTCGAAGGTCTTGAACTCGCCGGGCATCATCCAGCGGAACGCGTTGGCGGTGTGCCGCAGCACGTCGTGGTCGGTGACCAGCGCGACGCGCTCCCAGTGCACGGGCTCGAGGAAGCCGACCTTGGCGTCCTCCCACATCGCGGCCGGCGAGTAGTGCTGGAACCGGTCCCCCATGACGTACACGACCCGGGCGCGCTCCTTGGCCTCCGCGACCGCGAGCAGCCACGGCTCGACCACCGTCTTGTAGTCGTCCCTGGTCACCTCGCCGACGGCCTCGAACCCCAGCGTTCCCGTCGGCATGTCCGGCAGCGTCTCGATCATGGGTGCCAGCGTTCCGCATGGCGCCGTTGCCGCGCCACCCGGCTCCCGGCCGACCGGCGGGGCGGCGGGTCAGGGCGTCTCGGCGGGCTTGACGACCAGGTCGACGTCGCGATTCGACCGCCCCCCGGACCGGCGCGTCAGCGCCACTCCGAGCAGGCACACCAGCCCGCCCGCGATCGCCAGCACCGGCGGCCACTCCCGCAGGATCAGCGCCGACAGCACGATCGTGATCGGTGGCACCACGTACGTCGTCACACTCAGTCGCCCGGCGTTCATCCGAGCGAGCGCGTAGCCCCAGGTCAGGAATGCCAGGGCGAGCGGCACGACGCCGAGGTAGACCAGGCCGGACACGGCGGCGGGTCCGGCGGTGGGCAGCTCGGAGGCCAGCGAGCCCGCGAACGGCAGGCACGCGGCGGCCCCGATGCCGCAGGTCAGGAACGTGATCTGCAGGGCCGGGACGCGTCGGAGCAGCGGCTTCTGCGCGAGCACCCCGATCGCGTACGTGACGGCGGCGACGAGGGCGAGCAGGACGCCGACGACATCGACCGCCCCACCCGTGCGCGTCGCCCAGCCGACCAGCACCGCGCCCAGGAACGCCACGCCGGCGCCGATGAGCAGCCACCGCGGGAACCCCTCGCCCAGCAGGACGCCGGCGAACAGCGCGATGAGGATCGGCCCGACGCCGACGAGCATTGCGGTCGTGCCGGCATCGATCCGCTGCTCCGCGGCGTTGAGCGCGACGTTGTAGACGGCGAACCACATCAGCCCGCACAGGCCGATGAGCAGCCACTCGCGCCCGTTCGGCGCCACCCACCGCCGGCGCAGCAGCATGATCACGCCGAGGACGAGGGTGCCGATCGCCAGCCGGCCGAGCGCCAACGCGCCCGGCGAGAAGTCCTGCCCCGCCGCCCGGATGGCCACGAACGCCGACGCCCAGGCGACCACCGTGAACGCGACCGCGGCGGCGGCCGTGGTTCCGTCGCCGACGCGAGGCTCCGTGCCGCCATCGCGCGGGCCCGATCTGTTCGCGCCGGTGTTCATCACCGTGACTGTGTCACCCCGCGTCCGGGTCACGGCAGCCACCGCCTGGCTGCCCATCGAAGTGACGACCCGAACGGACGGGACGATGATCGATCCGGCCGGTTGGAGTCCTGAAGTGATCCGCGTGCACGGCCGGCTCGGGCCGATCGCGGCGGGTTGAGATCCGCAAATCCCAGGATCGTTGTTACACCGATGTGTGGCTACAACAGTTCGTGGCACGGAATACGACGGACCACCCGGCTGGTGCGACCGCGGCCTGTGCGGTGGGGGGCGTCCCGGACGTGCAGAGCGCTCGAGCAGCCTCGAGCTGCTCCGTCCAGGAAGGCGCGACGCGGGGATGAGGCGTGACCGAGAAGCCGACGGCCATGAGGCCGATCAGGATGGAAATCAGACCGATGCCGATGTAGTCACCCCGGCGCGGCCGGCGCAGCGCGTGTATTCCGACCGCGAGTGGGACCATCGAGATCAGCATCATCGATCCCGCCGTCCCCCAACGAATCAGCGGCGCCTGGGGTAACTGGTCGATCGGGATTTCGCTGTAGAAGTAGAACCAGGTGTTGTTGAATACGAACGCAATCGTCCACGAGGCCGCCGATCCCACCAAGAGCACGATCACGGCCAATCGAACCTGGTTGCTGCCGCCGAGAAACGCGTAGGCACCACACGCGACGAACAGCAGCACCGAAATTGACGCGATCACCCATCCGAACGTGGCGACGACTTCCCCTTCGTTGCCGGGCGCAAGAGGAGAAAGCGAGACATTGAGCACGTATCCCTCGATAGTCGACATGAGGGGTGGAAACCCGGGCCCACGCTCCCTCGAGGTCGTGAGGTACGTGATGACCTGCACGGTCATGCCGAGCAGAAAGGCGGCGTTGACGGCACGGGACCGTCGGCGACGTGCGACGAGCCAGATGGACAGTGGCACGAAGATGATCGACTGCGTCTCGGTCAGCGCAACCGAGGCGGCGAGCAGCGTCATCGCTACGGCGCCGCCGAAGGAGCGTGGTGTGGCAAGGAGCAGCCACGGGACCAGGTAGAAGAAGTACCAGTGGATGTTGGCGAGGTTGCCGGCCACCTCGTGCCCGGCGATGGGAACAAGAGCAGGGATGATGGCCAGGCCGAATCGGCAAACCCGGACGTCGAGGACGTCGCGACTGAAGAGGTAGACCAACCCACAGACCAGGCCGGTCAGCAGGCAGGCAGCGATGGTGATGGCGATGGCCCACCACGAGATCGGTGTGAATGACGCCACGACCCAACTCGCGGCGCGAGGGATGAAGTGTTGGTAGCCGGCGTAAGGCGTGAACCATGGCGCGCCGTCATTCATCCAGTTTTGGAGGAACTCCGATCCGTCCTCAGCATAAAGCGTTTGACGTCCGCCGGGTGGTACCCGGAACCAGGTGACGACCGCGCCGAAGAGGGTGATGGCGGCGACGAATGGCCACTCGCGCGTCGGGGTAACGATCGCTGAGTCCTGGCGATCCGATCCGTCGGGCCGGGTTCGCTTTGCGGCCGGTGTCCGCGCAGTCACACGGCGAACTCTCTCATGGCAGAAGGTGCGGTCACAGCAGAAACCGCCGGAGCCCGGAGGGCGGCGGGTTGGTCATGATCCTTCCGGTTGGAGTTGGTGTGGGCGAGGTCGCGAACTTCGAGTCCCTTGCTGTCGCCTGTGAACGGTGAACGACGCTTGCGCGTCGCCGAGGCTGGAGGTGACATCGGTGCCGAGCACCAGTCTTGTTGCCTGGTGGGGGAAGCGGGCGCATCGCCGGACGAGGTAAGGCCATCAGGTACCCGGAGAACGGTCAGGCCGTGAACGCGAACGTCCCGGGCGCGGCGCCGGCCGAGACCTGTGCCGGGTCGGCGAAGGTCAGGGTGTACGCGCCGGTGCCGGGCGCGTCGACCAGGAACGTCAGCTCGTTGTGCTCGTCGTCGGAGATCGTGTCGGGATAGATCGCGTCGCAGCAGTACCAGCTGCGGTCGTCCGGGGCGATCGACGTGCCGTCGGGCGCGGTGAGCGAGAACTGACTGCGGTCGACGTTGTAGCCGTACGGCGAACATCCCGGCGCGCAGCTGACCGTGATCCGCAGGTCGAGCAGCGACGTGCCCTTCTCCCCCGACTCGTAGCTCGGCGCCAGGGATCCGCTCACCACGTCGACGACGATCTCGCCCTGCCCGAGCGTCCCGGTGACCGCCAGCTCCTGCGGCTCGATGCTGTCCACGGGCGCGTCGGCCGCGAGTGGGATCACCGTCTGGTTGTCGCCGGCGTCGCCGAGCACGAGGCGCACCGCGTCGATCGCCGGGTCGAACGACGTCGCAGCCCCCTGGCCGGACGGCACCGACACGCTGAGCGTCGCCCCGGTCCGCCCGCCACCGGGCACCTCGGGAGTGTTGTCGAGGAAGCTCTCCACCACCGCGCCGTCGATCTCGACCGTGGGCACCGGCGCGTACACCGGCTCCGTGCCGAGATTCTCATATGTCAGCTCGATGGTCACGTCGACCCCGTCGCCGAATCCCTGCTCGGCCGTCACGGTGTCCACTGTGATCGCGAAACCGCCCCACCAGCCTGTCTTCTGGAGGTCGCGGGTGACCGGCTCGGGTTCGGCGACGGACCGCTTGGCGGTTGCGGCGGAACTGGCCGACGACTCGGCGGCCGACTCCGACGACTCCGACGGCTCGGTCGGAAGCGCTTCCGCCGAGCCCACCGCCGCCTCGATGCTGCCGGCCAGCGCCTGCGCCGAGCCCTGCACGCCGCTGCTGCAGCCGGCCAGCAAACCCACCAGAGCCGCCGCCGCGACGGCCACACCCACGATCCGACGGTTCGGCATGATCGGTTCCTCTCCCGAGATCGCAGGCAGGGATTGCATGCGAGCGAACAGGAAGAGCCGCGAACGATCGCGGTGATGCGCCGGCCGGTGCCGGAGTATCAGCGGCGAACGACGGCCGCTCCCACCTCTCGGGAACCCGTGGCGTGTCCATGCGCGGGAGTCGCGGCATCGGAAGCCCGGAGGCGCACATGGCGATCCATTGGTCGGACCAACCGGAACTCGAGCTGCGGCAGTCCAGCACTCGCGGGGATCTCCCCGTGCGCATCTACGACTCGCGGGAGCCCGACCCGTTCAACGGCACCGGACCGATCTCCGGTGGGCAGACCCGGAACATCTTCGTCGACGTGTGGCCGCCACACACCAGGGTCGGCGTCGCCGCCGCGCTGACCGTCACGCTCGTCAACACCGTCGGCGTCGGCTATCTCACCGTCTACCCGGCGGATCTGGGTTCCGTGCCGGCGGTTTCGACGATCAACTGGTCGTCCGGCAACCTGATCCTGGCGAACAGCCTGGTGACCCGCCTCGGGGCCGAGCCGAGCGAGGTCGAGCCCGCATGGGAGAGCCGCGTCGCGGTCGCCTGCGTGGGTGGTTCGACCGACTTCGTGATCGACATGACCGCGTTCTGGCACCTGTCGACGCTCTGACCGATCCGCCGGCGTGGAACCCCGACCGGGAACGGGGGTTTCCACCGATGTCCGCACCCGCGTGGACGTCCTACCGTCAGGATCAGGTGCCGCCGACGGAGCCGCGCCGCCGAGGAGCGTGGTGTGATGCGCGGGGTGGTTTGGACGAGGTACGGGGCGCCGGACGTGTTGGAGGTCAGGGAGCTGCCGAAGCCCACGCCCGTCGACGACCAGGTGTTGATCCGGGTGATCGCGACGACGGTGACGTCGGCCGAGTCCGGCATGCGGCAGGGTCAACCAGCCTGGGGCAGAGTCCTTCTCGGGTTCACCCGGCCGCGGAAGCGGATGCGGGTGCTCGGCCTGGAACTCGCCGGCGTCGTGGATGCGGTGGGGCCGGATGTCCGGCGCTTCCGGGTCGGCGACGAGGTCTTCGGCTTCACGGGCTTCGCCCTCGGCGCCGACGCGGAGTACGTGGTCCTGCGGGACAAGGCATCGCTCGCCCTCAAGCCCGTCGATGCGACGTTCGAGGAATCCGCGGCCGCCGTCGACGGGGCGTCGACCGCGCTCTTCTTCCTGCGCGACAAGGCTCGGGTCGGGCCCGGTCAGAAGGTGCTGATCCTGGGCGCCTCCGGCAGCATCGGCACCTACGCGGTGCAGCTGGCCAAGCACTTCGGCGCTGAGGTCACCGGGGTCTGCGGGCCCGGAAACGTCGATCTGGTTGCATCTCTCGGCGCGGACCACGTTCTCGACTACACCGTCGACGATTTCACCACGAACGGCGAGAAGTACGACGTCATCTTCGATACCGTCACCAGGACCTCCTTCGCCGCCTGCAGGAACTCGCTCACCGAGCGCGGCTGCTACCTCCCGACGACCGGTCTGCAGAACAACGTGCTCGCGCTGTGGACGGCGGTGCGGCCCGGACCGCGCGTGCGCACCGGCATGTCGGTGGAGAAGAAGGCCGCGCTGGTCTTCATCAAGGACCTGATCGAGGCGGGCGAGCTGACCGTCGTGATCGACCGGGTGTTCCCCCTCGAACGGATCGCCGACGCGCACCGGTACGTGGACGCGGGGCACAAGCGCGGGAACGTGGTGATCAGCGTCGCGCCGTCACCGGCCACGAGCACCTAGAGCCGGTACACGCGCTCGGCATTGCCGGCACCGATCATGCCGACCACGCGGACGGCGTCCGCGAGCGACCAGTCGCCCTCGCGGACCCAGCGGGCCAGCACCCTGGCCATCCCGCGGCGCCACAGCACGGCGCCGAGCAGGTGCAGCTCCGGCGGGCCGTAGGCGTCGGACGAGTACAGCTGCCGGGCGAACGGCGCCAGCTCCAGCGACTCCGCCAGCAGCTCGACGGACCGGACGCCGAGATGGTTGACGGCCAGCCCGACGTCGACGTGCACGTTGCCGAAAGCCAATGCCAGGTAACCGGCCTGACGGTGGAACGGGTAGCAGTGCAGGAGCAGCACCGGAACTCCGGCGATTCCCGGCTGGCGCAGGAGGGGCAGCAGCAGCAGCGGGTCCACCCGGTGCAGGTCGAGATCGCGGTCGCCGAGTCCGACGTGGAGTTGGATCGGCAGCCCCGCGTCGGCGGCTGCGTGCACGCCGAAGGCGGCGAGCACGGGTGAGGTCAGCCGCGGGGGCGCGTCGCCGGCACTCGCCGACCAGGACGCCACCGCCGCCGCCACGTCGGCGTCGGCAGGTCGGTTCCAGTCGATGTCGAACCCGCACCGATAGGCGACGATGCTCTTCGCGCCGACGACGCCCGGGCTCCGCTCCGCCAGCCGCGCGCGGAACTCCTCGGCGTACTGCCGCGCCGGCACGCCACGGGCGAGCAGTGACTCGGCGACCGTCTCCAGGCGGATCACCTCGCGGGCGACGCCCCCGGACCACGAGGCGAGCTCGTCCGGTGAGCACAGAACGTCCGTGCCGAACCCGGTGTCCACCAACCACCGCGCGACCCCGGCGGCCGGCAGCAGGACCCGCGCCGCGGCCTCGGAACCGAGATCCGCCCGTCGCCGCCAGTAGTCGTCCGCGCCGGCGTGCGCGTCCAGGCCGAGCGCCGGCGCGCACCAGCGCCGGATGGCGAATCCGACCTGACTGTCGAACTGGCTCTGCGACGGTGGAATGGGGTCCGCCGACGCCTCGTTGATCGCTTCCTCGAACCCGGGCCGGTCGAGCGGGATCGAGAAGCACCCGTGCACGTGATGATCGATCAGCGGGAGGGTGATCGCCTCGGCGAGCTCGTCCGGAACCCCGCGCAGGCCTGCGGTGACGTCGAGCGGTGGCGCGCTCACCCGCTGAACGCCAGCCGGAGGACCGGCGCCACGTCGACCGCGTCGGCGGAGCCGTAGGTGCGCTGCTCGTACCGCCGCACCGCGAGCGTGCCGTCCACGATCACGTCGCCGAGAACGGCGCGGGCCAGGGCGGAGGCGTCGAGGGCATCCAGCGCGCCCGCCTGATCGGGGGCGAGCGCCAGCGCGGCGCGCTGCTCGGCCGGCAGTGCGACCGGGTCGACCGCGACCTCGGGCGGCAGTGGCAGCCCGCGCTCGATGCCGTGCAGGGCGAGGCCGAGCAACGCGGCGGCGGCGAGGTAGGGATTGGCGCTGCCGTCCACCGACTTCACCTCGATCGACGCACCGTGCGGATTGCCGCGCGTGTCGGCCAGCAGGCGCAGCGCGGCCTCCCGGTTCTCCAACCCCCAGCAGGCGAATGCGCCGGCCCAGTTCCCGGGTCTCAGACGAAGCGGCGAGAGGACGGAGCCGGCGAGAACGCCCTGCACGCCCGGAAGCCCGGCGAGCACACCGGCGATCGCGGACCCGCCCCGATCGGTGAGACCGTGCGGACCGTCTCCGCCGGACAGCAGCGGACGATCGCGCTCGGCGAGCGAGAGGTGCAGGTGCGCGCCCGTGCCGGCGCCGCCGGCGAACGGGAGCGGGGAGAAGGACACGCCGAGGCCGTGCCGGGCGGCCGCTCGGCCGATCAGGATGCGGCCGAGGACCGTGCGGTCGGCGGTCGTCACGGGGTCCGCGGGCGGCAGGGAGACCTCGAACTGGTCGGCGCCGTACTCGGCATGCACCTGCTCGAGCGGAACGCCGGCACCGCCGAAGCTCTCCACGAGATCGGTGAGCAGCGGAGCCATGTCGAGCACCGGTCGCACGCCGTAGCCCTGCCACGCGGGCCCGCCCCTCGCCGTGCCGTCCGGCGCGGTGAGCACGAACTCCAGTTCGCCGCCCGTCCGGGCGGTGAGACCGGTGTCCGCGAGCCGGGTCACGACCTGCCGGAGCCGGTGCCGGGGGCAGCCGACGAACGGCGTCCCGTCCTGTTCGGCGAACTCGGCGGGTGCCCAGGCCACGCCGCGCTCGAGGATGGTCGTCACCGCCGGGTCGATCCGCAGCCGGAGGTCGCCGATCACCCCGAATCGGGACGTGAACGCGATGCCGGCGTCGACGCAGAACGCCAGCCAGGACGGTGACGCACCCATCCCGCGCTCGACGAACTCCGGAAATCTTTCGGTCGGAACGGCTTTCGAGCGGATCACGCCCGCGTAGTCGACCACGGTGCCGAGCACGATCCGGACGTCGTCGTCGGCCAGTCGGGCGGCGGTTCGCGGCACGGGACCGCCGACGAAGCGCGTACTCGGATCGACCATCGAAGCTCCCGGATTCACCGACGACCGTAACGGGTGGCGGAGCGATCACGCTCGCGGCGAGCACCTCCGACGGCCGCACCCGAGGGGAGCCACGCCGAGCGCCGGGCGCAACCGGCGACCACAGCAGTGCATGCGGCCATCACAGGTGTGCCGACTGGCCGCCATCCGCGGTGATCATCCCGGTGCCCGGCTCCGGGGAGCGGGTCGGGACGATCACCGCGGCGGCCTCAGGCGCCCATCCCCGGCGCCTGATCACCCACCCCGGGGGCTTGATGCCGCGGCCGACCGGCCCGGAGCCGGCCGACCGCGGCGCGAAGAAGGCTGAAGATCATCGGCCGAGCTCGCCGACGAGGTCGCAGGCCGCGTGGTGCGCGTGGGGAAGTTGCTCGATCCACACCCGCGGCGGCGCGGGCGGTGGAACGGACCGGGCGTCGCGGATCAGCCGCTCGGCCAGCAGGCCGGAGAGCAGCTGGACGCGGCGCGGCAGCAGCGGCTCCCGGCGGGTGAGCGCGACGGCGGCCCGGCGGGACAGCCGGGCGAGGGTCTGCTCGCCGTCGAAGACGGTCCGGAGCGCGTCGCCGGCCAGGATCATCGGGGTCACCCGGTCCCAGCCGACCCGACCCGCGAGGTCGAGCCGGACCGTGACCAGCGCATACGCGTCCGACACGCAACGCCCGTCGACATCCGCAGCCCGGTAGAGCTCGCCCATCCGCACCCGCAGGTAGTCGATGGAGACGAGCCCCGTCAGTGGGTCGAGGACATCGGCTGCGGGTGCGCCCGAGTGGTCGGCCCAGCCGAGGGACACGGCGCGGTACAGCAACTCGGTCGGCAGGTCCGGGAGCACGGCGGTCAGGCCGTCGACATCGGCGAGGGTCTCGCCCAGGGACGCGCCGGCCGCTGCCCTGGCGGCACCCAGCCGCTCGGCGGCGGGCCAGACGTTCTCGGCGCGCACGCAGGCCTCGCAGACCGCGTCGATCGCCGGGTCGTGCCAGTCGGTGGAGAAGAGCCATCCGGTGCCGGTCGACTGCTCGAACCACCGCGCGCGTAGCTCCGCGATGGTCATCGACGGCCGGGTCTCCTCCACGGAGACGGCGGCGGGCGGCACGCTTGGCACTCGGACGTCCTCCTCGGAACCCGGCTCGGGGCTCGTCACGCACCGGCGATCGATTGGCTTGCCGGGCGCGCGGCGGTCGCGGGCAGACCCGTGACAGGGAAGAGACGGACGGACCCCGTGGTCATCACGCGAGTTCCGAAGGAAATCTCAGAAAACTTTCAACTCGCCCGATCGGCGCCCGATTCATCACCATGCGCGCCCGTGGCGCTGCGCGTTCGAGCCGGGAGAGTGATGACCGACCCGCTCGGCGTGAGTCACAATGACCTGGCATTTCATGCAGGCCGCAGCCACACCTGGCGCTGAGGCAGGGTGAGGAGGACGGGTGCCGGACGACGTCGTCGACGGGCACGTCCTGAGTGACCCCGAGCTGATCACCAAGGTGCGGGCGGGCGACCGCCAGGCCTTCGGCGAGCTGTACCGGCGGCACGCCGGCCCGGCGACCACCCTCGCCCGGCAGTTCGCCCGTTCGGCGCCCGAGGCGGACGACCTGGTCTCGGAATCGTTCGCCCGCGTGCTCGACAATCTCCTCGACGGCAAGGGCCCGGACACCGCGTTCCGCGCCTATCTCTTCACGTCGATCCGCAACACCGCGTACGACCGCACCCGCAAGGACAAGCGGCTGCAGTTCACCGAGGACATGACCGCGCACGACGCCGCGGTCCCCGGCGTGGATCCGGTGCTCGCCAAGATGGAGAGCGGCCTGATCGCGACGGCGTTCGCGCAACTGCCCGAGCGCTGGCAGGCGGTCCTCTGGCACACCCAGGTCGAGGGCGAGTCACCGGCGCAGGTCGGCGCGCTGCTCGGGATGGCGCCGGGCGCCGTCTCCTCCCTCGCCTTCCGCGCCCGCGAGGGCCTCCGCGAGGCGTACCTGCAGGCCCACCTCGCGGACACGGCCGCCGAGGAGTGCCGCACGACCGTGGAGCGCCTCGGCGCGTACACCCGCGGCGGCCTCTCCAAGCGGGAGACCGCCCAGGTCGACGCGCACCTGCGCACCTGCGACCGGTGCCGCGCCCTGGCCGCCGAGCTCGGCGAGGTCAACAGCAACCTGCGCGGCCTGCTGGCGCCTCTCGTGCTCGGCACGGCCGCCGCGGGGTACCTGGCCACCCTCGGTCCCGTCGCTCCGCTCACCGCCGCGGGGGCGGCCGGCGCGGCCGGGGTCGGCGGCTCGGCCGGCGCCGGCGGGTCCTCGGGCGGCGCGGCGGGCGGTGGCGCGGCCGGCGGTGCCGCGGGCGGCGCGGCGGGCGGAGGCGCAGCCGCCGCCGGGGCGGCCGCCGTCGGGGCCGGAGTCGTCGGTGCGGCCGCGGTGGCGGCCAGTTCCGCGTCGGCATCCAGTGCCGGCAGCTCGGCCGCCGGCGGTGGCGCGGCGGGCGCCGCCGGTGCCGCGGTGCCGCCGGTGCCGCCGGCGGGGCCGCTGCGGGTGGCTCGTCGGGCATCGCGGCGTTCTTCGCGAGCCTGGGCGCCGGGGCCTGGGTCGCCGTCGGCGCGGTCGCCGTTGCCGCGATCGTGACCGCGGTGGTCGTCGTCGTGTCCGGCGGATCGTCCGACGCCCCGACCACCGCCGCGGGCGAGGAGTCGATCGTGACCGCGCAGACCGCGAGTCCGGGATCCGGCGAGGGCACGGGCGCCGGATCCGGCGACGAGTCCGGCTCCGGCGACGGGTCGGGGGACGAGCAGTCCGGAACGCAGCCGGGCGACGACCAGCAGCTGAGCACCGGTGACGCGGACGCCGGCAGCCCGGACGCCGGCACCCCGGGCGACGACATCTTCAGCGACCCGGGCGACGACTTCTTCGACAACGCCGGGGACACGCCGGGCGCCGACACCCAGGGCGGCGACACGGGGAACGGCACGAACGACGCCCAGCCGAACGCGCCACCGGCCATTCCGCCGGCCGCGGCGCCCACCACGGCGACGCCCACCGACCCGGCCGGGCCGACCACCGTCCCGACCACCCCGGCCGGAACCAGCGAGCCGACCCAGCCCACCCCGCCGACCCAGTCCACCCAGTCCACCGTCCCGCCGCCGACGCCGCCTGCGTTCAGCGCGTCGGACCTCGTCGCGGGGGGCCCGCTGACCGCCGGCGGCACGGGCATCGTCACGGTCGCGGTCGCCAACACCGGTGATACGGCGGGCGCTCCTCCGGAGCCGCTGCAGGTCACCACCCCGCCCGGCATCTCCGTCAGCGGCGTCGACGTCGGTGACCCCACGGCAGCACTCCGATCGAGGACCCTCGCGTTCGCCGCGGACGCCGTCGCGTGCACGCCCACCGCAACCGGCTGCTCGATCGAGGTCGGCGAGATCCCCGCGGCCAGCCAGGTACAGGTGACGATCACCGTCGCGGTCGCCAAGACCGGGTCCGTCGGGCCCTTCTTCGAGGTCTCGATCGCCGGCGAGACCCTGCGGATTCCGATCGAGATCGCCGCGCTGCCCGCGGACCTGGTGCTGTCGGGCATCACTCCCGTCGACCCGCCGACAGCCGGCGAGTCCGTCCGCTACCGCCTGACCGTGACCAACGAGGGCGGCGAGACGTCGGCCGCCGGCGTCCGTGCAGGCGGCGTTCGAGCCCGGTGAATCCATCTGACCCACCGGTTCCCGTCGACGTCACCACCATCGGCGGCCAATCGTGCGGCGAGGGCTGCCAGGTCGACCCTCTCGACCCCGGGTCCGGACCCGTCACGATCGACGTCGTCCTCGACGTTCCGACCAGCGGCGCGACCGGCTCCCTCGAGGTCACGGTGGGCGAGGTCGAGGCGAGTACCCCGATCGCCATACCGGGGCTCCCCGAGAACGTCGTCCTCGGTGACTTCGAGCACGGTCCGGGCCCCCGTCGCCGGCGGCCTTCCCGGCATCTTCCGCGTGGACGCGACGAACACCGGCGGGACGCCGTCGGCGGCTGTGGGACTCGAGATCACGGTCCCGGTTCAGATCCGGAACTACCAGGTGACGGTGGATGGCGAGCCCTGCGTAATCACCGCCTGCGAGATCCCCGAGCTGGACGTCGACCAATCCGTGCCGATCGTCATCACTGTCGGCGTCCCGGCCACCGGGACTCCGGCCGGGTCGGAGCTGGTCGCCCGGGTTGGCAGCTCGACCAGCTCGATCGACCTGGTCGTCCCCGCCGCGGCCGCCCGACTGGACATCGGTCAGATCCAGACCGTCGTCGAGCCGGTCGCCGGGGAGTCCGGCACCTACTCCGTCACGATCGACAATGAGGGGGGCACGGCGTCGGGCGGCGAGCCCGTTTCGGTGCGTCCCCCGCTGCTGGACGGGTTCCGGGTCACGGCCTTCTACTTCCTTGCCGGCGAGACCGTCGTCCCCTGCGGCTCCGGGGACCAGGGCTGTGTCCTGCGCCAGATCGAGCCCGGGCAGGCGGACGTCCTCTACATCACGGCCGCGGTCGCTTCGACCGGCGCGAACGGCGCCGCCCACTTCGACATCGCGGGGCAGCAGCGCCCCCTGCCCGTCAACGTCGACGCCGCCGACGCGGCCCTGACGATCACCGAGTTCATCGAAATCGAGGCTCCGAACGCCGGTGGGACCGGCCAGTACCTGCTGACGGTGCGCAACGACGGCGGCGAGGCCTCGACCGAACAGGGGCTCCGCGTCCTCCTGCCGACGGGCGCCGCAGTCGCGTCCTGCTCGCCCGGCGGCGGTGAACAGACCTGCTCCGTTCCGCCGATCCAGCCCGGAGACTCGACCGAGGTGCTGATCCGGATCGGGGTCCAGATCACCGGCGCCACGGGCTCGATTACCGTCATCATCGGCGACGCCCCGGCGTCCGACCCGATCCCCATCGGAGTGGACGGCACCCCGGCCGACCTCACCCTGTCCGAAATCACCGAGACAGAGGCGCCCACGGCGGGCGGCTCCGGCAGCTACGAGCTCGTCGTCAGCAATGGTGGCGGCATCGAGAGCGACCCAGCCACGCTGACCGTCAGCCCGCCCGATGGCACGAGCGTCAACGTCGTCGTGATCGGCGACGTGTCCTGCGTGCCCAGCGAAGAGTCCTGCACCGTGCCCGAGTTGGCAGCGGTCACGGGGACGGCCCGGATCCAGGTGATCCTCGCGGCCGGCACCACCGACGTCGACGGCATCCTGGACATCAGCCTCCCCGGCGAGCAACCCCAGACCATCCGGGTCGTCGTCGCCGGCTCGCCCACGGCGCTGCAATTCACCCCGCTGACCGTGACCGAACCGCTGGTGGCCGGCGGCACCGGCGAACTCAGCGTCACCGTCACCAACACCGGTCGGACCCCGTCGGGTGCCCTGCCCGTCCGCGTCACCACCGTTCCGGCCGGTGCGACGGTTAGCTCGATCGCGGTCGACGGCGTGACCTGCGGAGCCACGTGCGTGACTCCCTCCCTCGGATTCAACGCCTCGTCGACGATCGAGATCCGCCTGTCCATCGGCATTGGGGGCGTGTCCAACGACACCCTGGTGGTCGCGATCGGGCAGGTCGACGTCAAGACCCTGATCACCGTAAAGGGCACCGACGCGCGGCTGGTGCTCGGCGGGATCGAGCCGGTAGCCGCCCCCGTGGCGGGCGGCACCGGACGGTTCGCCCTGACCGCGCGGAACACCGGCGGACAGCAATCGGACCCCGAGACACTCGTGGTCACCGCGCCGACCGGCGTGAGTGTGCAGGCGATCACGGTGAACGGCACCGCGTGCGCGGACGTCACCGCCTGCGACGTGCCGGCGCTGCGGAACAATCAGACCGCAGCGATCGAGTTCACACTTGGCATTCCGAACACCGGGATCAGCGCGCCGAACGCACGGCTGACCGTCACGGCGGGCGGCGATTCGACGTTCCTAGGTCTGGCCGTCGCACCGCTGCCCGCGGCGCTCGACGTACCGCAAGATCTGGACATCGTCACCGCGCCGACCGCCGGCGGAGCCGGCAGGTATCAGCTGACGGTGATCAACCGGGGCGGCACGCCTTCCGACCCGCAGCAGGTCACCGTCGCGGTCCCGGACGGCGTCACGGACGTGTCCACGACCGTCGGCGGCGACGGGTGCGAAGGGCCTTGCGGTCTCGACGGTCTCGATCCCGGCGAAAGGACGACGATCACCGTCGACGTCTCGATCGCGGATCGCGGGGCGAACGGCGCGATCGTCGTCAATGTCGGAGACCGGCCGAGCACCGCGGCGATCGCCGCCGCCGGGCTGCCCGCCGACCTCACCCTCGGCCCCATGGACATCACCCAGCAGCCGGTCGCCGGCGGCCAGGGCGTGATGACCGTGACGGTGAGAAACGCGGGTTGGCAGGACTCGCTCCGCGAGGAGATCGAGGTCGGTCTGCCGGACAACGCGAGCGTGCTGTCGGTCGTCGCGGGCGGCGAGGCGTGCGTGCCCACGGGCCAGGCCCAGTGCACCCTTCCGCCCGTCGCCGGTCAGCAGACGGCGCAGATCGTCGTCACGTTCGGCGTCGGGCCGGCAGGCGCATCCGGGCCGGTCAGCGTCGACGTGGACGGCGTTCCCGCGGAGAACTCGATCAAGGTCGCCGCGTTGCCGGCACAGCTCGAAGTGTCCGGCCTGACGCAAACCGAGCCGCCGACCGCGGGGGGCACCGGCAGCTACGCGCTCACGGTCATCAACACCGGCGGCACCCGGTCGGACAAGCAGCTCATCACGGTCAAGCCGCCGGACGGCGCGTTCGTCGCCGCCATCCAGGTCGGCGACACCACCTGCGGTCTCGAGGGTCAGACCTGCTCCCTCGACGAGCTCCCCGGGCCGTCCGAACCGGTGACGCTGAGTGTCACGCTCAACATCGGTGCCGCCGGCGTCGGCGGCGACCTCGTGGTCAGCGTCGGCGACGAGAAGCGTCCCTTCCGGGTCGACGCACCGGGCATCGCGTCCACTCTCGAGGCCACCGGCAAGGAGCCGCTGCGCGCGGGATCGAGCAGCACGTGGACCCTGACGCCGAGCCCGCCGACGCCCGACCCCTGGCCGATCACCCTGCCGCTGCAGGCCGACGGCATCGCCATCAGCGGCTACCCCGTCGACACCTGCGGCCCGGTCGAGGCGGCGGTGCCGTCGATCGCCTGCAAGGGCCCGACGATCGCAGCGCTGACGTTCACGGTGCTCCCGACCAGGCCCGCGGGGCCCGCGCAGCTCGCCGGCACCGCCGACGACGGCCGGGTGGTCGAGATCATCGGCGAGGACGGCGGACCGCTCCCGGTCGCCGCGCTGCCCGCCGGCGCTCCCGTCGAGCTCACCGGCCAGTACGACGGGACCATCGTCGGCGCCGAGACGATGCGCTGCCGTGCGAGCTTCCTCGTGCGTTGGTCGTGCGCGCGGCCCCTCACTCCGGGCATGGCCTCCGTGGGCGCGACCAGCCGGGAGATCGCCCGGCCCGAGGGCAGCACGGTCGTCCACGCGGCACTCACCTGGGCCGCGACCGCGCCGTCGTCGCCCGGCAGCCTGGACAGCCTCTCGACCTCGCTGAGCCCGCAACCGATCGCCGGCGTGGCGCCGGCCGGTGCACCGGACGCACCCGGTCAGCTCGTGGTCCGCACGGCCGACGTCACGGCGCTGCTCGGCGACGCCCGTTCGATCGCGGTCCAGCCGCTGGCCGCGAGCACGTCCGTCGGCGGCAGCGGCACCGACCCGAACGTGGCGCCGATGGCCGCGTGGACCCTGACGGTGATCTGGTCCGATCCGGCGGCACCGAACGCCACCGTGACGGCGCGGGTCGGTGGCCAGCAGAGCGTGTCCGGATCCGTGGTGGATCTCGATGCGACGGCCGACGCCGGCGCCCCCGTCTCGGTGGACGCGGCGTTCTTCGGCACCGACCCGTGGGGCCAGAAGGTGCTGTCGACATCGACCGGCCGCCCGCTGGCGACGGGCCTGTGGGGTGCGCCGGGCAACGTCACCACCGGGTTCGACCTGGTCTCGGCCGACGCGACGGACGGGCCGCTCGGATCGCCGGGGGATGCCGTCCAGCTGTCGAACCAACCGGGCAAGCTGATCTTCGACGTCCAGCTGCCGGTGGCGCTGCCGGGCGACTCGCTGTGGCTCGGGCCGTCCCTCGTCACACGCGTCGAACAGGGTCCGGCGGCCTGATCCCGCACAGGTTGCGCGACGGTGAGTTTTGCCATTCCGCAACCGTGGCACGCCCGGGACCGTCGGCGGGCCGCCATAAACTCGAGCGGTGACCCTGATCGACACCGTGCGCCGCCACCTTCCGCAGAAGTACCGGGAGCTGGCGAAGTTCCTGGTGGTCGGCGGCAGTTCCTACATCGTCGATGTCGGCATCTTCACCCTGCTCTCGCACACCGTGCTGTCGAACAAGGTGATCACGGCGAAGGCGATCTCGATCCTGATCGCGACGATCTTCAGCTACGTGCTCAACCGCGAGTGGTCCTTCAACAAGCGCGGCGGTCGGGAGAGGCATCACGAGGCGATGCTCTTCTTCCTGATCAACGGGCTCGCGCTCGGGTTGAACCTGATCCCGCTGGCCGTCTCGCAGTACGTGCTCGGCATCAACCCCACGAACTACTCCAGCCTCACCGTCTCGATCGCCAACTTCATCTCCGCCAACGTGATCGGCACCATCCTCGGGATGGCGTTCCGGTTCTGGGCATACCGCAAGTGGGTGTTCCCGGAGGAGCTGGAGCCGCACCAGGACGAGTCACTGGTCGAGCAGGTGCTGGCGGAGGCCGAGATCCTCGCCGGCGAGCCCGATGCGCAATCCGTCGACGCCCACCCCGGGCGCCACGAGGCCGCGGATCACCCGGGCCGGCACGAGGCGCCCCGATCCGCGAACGGGTCGGCCGGTCACGCGCTGCGCACCTCGGCGCCGGGTGGGTCCGCGCCACGGGATCCGGCCGCGTCCACGAACGGCACGCGCCCGCTGCGGCTGAAGCCCGCGCACACCGACGAGCCCGAGAGTCAGGCGGAACTACCCGCCCGCTGACGCCGCCGTCTCGACGCCGCCGCGCGCGACCTTGCCGGCGGCGTCCGGCGCGGGCTTCGCAGCCGCATCCGGGAGTCCCCCCGCCGGCGCCGCGCCGTCCCCGGGCGTCTCGCTCTCCCGGTCGACGGCGAGGAAGACCGCGAACACCGGGGGCGACGCGCGTCGCAGCTCGAGCCGCCCGCCGTCGGCCTCCACGAACGCTCGGGCCAGGCCGAGCCCGATCCCGGTGGACGAGGCGGTCGACACCCCGCGGTCGAAGATGTGCGGCACCAGAGCGTCCGGGACGCCGGGGCCCTCGTCGCTGACCTCCACCACGGCCATCGAGCCGCCGCCGGACGGCGTGGTCCGGACACTGATCCGCACCGACCCGGCCCCGTGCGTCAGGGCGTTCTCGACCAGGACGCCCATCGCCTCGCGCAGCCGCCCGGCGGTCGCGTGCACGGCCAGGTCCCGCGGGCAGCGCACGGTGATCTGCCGCGCCGCGGCGGTGAACTGCGGCTGCCACTCGGCCTGGATCTCCGCGAGCTCGTCGAAGAGCGTCACCTCGCCTGCGCCGGCGGCACGCTCCGACCGGGCCGCGGCGAGCAGGTCGTCCACCACGGTGACCAGGCGGTCGGTCTGCTCGAGGGCCTCCCGGATCTCCGCCGCCACGTGCGGATCGGGGTGGTCCGCGAGTTCCTCGAGCCGAAGCCGCAGGCCGGTCAGCCGGGTGCGGAGCTGGTGGGAGATGTCGCCGGCCAGGTCGCGCTCGCGGCCGATCAGGGCGGAGATGTCCTCGGCCGACGAGTCGAGCACCTCCGCGACGCGGTCGAGCTCCGGCACGCCGTAGCGCCGACGGAAGGTGCGGAAGTCTCCGGATCCCAGGCGGGCAGCGCGGCGCGCGACGTCGGTCAGCGGAGTGACCAGCCGCCCGGCCGTCAGCAGTGCGACCCCCGTGCCGACCACCACCGAGAGCAGCACGGCGGCAACCACGAGAGCGAGCGCGGTGAACTGCTGGCCGCGGAGGTAACCGGTGGGCACGGCGAGCCGCAGCGACCCACCGCCCGCCATCGCCAGCTGCACGGTCACCACCTGCTCGTCACCGAGCGGCGCACCGATCGCCTGGTCGATGCGGCCGGCCATCCGGATGTCCAGGCGGCCACCCGGCGGCACCGAGGCCTCGATCTGGCCGAGGTCGATGTCGGACGAGGCCGACTGATTGGTGATCGAGACCGCCACCGAATCCAACCGGTTCGCCAGGTCGCGGCGCACCAGGTCGTCGACGACGCGCCAGGACACGATGGACAGCGGGACGCCCAGCGTCAGCACGGTGGCGCCGATCACCAGCAGGATCGACAGCAGCACCCGGCGGCGCATGGTCGGTTCAGCCCGTCTCGAAGCGGAAGCCGACGCCGCGGACCGTCGAGATGCGGTGCTCGCCCTGCGTGCCGCCCGCACCGTCGGAACCGCCGGGCCCGGCGAGCTTCCGGCGCAGCCAGGACATGTGCATGTCGAGGGTCTTCGACGACTTCATGCTCGGGTCGTTCCACACCTCGGCGAGGATCTCCTCGCGGGTGACGACCTGGCCGGCGCGGCTCATCATCACCCGCAGCAGCTCGAACTCCTTGTTCGCCAGGGCGATCTCGACCCCATCGACCTCGACGCGGCGCGCGCCGGCGTCGACCCGTACCCCGGCCACGTCCATCAGCGCGGGCATCCGGCGGCGCAGCAGCGCGCGCACCCGGGCGAGGAGCTCGGCCATCCGGAAGGGCTTCGCGACGTAGTCGTCCGCGCCGGCGTCCAGCCCGACGACGAAGTCGGCCTCGTCCGTCCGCGCCGTCAGCATCAGCACCGGGAGATCCCGGCCCGCCGTGCGGATCCGGCGGCAGACCTCCAGGCCGTCCAGGTCCGGCAGGCCGAGATCGAGGATGGCGAGCGAGATGTCCGCACCGTGCTCGCTCAACACATCCAGCGCGGCGCCGCCCGTGCCGACGGCGCGGACGGCGTAGCCCTCGCGATGCAGGGCTCGGGCGAGGGGATGCGCGATCGCCTGATCGTCCTCGACCACCAGCACCGTCGTCACGCCGACAACCATACGGCGGCCGTCGGCAACCCGACCTCACTCGATCGGCGTCGACCGCTTGATCCACTCATCGGTAAGCAGTATCTTACCGTTCGTGGCAGCTTACGGAGGAACGGTGCTCGAGGCGCTCGCCGACCGGACCCGCCGCTCGATCTTCGAACTGCTCGCCGACGGACCGCGGTCCGTCATCGACATCGCCGGCGACGTGCCGATCAGCCGGCCCGCCGTCTCCCAGCACCTCAAGGTGCTCAAGGACGCCGGTCTCGTCTCGATGCGGCCCGCGGGAACGCGGCGGATCTATGCGGTGGACCCGTCCGGCCTGCGGGCCGTCCGCGACTACTTCGACCAGTTCTGGACATCCGCCCTCTCGGCATACGCCGAGTTCGTCAACCAGGAGGAGCCGTGACCGAATTGACCGACGAGAACACCGTCGTCCGAGCCAGTATCGATGTGACGGTGGCACCCGAGCGCGCCTTCGACGCCTTCACCGCGCGGATCGACTCGTGGTGGAAGCGCGAGTACCACATCCAGCCGGGCGAGCTGAGGGCCGTCGGGATCGAGCCGCACGTCGGCGGCCGGCTGTGGGAGGAGGTCACCTCCGGCGACGTCTGCAGCTTCGGGCGGGTCACGGAGTGGGATCCACCGCGCACCTTCGGATTCGCGTGGCTGATCCCGCCCGACTGGAGCGTGCCCACCGGCAACGGCCCCGCGAGCCGCGTCACCGTGACGTTCACCCCCATCGACTCCGGCACCCGCGTCGACGTCGTGCACGACCGGCTCGACGCCCACGGGCCGGGCTGGGAGAGCCTGCGGGACAGCGTCTCCGGCGACGGCGGCTGGCTGGGACTGCTCGAGCGGATGCGCGACGTCGCCTAGTCGCGCTCGAGAGCCCGCGAGTGAACCGTCGACGGTCAGATCCGGCGTCCCGGCCGTCGATCTGACCGTGCGCGGTTCAGTCGAGCGCCACGGACGTCCCGCATCTCGCGCATGACGCGGGCGACGATCAGGCGCTGATGATCTCGGAGATCCGGGACGCCTCGCTGTCGATGGTCTCGGCCGGCACCAGGTCGGTGGCCTGGGCCTTCAGCACGGCCGTCCAGGCATCGAGAATCTCCTGCGCGGAGCCGCTCTCGTAGAGCTCCGCCTTGAGGTCGGTCTTCGCCTGCTCGACCATGGCCGCGAAGTCGGTGTTCGCCGAGAACTTCTGCGAGAGCACGTTGCCGGCGCTCGGGTCCGTGCCGCCGTCCGCCGGGCCACGCATCACGTCCGGGCCCGGGTCCGTCGTGCCGTCGCCCGCATCCTGGCGCTGGATCCGAGGCGGTGCCTGCCCGGCGCCGGGCGGAGTCGCGCCGGCCGCACCGTCGGTCGGCACGGCGCCATCGGGTGCGACGAAGGTCATCTGACCGGGGCCGCCGCGCATCCCGCCGCCGCCCAGGCCGCCGAACGAGAGGTTCTGATCCCACGAGATCACCGTGAACAGGCTGGTGGACTCGTCGTAGCTCAGATAGGAGTTGTTGCCGGGACCGTCGATGTCGTCGAAGTTCTGTACCAGGTCCTGGATCGCCAGGTAGTCGGCGAAGGACTGGATGTCGACGTGCTGGCCGAGTTCGGCGGCGAAGGTCGCATCATCGGACTCGTTGAGCCACTTCAGGAACGCGATCAGCGGCGCGTACTCGTCGGTCGTGTCGGTGGTGTTCGCCTCGACGTCGAAGACGTCCTGGTACGCGGTCGGGTCGTCGCCGCGGTAGGAGTAGTCGCCGCCCGCCTCGGCCTTGTACAGGATGCCGGTCACGCCGACATTGTCGGCATACCAGTCCTCCCCGGGGTTCTCGACCACCAGCCGTAGCTGTTCGGTGCTGCCGTTCACGCTGAACCGGATGGGCGACGCCTCCTCCGTCGGCATCCCGGCCGCGCCGATGAGCTCGAGGGCGACCGCCTCGTTGAGGCTCGTCTCGGAGTTGTTGCCGCGCACGACGATGTCGGTCTCACCCTGGTGGTTCTGACCCTCGACGAACTTGTCCAGCTTGATCCGCCACGGCAGACCCTCGGGCTCGTCCTCGGACACGCCCCCACCCGCGCCGTTCATCACCCGGCCGTCCTGGGGCTGGGCCTCGGTCGGCTGCTCGGCCGTCGGATCCGGCGCGTCCGTGGCGGTCGAGTCCGGGGTCGCGGTGCCGGGACTCTCCGCGGTCGTGTCGGGTGCCGCGGTGGACGGCGACGGGCTCGACGCATCGGAATCCGTGTCCGTGAACCCGGGCGGCCCGCCGGGGCCCCCGGCACCGCCCAGGCCGCCGAGCGACGAGTTGCCCTTCAGCTTGATGCCGACGTTCTCGAACACCGTGCCGTCGATGGTGACGGTCGCCGAGATCCACTCCTTCTCGCCCGAGCTCTGATAGGTCTCGATCATCGCGTCGTAGGCCGCCTGGTCGAACGTCACGGAGATCGAGTGCACCGAAGAACTGTCGAACAGTGTGCCCGACTCGTCGGACGGCGACGCGGCGGTGGCCCCCGACGACGAGCCCGGCGGGGACGTGGTGGCCCCGGGGATCGTGGCGGTCCCTGCGGTGGTTCCGCAGGCGGCGACGGAGGTGACGGCGACAACGCCGGCGATCATGGCGGCGAGCATGCGGCGATTCATGACGTCGACCACACCATCGTCGGCTCGGTAGCAGCCGTGCCCGACCTGTGCTTCGCCCCAGGAGCGTGACCGGCCCGGCCTCCCGAAACGCGGGGCCACGGCCGCTGAGCGGACGGATACCCGACGCTCAGCATCCACTCAGGTTCGGCCGATAGACCTACGTCTCGATCCGGCGGATGCCGGCGTCAGGCATTCGAACCCGCCGGCACCCCAGGGAGAATCATGCTCGACCCATTGATGATCGCGATCGACGTGATGGCCATCGCCGTCCTCGTGCTCGCCGTGTACTACCCGCGCCATCGCCGCCGCGACATGGTGATCGCCTACATCGGGCTCAACGTCGGCGTCCTCGCGGTCGCCAGCGTGCTCGTCGGCGTCTCGGTCGGTGTCGGCGTCGGGCTGGGCCTGTTCGGCGTGCTCTCCATCGTCCGGCTGCGCTCCGCGGAGATCTCGCAGGAGGAGGTCGCCTACTACTTCGCGAGTCTGGCCATCGGCCTGATCTGCGGCCTGCACCCCTCCCCGGCCTGGATGGCCGGGGCGCTGAGCGGCCTGATCGTGGTCGCCTTCCTGATCGTGGGCCTGCGCCCGTTCCACGCGGACCACCGCCAGCAGATCATCACTATGGATCAGGCCTGCTTCGACGAGGCGGTGCTCACGGCGCGCCTCGAGCAGTTGCTCGGCGCCACCGTGAATCGGATCGTCATTCAGCAAACGGATCTCGTCCGCGATCAGACCGTCGTCGACGTGCGCTACCGGCTGCACACTGACCATCCGGCGCACACCGGGCGGTCCATGAACCACGAGGCGATCAGCCTGCCCACGCCGATCGGCACGACCCATGTCACCTGACGTCGACCCGATCCGGCAGGAGGCACCGGAGGCAACCGATCTCGGTGCCGCGCTGGACACGCTCAGCTCGATCGATCTGCCCACGCTGGTGACCGAGGCGGCCCTGCAGACCAGGACCGATCGCAAGTACCTGATCCCCGGCGATCAGGTCGCCGGGCTCATCCGCCTGCTGGACCGGCATCTGGTCGCGCTGGACATCGACGGCCGCCGGCAGAGCCGCTACGAGTCGATCTACTTCGACACGGACGAGCTGGACTGCTATCTCGCCGCCGCACACGGTCGCCGGCGGCGGGTCAAGGTGCGGACCAGGGCCTATCCGGAGTCGGGTACCTGCATGCTCGAGGTCAAGAGGGTGTCGGCGCGTGGCGAGACGGTCAAGGACCGGCTGGACCACCCGCTGAACGCCAGGGACACCATCGGCACGACCGGCCGGGACTTCCTGGTGGAGCGCGGACTGGCGGCGGACATGGTCGACGGCCTGCGCGTCCGGCTCACCACGGACTACCGGCGGGCGACCTTGCTCGACGTCGCGGGTGCGCGGGTCACGCTCGACACCGGCCTGCGCTGCATCGCACCCGACGGGCGTCAGTGCGGGCTGGGCGACCTGGTGGTCGTGGAGACCAAGTCGCCGGGACCGGCGACCGGGTTCGATCGCGCGCTCTGGGCCCGCGGCATCCGGCCGGTGCCGATCAGCAAGTACTGCACCGGGCTCGCCGCGCTGCTGCCGTCCATCCCGGCCAACAGGTGGCACCGCACGCTGTGGCGGCACTTCGGGCGCGACAACGCATTTCGCCGCGCGACGGCCGCCTGAGTCTGCCGGGCACCGCCGAGTCGCCGGGGCGGGCACGTCGCCGGCCGCTCGGCGCGGCGCCCTCAGACCGGCGGCACCCCGTGCCGGCGCCGGGCGAACGACCGGTCCTTGCCGCGCGCCGCGGCGATCCGGGCGATCAGCTCGGCGCGCAGGTTCTCCGGCTCGAGAATGGCATCCACGACGAGTTCCGATGCCAGGTGCACGATGTCGATGTCCCGCTCGTACTCCGCGCGGAGGCCGTCGACGTACGCGGCGCGCTCGCCGGGGTCGTCGATGGCGGCGATCTTGTTGGCGTACACGGCGTTCACCGCCGCCTCCGCACCCATCACGGCGATCTTCGCGGTCGGCAGGGCCAGGGTGGCGTCCGGCTCGAACGCCGGCCCGGCCATCGCGTACAGGCCGGCGCCGTACGCCTTGCGCACCACGACGCAGACCTTGGGCACCGTCGCCTCGGACACCGCCGTGATCATCTTGGCGCCGTGCCGGATGATGCCCTGGCGCTCGACGGCCGTGCCGACCATGAAGCCGGGCACGTCCGACAGGAAGATCAGCGGGATGTTGAAGGCATCGCACAGGTTGATGAAATGCGTCGACTTGTCGGCGGAGTCGACGAACAGCACTCCCCCGCGGAACATCGAGTTGTTGCCCACGACGCCGACCACCTCGCCGTCGAGGCGGGCGAGGGCGATCGTCACCTCCCGCGCCCAGCCGGGGTGGATCTCGTAGACCGACCCGTCATCGACGAGAGCCTTGATGTAGCGGCGCATGTCGAATGCCTGGCGCTCCGACTCCGGCACCAGTGAGCGGAGGTCGCCCCGGCCGGGCGCACCGGGCGCACCGGCGGGCGGCGACTCGGTCCAGTTGGACGGCAGATAGCCGAGGTAGCGGCGGACCTGCTCCAGCGCCTCGTCCTCGGTGGCGACCAGCTGATGGCCGACGCCGGACACCGTGGTGTGCATCCGGGCGCCGCCCATCTCCTCCAGCGTGGTCTTCTCACCGGTGACCATCTCGACCATCCGGTCGCTGCCGAGGTACATCGAGGCGTTGCCGTCCACCATGATCACGATGTCGCAGAACGCCGGGATGTACGCGCCGCCGGCGGCGGACGGCCCGAACAGCGCGCACACCTGGGGGATCGAGCCGGAGGCTCGCACCTGGGTGTGAAAGATCCGGCCGGCGCCCCTGCGGCCCGGAAAGAGCTGCACCTGGTCGGTGATCCGCGCGCCGGCGGAGTCGACCAGGTAGATCATCGGCACGCCGGTGGCGTAGGCCCGCTCGATGATCCGGATGATCTTCTCGACGGTTCGCGCGCCCCACGACCCGGCCTTGACCGTCGAGTCGTTGGCCATCAGGCAGACCGGCCGGCCGCCGACGCTACCCGCGCCGGTGATCACCCCGTCGGCGGGAAGCCCATCGGCGAGCGCGTTGGCGTACAGCCCGTCCTCGACGAACGAGCCCTCGTCGACGAGGCGGTCGATGCGCTCGCGAGCGAAGAGCTTGCCCTTGGCCGCGTTCGCCGCGTGGTAGCGCTCCGCCCCGCCGGCGAGGGCGCGCGACCGGACCGCGTCGGGCCCCGTTGCGCCGAGAACCTGATCCGTCACGGGCGATCAGGAGCGCGCCGGGGGGCGGTCCTCGTCCGCGGCCGCCGCCGGGGGGGCCGATGGCGTCGGCCGGGTGCTGCTGGGCGGGGGAGCGTACTGCGGCGGGTAGGCCGGCTGCTCCGGCTGGTGTCCCGGCTGCTGGTACTGCTGGGGGTACTGCTGCTGCGGATACTGCTGCTGCGGATATTGCTGGGGGTACTGCTGCTGCGTCGGCTGCTGCTGCGGGTACGGCTGCTGGTATCCCTGTTGCGGGTATTGCGGCGGGTACTGCTGGTATCCCTGCTGCGGGTGCGGCTGCTGCTGGTACCCCTGCGCGTACTGCTGCGTCGGGTACTGCGGCTGCGGCGCGAACTGCTGCGGCTGGTTCTCCCGCTCGGGCTGCGGCTCGGCCGGCCCCGGCGACGACGCGCCTCCGCGGTTGTCGGACGCGCCGACGTCGTACTCGGCGTCCTCGGCCCGCTTGGTGTGCGGATCCCGCTCGTCCCGGATCAGCTGGTTCAGGCTCGCCTGCACCTTGCCGATCGACGCGACGTTGGTGAACTTCAGCGGCTGGTCGGCGGAGGACTCGACGATCAGGGAGCCGTACCCCATCAGCCGCCCCCAGAAGGTGACCTCGGTTTCGATGTTGGCGATCTGGCTCAGCGGAATCTGATGCTCGCGGCGGGCGAAGAGGCCCGTCCGGAAGAACACGTGATGGTTGGTCATGACGAAGTGCTCCACCCGCCAGCGCACGAACGGGGCGACCACGAGCACGAACAGCGCGATCACCCCGACGATCGCGATCACCCAGTTCGCGGTGTTCGAGTACTCCCAGTTGCGCAGGAGGGCGGCCAGCGCGAACCCGACCCCGATGATCAGCACGAAGAAGATCGCCGGGAAGACGAGCACCTTCCAGTGCGGCCGCTTGTTCATGATGATGCGTTCGCCGCGCACCAGCAGGTCGTCGGGATAGGGCATGACGCCCCCTCTTCTCGCTCGAATGCCGCCTGACCGCCCGCGCGGCGGTGTCGTGCTCGATCACGGTACCGTCGCGCGCCCGAACTGGGCAGACCGGACGTCCGACGACACCGTTCCCGCCCCAGCGGTGCCGACCGCGCCACGGAGCAGGATCGCGCGATCAGCGCTGCGGACGGGCCCCGAACACGGCCGACCCGACCCGGACCATCGTCGCGCCCTCGGCGATCGCGTCGGCGAAGTCGCCGCTCATGCCCATGGACAGCTCACCCGCCGCCTCGCCGCCCGGCACCGCATCGGAACGCGCGCGGTCCCGGAGGCCGGCGAGCACCCGGTACCCCGCCCGCACCGCACCCCGGTCCGGCGAGTTCAGGCCGATGGTCATGAAGCCGCGCACGGTCAGCCGTGCCAACGACCCGACGCCGACCAGCAGGTCCAGCGCGGCCTCGGGAGCGACCCCCGACTTGCTCTGCTCGCCGGAGACATTCACCTGGAGCAGCACGTCGAGCTCCAGATCGCGTGCGGCCAGGCGGGTGTCGAGGCGGCGGGCGAGCTCGACGGAGTCGACCGTCTGCACGCAGCTCACCAGCCCGAGCAGCTGGTTGATCTTGTTCGCCTGCAGGTGACCGATGAAATGCGTGATGTGCTCGGCGGTCTGCAGCGCGTCGTGCTTCTGCACGACCTCCTGCACGCGGTTCTCGCCGATCAGCGGTATCCCGGCGTCGATGGCCTCGAGGATCGCGGACGGCGGCTGGGTCTTGGTCGCCAGCAGGATGCGCACGTCCTCCGGGCGACGGCCCGCGGCCCGGGCCGCGGCGGCCACCCGCTCGCGCACGGCGGCGGCTCGCGCCGCGATGGACCCCGCAGGCGCCGGCGCGGTGTTCTCCTGCTGCCCGGCCGTCACGCCCCGCACTCTACGAGCCGCCGCGGGCGACGGGGAGGCTCCCGGTCAGCTCGGGCGGACGTGCACCACGTCGCCCGCGCTGTACGCCCTGGCCGCGCCGGAGGTGTCCCGGACGATCAGCGCGCCCGACGGGTCGACGTCGACGGCCCGACCCGTCACGGTCCGCCCACCCGGCAGCTCGACGCGGACCGCAGAGTCCACCGTCCGGCAGCACGCGATGTATTCCGCGCGCAACCCGGCGGCGACGGCGTCACCCGCCGCGGCCGTCCATCGGTCGAACAGGTTCCCGAACCGGTCGAGGATCGCGCCGAGCAGGGCTGCCCTGTCCACGGTGGTCGCACCGGACAGGGCCAGCGACGTGGCGTCGGGCCGGGCCAGCTCGGCCGCGGTCACGGTGACGTTGAGGCCACACCCGACGATCAGCGCGTCGCCACTGACCTCGCCGAGAATCCCCGCGCACTTGGCGGTCCCGACAAGGACGTCGTTGGGCCACTTGAGCCCGGCCGCCGCGAGGCCGGCGCGGTCGCGCAGCGCGCCGACCACGGCGACACCGAGCGCGGCGCCGAGCCAGCCGCGCCGCTCCGGCCCGACCGCGGGGGCGCGCAGCAGCACCGAGAACATCAGCCCGGCGCCGGGCGGGCAGGTCCAGCCCCGGCCGGCGCGCCCGCGCCCCGCGACCTGCTCCTCGGTGACCAGCACGAAGCCGGACGGCAGACCGGCGGACCGCGCGGCCAGGTCCGCATTCGTCGAGCCGGTGACGCCGACGTGCTCGACAGTCCAGCGACCGGGGGTCGCGGTCGCCACCCGGAGCGGATCGAGGGGCTCGCGCGGATTCGGCACGCAGCCACGCTAGCGGCGAGGCGCACAACTTCGGCGCGGGGACTCGGCGCGGTTTCGCCACGGCGTGCGGTCGCGAAGCCCCACGCCGGGCCCGGCGGTCGCCGCCGGGTGGGTGGGTACCCTCGCCGGGTGACCCGAGCGAGCGAGTCGACGACGCCGGCCGGCGAGCCCAGCGGCGCGCCCGCACTCGCCTCGGGGTCCGCGATCCGAGCGGAGGGTGCGCCGACGGTCGAGCCGGCGCCCGAGGCGGACGAGCCGGCACCGCACACGACGGCGGGCAAGATCGCCGAGCTCGCCCGCCGGATGGACCAGCACGTGCATGCCGGGTCGGCGGCAGCGGTGGAGCGACAGCACGCGCGCGGCAAGGCAACCGCTCGGGAGCGGATCGAGATGCTGCTCGATCCCGGCTCGTTCACGGAGTTCGATGCGTTCGCCCGGCACCGCACCACTGCCTTCGGGCTCGCCGACAACAGGCCGTACGGCGACGGTGTGGTGACCGGCTACGGCACGGTCGACGGCCGCGAGGTCTGCGTCTTCTCCCAGGACGTCACCGTCTTCGGCGGCTCGCTCGGCGAGGTCTACGGCGAGAAGATCGTCAAGGTACTGGACTTCGCGCTGACCACGGGCCGGCCGGTGATCGGGATCAACGAGGGCGGCGGCGCCCGCATCCAGGAGGGCGTCGTCTCCCTGGGCCTGTACGCCGAGATCTTCAAGCGGAACGTGCACCTGTCCGGCGTCATCCCGCAGATCTCGTTGATCATGGGGGCCAACGCGGGCGGGCACGTCTACTCCCCCGCCCTGACGGACTTCGTGGTGATGGTCGACGGCACGTCCCAGATGTTCATCACCGGACCGGATGTCGTCCGGTCGGTGACCGGCGAGCACGTGACGCTCGAGGACCTCGGCGGCGCACGCACGCACAACACCCGCTCCGGCAACGCGCACTACCTCGGCCGCGACGAGCAGGACGCCGTCGACTACGTCAAGGACCTGCTGTCGTACCTGCCGTCCAACAATCTCTCGCTGCCCCCCGTGCAGCCGTGGCACGGCGATGACGGGCTCACCGACACCGACCTCGCGCTGGACGCGCTGATCCCGGACGAGGCCAACCAGCCGTACGACATGGCCGACGTGGTGCACGCCGTGCTCGACGACGGGGTCTTCCTGCCGGTGCACGAGCTCTACGCGCAGAACGTTCTCACCGGGTTCGGGCGGGTCACCGGCCGCTCGGTCGGGGTGGTGGCCAACCAGCCCCGCCACCTGGCCGGCACGCTCGACATCAACGCCTCCGAGAAGGCGGCGCGGTTCGTCCGCACCTGCGACGCGTTCAACATCCCGGTGCTCACCTTCGTCGACGTGCCCGGCTTCCTGCCGGGCACCGATCAGGAGTGGAACGGGATCATCCGGCGCGGCGCGAAGCTGATCTACGCCTATGCGGAGGCCACGGTCCCGCTGATCACCGTGATCACCCGCAAGGCGTACGGCGGCGCGTACGACGTGATGGGTTCCAAGCACCTCGGGGCGGACGTCAACCTCGCATGGCCCACCGCGCAGATCGCGGTGATGGGCGCCTCCGGAGCCGTGAACGTGCTGTATCGACGGGATCTCGCGGCGGCCGCCGAGAAACACGGCGCCGATTCACCCGAGGTCGCGCGGCTGCGGGAGCGGCTGCAGACCGACTACGAGGACGCCCTGGCCAACCCGTACATCGCTGCCGAGCGCGGCTACGTCGACCGGGTGATCCGGCCGTCGGCCACCCGCGGCGCGATCGCCGGGGCGCTGCGCATGCTGGCCGACAAGCGGCAGACGCTGCCGCCACGCAAGCACGGGAACATTCCGCTGTGAGCGACGGGGCGAGCGGGCGGCTCGGCGCCCACCGCGCGGCGGCTCGGCGGCACGAGGACGACGCGGCCGTCGTCCTGGCCGTGCTCGCCGCGCTGCGCCCCGCTGCCGGGCCCGCGCCGGCGGTGGCGCGGCCGCCGGAGTGGGGCCGGCCCGTGCACCGCCGGATCGGGACGCCCGGACCGGGCGCGTGGTGGGCCTCCGGGCTGCCGCGATGACCAACAGCCACCCGGCCGGCACGGGTTCCGCCCGCCGGCCGACGAGAGTCGTGCTGGCGTCGGCCTCGCCGGCGCGGCTCGGGGTGCTGCGGGCCGCCGGCATCGATCCGGACGTCCTCGTGTCGGGTATCGACGAGGACGCCGTCCTGGCCGCGCACTCCGGGTCAGGGCCGCATCGGGCGGTCGCGGCGCTCGCCGAGGCGAAGGCCGACGCGGTGCTCGGCTCGGTGCCCGCCGAGGTCGCCGCCGACGCGGTGGTGATCGGCTGCGACTCGATGCTGCTTCTCGACGACAAGCTGCTGGGCAAGCCGGTGGACGCGCAGCGGGCACGCCAGGCGTGGGCCGCGATGGCGGGGCGGTCGGGCGACCTGCTCACGGGACACGCCGTGATCCGCCTCATCGACGGCATCGCGCTGGACCGGGCGGTCACCACCGCCGTCACCCACGTCCATGTGGGATCGCCGTCGTCCGAGGAGCTCTCGGCCTATCTGGAGACCGGTGAGCCGTTCGCCGTCGCCGGGGCCCTGACCATCGACGGCTACGGCGGCTGGTTCGTCGACGGCGTCACGGGCGATCCGTCGAACGTCATCGGGCTGTCGCTACCGACGACCCGCGAGCTCCTCGCGCGGCTCGGCATCCGCGTCACCGACCTCTGGCGGCGCGTGTGACGCCGCGCTCACCGGATCCGGACGCGCCGGTCGAACTCCTCGAGAAAGCGCGGCCGGCGGGCGTTCCGCTCGCGGATCCCGCGCGCGTAGTGCGCGAAGAGGTCCTCCCGCCCCAGCTGGCGGTAGATCGCCCGGAGCCTCGTCAGGTGATCGACCGCGAGCCGGTACCCGCCGACGTCCGCCGGCCGCAGCTCCTCGTCGATCGCCGACTGGTAGAGCTCGGCGGCGACGCCCGGTCGTGCGGTGGCGCACTCGATGGCGAGCCGCTCCCAGGCGCGGCCGGCTCCGAAGCGCTCGGCCGCGGCGACGGCCGCATCCAGGTCGCCCTCCGCGAGGGCGATGTCGACGAGCTCCGCGCCGTCGCCGTACCGGCTCGCGGCGCGCTCCGTTGCCCACGCGATCGCCCACTCCCGCTCCGCCTGCTCGGCGTGCAGCGGTGCGGCGGCCAGGAGCAGGGCCTGCAGGGTCCCGGGCGCCGGCGACTCCTGGAATCCGCGCCGCCACACGGCGACCGCATCCACGTGCCGTCCGGCGGCGGCGTACAGACCCGCGGCGGTCCGGAACGACAGGTTCACGCCGTCGTCCCGATGCCACACCCGGCCGTCCCGCACGGCCCGATCGAGCCACGCCAGCGCCTCGCCGCCGCGGTCGGCGCCGAGCAGCCGGTCGATGATCGCCCCGAACCGCGGACGGTCACCGCCCGACAGCAGGGCGACCGCGCCGTCCACGTCGCCGTCCCGGTCGAGCAGTTCCAGCAGCATGGCCTGCACCTCGGTGGAATCCGTGCCGCGCCGGCCGTCGTCCGTGCGCAGCCGCGCCGCCGCGGCGGCGACGCCCTGCCGGTAGGCGCGCCACGCACGCTCGTCGAAGGCGGGGGCGAAACCCGCCAGCGGCGTCACCGGCCAGCCGGGCGAGGACAGCCGGAACCTGAGCAGCCACCGCGCCAGCCGGACCGGGTCCGGGTCGCCCTCCCGGCACGACCGGGCGAACAGCTCGGCGGCGCGCTGGCAGGCGCCGCCGATCTCGCCCGCCGAGTCGTCGGCCCGCCCGCCGACCGTGCGCAGCCGGGTCACGGCCCGCTCCAGCGCCGGGCGGACCGCGTCGGCGGCGCCCGCATCGAGCGCGTCCTCGACCTCGTCCAGCATCGCGTGCGCCGACCGCCCGAACTCGATCGCGCGTCGGTACTCCAGAAAGCTCCCTGCCTGCAACGCCTCTCGGACGCGGTCGAGCCAGACGGCGGGATCGGCCTCGACCGCGCTTCCGGGCCCGGGTCGAGGCGACCGGTCCGCAGCCGGCGACGGCCGGCGCTCCGACTCGCGCAGCAGCGACAGGCCGAGTGCCACCTGGTGCTTGCAGAACGCGCCGCCGGCGGCGGCCGGGCAGGTGCAGTGGCCACGCAGGACGCCGGATCCCCAGCTCAGGTCGACCAGGTACGGAACGGTGCCGCTCACGGTGGCGTGCGCCGTCGCACCGCCGACCGTTCGCCCGGTCACCTGGGCCACGTAGGCCGCCGCCCGCTCGAACGCGCCCCAACCGGAGAGCCGCAGCAGCGCGCCCTCGTCGAAGCCCAGCCCCGCCTGCATGCTCAGAGCATTCCCGATCCCCGGAGGCCATCGCCGTGCACACCGTCCTGATCGCGAACCGCGGCGAGATCGCGGTCCGGGTGATCCGAGCCTGCCGGGACGCCGGGCTCCGCTCCGTCGCGGTGTACGCCGACCAGGACAGGGACGCGCCGCACGCGACGATGGCAGACGAGGCGTACGCGCTGGACGGCACGACCTCCGCCGCCACCTACCTGGACGGCGGCAAGCTGCTCGAGGTGGCCGGCCGGGCCGGCGCGGACGCGGTGCATCCCGGCTACGGATTCCTCTCGGAGAACGCGGACTTCGCGCAGGCGGTGATCGACGCCGGGCTCACCTGGATCGGCCCGCCGCCGCAGGCGATCCGCGACCTCGGTGACAAGGTCACCGCCCGGCACCTGGCCCTGAAGGTCGGCGCGCCGCTGGTGCCGGGCACCGAGGATCCGGTGTCCGGACCGGACGAGGTGATCGCCTTCGCCACCGAGCACGGGCTCCCGGTCGCCATCAAGGCGGCGTTCGGCGGCGGCGGCCGCGGGCTCAAGGTCGCCCGCACGGTCGGGGAGATCCCGCAGCTCTACGAGTCCGCCGTCCGGGAGGCGGTCGCCGCCTTCGGCCGCGGCGAATGTTTCGTGGAGCGCTACCTCGACCGGCCGCGGCACGTCGAGGCCCAGGTCCTCGCCGACGAGCACGGCACCGTGATCGTCGCCGGCACCCGCGACTGCTCCCTGCAGCGGCGCTACCAGAAGCTGGTGGAGGAGGCTCCCGCGCCGTTCCTGACGGATGCCCAGCGGTCGCAGATCCACCGGGCGGCGCGGGACATCTGCGCGGCGGCCGGCTACCGCGGGGCCGGCACCGTCGAGTTCCTGGTCGGCGCCGACGGTGCGGTGTCGTTCCTGGAGGTCAACACCCGGTTGCAGGTCGAGCATCCGGTGACCGAGGAGACCAGCGGCGTCGACCTGGTGCGCGAGCAGTTCCGCATCGCCGACGGCGAGAAGCTGCGCTGGACGTCCGATCTGCCGTCGCGCGGGCACAGCATCGAGTTCCGGCTGAACGCCGAGGACCCCGGTCGGTCGTTCCTGCCGGCGCCGGGAGTGGTGACGGACTTCGTGCCGCCGGCGGGGCCCGGGGTGCGGCTGGACGCGGGAGTCGCCACGGGGTCGGAGATCTCGGGTGCCTTCGATTCGATGCTCGGCAAGCTGATCGTCACCGGCGCCGATCGGGCCGAGGCGCTGGAGCGGTCGCGCCGCGCGCTGGACGAGATCGTGCTGGAGGGCGTGCCGACGGTGCTGCCGTTCGATCGCGCGGTCGTGCGCGACCCCGCGTTCGTGGCCGCGGACGGCCGGTTCGCGGTGCACACCCGGTGGATCGAGACGGAGTTCGACAACCGGATCGAGCCGTTCGGCGCGGCCGCCGCGCAGGGCACGGCGCCGGGCGCCGCGCCGGCGGAGCGGCGGACGGTGGTCGCCGAGGTCAACGGTCGCCGGGTGAGCGTGTCGCTCCCGGCGGACCTGCTCGCCCCCGCGCCGGCCGGGCCGGGCATGGCCCGTGCGCGTCGGTCCGCGGCCGGCCACGCCGCCCCCACCGCGGCCGGCGGCGCGGTCGTCGCACCCATGCAGGGCACCGTGGTCAAGGTCGCCGTCGCGGTGGGCGACGCGGTGTCGGCCGGGGACGTCGTCGTCGTCGTCGAGGCGATGAAGATGGAGAACCCGATCACGGCGCCGGCCGACGGGGTGATCGCCGCCGTCGCGGTCGACGTGGGCGATCCGGTCACCGTCGGCGCGGTGGTGGCCACCGTCGAGCCCTCGTCCTCGGCCGAGAGCTGATCACCGGCTGCGGACGGCAGCCGGTGCCGGAGGCCGCATCCGTCCCGCGACCGTGCTCATCCGGCGGGAACGGGCGGCTCCCCGATCGGGCCGGTCAGGTAGCGCTGCAGGGTCGGCGCGACGGCCGCGACCACGGCCTCGTGGTCGGCGGAGGCCAGCGGCTCCACCCTGACGATGTACCGCGCGACCACGAGTCCGACCATCTGGCTACCGATCAGGCTGGCCCGCAGCTCCCTGTCCGGCGCGTCGACGGCAGCCGCCAGACGGCCGAGCACCTGGCTGGTGATGAACTCCCGCAGCATGCGGGTGGACTCCTCGTGGGTCATCGCGGAGCGCACGAGCATGATCATCGGGTTCTGCGGCCCCGCGCGATCCCATTCGCGCAGGAACAGCCGCAGCAGCCGCTCGCCCAGCCCGTCCGGCCCCCCGGCGAGCACGGGCGCCAGCAGGGCCGACGGGTCGAGCGGCGCCTCCATCGCGGCGCGGAACAGGCCCGCCTTGTCCGCGAAGTAGTGCCGCACCATGCCGGCGTGCACCCCCGCCTCCGCCCCGATCTGCCGGAGGCTCGCTGCGTCGTAACCCTTCTCGGTGAACACCCGGCGGGCGGCGGCGAGCACGAGCGCGCGGGTGTTCCGCTCGCCGGACGGCCGGCCCGGCCGCCGCGCCGGGGCAGCGGTCACGACGCGACGGCGACGCGGCCGGCCGCGTCCGCGGACGCGGCCCGCGCGCCGGGCAGGGTGACCACGCCGCTCGCGCCGTCGACCGTCAGCTCATCGCCACTGCAGATCAGTTCGGTCGCCCGCGGCACGCCGACCACCGCCGGGATGCCGTACTCCCGGGCGACGACCGCGCCGTGGCTGTTCGCGCCGCCCATCTCCATCACCAGGCCGCCGGCGGTCAGGAACAGCGGCGTCCAACCGGGGTCGGTGGAGGGCGCGACGAGGATCTCGCCCGGCTCCAGCCGCGCCGTCGACGGGTCGAGCACCACCCGCGCGACCGCCGTGATCGTGCCCGCGGACGCCGGCGTACCGGCCAGGACGCCCTCCGCCGCCACCGCGGGCTCGCCGACCGCCTCCGGCTCCGTGCCGTCCGAGAGCAGCACCCGGGGCACGTGCCGGCGACGGAGCTCCTCGTCGTACCGCCGACGCCGCTCGGCGATCAGCCCCCGCAGGTCGTCGCCGGCCGCTGCCAGCTTGACCTCGTCGAAGTCGAGGAAGAAGACGTCCTCCGCCGCCTCCAGGCGGCCGAGACCGGTGAGCTCCGAGCCGATGTCGAGCAGCGCCGCGTGCGCGCGGCCGAACACGGTGATCATCAGGAACTTCGGGGTCTCGCGCATCCCGACGAGCGCCCGCGCGCGGCGCAGGCAGAACCGGACGGCGACCGCGCGCAGCCGCCCGATCCGGTGGGCGCGTCGGACCAGCGTGAGCACCATCGTCGTCGCCGCCCTGGCACCCTCCGCGAAGTGCTGCTCGGGCGTCTCGGCGCCGGTGTCGAGCCGCAGGTAGCCGGACAGCACGCCGAACAGGTGCGTCGGGCGCTGCGTCCACCGCGGCATGCCGAGATCGATCTCGGCCACGGCCCGGTCGCCGTACTGCGCGAGGAACTCCGCCATGCCGCGCTGCAGCACCGCCGGCAGCGTGCCGTCGCGGTACCGCGCCGCCAGCGCGTCGGCGCCTTCGGTGCGCAGCGCCGCCGACGACTCGATGTCGCCCCGCGCGCGCACCGCGAGACGCCACAACCGCAGGTCCATCTCGGTGGTGACGTTGTCCGGCGCGCTGCGCAGCACCGCCTGCAGGTCGCCGGGCTCGATCGACCCGCGGAGCAGGCGGCCCGCGATGCCGAGCGCGGCGAAGCCGGCGGCCGCGCCCGGCAGGCTCCGCGGCGCCAACGGCAACGCGCCGAACAGCAGCTCGACGACACCGTCGACGCGACGCGGGATGTCGGTGCCGGGCGGGGCGACGGGACGCGCCCGCACCTCGCCGGCGAGCCGGCGCACCCTGCGCTGCGCGGCGGCCGGGCTGATCAGCGCCTGGGCGGCGACGAGCGGCGCCCGCGTCCGCCGGGCGAGGGTCAGCAGCGGGCCGATCACCCGTCGCCGGGTTCCCGGCCGCACCGACAGCCGCGGGTCGGTGAAGAGCCGGCGCAGCACGACCGCCGAGCGAGCCTCCATGACGTCGAGAGCCCGCGGCATGATCGCGCGGCCGACGGGCGAGCGCACCGCCGGCGTCGCGTCCACGAAGATCCGGCCGCCGGCGACCGCGAATCCTGCTGGGCCGTCGAGGATCCGGGGTGGGGGCCGACCCACCAGATCCAGGAATCCCGACCCCAGCACCCGGAAGGCCGCGATGCCCATCGGCGTGATCGGCCGGTGCAGGCCCTGCGCGAGGCTGACGCAGAAGAAGACCCGCAGGTCGTCCGCCGGCAGCGGCCGCGCGCGTCGCGGAACCGGGAACAGGGTGGTGATCGGGCGCGATTGGGTGAGCCATGGACGCCCGTCGGCGTCGAATGCCCATTCGATGTCCTGCGGCGTGCCGAACGAGTCCTCGACCCGATCGCCCAACCGGGCCAGCGTTCTCGCCTGCTCGTCGGACACGCACAGCGCCGGGCGCGCGTCGCCGGCCCCGTCTCGGTTCTCTCCCCCGGTGCCGCCCCGCCGCCGCTCGAGGATGCGACCGGTCGCGGTGTCGACGACGACGTGGTCCGGGTCGACCGAGCCGGAGACCACCGCCTCACCGAGGCCGGGCGCGGCGTCCAGCACCGCCTGCCGCCGCCGACCGGTCACCGGGTCGGCGGTGAACAGCACGCCGGCGGTGGCCGCATCGACCATCAGCTGCACCACGACGGCGAGCGCGACCCCGGCACCGTCGATGCCCTGCGCCGATCGATAGGCGACGGCACGGTCCGTCCAGAGCGAGGCCCAGCAGCGCTGCACCGCGTCCAGGACGTCGTCGATCCCGGCGATGTTCAGGTAGGTGTCCTGCTGCCCCGCGAAGCTCGCGCCGGGCAGGTCCTCGGCGGTCGCCGACGACCGCACCGCAACGGGTACCGCGGCACCGGAGCCCAGGCGGGCGTAGGCATCCGAGATCGCGACCGCGACGGGCTCCGGGAACTCGGCCGCCAGCACCGCCTCTCGTGCGGCGGGCGCGTCGGTCGCCGACCCGTCCGCCACCGCGGTGGTCGCCGTCGCGGCCCGGTACCCGGCGGTGGTGACGCAGAAGCCCGGCGGCACGTCGAAGCCCGCGCGGATCAGCTCGCCCAGGTTGGCCGCCTTGCCACCGACCTCGGGCAGCCGGCCGGCCGACAGCTCGGCGAGGTCGAGCACCAGCGGCGCGTCCGGCGGTGACCACGGCGATGGCGACGGCGACGGCGACGGCGGTGACGACGGCGATGGCGACGGCGATGGCGGCCCGACCATGACGAACCTCCCAGGGCATTAATTCCACAACCGTGGAGTTAACGTCCGAGACTGGCACCGCCACCATGCGCGGCGCAAGGGTGTCCGCCCGGTGATCCGTGGCGGCGGGACCGCCCGCTCGCCGGGCCGACGGGTCAGCTACCGCCGAGATCGCGCAGATGCTCCGCCAGGGCACTCATGTCGCGGTTGCCGTAACCCCGCTCGATGGCGGCGGCGACGCTGCGGCGGCCGGCCCGCGCCTGGTCCATCCTGGCGCCGACCCGCTCCGCCAGCTCGAGGATCAGGTCGTAGTCCTTGGCCACCAGATCCAGGCTGAAGGCCACCGGGGCCTCCGCCGGGTTCTCGAAGGCGCCGCGCTTGTATGCGACGAACGGCGACGCGATCGCGCTGGACGCGAGCACCTCGTAGGCGGTCTGCCGGTCCACCCCGGCGGCCTCCGCCAGGACCAGCGCCTCGGAGACGGCCTGGTTCGACGCGTGCACGACGCCGTTCACCGCCAGCTTCATCGTGGCGCCCGCGCCCAGCGGCCCGACGTGCAGCACGTGCTTCGCGATCCCCTCCAGCACCGGCCGCGCCGCGCCCACCGCGTCCGGCGCACCACCGACGATCGCGGTGAGCTCGCCCCGGAGCACCAGCGGCACGCTGCCGGACACCGGCGAGTCGACCAGCGCGGCGCCGGTTGCCGACACCCGGCCCGCCAGCTCGACCACCGTGCGAGGGTCGATGGTGCTCGTCTCCGCGACAACGGTGCCCGCGGCCAGGCCGTCGACGAGACCGCCGCTGCCGGTGTAGGTCTCACGGCACGCCGCGTCGTCGGCCAGCGAGACCAGCACCACCCCGGCGCCGGACGCCGCCGCCGCGGCCGTCGGTGCGACGCGCGCCCCGCTGCGTTCCGCGAGATCGGCCGCGCGCGAGGCGGTCCGGTTGAAGATCACCACGTCGGTGCCGAGCGCGCGCAGCCGCTCGACCATCGCCGCGCCCATCCGGCCGAGCCCGATCACCGCGACCGGCCGAGCCGGGGGCTGGGTGATGGCGCTCACTTCAGCAGCCAGCCGCCGTCGACGGCCAGGTTCTGCCCGTTCACCGCCGGGTTGGCGAGCAGGAACTCGACGGCATGCGCGATGTCGGCCATGGTGGCGAGCCGGCCGCCCGGCGTCCGCGCCACCACGTGGTCCAGCGGCTTGCCCGACCAGTACGGGCTGTCCCCCACGATCCCCGGATGAACCGCGTTGATCCGGACGGGGGCGAGCTCGGTGGCCAGCGAGTGCACCAGACCGACCACGCCGCCGTTCACCGTCGACACGGTCGTGCTGCCCGGGTACGGCCGCTCCTTGGCCTGGCCACCGAACACGACGATGGCGCCGCCGTCGGGCATCCGCGGCCGCAGCTGGTGGATGGTCTCGGTGTAGCCGACCAGCTTCATCGTCACCAGGTCCAGCGCGGCCTTGTAGTCGTACGCGGCGGCCGTGTTCTGGTCCCGCGCGATACCCGCGATCACCAGGTGATCGACCCGCTCGATCCCGTCGAGGCTCGCGCCCAGCCGGCCGGGATCGGCCAGGTCGACACCGATACCGGTGGTCCTGCCGCCGATCTCGGCCGCGACGGATCTCGCGTGCTCGGCATCCCGGCCCGACAGCACCACCGTCTCGCCGCGGTCGGCGGCCCGCCGGGCCACCTCCCGGCCGAGGCCGGCCGTGCCGCCGATGACCACCACGGTCGTGTCAGGCATCTCGCTCCTTCTGCAGATAGTCCCAATCGCGGGTGAAGCGGTAGGCATGGCGGGACGGCGGCTGCGGGGACTGGGTCTCCAGCCAGCGCAGGGGCCCGCCGCCGAGGTTGCGGAAGCTGTGCACGCAGCCCACACCCGCCCAGGCGATGTCCCCCGGCCCGAGCTCGTACACCTCGCCGTCGAAGGTCGCCTCGGCCCGGCCCTCGAGAAAGTAGTACGCCTCCTCGAACGGATGGTCGTGCCGCCCTGCCACGCCGTCGGGGTCGTAGTGGACCATGAACATGGTGGTCAGCTGCGCGTCGAGATCGCTGTCGACCATCATCTTCACGGTGATCCCGCTGTAGACCAGCAGCGCGGTCCGCATGCTCGCCGAGACGTCGAGCAGGGTCTGGCTCTGCCCGCGCGCGTCCATGTGCGCGGGCGAGATCGACCCGAACCGCCGGTTGCCCGGGTCGCGCACGTCGATCGGCCGGGGTTCGCCGGTCGGCGGGCCGGTGGCCGGCACCGTGTCGTCGTCGAGGTGCGGCCGGGGCGCCGGGCCCTGCATCTCGGCCCACCGCACCGGCTCGTCGCCGAGGTTGCGCCAGCCGTGCGGGACGCCGACGGGCAGCAGGCCGTAGTCCCCGGGCACCACCCGGAACGATCCCTCGGGAGTGTCGAGGACGCCGACTCCCTCGGTCACGTAGAAGGTCTCCTCGAACGAGTGCCGGTGCCCGGCCAACGACCCGCCGGGACCGAGCTCGCAGACGCCGAAGCCGGTGTGCACGGCGCCGACCGGCTGCCCGATGGCGCTCCACCGCCGGAACCCGGCAGAGCCCGCTGCCCAGCGCGGCGTTTCCCAGGACGCCGCGGCTGCCGGAACGACGGCGTGGGTCACGATGCCCGGCGCCGCTCGACCTCGCCGACCAGGTAGTCGCGCGAGTTCTCCACCAGCTGGCGGGACCGCGCCACGTCGGCGACCATCTTCCCGCCGCGCTTGTGCACGGTGCCGCCCACGATCACGGTGTCCACGTTGGACACGTCGGCGCACAGCGTGACGGCGGCGACCGGGTCGAACACCGGGACGATGTTCGGCTGCCGCGCGTCGATCAGCACGACGTCCGCCTGCTTGCCCGGGGTCAGCGAGCCGGTGACGGCCTCGAGACCGGCGGTGTAGGCGCCGTCGACGGTGGACATCTGCAGCAGGTCGCGGGCCGTGAGCATGCCCTCCGCCGGCACGTCCTGCTGCCAGAACTCGGCGTTCATCCGCGCGCGCTCGCCGGCGAAGGCGGCGCGCATGTTGGTGAACAGGTCGCCGGGCGCTGTGGTCACCACGTCGATGGACAGGCTCGGCCGCAGGCCGTGCTTGCGGGCCCGCATCACCGGCGGCCACCCGTGACCCATCTGCATCTCGATCTGGGCCGCGATCGAGATGGTGCCGCCGCTCTGCTCCACGAGGTCCCACTCCTCGTCGCTGAAGTAGCAGCAGTGGATGTAGGTGGTGTCGGAGCCGAGGCCGGGGCCGATCAGCCCGAGATCGCTGAGCTGCTTGACCATCCCGAAGCGCCCGGCCAGCCGGCCCATGGCGACGTGCACGGTGATCGGGATGCCCAGCTCCCGCGCCAGACCCCACTCCGACCTGACCACGTCGTCCTGGCAGAACCCGGGGCCGCGGGTGGCCAGCGCCAGGGTCAGCAGGCCGCCGGCCGACGTGCCCCCGGAGAAGTACGTCTCCTTGATGCGCTGCACGTCGTCGTCCGGGATGGCGATGGTGCTGCCGTTCCAGTAGTCGTTCAGGGAGAGGTTCGCGCTGCCGTACGCGTACTGGGCGCGGATGCCCGACTCCTGCAGGCCCTTGATGCCGGCGTCGGGGTGGTCCGGCGTGTTGTTGATGTGCGACCAGTCGACCAGGGTGGTGATGCCGGCGTTGATGCACTCCAGCGCGCCGGCGTAGTTCGATGCGTAGACATCGTCCGGGCGGTACACCGGCGCGAAGGTGTCGAGCACCTCGACGAAGTAGTCGTCCAGCGTCGCGTTGGGCGCGCATCCCCGGATCGCCGCCTCCCAGGTGTGCCGATGGGTGTCGATCAACCCCGGGATGACGATGAAGCCTGCGGCGTCGACGATCTCGGCGTCGACCTCGCCCAGATCGGCCGCGACGGCGGCGATCGTGTCACCGTCGATCAACACGTCGCCGACCGGCAGGTCGCCGACCGCGTCGTCCATGCTGAGAACGGTGCCACCGCGGAGAAGTGTCTTCGTACCCATGAGGCCGCAGCTCCTTTGCCAGGCTCGAGGGGCCGGCCGGTCGGTCGCCCCTGGGAGACGTTTCGGGCGCTCCACGCGCGCGTGGTGGTCGGGTGAGGGTTCACCGGGCGCACATCCGCGAGGCACGGCGCTGTTCAACGGAAGTTATCACCGGGACCTGCGAGCGGCTAGGCCCGCGTCCCCGGCCACACCCGCGGAGCGGCGGCGGAGGTGACGGCAGCGGGGGCCGCAGCCTCTTCGGCGCCGAAGGACCCGGCGAAGCGGACGGCCGTCCCCGGCGATCGATGCCGGCGCACCGACCCGCGGACGCCGGACCGGAGGGCACGATCGACGACCGGCCGGCAGGACCGCCGCGGGCGCCCGCCGAGTTCGCGGCCGGGCGTCGCGGGCCTTCACGACCGCCCGAGAACCGGTGCCCCGGATCGGCGGAACTCCTGGTCACGATCGAAATCCGGGCCCGCGGCGAAGGGTGCCGCCGACGATGCGTGATCATCGACCTCGCACCCGGCGCCGGCCCCACCGGCGCGCGGCGGCGAAGCGGAGCGGTCGCGGCAGGGCGCCGGCGAGTCACGCCGCGGCGCGGCCGGCGCGCATCCGGGTTCACGGCGCCGGGCCCGACCCCGCCGTCGCCGTCTTCGGCGCGGGCGACACGTCGTCGAGGCCGCGCTGCACGCGACCCCGACGGCCGAGCTGGTCCCGGGCCGGGAGCGCCGGCGCCGCCGTGGCGACAGGCCGCACGCGACGGGCGGCGCCCAACGTTCACCGTCGCTTCACAGCGCGATGACCGCCGATCGCCCGCGCGCCGGCTCCTGCTGGCGGCGCTCCCGCGGCGGGGCCGGTCGGTCACCGCCGCCGAGCTGATCGCCGCGGCCCGCGCCGCGCACTGCCCGCGCCGCGCCGCCTCGCCACCGTCGACGGAACGGCCGCCTGGGCATTCCCGCGGTGACCCGGCGCCGGATCATCGGTCCGCACGTGACGGACACAGCGACAATTCGGTCCGCACGTGACGGACACAGCCACAACCTCGTCCGCATGTGACGGACACAGCCACAATCAGGGTGTCAATTCGTAACCACGACGAGAGCGACGGTATTGAACCGCCGCTCACAGGTATGTTGGCGATCATCGTCAGACTGCCTCGGGAGTCAACAATGGCTCGACAAACGAAAGTCGCGCTCGTCGACGATCCCCGCACGGAGCGCTCTCGCATGAGCGCATCGATGTCATGCCGTAACGCCGCGGCAGCCGGGTAGGAGGTCACCTCACCGGACAGGCCACCCGCATCCCCATGGAACTGCACGAGATCACCGCCAAGCCGCCGCCGAGAGCTGCGTCCGGGTCCGCACGGCAGGCGCACTGAAGGTGCATCAGGGATCGCCGACAGTTGCCAGCGGATAAGGAACCAGCCCATCGACCACGGACCGGCGGGACCAGCAGCTACCGGGTTGAACCACTGGCCCTGATCAACTCGAGAGCCCAGTCCCTCTCATGTCGACTGCCTGAAGAGTTCGCCATCGGGCGTTCGCCGCAACGGTGGCCGCGGGAGGAGGTGTCGACCAGGATCGGCGGGCGGCTGGCTGGACCGCCAGAACAGCGGGGTAGGGCCAATTACTCGGTCGTCTCGGCCACCATGACGGCCAGGCCCGCGTGGGTCCAGTGGAGCCTGGTGGATTAACCGCGTTGGTGTTTGGTCAATTCGACGGCGACCGAGTCGAGCGACTCCTTCCAGGAAGCGATGAACTTGTCTACGCCGTCGGTCTCGAGGGCGGTGAACACGTCGTCCAGGTCGATTCCAACCTGCTGGAGGCCGGAGAACACGGCAGCGGCTGCCGCGTAGGTGCCCTGCACGGTGTCGCCGGTGATGACGCCGTGGTCGGCGACGGCGGCGATGGTTTTCTCCGGGGCGGTGTTCACCGTTGCGGGGCGACGAGTTCAACGACGTACCGGGTGTCGTCGTACTGGGGGTCCTTCACCCCGGTGGACGCCCACAGCGGGCGCTGCTTGTTGGCGCCCTTGGCTTCCAAGGCCGCCCACCGTGCACCGGTGAACGTTTGCTCGTAGGCCTGGTAGGCCAGTCGGGCGTTCGCGATCGCCGCCTTGCCTTCCAGTGCTTGGGCCTCGGTGAGCCGATGACCTTGAGCCGCTTGTCGATCGCGCTGTCCACCCGGGAGACGAAGAACGAGGCGACGGAATGGATCTCGGCCAGGTCGTGACCGGTTTCAGCGGCCTGTTCCAGACCCGTGATGTACGCGTCCATCACGGCTTGTACCGGTCCAGGGAGAAGATCAGGGTGACGTTGACGCTGATGCCCTCGCCGATGACCGCGGTGATCGCGGGCAGGCCGGCCAATGTGGCGGGGATCTTGATCGGCACGTTGGGCCGGTCGACGATCTTGTGCAGCTCGCGGGCCTGGTCGACGGTGGCCCGGGTCTGGTGAGCCAGCCGCGGGTCCACTTCGATGGACACCCGGCCGTCGACGTGCCGGGTGGCGTGGAAGGTGCCGGTGAACAGGTCGCAGGCGTCTCTCACGTCATCAGTCGTCGTTGTCCGTACCACCTCGTCCACGTCGGCACCGCGGGCGGCCAACTCGTCCAGTTGTTTCTGGTAGGACGCGCCGTCGGCGAGGGCGGTCTGGAAGATCGACGGGTTGGTGGTGACCCCGCTGATGTGCCAGGTGTCGATGAGGTGCTGCAGGTTGCCCGATCGAAGGCGCTGACGGGACAGGTCATCAAGCCACAGGGACACACCGTGCGCGGTCAAATCAGCGAGTCGGTCAGTCATTGGGGTTCGCTTTCTCTCAATGGGCTGAAGAGGGAGGGTCGGTGGTGGGCCGGGTCGTGCATCAGGGCGGTCCGCGAATCCGCAGCATGCCCGACAACCCGGCTACCGATCGCCCGGTACGCGACCACACCTACGGTGCCTTCGATCTCGGGTCTCCGCGTTGTCGTACAGGTGGTCGCCGGGCCAAGCGCCGGCGGCCAGGTCGGCCTCGGTGGGGGCAGGATTCGACGCCGCGGCAGCCGTTCGGCACGCCACGACACGTCGCAGGCGCCCGGCCCAACCCGGCTGGGATGCAGGCCGGGACGGACCGGGTCAGCCTGGCTCTTCGGCTGGGCCTTCTTCCCGTAGGGTTGCCGATGACCGGTGAACATCGTCTCGTCCCGCCGGCCCAACCCCGGCCTACTTCGCCTCGAGTCTCACCTTCCACGACTTCCTGGTCGTGCAGGGCGACGGTGGCCCGCGGCGTCTTGCTGCCCGTTTCGGGGAGCGTGAAGTAGACGATGAGGCAGAGGGCGACGATGACGATCATGTAGATGGCGACCCACATGGGATGTCCGGCACCGACGAAGGCGGCGGCGATCAGTGGTGCGGTGCCGCCGAAGATCGCGATCACCATCTGGTGTGAGAAACCGATGCCGGACACCCTGACCGAGGCTGGGAACAGCTCGGCCTGGATGGTCGGGTAGACCGCCTGCCAGATGCCCAGGACGACCCATCCGGATGCGGCGACCGCCACGTAGACCCAGAATCCCGGCGGTTCAGCAGCAGGAACAAGGGGTAGAAGAGCACGACCATGCCGGTGGCCCCGATGATGGGGAAGATCTTGCGTCGACCGAGTCGATCCGACAGGGCACCACAGATCGGCACGGTGATCACCAGCAGGCAGAGCCCGATGACGCTGCCGATCAGGGTGGACGAGGTGTCCCGGCCGGTGGTGAGGCGGGCGTAGGTGGGCAGGAAGGTCGCCCAGGTGTAGTAGGCGACGGCCGGGGCGGAGAGCGCCGCTGCCTGCAGGACAGCCTTGGGGTGTTCGCGCAGCAGGGCCAACAGCCGTGCCGGCGCGGACTTCTTGTCCACGATGGAACTGGCCTCGAACTCGGGGGTCTCATCGGCGTCGTGCCCGCAGCAGAAGACCGACCAAGCCGAGGATGCCGCCAATGAGGAAGGGGATGCGCCAACCCCAGGCGGCGAGGGCTTCCGGGGCGAAGACGGAGGTGACGATCGCGGCCGAAGCGGTCGCGGCGAGGGTCGCGAGGCCGCTGGCCATGTTGGAGAAGGACCCGAACAGGCCTCTCCTGTTCGGTGGGGCGTGTTCGACCATGAAGGAGATGGCACTTTGCTGCTCGCTGCCGGCCGAGATGCCCTGCAGGATGCGGGCGATCACGAAGAGGATCGGTGCCGCGTAGCCGATCGTGTCGTAGCCAGGAGTGAGGGCGATGATCAGGGAGCCGAGCGCCATCCCGGAGATCGACAGGGTGAGGACGAGTCGGCGGCCGTAGCGGTCGGCCAGCGGGGAGATGATGATTCCGCTGAAGGGCGGATGACGAACCCGATCGCGTAGGTGAGCAGAGCGGCGATGAGGGAGGCGAAGGGGGAGTCGCTGGGGAAGATCTGGGAGGCGAAGATCGCGGCCAGCAGGCCGTAGATGTACCAGTCGTACCATTCCACGAAGTGGCCGATGGTGCCGGCCACCAGGTTGATCGGGCGGCGTGGGCGTTCGAGGACGGAGGTCCCGAAGGGCCTGGCGTGCTCGAACGCGTCTGGTGAGTTCGTCATTGAGCACTCCTAGGGTTGACGTGTTGCTCGGGTCGTTGGGCGAGGTCGGAGGGTCGGGTGACGCGTTCCTGGGCAGGCTTTAGGTGCAGTCGATGTCGCGCTGTTGGTGCTGCGGTCTACCGCTTGGCGTGCAGGTCCGGCCGCTGCCGGGCATGCGAGGGCTACTCGGATCGGTGCGGGTGCTCTGAGGGTCCACGATCGGCTCGTGGCGTCGGCAGATCAGCGGCAGGCGGATCCGCCGTCGTGCCGTGATGGTTGCGGGACGGCCACCGGTTCCACCGTCGGGCGCCGGTGTCGGGTGAGCTGGTGGTCATGATCATTGGTGGACGGTGTTCGTGGCGTGGCTTGCCCATTGGCGGCCTTCCTGTTCGTGGGTGGGAAGCCCCGCGGCTTCGAGGATGTGGTCGAGCAGCCGCTGGGTGGCGACGGCGTCGCGCCCGTTGGTCAGGGGCGGCCGGCGGTCTGCCAGCCGGTCGAGGAAGTGGTGGACGGCTTCGGCGAAGCCGAGGGTCTGGGTCGCGGTGGCCCAGCCGTACGCCTCGGAGCTGAGGTTCCGGGTGGTGGTGACGCCGTCGATGGTGATCGAGACTGATTCCGGTGCCTGCACTTCGGCGGTTCGCCCGGCGCCGTAGGCGTCGAGCTTCTCGTTCCAGGCGCCGGCCGTGCGGGCCGCCATCAGCACACCGGTGTTGCCGGTGTCGAAGCGGATGATGGCTGCGGTCCCGTCCTCCTGCCACGGGTCGTCGCCCGCGGCGTGCGCGGTGACGTCGACGGGTTCGCCGCCGCAGTACCAGCGGAGCAGGTCGACCATGTGGATGGCGTTCTCGAACGTCGCCCGGTACTCCGAGCCCGGCCGGTTCTTCTGGGCGACGCAGAACGTGGCGCCGGCCTGGCCGAACGTCTCGCGCCCGGCCGACGTACACCGGGGCGTAGCGGCGGTTGAAGTCGACCATCAGGATGCGGCCGCGCTGGTCGGCGAGGTCGGCGAGGCGTTCCGCTTCGTCGGCGGACGGCGCGAGGGGCTTCTCGCAGAACACGTCGACGTCGCGTCGCAGGCAGGCCTCGACGGCGTGCGCGTGTTCCGAGCGGGGGGTCAGCACGAAGACCGCGTCCAGGTCCTGGGCGTCGAGCATGTCCTCGACGGTTCGGTAGGCGGCGCCGAAACCCCAGCGCCGCATCAGCGGTCCGGGGTCCGGGCGGCGGGACACGAGGGCCGCGAGTTCCACGTCGTCGCGCTGGACCAGGGTCGGCAGCTGGGCGATGGTGGCGATGTTCCCGCACCGATGACGCCGACGCGGGTCCGGGCCTGCGCGTTCATCGGGCGCTCTCCGCGGTGGCCGGCTGGGTCGAGGAGGGCGCGGAGCGCGGCCGCGGACCGGGCGAAACCGATCGCGGGCTCGGGCAGGTCCTGCGGGTGCCAGCGGTATTCGTACTCGAGGGTGAGGACGTCGTCGTAGCCGAGGGCCGCAGCGCGGAGAGGATTCGGCCCAGGGAACGATGCCGTCGCCGACGACGCGGGACCGCACCGCGCGTTCCGACGCCGCGACCCGCGCGGTCTCGGCTGCCTGGAACGGCGCATCGGGGTCGGTGAACACGAGGTCCTTCACGTGCACGTGCCCGATCAGGTCGCCCTGGATGCGAAGCGCCTCCTCGTAGGGCTCGTCGTGGGTGAACGTCAGGTTGGTCTGGTCGTAGAGGACCCGAACCGCCGGGTGGTCGACCTCCCGCACCAGCCGCGCCGTCTGCGCGGCGGACTGGGTCATCGTGCCGAAGTGGTTCTCGACGCAGAGCCGGATCCCGGCGTCGGAGGCTTCCGGGGCCAGCGTGCGCAGGGCCGAGACCAGCTGGTCCCAGTGGGCGGCGTGGTCTGGCTGGTCCGGTTGCCAGGAGCCGGCGTAGACGCGGAGCCGGTCGGCGCCGACGACCTGCGCGATCTCGATGGCGCCGCGGAACTCATCGACCGCGGTCTGCCAGTCACGATCGTCGAGGGCGTTGATCCCGGTGGTGTACGGGGTGATCCCGACGATCGGGATCCCCAGATCCTCCGCTGCCCGTCGGGCAAGTTCGGCGGATCGTCGGTCTCGTAGCGGGAGCCCGGAACGGTAGTCGTCCTGGTAGATCACCTCGGCGGCGTCCAGGCCGGCCGCAGCGAACAGCGCAAGCGCCTCAGGGACGGTCTGTTCCGGGGTGCCGAGGGTGTGGCCTGCAATACGCATGGTCACTGGTCCTTTCTGGTGTCGTTAGGTGCCGGGTGATCTGCTGTGAGTGCCAGTCGGCGGGGCCGACCAGGGGTGGCGGGTCGGCCACCCTGGAGCGGTCGACGATCTCCATCAGCAGTCCCCACGGGGTGAGGAAGTAGGTCCATCGGTTGCCCGCGACGCGGGGGCTGTCGCCGGCGACCTCCTTGCGCTCGCCGAGCACTCGCACGCCCGGGATGTCGCGGAGCACCGCGACCGCCTGGTCCACGTCGTCCACCACGAAGCACAGGTGGTGGCCGCCGGCGTCGCTGTGCCGGGGGTGCTCGGTGCGGCGGTCGGAGCTGCTCCACTCGAACAGCTCCACGTTGAGGTTGGGCGGCATGCGCAGCATGGCCAGGGTCAGGCGCGCATCCGCTGGCACGGCGAAGTTCTCGGGCATGAACTGGGCATCCGGTCCCCGGGTGGAGCGGTACAGCTCCTGCGCGCCGAGCGCCTCGACGAAGAACGCGACGGCCTGGTCGAGGTCGGGCACGGTGAAGGCGACATGGTCGGCGTGACGGATGCCAGGGATGCGGGGCAGCTCAGCGCCGGTGCGCGCGGTCATGCCGGTGGCTCGGCGGTGGAGGCCCGCACCAGCAGCTCGGGGGTCAGGACGACGTGGTCGACCGATCCGTCGCTGCCTTCTTCTCGGCGAGGTCGATCGCGATGTTGCCCATGTCGGCGATCGGCTGGCGGACCGTGGTCAGCGCGGGGTTGTAGCGCGCGCCCAGGGTGAGCCCGTCGAACCCGATGACCGAGACGTCCGTCGGGACGCGCAGGCCCTGGGCGGTGAGCGCGGAGATCACCCCGAACGCGGTCATGTCGTTCGCCGCGATGATCGCCGTCGGCCGGTCGGTCATGGCGACGAACTGCGCGGCGGCGCGCTCGCCTGCCTCGGTGTCGGCGCCGCTGTCCAGGACGATCGGGTCGCCCTCGGCGAGGTCGCGGTAGGCGTCCATGCGCTCCTGGGCGGTGTGCGTGCCCGAGATACCCGAGACGTAGCCGATCCGGCGATGGCCGAGCGAACGCAGATGATCGAAGGCCAGCTCGATGCCGCGGCGGCTGTCGACGGTGACGCTCGGCACGGTCGAGTCCTCGTCGACGCGGTCGATGACGACCACCCGGTCGCCGAAGCCGAACTTCGTCAGCGTGTCGATGTCGACCCGGGTGGACGGCGCGACGATGCCGAACGGCGCGTACAGCGACTGCATGGCGGTCAGGTAGCCGGCCGTCCTTTCGGTGTCCCGGTTGGTGATGCACAGCACCAGCTGATAGCCGCGGTCGCCTGCGGCCTGGGTCATCGTCTTGGCCAGCTCGGCGTAGAACGGGTTGGTGATGTCCGGCACGATCAGCGGGACGAATGCGCTGGTCTTCGACCGCAGCGCCTGGGCCAGCGGGCTCATGGTGTACCCGAGTTCCTCGGCGACGCGCAGGATCAGCTCCCGGGTCTTCGGCTTGACCGCCTCAGGGCGGGAGAAGGCCCGGGAGACGGTCGAGCGGTGCACGCCCGCCGCCTTCGCGACCACGTCGATGTTGAGATCAGCCATGATGTAGCCCTTCTCGATCGGCCTCGTAGGCACGCCAGATGATCCGCATGACATCCTCCAGCTCGCCCAGAGTCGGCAACCCGCGGAAGCCCTCGCCGAGCGTGAGCGCGACCTGCCGCACGAACGGGTCATAGAGCGGATCGCTGTCCACGTCGATGACGGCGCGTTCGGTGCGGCCATCGACCGTGGTGAAGATGGCCGATCCGTCGGTGTCGATGGACGCGAACCCGGCATCGCCTGCGGAGGAGTAGCTGCAGTAACGCTTCAGTTCCGACTGCGGGAACGCGTATCCCACCTCGACGATCGCCTCCCGGCCGTCCGGCGTGGTCAGGACCAGGGTCGCGTGGTCTTCGATCGTCCCGGTGTGCAGGCGTGGACGACAGCCTGCGCGGCGACGTCGGCGGTGGTGTGTGCCGCTGCGCTGCAGGAACAGGTCGACGAAATGCGGACCCAGGTTGGCCAGGCAGCCGCCGCCCGCCCGCTCGGGGTCGAGCATCCACGGGTTGCCGTTGCGGTCGTACCGCTCCGGCGGGCCGGCGATGAACGAGAGCCGCTGATACACCGGCCGTCCGGCCTTCGCGAGCCAACTATCCGCGGGACCGCCCCGCTGGATCAGCGGCACGGTGGCCGGGACCCCGCGCCTCCTCGGCGGCTCGCCGCACCTGCTGCAGCTCCTCGAGCGAGGTGCCCAGCGGCTTCTCCACCACGAACGGGATGCGCCGCTCGATCAGCGCCAGGCAGGTCTGGCCATCTGGTCGTGCGGGCCGAAAACATACGCCAGCTCGACGTCCGGCAACTCCAGCAACCGGCGCCAGTCCGTCTCAACCGGGACGCCCCACAGCTCGGCGAGGCCGCGCACCCGTGCGGGGTCCTCGTCGGAGACACCAACGACATGGTGCACCTCGGCGATCGCCGCCGCATACAGCGGGACGTGCCAGTGCGAGGCGCCGACAACGATGGTGCGTGCGCGGCTCACGACGACACCTCCACATCGGCCCGGTTCGCCGCCCAGCATGCGCCGGTGACGAGCGTCGCAAGCTCCGCCGACAGGAAACCAACCCCAGCACCGCCGAGTCCTGGCGACCGCGGTCAATTTCGCAGCCGATGCCTGAGAACGCTCCATCTTGGCCTCCTTGAGATCGGTGCTGAGATCGGTTGCTGAGATCGGTTGCATTAACCATAGGTGAGGTGCGAAAGTGTGTCAACCAGCATTTCGACCGAAGGGACACCCATGTTCAGCAAGCTCGCGACACTCAGCACGATCGACGCCTCCGGAGCCGTCCTCATCGTTCGGCTGCCGGACGCGGACACCGCCGAGCGCGTCGCGCACGCCGCGATCGAGGGCGGGTTCCGCGCGCTGGAGATCACGTTGTCCATCCCCGGAGCCGTCGATCTCATCCACCGGCTGGCCGAGCAGTACACGTCCCAGGGCGTCGCGGTGGGGCGGGACCGTCCTCGACGGCCACGCCGCGTACGAGTGCATCCGCGCCGGCGCGACGTTCCTGGTCAGCCCGCAGCTCAACCCCGAGATGATCCGCGTCGCGAACCGCTACCAGGTCCCCACCATCAGCGGAGCCTTCACCCCGACAGAGATCCTCGAGTCCGCCGAAGCCGGTGCGGACATCGTCAAGCTTTTCCCGACCGAGAACGCGGGCATCCCGTACGCCAAGGCCGTGCTCGCGCCGCTGGCGCACGTGCCGATCATGCCCGCCGGCGGCGTGACCCCGACAACGTCAAGGAGTGGTCGCGGCCGGCGTGGTCGGAGTCGGCGTGGGCAGCGCCGTCACCAAGGCGTGGCAACCCGACGGCGACTTCACCCACTTCGCCGCTGCCGCCCACGAATTCCTCGCCGCGGTACAGGACGCCCGCCGATGACCAAACCGACCCTGCGCATCGTCATCGGCACGGCCGGCTCCGGCAACACCACCATCGCCCAGCGCCTGGCCCGCCAACACGGCGCCGCGTACCTCAACAAGGACGCGATGAGCGCCCGCTTCGTCGAGGCCGCCCTGCTGGCCGCCGGCTACGACCCCGGTGACCGCGAGTCCAACGCGTTCTATGGCGGGCGCGGCGTTCCCTCGAGTACGACTCGCTCCTCGACGTCGCCGGGGCCAACCTCCACCTGGGCCGGGCCGGTGGTGATCGACGCACCGTTCGGTCCTCCAGTACCTATCCGATTCCACCTTCATCGCCACGGCCAGCGAGGAGCGCTTGCGGATTGGCGGCACGTCGACGTCGAGGTGGTCCGCGTCCGCGTCTCCCCCACGACACTGCAGCAGCGCCTACGGGAGCGCGGCCTCGGGCGTCGACGGCTAAAGCTGGCCCACTGGGACCGGTTCCTCGGGGGAGACCGGGCAAGAAGGCATGCGCCTGGACGGTGCGGCCGGCTATCCGAATTTCCGACCGGCAGCTGAGGCTGAACCGGCCCCGGACATACCGATTCCTCGTGCCGAATTCGGGGACGCAGGACGCAACGCCAGCGGACAAACCCGATGATCAGCGGAACGACGGCGCTCAT
>CAWJOH010000013.1:0-535809 GCA_963844455.1 uncultured Actinomycetota bacterium
GCCGGAACGCCGGGTCGAGATCGGCACGCCCGCGAGCGTGCAGGTGGTGTTCAACACCGGTGCAGGGCGCCACCGCCGTCGCGGACGTGCGCCGCGCCGTAGCCGCCGCGGTCGATCTGCAGGCCGTCGCCGCGGTGCTGGCGGGCGGCTGGCTCGACGGCGGCCCCACGGTGACCTCCCAGGTCCGGCTGCCCGCCCAGGCGACCGACGGTGACGGCGAGAAGGCCCGTGGAGACCGGCGATCCCGAGGCGGCGCAGCGGTTCCTGGATGCGGCCGGCTATCAGCGCAACGGGCTCTATGCGATCGAGAACGGCCGGTTGCTGCGGCTGACGCTGGCCGTTCCGTCGGGGGACGCCCGCCTCGCCGCGGCCGCCAGGCTCCTGCAGCGGCAGCTCGGCGAGGCCGGGATCGAGGTGGATCTGCTGGCGGACTCGCTGCCGAACCTGGTGGGCACCCGGATCGCCGCAGGCGACTTCGACATGGCGCTGGTGACCGTGCCGCGCGGTGCGCAGGACGACATCGCCGCGGCGACGGCCTTCAGTTGCCCGGTGATCCCGGCCGCGAACGGCGACCCCGCCGTCGACCCGCTGATCCCGGCGACAGCCCGGGACGTGCCACCCCCCTCGTCGGAGGCGGCGCCGGGGACGGAGATCGGGGCACGGCGGCACCGATCAGCCGGCCGATCCGGGCGGCAACCTGTCCGGGTTCTGCTCCACCGCGGTCCAGCCGCTGCTGGCCGACGCGATCACCGGCTCCGGCAGCGCCGGGCGGGCCGATGCGGACCTGTGGAACGAGCTCCCCGTGCTGCCGCTCATCGAGCCGATCACGATCTTCGCCGTGTCCCCGGAGATCGCCACGGTGCTCGACGGCCCGACCGACGGCTGGCTATGGACGGGGCCGTTGGCGGGGCTCCCGGACTGGCCGGTGGCCTGACCCGTCGTCACGCGCTGTCGTGACGAGGCGCCGAATGTTAACCATCGGTCACAGCCCGGGTATCCGCATGATTTCCCGGTATGCGCCCGTCCGGGTGAATGTTCTGGCCCTCAATCGGGTGATCCGGGCGATCGAAGCCGCCTTTGTCCAGTTCAGCTGCCTCGAGGGAGTCAACGTTGGATCACGATTGCTTCATGAAGGCGCCCAGATGCTGGGACACCTCGTAAGGTCAAACGGTCGCAGACAGGCGAAACACGCCGCACCCAGGAACGTCGAACGGTCGACGGGGGCCGCTCGGGGCGGCTGCGTTCCGGGTCTTTCGAGGAGGATCTTGCATGAGAAGAACACGGGCAGTGGGTCTCACTGCTCTGGCTGCCGTCGGCGCGCTGGTCATCTCGGCGTGCAGCGGTACCCCCGGCCAGCAGGGCGCGTCGTCGTCCGCGGCACCGGCCGAGTCGTCCGCCGCCGTGAGCTCGTCCGGCGCCACGGCGTCGTCGAGCGGAGGCGCCGAGGCGTCGACGCCGCCCGGCTCCGAGAACGTCGGCAAGGTCGGCGGCTCGGGCTGCGGCATCCCGCACGGCCCCTACGACGAGCCGGCGACGACCGGCGGCGACGTTCGGGTGTCCTGGAACGACCCTCCGCTCTCCTTCAACAACAACACCACGCACGCGAACGCGACGGCGGCCGCGAACATCCAGTACTTCACGAACACCGGGTTCACGTACTACGACAAGGACCTCACTCTGATCAACAACGATCAGTTCGGTACCTGTGAAATCATCTCCCTCGACCCGTTGACCGTGAAGTACACCGTCAAGGAGGGCGTCACCTACTCGGACGGCACCCAGGTCGACGCGGCCGACATGGTGCTCTCCTGGGGCGCGCAGAGCGGCGTGTTCAACACGGAGGAGGCGCAGACGGACGACGAGGGCAACCTCCTGCCGTCGGCGGGCGTGGCCTTCGACAAGGTCGATCAGTCGCTGTCGCTGATCACTGAATTCCCCGAGATCAGCGAGGACGGCCTGTCGGCCACGTTCAAGTGGTCGGAGTTCTACATCGACTACCAGACGGCGAGTCCCGTCAACAACGGCGCCGCCGGCACGCTGGTTCCCTCGCACGTGGTGGCGGCCAAGGCGCTGAACATCACGGACCCGGCCGCGGGCAAGCAGGCCATCATCGACGCCTTCAAGAACAAGGACCAGGCGGCGCTCAAGCCGATCGCCGACTTCTGGAACACGGGCTTCGACGCCGACCAGCTGCCGAGCGACCCGAGCCTGTACCTGTCGACCGGCCCCTACAAGGTCACCGCGTACCAGCAGCGCGCGAGCCTCACCCTGGAGCGGAACGAGGCCTACAACTGGGGTCCGAAGCCGGAGTTCGACAAGATCACCTACACGATCATCGGTGACCCCACCGCCGCAGTGCAGGCGCTGACGAACGAGGAGACGGACGTCATCTCCCCACAGGCGACGGCTGACATCTACCAGGCCGTGGCCGGTCTGGCCGACCGGGGCATCGACGTCGCCACGGGTGACGGCGGCACCTACGAGCACGTCGACCTCGTGTTCGCCAACGGCGGGCCATTCGACCCGGCGAAGTACGGCGGCGACGAAGCGAAGGCACTCAAGGTGCGGCAGGCGTTCCTCAAGACCATCCCGCGAACGGAGATCCTCGACCGCCTCATCAAGCCGATCAATCCGGAGGCGGTGCTCCGCGAGCTCGTTCGTCCTGGTCCCCGGCGCACCCGGCTACGACGAGGTGACGGCGGTGAACGGTATGAACGCCTACGACACGGTGGACATCCCCGGCGCGCAGGCGCTTCTCCAGGAGGCCGGGGTGGCCGGTCCGATCGACGTCCGGCTGCTCTACGCGGCGAACAACCCGCGCCGGTCGAACGAATACGACCTGATGAAGGCCTCCGCGGCGCAGGCGGGCTTCAACCTCATCGACGCGCAGAGCCCGAGCTGGGGCACGCTGCTGCCGACCATTTCCGGGTACGACGCTTCCCTGTTCGGCTGGAACAACACCTCGACGGGACTCGCCGACACCAAGGCGAACTACTCGACCGACGGATCCAACAACTACGGGAAGTACTCGAGTGCCGAGGTCGACTCACTCCTGGACAAGGTCAGCACGCAGGTGCTGCCCGAGGAGGAGTACTTCTCCACGATCGGTGAGATCGAGCAGCAGTTGGTGGACGACGCCTTCGGCGTGGTGATCTTCCAGCACCCGGCGGTGACCGCGTGGAACTCGAACAAGGTGCTCAACGTGGGCGACATCCCGCTGTCACCGGGCGTTCTCTACAACTTCTGGGAGTGGTCAGCGCCGTGATGTGAGTGCCGGTCCCGAGCCGGACGCCGTCCACCTGACGGCGTTCGGCACGGTCCGACGGAAGGGGGTGCCGGTCCGCGATGGTCGAGATCGGCGCCCCCTTCGCCTTCCCCGGCCGGCGCGCTGACCGGCGAGGCCGGGCATAGGGTTCGACCGACATCGACACCGCCACGGGCAGCTCGTGAAGGGTTGGATGGTTCATGGCGATCTACGTCCTGAGGCGCCTGGTCGCCGGGTTCTTCGTGATCCTCGGCGCCTCGTTCATCGTCTACATGCTCGTGGTCAATGCCGGCGACCCCCTCACGACTGCGTACGGCATCTCCGATCCGGTCGCGCGCCAGGCCCGCATCGACTCCCTGACCGCGGCACTGAACCTGGACGTCAACCCGGTCGTGCGCTACTTCATCTGGCTCAAGGGCGTGCTGGGCTGCTTCATCGGCCAGTGCGACTTCGGCCTGTCCGTCGTCACCAACCAGCCCGTGACCGACGACCTGGCGAGCCGGATCCTCATCACCCTGAAGCTCGTGCTTGCGGCGACGGTGCTGGCCATCCTCGTCGGCGTCGCGATCGGCATCATCACCGCGCTGCGCCAGTACAGCGGCTTCGACTACACCGTCACCTTCTTCACGTTCCTGTTCTTCTCGCTTCCGGTGTTCTGGGTGGCCGTGCTGCTCAAGGAACTCGTCGCCATCCAGTTCAACGACTTCATAGCCGCCGGCGCGTTCATACCGTGGTGGTTCATCTGGCTCGGCGCGATCATCGCGTTCCTGATCGGCTACAGCCTGACGGGCGGCGAGATACCCAGGCGGCTGCTGATCGGGGGCGTGGCCGCGGTGGCGGTCGGCGGCACGCTGTACTACATGGCGGTCAGCCAGTGGCTGCTCGACCCGGGCCTCGGCCCGGTCGTCCTCGTGCTGACGAGCGCCGCCATCGCCTTCGGCGTCACGGCCATCATGGCGGGACTGCGCAATCGCAAGGCGCTCTACACCGCGATCACCACGGCGCTGATCGGGATCGTGCTGTGGTACCCCCTGCAATACCTGTTCTACGAGGGGATGTCGCTCTGGATCCTGCTCGGCCTCGGCGTGGTCGCCGTGCTCGTGGGGATCGGGGTCGGTCTCCTGTGGGGCGGTGAGGACCGCGGTCTGTCCGCACGCGTCGGCGCCATCACCGCCTTCCTGATCGGCGTCGTCGTGTTCATCGACCGCACCATGCAGGCCTGGAACGCCTACACCAACAATCCCGCGATCCGCGGGCGGCCGATCAAGACCATCGGCGACAAGCAGCAGGGCCTCGAGGGCGACTTCTGGATCCAGACGGTCGACCTCTTCACCCACCTGCTGCTGCCGACCATGGCGCTGATCCTGATCTCCCTCGCCAGCTACACCCGCTACTCGCGGGCCAGCCTGCTCGAGGTGCTGAACCAGGACTACATCCGCACCGCCCGCTCCAAGGGGCTGACCGAGCGCACGGTGATCATGCGACACGCCTTCCGCAACGCGATGATCCCGCTGGCCACCATCGTCGCGTTCGACATCGGCCAGGTGCTCGGCGGCGCGGTGATCACCGAGCGGGTGTTCCAGTGGGACGCCATGGGCACGCTGTTCCAGCGCGGCCTGGAGAACAGCGACCCCAACCCGGTCATGGCCTTCTTCCTCGTGGTGGCGGTCATCGCGGTGATCTTCAGCATCGTCGCGGACCTCACCTACGCGGCCCTCGACCCCAGGATCAGGGTGGGACAATGAGCACTCCCGGCATTCCCGACCTGCAGCACGCGCCCGGCGGCCCGCCGATCGTCGAGGACGAGACCACGCTGGAGCAGAAGGAAACCGTCGGCCTCTCCCAGACCCAGATCGTCCGTCGCCGCTTCTTCCGGCATCGCGGCGCGATGATCGCGCTGTTCGTACTCCTCTTCATCCTGCTGCTCTCGGTGACCAGCATCGGCGTCGGGCCGATTCCCGGCTGGTGGATGTGGACGCCGTTCGACCGGCCGCCGCCGCTGAATCCGCGCGGCGAGCCGACGCTGTCGGTGCCGTTCTTCGGCGGCGAGGGATTCGCCTGGGGCGAGCACCCGTTCGGTCAGGACGAGACCGGCCGCGACATGTTCGCGGCCACCATGCGCGGGATCCAGAACACGATGGTGGTGATCGTGGTGCTGGCCCTGCTGTCCACCACGCTCGGCATCGTGGTCGGCGCCATGGCCGGCTACTTCGGCGGCTGGTGGGACGCCGTGCTGATGCGGATCACCGACACCATCATCATCATCCCGCTCATCCTGATCACCGCGGTCGCCGGATACGCGCTCGGCGCGACGGGCGTCTTCACCGTCGCGATCGCCATGGGCCTGTTCCTCTGGATGGGCCTCGCCCGATTGGTCCGCGCGGAATTCCTGGCGCTGCGCGAGCGGGAATTCGTCGATGCCGCCCGGGTCGCCGGCGCGTCGTCGGCGCGCATCATCTTCAAGCACATCCTGCCGAACACCGTCGGCGTCATCGTCGTCAACGTGACCCTGCTGATGGGCGCCGGCATCCTGACCGAGGTCGCGCTGGGCTTCCTCGGCTTCGGCATCCGGCCGCCCGACATCTCGCTCGGCTCGCTGATCAGCCAGTACCAGGGCGCGTTCACCACCCGGCCGTGGCTGTTCGTCTGGCCCGGCGTCTTCATCGTGCTGATCGTGCTGTGCATCCAGTTCATCGGCGACGGGCTGCGGGACGCGTTCGACCCGCGGCAGAAGCGGATCCCGAAGCAGAAGGACCTCAAGCAGGCCGAGGCCGAGGCGCTCGTCGTGGACAAGCCGGCGTGACCGTGTCCGACCGGTGCGCGCGGCGGCGACTAGCCGAGGAGCTGGGCGGCGAGCCCCCACGCGAGCAGACCCGCGACGATCGCAATCAGCTCGACATGCCAGCGCACCGGCGGCCGCTCGAACTCGAGCTTCGGGTCATCGAGGTGGCCGGCGTCGCGCAGCTGCTCCCACTGCGCGCGGATGGCCTCGGCCGCCCGGCCGGACGGGCTGTGCGGCGAGTCGCCGATGCGCACTCCGCCGCTTCGCCTGTTCCTCCGGCAGGTGTCGGATGTCGTTCGGCGAGATGCCGCGGCTCGCATAGCGTCCCGCGGACGGCGCGGCCCACGCCCCGAACGTGCCGTATGCCGTGTGCAGCTTCAGCGCCCAGCGGGTGTCGACGTCCTGGATCGCAGGCCACGGCAGGCGGACGGTGCGCAGGACGTTCACCAGCGTCAGGCCCGAGTCGTCGACCACGACGCGGGGATTCCAGAAGACCGCCCAGACCACGGCGGCCGGCAGCAGCAGCCACGGGGCGTAGGCCAGCAGGCCGCCCGCGCCGTCCGTGACCAGCACCACGACCAGCGCGATGGCGCAGGCGCCGGCGAAACAGGCGGCGAGCACTCGCCCGGTCGTCGGTCGATATTCGGTGGCCACGCCACCATGGTGTCACCGCACCCGCATTCGACAGTTCCGCGAAAGGTGGTCGCCCCGTGACCAGCACCACGACGGCAGGCGCGCCCGTGCTCACCGTCCGCGACCTGGACATCGACTTCTGGGTGGACGGCACCTGGTACCCGGCGGTCGTCGGCGCGCGACTTCGACCTGCGGCGCGGCGAGGTGCTGGCGATCGTCGGCGAGTCCGGGTCCGGCAAGTCCACCACCGCGATGTCGCTGCTCGGCCTGCTGCCGAAGAACAGCCACGTCAAGGGTTCCATCGAGGTCTCGGGCCGGCAGATGGTCGGCGCGGACCCGCGGATGATCAGGGCGATCCGCGGCAAGGAGATCGCGGTCATCTTCCAGGAGCCGATGACGGCGCTGAACCCGGTGTACACCATCGGGTTCCAGATCGGCGAGATGCTCCGCAGCCACCAGGCGATGTCGCCCAAGGCGGCGCGCAAGCGGGCCATCGAGCTGCTGAAGATGGTCGAGATCCCCGAGCCGGAGCGGCGGGTCGACTCCTACCCGCACCAGTTGTCCGGCGGCCAGCGGCAGCGCGCGATGATCGCGCAGGCGCTCGCGTGCGATCCCGAGCTGCTCATCGCGGACGAGCCGACGACCGCGCTGGACGTCACGGTGCAGGCCGAGATCCTCAAGCTGATGCGGGATCTCAAGCACCGCATCGACGCGGCGATCGTGCTCATCACGCACGACATGGGCGTCGTGGCGGACATGGCGGACCGCGTCATGGTGATGAAGGACGGCAAGGTCGTCGAGAGCGGAACCGCCGAGGAGGTCTTCCAGCGGCCGATCCACCCGTACACGGTGCAGCTGCTCGACGCGGTGCCACACCTCGGCCAGGTCATCGGCGAGACCCCGCCGGGACCCGCCGAGCTTGCCGAGGACGGCGAGGGTGCGGCTCCGGGCGGCAGCGTGCTGGTCGAGCCCCGGCCCGACGGAGCGCCGGCGGCCGAGGCCGTGGAGCGCACCGGCATGGCGGCGGGCATCGACGCGATCGTCACGCTGGACGGCATCGCGATCGAGTACCCCAAGCGCGGCCGGACCCCGGCGTTCCGGGCCGTCGAGGACGTGAGCCTGCAGATCGGCCGCGCCGAGGTGATGGGGCTGGTCGGCGAGTCGGGCTCGGGCAAGACCACGATCGGCCGCGCCCTGGTCGGTCTGCTGCCCGTCGTCGCCGGGAAGGCGACCGTGCTCGGCACCGAGCTCGTGGGCATCGACACGAAGGCGCTGCGCGAGCTGCGCAGGAAGGTCAGCTTCGTCTTCCAGGATCCGGGCTCCTCGCTCAATCCCCGGCTGCCGATCGGGGAGTCGATCGGCGAGCCGCTGCTGCTGCACGGCGAGGCGAAGGGCGGTGCGCTGAGCAAGCGGGTGGAGGACCTGCTGGACCGCGTGCACCTGCCGCGGTCGATGAGAAACCGTTATCCGCACGAACTATCCGGCGGCCAACGGCAGCGCGTCGGCATCGCGCGGTCGCTCGCGCTGGAGCCGCAGCTGCTGATCGCCGACGAACCCACCTCGGCGCTGGACGTCTCGGTGCAGGCCAGGGTGCTCGAGCTGTTCCAGGAGCTGCAGCAGGAGAAGGGGTTCGCCTGCCTGTTCATCTCGCACGACCTGGCCGTCGTCGAGATCCTCGCCAAGCGCATCGCGGTCATGCACCACGGCCACCTCGTCGAGCTGGGCACCAGGGAGCAGATCCTGAACGCCCCGCAGCAGGACTACACGAAGCGGTTGATCGCCGCGGTTCCCGTGCCCGACCCGGAAGAGCAGCGGCGCCGCCGGACCGAGCGCGACGCGATCCTCGCCGCCGGCATCGGGCTCGACGAGAAGGACCTCGCGGAGGGCGTCATCGCCGACATGACGGAGGACGACGTGCGGAACAAGGCCAAGGAGGACCAGGCCACCCAGGGTCCCGGGATGAACCTCGGCGGCGTGTGACGGCCGGTCCGGCGCACATCGGGCACGGAAGTGAACGGCGATTTGCATTGCGGAAAGGGGCGACTATCGTGCCGAAGATGATCCGCCGCACGAGGACGTGCCACGGACTTCCTACGGCGTCGCCTTGACGTCACGGGATTTGTCCGCTTCGAACTGTTCAATTCCGGTCGTGGATCTGCGGTCGATCGTCCGCCCACCCGGCCGATCACCCTTGGATCACAATTCACCCGGCGAAGGATCGCGAAACGCGTGGCGCTCGTAGGGTGCAACGGTCAGACGCGGCGGCGACCACAGTCGCGCGGCGCGGCGCTGGACGGCCGACCCGGCCGCCAGAGACGGTGTGGGTTCTGCTGAAGGAGGATTCGGTCATGAGAAGGACTCGAGCGGTGGGTATCACTGCTCTGGCGGCGGCGACCGCGATGGTCGTTGCCGCGTGCGGCGGCTCGGTAGGCGGCGACAGTGCCACCACGGCGGCCACCACGGCGGCCACCACCGGTGGCGGCGCCGCGACGGAGTCGTCATCGAGTGGTTCGTCGGCGGCGACCAGCAGCAGCGGCGATGCCACCGGCCCCATCGCCGACACCATCACGGTGGGCCTGGAACAGACTCCGGGCGGCTACAACGGCGCGAGCGCGGGCGCCAACAGCGTCTACACCGCCTACGTCGACAACATCACCCAGAGCAACTTCGTCGTCATTCAGCCGGACGGCACTCTCAAGCCCAACACGGAATACGGCACGTACGAGAAGACGTCCGACAGCCCGCTGACCGTCGAGTACACGTTCGACGAGAACGCGGTGTGGTCGGACGGCGTGCCGATCGACTGCGACGACGCCGTGCTCGCGTGGGCCGCACAGTCGGGCAGCTTCCCGACCGGCCAGCAGGACGACGCGGGGAACGACATCGATCTGTTCACGCCGGCGTCGACCAACGGGTTCAACCTGATGGAGCAGCCGCAGTGCGCCCCCGGTGACAAGACCTTCACGATCGTGTACACGGAACCCTACGCGGACTGGGAGCCGGTGTTCATCGGCTCGAACATCTTGCCCGCGCACATCGCCGCCGAGCAGGGCGGGATGAGCTCGGCCGACAACGGGACGGCGCTCATCACTGCCGTCACCAACAAGGACACGGCCGCGCTGACACCCGTGGGCACCTTCTGGAGCACGGGCTGGGACTACCAGCCCGACCTGCCGCAGCTGCCGGACACTGCGCTGCTGCCGGCCTCGGGGCCCTACAAGTACGACAACGGGTCGGCCGGCACGCTGACGGTCGTCAAGAACGAGAACTGGTGGGGCACTCCGGGCAAGACGGACAGCTTCGTGTTCAAGTTCGTCAGCCCCGAGGAGTGGGTGCAGGCGATGGCCAACGGCGAGATCGACCAGTACGACCCGTCGAACCCGAGCCAGGACACCGTCTCGCAGCTGGACGCGCTCGGCGACACGGTGACCTACGAGGTCGGGGAGGGCTACACCTTCAGCCACCTCGACTTCGACTCCTCGCCGCAGGGCAAGCTGGCGGACATTCGCATTCGACAGGCATTCCTGAAGTGCATCCCGCGGCAGGAGTTGGTCGACAAGTTCGCCAAGACGATCTTCCCGGAGGCGCAGATCCTGAACCTTCGCGAGTTCCTGCCGGCGCAGGCCAACTACGACGAGATCCTCGCGCAGGTGCCCGAGGCGGAGCAGTACAACACGGTGGACATCCCGGGCGCCCAGGCCCTGCTCGCCCAGGCGGGGGCGACCACGCCGTACGAGATCCGGATCATCCGCTCCGGCACGTCCGACCTGCGGGGCCAGCAGGTCGCGGTGATCAAGGCGTCGTGCGACCAGGCCGGGTTCAACATCGTCGACCTGCCCGACCCGGACATCTTCACCACGATCCTGACCCGTGGCACCTGGGACGCGGCGCTGTTCGGCTGGGCCGGCTCCGGCCTGGTGGCCTCCGGTGAGTCGATCTACGTCACCGGCGGCGACCAGAACTACGGCGGCTACACCGATCCCACCGTCGACTCGGTCTGGGCCGACGTCGTGACCACCCTCGACCGGGCGGAGGCGGAGGAGAAGAAGGTGCCGATGGAGCGAGCGCTGTGGACGAACCCGTACAACGCCACGCTCTACGCCACCCCGAACATGTCCGCGTGGACGTCCAACATCACGGGCGCGGTCGCGAACCCGACGCAGTTCGGCACCACCTGGAACGCGGCCGAATGGACCAAGTCGGCCGGCTAGGCGCCTGACGGCGGCGGGCCCGGTTCCCCCGGGCCCGCCGCCCTCGGTCTCTCGAGATTCGGAGGCGCAGCGTGCTGGTCTTCGTGACGAGGCGGCTCGTCGTCTCGTTCTTCATCCTGCTGGCCTCGACCGCCCTCACGTACTTCCTCGTCGCCTACTCCGGCAACCCGCTGCAGGACCTGCTCGAGCTGCGCGGCCCGCAGCGGGACGCCAAGATCGCGCAGCGCACCCAGGACCTGAACCTGGACGAGCCGGTCTGGAAGCGCTACCTGCTCTGGCTGCAGGACGTCTGGCGGTGCATCACCCCGTTCGGTGGCGAGTGCACGCTGGGCAGCGACCGCAACGGCGGGCCGGTGCTGCCGCAGCTGGAGACGGCGATCGGCTCGACGCTGCGGCTCGTCGTGGTGGCGACCATCCTGGCCGTCGTCTTCGGCGTCGTGATCGGCGTCGTGACGGCCCTGCGCCAGTACAGCGTGTTCGACTACGGCGTCACCTTCGTCGCGTTCCTCTGCTTCTCGCTCCCGGTGTTCTGGATCTCCACGCTGCTGAAGCAGTACGTGGCGATCGACCTGAACACCTGGCTGAACAACCCGGTGATGAGCATCGGGGCGATAGTCCTGCTCGGCGTCATCGTCGGGTTGCTCTGGATGCTCGTCATCGGCGGTGACCGGCGCCGCATGCTCACCGTCTTCGTGGCCGCCGCGGTCGCGACGATGCTGGTGATGTACGTGCTGCTGACCACCGGGTTCTTCCGCGAGCCGTACTTCGGCGTCGTCGGCATCTTCGTGTTCGGGGCGGGGACGGCCGTCGGCTGGACCGCACTCTTCGCGGGGCTGCACAAGCGCGGCCGGCCCGTGCTGATCAGTTCGCTGATCACCGTCGCCGTCGGCACCGTCGCGGCGTTCGCGCTCCAGGGCGTGCTGGCCGATGCGAGCTGGCTGATCGTGCTGCTGATCGGGCTCGGCCTCATCCTCGCCGGCATGGCCGTCGGCTGGTTCCTCGGCAACCCCGCCCGCCGGCTGTCGATGCGGGTCGGCGGCGTCACCGGGTTCAGCATGACGCTGCTGATCGTCGTGGACCAGCTGCTGCGGGCCTACCCGGAGCTGTTCGCCGCGACCGGCGGGCGGCCGATCAAGACGACCGGGTCCGAGACCGCCAACCTGGACGGGGATTTCTGGGTCACCCAGCTCGACTACCTGATGTACCTGATCCTGCCGACGTTCGCGATCATGCTCGCCTCGTTCGCGCTGTACACCAGGTACACCCGCGCGAGCATGCTGGACGTGCTCGGCCAGGACTACGTGCGAACCGCGCGGGCGAAGGGCCTGAACAACCGCACCGTCGTGGTGCGGCACGCCTTCCGCAACGCACTCATCCCGCTGGCGACGCTGATGGCGTTCGACTTCGCGGCGATCTTCTCCGGCGCGATCGTGACGGAGACGGTGTTCGGCTGGAGCGGCATGGGCAAGTTGTTCACGACCGCGCTGACCAACATCGACCCGAACCCGGTCATGGCGTTCTTCCTGGTGTCCGCGACCGCCATCGTGGTCTTCAACATGCTGGCGGACATCGCCTACGCCTACCTCGACCCGCGCATCCGATTGGCGTGATGATGGCCAGAGACCACGATTCCGGCGACGGCTCGTCCGCCGTCGACGACCCGCTGGATCACCCGGGCGTGCGACGCACCCCCGACGGGGACGTCGTCGACGACTTCGAGTCGGACGACCGGCTGCCGCCGCTGAACGTCCCCTCGACCGAACTGGAGATGGGCGGCCTCGTCGGCGTCGACACCACGCTGATCAGGGAGGGTGCCGTTCCGGGGGTGGCCAAGCCGCTGGCCGCCAAGAGCGAGTTCCGCATCGTCGCCCGCCGGTTCTTCCGGCACAAGGCGGCCCGCGTCGGGCTGATCGTCCTCGGCTTCATCATCCTGCTGGCCTTCAGCTCGATCGGATTCGGGCCGATTCCCGGCTGGTGGAAGTACGACTACACCGAGTTCGAGCCCACCCTGACGAACGGTGGCGCACCGACGTTGTCACTCTGGCCCCCGGCGTGGGGCGATCACCCGTTCGGCCAGAGCAACGAGGGCCGTGACTACTTCGCGCTGACGATGCGCGGCCTGCAGCAGTCGTTGATCATCGCCTTCATCGTCGGCATCGTGTCGACGGTGATCGGCACCGTGATCGGCGCCGTGTCCGGCTACTACCGCGGCGCCACGGAGTCGGTGCTCATGCGCTTCACCGACGTCATGATCACCATCCCGCTGCTCGCGGTGGCCGCCGTCATCAGCGCCCAGATCGGCGGGTCCGGGATCGTCGGGCTGGCCGTGCTGCTGGGGCTCGTCACCTGGACGTCGCTGGCCCGCATCGTCCGCGGCGAGTTCCTCTCGTTGCGCGAGAAGGAGTTCGTGGACGCGGCGCGCTCGGTGGGTGCGTCCGGCCGGCGGATCATCTTCCGGCACATCCTGCCGAACACCGTCGGCGTGATCACCGTGTCGGCGACGCTGGCCATCTCGGGCGCCATCCTGCTGGAGACCGCGCTCAGCTTCCTGAACTTCGGCGTGAAGAGCCCGGACATCTCGCTGGGACTGCTGCTGCAGCAGTACCGGCAGGCGATGGACGTGCGGCCGTACCTGTTCTGGTGGCCGGGCCTGTTCATCGTCGCGATCTCGCTGTCCATCAACTTCATCGGCGACGGGCTGCGGGATGCGTTCGATCCGCGGCAGACCCGGTACAAGGCCTGAGGACACGCCATGACCAACCTCTTCGAGGAGCGCGCGGACGACCGCGCGCCCGGCCACGAACCGATCCTGCAGGTGGCCGGGCTGGGCGTCGACTTCAACGTCGAGGGCCAGTGGGTGATGGCGTCGCGGGACGTCGACTTCGAGATCAACCCCGGCGAGGTGCTCGCCGTCGTGGGCGAGTCGGGGTCGGGCAAGTCGGTGTCGGCGATGTCGGTCCTCGGGCTGTTGCCGCCGAACGCGCGGGTGAGCGGCAGCGCGAAGCTGCGCGGTCGGGAGCTGATCGGATCGTCCGATGCGACGCTGCGCTCGGTCCGCGGCAAGGACATCGCCCTGATCTTCCAGGAGCCGATGACGGCGCTGAACCCGGTGCTGACGGTCGGCTTCCAGATCAGCGAGGTGCTGCTGAGTCACTTCGACCTCACCCCGCAGATGTCGAAGGCGCGGGTGATCGAGCTGATGAAGCTGGTCGACCTGCCGGATCCCGAGGGCCGGTACAACCTCTACCCGCACCAGCTGTCGGGTGGTCAGCGGCAGCGGATCATGATCGCGATGGCGCTGGCGTGCGACCCGGTGCTGCTCATCGCGGACGAGCCGACGACGGCGCTCGACGTGACGGTGCAGGCCGAGATCCTCGACCTGCTGCGCGATCTGCACCAGCGGCTGGACTCGGCCATCCTGCTGATCACCCACGACATGGGCGTGGTGGCGGACCTGGCCGACCGGGTCGTGGTCATGCGCGACGGCCGCATCGTCGAGACCGGCGACGCGGAGGAACTCTTCGCCTACCCGCAGAACGCGTACACGCAGGATCTGCTGGCGGCCGTGCCGCACCTCGGCTCGGAGGTCGGCTTCGGCGAGGCCGAGATGACGGACGCCGAGCGCCTCGCGCGCGACCTGGAGACCGCGGCGCGGGACCTGGAGAATGCCGCGAAGGACATCCAGAACGCCGCCCGCGACATCGAGACCGCCGCGCAGGACGTGCAGGCGGCCTCGCAGGACATCGAGACGGCGGCGCGCGACGCCGAGGCGGCGGTCTCGGATGCCGCGGCGGCCGTGGGCGTCGACCCGCCCGGCACGCGATTCGCGCTCGAGGTGCGGGACCTGATCCTGGAGTACCCCGGGCGCGGCCGGGTGCCGCCGTTCCGGGCGGTCGACGGCGTCAGCTTCAAGGTCAGGCAGGGCGAGATCCTCGGCCTGGTCGGCGAATCCGGCTCCGGCAAGTCCACCATCGGCAGGGCGATCGCCGGGCTGTTGCCGATCACGGGCGGGACGGTGGAGATCGCCGGCACCGACATCGCGGGCCTCTCGCCCAAGCAGCTCATGCCGATGCGGCGCCGGGTCGCCATCGTGTTCCAGGACCCGGCCTCCTCGCTGAACCCCCGGATGACGATCGGCGAGTCCATCGGCGAACCGATGTACCTGCACGAGAAGCTCCGCAAGGGTGAGCTGGCGCAGCGGGTGGAGCACCTGCTCGAATCGGTGCGGCTGCGGACGGACTACCGCTACCGCTACCCGCACGAGCTGTCCGGCGGCCAGCGGCAGCGGGTCGGCATCGCCCGCGCCCTCTCGCTGGGGCCCGACCTGCTGGTCGCGGACGAGCCGACCAGCGCCCTGGACGTCTCGGTGCAGGCGCACGTCCTCGAGCTGTTCAAGGACCTGCAGGCGCAGTACGGCTTCGCCTGCGTCTTCATCAGCCACGATTTGGCCGTGGTGGAGATCCTGGTCCGGCAGATCGCGGTGCTGCACCGGGGCAAGCTGGCCGAGATCGGCAGCCGGGAAGAGGTGCTGCGCAACCCGAAGGACGCATACACCCGGCGGCTGCTCGCCGCCGCGCCGGTGCCGGATCCGATCGAGCAGGGCCTGCGCCGCGAGGGCAGGCGCGCGCTGCTCGCCGCGGGTGCCGACGCCGACGAGCCGCCCGCGGCCTAGGACCGGGCAGCGGCCGGCCCGGCCGCGCTTGTATGGCCGGAGCCGGTCTCGGGTTCCGCGGAGTGCGCCGGCCCCGGGGATCTTGTGGCGTCGTTCCCTGCGCAAGCCGTGCGCCGTCGTTGCTCCCACAAACCGTCGGGCGGATGGGGTTCTCGGGCGGGTCTGCCGGTGGTCCGGTGCGGCGTTCCAGGCATGCCGCGGCTACCAGACGAACACCACGACGCAGGCGATCAGCCATCCGGCGAGCGTGACGAGAACGCCGGTGGCCCACTGCACCTGCACGCCACGGTCGTCGCCGAGCACGAGATGGTCCGGCACGGCATGGATACCGCCGCCGGCCTCTGCGGCGGCGGGGGCCACCGCCGACCACTGCCGGCGGATCGCGACCGCCGCCGCGCCCGCATCGCTGCGCAGGCTCGCGCTCGCCGGCAACTCGTCCGACGACCAGCCGAGCGCCTTGCGGTCCTCGTCGGTCACCCGCGCGGCGCCGAACCGCCCGCCGGCGGGGGCCGCCCACGACTGGAACCGGCGGCCGCCGACGGTCTCCAGGGTCAGCACGTACTGGGTGAGCACCCGGCGCAGGGCGGGGTAGGGGACCGTGACGTCCCGCAACACGTTGCGCAGCAGGACATCCTCGGTGCTCACGACGACCGTCGGCCGGGCGAACAGGGCGTACACCAGCGTCGAGATCGCGCCGACGACCGGCACATCGCGCACCGCTGCGCCGATGCCCGACTGCGCATCGAGGGCCAGCCAGATCACGGCGAGCAGCGCCCACACCGCGCACGCGGCGATGCCCGTGCGCGGCCGGAACTCGAACCGGCCGGCGGTCGCCCGTCCCGATCCCAGGATGCCCACCACTCCAGATTGGCACAGCTCCGCGCCCCTAGGCTGGCGGGATGGCGGGCGAGCGGATGTTTCCGATCCTGCCGTGCCCCGACCTCGACGCCGCGATCGCGTTCTACGAGGCCCTCGGTTTCACCCGGAGCTACCGCCAGCTGCGGCCCAATCCCTACGCCGTTGTCGGCCGGGGCGAACTGGTGATCCACCTGGCGGCCATCGAGGGGTTCGACCCGGCTTCGTCGGTGTGCAGCGTGATCGTCGTGGTGCCCGACATGGAGGCGCTGTACGCAGATTTCGCGGCAGGGCTGCGCGCGGCGTACGGCCGGCTGCCGGCGGCCGGCATTCCCCGGCTGCTCCGGATCCGGCGCAAGCAGGGCACCGCAACGGGTTTCACCCTGGTCGACGTCGGCGGGAACTGGTTGCGGTTCGCTGCGTCCGGCGCGGACACCGAGGACGAAACCGCGGAGAGCCGGAGTGCCGGGCTCGCCAGGGCGATCGAGGTCGCCGCCCGGCAGGGCGACTCGCACGGCGACGAGGAGCGGGCACTTGCCGTGCTCGACCGCGGCATCGCCCGGCATGCCGACGCGCCCGCGATCGACGTGGTGCGCGCCCAGCTGTACCGGAGCGAGCTGTTGCTCCGGCTCGGCAGCCGGGACCAGGCGGAGCGTGCGCTGGCGGCGGCCGCCGGGATCTCCCTCGACGCGGGCGCGGCGCGGGCCGTCGCGGCCGAGCTCGCGCACGCCCGTGCGCTGATCGCCGAGGCGGCCCCGGGCGGGGACTGAGCACCGACCGGCTCGGGCGGCCTGTGTCGCGCAAGGCCGCACGTCGACCACGGCCGGCGCCGGGGGCGGTCGAGCCGAATGACATACCCTGCGCCCATGTCGCGTCGTCTGGTGGCCGTGCACGCCCACCCCGACGACGAGTCGCTGACCATGGCGGGCACGCTCGCCGCGGCGGTCGCATCCGGCGTGGCGGTGACGCTGGTGACCGCCACCCTGGGCGAGCAGGGCGAGGTGATCGGTGACGAGCTGCAGGGCCTGACCGCGGACCACGCGGATCAGCTCGGCGGGTACCGGCTGACGGAACTGCGCGCAGCGTGCGGTGCGCTGGGGGTCACCGACCATCGCATGCTCGGCGGGGTGGGTGCCTTTCGCGACTCGGGGATGGCCGGCACCGCATCGGCGGACCACCCGCGGGCGTTCCTGCGGGCGGCGCCGGGTGGGCCCGATCACGACCGGGCGGTCGCGGCGTTGGCCGGGGTGATCGACGAGGTGCGGCCGGACGTCGTGCTCACCTACGACAGCGACGGCGGGTACGGGCATCCCGACCACGTGACGACGCACCAGGTGACCCTCGCCGCCGTGCGATCCGCCGCCTGGCGCACCCCGCGGGTGCTCGCCGTGATCCGGCCGCGCGGGCGGGCCACGACGGAGGTCGCGGCGCTCGTTTCGCCGCCCGGCTACCGTCCGGCCGGTGCCGATGAGCTCGGCTGCCTCGCCGCCGACGAGGCCGTGGACGTCGCCGTCGACGCCGCTGCCTGGGACGCGGCGCGGCTGCCGGCGCTCGCCGCGCACGCCACCCAGATCAGCCTGTTTCCCGGCGGCTTCGCGCTGTCCAACGAGCTTGCGCAGCCGCTGCCCCGCCATGAGTGCTTCCGGGTGCTGCTGGGAGAGCCGGTCCTTCACCGCGATGGCGCGCCCGCCGGCGACGTCTTCGCGGGGCTGGCGTGACCGAGCTGTCGACCGGGCCGCCCGGCCGGCCGAGTCGCGGGTCATGGATCGATTGGCTCCTGGTCGTCGGCATCAGCGCGCTCTGCGGCTGGGTCGGCCTGATGGCCATGTTCTATCTGCCGCTGTACGCGGGTCCGGTGCCGCTGCCGGTCAGCGTGTTGCTCGCGGTCGGGGCGATGGTCCTCGGCCCGCGCACGGCGTACCGGCTCACCGGTTCCTTGATCGCTGCGCTGCTGCCGGTCCTGGCCTGGTTCGGCGTCACGGTGTGGATGACCCTGAACCGCAACGACGTCATGCCGACGGCGCCGCTGACCGTGACCTCGGGGCAGTGGCGGGTGATGCTGCTGCTCGGCCTCGGCGCGCTCGCCGCGGCCGCGACCATCGGGCTCGTCTGGGGCGACCGGCTGCGCGAGAGGATTCGCCGTGAGCAGGCGGCCGCCGTCGCGGGCGCCGCCGACCGAGCCGGGGCGTGACGTCCGCCACGGTGTATGTGGTCACCCCCGGCGGGGGATACTGGTCATGCGTTCCCGCCTCGGCGCCCGCCGGGTTGGGGCGTCGCCGTCCGGATCGACGGCCGACCGAGCAATTCCTGGAGAACCGCTGTGACCTATGTGATCGCCGAGCCGTGCGTGGACGTACTCGACCGGGCCTGCGTCGAGGAGTGTCCCGTCGACTGCATCTACGAGGGCGACCGGATGCTGTACATCCACCCGGACGAGTGCGTGGACTGCGGCGCGTGCGAACCGGTGTGCCCGGTGGAGGCGATCTTCTACGAGGACGACGTGCCCGCGGAGTGGGCCGACTACACCCGGGCGAACGTCGACTTCTTCGACGACCTGGGCTCCCCGGGCGGCGCATCGAAGACCGGCAAGATCCCCAAGGACGACCCCATGGTCGCGGCGCTCCCGCCCATGGGGGAGGACCACTGACCCGGGCCGCGGACGAGGGGATCGCCGCGGCCACGGCGTACCCGACGCGGTCGTCCGCGCGGTCCGCCGGTGGGCCGAACGCCCCCGCGCCGGTGCAGACGCTGCCCGACTTCCCGTGGGACACGCTGCTGCCCGCGCGCCGCCGCGCCATGGAGCATCCCGACGGCATCGTCGACCTGAGCATCGGGACGCCGGTGGACCGGGTCCCGATCCCGGTGCGCGGCGCCCTGTCGGGGGCCTCCGAGGCGGCCGGCTATCCGACCGTGCACGGCACCGAGGAGCTCCGCCGCGCGTACAGCGGGTGGCTGGAGCGGGCACACGGCGTGCCGGATCTGGACCCCGAGGCGGTACTGCCGACGATCGGGTCCAAGGAGCTGGTCGCCTCGCTGCCCACGCTGCTCGGCATCCGGTCCGGTGATCTCGTCGTGGTCCCGGAGCTCGCGTACCCGACGTACGAGATCGGTGCGCTCATGGTGGGCGCCACCGTGGTCCGGTCGGACTCGCTGACCGCGCTCGGACCCGAACGGGTGTCGCTGATCTGGATCAACTCGCCGTCGAACCCGACCGGCCGGGTGCTGCCGCCGGAGCACCTGGCGAAGGTCGTGTCCTGGGCGCGGGCCCGCGGCGCGATCGTCGCCTCGGACGAGTGCTACATCGATTTGGGCTGGGACGCCGCCCCGATGTCGATCCTGCATCCCGAGGTGTGCGGCGGGGACTTCAGCCGGATCCTCGCGGTTCACTCGCTCTCCAAGCGGTCGAACATGGCCGGCTATCGGGCCGGGTTCGTCTCGGGCGACCCGGATCTGGTCGGCTGGTTGACGTCGGTGCGGCGCCACCTCGGCACGATGGTGCCGACGCCCGTGCAGGCGGCCGCCGCGGCGGCGCTGTCGGACGACGGTCACGTGCTGGCCCAGCGCAGCCGGTACAGCCATCGGCGCGCCCGGCTGCGGCAGGCGCTGGACGTCGCCGGCTGTCAGATCGTGCACTCCGAGGCGGGCCTGTACCTCTGGGCCACCAGGGGGACCGCGGCGATGGCCACCGTGAACTGGTTCGCCGACCGGGGCATCCTGGTCACTCCCGGGTCGGTCTACGGGCAGTCCGGCGGGCACCACGTCCGGATCTCGATCACCGCCACCGACGAGCGGGTGGAGGTGGCGGCGCAGCGCCTCGAGCAGGGCCGCCGGCGCTGACATGGCCGCCGGCGCTGACATGGCCGCCGGCGCTGACATGGCCGCCGGCGCTGACATGGCCGCCGGCGCTGACACGGCCGCCGACTCCGGCGGGTGCCGTCAACCCGCCCGCGCGAAGGCCCTGGCGGCGGCGACCTTGACCGTCGCCCACGCGGCCGGATAGTCCTCGCGGGCCTGCGCCCGCCGCTCGAAGCAGCCCTGGATGACCCGCCCGGCGGCGATGCCCGCGCGGGGATCCACCGCCTCGTCCACCAGCTCGCGGAGCCGGGACTCCAGCACGCACGCGTCCTGATGCTCGCCGAGCACCTCCTGGAACCCGGCGAGGGCATCGAGAAATCCCGGCACCGCGCCCTTCTCGTGCAGCAGCTCGGCCGTGTAGCGGGCCCGCTTGCCGTAGATCCGCAACTCGTGCAGGTCGTCGTTCGGCGGGTTCGCGCCGAACCGCCGGTGCAGCGAGCGCTGGGCCTTCTCCAGCGCCCGCCACTGCTTGGCCGCGAGCTCGAACAGGTCGGCCCACGGGTCGGCGACGGGTGGCTGCTCCGCGGCGTCGTCGAGCTCGGCCAGCAGCGCGGCGTACGACGAATCGTCCAGCTCGCTGACCAGCTGGTCGCGCCCGGCGATCCGCTCGGCGTCGAGCCGGCTGATCAGGTGCTCCAGCGAGCCGGAGTCCGGATCGCCCAGCCGGGCCGCCTCGAGGTGCAGCCGGTGGATCATCACGTCGTGGTCGCGGATCACGCCGAGGGTGCCGGCGAGCTCCCGGACGTCGTTCCGCAGCCGGTCGGTGGCCTCGCGGTCCAGCGCCGGCCGGGCGGCCTTCAGATAGGCGCGGATGCGGCGGGTGGCCACCCGCATCTTGTGCACGTCCTCGATGTCGCCGCCGCGCCGGCTGCCGTCCTCGTGCGCCCGGATGTCGGCGATCGCCTTGCCGAGCACCGGCCCCACCGCGTCCGCGATGTCGGTCGGGATCAGGCCGGGCCGCCGCGGCGCCGGCCGCGGGGGGGCGAACCGAGCGCCGTCGGCCGCCTCGTCGTCGCCGGCCGGATCGGCGTGCTCGTCGTCGGCCACCACCATCAACTCGGGGGCGGCGATCAGCATCTCCAGCACGGTGCCCGCATCGGTACCCGCCGGGTCGGCCGTGCCGGTCCGCACGCCGCGGCGACCGGTGCCGTTGTGCCGGCCGCGCTGCCGCGCGCGCAGCGTCGGCTCGGCGAAGAGGTCGGCGTGCACGACGGGCGCCGGTCGCGGGCTCGCGCGGCGTCGGGCTCTGGAGGGCACGGGGCGATTATTCCGTAAGCGCCGCGCCCGACCGGCCGACCCGCCGCAGCGCCGGCGCTGTTCGGTCGCCGGTCGGAATCCGCCGCCGGCGAGTCGGCGCGCGCTCGGGTCAGCCGGGCGGACGAGGACCGGGACCGCTCACTGCGCGTGCAGGGCGGCGTTCAGACCGCCCCAGGAGCCGGTGCGCGGCACCGCCTCGACGCCGCCGGACAGCGAGTTCCGCCGGTACAGCAGGCCGGCGGCACCGGAGAGCTCGCGGGCCTTCACGACGCGCTCGGCACCGTCGGCCGTCAACGTGAGCTTGGTGCCGGCGGTCAGGTAGAGGCCCGCCTCGACGATGCACTCGTCGCCCAGCGAGATGCCCACGCCCGAGTTCGCGCCGAGCAGGCAGCCGCGGCCGATGGTGACCTGCTGCGATCCGCCGCCGGACAGGGTGCCCATGATCGACGCGCCGCCGCCGACGTCGCTGCCGTCGCCGACCAGCACGCCCTGGGAGATCCGGCCTTCCACCATCGACGTGCCGAGCGTGCCGGCGTTGTAGTTGCAGAAGCCTTCGTGCATCACGGTTGTCCCGGCCGCGAGGTGTGCGCCCAGCCGGACCCGGTCCGCGTGCGCGATCCGCACGCCCGGCGGCACCACGTAGTCGGTCATCCGCGGGAACTTGTCGACACCCCAGACGGCCAGCCGGATGCCGGCCACCGAGGCGCGCAGGCGCACCCGATCCACGTCGTCGGGCGGCACGGGGCCGAGCAGCGTCCACGCGTTGTTGGGCAGCAGCGCGAAGATGCCGTCGAGGTTGACGGTGCGCGGCCGCACGAGCCGCGCTGACAGCAGGTGCAGGCGCAGGTAGACGTCCGCGGTGTCGGCGGGCGGCTCCGCGAGCGAGGCGATCGTGGTGTGCACGACCTGCAGCCGCACCTCGCGGATCTCGTCGGTGCGCTCGGCCGGCCGGAGGTCGACGGGGTCCGGCGTGCCGCCCTCGATGTCGGTGCCCGGACCGGCGAGCCGGGGCGCGGGATACCAGACGTCGAGCACGACCCCGCCCGCGGTGACGGTGGCGAGCCCGACCCCGGTGGCCCCGGCGGTCACCGGCTGGTCGGCGTCAACGTCCGCGGTCGGCACGCTCGGCACGGTCATGGCGGGCAGCCTATCCGCGGTCGCGGGACGGGAATCGGCCTCGGGTGGTCCTCGGGCGGCACAGCTCAGGACCACCGCCACCGGACCGGGCGGGCGCGAGCTGATCGGTCGGCGGCTGTGCTCGGCGGTTGTGCTCGGCGGTTGTGCACAGGGGTTGTGCACAGCGGCGCCGGGGTGCGTTGCGTGCCGGCGGCGCCGCCGTCAGCGTGGTCGGCGTGACGGGCGAGAACACGGTCGGCAGCACGGGCGGGAACCGGGGCGAGAACCGGGGCGAGAACCGGGGCGAGAACACGGCCCCGGAGCTGATCCGGCGCGCGGCGGTGCTGCCGGCGGGCGTGCGGGACTCGGCCATCCGGCGCGCCCGGGAGAGCGGCGCACTGACCAGCGTCGCCCGCGGCGTGTACCTGCCCACGGACCTCGCGCGCGCCCTCACGCCCCCGCAGGCGCAGCGGCTGCGGGTGGCCGCAGTGGTGCCGTTGCTCGCGGGAGACCCTGTGGTGAGCCATCTCTCGGCCGCGGTGCTGCACGGGCTGCCGTTCGCGCACAGCGATGCGCCGGTCCTGCACGTCACCCGGTCCGGTGCCGGGAAGTCGCGGAGGGGAAGCGGCGTGCACGGCCACCGCGGGACGCTGCCGCCCGAAGAGGTGGTCACCGTGGGCGGCCTGCGGGTCACGTCGGCGGCCCGCACGGTGGTGGACTGCGCGCGCGTGCTGTCCTTCCCGCATGCGGTGGCGGTCGCCGACGCGGCCCTGCACCGGGCGCTCACGTCGGTCGACGAGCTGTGCGGCGTGCTCCGCCGGCACCCGCGGCTGCCCGGCACCCGCGTGGTGCGGGAGGTGATCGCCGCGGCCGATCCGCGGGCCGCCGACGCGTGGGAGTCGCACAGCCGGGTCGCGCTCGCGCGCTCGGGTCTGCCCGCGCCCGTGCCCGGCCTCCCGGTCACCGGATTCGGCGGGGGGTCGCTCGGTCGTGCCCCGTTCGGCTGGCCGGCCGCGCGGGTGCTCGGCGCGCCGCTGCCGACGCACCGTGACGGGCCGGCCGCTCGGGTGCCGGGCGGGCGGCAGGGCGGCTCCGACCGCGAGCGCGAGCCGGACCCGGGTCTCGACCTGGCGCCCGACGACGCGCTCGCGGCCGACGGTTGGCTCGTCGTCCGGTGGGGCTGGCTCGATCTGGCCGCACCCGGCCGGCTGCTGCGCCGGCTCGGGTGGGCGCTGGGCGCGCCGGCCGCCGCCCATGACGAGGCCGATGGGGAGGCCGAGGCCGGGCATGACGACCGGCCCGCCGAGCCGTCCGGTCAGAGGATGTAGAGCATCTCCTGGTAGGTGGGCAGCGGCCAGAGGTCGTCCGCCACCACGCCCTCGAGCAGGTCGGCCGCCTCGCGGACCGCCGCCATCGCGGGCAGGTACGCGTCCCGCGCGTGCTCCGCCTCGGCGAGCGCGCCGAGCGGGCCCGCCGGCGAACCGTCGACCCCGTGGCCCACGTCCGCGGACAGCGCCTTGGCCAGCTCGTCGAGCCCGGCGCGCAGCGCCGTCAGCGGCACCGTCACCGCGTCCAGCAGCGTGGTGTCCGCCTCGACGCCGGCCGCCCGCAGCGCCTGCTGGTTCAGCGCGAGCTCGGTCTGGTAGCGCACCGCCGCCGGCAGCACCTTCGTGTTGCCGATCTCCAGCGTCAGCTTCGCCTCGACGCCGACGGTCAGCGCGTAGTGCTCGAGGCCGACCTCGTAGCGGCTGTGCATCTCCCGCGCGGTGAACACCTTGTACTTCTCGAACAGCGCGAGGGCGGCCGGGGTGATCAGCTCGGGCAGCGCGTCCAGCGTGGTGCGCAGGTTCGGCAGTCCGCGTGCCGCCGCCTCGACCTGCCAGTTCTCCGAGTAGCCGTCGCCGTTGAACACGACGGCGCCGTGCTCGGTGATGATCTCGGTCAGCAGGTTCTGCACGGCGGTGTCGAATTCGGCACCGGCGGCCGTCGCGGTCTCGAGGGCCGTGGCGATGTGGTCGAGCGAGTCGGCCAGGATGGTGTTCAGCGTGACCATCGGCCCGCTGACGGTCTGCATCGACCCCGGGGCCCGGAACTCGAACCGGTTGCCGGTGAACGCGAACGGGCTGGTGCGGTTGCGGTCGCCGGGATCGGTCGGCAGCACCGGCAGGGTGTCGACGCCGATCATCATCGAGCCCTTGCCCTTCGACGACGTCGCCGCGCCCTTCGCGATCTGCTCGAAGACGTCTGCGAGCTGGTCGCCCAGGAAGATCGAGATGATCGCCGGCGGCGCCTCGTTCGCACCGAGCCGGTGGTCGTTGCTGGCGGACGCCACCGACGCGCGCAGCAGCCCGCCGTAGATGTGCACCGCGCGGATCACGGCCGCGCAGAACACCAGGAATTGCGCGTTCTCGTGCGGGGTGTCGCCGGGCAGCAGCAAATTGCCCTCGGTCGCGTTGCCCATCGAGAAGTTCACGTGCTTGCCCGACCCGTTGACGCCGGCGAAGGGCTTCTCGTGGAACAGGCACTCCATGCCGTGCTTGCGCGCGACGGACTTGAACGTGGTCATCAGCAGCTGCTGGTGATCGGCGGCGACGTTGGCCCGCTCGAACATCGGGGCGATCTCGAACTGGCCGGGGGCCACCTCGTTGTGCCGCGTCTTCGCCGGGATGCCGAGCTTGAACATCTCGTGCTCGGTTTCCATCATGAAGCCCAGCACGCGCTCGGGGACGGCGCCGAAGTAGTGGTCGTCGAACTCCTGACCCTTCGGCGGGCGTCCGCCGAACAGGGTGCGGCCCGCGTTCAGCAGGTCCGGCCGGGCGAGGAAGAAGTGCCGGTCGACCAGGAAGTACTCCTGCTCCGGCCCGCAGTAGGAGACGACCCGGGACGGGTTGTGGCCGAACAGCTTCAGCACCCGCTCCGCGTTCTCCGCCATCGCCTGCTGGGAGCGCAGCAGCGGCGTCTTGTGGTCGAGCGCGTCGCCGGTCATCGAGACGAACACGGTGGGAATGCAGAGGGTGTTGCCGTTCGGGTTCTCCAGCACGTAGGCGGGGCTGGTGACGTCCCAGCCGGTGTAGCCGCGGGCCTCGAACGTGTTGCGCAGGCCGCCGCTGGGGAAGCTGGAGGCGTCGGGCTCGCCCTGGATCAGCGTCTTGCCGGCGAACTCCGACAGGGCCGAGCCGTCGCCCGCGGGTTCGAGGAAGCTGTCGTGCTTCTCCGCCGTCAGGCCGGTGAGCGGGTAGAAGACATGCGCGTAGTGCGTCGCACCCTTCTCCATCGCCCAGTCCTTCATCGCGGCAGCGACCGCGTCGGCGACCGCCGGGTCCAGCGGCTCGGAGTTCTCGATGGTGGCCAGCACCGACCGGAAGACGTTCTTGGGCAGCCGCTTCTGCATGACGTTCCGGCTGAACACGTTCGCGCCGAAGATCTCGCCGGGAGCCTCCCCGATGTCGAAGATCGGGGTCGGGGGCACGTACGCCTCCACGTCCCTGATGGCCTGCAGGCGGACGTTGCTTCCAGTCATGCGGCACCCCTCGAAAAGGCCCTGTCGACACTGCGTCGACACGGTGTCGACACTGTGTGGACACTGTGTCGACCGAGCCGGGACCGGCTCGGACGTCGGGACGCTAACGACGCCGGCGACCCGGCGAGGTACCCAACATGTTTCGGGCCGGTGAACGTTTCTCGCCCGGATCGGCCGGAATGACCGGATCGCTCCGCACCCGGCCGCGGCGTCACAGGGTGGTGGGTCGCCGCGGCGACGGTTTCCCAGCTTCTCGTTCCGGCCGGATCCGGTCGCGCGTCACACCGCGAGCGCACCCTCGGGCACCCGCAGCACCGGTCAGGGCTCAGCCGCCGACGGCGATGCGCACGTCCGCCGGCCCCAGGCCGGACGGGCCGTCGGCGGACCGCCCACTCGTGGTCGGACCATCGGCCGTCCTGGACGTCGATTCCGGTGACGCCGAACCCGGCGGCGTGCGCGACCGACCAGGCGGCGAGGGCGCGTCCGGCGGCGGCATCGTCGAGTCCCGGCACGCCGACGCGCACCGTCGCCGCGGTCCCGCCGTCGGCCACGTCCAGCACCGTGACCTCGCCCAGCTCCGCGCCGGCCGCCGCGAGCAACTCCGCCAGCGGAACCGCCGCCGCCTCGGCACCGGGCACCGGGTCCCTGGCCGGCGCGTCCGCGGTCGGCGGCAGCGCGTCCTCCCGGCAGCTCACCCGCATCTCCGCGCCCCCGGAGAGCCCGCGGACCAGGGTGGTGGCCTGCGGTTCCCACTGGGCGTAGGCGTCGGGAAAGGCCGAGTACTGCACCGCCTGCGCGGCCACCGTGAGCGGCAGCTCCGACCAGTCCGGCACCTCGAGGAGCGCGTCGTAGAACATGCCGGAGGAGTACACCGGGTCGATGACCTGCTCGGCGGTGCCCCAGCCCTGCGATGGCCGCTGCTGGAACAGGCCCACCGAGTCGCGGTCGCCGTCCGGCCGGTTGCGCAGGCTCGACTCCTGGTACGCGGTGGCCAGCGCGATGATCCTGGCCCGCTCCGGCAGGCCGCGGGCCAGCCCCACCGCGTTGATGGTGGACGCGTGCTGCAGCTGCGCGGCGGTCAGCTCGACGGTCGGCTGCACGCCCGCGCCGGCCGGGTCGATCGAGCCGGGCACAGTGCACTCCTGGCCGGCGACCTGCCACGGCCGGATCACCAGCACCGCGACCACCCCGCCGGCGAGCAGCACCAGCACCGCGACGAGCGCCGCGATCGTCCCGGACCTGGTCACGCCCCCGACGGTAGTGTTCCGTCCCGTGTCGATCAGTCCCGCGTCGTTCAACGCGGTCGTGCCGGCCCTGGACCTGCGGGGCGACCCCGCCGAGCTGACCGCGGCCCTCGTCGACATCCCGTCGGTGAGCGGATCGGAGGATGCGGTCGCCGGCGCCGTCGAGTCCGCGCTGCGCGCGCTCGGCCGGTACGAGGTGGTCCGCTCCGGCAACGCCGTGCTGGCCCGCACCGCGCTCGGCAGGTCCACCCGGGTCCTGCTCGCCGGCCACATCGACACGGTGCCGATCGCGGACAACGTGCCATCCCGCCGGGACGGCGACATCCTGCACGGCTGCGGTACCACGGACATGAAGTCCGGCGACGCCATGCTGCTGCACCTCGCGGCGACCGTCGAGAACCCCGGCAGGGACCTCACGTTCGTGTTCTACGACTGCGAGGAGGTGGACTACGCGCGGAACGGCCTGACCAGGATCGAGGCCGAACTCCCGCAGTGGCTCGCCGCGGACCTGGCGCTGCTCGGGGAGCCGACCAACGGACTGGTGGAGGCGGGCTGCCAGGGCACCGCCGCCGTCGATGTGAGGGTGCGCGGGCGCCGGGCGCACTCCGCGCGATCGTGGCTGGGGGACAACGCCATTCACCGCGCCGGCGGCGTGCTGGACAGGATCGCGGCGTTCGATGCCCGCACCGTCGACATCGACGGCTGCGTGTACCGCGAGGGGCTGAACGCGGTCGGGATCACGGGCGGCGTCGCCGGCAACGTCATCCCCGACGAGTGCACGATCCGGGTCAACTTCCGGTTCGCGCCGGACCGCAGCGCGCAGAACGCGCTGGCCGTGCTGCACGAGCTCTTCGACGACTGCGAGCTGCGGGTGATCGACGTCGCCGGCGGCGCCTTGCCCGGCCTCGCCGCGCCTGCCGCCGCCGCCTTCGTCGCGGCGGCCGGCGGCACCGCGCAGGCCAAGTACGGCTGGACGGACGTCGCCCGGTTCTCCGCCGTCGGGGTGCCGGCGGTCAACTACGGGCCGGGGGATCCGTCCCTCGCGCACACCCGCGAGGAGCACGTGTCGATGACCCAGATCCGCGAGATGACCGAGGTGCTGCGCTCCTACCTGAGCTGACCCCGTTCGTCGCCCGCACGCGGCGGACCGGCGCGGCGTGGTTCGGCACTACTGTGGCCCGCGTGACCGAGTTCTCGGAGGAGTCGCAGACGCCGGACGGCCAGGTGGAGGAGCGCTTCCGCGGGCCCGTCGTGCTGCGCGGCGAGCAGCGCCACCAGTCCAGCACCACGGACCAGCGACTGCTCGACTCGCGCGGGCTGAGCGACTGGGTGCACACCGACCCGTGGCGGGTGTTGCGGATCCAGGCCGAGTTCGTCGAGGGTTTCGGCGCCCTGGCCAGCCTGCCGCGGGCGGTCAGCGTGTTCGGCAGCGCGCGGACCAGACCGGACTCGCCGTACTACGCGAAGGCGCGGCAGATCGGTGCGGCGCTGGCGCGGGAGGGCTTCGCGGTGATCACCGGTGGCGGGCCGGGAATCATGGAGGCCGCGAACAGGGGCGCCAAGGAGGCCGGCGGGATGTCCGTCGGGCTCGGCATCGAGCTGCCGTTCGAGCAGGGCATGAACCGGTACGTGGACCTGGGCATCAACTTCCGCTACTTCTTCGCGCGCAAGACGATGTTCGTCAAGTACTCGCAGGCGTACGTCTGCCTGCCCGGCGGGTTCGGCACGCTCGACGAGCTGTTCGAGGCGCTCACCCTGGTGCAGACCAAGAAGGTGACCAAGTTTCCCGTCGTGCTGTTCGGCTCGGACTACTGGGGTGGGCTGGTCGACTGGATCCGCGACTCGGTCGCCGAGGCCGGCAACATCTACCGGCACGACCTGGCGCTGCTGCACGTCACCGACGACGTCGACGACGCGATCCGGGTGGTGCACGACGCCTACGCCGCGTGGGAGGCCGCGCACTGAGCGCGGAGACTGCCGGGCCGGGCATGGGAGGATGGCGCGCGTGTTGCGTTGGATCACCGCGGGCGAATCGCACGGGCAGGCGCTCGTCGCGGTGCTCGAGGGGCTGCCCGCTGGCGTCCCGGTGACCACCGGGGACATCGCACTCCAGCTGGCGCGGCGCCGGCTCGGCTACGGCCGCGGCGCCCGGATGAAGTTCGAGCAGGACGTGGTCAGCCTGCTCGGGGGCGTCCGGCACGGGCGCAGCCTCGGTGGGCCGGTGGCGATCGAGATCGGCAACACCGAGTGGCCGAAGTGGGAGCAGATCATGTCGGCCGATCCGGTCGACCCCGACGTGCTGGCCGGGATGGCCCGCAACGCGCCGCTCACCAGGCCGCGGCCGGGGCACGCCGACCTGGCCGGCATCCAGAAGTACGGCTTCGACGACGCCCGCCCCGTGCTGGAGCGCGCGTCCGCGCGGGAGACCGCGTCGCGGGTGGCGCTGGGCACGGTCGCCCAGCAGTTCCTGCGCGAGGTGCTCGGGGCCGAGGTGGTCTCCCACGTGGTGTCCATCGGCCGGGGCGACGCCGTCGACGGCGCGCTGCCCGGCCCCGCGGACCGGGAGACGATCGACGAGTCGCCGGTGCGCGCGTTCCACCCCGACTCGACCGCGGCCATGGTCGCGGAGATCGAGGCGGCCAAGGCGGATGGCGACACGCTCGGCGGCGTGGTCGAGGTGCTGGTCTACGGCCTGCCGCCCGGCCTCGGGTCGTTCGTGCACGCCGATCGCCGCCTCGACGCCCGGCTGGCCGGTGCCCTGATGGGCATCCAGGCGATGAAGGGCGTCGAGGTCGGCGACGGGTTCGCCACCGCACGCCGCCGCGGATCCCAGGCGCACGACGAGATCGACCCGGGCGCATCGGGTGTCATGCGGCGATCGAACCGCGCCGGTGGCATCGAGGGCGGCATGACGAACGGCGAGGTCCTGCGCGTCCGGGTGGCGATGAAGCCGATCTCGACGGTGCCGCGCGCGCTCGCGACGGTCGACCTGGCGACCGGCGAGTCGACGTCCGCGAATCATCAGCGCAGCGACGTCTGCGCGGTGCCGGCGGCCGGCGTGGTGGCCGAGGCCATGGTCGCCCTCGTCGTCGCCGATGCCGTGGTCGAGAAGTTCGGCGGCGACTCGGTTCCGGAGGTCCGGCGGAACGTCGACGGCTACCTGGCGACCCTCCGGCAGCCGCTGCCGGCCGCGGCCGGCGGCGTGCCCGCGGCGGCCACCTGACATGCAGCGGCGCGCGTCCGGGCCGATCGTCGTGCTGATCGGCCCGATGGGTTCCGGAAAGACCTCCGTCGGCGGCGCTCTCGCGCGCATGACGGGAAAACCGTTGCGCGACACGGACGCCGACATCGAGGCGCGCGTGGGCCGGACGATCCCGGACATCTTCACCACGGACGGCGAGGATCGCTTCCGCGAGCTGGAGCGGGCGGCCGTGCTGGCGGCGCTGCGCGAGCACACCGGCGTGTTGTCGCTCGGCGGCGGCGCCATCCTCGCCGAGGAGACGCGGCGGGCCCTGGCCGGGCACGCGGTGGTGTTCCTCCGCGTGTCGATGCCGGTGGGCGTGAAGCGGACCGGCATCGCGACGAACCGGCCGCTGCTCGTCGGGCTGAACCCGCGCGCCACCTACAAGGCGCTGCTGGACGCGAGGATGCCGCTGTACCGCGAGCGTGCCGTGCTCGAGGTGGACACGGACCGGCGCAGCGTGGACGAGGTCGCCGCGCTCATCGCCGAGAAGCTGGGCCTGGCATGACATCCGATGCCGGGCCGGCGCTCGACGCCGCCGGTGGCCGGGATCCGGTGACGGTGCGGGTGAAGTCCGCCGCGCCGTACGAGGTCACCATCGGCCGCGGGCTGCTCGACGAGTTGCTGGCCGCCGTCCGGGCCACCGGCGCCAGCCGGGCGGCGCTGGTGCACCCGCCGACCCTCGCCGTGACCGCGGACGCGATCCGCGGCGCCCTGGCCGGGATCGGGTGTGAGCCGCACCTGCTGCAGGTGCCGGACGCAGAGGACGCCAAGAGCCTGGACGTGCTCGGCTTCTGCTGGAACGTCTTCGGCCAGGTCGGGCTCGACCGGCAGGACGTGGTGATCGGTCTGGGCGGTGGTGCGATCACCGACGTCGCCGGGTTCGCGGCCGCCACCTGGATGCGCGGCGTCGCGGTGATCCAGGTGCCGACGACGCTGCTGGCGATGGTGGACGCGGCGGTCGGCGGCAAGACCGGGATCAACACCGAGGCCGGCAAGAACATGGTCGGCGCGTTCCACGAGCCGGCCGCGGTGATCGCGGATCTCGCCACGCTCGACAGCCTGTCCCGGCACGAGCTGGTCGCGGGGATGGCCGAGGTCGTCAAGTACGGGTTCATCGCGGACCCGCGCATCCTGGACATCGTCGAGGCCGACGGCGATGCCGCGCTCGATCCCGCCGGCGAGGAGCTGGCCGAGCTCGTCGAGCGCTCCGTGGCGGTCAAGGCCGAGGTCGTCGCCGCCGACCTGCGCGAGTCGAGCCTGCGCGAGATCCTCAACTACGGCCACACTCTGGGCCACGCGATCGAGCGGCGGGAGCGCTTCCGGTGGCGGCACGGGGCCGCGGTGTCGGTGGGGCTGGTGTTCGCCGCCGAGCTCGCCAGGGCGGCGGGCCGGCTCGACGACGCCACCGCCGACCGCCACCTGACCGTGCTGCACGGGCTGGGGCTGCCCACCACCTACGACCCCGACGCGCTCAACGAGCTGGTGACGATCATGGGTTCGGACAAGAAGACCCGTTCGGGCACCCTGCGTTTCGTCGTGTTGGACGGGCTCGCCAGGCCCGGCCGGCTCGTGGGGCCGGATCCGGCGCTGCTGGCGGCGGCCTACTCCGTGATCGCCGGCCATCGGCGGCCCACGGGACGCGTCGACCTATGACCCGTCACGACCCGGTGAACGAGTCGACGGTGACGCGCCGGCCGCCCGCCGCCCGGATCGCTTCGCGGGCCGCCGCGACCATCCCGGGCGAGCCGGCGATCAGGGCGTGCCGGTCGGCCAGGTCGGGCACGGCGGCGAGCAGTGTGCGCGCGTCGATCCGATCGTGCAGCACGGACCAGCCGGCCGGCAGTCCCGGCAGCGGCGCGCTGGACACGACGACCACCCGCATCCCGGCCGCGGCGAGCTCCGCGACGTAGGCGAGGTCGTCCGCGTCCCGCCCTGCGTGCACGAGAACAGCGTCCCGAGCAGCGATCTCGGGCAGCTGGGCGAGGAAGGGGGTGATCCCGACGCCGCCGGCGACGAGCACCAGCGGGACCGAACGGTCCGCCGGCAGGCCGAAGTCACCGGCCGTCCTGGCGATCCGCAGCGCCGCGCCGGGTTCCATCGCGGCAAGTGCCCGCTTGAACGTGCTCGGGTCTGCGGGTTGCGTCGTCGCGATCCGCACCTGCCCGTCGGCCCGATCACCAGCGGAGGGCGGGGACACCACGGAGAAGACCCGCCGGGTGCCCCTGGCGTCCGGTCGAGCGTGCGGCAGCGTCAGCTCGACGTACTGCCCGGCCCGGAAGCGCAGCGGCCGGTCGGCGGCGAACGTGTACTCGACGGTGCGCCCGCCGACGCGCCGGCTGCCGCGGAACGACAGCCCGACCCCACGCGGCCGGGCCAGTGCGAAGGCGAGGAGATTTCCGGCCAGCAGGGCGATCTCGGGGGTGAGGGCGACGGGGCCCAGGTGCACGTCGACGAGCGCGGGCAGTGCGAACAGCACCCCGACGAGGGCAGCGACGGCGAGCCGTTGCGCGCGCAGGGGCGGCAGGGTGAGCGGCTCTGTCGCCAGAAAGCCGGCCAGGAACACGAGCGGCGTGGAGACCAGCGCGTAGCCGACGGCGGCGACCGGGTCGTCACCCGCCGCGAGGCGCGCCGCGATGAGCAGCGCACCGCCGACCAGCACGACGGTGCCGCCGACCGCCGCGGTACCGGATCGGTACCAGACCAGGGCGGCACCGATCGCGACCACCGGCAGCATGGCCGGCGTCGCCGCCCACCACACGCCGCCCGTCAGCTGCAGCACGGTGACGAGCAGCACCCCGAACGCCGCCGGGTTGAACAGGTGACGGCCGCGCGCCACCAGGAGGAACTTGGACGCCGATGCGGCGAGTCCGGCGAGGGCGAAGGCGGCGAGCGAGAGCGGGTCCGTGCTCGGCCACACCAGAAAGGCGATGAGCGCGGCGGTGATCAGGCCCGACTCCGGGTGCGCCGTGGCGCCGAACAGCCGGGCGTAGCCGAGGCTCGACAGCCAGGTCGCGAGGCCGACAACGGCGAGCGTGACGACGAGATCGGCGCCGGTGAAGGGCAACCGGCCGAGTGCGGCGAGCACCAGCGCCCAGCCGGTGAGCGCGGCCAGCACGGCGAGCAGCAGCCGGTACATCGAGATCCGGCCCACGGTCCCCTCGAGCGCCCGGGGTCACGGCGGCCGGCCGGCGGCGGGCGGCCGCACGGGCGATCGGATTCCGGGATGGGGCGGACGTGACGGTCATCGGAAGATCTCTCCCTCGAAGTTCGGCGAGTGCTCGATCCGTCCGCCGGCGAGCAGCCGGACCCAGCTGATGCCGGTGGCCGACCGCGGACGGGCGTCGAGCGCGGACGGATCGACGAAGAACAGCGCGGTGGCCAGCGCGTCGGCGACCAGGCCGGTGTCCGCGATCACCCAGGTGGCGATCACCGCTCCGCTCGCGGCGCCGGTGCTGCGGCCGGTGCGGCCGTCGACGATGTGGTGCAGGTCCGGGCCCCAGCGGCGCCGGTTGCCCGGCCGAGGCGCACAGCGCGCGCCCGGACAGCGAGGCGACGCCGATGGCCATGCGGGAGTCGGCGGGGTGCTCCAGGCCGATCCGCAGCACGTCCGAGCCCGTGTGGCGCAGGTCCCCGCCGGCGTCCACCAGCGCGTCGGTGATGCCGGCATCCGCCAGCACGTCGGCGACCAGGTCGACGAGGTAGCCCTTGCCCGCCGCGCCGACGTCGAGGACGAGGGGCCGGCTGGTGGTCAGCCGGGTGCCGTGCCAGGACATGGCGTCGTCCCACGGCGGCACGACCGCCGGTCCCGGGCGGGCGACCATGCGGTAGTCCGCGTCGTAGCCGAGGTGCTCCAGCGCGCCACCGACCAGCGGAGTGACCGCGCCGCCGGTGATCTCGTAGAGCTCGCGGTACGTCGCCATCAGCGCGGTGGCGTCCGCCGGGAAGTCCATGGAAACCGGGCCGCGGGCCGCGGCGGCCACCAGGGAGTCGGCGCGGAACCGGGACCAGGTCCGGTCGAACCGGTCGATGCGGGCGGCGACCGCCTCGGCGACGTCGAGCGGCAGGGGATCGGCCGTGCGGATCTCCCAGGCGGTGCCGATCGCCGCGAACCGGTGGCTATGCCCGCGCATCGGCGTGGATCTGCTCGACGGCGTCGTCGAAACCCTGCGGGGTCAGCGACGAGCCGGCCACGGCGTCCAGGTCGAGGTCGGCGATGTCGACCCCGACCACGACGGCCGCGACGCCGCTCTCGAAGGCGTCCTGGAACTGGCTCGACGGGGGACGGGTCGCCCCGCCCCCGGCCTCGACCGCGGTGACCACACCGTCGGCCAGGGTGAGCGTGACGGTGATGCTCTCGGTGCCGCCCGGAGTGGAATAGCTAGCCGGTCGCGGTGTAGGTGCCGTCGGCGTATCCGCTGGCGGCACCGCCCGCAGCGGTCTCGGCGGCGCCCGTTGCGGCGGCGCCCGTCTCGGCGCTCGTCTCGGCGCTCGTCTCGGCGCTCGGATCTGCCCCGGATGCGGTGCTGGTCGTCGGTGCGGTGCCGGTCGTCGCGCCGGTTGTCGCGCCGTTCGCGGCGTCGGTCGCGGGGCTCTGCACGGAGGTCTCGGCGTTGGCCGCGGTGCAGGCGGCGACCCCAGCCGTGGCGGCGCCGAGGATCACCCACCCTGCGACGGTGGCGAGCAGGCGGCGTCGGGCGCGCCCCGGCAGCTGGCGGGAGGTCATGGCTCTCCTGGAGATCGGTATCGGGAGCGTCACGGCATCGTCGGGTGACACAGGGGATTTCCATGAACGTTGGAGGACCTGTCCAGGTGTGCGCTGGGTCGAACCTGGGCACGACCTGTGCATGGCGCCGGCGCCCTACGATCGCCAGGTGACCGCCCGCCGAACGGCCCACCGACGTGCCGAACTCCGGCGGTTGCTCGCCGAGCGGGAGCTGGACGCGCTGCTGGTGACGGACCTGGTCAACGTGCGGTACCTGACGGGCTTCACCGGCTCCAACGCGGCGCTGCTGGTGGTGGCGGACGACGACAGGGAGACCGTCCGGGGGGTGCCGGCCGAGGCGCCGTCACCGCCGGACCCGGTCACGTTGCTGTGCACGGACGGCCGATACACCACCCAGGCGGGCGAGGAGGTGCCCGACCTTCCGGTGTTGATCGCCCGGCCGTGCGACCGGGCCCTGCTGGCCAGGGCGGCCGGCGCGGTCGGATTCGAGGCCCGGGCGGTGAGCGTCGCCGATCACGAGGCGCTGCTCGCGGTCGCGGATCGCCGCCGGCCGGGTGACGCTCCCGTCGAGCTCGCCTCGACGACGGACCTGGTCGAGCGGCTCCGGGCGGTCAAGGACGCCGACGAGATCGCCGCGCTCGCGCGCGCCTGCGCGGTCGCCGACCGGGCGCTGGCCGAGCTGATCGACGACGGCGGGATCGCGCCCGGCCGCACGGAGCGGGCCGTCGGGCTCGACCTCGACCAGCGGATGCGGGTGCTGGGCGCCCATGATCCGTCGTTCGAGACCATCGTCGCCGCCGGGCCGAACAGCGCCATCCCGCACCACCGGCCGACGCCCGCGGTGCTGGCGGCCGGCGACTTCGTCAAGCTGGATTTCGGCGCGACCGTCGACGGCTACCACTCCGACATGACCAGGACACTCGTGCTCGGGCCGCCGGCGGACTGGCAGCGGGAGATCTACGACCTGGTCGCCGCCGCGCAGGCCGCGGGATGCGCCGCGGCGGTCGTCGGCGCGAGCGGTGCGGATGTGGACGCGGCCGCCCGGGACCTGATCGTGGCCGCGGGCTACGGGCCACAGTTCTCGCACGGCCTCGGCCACGGCGTCGGCCTGCAGATCCACGAAGCGCCGAGTCTCGCGCGGGAATCGCCCAGTATCATGGCCGCGGACATGTGCGTCACCGTCGAGCCCGGGGTCTACCTGCCGGGGCGCGGCGGAGTGCGCATCGAGGACAGCGGCGTGATCCGGCCCGAGGGTTACCACGTGCTCACGTTGACCTCCAAGGACCTGCGCGAACTCTGACCGGACCGTGCGGCCCGCCAGTACGACCGGCCCGCGTCCGGCGGAGCGCACCAGCGAAAGGCACAGCGGACCACCCCATGGCTTCCACCAGCGACTTCAAGAACGGCCTCGTGCTCAACCTCGAGGGCCAGCTCTGGACGATCACCGAGTTCCAGCACGTCAAGCCGGGCAAGGGCCCGGCGTTCGTGCGGACGACGCTGAAGAACGTGCTGTCCGGGAAGGTCGTCGACAAGACGTTCAACGCCGGCGTCAAGGTCGACACCGCGACCGTCGACAAGCGCGACATGACCTACCTGTACAAGGACGCCGGCGACTACGTCTTCATGGACGGCGACACCTACGACCAGATCTCCGTCCCGGCGGAGACCGTCGGCACGGCGGCCGACTACCTGCTGGAGAACCAGCAGGCGCTGGTCGCGCAGAACGAGGGCGTGGTGCTCTACGTCGAGCTGCCGGCGTCCGTGGAGCTGGTCATCTCGCACACCGACCCCGGCCTGCAGGGCGACCGGTCGACCGGCGGGACGAAGCCGGCGACCCTGGAGACCGGCGCCGAGATCGCGGTTCCGCTCTTCCTCAACACCGGGGACAGGATCAAGGTCGACACCCGCGACGGCCGCTACCTCGGCCGCGTCAACTGACGACGCCGTCGTCCCGTTCGCCCGCCCCGCGACAACCTGAGAGCTGAGTCGAGATGGCCGCCCGCACGAAGGCGCGCAAGCGAGCACTGGACGTGCTGTTCGCCGCCGAGGCACGCGGCGTCTCGCCGCTGGTCGTCCTCGACGAGCGCGCCGAGGTGCCGACCGGGCCGGACCGGCACACGTACGTGCCCATGGGGGAGTACGCGGAATCGCTCGTCCGCGGCGTGGTGGAGAACCAGGCCCGGATCGACGAGGTGATCGGCGAGCACTCGCACAACTGGCCGCTGGCGCGGATGCCGGCCGTCGACCGGGCGATCCTGCGGATCGCGGTGTACGAGCTGCTGGTCGGCGGCGACGTGCCGCCGGTGGTCGCGGTGGACGAGGCCGTGCAGGCGGCGAAGCTGCTGTCGACCGACGACTCGCCCCGGTTCGTCAACGGCGTGCTCGGGCAGATCATCGCCGTGGGGCCCGAGCTGCGCGGCGCCTGAGTCCGGCGCGCTGGCGTCGCCTGCCGCCCCTGCCGCGGACCCACACCGCGGTCGGCCGACCGGAGTTGATCATGGCGATTTTCACGGCCTGCGCCACTTCGGGCCGGCGTGTCGCGTGAATATCGCCATGATCAACTTCCGGCCCCGGGCGGGTGGCGTGTGGGGGCCGTTCGGGGTCGAGGGCGGGGCTCAGTCGAGCTCGGTGCCCGCGGGGAGCACGCCCCAGCCGACCAGCTGATCGGTCAGGTCCTCGGGCGTCATGTCGTAGATCACCGCGAGCGACCGCAGGTCCTCGGACCGGATCGTCAGCACCTTGCCGTTGTAGTCGCCGCGCTGCGACTGGATCGCCGCCGCGTACCGGGCGAGCGGGCCGGCCTGGTGGGTCGGCAGCTCGGCGAGCCGCTGCAGGTCGATCACGAGTTTCGGGCTCGGGGCGCCGCGCCGGGCGGCCCGAGCGTCCGGCAGCAGTTCGGCGACCGGCACGCCGTAGAACTCGGCGAGCTCGGCGAGCTTCGCAACCGTGACGGCGCGATCGCCGCGCTCGTAGGAGCCGACGACGACCGCCTTCCAGCGGCCCTCCGACTTCTCCTCGACGCCGTGCAGGCTCAGGCCCTGTTGTGCCCGAATGGAGCGCAGCCGCGCGCCCAGCGCATGCGCATAGTCCTGAGACATCGTTGCTCCTCGGTCCAGCAACGCGCGTGAGCTGCATCGCTCCCGGCGCTTGTATACGCAGAGTAGTCGCCAGGGGTGGCTTGGTGCCAATCCTGTCGCCGTGTCGTGTCGGAACGTGGCCGCGTCCGGGCGCGGCCCACTGTCGGGATCACGGCGGCGCGCCGCGCGCGGCGGTGGTTCGGCGTGTCGCCGCGGCGTCTGTAGCATCGACTCGGGTCCGGGCAGACCGCTCTCCGGGACATCCCGGCAGATCCAGATCTCGGCTGCGGACCCGACGACATCCTTTAAGGACCGTCCAGTGAGGCGGGAAAGGAGGTCGCGGTGGCGGCTGCACGCCCTGCTCCGACCGGCTCCGGTCCGGCTTCCCCCTTTTCCGATCGAGTTCCACCGTCGGTTCCGCGCGTGCCGGCCGCGACGCCCGGGATCGCGCCGGCGGCCCCCGAGATCCTGGCCGAGATCATGTCTCCGGCCGACATCGCGCGCACGGTCGATCGCATCGCGCACCAGATTCTCGAGCGGCACGGCGACGAGCCGGTGGTCGTGCTCGGCATCCCGACCCGCGGCGTGTACCTCGCCCGCCGGCTGGGCGAGCGCCTGGAGTCGTTCACCGGCCGGCCGTGCCCGGTCGGCGCCCTGGACATCACGCTGTACCGCGACGACCTGCGCCGGCACCCGCCGCGCGCGCTGGAGGCGACCGAGATCCCGGAGGGCGGGGTCGACGACGCGATCGTGGTCCTGGTCGACGACGTGCTGTATTCCGGGCGCACGGTCCGGGCGGCGCTCGACGCGTTGCGTGACCACGGCCGGCCCGCCGTCGTGCAGCTCGCCGTCCTCGTCGATCGCGGGCATCGGCAGCTGCCGATCCGGGCCGACTACGTGGGCAAGAACATCCCGACGGCGTTCGGCGACGACGTGGCCGTGCACATGGTCGAGATCGACGGCATCGACAGCGTGGAGCTGGCCAGGGCGGTGCCGACCGTCGCGCACGGCGGCATCGACGCCACCGGCTCCACCCGAGCGACCAACGGACAGGGGGCCACCCGATGACCGTGCTGGCACCGACCGCCACCCCGGTGGCGCCGTCGCGCGCGACCCCAGGGCGCAGCGACAACCAACCCATCGTCCTGCCGCGGCATCTGCTGTCCGCCGGCGACCTCGACCGGGCCGCCGCGGAGTACGTGCTGGACACGGCCGAGCGCATCGAGCAGGCCATCGCCGGTCGCGAGGTGCCCAAGCTGCCGACGCTGCGCGGCCGGACCGTGGTCAACCTGTTCTTCGAGGACTCCACCCGCACCCGGATCTCGTTCGAGCTGGCCGCCAAGCGGCTGTCCGCGGACGTGATCAACTTCTCGGCCAAGGGCTCGTCGGTCTCCAAGGGCGAGTCGCTGAAGGACACCGCGTGGACGCTGCAGGCCATGGGTGCCGACGCCGTGGTCTGCCGGCACTCGAGTTCGGGTGCGCCGCAGCAGCTCTCGGCCTGGGTGGACGGCCACGTGATCAACGCCGGCGACGGCACCCACGAGCACCCGACGCAGGCGCTGCTGGACGCCTTCACGCTGCGCCGGCACCTCGGCGGGCTCGCCGGGCGGCGCATCGTCGTCGTCGGCGACGTGCTGCACTCGCGGGTCGCGCGGTCGAACGTGCTGCTGCTGTCCACGCTCGGCGCCGAGGTCACGCTGGTCGCGCCGCCGACCCTGCTGCCGGTCGGCGTGGGCGCCTGGCCGGCGGAGGTCTCCTACGACCTGGACGCCGCCCTGGCCGGTGCCGACGCGGTGATGATGCTGCGGGTGCAGCGCGAGCGGATGAGCGGGTCGTTCTTCCCGACGGCCCGCGAGTACAGCCGCTGGTACGGGCTGGACGAGCGGCGCCGCGCGCTGATCGCCGAGCACGCCGTCGTGCTGCACCCCGGCCCGATGAACCGCGGCATGGAGATCACCCCGCAGGTCGCGGACGGCCCTGGATCGGTCATCGTGGAGCAGGTGGCGAACGGGGTGACGGTGCGGATGGCGGTGCTCTACCTGCTGCTCTCCGGCGGGCACGGGTCGGCCGGGACCGGGGTGGGCGGGTGACGCCGCACGATCCGGGGGGCGGCGCGCTGCTGATCCGCGGCGCCGCGCCGTACGGCGAGGAGCCCGCGGACCTGCTGATCGCGGACGGCTCGATCGTGGCGGTCGGGCCGGCGGCCGCCGTCGACCGCCGCGCGGCGGACGCCGAGATCCTGGACGCCGACGGCCTCGTCGTGCTGCCCGGGCTGGTCGATCTGCACACCCACCTCCGCGAACCCGGCCGCGAGGACGCCGAGACCGTCGAGACCGGTTCGCGCGCCGCCGCTCTCGGCGGCTTCACCGCGGTGTTCGCGATGCCCAACACGGAGCCCACGGCGGACACCGCCGGCGTCGTCGAGCAGGTCTACCGGCTCGGCCGGGAGATCGGCCTGGTCGACGTCTTCCCGATCGGCGCCGTCACCGTGGGGCGCAAGGGCGAGCGACTCGCCGAGCTGGCCGCGATGGCGACCTCGGCGGCTCGGGTGCGGATGTTCTCCGACGACGGCGACTGCGTCTCCGACCCGCTGCTGATGCGCCGGGCGCTCGAGTACGTGAAGAGCTTCGGCGGCGTGATCGCCCAGCACGCACAGGATCCGCGGCTGACCGAGGGCGCGCAGATGCACGAGGGCGTCGTCTCCGCGCGGCTGGGCATGACCGGCTGGCCGGCGGTCGCCGAGGAGGCGATCGTCGCCAGGGACTGCCTGCTCGCGGATCACGTCGGGTCCCGGCTGCACGTCTGCCACCTGTCGTCGGCCGGCTCGGTCGAGCTGGTCGCCGCCGCCAAGGCCCGCGGCGCCGCGGTCACCGCCGAGGTGACGCCGCACCACCTGCTGCTCACCGACGAGCGGGCCGTCGGCTACGACCCGGTGTTCAAGGTCAACCCGCCGCTGCGCACCGAGGCCGACGTGGCTGCGGTCCGGGCGGCACTCGCCGCCGGCGTGATCGACGTCGTGGCCACCGACCACGCGCCGCACGCCAGCCAGGACAAGGAAACCGAGTGGGATCACGCGAGTCCCGGCATGCTCGGCCTGCAGACGGCGCTGTCCGTGGTGGTCGCCACGATGGTCGAGCCGGGCACGCTCGGCTGGCGGGACGTCGCGCGCGTGATGTCCGAGGCGCCCGCCCGGATCGGCGGGCTGACCGACCACGGCCGGCCGATCGCCGCCGGTGAGCCGGGCACGCTGGCGCTGGTGGACCCGGCGGCGACCTGGACGGTCCGCGGCGCCGAGCTGGCGTCGCTGTCCCGCAACACGCCGTTCGAGGGCATGGAGCTGCCGGCCAGGGTGGTCGGCACGATGCTGCGCGGGCGGATCACCGCCGCGGCCGGGGTCGCCGTGGGATCGAAGGGGGCCTGAGGCGCGCGATGGACCGGTTGCTCTGGACGCTCGGCATCGTCGCCGTGTGCGTGCTGCTCGGGTTCGCGCTGCTGCGCGGCTGGCGCAGCCGGGCCGCCCGCCAGTCGGGGATCGGCCCGCTGCCGGCCGTGCCCGTCGACCCCGGCCCGGAGCTGGCCGACCCGCTGCCCGGCGTCTATGTGTCCACCACGTCGGCCGGCTCGTGGCAGGACCGCGTCGTCGTGCACGGGCTCGGACGCCGCGCGCGGGTGGACGTCCGGCTGACCGCCGACGGCATCCTGCTCGACCGCGTCGGCGAGTCGGCGATCTTCGTGCCGATCGACGACATCCGCGAGGTGACAACCGCTCCCGGCATCGCCGGCAAGGTGATGGCCCTGCCTGAAGGTGTGCTGGTGATCACCTGGACGCTGGCCGGGACGCCGCTGGACAGCGGCATCCGGTCCGACGACCCCGCCGCGCAGGCGCGCTTTCTCGTGGCGGCCCGATCGGTGCTGGCGGCCCGCGCCCGACCGCCGTCCGCCGACCATGAGCGGGAGCGTCCGACCGATTCATCGAGCAATTCCGGAGTGCAGACATGAGCGAGGTCCAGCCGGCCGGCTTCGCCCCGGCCACCCCGGCCGCCCTGGTGCTGGAGGACGGCCGGGTCTACCGCGGTGAGGGCTTCGGCGCCGGCGGCACGGCGTTCGGCGAGGCCGTGTTCACCACGGGAATGACCGGCTACCAGGAGACGCTGACGGACCCGTCCTACCGCCGCCAGGTCGTCGTCTGCACCGCGCCGCAGATCGGCAACACCGGCTGGGTGGCCGGCTCGGGGCCGTCGCTCACGAACGGCCCGGAGGGGCCGTCCGACGACGAGTCGCCGGCCATCTGGGTCGCCGGCTTGGTGATCAGGGACCTCGCCCCACGACCGTCGAACTGGCGCGCGACGTCGTCCCTGCCGGACGAGATGACACGGCAGGGCGTGGTCGGCATCCGCGGCGTGGACACCCGCGCGCTGACGAGGCACCTGCGCACCGCGGGCGCGATGCGCTGCGGGATCTTCTCCGGCGACGCGCTGGCCGGCGTCGAGGAGATGCTCGCCGCGGTGCGCGCGACCCCCTCCATGGCGGGCGCCGACCTGACGGGCGACGTCACCACGCACTCCGTCTACACGGTGGATGCGGTCGGCCCGCAACGCTTCTCGGTGGCCGCCATCGACCTCGGGATCAAGGCGAACACGCCGCGGATGCTGGCCGCCCGCGGGGTGCGCACGCACGTCCTGCCGGCCACCACCACGATCGAGGAGATCGAGGCGCTCGGCGTGGACGGGGTGTTCCTGTCCAACGGGCCCGGCGACCCGGCCACCGCGGACGCTGTCGTGCGGCTCACGCGGGACGTGCTGGACCGCGGCATCCCGCTCTTCGGCATCTGCTTCGGCAACCAGATCCTCGGCCGGGCCCTGGGTTTCGGCACCTTCAAGCTCAAGTTCGGGCACCGCGGGATCAACCAGCCGGTGCTCGACCGCGGCACCGGCACGGTGCTGGTCACCGCGCACAATCACGGCTTCGCGGTGGACGCCCCCGCCGGCGCCCGCACCGAGGACGGCGTGCCGACCGACTTCGGCCGGGTGCGGGTCGCCTTCACCTGCCTCAACGACGACGTCGTCGAGGGCCTGGAATGCCTGGACCGGCCGGCGTTCTCGGTGCAGTTCCACCCGGAGGCGGCGGCCGGCCCGCACGACGCCGGGTACCTGTTCGATCGGTTCGTCGCACTGATGGCGAGCGCGCCGGCGACGGCCGGGAAGGGAACCGCCTGATGCCGCGCCGCACCGACATCTCCCACGTCCTGGTGATCGGGTCCGGCCCGATCGTCATCGGCCAGGCCTGCGAGTTCGACTACTCCGGGACCCAGGCGTGCCGCGTGCTGCGGGCCGAGGGAATGCGCGTCACGCTGATCAACTCGAACCCGGCGACGATCATGACGGACCCGGAGTTCGCCGACGCCACCTACGTGGAGCCGATCACGGCGGAGTTCGTGGAGAAGGTGCTGTCGGACCAGGCCGCGCACGGCTACCCGGTCGACGCGCTGCTGGCCACCCTGGGCGGGCAGACCGCGCTGAACACCGCCATCGCGCTGGACGAGCGGGGCGTGCTGGCCGCAGTTCGACGTGGAGCTGATCGGCGCCGACATCCCGGCCATCCACCGCGGCGAGGATCGCCAGGTGTTCAAGGACGTGGTCCGCTCCGTGGGCGGCGACGTGCCGAGATCGGCCGTCTGCCACACGATGCCGGCCGTGCACGAGGCCGTCGCCGAGCTGGGCCTGCCCGTCGTCATCCGGCCGTCGTTCACCATGGGCGGGCTCGGCTCCGGCATGGCGCACACGGCGGGTGAGCTGGAGCGGATCGCCGGCGCCGGCCTGGCGGCCTCCCCGGTGCACGAGGTGCTCATCGAGGAGAGCGTGCTCGGCTGGAAGGAGTTCGAGCTCGAGCTGATGCGGGACGGCAACGACAACGCCGTCGTCGTCTGCTCGATCGAGAACATCGACCCGATGGGCGTGCACACCGGGGACTCGGTGACCGTGGCGCCGGCGATGACGCTGACCGACCGCGAGTACCAGGCGATGCGCGACCTGGGCCTGGCGATCCTGCGGGCGGTGGGGGTCGCCACCGGCGGGTGCAACATCCAGTTCGCCATCGACCCGCGGACCGGGCGGATGGTGGTGATCGAGATGAACCCGAGGGTGTCCCGGTCCAGCGCGCTGGCGTCCAAGGCCACGGGCTTCCCGATCGCCAAGATCGCGGCGAAGCTGGCCATCGGCTACACGCTCGACGAGATCGCCAACGACATCACGAAGGCCACCCCCGCGGCGTTCGAGCCGGCGCTGGACTACGTGGTGGTCAAGATCCCGCGGTTCGCGTTCGAGAAGTTCCCCGGCGCCGACCCGACGCTGACCACCACGATGAAGTCGGTGGGTGAGGCGATGGCGATCGGCCGCTCGTTCGCCGAGTCGCTGGGCAAGGCGATGCGCTCGATGGAGACCAAGCAGGCCGGCTTCTGGACCGGCCCGCGCGCCGGGACCGCCGATCTGGCCGTGCTTCTCGAGGAGCTGCGCACGCCCACCGACGGCCGGCTGTACGGCATCGAGCGGGCGCTCGCCGGCGGCGCGACGGTCGAGCAGCTGCACCAGGCCACCGGCATCGACCCGTGGTTCCTCGACCAGGTCGAGCTCATCCGGCGGGTCGGCGACGCGGTGCGGGACGCCGGCGAGCTCACCGCCGACCTGCTCCGCACGGCCAAGCGGTACGGGCTCTCCGACGCGCAGATCGCTGCGCTCCGACCGGATCTCGGCTCGGAGAAGGCGGCGCGCGAGCTGCGCTGGCGGCTCGGCGTGCGGCCTGTCTTCAAGACCGTGGACACCTGCGCCGCGGAGTTCGCCGCCAGCACGCCGTACCACTACTCCGCGTACGAGACCGACCCGGCTGCGGAGTCGGAGGTCGCCCCGCAGACCGAGCGGCGAGAAGGTGATCATCCTGGGCTCGGGGCCGAACCGGATCGGCCAGGGCATCGAGTTCGACTACTCCTGCGTGCACGCGGCTCTCGCGCTCCGCGACTCCGGCTACGAAACCGTCATGGTCAACTGCAACCCGGAGACCGTGTCCACCGACTACGACACCTCCGACCGGCTGTACTTCGAGCCGCTGACCATCGAGGACGTGCTGGAGGTGGTGGCCGCCGAGCAGCAGTCGGGCACGGTCGCCGGGGTGATCGTCACCCTCGGCGGGCAGACCCCGCTCAAGCTGGCGCAGGAGCTCGAGGAGGCCGGCGTGCCGCTGCTCGGCACCCAGCCCGACGCGATCGACCTGGCCGAGGACCGCGGCAGGTTCGGCGCGCTGCTCACCGCGGCCCACCTGCCGGCGCCCGCGTTCGGCACCGCGACCTCGTTCGACGAGGCCAGGGACGTGGCCGCGCGCATCGGCTACCCGGTGCTGGTGCGGCCGTCATACGTGCTCGGCGGCCGGGGCATGGAGATCGTCTACGACGACGACGCCCTGTCCGACTACATCGCGCGGTCCACGGAGATCACCGATGACCACCCGGTTCTCGTCGACCGGTTCCTGGACGACGCGATCGAGATCGACGTCGATGCGCTCTGCGACGGCACCGAGGTCTACCTCGGCGGCGTGATGGAGCACATCGAGGAGGCCGGCATCCACTCCGGCGACTCTGCCTGCGTGCTGCCACCGATCACGCTGGGCCGCAGCGACATCGCCACCGTCCGGGCGCACACCGAGGCCATCGCGCTGGGCGTCGGGGTGCGCGGGCTGCTGAACGTGCAGTACGCGCTCAAGGACGAGACGCTGTACGTGCTGGAGGCCAATCCGCGCGCGTCGCGCACCGTGCCGTTCTCGTCCAAGGCCACCGCCGTGCCGCTGGCCAAGGCCGCCGCGCGGGTGATGGCCGGGGCGACCATCGCCGAGCTGCGGGCCGAGGGCATGCTGCCGGCACACGGCGACGGCGGCTCGCTGCCGCCCGGCGCGCCGGTCGCGGTGAAGGAGGCGGTGCTGCCGTTCCACCGGTTCCGCCGCCCGGACGGCCAGGGCGTCGACACCCTGCTCGGCCCGGAGATGCGCTCCACCGGCGAGGTGATGGGCATCGACACCGCCTTCGGCCCGGCCTTCGCGAAGTCCCAGACCGCCTCGTACGGCTCCCTGCCGACCAAGGGCACCGTCTTCGTGTCGGTGGCCAACGCCGACAAGCGCGCCATGGTCTTCCCGGTGAAGCGGCTGGCTGACCTCGGATTCCGCATCGTGGCGACCGAGGGCACCGCGGAGATGCTGCAGCGCAACGGGATGGCCGTGGACGTGGTGCGCAAGTACTTCGAGGGCAGCGGCTCGACGGAGGGCACCGTGGTGGAGCTGATCCGCGCCGGCGACATCGATCTCGTGATCAACACCCCGTACGGCCAGAGCGGCCCGCGCATCGACGGCTACGAGATCCGCACCGCCGCCGTCGCCGCCGACATCCCGTGCATCACCACGGTCGCGGGCGCGGCCGCCGCGATCCAGGGCATCGAGGCGCTCACCCGGTCGGACGTGGGGGTCGCGCCGCTGCAGGTGCTGCACGCGCGCCTGGTGGCGCAGCGCGCCGGCCTGGAGGCCTGAGCCCGGGTGCCGCGGTCGGGAGTGGATCGGGGGACCGGCCGGGTGCGTGCGGCGGCCTACCGGGCCGTGCTGCGGCCGCTGCTGTTCCGGGTCGGCGGCAGCGACGCGGAGCGGGCCCACCACCGCACGCTGGCCGCGCTGTCGCGGGCCGGCCGGTCCCCGCGACTGCTCCGCCTGATGTCCCGCGCTGACCCGCGCGGACCCCGGACCGCGCCGGGTGTTCGGCGTCGACTTCCCCGCCGTCGTCGGCCTGGCGGCCGGCATGGACAAGGATGCGGTGGCGCTGAAGGCCTGGCCCGCCCTCGGTTTCGGCCACGTCGAGGTCGGCACGGTGACCGCGCACGCGCAGCCCGGCAACCCCCGTCCGCGGCTGTTCCGGCTCGTCGAATCCGGGTGCGGTGATCAACCGGATGGGGTTCAACAACGCCGGGGCCGAGGCGCTCGCCGGAACCCTGCGGGCGGCCGGCCCGATCGGCATCCCGATCGGCGTGTCGCTCGGCAAGAGCAGGATCACGCCGGTGGAGGCCGCGGTCGGCGACTACCTGACGTCCCTGCGGCTGGTGTACCGGTACGCCGACTACGTCGCGGTGAACGTCTCCAGCCCGAACACCCCCGGGCTGCGCACCCTGCAGGACGCGGGCCGCTCGACGAGCTGCTCGGCGCGCTCACCGCGGAGGCCGGCACGCTCGCGGCGCAGGACGACCGGCCCGACCACCCCGCGCGGCCGGTGCCCGTGCTGGTCAAGATCGCGCCGGACCTCGGTGACGGGGCCATCGACGAGCTGCTCGGGGTGTGCGCGGACCGGGGCATCGCCGGGCTGATCGCCACCAACACCACCGTCGAGCGGCCCGGGATCGCTGCCAGCGAAGCCGGTCTCGGCGCCGAGACCGGCGGACTGTCCGGTCGCCCGCTCACCGATCGCGCGCTGCAGGTGGTCCGGTACGTCGCCGCGGCGACGGACCTGCCGGTGATCGGCGTCGGCGGCATCATGACCGTGGACGACGGGCTGCGCATGCTGGATGCCGGTGCCAGCCTGCTGCAGGTCTACACCGGGTTCCTCTACGCCGGGCCGCCGCTGGTCACCGGCCTGAACCGTGCCGCGGCGCGCCAGGCCGCGGCGAATCCGGTGCCGTGATGCGCGGCCCACACGACCCGTATGACCGTGCCGACTCTGGTATGACGCAATAGCGTCATACCAGAGTGGCCGCGGTCATACGGGTGTGCTCCGACCCGTCAGAGGCGGGACACGGAGCCAGTCCCACGTCAGACCGACCCGCATTCGGAAAGGACCGGCCGATGTCCGTTCACCAGCCGTTCGGCGCGCGACTCGTCGCCGCGATCGAGCGGCGTGGGCCGCTGTGTGTCGGCATCGACCCGCATCCCGGGCTGCTGCGGGAGTGGGGCCTGCCGGACTCGGTCGCCGGCCTCGAGCGGTTCGCGATGACCGCGGTGGAGGCACTGGCTCCCGAGGTGGCCGTGCTCAAGCCCCAGTCGGCGTTCTTCGAGGCCCGCGGATCGGCCGGAATCGCCGTGCTGGAAAGGGTTCTCGCGCAGTCGCGGGAAGCCGGCGCGCTGGTGCTGCTGGACGCCAAGCGTGGCGACATCGGGTCCACCATGGCCGCCTACGCCTCGGCCTACCTGACCGACGGATCTCCGCTGGCCGCGGACGCGCTGACCGTGTCGCCCTACCTGGGGTTCGGCTCGCTGACGCCGGCGATCGACGTCGCGCTGGCGGAGGGCCGCGGGCTCTTCGTGCTCGCGCTCACGTCGAACCCGGAGGGGCGGCAGGTGCAGCACGCCAGGGACGCCGACGACGACCGGACGGTGGCCCAGTCGATCATCGACCAGGTCGGTGCGCTCAACGCGGGGGACGACCCGATCGGCTCGATCGGGCTCGTGATCGGCGCCACGATCGGCCGCACCGGGGCGGATCTCTCGGCGGTCAACGGTCCGCTGCTCGCCCCCGGCCTCGGCGCCCAGGGTGCGACCGCGGACGACCTGAGGACGGTGTTCGGCGACGCGCACGGGGCGCTGCTGCCCACCACCAGTCGCGACGTGCTCGGTGCCGGGCCGTCGATCGACGGCCTGCGCGCCGCGGCCGCCCGGGTGGTGGACGAGGTGCGGACCGCGCTCGGCTGAGCCGCCCTTCCTCCGTAGCCCGGACGGGCTACGGCGACGACCGGGTGGCGGCCCGTCCCTCTAAGGTGTCAGTCATGTCGGCGGGCGTCGGTGTGTCGTCGTGACGGATCGGGCATCGCTGTATGAGCGCATCGGCGGCGCGGACGCGGTGAAGCCGGCCGTCGACCTGTTGTACCGGCGGGTGCTCGAGGATCCGTTGCTGGCGAGGTTCTTCGACGGCGTGGACATTGCCCGCCTGCGCGCGCACCAGCGGGCCTTCGTGACCGCGGTGCTCGGCGGCCCTGAGCTCTTCGTCGGCAGGCCGCTCGAGGTCGCCCACCGGGGCCTGGACATCGACGACCTGGCCTTCGACGGCATGGTCGATCACATGGTGGCGGCGTTGCGGGATCTCGGTGTGGACGATGAGACCGCGGCGGAGGTGGTCGAGAAACTCGAGGTTCTTCGTCCGAAGGTCGTCACCTGAGTCGGTTCGTCGTGCGGACACCATGCCGCCGCGGGCATGCCGGACATCGGGTCGTGTGACGCGGCCCCAGGGGCGGTGGCATGCTGCTCGATGTCGAACTCTGTGCGCTTTCGGGGACCGTCGCAGGGTGGCGGACGGTCTCGCTGGTAAGGAGGCGAGGTGGCGAGCGCTTCCTCCGTCTGGCCACTGATCGGCCGGGATGCTGAACTCCAGCTGATCCGCGATGCGCTGGGACGAGGGACCGCCAAGGGCGTCGTGGTGTACGGCCCCGCCGGTGTCGGCAAGACCCGATTGATGCAGGTCGTGTGCGAGGAGTGGGAGCGCGCCCATGGCGTGGTGCTGCGCGTCGTCGCAACTCGCGATGGTGCGGCATTCCCGCTGGCCGCGCTGGCGCCGCTGCTCGCCACGCGGCTGACCGAGGGGAGCGAGATGCCCCAGGACCCGGTGCGACTGCTCGCTCACCTGCAGGCCGTGATCCGCGTCGGGGGTGGGCCATCCCGACCGTTGTTGTTCGTCGACGACGTGCCGCTGCTCGATCCCCTGTCCGCCGTACTGATCACGCAGCTGGTGGAGGGTGGCGGAGTGCTCCTGCTGGGCACCGTGCGCACCGGAGATCCGCTGCCGGACGTGTACCACGGGCGATGGTCGGCCGACGGCATGACAAAGATCGACCTCCCGCCGCTGACCGAGTCCGACTGTGCGCGCCTGCTCGGCCGGGTGCTGAGCGCACCGGTCGCGTCCCGATCCGTGAGCCGACTGCATGCGGCGAGCGGGGGAATACCGCTGCATCTTCGCGAACTCGTGGCCTCCGCCCAGGCCGACGAGACCCTGGCGCTGATCGAGGGAGTGTGGCAGCTCACCGGCGGGGCCATCCGGAATCCGGCGCTGGCCCACGCCCTGCAAACCCGCATCGACCGGCTGGAACCGGCGGCGACTGCGGTGCTGCGACGGGTTGCGATCTGTCAACCGCTGGAGCTGGATGACCTCGCGGACGAGGTGACGGACCGGTTGGTCGACCTGGAGAACGCCGGTCTGATCGAAGTGGATCAGGAGCCGGGTGGTGACTGGGCGGTCCGGCTCACCCATCCCGCCTACGCCGATCTGATCCGCGCTGGGGTATCGCGGCTACAGCGCCGCACGATCCTGCTGGATCAGATCGCGCTGGTCAGGGCCCGCGATCGTGGTCTCAAAGACGTTGTCCGGGTGTGCATGTGGGAGCTCGAGGCCACCGGTCGCGCCGACCCCGCGGTCCTGGTCGCCGCCGCACGGTTGGCGCGGGAGGGTCACGAGTTCGAACTCGTGCGCGACCTGTCGCGCGCGGCCGTGGACAGTGCGCCGGATCCGCCCGGCGAGGCACTCCTGCTGCTCGGGGAGGCGCTGCGTGAACTCGGCGACGGAGGTACCGCGCGCGGCGTACTCGGCAGGGCCGCATCCACGCCGTCGCCTCCGGATATCCAGGCGCGGATCGCCGTGACGCGGGCGGGCCTCGAGTGCCACGGGCTCAATCGTCCCGACCGGGCGGCCGAGATCCTCGCCGAGGCCCGCCGATCCGTGCCCGAGCAGGCCGCGACCATGGCCCTCGCACGATCGATCATGCTGACCGTCGCGGAGGACATCGACGCAGCACTCACCGAATTTCACACCGTCGAACCGCATCTCGGGCGTTCTCCGGAGCTCGCGGGGCTGTGTCTGCTTGCGGGAACCGGTGCGCTGGTGGCGGCCGGCAGACCAGCGGAGGCGCTCGGGCTCGCCGACGAGCTGCTGCCGAAGCTCCGGGGCGGCGGAAGCCTGATGCACGACGGGATGCCGTCGATGCTGCGGGCATCCGCACTGCTGGACCTGCACGGGCCGGATCGCGCGTTGCCCGACGCCACGGCCGCGCTCCGCCAATGCCTGGACAGCGGACTCGACAGGCTGGTCTGCTACGCGGAGTCGCAGCTGTACGCCGTTCGGCTCGCCGCCGGACATGTGCGGAGCGCCGCCCGCTGGGCCCGGGAGGTCATCAGCGTGGGGCGGAAGTCTCAGCAGCGCAGCTTCGTCGCGATGAGCATGTGCCATCTCGCGACTGCGCTGGCGATGGCCGGCGAGCCGGGGCGCGCCGAGCAGTTGCTGGACGCCCTCGCCGCAGACAAGCGCGAGTTCCCTCCGCCACCCGGGTGGGCACCGTCGTGGGAGGTCCGTGCCGCCGCCTGGACCTCCGCTGCGCACGGGGCGCTGAGCCGGGCGTCCCAACAGCTCGGGGAGGGCGCACGATCCGCCGCGGGACGGGGCCAGTGGCAGGCGGCGGCCACCCTCTGGCACGACTCCGTCCGCATCGGGGACAACCGGATCGCTCTGGACGGACTCCGCGAGGCGGCCGCCCGGTGCACCTCCCCGCTCGTGGATCGCCAGTTCCGACACGCGGTCGCCGCCGCGAAGGGCGACGTCGACGAGCTGAGCGCGGTCGCTGCGGACTGGGCGTCGAGTGGGTGGCGTCTGGTCGCGGCGGAGACGTATCTGGCTGCCGCCGACGCAGCACGCCAGACCGGCGCGGGGCGGCGGGTCGCCGCGCTCGCGGCACGGGCGGCCGAGATCAGTGCGGGGTGCCAGGGGGCGAGCACGCCCGGGCTGTGGATAGGCGGTGCGATCGACCCGCTCAGCCCTCGGGAACGCGAGGTCGCGGCGCTGGCGTCTCGCGGTCTGCGCAGTCGCGAGATTGCCGAGTCGCTCGTCGTTTCGATCCGAACGGTCGACAATCACCTGCAGTCCGTCTACGGCAAGCTCGGCATCACCGGGCGACGAGAGCTCGCCGACGCCCTTCGGCCGACCTGACCGCGTCGGGATTCTCGCCTACGCCGTCGAAGCGGCGGGATCCGCCGGGGGCGGTGAGCAGTGCCGGCGCCCAGCTGAGTAATCGGTGCTCAGGCGACGACGCTCGGGATTCGCAAGAGTGATCCCTGCAAGGTTCGGCAACGCCCTGCAGCCACCGCCGCCACGTTCGTCGACGAAGGGACCGATCATGTTCACGACCGTCTTGCGCCGCATCAAGGAACGCCGCGACCACGCCGAATTCCAGCGGGTCATGGGTGCGGCGGAACCCCGGGTGCGCGACGAACTCCGTGTCGTGTGGCAGCGACGGGTCTGACCTCCGCGCCGGCGGTTGGAACACGCCGGGTACCCGACAGGAAATCGAGGAGGTGGGTGGGCGGTGTTGTTCTGAACAGCCGCGCTGCCTTCCGAAGCGCCCGTTGAATCGCCGCCACGTTCAGGTGACCGACGCCCGGTCATCGGCGGCGCAACCGTCGCTCGGACCACCGTCAGGATCCGGCATGTCGACGCCCGACATCCTCCGGACTCCTCGCTTCTTGAAAGAAATGCCCGATTCCCCGACCGGAGCGCATCCGGCGGGGAATCGGTTGCATCCGAGCGGCCGGTGGCGCCCGACGCTTCCGCTCGACACACAGGTCCACCCCCGTGAGGCCACGGCCGGCGTGGATGCCGCGAACCACCCGACGCCGAGCCGCAGCTGGGCGCCGCCACACCGTCAACCCTCGAGAGGGGTACTCGTTGATCTCCAGCAGCGATCAGGATCACCACATCGTCTCCGCACGGATCGCGGCCGGCACGGTCCTGGTCGCGGGCGCCACCGGCACCGTCGGCTCTGACGTCGTCCGTCAGCTCCTCGGGGTCGGCATCCGGCCGCGCGCGCTGGTCCGCGACATCTCTGCATCGCGAAGGAGATTCGGCGAGCAGATCGATGAGGTGAGCGGCGATCTGGACGACCCGCGGTCGATCGAAGCCGCCCTCGAGGGCGTCGATCGACTCTTCCTGCTGACCCGGCAGACCGAGCGTCAACTCATCCAAGAGCGCACCCTGATCGCAGCGGCCCGTCGCACCGGAGTGTCACGGGTCGTCAAGATCTCCGTGTTCCGAGCCGACGAGCACTCACCGCTGCAGATTGCCCGCCAGCACTGGCACGCGGAGCAGGCCCTGCGGGACTCCGGTCTTCGCCACACCGTGCTCCGGCCCGTGTTCTTCATGCAGAACCTGTTCTCGATGATCCGCCCGGGCCTGATCGGGACGGGCGCGGGCGACGGCCGGGTCGCGATGATCGACGCCAGGGATGTTGCGGCCGCGGCCGTTGCCGCCCTTGTCGTCCTGCCGGCAGACGGTCAGGTACACACCCTGACCGGGCCCGCAGCGCTCACCTTCGATCAGGTCGCCGACATACTTTCGCGCCGCACGGGTGACATCGTGCGGCACGTCCGGGTCGGTCCCGACGCCGTGCGCGACCGGATCCTCGCCATCGGCGGGGAACCGTGGTTCGCGAAAGACATGGCCACCCTGCACGGCATGCTCGCGGACGGATACGAAGATGTCGTCGACCCGGATCTGACCGGCATGATCGGAGCGCCGCCGCGCACGGTGGAGCGTTTCGTCGCCGACTTCTCGGACCGCCTGGGGACACGTCTGGCGAACTCGACAGTCGCTGAACGATCGGGATGACGTCACCCGACCCCGGAGGACCCACAGAGCCATTCGACCCTCCGCCATTCGACCCTCCGGACGTCTCTCGATCCGATCGGTGACACCGTCGACCCCGCGAAACTGAATGCCGCACTCACTCAGGCCGGCACGTCGTTGCCGCCCGATTCGAGACCCGAACTCGTGCAGGCCTTCCGGGTCCTCACAATCCCAGCCGACCGAGCAGGGCGACGACCGCCTCCGGATTTTCGACGTGCGCGTTGTGGCCGAGGCCGGACAGCGTGACCGGCGCCCGGACGAGCTCGCGCAACTGCTCGTCGCTCACCATGTGGTCGTGTTCGCCTCTGGCGAGGACCACCGGTGCTGCCGCCTCGGCGATCAGCCTCGGCATGTCGGGCGCGCCGACCGCGAACGCCGCGGGATCCAGTGCGAGCCGCCAGCGCCCGGACTCCTCGACCAGACCCGCACTGACCGCGTCGTCGGCCGGATCCAGGAGGCCGACGAGTCCCGCGGTGCGCAGGAATCTCTGCGCCGCATCCTCGCGAGAGTCGAACCAGGACAACGGCCGTCGGGCAAGGGCCTGCGCCCGATCGAGTTCCCCCGATGTCCACGACACCTTGATCCCGATGCCGATCACGCCGATCACGTGCACGGGGAACCGGTCGCTCGCCAGGGTGAGGCCGATGACCCCGCCGAGGGAATGTCCGAGCACGACGACGCGGTCGGTCGTCGAGAACTCCGCGGTCACCGGCGCCGTCAGGCTGTCGAAGGTGTAGTCATCCAGCGCGGGGGACCGACCGTGCCCCGGCAGGTCCGGCGCCAGCCAGCTACCTGGCCAGCGATCCTTCAGCGTCGACCGGATGCCCGCCCACACGTCACCTGTCGCGCCCAGCCCGTGGAGAAGCAGCAGCACGGGTTGGCCGTCGCCGCCGCGTGAGACCCGCAGTTCCGTGCCCACGGCGCCATTATCCGAGAACGCCACTCGCGGCGAAAGGCGAACACTCGTGCGTGGTGCGGTGCCGTGACGTCCCGGTTACCGTCGTCGCCGCGACCGACCCCTGCGCGTCGACCGGCGCCCGTGATGCTCCCGGTCCGCTGAAGCTTCTGCCATCGCACGCGCCGGAGCAGCCCAGCGCCGTGATCGCGGGTAGGGCGATGGAAAGGGGCTCATCGGCCGGCTTTCACGCGCCGCCGATGTGAATCCCCGCGAAACAGGTGTTGGACGGGGCCCGACGGCGCACCGGATCGTTGGTGCCATGACCGACGTCGCCGACCGTCTCGGACCCACGTCCTGCGCAGCCACCGCGGGGACGCGCAACGGATTGCAACGGGCTCAGATGGTTTGCAATCGACTTGCAAGTGTCCGGCGGATAGTCGGAGCACAGCGGAAAACCGCACGAGGATGAGGAGAAAAGAATGACCGAAACGATCGACAGGCCCACTGCCGACCGGGATCTCAAGGCGCGACACCGCGCGCTGTGGGCGCTCGGGGACTATCCTGCCGTGGCGCGCGACGTGATCGCCGAACTCGGGCCCACGCTCGTCGCCGCCAGCGAGTTGCGGAGCGGTCAGCGAGTCCTGGACGTCGCTGCCGGCTCGGGAAATGCCGCAGTCCCGGCTGCGCTCACCGGTGCCGACGTCGTGGCCGCCGACCTCACTCCCGAGCTCTTCGTTGCCGGGCGGGAATTCGCCGCGCAGCGCGGCGTACAGCTGCAATGGGACGAGGGGGACGCCGAGGCGTTGCCCTACGCCGACGACGCATTCGACGCCGTCCTCTCCTGCGTCGGCGTGATGTTCGCCCCACACCAGCAGGATGCCGCCGACGAGCTGATCCGGGTCTGCCGGCCAGGCGGCAGGATCGGCCTGCTGAACTGGACGCCCGACGGCTTTGTCGGTCAACTGTTCAAGACGATGAGGCCGTACGCGCCCACGCCGCCGCCCGGAACGCAGCCGCCACCGTTGTGGGGCGACGAGACCCACGTTCGGGCCCTCCTCGGCGACCGAGTCACCGACATCGTCGCCCGGCGCCAGACGCTCAGGGTTGACGGTTTCGCCAGCCCGCGCGCGTGGCGGGAGTACTGGAAGTCGGTCTACGGGCCCACGATCGCGGTGTACCGCCATCTCGGCGACGACGTAGAGCGGGTCGCGGCGCTCGACGCTGATCTCGACGCGCTGGCCGCCCGATTCGACCGCGGCACCACGACCACCGTCATGGATTGGGAGTACCTCCTGTTCACCGCCCGGGCGCGGAATTGACCGGACCATGCGCAAGCGCCGGCGATGACGCCGTTGGGACGCGACAAGTCCCCAGCTCGATCCTGTACGTGATGATCCCAAGAACGACCGCAAATTGTGCCCGTAAATCAATCAAAACGGAGGTGTTTCAGGCATGAACCGGCTTGCCCGTTATCGTCGCGCCTTTCTCGTCGGAGTCGTCGCAGCGGCAGCGACGGTGTCGCTGACGCAGGTGGCGCACGCCGCGCCCGATAGGCCGACGGTCCCGAAGGACATCAGGGTTTCCGGCGACAACAAGGTGAGTCTCGTCGGTCACACAAGGGACGGTGTCCAGATCTACACGTGTACGGGCACTTCCTGGGCCTTCGCCGGTCCCAGGGCGGACGTCGTCGACGACGACGGACAGCTCATCGCAACCCACTTCGCCGGGCCGACCTGGCTGGCGACCGACGGCAGCAAAGTCGCCGGCGTCGTTCCACCATCAGGCAGCATCACCGTCGATCCGACGGCGATTCCCTGGTTGCTGCTCACCGCCAACCCCGACCAGGCCGTAGGCGGCGTGCTTTCCGACACAACGTTCATTCAACGGGTGGCGACCACCGGTGGTCTTGCCCCTGCCGCCACCGAATGCACACCAGAATCCGTGGGAAAGCAGGTCGCGGTGCCGTACACCGCCGACTACTACTTCTGGCAGAAGACCGGTAAGAAGTCCGGAGTTTGACTCGATGAATCCCCGATCTCGGGACGAGGACGTCTCGGTCCGCATTTGCTGATTGGTATGTACACCGCGGGAATTCGCCCCAGAACGCGGACACGGACCGGCCGACCACGCTGGAATTCGATTCCACCGACGTCAGTAGCGGTCCGCCGAAGGAGACGACTGCGACAAGGGTGGACGTCCCCGACACGAAGATCGGTCCGCCGGAGTCACCGAAGCAGGTCCCGCCGGTTCGCGCGTTGCTGGAGAACTTGGCGGACACCCCCTGGCCCAGACCGAGCACGCCGTTCAGGTTGACCAACTGGAGCTCCGCCCGCCGGCGCGTGTCGCCGCCGAAGGACGACTTCGGTCCGGAGCCCTCCAGGCCGTAGCCGACGGCGGTGTACGGCTGCTGCTTGTTCTGCCGATAGAGCTGATCGAGCTGGCCGAGCGTCGGCAGCTCACCGTAGGTCGGGAGGATCACGGGCTCGCTGAGACCAGAACCCCGAGGTCGTGGTCGGTGAACGCGGCGTCGTCGTAGTCGGGATGTGGCACGGCCGGCTTGTCGTTCACCGCGGGCAGCACGGCCTATTACGACTTCGCCTTGCCGGCCGGGGCTGTGGTCACTCGGTGCCACCGCTGTCGTGCCGTTGAACTGGTCCGGGCAGTTCGTACTGTCGCACTACGATTGCGCGCCGCCCACGACCACCCCACGCCGACGGCTCCTACGACGTCGGGTCCTCCTCCGACGACGGCTCCTCCTTCGACGGCTCCTCCTGCGACGACTCCTCCTGCGACGACTCCTCCTGCGACGACTCCTCCTGCGACGACTCCTCCGTCGACGACGACGGCTCCACCGACGCCGCCGCCGCCGCCGAATCCCTACCGCGTGATCGTGAGCGGACGTCACACTTCCGTGCTGGCCATCAGCGCCGTGCCGGCGCGGTCGTGCCGCCGATCGGACTGGCGGCCGAGACCGCCCGGGCGGATCGTGAAGGATCGCGCCGGCCTCGACCGCACGGTCCTTCACGATCGACGGCGATGCGGAACCGCGCGGGACGGGCCATCCGCGCCGGCCGGCACGAGGCGGCGCGGCGGCGGCAGCGTCATCGGCGTCGAGCGTGGGTTCGCGCTGCGCGGTCATGGTGTGGCGACCCGGGCCGGTGCACAAGAACCGGACCGCGCCGAGGTGCAGCACCGCGGTGCCCACGCACCCGATCGGCGACCATCCGCACGCCGGGGTAGAGCACCGCGTCGCCCGAGATCCACGACGCCCCATGACGCCCACCTCGATGAGCGCCGTCGGGCCACCGACACGGGTGAGCCGAATGTCCGTCACGGCTGCGGTTCTCGGTCGGTTCGTGCGCCGGTCGACGGGCGCGGCACCGGCTCAGTCCGCTCGGGTCCGCGCGCCGCCGGTGGCGTGTGCGGTCGCCCAGTCGAGCGCGTAGTCGGCGACGTCCTGCCAGTTCTCCCAGGACGGCAGCAGGTGTGGTCCGGGGAACTCCTTGACCTCGGTCACCGTCGCGGACGCGTAATGCTTGGCGTTGGACCGCTGCACGCTCGGCGGCATCAGGTGGTCGTCGGTTCCGGAGATGAACAGGAGCGGGGCCCGGTTCTCGTTGTGGTAGTCGACCCAGTTCGCCTGCTTGCCCGGGGTGACGTTGGCCAGCGCGGTCTCCCAGAAGATGTTGCCCGAGGCGGGAATCGCGTACCGCTCGTACAGTTCGCGCGACCGCTCGGTGGGGAACGTGTTGGTGAACGCGTAGTGCCACTGGTCGAAGGTGAAACCGACGGCCTTGTGCCGGTTCGCGGGGTTACGCAGCACCGGGAACGTCGAGCGCAGCTGGGACAGCGGGATCACCGCGACGCCCTCGGTCGGCGCCGAATTGATCGCGACCCCGCACGCGCCGTACCCGTGGTCGAGCAGGATCTGGGTGAACACGCCGCCGGCGGAATGCCCGATCAGGATCGGGGGTGTGGTCAGCGCGCCGACGATCTCCTCGAGCCGGGCGATGATCTGCGGGACGGTGACCTCCTCGATCGGCGTGGGGTCGGCGTTGAGCGCCTCGACCTCCACGTCGAATCCGGGATACGCGGGCGTGATCACCGTGAACCCGCGCTCCTCGTACCTGGCCTTCCAGTCCTCCCAGCTTCTCGGCGTCACCCAGAAACCGTGGATCAGCACGATGGTGTCGGGTGCGCCGGCGGTGGTACCGCCGGCGGGTGCGCTGTCGGCCGCGCTGGCATCGTCGGGCATGGTGCCTCTCTTCGGTAGGTGGTCGGGACGGTGTCAGGACGGCGAGATGGTCGACGGCGACTGACGTTCCGGGTTGGGGCGAGAAGTCCGCGCCCGGACATCGAGCGCGACCGCCGGACGGGCGGGCAACGCATCCCGCGTGCCCACCGCCCGGCCGGGCGATCGGCTCGCAGCGTGGGGTTCGCCGCTCGGTCGGTCGGCCGGGTTCGGATCTGCCCACGCTAACCGAGGCAGCGCGGCAAGGGAAGATCGATTCTGCCTGCGCGCGGGCGCCGCCCGAAACCGCTGGTGCCGCAACGGCTTCCGGCGTGTCGATCACCGCGGGGCCGCGCATCGGGTGCGGGACGCGCGCCGCACCGCACCTGCCCGGTCAGCGCGGCGGCGGGGCGGTGGTGCCGCCGCGATGGAACCGGCTGGTGAAGTGCACCGGGGCCGCGGGCTCGCCGTCCAGGAGCCGGACGATCGCCGCGCCGGCGGCCCTGCCCTCCTCGGCGGCGGGCTGCGCCATCGTGGTCAGGTCGTGCGGCACGATCCGGTCCAGCGCGATGCCGTCGAACCCGACGACGCTGAGGTCGTCGGGGACGGTCAGCCCCAGGTCCTCGGCGGCCTTGATCACGCCGGCGGCGAGCAGGTCGCTCTGCGCGATGACGGCGGTCGGGCGGCGCTCCGGGTCGTCCAGGAGCGTGTGCCCGGCGACGATGCCCTCGCTGACCAGGCTTCCGGCCGCGACCACGGCGGGGCAGTCGGGGAACACCGAGCGGGCGGCGCGCAGCCGGTCGAGCGTGACCTGCACCGTGCTGTCCCGTTCGCCCGCGGCGTCCAGCGGGCCGCGCTCCCCTGAGTAGTCCAGCGGGAGCGCCACCACGGCGACCGACCGGTGGCCGAGATCGGCGAGATGGCGGGCGGCGACCACGGTGGCGTCGGCGTCGTCCAGCGATATGCCGAGCACGCCGTCGATCGGCGGGCCGCCGAGGGCCACGACCGGGATGCCGCGGCGCAGGACGACGTCGACCGTGCGGCGGACGAGGTCGCTGCAGCCGAGCAGGATCACGCCGTCCATCGGGGCGGTCCGGATCGCGTCGGTGCTGGCCCCGACGTCGGTCAGCAGCAACAGCCCGCGCCCGCCGGGCGTCGTCTCCTCGGCGATGCCGTCCAGCTGGGCGATGCGGATCGGGTCGCGGAACGCGTTGAGCACCCGCTCCTCCAGGACCACGCCGATGATCCCGGAGCGGCCCTGCCGCAGGGAGCGACCGCGCGGGTCCGGGCCCGCGTAGCGCAACCGGTCGGCGGCGGCCAGCACCCGCTCCCGCGTCGCCTCGGACACCGGCCCCGCGCCGCTGAACGCCAGGGACGCGGTGGAGACGGAGACGCCCGCCAGCTCGGCCACCCGCGCCAGTGTCGGGCGCTTGGCCCCGCGCGGCGGGCGGCCCGTCGCGGAGGTGGTGTGATCGAGATCAACCCCGCTGGTGTCGTTGACCGGCCCCGTCATGCGTCATAGGGTAGTCGAAACGATTCGATCGAATCGATTCGACCATCGAACCGCCCCGACACCCGAGGATCTCCGCGCCATGACTTCGCTCGACGGCAGCACGCCGGCCCAAGCCCTGACCCGCCGCCAGGTGGTCGACTGGCGCACGGCCGTCTTCGTGATCTTCGCGATGTCCGGGGTCGGCATGGCCAGCTGGATCGCCCGCACGCCGGCGATCCGCGACGCGCTCGGCGCGAGCACGCTGCAGATGGGCCTCGTCGTCTTCGGGCTCGCCTTCGGCTCGATCTTCGGGCTGACCCTGTCCAGTCACGCCATCGCGCGGATCGGCTCCAGGAGATCGATCGCGGGCAGCGCCGTCGTCGCGGGCGCGGGCCTCGCGGTCGCCGGCCTCGGCGGCGACCTCGCGCTGCTGCCCGTCGTGTTCGTGGGCCTGGCGATGTTCGGCTTCGGCAACGGGCTCTGCGACGTCGCCATGAACGTCGAGGGCGCCGCCAACGAGCGCTCGCTCGGCCGCACCGTGATGCCGCTCTTCCACGCCATGTTCAGCATCGGCACCATCGTCGGCGCCGTACTCGGCGCCGGCGCCGAGCTGATCGACCTGCCGATCGTGCTGCACCTCTCGCTGATCGGCGCCGCGATGATCGCGGCCGTGCTCGCGTCGGTCCGCTACCTGCAGCCTGACCCGTTCGCCGCGCAGCGCGACGCCGCCGCCGAGGCGGCCGGCGACACCGGCGGCTGGCGCTCCCGGCTCGCGATCTGGGCGGACCGCCGCACGCTGCTCATCGGGCTGATCGTGCTCGGCATGGCCTTCGCGGAGGGCTCCGCCAACGACTGGCTGGCCCTCGCCATGGTCGACGGCTACGGCGTCACCAACGCCACCGGCGCGGTGCTGTTCGGCCTCTTCGTGACCGCCATGACGGTGGGCCGCATCGGCGGCGTCCGGCTGCTCGACCGCTTCGGCCGGGTGCCGGTGCTGCGCGCGTCCGCCGCGCTGGCGATCGCCGGCCTGCTGACGGTGATCCTCGCGCCCGTCACCTGGCTCGCTGCCGTCGGCGTCGTGCTCTGGGGCCTCGGCTCGGCGCTCGGCTTCCCGGTCGGCATGTCGGCCGCCGCGGACGATCCGCGGAACGCCGCTGCCCGGGTGAGCGCGGTGGCCACCATCGGCTACATCGCGTTCCTCGTCGGACCCCCGCTCATCGGGTTCGTCGGCGAGCACGTCGGCCTGCTGAACGCGCTGCTGATCGTGCTCGTGCTGGTCGTCGTCGCCGGGATCCTGAGCCCGGCCGCCCGCGAGCCGCGCCGCGCGCCGGCCGATGAGCCGGTGCCGGCCGGGCGGTCCTGACCGGCGGGTCGCGCTCAGTGGCTCGGAACGGCCAGCTTCAGCGCGACCATCACGAGGCCGATCAGCAGGTTCAGCACCACCGTGCGGGCGAGCATCGAGCCCCCGAGGCCCGCCCGCCGGACGGCGATCAGCCCCCAGATCTGCTGCTCCGCGATCGCCACCGCCAGCGCCGCCCATGCCCCGTCCGCCGGGCTGAGACCGTCGAACGCGGCGGTCACGGCCGCGGCGATGGCCGGCAGGATCGAGGCCACCATCAGCGGCCACTCGTGCCGCATGCCGTGCGCGATCGAGCCGAGATGCCAGCCGCCGTGCACGGACGCCACCGTCTCGGCGTAGACGTGCGCGACCCAGAAGACCAAGCCGGTGACCAGCAGGATCGCGGCGAGCTGGAGGCCGCCGTGGCTGTCGCCCGAACCCACGATCACGCTCGCCGCGAGCACGGAGCCGTACACCGCCGATGCCAGGTTCCGCGTCGGGCCCAGCCGCTGCGCGACCGACGGCCGCCGGGGCGGGCTCGGATCGGGGGGATGCTCGCTCATCGTGGTCTCCATCGGGTGTCGTCCGGGGCCGACGGCGGCCCGACCGGCCGGGGCGAACCGACCTGTGCGGGCGCAGCATGACGCTACGGTGGGGCGGTGCGCAATGACCCCGAGCTGCACGAGCCGCGGCTGCCCGCGGTCGCCATCTGGACCTTCACCGGCCTGCTCATGGGGCTGGCGCTCGGCATCGTGACCAGCGCGATGGTGATCGCCCTGGTCCTCGGTGGGCTGCTGGGGCTGAGCTGGGGGCTCTTCACCACGAGGGAGCGGCAGCGGCCCGTCGACGACGACTGAGCGCGCGCAGATCCGTGACCGTCACCCGCGCCGCGGGGCGCGGAGTCGTCGTCCGCGCGGGATAGCCTCATTCCGGCGCGGACGCCGTTCGGCCGTGGCCGCGATGTCATCGAGGAGTGTCATGACCACCACCACCGAGCGCCCGGCGCTCGTCGCGGACGAGTACGGCGACCTGGACTTCAAGGTGGCCGACCTGTCGCTCGCCGACTTCGGTCGCAAGGAGATCCGCCTCGCCGAGCACGAGATGCCCGGGCTGATGGCGCTGCGCCGCGAGTACGCCGAGGTGCGCCCGCTCGCCGGCGCCCGGGTGTCCGGCTCGCTGCACATGACCGTGCAGACGGCGGTGCTCATCGAGACGCTGGTCTCGCTGGGCGCCGACGTCCGCTGGGCGTCCTGCAACATCTTCTCCACCCAGGACCACGCGGCGGCGGCGGTCGCGGTCGGCCCGTACGGGTCTCCCGAGGCCCCGAGCGGCGTACCGGTGTTCGCCTGGAAGGGCGAGACGCTGCCCGAGTACTGGTGGTGCACCGACCGGATGCTGCGCTGGCCGGACGGGCTGGGCCCCAACATGATCCTGGACGACGGCGGCGACGCGACGCTGCTGATCCACAAGGGCGTGCAGTACGAGAGGGCCGGTGTGGTGCCGGCGATCGGCGAGGACGACCCCGACTACTCCGAGGAGTACGCGGTCATCCTGGACCTGCTGCGCGAGTCGCTGGCCGCCGATCCGGCCTATTGGACGCGCACGTCGCCGAACATCCGCGGCGTGACCGAGGAGACGACCACCGGGGTGAACCGGCTCTACCAGCTGGCCGCCGCGGGTGAGCTGCTCTTCCCGGCGATCAACGTGAACGACTCCGTGACGAAGAGCAAGTTCGACAACAAGTACGGGATCAGGCACTCGCTGATCGACGGCATCAACCGCGGCACCGACGTTCTCATCGGCGGCAAGGTCGCGCTGGTCGCCGGGTACGGCGACGTCGGGAAGGGCGCCGCCGAGTCGCTGCGCGGTCAGGGCGCCCGCGTCGTCGTCGCCGAGATCGACCCGATCTGCGCGCTGCAGGCGCTGATGGACGGCTTCGAGGTGAGCACCGTGGAGAGCGCCATCGGCCGCGCCGACCTCGTCATCACCACCACCGGCAACAAGAACATCGTCGGCGTGGAGCACATGCGGCGGATGAAGCACCAGGCGATCCTGGGCAACATCGGCCACTTCGACAACGAGATCGACATGGCCGGTCTCGCCCGCTCGGGCGCGTCCCGGATCGAGATCAAGCCGCAGGTCGACGAGTGGCGGTTCGCCGACGGGCACACGATCATCGTGCTGTCCGAGGGGCGGCTGCTGAACCTGGGCAACGCCACCGGCCACCCGTCGTTCGTGATGAGCGCGTCCTTCGCGAACCAGGTGATCGCGCAGATCGAGCTCTTCACCAAGCCGGACGAGTGGGACAAGGAGGTCTTCCGCCTGCCCAAGGCCCTCGACGAGAAGGTCGCGCGGATCCACGTCGAGGCGCTGGGCGGCGAGCTGACCCGGCTGACCAAGGACCAGGCCGAGTACATCGGCGTCGACGTCGAGGGCCCGTACAAGCCGGAGCACTACCGGTACTGACCGCACCGCGACCGGGCCGGGTCCGACGGCGGCAGTCCACGGGCCGGGAACGACGCGGCCCTGCCGACGGTCTCGTTGCGCGCGGCCCGGTTTCGAGTCCGGCTCGGCCGGGCATTGCTCCCGGATGATCGACCTGACCCCGGCCACCCGGCAGATGGCCGCCCTCATCGAGGGCGTCCGCCCCGACCAGCTGTCCGATCCGACGCCGTGTCCCGATTACACGGTCGGTGACCTGGTGGAGCACGTCGGCGGGCTGTCGCTCGCCTTCACCAACGCCGCCGGCAAGGGCGGCGGACCGATCGCCGACACGAACGAGGGCGGGGACGCGTCCCGGTTGGCCGACGGCTGGCGGGAGACGATCCCGCGCGACCTGGACCGGCTGGCGGCGGCGTGGTCCGCGCCGGACGCCTGGAGCGGGATGACGAGGGTCGGCGGCCTCGACCTGCCCGGCGAGGTGGGCGGGCTCGTCGCGCTGGACGAGATCGTCATCCACGGGTGGGACATCGCCCGCGCGAGCGGTCAGCCGTTCAGCATCCCGGTCGGGCTGCTGCGGGCGCTGCACGGGTTCCTCGAGGGATTCTCCGGGCCGGGTCACGACGAGGAACGAGCCGGCCTGTTCGGGCCCGAGGTGGCCGTGCCGGACGACGCGCCGCTGCTGGATCGCGTCGTCGGCATGGCCGGGCGCGAGCCGCGGTGGTCCCCGCCCGCCTGACCCTCCGGCTCGCGGGCGGATCGGGCGTCAGTGGGCGTCGAGCAGGTCGATCACGAAGATCAGGGTCTTGCCGCCGAGCCGGTGCCCCGACCCGGCCGCCCCGTAGGCCTGCTCCGGCGGGATGGTGAGCTGCCGCCGGCCGCCGACCTTCATCCCCGGGATGCCGTCCTGCCAGCCCTTGATCAGGCCGCGCAGCGGGAACTCGATGGACTCGCCGCGGTTCCACGACGAGTCGAACTCCTCGCCGGACTCGAAGTCCACGCCGACGTAATGCACCTCGACGGTGCCGCCCGGCACGGCCTCGGCGCCGCTGCCCACCGTCAGGTCCTCGATCTGCAGCGTGGTCGGCGGTTCGCCGCCGGGGAACTCGACGATCGGCTTGGACGAGTTGGCAGAGGTCATGTCGAACATCCAACACGATGCGGCCGGACGCCCCTAGTGGCCCCGGGCGCTGTCCCGCGAGACCCGGTGCGCCTCGCCCGTGTCCCGGCCGATGTTCATCCACACCGCGCGCGCCGGCTCGGATCCGATGCTGCGGAAGAGATGCGGCGTGCCGGAGTCGAACGTGATGGAGTCGCCCCGCTCGAGCCGGTGGGTCGTGTCGTTCAGCGTCACCTCCAACGTCCCCTCGAGCACCAGGCCGGTCTCGTGCCCGCCGTGGGTGACCAGCGTGCCGTCCTCGCTGGACGACGCCCCGGGGTAGTAGGTCATCCACAGCAGCTCGTGGGACGGGTCGGCCGCGCTGCTCACGAGTTCCATCACGACACCAGGGCCGACGTCGAGCACGGGCCGGGCGCCCCCGCGGACCACGGCGCTGTCCTCGGCGGGCGGGCCGCCGTCCGGCCGCCGGTTCGTGCCGGTGAGTTCGTCCAGCGGCAGCCCGAGTTCAGCCGTCAGGCCGTAGAGGGTGGTCACCGACGGATGCGCCGTGCCGTTCTCGATGCGCGAGACCAGGCTCGGCGAGACGCCGAGACGCCGAGCGAGCTCGCGGAGGCTGATGCCCTTGGCCTCGCGGCGCTGCCGGACCAGCGCGCCGAGGCCGGGCAGGCCGCGGGCGCGCGCCTTCTCGGGTTCCACCGACATCGCGTCACCCCCAGCTCGGACGCCAACTGTAGTAGCGCAGCGCATTCCGCCCCATCGGACGGCAACCCCTTGACAGCCCGGGCCGACGAGTGTTGCATGCCATGCAACACTCGTCGGCGCGGTCACCGTTGCCCGACCTTCTTCCTCGAGGAGCGCGGATGGACTTCGCCCTGGACGAGACGACCAGGCACTGGCGCTCGGTCGCCCGCGCGTACGCGAACGAGGTCGTCCGGCCCGTGGCCGCCGAACTCGATGCCCGGCCCGATCCCGAGGACGCCTGGTCCTGGGAGATGATCGACGAGGCGTCGGCCCGGGGTCTGCGGCAGGCGCCGTGCCCCCCGGAGTACGGAGGGGCGTCGACGGACTACCTCACCGACGTGATCATGCTGGAGGAGATCAGCGCCGCGGACGTCGGGGCGAGCGTGGTCCTCGCGCAGCACTGGAAATTCCTGCAGATGATCCGCGAGATGGCGACCCCGGAGCAGCTCGACCGCTGGCTCACCCGGCTGGCGGACAACCCGCGAGCGCTGCTGGCGGCGTCGTTCACCGAAGCGACCGCGGGGTCCGACAACATGCTGCCGTTCGACGGTCCGGGCGCGGGCATGCAGACGCGGGCGACCCGGGTGAACGGCGGCTGGTCGATCACCGGCACGAAGCAGTTCATCTCGAACGCGAACCGCGCCGACGTGATCATCTGTTTCGCGCGCACGGACGCCGACGGGCCGCTGGCCACCAGCGTCACCGCGTTCCTGGTGGCCGCGGACTCGCCGGGCCTGTCGATCGGCCGCGTGCATGACAAGTGCGGCGAGCGGCTCGCCAACAACGCCGAGATCTTCTACGAGGAGGTCTTCGTCGCGGACGAGGACGTGCTGGGCACGGTCGGCAACGGGCTGGTCGACGTGGCGCGACTGCTGCGCGGCAGCAACATGTACGCCGGCGCGTGCGCGCTGGGCGTGGCGCGCGAGTGCTACGACCGGACGGTCGCGTGGTGCCGCGAGCGGGTGCAGGGCGGCAAGCGCATCATCGAGCACCAGAACGTCGGCGCGTACCTGGCCGACATGTTCCTCAACGTCGACGTCGCCCGAACCTATCTCTGGCGCGCCGCCTGGCAGGCGATCGAGGTCGAGCACTACCACCGCACCCTCGGAGCGGCGTCGAAGCTCGTCGCCTCGGAGCGCGCGTTCGACTCCGCCAGGCGGGCGATGGAGCTGTGGGCCGGCCGAGGTGTCATGCGCGAGAACGGCATCGAGAAGCTGCTGCGCGACGCGGCGATCTGGCTCCACTCCGACGGCACGAACATCCTGATGCGGATGAAGCTGATGAACGTCCTGGCCGCGGCCCCGGCCGGTGCGGCACTGTGGGACGGCCTCGTGCCCTCCGCCGCCGACGCGCCCGAGCGGGCGCTGGCGATGGGCCTGGTGTGACCGGGAGTCCGCCGGTGGACCCGGCCGCGCCGGGACACGTCGACGTGCACGTGCACTGCAGCCCGCCGGCGTTCCGGCGCGCGCTCGACGCGGCCGACGCGGGCGTGGCGGCGCGGTTCCGGTACCTCGCCGCCTTCGCCGAGGCGCTCACCGATGCCGACGTCCGGCTCGCGGAGATGGACCGCGCCGGCGTCGCGATCGGGCTGCTGTCCGTGCCGCCGCCGGCCGCCGACGTGCTCGGTCCGAGCCGGTGCGGCCGGCTGGCCACGGAGCTCAACGAGGACCTGCTGGCCGATGCCGGCCGCCGTCCCGACCGCTTGCGCATCCTGCTCACCCTGCCGGTCTCGGATCCCGCCGCGGCCGTGCGGGAGATCGAGCGGATCGGCGGCGACCCGCTGGTCGCCGGGGTGTACGCGCTCGCGCACCACCGCGACGGGACGCTCGACGACCCGGCGCTGGACGACGTCTGGGCCGCCGCGGCCGAGCGGGAACTCCCGGTCGTGCTGCACCCGGCCTTCGAGGCGCCGCCGGCCGCGCTCCGGGACTGGCTGCTGCCCACCAGTCTGGACGCCGTCTTCTCCACGTCGATCGTCGCCGCCCGGCTGATGCTGTCCGGCACGCTCGACCGGGTGCCGGAGATGACCGTCGTGGTGCCGCATCTCGGCGGCACGCTGCCGTACCTGGTGCAGCGACTCGTCGACCAGAGCGGCACCGGCGATGCCCGGCACGACGTCGACCACTACCTGCGCACGCGGGTGGTGATCGACACCTGCTCCTACCACCCGCCGGCGTTCCGCTGCGCGGTCGACACGGTGGGCGTCGAGCGCGTGCTGCTCGGCTCGGACTACCCGTTCCGCGGCCCGATCGCCCGGGCCGTCGGCGATGTCGCGCATTCCCACCTCGCGGTGGCGGACCGGAACCGCGTGCTGCGCGGCAACGCGCTCTCGACCTTCCGGCTCGCACCGCTCGCCGCAGCCACCACGGGAGGACAGCGATGACGACGACCGCGCCGCTCTCGGGGGCCGACCTGCGCGTCCGCTGGTCCTCGTCCGAGAGCGCAGACGTGTTCGAGGTCGACGAGCCCGCGACGGGCCGGCTGCTCGCCCGGGTGCAGGGGGCCGGCGTCGCCGAGGTGGACGCAGCCGTGACGGCCGCTCGCCGGGCGTTCGACGATCACTGGTCGCGGCGCACGGCCCGCGAGCGCGGCCGGCTGCTGCTGGCTGCCGCCGAGCACCTCCGTCGGCACGTCGACGAGCTCGCCGAGCTCGAGAGCCGTGACGTGGGCAAGCCGATCGGGATCTCGCGCAACTACGACCTGCAGGTGTGCTGCGACTCCTTCGAGTTCTTCGGCGGTCTAGCGGACAAGGCACTGGACGCCTCGGTCCGGCTGGGACCGATCGACGCGCGCCTCGTGCAGGAGCCCTACGGTGTGGTGGCCGGCGTCATCCCCTTCAACTGGCCGCCGATCCACACCGCGGCCAAGGCCGCGCCGGCGCTCGCCGCCGGGAACACCGTCGTGCTCAAGCCTCCGGAGCAGGCGCCGCTCACCATCCTGCGCATCGTCGAGCTGCTCCAGGAGGTGCTGCCGCCCGACGTCGTGTCGGTGGTGCCCGGCGCCGGCGCGGTGGGCGACGCGCTCGTGTCGCACCCGCTCGTCGGCAAGATCTCGTTCACGGGGTCACCGTTCACCGCGCAGCACGTCCTGCGCGCGGCGGCCGCCCACCTGACCCCGTCCGTCCTGGAACTCGGCGGCAAGTGTCCGCTGATCGTGCTCGACGACGCCGATCTCGGCCTGGCGCTGGGCGGCATCATCGAGGGCGCCTTCTTCAACCAGGGCGAGGCCTGCACCGCGGTCTCGCGGCTGCTCGTCCACGAGTCCCGCTACCGGGAGGTGCTCGACCGGCTCGCCGTCGCGGTGCCGCGGCTGCGCCTCGGCGACGGGTGCGACCCACGGACCCACGTCGGCCCCATGATCACCGCGCGGCACGCCCGGCGCGTCCTCGACTACGTCGCGCTGGGCCGCGAGGAGGGCGCGAGCGTCGCGATCACCGGTGTCCTTCCGACGGAGGAACGGTTGGCCGGCGGTCATTTCGTGGCACCGGTGGTCTTCACCGACGTCCGGCAGGACATGCGCATCGTCCAGGAGGAGATCTTCGGTCCGGTGCTCACGGTGCAGCGGTTCGGCTCCGATGACGAGGCCGTGGCGATGGCGAACGGCACCGCGTTCGGCCTGGTGTCGGGCGTCTACACCCGGGACGGCGTCCGCGCCGCCGGGCTGGCGAGCCGGCTCGTGTCCGGTGTCGTGATGATCAACAATTACAGCCGCGCCTTCCTGGGATCGCCGTTCGGGGGCGTGAAGTGGAGCGGTCATGGCCGCGAGCACGCGGTGGAGACGCTGCGGGAGTTCACCTGGACCAAGAGCATCCGGACCCCGTCCGGATCGGGGGCCGTCCCGACGTGGCCCGCGCTCGCCGAGGTGCTCGGCGACGCCTGACGTGAAGCACTGCGGCACAGACCCTTTCTGGTGATCGAGCGGGACGGACGAGGAGGCAGGCGATGGCCGACGGGGACACCATGCGCGCGATGGTCCTGGACGAGTGGGGCGGCACCTTCCGCGCGGAGGAGCGACCCGTGCCGCGCCCCGGTCCCGGCGAGGTGCTGGTCGACGTGGCGGCGTGCGGCGTCGGGCTCACGCTGGAGCACGGCCGCAAGGGTCTGCTGGGCGGCAGCACGCCCCGGGTGCTCGGCCACGAGCTGGCCGGGACCGTCGTGGAGGTCGGCGCCGGAGTGTCGTGGTGGGCGGTGGGGGACCGCGTCACCGCGTCGTTCTACCTGCTGTGCGGCGTCTGCGACATGTGCGCCAACGGGCGGGAGTCCCTGTGCCGCAACTTCGGTGGCTACTACGGCCTGGCCGTCGACGGCGCGTTCGCGGAGCAGGCGATCGTCCCGGCGCACAGCCTGGTGGCGGTGCCGGACGGCTGCGACCTGCGGGCCGCGGGGATCGTCGCCGACGCGGTGGCGACCCCGTACCACGTCGCGAGCCAGCGGATCGGGGTCCAGCCCGGCCAGAACCTGGCCGTGATCGGCGCGGGCGGCGGGATCGGCGTGCACATGGTGCAGGTCGCACGGGCCTTCGGTGCCACGGTGTTCGGCGTGGAACGCGACCCCGGCAAGCTGGCCGAGCTGCAGTCCCGGGGCCTGATCGACGTCGCCGTCGACGCGGGCTCGGACTCCTGGCCCGACGACCTCGAGAAGGCCGCGGGCGGTCGGCTGGACGCCGTGGTCGACATGGTCTCGAGTCAACAGACGATCGACGGGTCCATCCGCGCGCTGGGCCGGGCCGGCACGTACGTGGTCGTCGGCTTCCAGCCGGACGCGCAGATCGTCGTCGCGCCGAACCGCGTGCTGCACGACGAGCTGGTGATCACCGGCAACCGGTACGCCACCCGCGCGGAGATCGCCCGATCGCTGGACCTCGTCGCCGCCGGCAGGGTGCGGCCCGTCATCGGCCTCGAGGTGGCGCTGGCGGACCTCGAGGACGCCTTTCGTGCGATACGGGCGAATTCAGTGTTCGGGCGAATCCTGATCGACTGCTCGCGCCCCTCGTGAAACGGGGCGACGGCGCGACCGGGCGCCTTCGCGGCGTCGTCTCACACTGCACATTCCGGATTTTTGCGACGCCAAAATGTTGCACAACGCTGCTGTTCTCTCTGCAACCGACAACCGCTGCGGCCAAACCGTTTACAGACACTTGACACGCCGCTGAGGTGGTGTTTCAGTCAGGTGAACCGCAGTGCGAGGGGCGAACGACCGGCCCGCACCGGATCGGCAGCCGCGGCACTCCACGCCGACAGAACGGATTCTCGCGATGAAGCGCAATCGACGTTGGCTGGCTGCACTCGCGCTGGCCGTGACGCTGGTCGTGGCCGGCTGTGCGAACGACGCGGAGGAGGGCGCGGCCGGCACGACGCCGAGTGGCGCCGCCGGCTCGTCCGCCGCCGGTACCGCAGGGGGATCGGCGTCCGGCGGGTCCGGGTCCGCGGCGCCGTCGGGCGATCCGATCGTCATCGGGGGCACCCTCGGCCTCACCGGTGCCTACTCCGGGCCGTCGGCGGGCTACAAGGCCGCATACGACTACTGGCTCCAGCAGGTCAACGCGTCCGGCGGCCTGCTCGGTCGCCCCGTCGAGATGAGGATCCTCGACGACGAGAGCAACCCGACGACCGCGCAGCAGCTCTACCAGACGCTGATCAACGAGGACAACGTCGATCTCGTCCTCGCGCCGTACACCACGGCGGTCGGCGGGGCGGTCGTTCCCATCACCGAACGGGCCGAGAAGGTGCTCTGGGACGCCGGTTTCGTCAGCAAGGAGCTGCACTCGACGTCGAGGTTCATGGTCAGCTCGTGGCCGTACCAGGAGCCCGAGTACTCCAAGCCGTTCTTCGAATACCTCAAGACGCTGCCGGCCGACAAGAAGCCCGCGACGCTCGCCGTGGTGACCGCGCAGAATCCCTTCACCCTCGTCGACCGCGACGGGTTCGAGGGCGAGGGCGGCGTGCTGAACTACGCCCAGGAGGCGGGCATCGAGGTCGTCTACAACCAGGAGTACGCCCAGTCGGCAACCGATCTCACGGGCCTGATCGAGGGCGCGAAGGCGTCCGGTGCGCAGGCCCTCGTCGCGCTCAGCCTGCCCAACGACGGATCGCTCATCGCCAAGACGGTCGAGCAGGTGGACTACAACCCGCTGGCGTACTGCCAGTGCGGCTCGCAGGTCACGACCCTGCCGAGCTGGCCGGATCTCGGCACGGCGGGCATCAACGTGATGGGGACGACGACGGCGTGGCCGACCCAGGACAACGAGGGCATCGCGGAACTCACCGAGGAGATGACGACGTCGATGGGCTGGCCGGCCCTGCCCGCGTACGCCGCCGCCGGCTACGCGATCCTCCAGGTGCTGCAGCAGGCCGTGGACGGCACCGGGTCGCTGGATCAGCAGGCGCTGCGGGACTACGTGGGGGCCAACGAGTTCAAGACCGCGGTGGGCGACATCACCTACAACCCCGACGGCACCGTCGCGTTCGCCGCGCTCCTGCTGCAGTACCAGCAGGGCGGCAACGTCGTCCTGTGGCCCCCGGACGCCGCCACCGGTGAGGGCGTCATCCCGCTGGGGTAACGGGTCGAGCGCCTGCCAGGACCGGCTACCGCGAAGGAACCCCATGTCATCCGTTCTCGAGATCGACCACCTGAGCAAGAGCTTCGGTGGCCTGACGGCGGTTGACGACGTGAGCCTCGAGGTGGAGGAGGCGTCGATCGTGGGTTTGATCGGTCCGAACGGGTCCGGCAAGACGACGACGCTGAACCTCATGAACGGCGTGTACCGCCCCGACTCCGGCCGGATCAGGATCGGTGCCCAGGCGCTCGAGGGGCGCTCCAGCGCAGCGTTCGTCAGGGCCGGCGTCACCCGCACCTTCCAGAACGCCCGGGTGTTCACCACGATCACCGCGATCGAGAACATGATGGTCCCGGTGCTGCACCGGGGCCGGCGGTCCCAAGGCTCGCGCGACAAGGCCGCCGAGCTGTTGGATTTCGTCAATCTCGGGGCGCACCGCGACACCCCGGCGAGCGAGCTCTCCGGCGGCCAGCAGAAGCTGCTGGAGTTCGTCCGCGCGCTGATGACCGACCCGATGACCGTTCTCATGGACGAACCGTTCGCCGGCGTCCATCCGCGGATCAAGGAGGTCATGCGGGCCAGGATCGTGGAGCGTAACCGGCAGGGGACGGCGTTCGTGATCGTCAGCCACGAGATCCCCGACCTGATGCGGCTCTGCACGCACGTCGTCTGCATGGCCGAGGGACGCGTCGTGGCCAGCGGCCGGCCGGAGGAGGTCACGGCCGATCCGGCCGTGGTGGCGGCCTACCTCGGCGGCGGCCCGGCCGGGCGGGGTGAGCGGGGATGAGCGGGACGACGACCACCGCGCCGGTCCTCCTGATGACCGGTGTCGAGGCGGGCTACTACGCCCACGACATCGTGCTCGACGACGTCTCTCTCGAGGTCCGCCCCGGCAAGGTCACCGTGGTCCTCGGGCCCAACGGCTCCGGCAAGTCGACCGCGCTCCGGGTGCTGGGCGGATTCCTGACGCCCCGCCGGGGGGAGGTCCGGCTGGACGACGAGGACATCGCTGCGCTCGACCCGGGAGAGCGGCACGCCAGGGGCATCGCGCTGATGCCCCAGGGGCGGTCCATCTTCCCCGGGCTCACGGTCGAGCAGAACCTCCAGCTCGGCGCCTGGGAGTGGCGGCGGAACCGGAAGCGCCTCGACTCCGCCGTCGACTCGATGCTCGACCGCTACCCACGGCTCGCACCGCTCCGCGGCACGCCGGCGGGTCGGCTCAGCGGGGGGCAGGCACGGCTGCTCGAGTTCGGCCGGACGCTGATCCTCGAGCCGTCCGTGGTGCTCATCGACGAGCCGTCCGTCGGGCTCGCCCCCATCCTCGTCGACGAGGTCTACGACGAGATCGAGCGGCTCAAGGGCGAGGGTCGCACGATCCTGCTGGTCGACCAGAACGTCCAGGCCGCAGTCGGTCTGGCCGACCACGTGTACACCCTGGCCTACGGCCGCAATCATCTCGAGGGCGCCAGGGACCAGTTCGCCGGCCAGCTCGACGATCTGATCAAGCAATGGCTCAACCTCTAGGGCCTCCAGGGCGAGGAGTGCGCGGGTGAACCTGCACGACATCGCGCAGACGGCGGTGAACGGGCTGCTGCTGGGTGGGCTGTACGCCGGCTTCGCGGTCGGGCTCGGGCTCATCCTCGGCGTGCTGCGCATCGTCAACGTGGCGCACAGTGCGGTGCTGATCGCCGGCGCGCTCGTGTATTGGCAACTGGTCAACGTGGTGGGGATCAATCCGCTCGTCGCGATCCTCCCGGTGGTCGCCGCCTTCTACCTGTTCGGGATGCTGCTGCACCGCGGCATCGCGCACCGCCTGGCCCGCGAGGACGACTCGACCGTGCTGCTCGCGACGTTCGGGCTGCTCGTCGTCATCGAGAGCGTGGTGATCCTGATCTGGACGACGGACACCCGGACGCTCAACCTGGGGCCCCTCGACGGTGTCATCCGTGTTGCGGGGCTGAACATCCCCGTCGCCCGGCTGGTGGCCGCGGTGCTCGCGGCCGTGCTCGTGCTGGTGCTGCACGCGGTGCTGACCCGCACGCTGTTCGGCTCCGCCGTCCGCGGGATCGCCGAGAACCGTGACGTGGCAACGATGCTCGGCATCAACGTGCCGAAGATCTCCCGGCACGTGTTCGCCGCCGGCATCGCGCTGGCGGCCTTCGGCGGCACGGCGCTGGCCCTGGTGCTGCCCTTCAGCCCCCAGGAGAACGTGCGCTGGCTGGCCTGGTCCTTCCTCGTGGTGATCATCGGCGGACTCGGCTCGCTGCGGAACACGCTGCTGGCCGGGCTGGCCGTCGGGCTGATCGAGGCGTTCGTCGGCTCGGTGCTGCCGTTCCAGTACACCTACGTGGTCCTGTACGGCCTGCTCGCCGTCGCGCTGCTGGTGCGGCGCGAGGGGCTGGGCGGCACCCAGGTGAGGGCGATCTAGATGGCCACCGGTCCCGAGCCCGATCCCGATCCCGATCCCGATCCCCGAGCCGAGCGCAAGGGGGCGGCGGCCGCGGTCGACGACCCGGCCCTGGGCCAGGCGGTCGCCGGGATGACGCCGGTGCGCCGGGGGCGGGCGTGGCCCGGCCCGCTGATCGCGCTGATCGTGTTCGCGATCATGATCCCGTTCGCGTACACCCTGCAGCTCGGGCTCGTCACCACGCTGACCACGATGTTGCTGTACATGGTGATCGCGCAGGGCTGGAACCTGCTCGGCGGCTACGGCGGCTACCTGAACTTCGGCATCGTGGTCTTCTCCGGCGCGGGCGTGTACACGGCCGCCGTGCTGAACTCCGAGCTCGGCTGGTCGATGTGGGCGACGCTGGTGCCCGCGGCGCTGGCCGGCGTGATCATCGCGGTGCCCGTCGGGTTCGCCACCCTCCGGCTGCGCGGCCACTACTTCGCCATCTTCACGCTGACGCTGACCTTCCTCGCCCAGGTCATCGTGTTCAACACTCCCTTCCTGGGCGGGGCGCTGGGCATCTACACCACGATCGACACGCGCGGTGGCGCCAGGGCTCTCGCGGCCACCTTCTACTGGACGCTGCTCGCCCTCGCCGTCCTCGCGACGGTGGTCGCCTGGCTGGTCGAGCATTCGAACTTCGGCTATGCGCTGCGCGCGATCAAGGAGGACGAGATCGCGGCGGCCGTCCTCGGGGTGCGCACCTTCGACGTCAAGCTGCGCGCGCTGGTCATCGGGGCGGGCCTCGCGGGTCTCGGCGGGGGCGTCTACGCCTACCTGACGGGCTACATCGAACCCACCGGCACCTTCGACCTGTCCCTGGCCCTGGACATCGTCCTGGTCTGTGTGATCGGCGGCCTCGGCACCTGGCAGGGGCCGCTCATCGGGTCCGCCGTCGTCGTGCTGCTCGAGCAGTGGCTGCGCACGACCCTGCCCGGCGTCGACCTCTTCGGCTGGGACATCCCTGCAGAGGCCAGCCGTGTCGTCCTGGGGCTGCTGCTGATCGTCTTCGCGTTGTTCATCCGCCGCGGCGTGGTCGGCCTGGTGCGGGCGCGGCGGGGCAGGGTGGTCAGTGTCTGATCCCGTGTCCGATCCCATGTCCGATCCGGTGATCCGCCCCGTCCGGCCCCGCCGCGCCCGACCCCGACGAACCCGCGGTATCCCGTGCTCGACCACCCGCCCGCCCGATGAACCGGAGGACCAGCTGATGCCGCACGCCGTCGTACGAGGCGCCGACCTGACGTATGAGGAAAGCGCTCCCGGGTTCTCGTGCGCGCCGCTGGTGGGCGCCGCGACGGGATCGGTGCACCTGGAGCTGGCGCTGTGCCGGCTCGAGCCGGGTGCCGAGACGCCCGCGACGCTGGGGGCGTTCGAGGAGTCCTGGTACGTCCTCGACGGCGGCGGACGCGTCGCGGTGGCCGATCTCGCCTTCGACGTCGCGGTCGGCTCGTACGGCCTGCTGCCGGTCGGCGTTCCGCACCAGTTCCGCGCGGGCGAGGGCGGGATGTCGTGGCTGCGCACCCGCGCCCCGCAACCCCGGACCGCCGAGGTCGGTCGCGGGCATCCGGTCGGTGACTGGCGGCCGGCGGGGACCGCGCGGAAGCCGTCCGAGACCGATCCGCGATCCCGCTGGGCCGGCGTCTTCGACGACGCGGACATGGGCGCGTACGGGCCGCTGACCATGCCCGGCTACCACGGCCCGAACATCCGGAGCATCTTCGTCCGGATGCTCGTCGACGAGCTGCTCGGATCCCGGCATCACACCCTGTTCATGGTCGAGTTCGGTCCGCAGGCGACGAAGGGCAGGGCGGCCACCGAGCACTACCACCCCTTCGAGGAGGCGTACTACCTGCTGGCCGGGTCGGCGACCGGCACCCTCGACGGCGAGGTGGTCGACGTCGCCGCGGGCGACCTCGTCTGGACGAGCGTCAACTCGACCCACGGGTTCGTGAACGAGGGGAACGTGCCGGTCCGCTGGCTCGAGGTGCAGGCCCCGGTGCCCCCGGCATCGGATGCCTTCTACTTCCCCAAGGACTGGGAGCACCTCACGTGAGGACTGCCGCCGGCGCGGTCCGACCGGCCTGACCGCGGGGGACCGGAGGATGCTGCACCCCGTCGCCCGCCGACGCCTGCGCGCCGCGCGGACGGCGGCCGGGCTGAGCCTGCGCGACCTCGGCGCCCGGCTCGGCGTCTCCGCGAGCCTGCTGTCCCAGATCGAGAACGGTCGCACCGATCCGTCGGTGTCCTCGCTCTACGCGCTGGTCACCGAGCTGGGGCTCTCGCTCGACGCGCTGCTCCAGCTGCCGGACGGCGACGACGACCGGCCGGGCGATCCGTCGCGGCCGGCCGCGCCGTCCGCCGGAACACCCGTGGTCCGGCCGTCGCAGCGAAGGGTCCTCGAGATCGACTCCGGGGTGCGCTGGGAACAGCTCACCCCCGGACCGGACGCACGCGTGGACGCGCTGCTCACCACCTACGAGCCCGGCGGCAGCTCCTCGTCGTCCGGCCGGCTGATGACGCACCCGGGGGTGGAGTACGCCTACCTCATCGAGGGCGAGCTGACCCTGCAGCTGGGCTTCGAGACGCGGGTGATCGCCGCCGGTGACTCGCTGGTCTTCGAGTCGTCGACCCCGCACCTGTACCGCAACGACGGCCGGGTCAGGGCGCGCGGGACGTGGTTCATCCTGCAGCCCGACACGGTGTCCCCCGCGTCCGTCGTGCCGCCCCTCTCCGTCGTGCCGCCCGGGTCCGTCGTGCCGCCCGGGTCCGCCCTGCCGCCCGGCGGATCGCCGATCCTCCCGTGGTCGCACCGAAGCGCGCGATCGGTGATCGAGGGGCTGGAGGAGCTGCGACGCACCGAGCGGCTCGGCCCGGCTGCGCCCGAGCGGTGACCCGCCGGCCTCAGCGACCCGCTCATCAGCCGTCGGCCTCAGCGCACCCCGCTCATCAGCCGCCGGATCCACGGGGTGAGCAGGATCAGCACGACGCCGGTGGCGATGGCGATGCCACCCAGGATGCCGAAGTAGAGGACCTGGTCCTCGTCGCTGTAGTACTGCGCCAGCACGCCGGCCATCGCGGTGCCGAGCGCGATCGACAGGAACAGCAGCGCCACCATCTGGGTGTGGAACACCGCCGGCGCCAGCTTGGTCGCCAGCGACAGGCTGACGGGGGAGATCAGCAGCTCCGCGACCGTGAAGACGAACAGCACGCCGATCAGCCCCAGCAGCGGCGCGCTGTTCGGCACGGTGCTGGCCATGGGGATGAACAACAGGAACGCGATGCCCATGACGATCGTCCCGGCGGCGAACTTGACCGGGGTGGACGGCTGGCGCGGGCCGAGCTTCGTCCAGATCGCCGCGAAGACGCCGGACAGGATGATGATGAAGACCGGGTTGATCGACTGCACCCAGGAAACGGGCATCTCCCAGCCGAAGATCTCCCGGTCGAGCTGCTTGTCGGAGTACTCGGTGACCACCGTGAACTGCTGCTGGTAGAGCGACCAGAACACGGCGCTGACGAGGAACATCGGGATGAACGAGAGGACCCGCTTGCGCTCCACCCCGGTGATCTTGGGGCTGCCGAGGATCACCACGAAGTAGCTGACGGTGGCGGCGACGGTGACCAGCACGACGATGGTGGCCAGCCGGTCGGCGGTGATCACCCCGGCGAACGCCAGCACCGCGATCAGCACCACCGCGCCGATCGCCGCGAGGATCGTCGTCATCCGCCGGTCGGCCGGCAGCGGGTTCGGGATGTGGTGCGACTCCGGCGGCAGGGTCCGCCGGCCGAAGCTGTAGACCGTCAGCCCGATGGCCATGCCGACGGCCGCGAGCAGGAAGCCGGCGTGGAAGCCGATGTCGGACTGCACCAGCCCGGTCAGCAGCGGGCCGAAGAAGGCGCCCAGGTTGATGCCGAGGTAGTAGATGGAGAACCCGGCGTCGCGGCGCACGTCGTCCGGGGCGTACAGGGTGCCGACCAGCGACGTGCAGTTGGCCTTGACGCCGCCGCTGCCGAACGCGATCAGCACGAGGCCGACGGCGACGCCGGCCAGCCCGGGCAGCGCGGACAGTGCGATGTGCCCGCACATGACCATGATCGCCGCGTAGAACAGCGTGCGTTCCGCGCCGAGAACCCGGTCGGCCAGCCAGGCGCCGAGGATCGTCGACAGGTAGACGAGACCGCCGTAGGCGCCGACGATGCTGGTCGCCGTCACCTCGTCGAGACCGAGGCCGCCCTGGTCCGCCGAGTAGTACAGGTAGATCAGCAGGATGCCCTGCATGCCGTAGAACGAGAACCGCTCCCACATCTCGACCGAGAACAGGGTCGCGAGCTGGCGGGGCTGCCCGAGGAACGTCCGCTCCGGCAGCGGCGTGGGCGCTGGGGTCGTCACGGGGTCAGATTGCCACCTCGGCCTTGGGCCCATAAGCACGCCGGCGCGACGTTCCGATCAAGATCTGTTCCGGCCGTCCGGGAGGATGGCCGGGTGGGTCGTAGGGTGCTCGGCGTGGGCCGGTTGATCGTCGTCGAGGGCCTCGACGGCTCGGGGAAGCGGACGCTCACCGACGCCCTCGCGCGGCGCTGGCGCGCGGCGGGGTTGACCGTCGCCGCACTCGCGTTCCCGCGCTACGGCGTCGACGTGCACGCGGACCTGGTGCGGGACGCGCTCTACGGGCGGCTCGGCGACCTGTCGGATTCGGTGTACGGTCCCGCGCTGCTGTTCGCGCTGGACCGGCGGGCGGCCGCCGAGGAGATCAGGGCGCTGCTGGCCACCCACGACGCGGTGCTGCTCGACCGCTACGTCTCCTCGAACGCGGCGTACGGGGCGGCGCGGCTCGGCGCGCCCGAGGTGGCCACCGACTTCCCGGAGTGGGTGCGCGTGCTCGAGGTCGAGCGCTTCGGCGTCCCGCTGCCCGACCACCAGGTCATGCTGGACACCCCGACCGCGCTGGCCGCGCAGCGGGCTCGCGACCGCGCCTCGGGGGACCGCAGCCGGGCGCTGGACACCTTCGAGGCGGACGCCGGGCTGCAGGCGCGCACGGCGGCGGTGTACCGCTCGCTCGCGGACCGGTCGTACCTGTCGCCCTGGACGCTGCTGCGGCCCGGCGACGACGGCACCGTCAGCCCGTCGGCGGCGCTCCTGGAGCTGGCCGGTCGGCGTTGATCGACGGCGGCCGCCCGGTTCTCGGGTCCGCCGCGGCGGCGGCGCGCAGCGACTGCCCGAGGCCCTCCGCGCGGACCCGGATCTCGACGTAGACAACGGCCACCACCGAGGCCAGGTAGGTGGCCGTGAACATCGCGACGATCGCGGTGAGCGCGTCGCTGATCAGGAGTCCGGTGACGGCATCCGGCGAGCTGACCACCGAGGTGACCAGGGATGTCAGGATCGCCACGACGACCGCGCTCGCGATCCCGGCGAGCAGGGTGGACACCAGGACGAGGCCGAAGATCCGCCCCCGGTGGCCGGTGGTCAGCGCGATCGAGCGGCGCAGCGCGACGGGCAGCGGCGCGCGCTCCATGATCACCACCGGCCCGGCCAGGACCAGCACCAGGTAGGCGAGCACGCCGGGCACGACGAACAGCGCCAGGCCGGCGGTGCAGGCCACGGCGACCACCACCCCGGTCAGCAGCAGCACCGGCCAGCGGCCGCGGAGCCGGTCGACCGCCGCATCCCGGTCGAGCCGGCCGAGCGCGTCGGCGCCCGCGTACGCCGCGGCCATCCCGCTGAGCACGACGCCACCGGTGGTCGAGACGAGCAGCCCAGCGGCGAGGCCGATGAGCATGCCGGTGGGCGGCATCGTCGTGCGGCCGGCCAGGACGTCGTTCACCCAGGTCGCGGACGCGTACGTCTCCAGCGTGCCGGTTGCGGAGAGCGCGATCAGGGTGGCCGCGCTGGACAGCAGCGCGAACACGGCGCCGACGACGCCGATCGGGATCCAGTGCCGGCGGGTGATGCCGAGGGCGACGCCGAGGATCTCGCCGAACATCAGCGGCCGCAGCGGGATCGGGCCCGGCTCCGCGGGCTGCCCCCACGGCGGCGGGAACGTGCCCGGACGGGTCGCGCGGTCCGGGTTCGGGTACATCCCGGTTCCAGGAGGAAGGCTCACCGCCCCATCGTCCCACGCGACGCCCCGCGCACCGCCGCGGCGGCATCACCCCGTCCACCTGCGGTAGATGTCACCATGGGAGCCATGAGAGCGCGCGTGCTGGTGGTCGACGACGACCCCGCCCTGGCAGAGATGCTGACGATCGTCCTCCGCGGGGAGGGCTTCGAGACGGCCGTCGTGCGGGACGGTGCGAAGGCCCTCGACGTGTTCCGCGACGTGCATCCCGACCTCGTGCTGCTCGACCTGATGCTGCCCGGCACGTCCGGCCTGGACGTGTGCAAGGAGATCCGCGCCGAGTCGGGCGTGCCGATCATCATGCTCACCGCCAAGACGGACACCGTCGACGTCGTCCTGGGGCTCGAGTCCGGCGCCGACGACTACGTGATGAAGCCGTTCAAGCCCAAGGAGCTCACCGCCCGCATCCGCGCCCGGCTCCGGCGCGCCGACACCGGCGCGGCCGAGCGGCTGCGGGTCGCCGACGTGGAGATCGACGTCCCCGGCCACCAGGTCACCCGTGACGGGGAGCCGATCTCGCTGACGCCGCTCGAGTTCGACCTGCTCGTCGCGCTGGCCCGCAAGCCCCGCCAGGTGTTCACCAGAGAGGTACTGCTGGAGCAGGTCTGGGGCTACCGGCACGCCGCCGACACCCGCCTGGTCAACGTCCACGTGCAGCGGCTGCGCTCGAAGATCGAGAAGGACCCGGAGCATCCGGAGGTCGTCGTCACCGTCCGCGGCGTCGGGTACCGGGCCGGCACGTCGTGACCTCGGGGCCGCCCTCGGAAGAGGCGGCCGGACCCGATCCGCCGCACGCCTTCTCCACCCACCCCACCGATCCGGCGGTCGCGGGGGTCTGGCCCGGCGGCCAGCCGGCCGTCGGCGGAGCCGGCGACGGGGACGGCTCCGGCGACCGTCGCGCCGACACAGCGGGCGGCCCGGCGGCGCCGCACGCGTCGGGCCCGCTGGCGAACGTCGAGCACCACGAGGACCAGCCGCCGCCGTCGCTGCGGTCGCGGGCCGCGCAGGCCCTGCTCCGCGCTCGGGTGCGGATCACCTTCTGAGCCGCTCGCTGCTGCTGCGGGTGGTCGTGCTGACCCTCGCGCTGTCCACGATCGTCATGCTCGTCCTCGGCCTGATCCTGCAGCAGCAGATCACCGCGGGCCTCCTGCAGTCCAAGATCGACGCGGCCACCGCCGAGATCGAGGGCGCGCGGCTGACCACGGAGCGCAGCCTGTCCGGCGCCGACTCCGATCCCAGCTCGCTGCGCGACCAGCTCCGGCTGGCGCTGTCCGAGATCGGCCGGTCGGAGCGGACCACGGGCGCCAGCGGGTCGAACGCGGGGGTGTTCGAGCCGGTGATCGTGCCGAGCCGGATCGAGTCGGCGGCCGACCTGGCGGTCGACCAGCCGATCGGGGACGTGCCCGCCGAGCTGCGATCCCGGGTGACCCAGGGCAACGTCGCCTACCAGTACGCGACGATCCAGCGCGACGACCGCGCCCTGCCGGCGCTCGTCGTCGGGGCCCCGGCGCGGACCGCGACCGAGTCGTTCGAGGTCTACCTGATCTTCCCGCTGGGCGGGGAGCTCGGCACCGTGCAGGTCGTGCAGCGCACCCTGCTGGTCGGCGGAGCCGCGCTCGCCGTCGCGCTGACGCTCATCGCCGCGCTCGTCGCCTCCCAGGTCGTCCGACCGGTCCGGCGCGCCGCGGCCAGCGCGCGCAAGCTGGCCGCCGGCGACCTCGCCGAGCGCATGCCGGTCACCGGGGCCATCGAGCTGTCCACCCTCGCCCGGTCCTTCAACGGCATGGCCGAGGCCATCCGCGTGCAGATCCGACAGCTGGAGGAGTTCGGCAAGCTGCAGCGGCGGTTCACCTCCGACGTCTCGCACGAGCTGCGCACCCCGCTGACCACGGTCCGGATGGCGGCCGACGTGCTGCACGCCGAGCGGGGCGAGTTCCCCTCGCACCTGTCCAGGGCGACCGAGCTGCTGGTCGACGAGCTCGACCGGTTCGAGTCGCTGCTCGCCGACCTGCTCGAGATCAGCCGCTACGACGCCGGCATGGCCGAGCTCGCCGCGGAGCCGATCGACGTGCGGTCGTGCATCTCGTCGGCCGTGGTGGTGGCGACGCCGCTGGCCGAGCAGTCGGGCGTGCGGCTGGTCAGCGTGCTGCCGGAGAACCCGGTCGTCGCCGAGATCGACTCGCGCCGGGTGGACCGCATCCTGCGCAATCTGATCAACAACGCCGTCGACCATGCGGAGCACCTGCCGGTGGAGATCGAGCTGGCCGCCGACGACGACGCGCTGGCGATCACGGTCACCGATCACGGCGTCGGCCTCAAGCCGGGGGAGGCCGGCCTGGTGTTCAACCGGTTCTGGCGGGCTGACCCGTCCCGGCAGCGGCACTCCGGCGGCACCGGCCTCGGCCTGTCGATCTCCCTGGAGGACGCCAGGCTGCACGGCGGCTGGTTGCAGGCCTACGGGATTCCCGGTCGCGGTGCGCGGTTCCGGCTCACGCTGCCGCGCCAACGGGGCGGGCTGATCAGCGGGTCGCCGCTGCCGCTGCGCTACGGAGCGGATGCGAGGGACGGCGCCGCCGCCGGCGATCCCTCCGTCGTGCAGCACGAGGGGCCGGCGCCGACCGGCGCCGAGCCCGGCGACGAGGCATGGATCGTCGCGCACGCGGTCGGACCCGCGCCCGCGCTCTTCCCGGCCTCCGTGCCCACCGCCGTCGCCATGCCACCCGCTCCCGACGAGACCGGCGGACTCACCACCGATCCGCGCGCGGAGCGGCCGGCGGTCGATCCCGGCGTCGGCGGCCGGATCGGCGGGTCGGCATGACGGGCGGCGGGGGCCGCCGGACGGGACGCACCCGGGGCGCGCGCGGAGCGGTCGCAGTGCTGGTCGCCGGCCTGCTGGCGCTCGTGGCCGGCTGCAGCGGGATCCCCGGCTCGAGCGCCGCCTACGACGTCGCGCAGGTCGGCGACGAGGCCGTGCCAGCGGCGCCCCTGGAGCCGCAGGCCGGACAGCAGCCCGACCAGATCGTCCGCGGCTTCGTCGCCGCGACGTCCAGGACCGACCTCGACACGGCGGCCGGGTCTCCGTTCGGTGCCGCCCGCCAGTACCTCGCGCCGGACGCGCAGGAGGCGTGGCAACCGGCCGCGAAGCAGGTGATCGTGCTGGCCGAGGGCTACCGCACCGACGTCGACCCCACCGATCCGGCGACGGTCGTGGTGAACGGCACGCAGGTCGGCCTGCTCGACCCGGAGCGCTCGTACCATTCCCAGGCGCCGACGCCGGTCAGCCGGACCATCCGGCTCGCGCAGGTGGACGGCCAGTGGCGGATCTCCGAGCTGCCCGACGAGCTCATGCTCACCTCGTCGGAGTTCTCCACCGCGTTCCGGCAGCGGATCCTGTACTTCCTCGATCCCACCGGCACGGTCGTGGTCCCGGACATGCGGTACATCGTCATCGGGCAGAGCCCGGCGAATCGGGCCAGCCGGTTGCTCGCCCTGCTGATCCGCGGCCCCGGCCCGCAGCTCGCCGGCGCCGCCCGGACCCAGTTCACCGCCGACTCCGCGCTGCGGTCCAACCCGTCGATCGACGCCGACGGGGTGTTGCGGGTCGACCTCACCGGCGTGGACGCGTCGACCCAGGAGGCCCAGCGGGCGCTCGCCGCGCAGGTGGTCTGGACGCTGTCCACGACGTCGCCGCGCATCGCGATCACCGTCGACGGGCAGGCGCTGGAGCCCGGTCAGCAGATCTACACGATCAACACGGTGTCCTCCTTCGACCCCGACCGGGTCGCCGGCACCGGCGAGGTGGCCTCCGACCCGTACTTCGTCAACGAGTCCGGCGGCATCACCGGCCTCGCGGACGGCCAGCCCCTGCCCGGAGAGCTCGGCGGCGGCGAGAGCCCGGTGCTCACGGCGGCGATGTCGTCGGCGTCGGGAGTGATGGCCGCGGTCACGCAGTCCGCGGAGGGACGCCAGGTGATGCGGCTGGCCCAGCCGCGCCAGTCCGACCGGGTGGAGCCCGTGCTCGAGGCGGGGATGCTCAGCCAGCCGACGTTCAGCCGGGCCGGCGACCAGGCCTGGGTGGTGCAGAACGGGACGAGCCGGCCGGAGGTCTACCGGGTCTCCGCGAGCGGCCAGCCGGCCAGGGAGCGCGTCGCGACGCCCGGCATCACCGCGTACGGCGCCGTGACGGCCCTCGCGCTCTCGCCCGACGGCGTCCGCGCCGCCGTGGTGGCCGGGGAGCGGCTCTGGGTCGGCGTGATCGCGCCGGCACCGCCGGACGGCGGACTGGACTCCGACGTGCCGCCGGCGCCGGCGTCGTCGGCGGCCCCGCCCCCGCCGGATGCCGGCGGCTCGCCGGCCGCTCCCACGCCGGACGGTTCCGACGAGGTGACCACCGTGCAGCCGTTGGTGATGCTCACCGACCTGGTCGAGATCCGGCCGGACCTGGTCAGGGTCGGCGCGATCGCCTGGTCGAACTCGCGCCAGCTGGTGGTCGCCGCGACCACCTCGCCGAGCAGCTTCCGGACCGTGTGGGAGGTCTCGCTCGACGGTTACGAGGCGCGCAACGTCACCACCCGCGGCATGTTCGGCGACGTCGAATCGGTGGCGGTGGCCACGGGTCAGCCGATCCTGGTCGGCTTCTCGGGCCGGGTGTGGCAACTGCAGGGCTCCCTCACCGACGGGCAGTGGCTCAGCCCGCTGCCGGATCAGCCGTTCCTCACCGGCACCTCGCCGTTCTACCCGAGCTGACGCCGGCACCGGGGATCACCCGAGACCGCCGGCACCACCGGGAACGCTCGCGGTCAGCGGAGGTTGCTGCGTCGCTCGACCAGGACGACGTCCCGCCACTGTCCGCGCATCCGCCCGATCCGCTCGCGGCGGCCCACGACGCGAAAGCCCGCCCGCGCGTGCAGCGCCAGGCTCGCCGCGTTCTCCGGGAACAGGCCGGCCTGCAGCGTCCAGATGCCGGCCGCCTCGGTGGACGCGATGTACGCGGCGAGCAGCGCCCGGCCCACCCCCCGGCCCGCGGCGGCGGGGTCGACATACACGGAGTGCTCGACGACCCCGGCGTAGACCGGCCGGGCCGAGGTGCGGCTGCCGGCGATCCACCCGACGACCGCGCGGGTGGTGCCGTCCGCCGCGACAAGCCGGTGCGCGGCCAGGTGGTTCCGATCGAAATCCGGCCATGACGGCGTCGCCGTCTCGAAAGTCGCCATGCCGCCGTCGATCCCGGCGGCGTAGATGCCCTCCACCGCCCGCCAGTCGGCCGCCGTCATCGGCCTGATGATCACCCTCGATGTGTAGCAGAACGCCGCCCGGTGCCGGCCGGCGCCCGACCCGCCGCCGCCCGGTACCTCCCGTTCTGGTTTGGTGGGTCACACCGACGACGGCGACCGGCACGGCGGGACAACGGAGAGGGCGGGCGCATGGCGGCCAGCGGCTTGGATTTCGAGGACCGGACCGATTTCGAGAACGCCGAGCGTGGGCTGATCGACAAGCTGGATCCCTGCGTGGTGCGGATGCCCGACGGGCGTGTCGTCTGGGACATGGACGCCTACGCCTACCTGGACGCCGACTGCCCCGACACCGCCAACCCGAGTCTCTGGCGGCAGGCCCAGCTGTGCGCCAAGCACGGCCTGTTCGAGGTGACCGAGGGCATCTACCAGGTGCGCGGCATGGACCTGTCCAACATGACGTTGGTCGAGGGCGACACCGGTGTGATCGTCATCGACCCGCTGATCTCCGCCGAGACGGCGGCGGCGTCGATCGCCCTGTACCGGCGCAACCGCGGCGACCGTCCGGTGACCGGGGTGATCTACACGCACTCGCACGCCGACCACTTCGGTGGGGTCGAGGGAGTGCTGCCCGACGGTCCCGGCGCCGGCGACGACGCGGTGCCCATCCTCGCGCCGACCGGGTTCATGGAGAACGCGGTCTCCGAGAACGTCTACGCCGGCACCGCGATGACGCGCCGCGCCACCTACATGTACGGCAACCAGGCGGAGGCGGGCCCGCGCGGCACCATCGGCACCGGACTCGGCATCGCCACCTCCGAGGGCACCATCGGCCTGATCCCGCCCACGGTCGACATCACCCACACCGGTCAGGAGGAGACCGTCGACGGCGTCCGCATCGTCTTCCAGATGACCCCGGGCACGGAGGCGCCGGCGGAGATGAACTTCGCCTTCCCGGACCGGCGCGCGATGTGCCTCGCCGAGAACGCCACGCACAACCTGCACAACCTGCTGACGTTGCGGGGCGCCCAGGTCCGCGACCCCCGCATCTGGTCGCACTACCTCAACGAGACCATCGAGATGTTCGGCGCGGACGTCGATGTCGCGTTCGCCTCGCACCACTGGCCGACCTGGGGCACGGACAACATCCTGCGCTTCCTGGCGGAGCAGCGGGACCTGTACGGCTACCTGCACGACCAGACGCTGCGCATGGTGAACCAGGGGCGCACCGGCATCGAGATCGCCGAGGACATCGAGTTGCCGCCCGCGCTGGAGGCCGCCTGGCACGCCCGCGGGTACTACGGGTCGGTAAGCCACAACGTGAAGGCGATCTACCAGCGCTATCTCGGCTGGTTCGACGGCAACCCGAGCTCGCTCTGGCAGCACCCGCCGGTCGCCGCGGCGACCCGGTACGTCGACGTGATCGGCGGCCGGCAGGCCGTCCGCGACAAGGCGCGCGCCTACGCCGACTCCGGGGACCTGCGGTTCGCGGCGGAGTTGCTCAAGCACGCCGTGTTCGCCGACCCGAGCGACGCGGCGGCGAAGAGCGAGCTGGCCGACGTCTACGAGCGCCTCGCCTTCGGCGCGGAGAACGCCACGTGGCGGAACTTCTACCTGTGCGGCGCGGTCGAGCTGCGGCAGGGCGCCGCGCCGCCGGCGGTCGACACGGGATCGGGCATGGCAGGCGCCCTGAGCGTCGAGCAGCTGTTCGACACCCTGGCGATCCGCGTCGACGGCCCCCGCGCCGCCGCGGAGAAGCTCGCCGTCGACTGGGTTTTCACCGATGTCGGCAGCACGGTCCGGCTCGCCCTGTCGAACGGCGTGCTGATCCAGACCGAGAACCCGCGCTCGGCCGGCGACGTCGACCTCACCGTGACCCTCACCAAGGCGCAGCTGCTCGGCCTGCTCGGCGGCTCCGGGCTGGACGGCATCGAGCACACCGGCGACGCGTCCGTGCTGCAGCGGCTGCTCGGCCTGCTGGACAGCCCGGACCTCGCCTTCCCGATCGTCACGCCCTAGGCCGTCGCGCGGCGAGTGATCCGCCGCCGGCTGGGCACTATGGGTCGATGGACATCCCCCGGGTGCTGTGCGTCGTGCTCGCCGGCGGCCGGGGCTCGCGCCTGGGCCCGCTGACCACCGGACGGGCCAAGCCGTCGCTGCCGGTCGGCGGGCACTACCGGCTGATCGACGTCGCGCTGTCCAACGCCGCGCACAGCGGGCTCCGCGACGTCTGGGTGCTGGAGCAGTACGAGCCGCACCTGCTGAACGAGCACCTCGCGGGCGGCCGGCCGTGGGACCTGGACCGGAGCCGCGGCGGCTTCCAGGTGCTGCCGCCGTACGAGGGCTACGACCGCAACGGCTTCGCCGGCGGCAACGCGGACGCGCTCGTGGCGAACTGGCCGGTGATCGACGCGTTCGCGCCGGACGTGCTGCTGGTGTGCAGCGCGGACCACCTCATCACCATCGACTACCGGGACGTGATCGCGGCGCATCTCGACTCGTCCGACGAGGTCACGGTCGTCACCACCGTGCTCCCGCGGGGATCGGACGCCTCCCGGTACCTGGTCGTGCAGCGGGACGGCGACCGGGTCACGGACGTGGACTACAAGCCCGAGCACGCGTCCGGTCGCACCGTCGGCACGGAGATCTTCGCCTACCGGCCGGACCGGCTGCGCGACCGGCTGCGCGAGATGCGCTCCGAGGGCGGTGATCTCGGTGACTACGGGGAGCGGCTCGTGCCGCGGATGGTCGCCGACGGCGTGGCGGGCGCGTTCCACCACGACGGACACTGGGCCGACCTCGGCACCCCGGAGTCGTACCTCGACGCGCAGCTCGACCTGCTGCGCGACCGGCCGCCCTTCGTGCTGGACACCGCGGACTGGCCGATCCTGACCTCCATGCCGGTGCGTGGGCCGGCCCTGGTGCGGCGCACCGCCGATCTGGACCGCGCGTGGCTGTCGCCCGGCGCCGAGGTGGCCGGCACGGTGACGAACTCGATCATCGGGCCCGACGCCGTCGTGGAGGCGGGTGCCGACGTCCGGCACAGCGTGATCATGGGTGACGCGCGGATCCGCGCGGGAGCCGCTGTCCGCCGGTCGGTGGTGGCAGAGGGCGCGACGATCGGGCGGAACGCGGTGCTGGGCGCGCCGAACGCCCGGCGCCCGGTGCTCGTCGGCGCCCGCCGCCGGGTCGCCGCGGGCGCCCGGCTGGAACCGGGTGCCGAGTTGGAGCCCGCGAGCCCCCGCAACCTGCTGGCGACCACCCGCTGACGGACCACGGAGCCAGCGGGCACCGCCCTACGATGGCGCACCGGGAGGAAGCACATGACCACGCAGGACATCGGGACCCGCGAAACGGCGCTGGTGTCCCGCGAACTCGCCCGGCGGCTGCTGGCGGCCGGGCTGGACTGGCGCCCCGCGGCAGGCGACCGGTTCACCCTGGCCATCGACGGGTTCGATGGCGACGTCTTCACGCTGAGCGACATGGTCGTCGAGGCGCAGGAGCACGAGTCCGGCACGATGCTCGGCTTCAACGGCACCACCGAGTGGGCGCTGGACTCCGCGCAGCTGACCGACGCCCTGTGGCTGCCGCGCGAGGACCAGGCCCGTGAGCTGCTCGGCGGCTGCTTCCGGCGGCTGGAGCGGGCCGGCGGCGGCTATCGGGTGGTGGCGCTGCTGCCGGGCGACGAGGCCGAGCGGGCGTTCGACGCCGACCGGCCGGCCGAGGCCTACGGCCGCGCGCTGCTGGACCTGATCCAGCTCGCGGTCCGGCGACGAGAACCCGGCTGACCGGCCCGCGAGAGGGCGGCGCGAGCGGGTTGTGCACAGCGGTGGCGCCAGTGCCGCGGGCGCCGGCCCGGACCTGGCACCCTCGTCCGGTGCCGCCCTCCGCCGCGCGCCGGACCGGGCACGCTGCGCGGGAACTCGCGCACGGCGTGCTGGATCTCGTGCTGCCGCGGCCGTGCCCCGGGTGCGGCGGGCCGGGTCCGTGGTGCGGCTCCTGCGCGGCCACGCTGTCGGGGCGGCCCACCGCCGTGCGGCTGTCCGACGCGACGCTCGACGCGCTGCGCGACGGGCCGCCCCCGGGGCGCGGCGGGCGGGCGGGAGACGGCATCGGCCGCGTCACCGTCCCGCCGGTCTTCGCGCTCACCCGGTACCGCGGTCCGGCGCGGGGCGCGATCATCGCCGGCAAGGAGCGGAATCGGCGGGATCTGCCGCCGGCCCTGGGTGCCGCGCTCGGCGCGGGAGTGCTCCGGTTGCTCGACGCGGGCGCGATCACCCGGCCGGTCCGCGGCGACCTCTGGCTGGTGCCCGCGCCGAGCCGGCGCGCCGCCGCACGCGCCAGGGGCGGTGACCCGGTCACCGCGATGGCCTCGGCCGCGGCACGCTTCCTCGCCGCGGCGGGGCGACCGACCGGCGTCGCCCCGTGCCTGCGGACCGGGCGCGCCGCCGCCGACTCGGTGGGCCTGGACGCCGCGGCGCGCATCGCGAACCTGGCCAACCGCATCCGTTTCGTGCCGGCCGGTGCGCCCCCGCCCGGAGCGGGCGTGGTGCTCGTGGACGACGTGCTGACCACCGGCGCGACGGTCGCGTCCGCCCTGCGCGTGCTGGCAACGAAGCAGGTCCGGGTACATGGAGTAGTGGTCGTCGCCTCGGTCGCGGGCCCCCGCTCGGCGCATGGCTGAGAGGCCGCCGCTGCTCTTGCGAAGTCCGACGGCCTGGGTAGGTTGGGGTGCATCCCGGGTTCGCCCGGCCGTCCCTCCAGGACTCGGACACGGAAGGACCTTCGGGGTCCGACCGTCCTTCGGGAGACCTGCTCGCCGGGTCCCGCCGTTGCTGTCGTCGGAACGAAGGAGGCCACGTGGAGATCGTCGTCAAGGGTCGCAACGTCGAGGTGCCCGAGCATTTCCGGGTGCACGTCGCCGAGAAGCTCGAACGGTCAGAGCGCTACGACCCGAAGATCATCCGCGTTGACGTCGAGCTCTCCCACGAGACGAACCGCCGCCAGTCGAAGACCTGCCAGCGCGTCCAGCTCACCCTGGCGAGCCGCGGGCCGGCGGTCCGCGCCGAGGCCAGCGCGGACAGCTTCTACGCCGCCCTGGACGCCGCCGTGACCAAGTTGGAGGCGCGGCTGCGGCGTGCTGCCGAGCGGCGGATCGACCGCCGGCACGAGCGCACCCCGATCGCCGCGGTCGCGGTGAGCTCCAGCGAGCTGCTCGACAACGCGGCCGGCGGCTCGCTGAACGGATCGGCGGAAGCCGCGAGCAACGGGTCGGCCGACGGGGATCTCGGTGCCATGACCGACTACTCGCCTCCCGGCGACGGCGGCCCCGGCCGTATCGTCCGGGTCAAGGACCATCCCGCGGAACCGATCACGGTCGACCAGGCGTTGTTCCAGATGGAGTTGGTCGGACACGACTTCTACCTGTTCAACGACGCCGACACGCACCTCGCGTCGGTGGTCTACCGGCGCAGGGGCTTCGACTACGGGCTGCTGCGGCTCACCTGAGTTGCATCCCTGGCCGGACCAATCGGGCGGGCGCGACGACCTCGGTGCCGTGACGGTGCGCCTACCATGGGCACCGCCGGAGCTGCCGTGGGGGCACGGATCCGGCCACATCCCGTCGCGCACCGCGGCGGGACCGATCGACCGAGGGTGAGCTCGTGGTACTTGGCAGGCTGCTGCGCATGGGCGAGACGAAGACGCTCAAGCGTCTTCGCGCGATCGCGGACCACATCAACGCCATCGAGAGCGACTATCTCGACCTGACCGACGCCGAGCTGCGGGCGCTCACGCAGACCTTCAGGGACCGGGTCGCCGGCGGCGAGAGCACCGACGACCTGCTCCCCGAGGCGTTCGCCGTGGTGCGCGAGGCGGCCAAGCGCACGCTGGGCCAGCGGCACTTCGACGTCCAGCTGATGGGCGGCGCCGCGCTGCACCTCGGAAACATCGCCGAGATGAAGACCGGCGAGGGCAAGACCCTGGTGTCCACCCTGCCCGCGTACCTGAACGCGCTCGACGGCAAGGGCGTACACATCGTCACCGTGAACGACTACCTCGCCCAGCGCGACAGTGAGTGGATGGGCCGGGTGCACCGCTTCCTCGGCCTGGACGTCGGAGTGATCCTGTCGCAGATGCAGCCCGCTGTGCGCCGCGAGGCGTACCAGGCGGACATCACCTACGGCACCAACAACGAGTTCGGCTTCGACTTCCTGCGCGACAACATGGCGTGGTCCAAGGCCGACCTGGTGCAGCGCGGGCACTACTTCGCCATCGTCGACGAGGTCGACTCGATCCTGATCGACGAGGCCAGGACGCCGCTGATCATCTCGGGCCCCGCGGACCAGTCGTCCAAGTGGTACGTCGAGTTCGCGCGGCTGGTGCCGCGGCTGCACCGCGACGCCGACTACGAGGTGGACGAGGCCAAGCGGACGGTCGGCGTCAGCGAGGAGGGCGTCGCCCGGGTCGAGCAGGCCCTCGGCATCGAGAACCTCTACGAGTCGGTCAACACCCCGCTCGTCGGCTTCCTGAACAACGCGCTGAAGGCCAAGGAGCTGTACAAGAAGGACCGCGACTACATCGTGGTCTCCGGCGAGGTCCTCATCGTCGACGAGTTCACCGGTCGCGTGCTGCACGGCCGCCGCTACAACGAGGGCATGCACCAGGCGATCGAGGCGAAGGAGGGCGTCGAGATCAAGGCGGAGAACCAGACCCTCGCCACGATCACGCTGCAGAACTACTTCCGGCTGTACGAGAAGCTCTGCGGGATGACCGGTACCGCGCAGACCGAGGCGGCGGAGCTGAGCCAGACCTACAACCTGGGCGTGGTGTCGATCCCGCCGAACAAGCCGATCCAGCGCGCCGACGAGGCCGACCTGATCTACAAGACGGAGGACGCCAAGTTCGGCGCCGTCGTCGAGGATCTCGTCGAGCGGCACGAGAAGGGCCAGCCGGTGCTGGTCGGCACCGCCTCGGTGGAGAAGTCCGAGCTGCTGTCCAAGCTGCTGCTGCGGGCCGGCGTGCCGCACGAGGTGCTGAACGCGAAGAACCACGCCCGCGAGGCGGCGATCATCGCGCAGGCCGGCCGGGCCGGCGCCGTCACCGTCGCCACCAACATGGCCGGCCGCGGCACCGACATCATCCTCGGCGGGAACCCCGACTTCACGGCCGACGTCGACCTGCGCGCCCAGGGTTTCACCCCGACCGAGACGCCGGAGGAGTACGAGGCCGGCTGGCCGGAGGCGCTGGAGAAGGCGTCGAAGTCCGCCTCGACCGAGGCCGAGAAGGTCAGGTCCGTCGGCGGGCTGTACGTGCTCGGCACGGAGCGGCACGAGTCGAGGCGCATCGACAACCAGCTGCGCGGCCGCTCCGGCCGGCAGGGCGATCCCGGCGAGTCCCGCTTCTACCTGTCGCTCGGCGACGACCTGATGCGCCGGGTCGGCGGCGGCACGGTCGAGATGCTGATGACCCGGCTGCGCATGCCGGACGACGTGCCGATCGAGCACAACTTCGTCTCCAAGGCCATCAAGAGCGCGCAGACCCAGGTCGAGCAGCAGAACTTCGAGATCCGCAAGAACGTGCTCAAGTACGACGAGGTGATGAACAAGCAGCGCACCGTCATCTACGAGGAGCGGCGGCGCGTGCTGGACGGCGAGGACCTGCACAACCAGGTGCAGAACATGATCACCGATGTGATCACCGCGTACGTCGACGGCGCCACCGCGCAGGGCTACTCGGAGGACTGGGACACCGACACCCTGTGGACCGCGCTGCGGACGCTGTACCCGGTGTCCGTGACGCCGCAGTCGATCGAGAAGGAGCGCGGCGAGCTCTCCCGCGAGACGCTGAAGGCCGCGGTCCTGGACGACGCCCGCGCGGCGTGGGCGAAGCGCGAGGAGACGCTGACCCCGCCGATCACCCGGGAGCTCGAGCGGCGGGTCGTGCTGTCGGTGCTCGACCGCAAGTGGCGCGAGCACCTGTACGAGATGGACTACCTCAAGGAGGGCATCGGCCTGCGGGCGATGGCGCAGCGCGACCCGCTGGTCGAATACCAGCGCGAGGGCTTCGACATGTTCGCCGCGATGCTCGACTCGCTCAAGGAGGAGTCGGTCGGCTTCCTGTACAACCTGCAGGTGCAGGTCGTCGCCGGGGATCAGGCGGCCGCTCCTGGAACCGCCACCGCGGCCGCGAGCCCGGCCGATTCGGTCGGCGCGAACCCGGTCGCCTACCCGGCCGGCAACGGCACCGCGACCCAGGCGCCGCCCAAGCGCCGCGTCCGGCAGGTGGAGGCGCTGCCCTCGCAGCAGCAGGCCGCGGCCGCCGCCGCGGGCGCGGCCACCGCGACGGAGGCGGCCCCGGCCGCCCTGCGCGCCAAGGGACTGGGCAGCCCGAACGGCGGCTCGTCCGGCTCGCTGACCTACAGCGGCCCGCGCGAGGACGGCGGCACCGAGACCAGCGGCGCCGGCGCCAACCGGCGGCAGGGCTCGGCGACCGCCACGACCTCGAAGGCACCGGGCCGCAACGAGCCCTGCCCCTGCGGCTCCGGCAAGAAGTACAAGCTCTGCCACGGGCGGCCGGGCGCCGCGCCGCTGTAGGACCGCCGCGCTTCGGTCGTGACCGCCGCGCTCCGGCAGGGGCGCCGCGCTCCGGTGCGGGCGCCGCCCCTCGTGCCGAGCCAGATGCGGGCGCCGGCGCGCCCGGCCGGTGCCGCTCCGCTCCCGGTCCGCGCGTCGCCGCGGGACGCGGGTGCGCCCGCCGGGGTGTGCTCGCCCGAATTGCGCCGGCATGCGTCATGCTCACGCTCACGAGGGCGGGGAGGACGTGATGAGCGCTGCAGCCGGAACGGACGGCGGCATCATCGGCAGGCGGCCGGACGTGGTCGAGCTGCGCGTGCACGGGGTGTCCGGCACCCCGCCCGAGGAGCTTCTCGACCGCCTCGACGTGCGCCGGGTCGCGGGCGACGGCACGGCCGGCTTCTACCGGCCGATCATCCGCGAGCAGTGGCGGGACCGGCCGACCAATCAGTCGACGACCGACGCCGAGCCCTACGCCACGAAGCACGAGCAGGACCCGCCGCCGCTGGTCGAGGGCTACTGCTGGGGCGGCCTGACCTCCGGTTCCCCGTCCCGCGCGCTGTGGCTCATCCTGCTGCCGTTCACCCTGGCCAACATCGCGCCGAGGATGCGCCCGGTCCCGGGCAAGGGGCCGGAGGACTGGCCGCGGGCGAGCGCCGCCGTGTGGTTCCTGTCCCGGTTGATGGCGCTCAGCCTCACGCTGACCCTGACCCTCGGCGCGTCCGGCATCGGCCTCGGCATCCTGGCGTGGCAGTGCGATCAGGCGTGTGACGGTCTCGGCTGGCCGCTGCGCGAGATGTTCAGCGCGTCAACGCCGTGGCGGGTGCTGTGGGGGTCGCTGTTCCCGCTGCTGGTGATCGGCGTGCTGGCCGCCCTGAGCACGCTCAAGTCCCGGCAGTACGACCTGGTGCGCCCGCTGGGGGTGGAGCGCGTGGACGCGCAGGCCCCGCCGCCCGCGGAGAACGGCACCCGCACCGAGCCGCGCCTCGGCAACCCGGCCTTCTGGTACGGCCGGTACCCGGTGGCCCGGCTGCGGCACCTGCATCTGCAGGCGGGCGTCGCGACAGTCGCGCTGACGATCGTGGTCGGCGCCCCGCTCAGCGGCGCCGTGTACTGGATCGGCATCGCGCTGGCGGTCCTGGTCGGCGCGCTCGTGGTGGCGGGGCTGGCATGGCCGGGACTGGTGGATCGGCATGATCCGCCTGGCTTCGAGAACGACCGGGTCAGCCGCGCCGACCGGGCCAGGACCCGGGGCTGGATCCGCTTCGTCTGGTGGCCGGTGCTGGCCCTGGTCGTCGTCGCGGTGATCAGCGTCGGCTCGATGCCGGAGGACACCGGGGGCTCGATCCCCGGCTACGACGGCATGATCACCGGCCTGTTCGTCTGGCAGTCGATCCTGTCGATCGCGATGCTCGTGCTCGTCGGCTGGATGGCGCTCTGCGAGCGGCGCCGGGTGCCCCGCCGGGCGATGTGGTCGCTCGGCACCGTCGTGATGACGATCCTGGGGCTCTATCTCGGTGCGGCGATGACGTCGGGATTCGTGGTGCTGTCCGCGTCCTGGATCAACTCGTCGGGGTTCTGGGTGAGCCCGGCCGACGTGCTGCGGCTGCTCGAGGACCGGGAGATCGTCGTGCCCGACTCGTTCCGCGCGGCGGGCCTCGGCACCTTCCTGGTCACCGTGGCCGTCGCCGTCGTCGGCCTGATCACCGCGATCTGGGCCGTCGCGGTGTTCAAGGTCGGCGGTGGCCCGGCGGACCGGCGGCATGCCGCGAACTCCGAGGCCACCGCGAAGACCCGCGAGCCGGTGCGCTTCGAGCAGCTGACCAATCCGACCGGCCGGGCCACTCGGCGGCGATCGATCGCGAACGCGACGTGGGTCGCCCGTCGAGTGGACTACCTCGCCGGGTTCCTGGCGGTTCTGGTCCTGGTGATCGGCGTCATCGGCTCGATCCTGACGATCCTGTACGGCTTCTCGCCCGGGTTCCGGGCTGCGGTGGTGCCGGCGGCCAGCCCCGACGGGCTGGACTACGCGGCGATCGGGATCATCCTGATCGGTGCGCTGAGCATCGGGCTGGTGGTGCTCGGCGCGATCGCCTTCCGGGTGCCGCAGACCCGCAAGGCGGTCGGCATCGTCTGGGACATCGGCGCGTTCTGGCCGCGCGACGTGCACCCGCTGGCGCCGCCCTGCTACGCCGAGCGGGCGGTGCCGGAGCTCAGCCTCCGGCTGCGCGCGCACTGCGAGGCACAGACGGAGCTGATGCCGGACCTGCGGGTCGGCACGGACCCGGGCGGCGACGGCGCCGATCCCGATGCCGGCGCGATCCCGGGACCGGCGGCCGTGGATCTGCGGCGCGGGCCCGGCCTGGTCGTGCTCGCCGCGCACAGCCAGGGCACGGTCATCTCGATGGCCGCGCTGCTCGGGCCAGGAAAGTGGGCGGCCGACCGCACGGCGCTGCTGACCTTCGGCACGGTGCTGCGCCGGCTGTACGCCCGGTTCTTTCCGCTGTACTTCTCGCGGGAGGCGTTCGCGGCCCTGGGCACCGCGCTGGGCGGGCCGGCCGGGCCGGAGATGCTGGCGCCGTGGCCCATGCCGGGGGACGACAGGACCGCGGCGGTGGCCGGGCTGGTGCCGCCGACGCTGCGCTGGCGAAACCTCTGGCGCCGCACCGACTATCTGGGTGGGCGACTGGGCGATCCGCTGTCGCGCGACGATCCGCCTCCCGCCGCGGACGGGCTGGAGCAGATCGACGTGCTGCTGGCCGACCCGCTCTACCTCCCGGTGCCGGGCGACACCACGATGCCCGCCGCCGGGCGCCACTCGAACTTCCCGCGCGATCCGGGTTTCCAGCAGGCGCTCACCGACATCGTCGACCGGGCGCGCCTCGATCCGGCCATGGGGGACCAACCGCTGCCGTCGGTCGGCGACCGGGTGATGCCGGACGGCAACTACGACGAGCTGATGAACCCCCGCGCAGCGATGTAGTCCGATCCTCGACGCGGCCGCCCCGCCCGGGCGGATCGGCGGCGGCGGTTCGCCGGCCGAGATCGGCAGGGGCCGTTGGCAGCATCGCGACCAATCAGACAGGATGTCCGGATGACGGCCCGACCGCGGGCCGGCGCGTGGAGGTCAGCATGGCCCTGGGTCCCGTCGAACTCATCATCGTCAAGTTCCCGGGGGAACGGGCCGAGCCGGCGCTCATCGAGGCGGTGCGGGAGGTCGTCGCGGCGGGCTTCGTCACCGTGCTCGACCTGGTCTTCCTGTCCCGCTCGACGGACGGTGAGATCCGGGTCGTCGACGTGAGCGAGAACCTCGACGACCACGGGCTCGGTGTTCTCGAGGTGAACGCGCAGGCGCTGATCAGCGAGGACGACCTCGAGCTGGCCACGGACGCGATCGACCCGGGAACGTCGGCGGTCGTGATCGTGTACGAGAACAGCTGGGCACGAAAGGTTTCCGGCGCCGTCCAGGACGCAGGGGGCGAGCTCACCCTGCACGTCCGCATCCCGCGGGATGTCGTCGAGGCGGCGGTCGAGGCGGCACTGGTGGACTGAGCCGCCCGCCGCCACCCGGCGGCACCGGCGCGCAATCAGTGAGAAGAGAGGAACCGCACCATGTTTCGACGTAGGGGTAGACCGGGTCTGCTCGGCACCGTGGCCCGCACGGCGGTCGTCGCCGGCACCGCGACCGCGACCGCGGGCGCGGTGAGCCGGCATTCGGCGAACAAGGCGGCCGAGAAGGAGGCCGCGTCCGAGCAGCAGTCCGCGCAGCAGCAAGCCGACACGCAGCAGGCCGCCCAGCAGGCGGCGGCCGAACAGGCGGCCGCGAATCAGCCCGCCCCCCCGGCGGCGGCGGGCGGCGACCTGATCGGCGAGCTGACCAAGCTGGGCCAGCTCAAGGACGCCGGGGTGCTGTCCGAGACGGAGTTCACCGCCGCCAAGGCCAAGCTGCTCGGCTGACGGTCCGTCCGGCATTCGCCCGTCGCCGACGCGAGGCCGGCGCGGCCGGCCGCCCTTCGGTTCGTGCTGCGGAGTCGCGGCGGTCGCGCGCGGGCATCGCTCAGCCGACCTGCAGCGCCGTGATCCGCCATCGGCCGTCGACGCCGGCGAGGCGGAAGGCGATGGCGCGCACCCGTTCCGAGCGTCGGAACACGGCGCAGACCTCGGCGACCCCGTCGGCCGGCTCGCCGACCCGGACGCTGATCAGGTGCGGGAGCGCGACCGACGGCACCGGCGGGCGGTGGGTGAGGCCCTCGTAGATCTCGGGTGAGCAGTGGATGCGCAGCTGCGCGACCGGGCGTCGCCCGGACAGCACCTCGACGAGCGCGCGGGCGAGCACCGATCCCGTTCGCCGGGCCGGAGGCAGCGCCGCGGTGCCGGTCCGCAGCACACCGACGTCAGCCTCCTCCGACCAGCGCGGCACCTGCGACGCGGCAACGACTGTCGGCTCACCGGCCGGCAGGGACGGCGGTTGCGCGGTCCGCCGCACGATCCTGGTCCGGAACGGCGGCAGGTCCCGCGTGCCCGGCCGCGCGGCCGGGGGCCGATCCCGTCGCGCCGCGTCGGCCTCGTCGTCGAACGGCGGATCCAGGTCGGGCAGGCGCACCAGGACCGGCCGCGGGCGCCGCGTCGCGGCGATCGGCTCGAGCGCGGCCGCGCAGATCTCGGCGGCGTGTGCGTTGGCTGCGTGCAGGCGGCTGCGTGCAGGTCGGACGCGTGCAGATCGGCGGCGTCGATCGCGGCGGCGCCGGCTGCGGCGGCGTCGACGGCGGCTGTCACGACGACACTCCCGGCATCGCCGGTCGCGCGGAGGCCGTGCGGACCGTTCCGGCCCCGTCGCCGGGTGCCCGCAGCTGCTGACCGGGCAGGATCACGTCGGGATCCGGGCCGATGGTCGCCCGGTTCGCGACGTACCACCGCCGCCACCCGTCGTCGACCTGGGCATCGGTCGCCCCGGGCAGCCGTTCGGCAGCGATCCGCCACAACGTGTCGCCGGGTCGCACGACGACGACCGGTCCGTCGCCCGCGGCCTCCGGCACCGCCGCGGGAGGAGAGATCTCCGGCGCGGTCGTCGCCGCCGGAGCAGTCACCGGTGCCGGAGCCGGCGCCTCGGATGTGGCCGTCGGCGCGCTCTGCGGTGCGGTCGCCGTCGGCGCCGGATCCGTGGGCGCCTGATCCGTGGGCGCCCGGCCGCCGGGCGCCTGGCTTGTGGGCGCCGGGTCCGTCGGAGCCTGGCTCGTCGGCGCTGGACCCGCGGGCGCCTGGCTCGGGGGCCGGTCATCTGTCGGGCGCGGATTCGCGCCCGAGGATGGTGCTGGACGAGGCGTCGATCTGCGGCCAGTCGATGCTGATGGTGGGCACCGTCGCGGCAGGCGCCGCGTCGCCGCCGAACGCGGGGAACGAGCACCCGGTGACGCCGCCCAGCACCGCGACGCCGAGCGTGGCCGCCACCAGCCTCCCCGCGGCCGCCGGGGCGATCCGGCGTAACAGGCGGCCGCCCGCCAGGCCGGCGGACCCCGGAGCGCGGGCGACGACCGCACAGGCCGCGATCAGCAGCAGCCACCCGAGCAGCGCCCAGACCGTCAGGCCGGCAACGAACAGGACCGCCTGGTCGACCGGACCGGTCCCGAGACCGGTCATGCCGCCGCCGAGCACGGCTCGGGTCAGCGCGCCGGGCGTGGGCAGCATGGCGGCCAGGAGCGCGAGCCCGCAGACGCACCCGACGAGGTGGGCCCATGCGCGGCGCGCGCCCGAGCCCGCTGCTCTCGTGGCGCTCAGTGTTCGCGTTCGATGACGTTTGACTTCATTTGACACGATTAGCAGTCAAGAGGAGACGTTCGGCGCTGTCAAGCAGGGTGTGGACAGGTCGCATCGCGCATCCGGCCTGTCAGCTCTGCGCGACGGGCGGGTTTGACGGTCCGGAGCGGCCTTGTCAGGGTGTGCCGATGCGCTGGGAGCGGTTGTTCGAGGAGCTCGAGGCCCGGTTCGACGATCTCGCCGCCGCCGACGCCGCCGCCGAGCAGGCCGACCGGGACCGGGTGGCGGCGGGCGCGATCACCTGGGTGCAGCGGCTCCGCGGCGCAACCGATCACCCGGTCCGGGTGCGGCTCGCGACGGGCGCCGCGGTGACGGGGACGTTGCGCAGGGTGGGGCCCGACTTCGCGCTGATCGATGACGGGCTCGCCGGCGAGTTCGTCGTTCCGCTGCGCTGGGTCGTCGGCGTGGAGGGGCTGACATCGTCGACGGGTACCGAGCTGTCGCGCGTGTCCGCGCGCCTGGACCTCCGTCTGCTGCTGCGCGGAATCGCCCGCGGCCGGTCGGCGGTGGCGCTCACGACGGCCGGTGTCGCCGGGGGCCCGGGCGAGGACGCCGCGCTCGGCGCCGCGCAGGCGGAGGTCACGGGCACGATCGACCGGGTCGGCGCCGACTTCCTCGAACTGGCGGTGCATCCCGCCTGGGAGCCGCGACGTGCCGCCGTCGTGCGCTCGGTGGTGCTGGTGCCGCTGACCGCGGTGGCGCTGGTCCGCGCGGTTCCGCACGGCTGACGATCGGGGACGCGTCTGGCGTGCATCCCCCCGGCTCGCGACAGTCGGACGATGCCGTTCGCGTCCTGTAGTTCGCCACGCTGGCGGAGGAGGCAGTCCGGCACCGGATCGACGTGCTCCGCGCCGGGCGGGTCACCGCCCTGCTGCGCGACGGCGGCGGCTGACCGGAGGCCGGCGCGGCCTCAGCGATCGGCGGGCGCCGACTCGGGCAGCTCCGTCAGCCCGGCCGCCGTCCGGCGATACGCCTGCTCGATGTACTCCTCCAGCTTCGACCGTTCCACCCGCCACTGGTTGCGGCCGCCGATCTGGATGCCCTGCAGGTCGCCGCTGCGCACGAGGGCGTAGGTCTGGGACGCCGAGATGTTGAGGATGTCCGCGACGTCGGCGAGCGTGAGGAAGCGGTCCGACGTCACGGGACCACCACTGCGTTCCCGACGGCACCGTTCCCGACGGCACCGTTCCCGACGGCACCGTCCCGGGACGTGCCGGCGAAGGCGCCCGGATTCCTGCCCATGCTCGGGATCTCCCTCCGCGCCCGCGGGCGCTGTCCACAATGATCTTGATCCGTTTTGACTTTACTTGCCCGTCGGTGATGGAGTTTGCCACGCGCGCCGCCCGGGCGAGCGCGTCGATCCACAGGACACGCGGCGCTGCCGCGAAGGGGAGCGCATGGTCAGCACGCCGGCCGCGACACCGACCGCACCATCCCCGCACGCGCCGCCCGGCCCGGCCGGATCCGCACCGCCGTCGCCGGCACCCCGCCGGCTGGCCCGCCCGCGCTGGGTGAACGCGCGGGTGATCGCAGGCATCCTGATCCTCGTGGCGGCCGTCGTGGTGGGGGCCAAGGTGATCGGGTCGAGCACCCGCACGTCGCCGGTCTGGGCGGCCGGCCGCGACCTCGCGGCGGGCACGGTGATCGGCTCCGGGGACATGGTCAGCGTCGAGGTGAACCTCGGCGACACCGCCGCCCTGTACCTGTCCCCGTCCGCGGCGACCCCGGAGGGGATGACGGTGGCCCAGCCCCTGCGCGCCGGCGAGCTGGTCACCGCTTCGGCCCTGGAACGGCCCGGAACGGGTCGCGTCGTTGCGATCTCCGTGCAACCGGACGACATCCCACCCGGCGTCGCGCACGGCTCGACCATCGATCTCTACCTGACCACCGGCGGCGACGCGGCGGGGGAAGGCGGCACGACCGAGCTGATCGGACGCGACCTCACCGTGCAGTCGGTGACGCCACCGGCCTCGGGTGGGCTGTCCGGCGCGACCTCGAACCGCTACCAGATCTCTGTGCTGCTCCCGGCGAAGGACGCCGACGCGCTGGTCCGGCTCCTGCCGACGGGCGAGCCGATCGTGGTGCTGGTGAGCGGCGAGGGTTCGTGACGACCGGCCTGCTGACCGCCGGCAGCGGTCAGGCATGGGAGACCGAGCTCGTCGCCGCCCTGGACCGGCCGGGCTCGCCGATGACGGTCGTGCGCCGTTGCGCCGACATCGGCGACGTGTTGGCGATCGCGACCACCGGGCAGGCCTCCGTCGCGGTGCTCTCCGCGGGTCTGCGCCGGCTGGACACCGAGGCCGTGACCCGGCTGCGGCTGTCGGGCGTGGCCGTGGTCGGCGTCCATCCTCCGGCCGACGAGCGGGCGCGGCTGCGGCTCGAGCGCCTGGGCGTCGAGGGGCTGGTGCCCGACGACGCCGGCCCGGATGCCGTCCTGGACGCGGTCCGCGCAGCGGCGGTCGCCATCACCCTCGATCCGGCGCGCGACGACCCGCATCGGGCGCGACTCCTGTCCGATCCGCGGCGGTCGCTGCCGCCCGGAGCCACCGACGCCGACATCGAGATGCCCGACGTCGCAGCCGATCCCGGCCGGGTGGTGGCCGTGTGGGGGCCGACGGGGGCACCCGGCCGGACCACCGTGGCCATGGGCCTGGCCGTCGAGGCGGCGGCCGCCGGGCACTCCACGCTGCTGGTCGACGCCGACGTGTACGGCGGCGTGATCGCCACGGCGTTCGGCCTGCTCGACGAGTCGCCGGGGCTCGCGGGGGCGTGCCGGGCCGCCGCCAACGGGCGCCTGGACGTGCCGGCGCTCAGTGCGCTCTGCTGGTCGCTGACCCCCCGGCTGCGGCTGCTGACCGGCCTCGCGCGTGCGGATCGGTGGCCGGAGGTGCGCCCGTCGGCGCTGCCCGTCGTCCTCGGCCTGGCGCGGGAGATCGCGTCCGTGGTGGTCGTCGACTGCGGCTTCGCCGTGGAGGCCGACGAGGAGATCAGCTTCGACGTGACGGCGCCGCGCCGAAACGGCGCCACCCTCGCGGCCCTGGCGGACGCCGACGTCGTGCTCGCGGTCGGGTCGTGCGACCCGCCGGGCATGGAGCGGCTGATCCGCGGCCTGGACGATCTCGGCGGGATCATCCCCGCCGCTGATCCGCGCGTGGTGCTCAACAGGTGCCGGTCCTCGGCGGCATCCCGGGACGAGGCCGTGCGGGCGGTGGAGCGGTTCGCCGGTCACCCGGTGGCCGCCGTGCTGCCCGAGGACCGCGGCGCGACCGATCGGGCCTGGCGTCGCGGCGTGCCGCTCGCCGAGGCGGCGCCGAACTCGGCGTTGCGTGCCGGCCTGCGCGAACTCGCCGGGGCGCTGCTTTCGCGCGCGGTCCGCGCCTGACGCCGCCCGCGGCCACGCACCGGCAAGAAACGGCCACGCGCGAGGAAGAACGGCCGCGCACGAGGAGGAAGTGGCGCCCCGCCACCCGCGCCACCGTTCCCCACGCCGTTCGGCAGCAGCGTCCCACGACCCGGGTGAAACCGCCCCGGGCGGGGACGCGACCGCGCGGCGGGGTGACACGCTGGCGGCATGCACGCCACGGCCGGGGCGCCCGGCGCAGATTCGCCGATCCTGCGGGGCGGGTCCGGATGACGCCGCGCGGTGAGCGGTCCTTCCGGGTACCGGACGAGGCCGAGATCCAGGAGCAGCGCGGCGCCTACCAGTTCGTCAGCCGGGTGCGCTGGCGCTCCGCCGACGGCGCCACCGGGACCTGGGAGTCCCGCGTGGCGCGACGCCGCGGGTACGTCGAGCTGCTGGTGGACGGCGCGGTCCGGCGGATCCGCACGCGCCCCGCCCTCACCGTCCGGCTCATCCGGTGCAACGCCGTCGCCGCAACGGCTTTCATCATCGGGGGCGCCCTGTTCACCCTGGGCGGGCTGCTCGCGCAGCTCTCGTCCACCTCGCCGACGACGATCGACCTCGTCTTCCTGATCGGCGGCGTCTTCTTCTCCATCGGCGGCTACGCCTCGATCGTGCAGGAGCTGAACGCGCCGCGCGGCCTCGACGCCGATGGCACCCTGACCGAGCGCCGGTGGCGGTGGTGGGGCTACGAACCGATGCGGCCCGGCTGGGTGTCGGCCGGCGTGCTGTTCGTCGGCACGATCGCGTTCTTTCTCAGCCTGGCCCGCGCCTTTCTGGTGAATCTCTCTGCGGGACAAGAAGATCGGCTGCTCTGGGCGCCGGAAATGGTCGGCTGCATCCTGTTCCTGATCTCCGGGCACGTGGCCATCGCGGAGATCTGCCACGGCCGGTTCCGGTGGCAGGCCGACTCCCTGGGCTGGTGGGTGGTTTCCGTCAACCAGCTCGGGTCGATCCTGTTCTTCGTCTCCGGGATCGCCGGGTTCGTGCGGCACACCACCGGCGACGCGCTCAACGACACCGTCGCCAACTGGGGGACCGCGCTCGGCGCGGCGTGCTTCAGCATCGCCGGCGTGCTGCAGCTCTTCGAGCGCCCGGAGGCACCCGGCCGCCGACCCGCGAAGCAGCCCGCGGAGCAGCGTGCGCCGGGGCGTCCTTGACGGCACCCCGTCCCGGCTCGCTGTGCCACCATGTTGCGGTGACCGACAGGCTGTCCGCGACCGACGCGGCGTTCCTGTACGCCGAGGATGCCGGGACGCCGATGCACGTCGGCGGCGTGGTCATCCTGGCCCCCGATCCGGCCGCCGACGGCGCCGGCCGCGAGTTCCAGTACTCCGACATCGTCGGCCTGATCGAGTCGCGGCTGTCGCTGGTGCCCCGGTACCGGCAGAAGGTGCGCTTCGTGCCGGGCCGCCTCGCCCGCCCGGTGTGGGTCGACGACGAGGACTTCGACCTGACCTACCACGTCCGGCGCTCCGCGTTGCCGAGACCGGGCACCGAGGTCGAGCTCGACGAGCTGGTCGGCCGCCTGATCTCCCGGCCGCTGGACCGCACGCGGCCGCTCTGGGAGGTCTACGTCATCGAGGGCCTGACCGGCGGCCGGGTCGCCGTGGTCAACAAGACCCACCAGGCGATGGTCGACCGGATCGGCGCCGTCGACGTCGCGGCGGCCATCCTCGACGTCAACCGCCGGTCCCGCGACCTGCCGGACCAGCCCTGGATCCCGAACCCGGCGCCCAGCGAGATCGACCTCGTGGTCGACGCCGTCGCCGACCTGACGACGCGGCCGTCCGAGGTCGTGGACATCGTCCGGTTCGTCGGGCAGGACGTCCGGTCCGCGGTGACGCGGGTGTTCACCGCCGCCGGCAAGACGCTGGAGGTGGTCCGGCGCACCGTCAATCCCGCGCCCCGCTCCCTGCTGAACGACGCCAGGAGTGGTCAGCGCCGGTTCGCCACGGTCGACGCCGACCTGGCCGACTTCAAGGCCGTGCGGGGCGCGCACGGCGGTTCGGTCAACGACGTGATCCTCACGGTGATCACCGGTGCGCTGCGGAACTGGCTGCTGTCCAGGGGCGAGCCGGTCACCCCGCACACGGTCGTCCGGGCCATGGTGCCCGTGTCGGTGCGGCCGGGGCCGGACGCCGAGAGCGATGAGAGCGGTTCCGTCGCCTCGTATCTCATCGATCTTCCGGTCGCCGAGTCGAACCCGGTGATGCGGCTGCACCAGGTGTCGTTCTCGATGGGCGGGCACCTGGATTCCGGTCGGCAGGTGGGCGCCGACGCGCTCGTGGAGCTCGGCCGGTTCTCGCCACCCACCCTGCACGCGCTCGGTGCCCGGGTGGCTGGCCAGCTGTCCCGGCGCATGTACAACGTGCTGATCACCAATGTGCCAGGACCCCAGATCCCCCTGTACGCAGCGGGTTTCCCGGTGACGGCGATGTACCCTGTGGCGCCGCTGGCGATCGGGCAGGCGCTCGCCGTGTCGTGCACCTCGTACAACGGCGGCGTTTACTTCGGGATGACCGCCGATCGCGAGGCGATCCCGGACGTGGAGGAGTTCGCCACCGCGATCCGCGAGGCGGTCGACGAGTTGCGCTCGACGGTGGCCGCGAGCAGCCCGGCGAAGCCGAGGGCCCCCCGACGACGCCCGCGCTCGCGCAGCACCTCGTGAGGGTGTACCTGCCGACGACGCTCGGCGGGCTGCGCGGCGCGCTGGATTCGGGGGTGGTGCCGGTGATCTCGGGCGTCGGCTTCGCCGTCACGGACCCGCTGCGCCGGGAGTATCCGGACTGGTCCGAGGAGGACCTGGAGTACCTCGCGATGCAGGATGCGGCCCGCGCCGCCCTGCGCCTGATCGCCGCCTCGCGGTCGGAGAGCCCGCTGCGTGTGGTGCTCTCGGCGGATGTCCCGGACCGGGACGCGCGCCCCAGGCCCGAGGCCGACCGCGCGGTGGTTGCGGTGACCGGCACCGTCGCGTGGCGGCAGGTCGCGGCCGTGCACCTCGACGGAGCCGACGCCGCAGACGCGGTCGCCCAGGCCGCCGCGATGATCGATGCGGCGGACCTGGGCGATGACGATGGGGAGTTCGCGGTCACGCAGGCCGAGGACTTCGCCCTGGCGTGGTACGCGCCGGGCGAGGTGCGCTACCTGCTGCAGGAGCTCGACGACCCGGAGGGCTGAGCGGCGGTTCAGGCGTTCTTGGTGAACTCCAGCTCGAGCGCGATGTCGACCTTGTCGCCGACCACGGAGTTGCCGGCGCCGAAGACGGCGTTGAAGCTGACGTTGTACTCCTTGCGGCTGATCGCGGTGGTCGCGCTGAATCCGGCGCGGGTGTGCCCGTAGGCGTCCTCGCCCTCGCCCAGGAACTCGACGGCCAGCTCGACCTCGCGCGTGATGTCGCGGATCGTCAGGTCGCCGACCAGCACGAACTCGTCGCCGTCGATGTCCTTCACGCCGGTGGAGACGAAGGTCAGGATCGGGTGGTTCTCGACGTCCAGGAAGTCGGGGGACTTGACGTGGCCGTTGCGCTGCTCGTTCTTGGTGTCGACGGTGGTGGCGTCGATCTCGGCCGTCACGGTCGCGTCGGCGATGCCGCCGGGGCCGACCTGCAGGGTGGCGGAGGTGAGGTCGAAGGTGCCCCGCACCTTGCCGACGCCCATGTGACGGGCCTTGAAGGAGATGTCGGAGTGCACGAGGTCGGCAGTCCAGGCACCGGTCGAGAGCTTGGTGGCGATGGAGGTGGTCATGGGAGTCCTTCCGGCGGTGGCGAGTGGTTGTTACATGAATGTTCAACAACCTTGCCCGAAGCATATTCCCCTGCGGTTGACGTGTCATCAAACTACACCCATGGGCGGCGGTGATGTCAATCACAAGCAGTGCGCGATCAGTCGCTCACCGTGCGCGAGGCGAGGAGTCGCCGGAAGGACTGCAGCCGTGCGGGGCTCGCGCCGCCCCCCGCGACGAACGCGTCGAGCGCGCAGCCGGCCCCCGTGTCCGCCGCCGTCCGGTCCGGAGTGGTCGCACCCCGGCGGGCAGTCGACGGTCGCCGGGAGCAGGTCGTCGAAGGTCTCCAGCAGGTCGTCGGGCGTCACATGGGCCAGCCCGAACGACCGGACGCCCGGGGTGTCGATGATCCAGCCGCCGCCCTCCAGCGGCAGCGCGATCGCCGACGTCGACGTGTGCCGGCCCTTCCCGACGCCGGTGACGCTGCCGGTGGCGCGCTCGGCGGTGGGCACGATCGCGTTCACCAGGGTGGACTTGCCGACCCCCGAGTGCCCGATCATCACCGAGACCTGGTCGTGCAGCGCGTCTCTGACCGCCCCGAGGTCCTGCTGCCGGAGCGCTCTGGAGTCGGCCGACGCCCGGCGGGTGACCAGCACCGGCAGCTCGAGGTCCGCGTAGGCCGACAGGAGCGCGGCCGGGTCCGCGAGGTCGGCCTTGGTGAGCAGCAGCAGCGGATCGAGGCCGCCGGTGTACGCCGCGACCAGGCAGCGGTCGATGAACCCCGTGCGCGGCGGCGGATCCGCCAGTGCGGTGACGATGACGAGCTGGTCGGCGTTGGCGACCAGCACCCTTTCCGCGCCCGGCGAGCCGTCGGCGGTGTCGTCGGCCGAGCGCCGCAGCTCGGTCCGTCGCTCCGCGATGCGCACGATGCGAGCGAGGCTGTCCGGCGCGCCGTCGGTGTCACCGACCAGGTCGACCCGGTCGCCGACCGCGATCGCCCGGCGGCCGAGCTCGCGGGCCCGCATGGCCGTGACCGTGCGCGGCGGCCTCCCGCGGCCGGGCTCGACGAGGCAGGCGTAGCGGCCGCGGTCGATCGCGGTGACGAAGCCCTCGATCGCCGCCTCGTGCGCCGGCCGGGTCTTGGTCCGTGGGCGGCTGCTGCGCCCCGGGCGGACCCGGACGTCGTCGTTGTCCCAGCCTTCGGCGAGCCTGCTCAGCGGGGGACCGCCGATGCGCGGGTGCCGACCATGCCGCTCCACAGGCGCTCGAACCCGGGCAGGGTCTTCGCCGTGGTGCCGACGTCGTCCACCGCGACGCCCGGAACCCGGAGCCCGACGATCGCGCCGGCGGTCGCCATCCGGTGGTCGGCGAACGAGCGCCAGGTGCCGCCGTGCAGGCGGCCCGGCCGGATCGTCAGGTCGTCCCTGCCCTCGACGACATCACCGCCCAGTGCAGCGATGTCGGTGGCCAGCGCGGCAAGCCGGTCGGTCTCGTGGCCGCGCAGGTGCCCGATGCCACGCAGCCGGCTGGGCCCCGAGGCGAACAGCGCCAGTGCGGCGATCGTCGGGGTCAGCTCGCCGACGTCGTGCAGGTCGAGGTCCACCGGATCGAGCCGGTCCGGCCCGGTGACCTCGAGGCGATCCTCGAGAAGGTCGACGGTACAGCCCATCTCGGACAGGATGCCGCGGATCGCATCGCCCGCCTGGGTGGTTGCGGACGGCCAGTGCGGGATGACGACCGTGCCGCCGGTGACGGCTGCGGCCGCGAGAAACGGCGTGGCGTTGGACAGGTCGGGCTCGATGGGAGTCGTCCATGGGCGGACGAGGGCAGGCTCGACCGACCAGGCGTCGGGGCGCGAGTCGTCGACGGGAACCCCGACGGACCGCAACACGGCCACCGTCATCTCGATGTGCGGCATGGACGGCACGGGGGGTCCGTCGTGCACGATGCGCACGCCCTCCTCGTAGGACGCGGCAGCGAGCAGCAGTCCCGAGACGAACTGCGACGATGCGCCGGCGTCGAGCGTGACATCACCGCCGAGCAGCGCTCCCGTGCCGTGGATGGCGAACGGCAGCGCGTCGCCGTCGATCCGCGCGCCCAGGTCCCGGAGCGCCTCGAGGATGGGGGCCATGGGACGGCGGCGCGCGGCCGGATCGCCGTCGAAGCGCACCGCGCCCTCCGCCGTGGCGGCCAGCGCCGGCAGGAACCGCATGACCGTGCCGGCCAGCCCACAGTCGATGTCCGCCGGCCCGCGCGGCGGGGCCGGGATCGACCCGCCATTCGCCGCCGTCACTCCGTGGCCCATCGACGACGCCGATGCCCAGCGCGCGCAGTCCGGCGGCCATCAGGTCGGTGTCCCGGCTGCGCAGCGCGCCGCTGAGCACCGAGGGCCCGGTCGCCTGCGCGGCGAGGATGAGCGCCCGGTTGGTCAGCGACTTCGACCCGGGCACCGCGACCGTCGCCCGCACCGGCCCCGTCGCCGTCGGCGCGGCCCAGCCTGTTCCGGATCCGCCGCCGGGGTCGCCACCACGAGCGCCGCGGGGGTCGCCGCCCGAGTCGGCGCGGCGGGGCACCGTCCCGTCGGGATCGACCGTCACCTCACCATGATCGCGTATCTGCGGCATGCTTGTCCCGCTGCTCGTCGGGGGCCGATGCACGCTCTGCCCTGCCCCCGATGCCGCGTCGCCGGTCATCCCGTCGCCTCCGGAGGTTCGTCGTGATCAATCGGGGCGCCGCCCGCGAGTACGTGCACGGCTCGTTGTGGGTGTGGCCGAGCGTCAGCGCCGTCGTGGCGCTGCTGGTCGGCGTCGCGGTGTCCCGCGTCCGCATCGCGCCGGACTCACCGCTGTCCTTTCTGGCGTTCCAGGGCACGGTGAACGACGCGAGGGATCTGCTCGCGGGCATCACCGGCACGGTGGTCACGGTGATCGCCCTCGTCCTCGGGCTCACCGTCGTGGCGCTGCAGCTGGCATCCACGCAGTTCTCGCCGCGGCTGCTCGCGCAGTTCCTGCGCGACCGGGCCACCCAGGTGGTGCTCAGCGTCTTCACCGCGACGTTCGTGTACAGCGCGGCGGGTCTGTACACGGTCGGGCTGGCCGGCGGCGCGGACATCAACGAGTTCCCGCGCCTCGGCGTGAGCCTGGCCGTGCTGCTGATGTTCGCCAGCATGGCCATGGTCGTCTATTTCGCCGACCACCTCGCCCATTCCATCCAGGTGGATTCGATCGGCGCCCGGGTGGAGAAGGAGACCCTGGCGGTGCTGGACTCCGGGATCGGCGACACCGCCGCCGGTCCGCCGGACCCGCCCGCATGGGCGTTTCCGATCGTCGCCCGTCGGTCGGGTTACCTCCAGGCGGTGCGACCCGAGGCGCTGCTGCCGCTGGCGAACCGGCACCGGCTGTTCATCCGGCTGCGGCGCCAGGTCGGCGAGCACATCGTCGCTGGCACGTGCCTGGGTTGGGCGTGGCAGCCCGCGGCGCCGGACCCGACCGGGGAACCGGCGGTGGGCACGCGGGCCGTGGGCGCGCCGGGTCACGGACCGGCTGCCGGCCGGCCGGCCGTTGACCCGGCTGAGGTGGCAGCGGCCGTGCACGGCGCCGTGCAGGTCGGCTCCGCGCGGACGCTGGAGCAGGACCCAGCGCTCGGCATCCGCCAGCTGGTGGACATGGCCTGCAAGGCGTTGTCGCCCGCGGTGAACGACCCCTACACGGCCGTGCAGTCGATGGACCATCTCTCGGTGATCCTCTGCGGGATCGCCGTCAGACCGCTCGGCGACCGGGTCGTCGGCGATCCCCACGCGGGCGGAGTCGTCATCGTGCCCGGGCGCCGGTTCGGCGACTACCTCTCGACCGTGTGCGGGCTGATCCGCCGCTACGGGTCGGCGGAGCCCACGGTCATGATCGCGCTGCTGCGGTTGCTGGAGGACTGCGCGTCCGTGCTGCCCGACGGCCCAGCGCGTGCGTTGCCCGAGGGCGCGGCCCGCTGGGCCGCCATCGCGCGGGAGGGCGACCTCATCCTCGCCGACGCCACCACGCAGACAGCCCAGCCGGCCGACCTGGTGCCGGTGCGGGCGGCCGCCGAGGCGTTGCGAGCCCGCGTGACCCCGCACCTCCCGGCGGTCCGGCAGGCCGCGCCCGGCCCCCCGGGATGAGCCGCGCCGCCACGTGACCCCAGAGCCCTGGGCGGCAGAGAGAGCGCGTGGGTTCCGGCTGACTGACGGAGTATCGCCGTCGGTCGCCTGTCCCGAAGCTCGCCGTCTCACGCGGGTTTCGCGGCGCCCGGTACTCCCGCACTCACTCGGTATCGGCAGCGACCAAGCGGTCGATCAACTCGTCGACGGTGCCGGTCTTGGGCAGGTCACGCTGCGCGAGCTGGTCGGAGAGCTCCGCCTTGGTCAGGCCCTCGTACCGCTCGCGGGCCTCCTGGCGCGCGCGACGGGCCCGGTCGCGTTCGGCCTTGGCCTTGTCACGCTCGGCCTGCCGGGCCTGCTCCTCGCGCTCCCGCTCGGCCTGCTCGACCTGCTCGACCTGCTGCCGCTGCGCCTGGTCGACCTGCTCCGCCTGCTGCCTGGCCGCGTTGGCGAAGGTCTCGGTCTCGCTGGAGATCCAGGTGCTGATCGCCTGGATGTGACCACGCCGGAAGTCGCTGACGGTCTGCAGCTGGCTCCGGAACGCCTCGCCGATGGAGGCGAGCGAACGGGCCCACTTCATCGCAGCGTCCATGTTGACCTGCAGTCCGTCCTGCAGGTACTCGAAGTACTTGCGGGTGGCGTCGGTGGCCGCGTCCAGCCGCGGCAGCTGCCACAGCTGGCCGGCCTGCTCGGTGAGCGAACGCGTTCCCTGCGTCCACACGTCCGCGGCGCGCTCCACGGCGGAACGGGCCTCATCGGCGGCCGTGTTGTACGTCTGAGTGCTGGTCATGATCTTCCTTCTTCGGATTCGACTGCTCTGTACCGGTGATGTGCAACGCCAGGTCGGAGATATTCGGACGCCCGTTTCGCGCATTCCCGAGCCCACCCAGCAGCGGTTTCGGAGACTGTGGAATTGCCGGCCACGCCACAGCGTGATCACCACTCCGACGCCGCCCCCGTGCGGGCTGCCGACCGAATCACGGTCGAGCTCATTTCTGGCCGGGGAGCGACGTTGTCGCCATGGGTCAACGGCCGGTTGCCAACGGCATCTGCACCGTTCCTTTCACGAAATCGCAGGGATGGGGTGGGTCGGCTCGTCGGTCGCGGTTCAGCGAGAGGCGCGCGAGGGTGGTGCGCGATGGTGGTCGACTTCGTCGAGTCTGCTGTCGGCGGTTCGGATCCGGTACACCCCTACGGAGGTCTGTGCACGTGAATTCGTCACCGTGCGAGTGGAATGACCCATTCCCACACCAGGGTGCCGGCGGAAGCCTCGTTCAGATCGAGCGAGCCTTTCCACAGGGCGGTTCTCAGCATCCGCGGACGCCGTCCCCCGGTGGCGCCGGCCGCACAATGCTTCGGCACATTCGAACGGGTGGGTTCGGGTTCGTCGAGGCGCGTTCACGTCGTCGCACGTCGGTCCGCCAGCGAGCGTTCCTCGGCGCTCGCGAGCCGCTCCATCAATGCTGCGGCCTTGGCGAGAACGTCGTGCTCGTCAGCGGTCAGCATCTGGAGCCGCTCGGCCAGCCATGCCTCACTCATCCGCACCGCTTCGAGTATCCGGCGGTCCCCGGCAGGCGTGACGCTGACAATGACCTGCCTTGCATCCCTGGGATTTTCCCGGCGCTGAGCCAGGCCGGCAGCCTCGAGGGAAGCGAGGACCCTGCTGATCGAGGGTGGCCGCACCCGCTCACGCTGTGCCAGATCTCCGGCTGTGAGCGGACCGAAACGCCAGATCGTTGCCAGAGCGGAGATCTGCGTCAATGTCAGGTCGTCGTCCGGCTGCTCGACGCGCAGGCGTCGAGCCAGCCGATGGACGGCCAGACGTAGATCGCTTGCCAGGAACAAGGGATCATCCACCATGCCCGCCTCTCCACGAGGGAAATGTGCGAACGGAGTCACTCCACCGAATGCGCGAGGCACGATGGCGTCATCACGCAGACATCCCGAACCAACGTGAGCCGAATGCCACATCGACCAGGTCTCGGACGTTCCCGCGAGACTCCAACGGAGCCGAGACGCGATTCGGCCGGCGATGGGGTCGACCTCGCAGCATCCGCTGCCGCACGGACCTCATGAGTGCTCGCCATGCGCTGCCATGCCGTCGCGCCCGGGTCCGGCAGGTCGAACCGTGCGGGCGGCGACGGCATGGCGGCGGCTTCAGCGGTTCTGCGGTCGTTTGCCCGTCGACCTGGCAGGTTCGTCCACGTCGATCTTTTCCTTCCGGACCTGTTCGGTGACAGTTCGCTGGTCCTTGACGGTTTCCTTGCCGAGCCGGACCCGCTCCTTCGGGACCGTTTCCTTGCCCACCACGGGACGTTCCTCGTGCAGCACGACCTCATGCTCGTCCTCGGAAATGTCCGGACCGGACATCGCCTTGCCGCGGTTGGCGCCGGTGATGGGCTCGCGCTCCACGCGAACCTCCTCCCGGGACACCGGGACCTGCACGGACTGCTGTTCGGTGACGACGTACTTGCGCAGCCGGGCGCGACCGGCTTCCACGTTCTCCGTGTCGACGCGCAGCTGCTCCTCCGAGCGGGTCATCGCGTCGTCCGTCGTGCGGCCGGTCGTACCGTGTCCCTTCCGGCGCGCGGAGTCAGCGTGTCGGGCGCCGGTGCGCATGCCGGCTGTGGTCATGCCGGTGTCGCCGAGGTAGCGCTCGTAGTAGTCGTACAGGGACTGCTGCTCGTCCTCATCCAGGTGAGACGAGTCTGCGATGTCAGGGGCGTCCTTGACGACGTCCTTGTCGAAGGGCAGAACCAGGTCGTCACCGCTGAAGCTCGAACCCGCGAGTGGGGCGAAACTCTCCCGCAGGCCGAACAGCCCGGTATTCACCGTGACCCAGTCCGGATGCCCGGTCTGATCGTTCACGTAGACCTGTCCCACGGTTCCGATCTTGTTGCCCGCTGGATCGACCGCCCTGCGCCCCATGTAGACGTCGGGAGTTCCTGCGTTGGTCATGTCTCACTCCTTTTCTGCAGTGCTGCCGCCTTGGCAGCACCGTGATCATCAGTGGCCTGGAAGTCGGAAATTCGTTTGACCTGCTCGCTGTCGTGTCGTGCCGTGGCCCTCAATGAGTGGAGCTGTGGCAGCGTTCGGCGCCGCATGACGGTTCACGTGGTCGATGGGCGCGGCGTCGGGACGACCCGGCGCCAACCGAACAGAGACGGAAAGCTCGAGGAGCCACCGTTCCTGACGTGCCTGATGTCGGTGTCATGCTTGTCGGTAGCCCAGATCGACTACTCATAAACCTCTTTCACGGTCGGGATCTGATGGCGTCGCGGGCTCAGCGGGCACGCCGGTGCATTCGACGGCTGACTGGCCCGGGTTCAGCGAAGTGGAGGCGGTGGTGCGCCCGCACGTCACGATTGTTGATGATCACTGCGGTACAAGTCCTCCTCTCTGCGCCCGTTCTCGTCGGCGACCCGATTCATCACACCCGAATCCATGTCGGTCAACGGTGAGCGTCACGCCCTCTCCTTGCCCCTCGACTCCTGTCCTCGACAATCGATCGGTGGCCGCAGAGTTCCTGGCAGCCAGAGCGCCACGGGCGCCCCGGCGCGTCCAGCGACTACTGCTGCCCACGCTCGGTGTTGCTTGATATGAGTGAGTCGACGGCCAGGGATGACGCGGAGATGACTCGCGGAAAGGGTTCGCGCCCGATATCGGAGGTATGACCAAATGTGGCCGCACGCCGTGGGACTGACGGATGTGCCGCCGATTCATGGTGGGATTCCGTCCGGTTCGCCGCCGGCTGCGCAGGTGGTGACCGCGGTCAAGGGCCGACGGCGACATGGGGCGTAGGGGATGCGGTCCCCTTCGTCAGGTAGCTCTGATATTTCCGGTGTCTCCGGTAAGTCCCGGACCTCCTGTGCTTCCTGTTTGTCGTTGCCATCCTGCTGCGTGGGCGAGCGATCGCGGCGCTTGGGCGGTCCATCTCCGCGGGCACCATGACGTTGCGTACGATCGATCTCTCCCGGTAGCTGCACGCCGCTACTCGCCCTCAGGGATCGACGTCGCGGCTCGCGACTCCGGCCATAAGAAGTAGCCCCACCGGAATGTTTGCGAGGACGTCGACGAGCAGCCCGGTGTCGCGCCGTGGCGCGCCTGTGGCGATGGTCTCGGCCGCCGCGGCCAGGGTAGCGATGAACCAGCGCGGTCCTGCTCGGCCCGGATCCCCTGCAGCGCCGACTGTCGGCCGACGCGCCATGCGTGATCGCGGCGAGGACCTCCCCCGGGTGTGCTGCTCCGGTCCGCCGGCGACGTCGTGCCCGTCGCCGCGAGCGGAGAGCGGTGGTCCAGTGTGACGTTCGCGCGGTTGGCGTGCCGGCCGCGGGTCATCGCGACGTAGCACGCCTTTCTGGTCGTCCCGGCATCAGACCAACACGTGCACGGTGTCCACGGTGAATCCTTGGTGCGGGGTGCGGAACTATGAATTGCCCGGCGGCAATAGATGCGGTCGAGGGGCCAGACGGATCAGGTCATCATGAGGCCGACAATTCGGCCCACGGCACTGCGCTTCGGGTGGTCAGAACTGTCGTCAGCTCTTTCGGTAGTTGACGCGGGATCTGCTGGCAACCCCCGCCTGGCGATGATTCACCTACCTCAGCTCACGGCCGGCGTGCGCAATTCGGCGCGGGCGTACGGCAGTCGGGACTTCCGGTGTGCGGGCCAATGTGGAATTCAGCGCAGTGGAATTCAGCGCAGTGGAATTCAGGGCAAGGCCGAAGAGGGAGCGCCTCAAGAACAGGCTCATGCAGCATGACGTGACATGGAGGGGCTCCCCCGGTTGACGCCCCTCCATGCCCGTCGGTCTCCCTGCCGCGTCAGGCGCCGAGGATGCCGTTCAACAGATCCGCGATAGCGCCGAGCAGGTTGCGAAGCAGATTACCCAGTCCGCCTCCCAACGGGCCGTCGAGCAGCCCAGCGATCCCACACAGCAGGTTGCCCAGCAGGTTTCCGGCGCCCGGGATCGCTTCGATGAGCAGATTGATCGGGTCCAAGGCAACCCGAAGACCGAGCAGGTCCAGGTCGAGCGGCCCCAGGGCGAAGGTCAGGATGTCACACGCTCCTGGCGTGGGCACCGGCGCTTGCTGCTGCATCGCTCCCTCAACGGCGGGAACCTCGTTGCTGGCACCGGTCACCGGCAGCGAAACGTTCTGCCGGACCGGCTTCTCACCCAGAGATGCCGTCAATGTGCCGACGGCATACAGCACTCCGCCGCGCTCCCGGAACCGCTTGAGCTCGAAGGTGCCGTTCAGTGGGGTGCCGTCGGCTGCCACGCCGTGGACCTCCGCCGGGGCTGTCCTGGCCAGTGAGATGGCGTTCTTCTTACCGTTTCCCGGAGCTGCCGAGACCACCTGCTGGGCACCGACGCCCGCCGTAGCCTTCGAGATGGTCGCGGCTGTGGCACCGGGCGCCAGCAGGCTCATGAACATGGCACAGAGGACAAGGACGGTGAGTGTCACCCTGGCGTGCGATCCCCCTGGGTGAGGTTCGGTGTGCGGCCCTTGCGCCGCGTGTTCGACTGCCGACTTCTGTGCGTCCATCTTTCACCCCTCGCGAGTGGGCCATTAGAGGCCGTTCGAGAGATATAAGTCGGCCGTGCCTCGCCGATGATGTCAATCCGCAATTTTCATACGTTCGAGTGAACGTTTTTCCTGGGCTCCGCGCCCGAGGCGGACGGACCAGAGTCGCTGCAGAACTGTTGAAAGTCGCAGCACTTTTCATCGTTACTTCGGTACAATATGTAGCTCCGAGAGATGAGCGGGTCACACAAAGGTGGCACGCACATCAGGTGTCCGGCACGAGGCGTACGACGGCTGCGCCGCTTGTCAACGGAGCGACAGCGTCGTCGGGTTCGGGTGCCACGACCGAGTGAGACGGGCGTTGCGGTGGTTTTGCTCTCGCGTCGCCGGGTGACTTCTCGTGTTGACAGGGGCCCTGGGAACTTCGCGCCTGTTTCCGAGCGGTCGACTCCACGATGGCTCGGCCGAGCGGCGGGACGAGGTGATGACGTGACGGTGATCGTGGATCCGCGGACGCTCCTGACGACCGACGTCGACGCGCTTGTTCAAGATCGCGACCCTGACCAGATCGCCGACGATCCCTACCTGCGGTGTCTGGACGCCTGTGTCAGTGCCGCGCGGGAATCCTCGGCGCGCGTTGAGTTCTGCCTGCAGAACAGCTGCCTTTCGGACCTCGCGGGTTGCGTCGACGCAGCAACGCGCTGCGCCGACATCTGTCAAGCGGTGGGGTGGGCGGTGACCCGGCGTGCCGATCAGCCCACTGGATGGCTCAGGCACTTGCTCGTTGCGTGCGCACTGGCGTGCGAACGGTGCCTTGACGGATGCTCCCCGCATCCCCGCGGTCGTCGACACCTTCGAGCGTGGGAACGAGCGTGTCGGCGATGCGAGGAGGCATGCCATGACCTTCTGGCCGCCCTGCCACCGATCTCACCGTAGTCACGGGCAAGCGAGCCCCTTGCAGACTCCGGCCGCACGATGCGCGGTGGACAGTCGTCGCCGGCGCGGCGAAGGAGCGGTGCTCTTCGGAGCCCACAACAAGAATGCGGTCGAAGTGACGCCGGCGTCATCCCGGCGGGCCGAACGACTCATGGTTGATAGTTCGGTGCGATCGATCCACGACGCATGGCGTGCCGCGAAACTCCCTCGCCTGCCTCAGAACTCACCGGGAAGTTGATGCGACCACACATGGCTGCGAGCAAGCATCTGCCCGTTTACGTCGGTCAGGTGGAGCGAGATCCCGACGGCTCCGTGTGGGCGGCGGTGTATCGCGGTGAGTCTCCGAGCCGGGAGACGTTGGCCAGGCGGGAACGAGTCGAATCACCGAGGGCCGGGATGCGGCGCGTCATCGAGATGGTCTCAGAACAGGTTGACCTGGAAAGTGAGGGTGGTCGATGGGGATCGGGTCGTCGATCGTGATGTGGGCCGAGGGTGACAGACAGGCAAATCGGACCGTTGCCCTGCCAGTCGCGCGTGCCTCTGGACCGAAGGAGTCAGCATGCACCCTGCTGCCGGACAGCGGTCGCCGGCAGCTGATTCCGTGAGGCAAGCACCGTATTCCTCGTCCTCGCCTGGACGGCATGGTCGAGCCTGGAACGAAAGCCGCAGTACTACGGCAGTGTCATGACCTGGAGCGCATCGCGGGCGGCGGCTTCGACCAGGATCGGCACCACGTCCCGGGATGGATGGTGGTCGAAATGCTGATGCGTCCGCCGCACGATGCGCGCGACCACGGCCGGGTCGATACGGGGAAACCTCGTCGACAAGCGTTGCGTGACGCGGTCAATGGCTCTCAACTCGGTGTCGGACGTCACGCATCCACGCTGCCGCAAGGGTCCTGTCCGGTCAATCCGGCGTTCGTCTGGTCCGCACGGCGGATGTGGGGGCAGCGGCTTCGCACCGAGGCTCGCCCCGCGGGCCCCTGGCGCACCGCCAACGGGCGACGGTCTGGACTCGCCCCGGAAGCCTGTCCACAATTCGTCCACGACCCCGCGGACACATCGCCCGAACCGGTCGGCCGAGCGTCGATCAAGGTGCCATCCGAGGGACCTGCACAGCGGCCGTCAACGGTTCGCTCTCCACTGCCTCGCGGAATGGACGGAGGGTCGCCCCGCCCGTTCGGGCTAGTGGCGACCCACTGGCCGAACGCCTACCACGCGCGTCTGGTCGCCGCCGTTTCCATAGACGCGTTGTCGAGCCGGCAGGTCGCCGGCGCCGGCGTGCGACTTGTGCGGCGGCGTTGCCCGCTGGGCCGCGGCACATCGACGGGCCACCTGGCTGGCGACCAGGTGTCGCGCTGTTGGCGAGTCTTGCAGATCTCGGGCCGTCGCTCGGGTCGGCCGCGTGCAGTCAAGGATGCCGACCGATCCAGGCAGGTCGACACCCGCGGGGCACTGGGTCGATCGCCATTCCGGTCAGTAGCTGGGGCAGCGTCCATCCAGCCTTTCATCCCTTATGTCGCGCCTGTCCCGGGACAGCCGGCTGTCCCTTCCAGACCGTGCCGCCGAGGGGCAAACACCAGTCGCGATGACAGCAGCGGGCGGCCACTCGACGCTCAGCCCTTTGACACGGACATCCGACGGTCGCCCTTACCGCTGATGTTTCCATCGAGTAGAGCACCGGCGTGGGTCGACAGTTGTCCTGCCAGGAGTGGCGGCGCCGGAAAAGGCATGGACGGCAGATCGATCAAGGCCGTGCAGGATTCAGGAATTCCTTACCTGCGCCTACCTCCTCCGATCGCGATGAGGTCGCGCGGTGCCGGGTGGGCCGAACCGGCCATGGCCAAGCCGGGTAGGTCGCGACCTCGTGCCCCGGGGATCGTCAGCGCCGCAGAGCGTCCGCTCGATGGGCGGGGGTACTCGGGCGCCTCGAACGAGCTGCCACGTCGACCTTGGTGGTTGGTGCACTGCCTACTCGCGGCGGCGGCGAGCGGTGGCGTCTAGCGCGTGGGATGGTGGGTGGGGCTGAAACCGGGTCGGGGTTGCTGGCGGCGAGGTATCTGAGTGGAAGAACTGGGCGGGTCTGCGGCCGGTTCGTCCAGAAGTCGCTTCTGGACGGCTCCGGTGCGGATGCGTGCATGGATCGGGTCAGCCGTGGTGCTGGCGGTAGCCGTGCCCGTGCTACTGCAGTTCGCGTGGACCCCGCCTTGGTCGTACTCGTCGACAAGGTTGGCGACGGCGGCCTTGCTCGTCGCCGGGTGCGTGGTGACGGTGGAGATCGGCCGCTTCCTCGAAGGTGGAGTTCGGGTCGGTCAGCGCCCACACAAGGGGTTGTCGGGGTGGGCGATGACGTCGGCGATCTTGCTTCCTCCTGCCTGGGTCATTCCGATCATGGTCGGTGTGTATACGTACGCGCGGTGGCGGGGGCTGCGGGTGCCGTTGTGGAAATGGGTAGGTTCCTGCGCTTTTCTCATCTTGGCAGCCGTGACCGCAGGAGCGGCGTTGCGGATCGGTTCACCGGATGAGCCGATCCGGCTGAGTTCCGGGCTCGGTGGGGTACTCACTGTTGTGGCAGCCATCGCCGTGTTCCTCATGGTGGAATCGGCATTGTTCTGGGGTGCCGCCCACCTGTGCTCGGAGGCCGACGAGTTGTGGCTGCGTCGGACGCTGGCCGATCCGGGGTTCTACCTGTTCGAGGTGGCGGTGCTCACCCTGGCCGCGGTGACCGGTCTCTTGGCCGCGGCCGCCCCGTGGTCGGTGGTGCTGCTGCTACCCGTCTATGCGGTGATGCAGCAGGCGGTGCTGCATCGGCCGTTGCGGGATCAGGCGACCTTGGACCCGAAGACAGGATTGTTGCGGCACGACGAATGGCTGCGGCTAGCCGAAGAGAAAGTCGCGCACCATCTGATCACCCAGCCCTGGTCGTTGATGTTCGCAGATCTGGACCGTTTCAAGGATTTCAACGATCGATTGGGACATCTCACGGGTGACGACGCCCTCGCCGCGGTGGCCGGCGTCTTGCGGAGCGCGCCGGTCGACGGCGCCCTGATCTCACGCTTCGGCGGCGAGGAGTTCTGCATGCTGCTACCGAACACGACGGGACCGCAAGCCGTCGCGATCGCCGATCGAGTCAGGACCCAGGTTGCGGAGGTCACCGCGGCGGAATTCGGGTCCCCCCTGACGATCAGCATCGGTGTCACCGCCGTGGACGCGGATGGTCTGGCAACAACACTGGAAGACGCATTGGCCCGCGCTGACCTCGCCCTCTACCAGGCCAAGTCCGCGGGTCGGAATGCGGTGCATCTGGCTCCCCCCGCACTCTCCACCGCACGATCACGCGACACCAACTCGTCGAGCCACCAGCCACCTCCGCCGCCGCGGTACGACAGACTCGAAGGCGTTCCCGCCGAACCGATTCCCTTCGTGCCGAAGGACGTTGGTACGGGACGTTCCGGCCATGATCGCCGATCTTCCTACCCGGTCGACCACTTACCGGACCGCCCCGTTCGGTGATGAGCCACCTGTTCACCGGATCGACCAGGCCCGCCTCCGCCATCCGGCGCCGCATGCCCGATTCGACCCCGCCAGCCGGCGAAGCTTTCCTCAGCCATTGACGACATTGCCGACAGCATGTCAAGCGCCTCCGGCACCATCTCGAATGCCATCCGCCGAACAAACGCAAAATCGCTGACGTCGCCTCGGGCGAAGCCGACACGATCAGCCGACCTTGTGACCTGACCGCAGGGTCTCGCTGCCACGATTCGATCGTTCGTGAGACACGACTTGCGTACCTGTCTCACGAGCCATGCCCGGCCTCTCGCGGACGTGTGTGAAACACCGTCAAGCGGACATGGTTGCTCCTGGTCTGCACAATCGTGCCCTCCCGGTCAGAAGATCCGCCGATCCATTCGTGGCTGCACGCCGCGAGGGTCGGTGCGGCTCGGGCGGATCGGGAGTCATCGCGGCGCTCGGCGGTTTTGCCCGATGCGTATTGAATCGGCGGGGAAAGCGCGTTGGATTCACCAGGAGGCGCACGAGTCCGGCCGGGCCACGGCATGCCCGGCCAACCCCCGGTCAGTGGGCGACGACGGCCTCAATTCTCGGTCGCGGTCTCACCCTCCATCGCCGGCGCCGGCGCGAAGACCGTGGCCCAGTCGTTTTTCACGCTGACGACGGTCCACCCGGCGGCGGCCGCCCGGTCCAGCGCCTGCTCCGAGCCACCGACGTAGTCGAACTCGCGCTCCGCGTCGTCGTGCTTGATCAGCATCCGCAGCGCGGGGCGGTCGGGGCCGCCCGCGTACTCCAGCATCGGGACGTCCCCGTTGGAATTGCCGACGGCCAGGATGGGCCGCCGGCCGACGCGGCTCCAGATGCGGATCGGCTTCTGCGGGCCGTCGTCAAGGATCTCCATTCCGCCCTTGTAGAGCAGGCCGGACCGGCCGTCGCCGGAGAAGTACGCCAGGCCCTGCGCGCTGCCGATCACCCGCTCCGGCGGGACCCCGTACAGCTTCTCCGCGACCGGGCGCATGAAGTCGCGGTCGCCGCCGGAGGCGATGTAGACCGCGAAGTCGTGGGCTCGCAGGTAGTCGAGCAGCTGCACCATCGGCAGGAATCCGCAGGACGTGTACGGAGTCCCGAGCGTGGGATGCGTCGCCGACTCGAAGAACCCGCCGACGCTCGTGGCGTACTCCTCGACGGTCAGGTCGTCGTACAGCCCGGAGATGGCATCGATCAGCAGCCGGGCGTGCGACGCGTCCCCGTCGTAGTAGCGGACCATCGCGTCCCCGAACCAGCGCAGGTCGCCGCCGAGCGCGGCCCGCCATGGCTGCGTGTGCGCCAGCGTCGGATCCTGCCGCGCACGCCCGGCGAGACCGCGGATGGCGAAGTCGAGCTGGATCGGCATCGGCTTCTCGCACCACAGGGTGCCGTCGTTGTCGAACACGGCCACCCGCTCGGCCGCCGGCACGAAGCCGGGACCGCGCTCGGTCACCCGCGCCACGAAATCGATCACCGCCGACCTCGCCGGCCCGTCGTTCCAGGCGGCCAGACACGGGTCCGTCACGGGTCCTCCTCTGTGCTGTCGGGGTGCGTCCAGCGTGGCGCGGCGAGCACGCCGACGTCGTCGGATCGGCGGGGCATAGGGTCTGCGCAGAAAGCATGCCGTATGTCGGATTCGGCCACGATCCGGTCCGCGGCGGGACGGCGCCGGGGGCCGGTGCGGGACACGAGGAGGGGACCATGGCGTACGAGCCGAAGGCCGCGACACAGGTCACGGCCCAGCAGAACCGGGATGCCGTCGCCCTGTACGACATGCAGGACCGCCACGACTTCGCGGACGCCGACCGGGGATTCCTCGCCGCGATCCCGGACGGCCGGGTCGTCGGCGACGACGGGCATGTGATCTTCGACCTCAACGCGCTGGACTACATCGCGGACGACGCGCCCGCACCGGACACCGTGAATCCCAGCCTCTGGCGCCAGTCCCAGGTCATGCGCCGGTCGGGCCTGTACCAGGTGATCGACCGGCTGTACCAGGTGCGGAACAACGACATCGGCGACCTGACGGTCGTCGAGGGCGACGACGCGCTGGTGATCATCGACTGCACCAGCAGCGTGGAGGCCGCCCGGCAGGGCATGGACCTGTTCCGCCGCCACGTCAGCGACAAGCCGGTCGCAGCCGTGATCTACACCCACACCCACGTCGATCACTACGGTGGCGTCAAGGGCGTCGTCGATCCCGCCGACGTCGCCTCGGGCAAGGTGCCGATCATCGCGCCGGGCACCATCGCATCGTTCGACAAGTACGCCATCGGCGAGAATGTCATCGCCGGGAACGCGATGTCCCGGCGGGCGGGCTACGCGTTCGGCAGCCTGCTCGACCTCGACCCGCGCGGGACGATCACCTGCGGCATCGGCGTCGGCACCACCAGGGGCCCCACCATCTCCTACATCTCTCCGACCGACCCGATCACCGAGACGGGCGTCCGCCGCGACATCGCCGGGCTGGAGTTCGAGTTCCTGTACGCGCCGGACACCGAGGCGCCGGAGGAGATGCACATCTGGATCCCGCAGCTGAAGGCGCTCACCTGCGCCGAGAACGCGAACCATTCGCTGCACAACATCCAGACGCTGCGCGGCGCCCGGACCCGCGACGCCCGCAACTTCGCGCGCTACCTCGACGAGACGCTGGAGCGGTGGGGCGACGAGGCCGAGGTGCACTACGGGCCGCACACGTGGCCCGTGTGGGGGAACCGCGAGATCGTCGCGTTCCTCGAGTCCCAGCGTGACACCTACAAGTACATCCACGACCAGGCGCTGCGGCACGCGAACAAGGGGTACACGCCGCTGGAGGCGGCCGAGGTGATCGAGCTGCCGGAGTCGTTGGGCCGCAAGTGGTTCAATCGCGGGTATCACGGCACGCTGCACCACGACGTGCGCGCCGTGTACACCAAGGAACTCGGCATGTGGGACGGCGATCCCGTCTCGCTGCACCCGCATCCGCCGGTGGAGTCCGCCGCCCGGTACGTCGAGTTCATCGGCGCGGACAGGATTCTCGACGAGGGCAGGCGGGCGTTCGAGGCCGGGGACTACCGGTGGGCGGTGGAGATCCTGCACAAGCTGGTGTTCGCCCGACCGGGTCACGACGAGGCGCGCAACCTGCAGGCCGACGCGTACGAGCAGCTGGGGTATCAGGTCGAGGGCCCGCAGTGGCGCGGGATCTTCCTGACCGCCGCTCGGGAACTGCGCGACGGCGTGCAGTCGGCCGCCTTCGCCACTGCCAGTCCCGACTCGATCCTCGCGATGCCGATCGACATCCTGTTCGACTTCGTCGCCGTGCATCTCGACGGAGCGAAGGCCGCCGACGCCGACCTGCGGATCGACGTCACCTTCACCGACCACGACGAGACGTGGACGATGTGGGTGCGCAACGGGGTGCTGAACGCGCGCCGTGGCGGTTCCGGCCGTGCGGATGTCGCCGTCTCCGGGCCCAAGGCCGCGCTCGTCGGCGTCCTGCTCCGGCCGGCGGCCGCCGGTGCGATGAGCGAGGCGGGCACGATCACCCTCGACGGCGACCCGGCGGTGCTGCAGACGTTCGGCGCCCTGCTCGACGAGTTCGATCCCGACTTCGCGATCGTCACCCCCTGACCGATCGTCTCCACCCTGATCGAGAGGCACTGCCCATGGGCCCCGTCATCGGCGACATCCTTCCGCTCGCGCTCGGTGTCGCGATCTCGCCCATCCCGATCATCGCGGCGATCCTGATGCTCTTCTCGCCCAGGGCAGCCGCCACCAGCACCGGCTTCCTGATCGGCTGGGTCGTCGGGATCGTCGTCGCCACCGGGATCTTCACCGCGCTGGCCGGCAGCATCGGCAGCGGAGGCGACTCGTCGGGGTGGTCCGGCTGGACGAAGATCGTGCTCGGGGTGCTGCTGCTGTCGGTCGGGCTCCGGCAGTTCCGCGGGCGCCACGACAAGCACGGCACGCCGAAGTGGATGTCCGCGATCGACTCCCTGAACTTCGGCAAGGCGCTCGGCCTCGGGTTCCTGCTGTCCGCGATCAATCCGAAGAACCTGCTGATGGCCGTCGCCGCGGGCGTGGCGATCGGGTCCGCCGGGCTGTCCGTCGGCAGCGACGTCGTCGTGATCGCGATCTTCACGGTGATCGCGGCGTCGACGGTGGCGGTGCCGGTGATCGCCTACCTGGTCGCCAGGGAACGGATGCGGGGTCCGCTCGACGCGATGAAGGCCTGGCTGGAGGAGAACAACGCGACGGTGATGGCCGTGCTGATCCTGGTGATCGGCGTCGTGCTGATCGGCAAGGGGATCGGCGGCCTGTGACGGCCGGATCGACGCGCAGCTGGCCGGTCTTCCAGTCGCTGCAGGGCTATCGGAAGGCGTACGTCCGGGCGGATGTCGTTGCCGGCCTGACCGTCTGGGCGGTGCTGGTCCCGGAGGCGCTGGCCTACGCGACGATCGCCGGGGTGCCACCCGTGGTCGGCCTGTACGCGGCCATCCCGTCGCTGGTGCTGTACGCCGCTGGCCGGCAGCTCCCGGCACCTCGTGGTCGGTCCGATGTCCGCCACCGCGGCGCTGTCCGCGGCGAGCGTGGCCCCGTTCGCGGGCGGCGACCCGACGCGCTACGTCGCACTCACCGCCGCGATCGCCATCGTCGTCGGCGTCCTCGGCCTGCTCGCGGGGCTGCTCCGGTTGGGTTTCATCGCCTCGTTCATCTCCCAGCCGGTGCTGAAGGGGTTCATCGTCGGGCTGGCGCTGACGATCGTCATCGGCCAGGTGCCGAAGCTGCTCGGCGTGGACAAGGCCGACGGCAACTTCTTCCAGCAGGCGTGGGGCGTCGTCACCGAGCTGCCCGACATCGACTGGCTGACGCTGCTGATCGGCGCGCTCAGCCTCGCCGTGGTGCTGGTGCTCAAGCGCGTCGCGCCGGTGCTGCCCGGGTCGCTGATCGTGGTGCTGCTGGGCACGGCGGCGTCCGCGCTGTTCGACCTGCAGGCCCGCGGAGTGGAGATCGTCGGCGAGATCGACGCCGGCCTCGGGCCCGTCGGCCTGCCGGACGTCGGCGGCATCGACGGCTACCTGCAGCTCGCCGGGCCGGCCGCCGGCCTGCTCGTCATCGGGTTCGCCGAGGGCCTCGGCGCGGCCAAGACCTACGCGACCCGGGCGGGCTACCAGGTCAGCCCCAACCGCGAGCTGACGGGCCTCGGCGCCGCGAACCTCGGCGCGGGACTCTGCTCCGGCATGGTCGTCAACGGCAGCCTGTCGAAGACCGCGGTGAACGGCGCCGCCGGCGCGAGGACGCAGCTGAGCGGCCTCGTGGTGGCCGTGCTGACGGTGATCACCCTGCTCTTCCTCACCGGGCTGTTCGAGCAGTTGCCCGAGACGACCCTGTCGGCCGTGGTCATCGCGGCCGTCGTCGAGCTGGTCGACTTTCCCGCGCTGCGCCGGCTGTACCGGGTGTGGACCGCACGGCTGGGCCGGATCTACGGGTTCGCGGCGCGCGTCGACTTCGTCGCGGCGATCGCCGCCATGCTCGGTGTCCTGATCTTCGACACGCTGCCCGGCCTGGTGATCGGCATCCTGGTGTCGATGACGCTGCTGCTGTACCGGGTCTCGCGCCCGCACGTGGCGCGCCTCGCGGAGGCCGACGGCGCCTGGCTCGACGCGGAGCGGCACGGCGGACTGCGGAGCGATCCGCGGTTCCTGGTGGTCCGGGTGGAGTCGGGACTGTTCTTCGCGAACAGCGATCACGTCCGCGACCGCATCGAGGCGCTCCGCACCCCGGAGACGAGGGTCGTGGTGCTGGACGCCGAGACCAGCCCGTTCCTCGACGTCTCCGCGGCCGAGATGATCGGCGAGCTGGCGGCTTCGCTGCGCAAGGCGGGCGTGGAGCTGCGCATCGCCCGTGACATCGGGCAGTTTCGCGACGTGCTGCGCGTGGTGGTCGCCGACGGCTTGGGCGACCGGGTGTACCGCACGGTGGAGGCCGCGATCGCCGATCCCCCCGTCGAGAAGCGCGCCGATCCACCCGACCACCGCCCCTGACGCGCGGCCGCGGGGCTGTCGGGACCGGGTGGCACCATGGCAGGCATGTGTGGTCGCTATGCGCTGACGGTCGACCCGGAGTCGCTGTACGGCGACTTCGACGCCCAGCCCGACGATCGGGCGGGCGGGCCGGCCGGACTGTACGGCGGCGACCCGGTGCGGCCGCGCTACAACATCGCGCCCACGCTCACCGTCCCGGTGGTCCGGCTCGACCCGCGGCAGCCGCCCGCGGAGGCGCACCGCGAGATCGAGCCGATGCGATGGGGGCTCGTCCCGTCCTGGGCCAAGGACGTCTCGGTGGGCGCGAAGATGTTCAACGCGCGCGTCGAGTCGGTGACCTCGAAGCCGGCCTTCCGCCGTGCGCTGGAGAAGCGCCGCTGCCTGATCCCGGCGACCGGCTACTTCGAGTGGCGCACGCTCGGCGGCCGGACCGCGACCGGCGGCGGGCGTTCCAGGCCGGCGAAGCAGGCGTACTACATGACGCCGGCGGACGGCTCCATCATGGCCTTCGCCGGGTTGTGGGAGTACTGGCGGCCGGACGGCGGCGATCCGGTGGTCTCCATGACGATCATCACCAGCGACGCCGTCGGCGACGTGCGTGGCATCCACGACCGGATGCCGCTGATCCTGCCGGCATCGGAGTGGTCGGACTGGCTGGACCCGAGCGTGGATCCCACGCCGATGCTGACCGCGCCCTCGACGGAGCTGGTCGCCGGACTCGAGCTGCGGCCGGTCGATTCCCGGGTCGGCAACGTGCGCTTCGACGACGCCGGGCTGGTCGACCGCGTCGACCCGCCGCTCGCGCTCATCGCCCCGGAGTGATCCGGGCGGTCAGGAGAACAGTCCGCTGTAGGCGTTGAGCGCGGGCTGGCCGCCCAGGTGCGCATAGAGCACCGTCGAATCGCGGCCGATCTCGCCCGATGCGACCAGATCGATGAGCCCGGCCATGGATTTTCCCTCGTACACCGGGTCGATGATCATCCCCTCGAGCCGGCCGGACAGCCGGATCGCGTCGAGGGTCGACTGCACGGGGATGCCGTAGAGATCGCCCGCCCAACCCTCCAGCACGGTGATCTCGTCGTCGGTGAGATCGCGGCCCAACCCGATGAGATCCGCGGTGTGGCGCGCGATCCGGCCGACCTGGGCGCGGGTCTTGTCGATCGTGGCGGACGCGTCGATGCCCAGCACCCGGCGCCGGCTCCGCTGCCCGGCGAACCCGGCGATCATCCCGGCATGGGTGGAGCCGGTGACCGTGCAGACGACGATCGTGTCGAAGAAGACTCCGAGATCGGCCTCCTGCCGCGCGACCTCGTCCGCCCACTGGGCGAACCCGAGGCCGCCCAACGGGTGCTCGGACGCACCGGCCGGGATCGGGTACGGCTTCCCGCCGGCGGCCTGCACCTCGTCGATCGCCCGCCTCCAGGAGTCCTTCTTCTCGATGCCGAACCCGGCCGGGTCGAGCCGGACCTCGGCGCCCATGATCCGGGACAGCAGGATGTTGCCGACCTTGTCGTTCACCGCGTCCGGCCAGTCGACCCACTTCTCCTGCACCAGCAGCGCTTTCATCCCGAGTCGGGCCGCGACGGCCGCCACCTGCCGGGTGTGGTTGGACTGGTAGCCGCCGATCGAGACGAGAGTGTCGGCACCCTGGGCGATCGCGTCCGGCACGATGTACTCGAGCTTGCGGGTCTTGTTGCCGCCGTAGGCGAGTCCGGAGTTGCAGTCCTCGCGCTTGGCCCAGATCCGCGGACCGCCGAGGTGCGCGGTCAGCCGTTCGAGCGGGTGGACCGGGCTCGGACCGAAGAGCAGGGGATAGCGGGGGAAGTCGGCGATGGGCATGTCGTCCTCGTCCTCGTCGGGGGTGACCGCGGGTCCGGGGCCCGGGCCCCGGCACCGCGGACAACGTACGCCCGGCCGGCCCGGGAGCGTCTCGCGGCGCGGGGCGGGTGGTCGTGGGTGGAGGCGCGCCGCCCCGGTCGCGGCCGAGGATGCGGGAGTCCGCGCCGCGCTTGGCTATCGTGGGCGGGTTCCGCCGCGCACGCCGCGGCAGAGAGGGGTCCGGAGTGTCGCTGGGGCCGGGGGACGAGTTCGCCGGGTACCGGATCGAGGCTGTGCTCGGTACCGGCGGCATGGGCGCGGTGTACCTCGCCCGGCATCCGCGGCTGCCGCGCCGGGACGCGCTCAAGCTGCTGAACCCGGCATTCTCCGCCGACCCGAACTTCCGCTCGCGGTTCGAGCGCGAGGCGGACCTGGCCGCCGGCCTCATCCACCGCAACATCGTCGCGGTGTACGACCGCGGCTCGGTGGACGGCCAGCTCTGGATCTCCATGCAGTACGTCGGCGGCACCGACGCCGCCGTCGCCGTCAAGGCCGGCGACGGGTCCATGACCCCGCAGCGGGTGGTGCACATCGTCTCCGAGGTCGGCGCCGGACTCGACTACGCTCACCGGGCCGGATTGCTGCACCGGGACGTCAAGCCGGCCAACATCCTGCTCGCGCCGCCGGATGACCCCGACGACCCAGAACACGTGCTGCTGACGGACTTCGGCATCGCGAAGTCCATCGACGAGGTGCAGCACCTGACCGGAACGGGGAACCTGCTCGCCACTCTCGCGTACGCATCGCCGGAGCAGATCGAGGCGCAACCGCTGGACCACCGGGTCGACGTCTATGCGCTGGGCTGCGTCATGTACGAGCTGCTGACCGGCTCCGTGCCGTTTCCAGGGGACACGCCGTTCGCGACGATGAACGCGCACCTGAAGCAGCCGCCGCCACGGCCCAGCGAGAAGGTGCCCGGGCTGCCCGGGGATCTGGACGACGTGGTGGCCAGGGCCATGGCGAAGGACCGCGACCAGCGGTTCGCGACCTGTCGGGAGCTCAGCCTCGCGGCGCGCGCGGCGCTGGGCAGCGCGCCCGGTGCGTCCGTCCTGCCGCCGGTTCCGCGGCCGACGATCCCCGCCGCGGGCCCCGGTGCGTTCGGTCTGCCGGCGGGCGGGCCGGTGCAGGTGGTCGCGCTGACCGCGCCGCGGCCACCGTTCCGGGTCTCGGTGCGGCGGTCCACGCCCGCCGGTGGCGCCGATTTGGGCCCGGTCGCGACCGACCGGCTACCCGCACAGCAGCGGATCCGGGTCGAGGAGCTGCTGCACCGCGCCCGCTTCTTCGACCTGCCGGAGCGGCTGCCGCTGGAGTACGTCGTGCCCGGCGACGTGTTCGTCGAGATCACGGCCGCCAGCGTGCAGGCCACCAGGACCGTGGGGTACGAGCGGCAGGGTGCCCGGCATCCCGCCGAGCTCGACGAGATCGTCACGCTGCTCGAGCATCTCGCGCCGTGGCGGCCGCAGGGTCCGCCCGCGGGCTCCGGCCCGCATCCCGTCCCGTCGCCCGCCCCGGCACCGCAGTGGCCGTCGACCGTCGCCATGTCGCCGGCGGCGGCGGCCGCGTTCGGCGCGGGCGGCCCACCGCCGTCGGGTCCGCAGACCGGCCCGACCGGCTTCTACCCGCCGGGCGGGGCGCCGGCGGGCTATCCGCCGCCGGGTCCACAGGGATTCGCCGGGCCGCCAGGACCGCCCTCGGGACCGCCGCCGGGCCAGGTCACGGCGCCGCCGGCGCAGCAGCCCGACCGGTCCCGCACCTGGCTCATCGTCGCCATCGTCGCGGTCGTGGCGGTGATCGCATCCGCCGTCACCATCTACCTGCTGACCCGGCCGACGACCGCGACTCAGGGCGCGGGCACCGAGGGCACCGAGACCCCGGAGTCCTCGTCGCTGCAGGAGTCGACCACGCAGGAGTCGACCACTGCAGACACCTGGGGCGACCTCGGATACATGGTGACCGACTTCCCCGACATGCTGCCCGCGACGCCGAGCGGGACCGGCTACGACGGCGCCACGTGCTCCGTCACCGACGACACCGAGCAGAGCGGGGTGGACGGCCTCGTTTCCTGCATCGACCCGGCGGGACGGTACTGGGAGGTCATGCACTTCCCGGACACCGCGACCCGCGATGGGTACCTGCAGCGCGACTGGTCCGGGGCGGTGCAGGAGCCGTGGAGCGTCGACGACGCGGCGCAGGGGACGCTCTACCGGTCGGCGGACGACGAGGCGACGCTGCCGTACGTGATCACGACGTTCGACAGCCCGCAGCGGGAGCTCTACCTGCTGTACGCCCACTGGTCGGAGCACACGACGACGCAGCTGATCGACGAGTGGTGGAAGCCCGCCGCGTTCTAGGGCCGTCGGTCGTGGTCACCCGCCCCTCCGGTGGATCTGCTCACCGCCGCCGGAACTCCGCGAGCCAGCGACGCTCTCCCGGCGCGCCGGGATAGTCGACGGGCTCGATGGTCTCGGCCGTCAGCTCCGCGCCGGCGAAGGCCTCGATCTCCTCGCGGGTGAGCGGGAAGGGCGGACCCAGCTCGAGGTCGATGTCGGCGTCGGCGACCGCCTCGATCGCGACCAGCGTGCCGCCGGGGGCGACGAGGGAGCGCACCGCCGCGGTCGCCGCGGCCCGGACACTGCGCGGCATGGCCTGCACGGTGAAGATCTCCACCACGAGATCGAAGGATCCGAGCCACTTCCCGGGCAGGTCCAGCAGGTTCGCCAGCTCGTATCGGGCGCCGGCGTCCGGAAAGCGCTGCCGGGCGGTCGCGATCGCGGTCTCCGAGACGTCGAAGCCGGTGGCGTCGAAGCCGCGCGCGGCGAGGTAGGCCGCGTCGGCGCCGAGCCCGCAACCCACGACGACGGCCCGCCGTGGCCCCCCACCGCCGGGCGGCGCGCCGTCGAGACCCGAGGCGTCGGCCCAGCGCTCGAGCAGCCAGTAACCGTCGACCCGGTCCCACGGCATGGGCACCTCGTGCGCGGCCGCCGAACGGTAGAGCTCCTCGAACCAGCCCGTGGGGTCGCCCGCTGCGAGGGACGTGGCGGCGAGCCGGTCCGCCTGCGCGTCCCAGCCGCCCGACGTGTGGTTCAGGATCGCCGGGATCACGGTGTCCCAGACCTCGGGTGGCGGATTGTGGTGACCGACGCCGGGCAGCGGAACGAGTACGGCGCCGGGGATCTCGCGCGCCAGCGCCTCACCGTGCGGGTAGGGGAACAGCGGATCCTCGGTCCCGTGCAGCACCAGGGTGGGAGCGGTGATGCCGTCGATGCGCGTGGGTTCGAGGTCGCCGGGCTCGAGCATCTCGTGGTTCTTCAGGGCCGCGGCGATGTTCGTCGTCCGGTCCACGACGCGGCCGGCCAGCGCCCGTGCCCGGGCGTCGTCGATCGGGATGGAACCGGCGTACGGCCGCTCGCCCGCCACGATCGCGTCGATCACCTGCTCCCGGTCGTTCCAGTCCGGGTCGGGCGGTGGCTTGTCGAACGTCGCGCGGAGCTCGCCCGACGGTGGCGGCAGCTCGGGGCGATCCGGGTCGCCCGGGCCGGCCGGGCTGGTGGAGATCAGCGTCAGGGAGGCGACCCGTTCCGGGTGTCGGGCGGCGACGTCCTGGGCGATGCCGCCGCCCATCGAGATGCCCACGAGGTGTGCGTCGGTGCGGCCCAACGCGTCCAGCAGTGCGACGGGGTCGTTGGTCAGGTCGGTGGCGGTGTAGCCGGGCTCGCCCACCGGCCAGCCGGTCGACCGGCCGGTGTCGCGATGGTCGTAGCGGATGACGTACCGGCGGCCGTCGGCGAGCCGCCGGCAGAACTCGTCCTCCCAGGCGTCCATCGACGAGGAGATCCCGGCGATGAGCAGGAGCGCCGGATCGGCCGGGTCACCGAAGGTCTCGACGCACAGCCGGGTCCCACCGCCGACGTCGACCAACCGCTGCCCACCGGCGGCGTCGTCGCGCACCGCGCCGGTGCCGCGGGTGGCGCCGGTGCCGGGAGTGCCGCTCGTGTCGGCCGCGCCGCTCACGACGGCCTTCCGGCCGGGCGACCGTCGGGTCGCCGGCGGGGGAATCCTGCCACCGTCACCATCGGCCGCCCTCTCCGGTCCTGCGCCGTCTCGTGCCGTCTCGCCGTCTCGTGCCGTCGCGCGTCGTCGCCGTCTCGTCGCCGGCTCGTCGTCCCATTCTTGCCGTCCCGCCCGGGCAGCGGGGAGTCGGGCGACCACCGGGGAACTCGCCGGTGCAGCCGATCCGGTGGTCGGCGATCACGCTACGGCGGCGCGCCGGTCCCACGGCCGACCGGACACAACGGCGAACGCCCCGCCGGAGAGTCCGGCGGGGCGTTCGATCGATCCATGGTGGGCGGTTTCGGGCGAGGTCGGCGGCGGACATGCGTCCGCTCGGGCCGGCCTCGATCCGGGTCGCCCGCCAGCTCGGTGCGTCAGATCAGACGACGCTGACCTGGGTCGCCTGCGGGCCCTTCGGGCCCTGCGCGACGGTGTAGGTCACGACCTGGTTCTCATCCAGCGAGCGGTAGCCGCCGGACTGGATCTCCGAGAAGTGCACGAACACATCGGGTCCGTTGTCCTCGGGGGTGATGAACCCGAAGCCCTTCTCGCTGTTGAACCACTTCACTGTTCCCTTTGCCATGAGTCTCTCCTTCTGTACGCCGGGACCTGCCGGGTGCGGATGCACCGACAGGGGTCAGTCGACGACTTCGACTTCTACCGGGAAAGAGGACTCCCCGAAGAAATGGCCCAAACCGTGGCGATTTCTTGGGACCGTCATGACACGAACTCAAGAATGCTAACCACGCAAGAGCATACACGTCGCCGTCGGTTGGTGCGGCATCCCGGCCTCCTCGAACGCGCTAGGGGAGGTCGCCCGGCCCGAAGGTGATCATCCGGGCGCCGATCCGGATGTGGGTGTCGGGCAGCAGCGTGATCGACTGGTGTGCCGTCAGCCGGAACCATGACGGGTCGCCGCTCTGCGCGACGAACGTGCCGTTCGCGGAGCCGCGGTCGACGAGTACGACATCCTTGCCCTCGACCCGGATCTCGGCGTGCACCCGGGAGAGCGCGCCGCTGTCGTCGGACAGCCGGACCGGCCGCAGCCGTCCCGCGGTCACCCCGGGATCGCCCTCGGGGCTGCGGCCGAAGAGGTAGTCCTGGTCGAGTTCGAAGGACGCGCCGGTGTCCAGGGTCAGCACGCCGAGCGCCGACCGGCTCCGGGAGTGCGGCGGCTCCGCCGGCGGGACGAACGGTCCGGGGTCCGGTGGGGCGGGCGGCACGACCGGCGCGTCGGCAGGCGGTGACGGCGGGGGGAAGAACGGCGGCGGGTCGGGCGGATTGGGCGGAATCGCGGGCCCGTCCGCGGGGCCGGGCGGGGGGAAGGACGGCGGCGGGTCGGGCGGGTTGGGCGGAATCGCGGGCCCGTCCGCGGGGCCGGGCGCCGGCGGGGTCGGCGGCGGGAAGAACGGCGGCGGGTCGGGCGGCTGCGGCGGGATGCCGGCCGCTCGCTCCGGCGGGGTCGGCGCCGTCGGCGGGGAGAACGGGCCGGGGTCCGGGGGATGGGGCAGAACGCGCTCGCCGGTGTCGTCCCGGGCGTGCCGGCGGGCGGGCGACGGGGCCGGGTCGTCGGGCGGTCGCGGCGGGAACGGCGGCCGGACGGGTGATGGAGTGGCGGCTTCCGGTGTCCCGAACGGAGGCCCGGCACCGGCTGGCGCATGCCGCCCGGACGGCGCCGGCGCGGCGCTGCGGCGGGAGCCCAGCACGATGCCGTCGCCGGGGACGAGCCCCTCCACCAGGCCGGACCAGCCGAGGACGCCGATGGCGGTGGCGCCCTCGGGGTCCGGCACCGCATCCGCGCCGAGCACGAGCGGGCCGGCCGGCCACGCCAGCACCTCGTCGACGGTGACGGCGGCGGTCCGGCCGGACAGGTGCACGAGCCCGCCCGGAGGGTCGGTGGCGTCCGGTTCGGGCAGCTCGAAGGCGCTGACATCGCCGTGCAGGAACACCGCGATGCCGTCGCCGGTGGCGGCGATGGTGCCGAATCCGGGTGCCGATCGACTCGCCACCACCCACCGGGTCAGCTGCGCGGCCAGCTCCCGGCCCGGCTCGTGTCCGGACCGCCGCGCGACGTCGCGGACCAGCTCCAGGAGTTCTGCGGAGGAAGCCTGGCCGGTCCCTTCGTCGCGGCGGACCACCGCGACGACGCCTGGCACCCGGAGCACCAGGTGGACACCGGGCAGGACCTCGGCGCGCAGGTCGTCGAATCCGGCGGTCATGGCGGCCATCCTCCTGGGACTCGGCGGTGGAGCCGGGCAGCGCTCGGCCGCGCCCGGTCGAGGAGCTGGTCGGTCGACCCGTCGACGTGCCCGGAACTCGGCGTGTCGATCGCCGGGCGACGCACCGCGATCACCCGCCGGTCGCGATCGGCGCGACGACCGCGTCGGTCAGGGACACCAGGTCGCCGGGCGCGATCTCGACCTGCAGTCCGCGCTTACCGGCGCTGACCATGATCGTCTCGAAATCCCGGGCGCTGCCGTCGATCACGGTGCGCAGCCGGGTGCGCTGGCCGAGCGGCGAGATGCCGCCCGGAACGTATCCGGAGGAGCGCTGCGCGTCCGACACCGCCGCCATCTGCGCCTTCTTGCCGGACACGGCGGCGGCAACCGCCTTCAGATTCAGTTGGGCCGACACCGGCACGATGCCGACCACCAGGGCGCCGTCGACGGACGCGACCAGCGTCTTGAAGACGCGGGCGGGGTCGAGGCCCAGCGCCGTCACCACCTCGTCGCCGTACGCCGTGGTCGCGGGATCGTGGTGGTACGGGTGCAGCGTGTGCGGCACGCCCGCCCGGACCAGGGCAGCCACGGCGGGCGTCGGGGCTGCGGGCATGGCGTGACCCTAGCGAAGGGCCGCCGCGCGCGACCGGCCCGATCACGCGGTGGGGTCGATCACCTGGCCCAGGAACAGCGGCGCGCCGGTCGTCGTATCGTGCACGGCGAAGAAGAACGAGCGATCCACCGTGAATTGCAGCGGGTCCGCCGGCGCCGCCGAGCCGGCCATCCTCATCGCCGTCGACGCGGCGGCCTCTGTGCCCTTCTCGTCGACGGAGATCACCGCCTGGTGCACCAGCGCGGTCGCGAACAGGTCCCCGGGCTCGCCCGCGATGCCCGAGAGATCGGCGTCGGACGTCCACAGGTCGGTGACGCCGCGGGCCTGCAGGTGGTCGGTCAACGAGACGGCGGTATCGATCTCGAACGGGGGCATCGACAGGTGCACCTGGTCGGACCCCTTGTAGCTGACGGCGGTCGGCAGCACGGAATCCAGATCGGCGCGGACGAGATCGAAGGAACCGGCGTCCGGCAGCACCACCGTCATCGCCAATCCGCTACCCCGGTACGGGATGGTCACGGCCGTCCAGCCGGCGCGGGCGGAATGGGCGTAGTAGCCCGTTGCCTGCATCAGCGGCAGCGAGACGGAGCGCCCGTCGGCGGTCTCGAACGGCGAGGAGGCCGATGACGTGAAGAACTCCGTCTGCCAGGGGGCGCTCAGGTACGTGGCGTTCACGAGCGCCAGCACGGTGTCCGGGGTGATGACGCCCTCCGCCAGCAGCTCGGGGATCAGCGACGCGGTGCGCTCGTCGACCCAGCCGTTGATCGTCCGCCGCGCGGCGTCGGGGTCGGCCGCGTAGTCGATCTCGTACATGCCGGTGTCGAATCCGCCGGCCAGCGCGTCGAGGTACTCGGGCCGCACCCCGAGGCCGGGGGCCGACCACAGCGAGTTCGCGAACTCCGCGGTGAGCGGCCGGTCCTCGCCGCCCTGCGGATCGACGGAGACGGACGCTCCGGCCGTGATCGCGGCATCGACCGCATCCTCGACGGCGGTAACCGTCCCCTGCTGCTGGTCCGCGTCGCCGCCGAGGTAGCCGGCCAGCTGGTCGGCGGTCGACCCCTTCGCGCCCGCCGCGGCCATGGCCAGCACGGTGTAGACGGATGTCGGGCCGACCACGGCGTTCTGAGTGGCCTCCGTTGCGTCGAGCAGGTCGACGCCGACCGCCGTCATCGCGACGCCCGCCGCCGCCGGATCGCCCGGCTGCATTCGCGCGACCTGCGCCTGCAGCTCCACCGACTGGCCTGCCGGGAGGGTGGAACCCGCAGTGTCGCTTCTGGTGGGCGAGGTGTTGGCCATCCCGGGGGTGGACGACGTGGCGCACCCGGCGAGCGCGAACGGGACCAGCACGGTCAGCGCGAGTAGCGTCGCGAGGCGGGGCGGCAGGATCGGACGACGCATGGTGGGCCTCCGGGACTCGGCGGGATTCTGCTTCCCGGACGGATCCGACGCCTGGCCGGGTTGCATCCGTCGGCCGCGCGTCACTGCCGGCGGGCCCCGCGCGCGCCGGCCGCGCGTCACTGCCGGCGGGCCCCGCGCGCGCCGGCCGCCGGCCGCTGCGGCGGCGGCTGCGCCCGCTCCGGCGTGTAGGGACCCGTCTCGTCGCCCTCGCCGGGCTCGCGCTCCTTGAGGCGGAGCAAATAGGCGGTTACCCCGAGCAGGAGCACGAGGACACCGAGCACGCCGATCTCCCACATCGCATCGGAGAACGTCGTGCCGGTGCCGATGTCGTCGGCGGCCTTCACCGAGAGCACCACGATCTCCTTGATCGAGGCGATGATCCCGACCAGCAGGAAGGGCTCCGCGATCAGCTCCCGCTTGGCGATCGTGATCCGGACGGCGAAGAGCAGCTCGACCACGATGAACACGAGCAGCAGGACGTCGAGGATCTCCAGGGCGGCCTGCGCGGCGCCGTCGGCGGAGAACAGCTCCGGCACCTGCCGCGCGGCGAGCACCAGCACCCCGATCGCGGTGATCACGAGGAACGCCGCGATCCCCGCGTAGACGACGCTTTCGGCCAGTTCCAGCGCACGATTGCCGGCGCGCACGTGCGCCGGAACGGTGGCCTCGGTCGTCTTGTCGGTCTGCGCGGGCTCGGTCACCGGCCGATCATCGCCCGTTTCAGACACGGCCGTCAGGTCACGTTCGCCGCGACCCACTCCTCGGCGACCTGCGCGGAGTCCTCCTTGTCCACCGACACCCGGCTCACCAGGTCGGTGAGGGTAGCGGTGTCCAGCTTCGCGGAGACCGCGTTCAGCGCCGCCGTCACCTCCGGCGTGGCCTTGTCGGAGTTGATCAGCGGCAGGATGTTCTGCGCTGCGAAGAGGTTGTTCGGGTCCTCGAGGATGACGAAGTCGTTCGCCGGGATCGCCGGGTCGGTGGTGAAGAGGTTGCCGGCCTGGATCTGGTCGCCGGTCAGCGCCGCGACGGTCAGCGGTCCGCCGACGTCGAGGGGCTTGAACTCCTTGAACGTGAGCCCGTACTTCTCCTGCAGCCCGGGCACGCCGGTCGGCCGCGTCGCGAACTCCGGCGGTCCGCCGAGGACGAACTCCCCGGCCACCGGCGCGAGGTCGGCGATGCTCTTCAGCTTGTACTCGTCCGCGGTGGCCCGGGTGACGGTGATGGAGTCCTTGTCCTCCGCGGCCGACTGCTCGAGCACGGTCAGACCCTCGGGCACCGCCTTCTCCAGCGCCGCATAGACGTCCTCGGACGAGGTCGCGGTGGCGGTCTTGTCGAAGTACTGCAGGAGCACGCCGGAGTACTCGGGCACGAGGTCGATCGACCCGTCCTGCAGCGCCTTCAGGTAGACGGCGCGCTCGCCGATGTTGAGCTGGGTGGTCGCGTCGACGCCCTTGGCCGTGAGCGCGGCCGCGTAGATGTTGGCGAGCAGGGCGCTCTCCGGGAAGTTCGCCGAGCCCACCACGATCGAGCCGCCGGTCGCCGCCCCGGTGCCGGAGCTCTCTCCGGACGACGACGCGCTGGAGGCTGCCGAGCTGGCCGCGGAACTGCCGCTGGACAACGGGTCGGACGATCCGCCGCACGCGGCCAGCGTCAGCGTGGCGGCGAGTGTCGCGCCGATCATGGCGATGGTGCGGGTCAGGAACCTGCGATGGGACACGTGCTGCTCCTCGAGATTGCCGGCTGTGCCGGGGGATGGGGCGGGGAAGGACTGGATCTGGGGATCGGAATCGGTGCGGACCGACGGGTGGGTGTCAGGAGGCCGTCGCGGACGGCGTGGCCCGCCGGCAACATCGGCCCCCCGGGCGCTCCGCGCGGTCCCGCTCGCCGCCGCCGGCGACGACGGCGCCCGTCACGGCACCGAGCACGGCACCCGTCACGGCACCGGACACAGCCTTGGTCACGATGCGGTCCCGTCGCCGCGGCGGCCGGCGTCCGACGCGGATGCCATCGGCGGGCTGACGGCGTCCTGAACGCCGGTCTCCGGTCGCAGGCCGCCGGTCGCCACCACCAGGTCCGCGGTCGTCGCACGCGCGCGCACCTTGCGGCCCGAGATCCCCGGCGAGACCACGAGGTAGCCGATGCCGGCGATGATCCGGTCGCCGATGATCGCCAGCAGCGCCACCAGCAGCGCGCCGGACACCATCATCGGGTAGTTCTGCTGGGCCAGGCCGTCGATGACGTAGCGGCCGAAGCCGCCCAGCGACACCACGGCGGCGATCGTCGCGGTCGCGACCACCTGCAGGAACGCGGAGCGGACGCCGGACAGGATCAGCGGCAGCGCGACCGGGAACTCGACCTTGACCAGCACCTGGCGGCCCGTCATGCCCATGCCCTTGGCCGCGTCGCGCGCGGCCGGGTCGACGGCCGCGATGCCGGCGTAGGTGTTGGACAGGATCGGCGGCACCGCGAGGATCACCAGCACGAGGATGGTCGGCCCGACGAGGGCGACGTTGCCCTTGAGATTGTTCAGCCCCCAGAGCGCCAGCAGGATCAGCAGGCCCAGCGTGGGCAGCGCGCGCAGGGCGTTGGCCAGCCCCGAGACCAGCCCGGTCGCCCGGCCCGTGTGCCCGATCGCCGCGCCGATCGGGATCGCGATGATCATCGCGATCACCAGCGCGATCAGCGTGTAGTACAGGTGCTCGCCGAGCCGGGCCAGCACGCCGCCCGGGCCCGACCAGTTGCCCCCGCTGGTCAGCCAGTCCCACACGCCGGTCATCGCGCCGCCACCACCCTCGCCCAGGGGGTGGACAGCCGGATGCCGAGCAGGATGATGCCGTCGAACACCGCAGCGACGACCAGGCACAGCACGATGCCGGCGACGATCGGGGTGAAGAAGTCCAGCTGGAACCCGGTCGTGAACAGCTGCCCGAGCTGGGGCACGCCGAGGAGCGCCGCCACCGACACCAGCGACACGTTCGACACCGCGGCCACCCGCAGGCCGGCGCCGATCACGGGGATGGCGAGCGGGAGCTGCACGGTGATCAGCGAGCGCAGCGGCCGATAACCCATCGCGGTCGCGCTCTGCCGGACCAGCGGCGGCACCGAGTCCAGCGCGTCCGCGACGACCCGGACGAGCAGCGCCAGGGTGTACAGGGTCAGTGCGATCACCACGTTGAGCGGGTCCAGGATCCGGGTGCCGAGCAGCCCGGGCAGCACGACGAAGAGCGCGAGCGAGGGGATCGTGTACAGCAACCCGGCGAGCGTGATGAGCACGGCGTAGGACCAGCGGTAGCGGAACGCCGCGGCGCCCAGCGGCAGCGCGATGATCAGGCCCAGGACGGTCGGCACGGCGGCCAGCCAGACGTGCGCGACCAGCCAGGACAGGATCTGGTCCAGGTTGCGGTTCAGCCAGTTCCAGTTCACGTCGGCACACCGCCGACGTCCGCGGCCGGCGCGGCGGCGACCGCTGCTCCGGCGCCCCCCAGGTCGACCGCGTCGTCGGACGCGCGGCGGGCGGCCTCGATGGCGTCGAGCACCTCCCGTGCGTGCAGCGTGCCGATCACCCGGCCGTCCGCGTCGACGGCGACGCCGCGCCCGGACGGGGAGGACAGCGCGGCGTCGAGGGCCGTGCGCAGCGAGGAATCGGGGCGCGCGAGGGAGCCGCCCAGCACCAGGTCGCCGAGCTCGACGGCGCGGCCGTTCAGCAGCCGGGCGTCGACCCAGCCGCGCGGGCGATCCGCGTCGTCCACCACCAACCACCAGAAGGACGCCTCCGGGTCACCGCCCTGGCGCGGCCGCACGTCGGTGGGCACGGGGGCGTGCAGCCGCGCCGTCGGCTCGTCGTACAACGGCAGCGAGCCGGCGGCGGAGAACGACAGCGCCCGGTAGCCGCGGTCGCGCCCGACGAAGTCGGCGACGAAGTCGTCCGCCGGCCGGGTGAGCACGTCGGACGGCGACGCGTACTGCGCGAGCCGGCCGCCCACCGCGAAGACCGCGATCTTGTCGCCGAGCTTGACGGCCTCGTCGATGTCGTGGGTGACGAAGACGATGGTCTTCCCGAGCTCGTCCTGCAGCCGGATGAACTCGTCCTGCAGCTGCCCGCGGACCACCGGGTCGACGGCCGAGAACGGCTCGTCCATCAGCATCACGGGGGGATCGGCGGCGAGCGCCCTGGCCACGCCGACGCGCTGCTGCTGCCCGCCCGACAGCTGTGCCGGGTACCGCCTGCCCATCTCGGAGGGCAGGCCGACCCGCTCGAGGAGTTCGGCCGCCGCGGTGCGCGCCTCGCGCCGGCTCTTGCCCTGCAGGACCGGCACGGTCGCGATGTTGTCCACCACCGTGCGGTGCGGGAACAGTCCGGCGTTCTGGATGACGTAGCCGATGCCGCGCCGGAGCGCGGGCGCGTCGATGCTGCGCGTGTCGGCGCCGTCGATGGCGACCGTGCCCGAGCTCGGCTCGATCATCCGGTTGATCATGCGGACGGATGTGGTCTTGCCGCAGCCGGACGGGCCGACGAACACGGTGATCTTCCCGGTGGGGATGTCGAGCGTGAGGTCGTCGACCGCGGTGACCCGATGGTCACCGTCGCCGTACACCTTCGACACGGACTGGAAGCTGATCACGGTCGTCCTCCTCGGGACCGACAGCGCCAGGGCGCGGGCTGGAGCGGCGGAGGTCCAGCAATGCGAATCGTGCACGGCAGGTCGGAACGAGGATCACGCCCACGGACGGCAGCTGCGCTCCACCGAGCGTCACCCTCGCTGATCAGGATCGATCGAAGTGCGACAGTACCCCGCGGTCCCGACACTCACCCGGCTCGCGAAGGTTCGCACGCGGTTGGTGCTAGGAGCGGCGCGGTGTGGCAGCGTGAGATCGGCGGTCATGCACGATGAAAGCCGACCAAACCGGTCCGAATGAGACGCAGATCGACAGCAGAAGGACTTGCCCCGATGACCGAAATGATGTTCATGCCCCTGCTGTTCCAGCGGGACGTCCTGGATCCGATCCCCGAGCTGGCCGAGCGCCGCGCCAACGCGCCGGTCAGCAAGCTCGAACTGCCGTTCGGCATCACCGCCTGGCTGGTGACGGGGTACGACGAGGGCAAGTCGGTGCTCGCGGACGCGAAGAGCTTCAGCAACGCCTTCCTGAACATCGCCGGCGCCGACGAGGAGCAGGATCCGGGCGGGCTCGGCATGACCGACCCGCCGTACCACACCAAGATGCGCAAGATGCTGTCGCGGGAGTTCACCACGCGCCGGCTGCAGCGGCTGCTGCCGCGCATCGACGAGATCGTCACGGGTTTGCTCGACTCGATGGAGCAGGCCGGCCCGCCGAGCGACCTGGTCGAGGACTTCGCGATGCCGATCCCGTCGCTGGTCATCTGCGAGCTGCTCGGCGTGCCGTACGACGACCGGGAGGGATTCCAGGCACTGTCCACGGCCCGGTTCGACCTGGGCCTCGAGCAGTCGCCGCTGGACACCATCGGCACCTCGCTGGATTACCTGCAGGGGCTGGTGGAGAACGAGCGGGCGCATCCTGGCGACGGGCTGCTCGGCATGCTGGTCCGCGAGCACGGCGACGAGATCTCCGATCGCGAGCTCGCCGGCCTCGCCGACGGCCTGTTGACCGGCGGTCACGAGACGACGGCCAGCTCGCTGTCCCTCGGCGCGCTGGCGCTGATGCAGAGCCCCGAGCTGTTCGCCATGCTCGCGGCCGATCCGACCGAGGATCAGGTGCACCGCGCGGTCGAGGAGGTGCTGCGCTACCTCAGCGTCGTGCAGGTCGCCTTTCCCCGGTTCGCGCGCGAGGAGATGCAGATCGGCGGGGTGACGATCGGCGCCGGCGAGATGGTGCTGGTCTCCCTGTCGGCCGCGGACCGGGATCCGGTGCTCGGCACCGACTCCAGCCTGGAGAAGTTCCACGGCGGTCGGGCGGTCACCCCGCACCTCGCGTTCGGGTACGGCATCCACCGCTGCGTCGGTGCCGAGCTGGCCCGGATCGAGCTGCGGATCGCGTTCCCGGCGCTGGCCCGACGGTTCCCCGCGATGAAGCTGCAGGTTCCGGTGGCCGACCTGGCGTTCCGCAACACGTCGATCGTCTACAGCGTCGAGCGGCTGCCCGTCACGTGGTGAGCGGCGCTGGGGTCGGTGATGCGTCATCGACCAGGCGCAGAATGGTGCCATGACCACTGGACACATCCCGGCCGGCTACCCGGTCGACTTCATCCCTGGCAGCAGCGACTGGGCCAACCAGCAGGCCGCCGCCTACGAGAGCAGCGACGGCGAGCGGCGCGGCGACCTGCAGGGCAAGCCCGTGGTGCTGCTGACCACCCGCGGCCGGCGCACCGGCCAGCCCCGCAAGTCGCCCGTCATGCGGGTCACCGACGGCGAGCGGTACGCCGTCGTCGCGTCCAAGGGTGGCTCCGACGAGCAGCCCGCCTGGTACCTGAACCTGGTGGCCGATCCCGACGTGTGGCTGCAGGACCGGTCGGTGCGCCGGCGATACCGGGCGCGCACCGTGTCGGGAGCGGAGCGCGCCGAGTGGTGGGCCAAGGCGCTCGAGGTCTGGCCGTCGTACGCCGGCTACCAGACGAAGACGCAGCGCGAGATCCCCGTGGTCGTCCTGGATCCCGTCGACGACTGAGCTGCGCGACCGGACCGGGCGGTTCGGGGCGGCGGAATAGCCCCGCGCCGGGTGGCGTTCCCCGAAGGAGAAGGGAGGCCGCCTCCATGAGCCCCACGGCCGTGCTCGATCGCCCCCGCCGCGACCCGGCGTCGCGGGCGCCCGCCGATCGTCGACCGGCCGGATCGCCACCGCCGGGGAGGCGGGTACCCTCGCCTCGGCGCCCCGTCAGGCGCGTGGCGGATGCCACCGGCGCGCCCGCGGGTGCGCCGGCCGGCCGCTCCGAACGGCCCATCGGCGGCCGCAGGGGGACGGTGCCGGTCATCGGCAGGCAGGAGACAGGCGTGGCCCAACGGCCGGTCGACGCTGCAATCGGCACCGCGACCGACGCTCGAGTCGACACGGGGACGGACACCGGGATCGTTCCCGAGCTCGACCAGGACGAACTGGCCCGGCGCTTCACCGACCAGGCGATGCCGCTGCTCGACCAGCTGTACGCGGCGGCCCTGCGGATGACGCGCAACCCGGCCGACGCGGAGGACCTCGTCCAGGAGACGTTCCTGAAGGCGTTCGCCGCATTCGCCGGCTTCACCCAGGGCACGAACCTGCGCGCCTGGCTGTACCGGATCCTGACCAACACGTACATCAACGGCTACCGCAAGAAGCAGCGCCAGCCGATCGTCACGGCCACCGACGAGATCACCGACTGGCAGCTGGCGGCCGCCGAGTCGCACACCTCCAGCGGCCTGCGTTCGGCCGAGATGGACGCCCTGGACCGGCTGCCCGATTCCGACATCAAGCAGGCGCTGCAGGAGCTCCCGGAGGACTTCCGGCTCGCCGTGTACCTGGCGGACGTCGAGGGGTTCGCCTACAAGGAGATCGCCGAGATCATGGGCACCCCGCTCGGCACGGTCATGTCCCGGCTGCACCGCGGCCGGCGCCAGCTGCGCGAGTTGCTCACCGACTACGCAGCGGAGCGCGGATTCCTGCGCAAGCGGCCGGGCGCCGACGACCCCGGCAACGGGGCGGCCGGACCGGCGGACGATGTGGCGCCGGTGATCCAGGGCCCCGCCGCGGATCTGCAGCCCGCGCACGATTCTGGAGGGTCCGACAATGTCGTTCAGTGACCCGGCGATCCCGCACGCGGCGTCGGGCGACCCGGCGCACGGGCGGTGCGACGACGTCCTGGCGGACGTCTGGACGTTCCTCGACGACGAACTCGATCCCGCGGCGCGGGCGGCCGTGCAGCGTCATCTCGACGAGTGCTCGCCGTGCCTGGAGGAGGCGGGCCTGGACGCCAAGCTCAAGCACCTGCTGCACGAGAAGTGCGGCGGGGACCGGGCCCCGGAGCGGCTGCGACTGCGGCTGGTCGCCCGCATCGCCACGGTCTCCGCGGCGCTGCGCGGCGACGACACGACGATCCAGGTCGTCTCGGAGACGGTGACACTCTCCGCCCGCGTCGACCGGCCCGGGCGCGCCGACCAGGCCTAGGCCCGGACAACCGAGGGTGCGCCCGGCCAGGCGTGACGGGCGCGCCCGGAGCGGCTCAGGAGTTGGGGCGGTTGCCGTGGTTCGCGGAGCTCTTCTTGCGGGCCTTCTTCTTGCGGGCGCGCTTGCCCATCTGGATCTCCTTCGTGGTCAACGGTGCCGGCGCCGGACGCGGCGTTCGATCGGGGCCGTCGACCCCGCCGTCGGCCGGCCGGCCGGGGCCATCCTGCCACGCCGCAGCCGGAAGGCCCCATTCCGCGCCGCGGCGCCCGGACGCCGCCCCGTGGTGCCGCGGCCGGCCGGCGACTGCGGACGCCCGCCCCTCGCGTCCCCGTCCGTGCGGGGATCGGCCCGTCGTCATGATGGGATGATCACGCCGGGATGGACGGCGGTCGCATCGCCGGGGCGTCAGCGTCCGCGGTGCGCCGGCGGGCGGTTCGGACAGTGTCGAGGCGAGAGCACGACGGGAAGGAACGGCGATGGCCGAAGAGGTTCGCGCGGAGATGGTCGCCAACGTCTGGAAGATCGTGGTCGCCGAGGGGGACGAGGTCGCCGACGGGGACACGCTGGTGATCCTGGAGTCGATGAAGATGGAGATCCCGGTGCTGACCGAGGTCGACGGCACGGTCTCCAAGATCGCCGTGACCGAGGGTTCGGTCGTCCAAGAAGGTGATCTGATCGCCGAGATCTCCTGACGAGTAACGGTTCTCGTTCTGAGCTCGACGTGCCGCCATGTCCACGCTGTCCGATCTCCTCGCCGAACACTCCGAGCTCTCCGGGTCGGGTGCCGCCCACCTGCAGAATCTCGTCTCCGAGTGGCAGCTGCTCGCCGACCTCTCCTTCTCCGACCTGCTGCTCTGGGTCCCGATCGACGACGAGCGGCTGATCTGCGCCGCCCAGGCCAGGCCGACCACCGGCACCACCGCGTTCTTCGACGACCGGGTCTCCGACCGCGCCACGCTGTCGGACTTCCCGCTGCTGCGCCGCGCGTGGGAGGAGGAGCGCGTCGTCCGCGAGGACCCGCCGCTCGACATCGACGGCCCGTGGATCCGCCGGGAGGTCATCCCCGTCCGGCACATCGACCACATCGTGGCGCTCGTCGAGCGGGACACCAGCAGCATGGTGGGCCGGGAGGCCAGCCTGCTGGAGACCGCGTACGTCGACGCGGCCGACGACCTGTTCCAGATGGTCTGCGACGGCACGTTCCCCGCGGGCGAGCTGCCGCGCGAGCTGCACACCGGCCCGCGCGCGGGTGACGGGCTGCTCCGGCTGAACGCGGACGGCGACGTCGTCTACGGCAGCCCGAACGCGCTGTCCGCCTACCACCGGCTCGCCTACAACGGCGAGATCATCGGCCACGACCTCGCGGCGCTGACCCGGCCGCTGGTCAACGACCCGTTCGACGCGACCGAGCTCACGTCCCGGATCTCCGACGCCGTGCACGGCAAGCCGAGCCTGCGGATGGAGGTCGAGGCGCAGACCGCGACGGTGCTGTTCCGCGCGTTGCCGCTGCGCCCGTTCGGCAGGCCCAGCGGTGCGCTGGTGCTGGTCCGCGACGTGACCGAGCTGAGCCGGCGGGACAAGGCCCTGCTGAGCAAGGACGCGACCATCCGGGAGATCCATCACCGGGTCAAGAACAACCTGCAGACGGTGGCCGCGCTGCTGCGCATGCAGGGCCGCCGGTCGGAGGACGAGTCCGTGCGTCAGGCGCTGGGGGAGTCCGTCCGCCGGGTCGCGTCGATCGCCCTCGTGCACGAGACGCTGTCGACGTCGCCGGACGACCGCGTCGACCTGGACCAGATCGTGGACCGGCTGGTGCCGATGATCTCCGATGTGGCCGCGGCCGAGTCGTCCGCCCGCGTCCGGCGGGTCGGCACCTTCGGCATCTTCGGCGCCGAGATGGCGACCCCACTGGTCATGGTGCTCGCGGAGATCGTGCAGAACGCCCTGCAGCACGCCTTCACCGCCGAGAGCACCACCGATGGCACCGCCGGGCCGGGCGGATCGCCGCTGCCGGACGCCTCCGAGTCCGTGCCGGGCGGCCTGGTCACCATCACGGTGGACCGCTCGGCGAAGGAGCTGGACGTCCTGGTCTCCGACGACGGCATGGGGCTGCCCGACGGATTCTCCGTGGAGCACTCGTCAGGGCTGGGCCTGCAGATCGTGCGCACGCTCGTCGACTCCGAGTTGCTCGGATCGATCGACATGGGCCACCGCCCCGGCGGGCGGGGCACCACGGTGCGCGTACTGGTGCCGCTGCGTGGGCGGACCTGAGCGCGGCGGCGGTTCGATGCGGTTCGGTGGCGGTTTCGGGGTGGGCTACAGGCTGCGGGCCCTCGCGCGGGCGCGACGACGCTTGAGCGACCGGCGCTCGTCCTCGCTCATGCCGCCCCACACGCCGGCATCCTGGCCGGTCTCCAGCGCCCACGACAGGCACTCACTGGTCACCGGGCAGCGCTGGCAGACAGCCTTCGCCTCGGCGATCTGCAGCAGGGCGGGGCCGGAGTTCCCGACGGGGAAGAACAGTTCCGGGTCTTCGTCCCGGCAGATAGCGCGGTGACGCCAGTCCATGAGTATGAGCTCCTATGTGCGTAGCCGGTCGAGAGCGCCGGCCGATGTATCGGTGTCACGTTTGGCGCGACCGGAAGCCCTTGTGAATGGTTTCACATGAGCCTGCCGTGTCAAGGGTTCATGACGCGAAGGTTGCTAACGTCACGTTCGCCTTGCGTCGTCCTGACCCCATGATGCCTGGTGGGCACGATTCAGACCAGACCGATCCCGTTAGCTTCCCCCTGCCGAGTGATGCTCGAAGGGCTCAGAGTACTAACCGAATCGCGTTTGGCACAGAGGTGAACCGAACCTCGTTCCGTTTGCCGAGGTAATCACCGTCGATCTGGAGATCGACGGCCTGGTCGCAGCTGACCACCGCCGTGCGCTGGTCGTGCGCACGGAGGATGTGCCTGCCACCCCCCGCTGTGCCCCGCAGGATTTGCGCCGACGCACGCAGCGACACCGGCAGGCTCATCTTTGTGAGAGCGAACACACCGAGCCCGCCGGCGGCCGACATGCCGGGATTGGTGCGGATGGGCCGTTTGCCGAAGTAGGTCCAGGGGTCGACGTTCGACACGAAGACGAGGAACGCGCCGGCGATCGGGTCGCGGCCCGGGAGCTCCAGCGTCAGCCGCGCGCGGCGCCGGTCGGTGGTGAAGTACTGCAGCACGGTCGCCTGGAAGTGCATGAAGTTGGAGATCTCATTGCCCTCCTTGCGATGCTCCTCCACGCGCCTGACGGCCTCCGCATCCAGCCCGAGCCCCGCGTTGAACGTGAAGTACCGGTCGTCGGCCCGGCCGAGCGACACGGTGGTGACCCGGTGGCGGATCAGCGCCTCGAGGATCTGTTCGGTGGCCACCGTCGGGTCGGCGTCGATGCCCAGGGCCCGCGCGAAGACGTTCGTCGACCCGCCGGGCACGACGGCCAGCAGCGGGGAGTCGGGCCGGACCCCGCGGAACAGCAGGCCGTTGACCACCTCGTTCACGGTGCCGTCTCCGCCGTGCACGACCACCATGTCGACCCCGCTGTCCGCCGCGGCGGCGGCGAGCCGGGAGGCGTGCCCGCGGCTCTCGGTGTGCGCCACCCGCAGCGACACCTCCCCGCTCAGCGCGTGCGCCAGCAGGTCACGCCGACGCTCGTTCGTCGAGGTCGCGTGCGGGTTGACGATCAGCAGGGCGCGCATCGTCGGGCAGCCTACGTCGCCGCCGCCGGTCGCCGGTCCCGCCGACGGCCGTCGGTGCCTGGGTAGCCTCGCACCGTGAGCGTGCCGGTCGATCCACCGCCGATCTCGATCCCGCCGCCGCGGTCGGTGCTTCTCGCGGCCACCCTGGTGCTCGTCGAGGCGACCGGCCTCGTGGTGCTCGCGGTGACCACCGTGACCTCGGGGTTGACCAGCGGCAGCCCGACCGGTCAGACGCTCGCGCAGGGCGGCTACTACCTGGTGCTCGCGGCGCTCCTGGCGTTGTGCGCGAGCGCGTTGTTCAGGGGGCGGCGCTGGGGCCGGACGCCCTGCCTGCTCACGCAGCTGATCCCGTCGGCATCGGCATCTACCTCGCCCTGCCGAGCGGCCGGCCGGTGCTCGGCGTCGCGGTCATCCTGGTGGCGGGGTTCACCGGCTACCTGCTGGTGAACAAGGCGGCGACCGACTGGATCAACCGGTTCCCGCTGCCATTCGGCGAAGCGCAGGACCGGTGAGCCGGTTGACCGTCCAGCCGTCCATCGACGCCGCCCCGAGCGCGCGGTAGAACCCGATCGCCGGCTCGTTCCAGTTCAGCACCGACCACTCGACCCGGGCGTACCCGCGGTCCACCGCGATCCGCGCCAGCTCCGCGAGCAGCGCCCGGCCCAGCCCGCCGCCGCGCCGGGTCGGCCGCACGTACAGGTCCTCCAGGTAGATGCCGTGCACGCCCTCCCAGGTGGAGAAGTTCAGGAAGTACAGCGCGAACCCGGCGACCACCGCCGGCCCGCCGGCGTGCTGCGGGTTGTCGTCCTGCTCCAGACCGACGAGGCCGAACAGGGCCGGCCGCGGCCCGAACAGCGCGGCGTGCAGCTGATCGGTCGTGAGATGGCAGGACTCGGGTTCCCGCTCGTATTCGGCCAGCTCGTGCACGAGGCGCACCACGGCTGGCACGTCGCCGGGCTCGATCGCCCTGATCCGCGGCTCAGGCATGCCCGAGGCTCGGGTCGGCCCCCGCCTGGGTCGGATGGGACGGGAACTTCGGGCTGCGGAACGGCACGACGTTCGAGTGCTCGATGCACGGCCTGTCGTGATAGGTGCCGAGGACGGTGATCGCCGCGGGGTTCATCAGGATCAGCTCGCCGGCGGTGATCGGCAGGCCGACCCAGCGCACCGCGAGCACCCGCGACATGTGCCCGTGGCAGACCAGGGCCATGTCGCCCTGCGACAGCGCCGCGCGCGCCCGGTCCAGCACCCGGTCCGCCCGCGCGGCCACCTGCTCCGGCGCCTCGCCGCCGGGGGCACCGTCGGTGAAGATCGACCAGTCCGGGTTCGTCCGACGGATCTCCCTGCTGGTGATCCCCTCGTAGTCGCCGTACTGCCATTCCTGGAGGTCGTCGATGACGTCGTCCACCTCCAGACCGGCCAACGTCGCGGTGCGCAGGGCGCGCAGCCGCGGGCTGCTCCACACGGTGACCGGCGCCAGGTCGAGGCCCCACAGCAGGCTGGGGATCGTCATCGCCTGGTGCACGCCCTCGTCCGTGAGATCGAGGTCCGTGGTCGACGTGTGCTGCCCGCTCTTGCTCCAGGTGGTCTGGCCGTGCCGGATCAGCGCGATCCGCGGTGCCGCCATGTCCTGCTCCGATCGCCTCGTTGCTGATCCGGTCTCGTGCGCGGGGTGTCGTGCGCGGGGTGTCGTGCCGGGGTGTCGTGCGCGGGTTGCGTCCGGCGGTCTGCGCGGCCGCCGTCGGGCGGGTCCGCGCCGGCCGTCAGGCCAGGGTGGCGATGTAGGCCCGGCACGCCTCCCAGGTCGGCAGCAGACCGGTCGCCGCCGCCTCGGCGAGCGTCGGCGCGGCGGAGTCCTTCTCGGACAGGATGAAGTCGACGCCCTCCGGCAGCGGCAGGCCGAGCGCCGGGTCGACCGGCGTGATGCCGTGCTCACGGCCCGGTGCGTACCCGGTCGAGCAGAGGTAGGTGAGCGTCGAATGGTCCTCGAGCGCGACGAATGCGTGCCCGACCCCCTCGGGCAGGTAGACCGCCCTGCGGTGCTCGCCGTCCAGCCGTACGACGTCGACCGCCCCGAAAGTCGGTGACCCGACGCGGGTGTCCACCATGTAGTCGAGAACGGCGCCGCGGGGGCAGGTCACGTACTTGGCCTGCCCGGGCGGCACGTCGGCGAAGTGCACGCCGCGCAGCGTGCCTGCCCTGGACACGGACAGGTTCGCCTGCGCGAGGGTGAGCGGGTGGCCGACGGCCTCCTGCAGGTCCTCGATCTTGAACCACTCGAGGAACAGTCCCCGGTCGTCGCCGTGCTGCACGGGGGTGAATTCGAATGCTCCCGGCACGAGGAGCTCGCGAACCTGCATGATCGCGGATCCTATCGGGCGCGCGCGACCCGCTCGCAGCGTGCGAGCGCCGGGCCGAGGCGCCCGGCCCGGGTTGACGGACGGCGGTGCCGCGTGGAGCGTGGCGGCATGACAGACCTGCTGGACGACGCCGCCGTCGAGGCGGCGCTCGCGGACCTGCCCGGATGGACCCGCGACGGAGACAGCCTGCGGACCACGGTCACGTCGCCGGGATTCCCGGAGGCGATCGCGCTGGTGGACGCCGTCGCGGTGGCCGCCGAGAACGCGGACCACCACCCGGACATCGACATCCGCTGGCGCACCGTCACCTTCGTGCTGTCCACCCACTCGGCGGGCGGCATCACCGGCAAGGACGTCGATCTCGCCGGCACCATCGGCACGCTCGCCGAGCACCACGGGGCGACCGCGGACTGAACCGGCGGACCGTCACCGCCGCCCCGCGGGTCGGTTTCGTGATCGCGCGCGGGATCGGGCATGATCGGACGCGACCACCAGGTCTCTCGACCCCGCACCACCCAGCCCGATGCACCGATCAGGCGACAGACCGGCCGGAAGCGTCCAACCGCGACGCGACCGACGCGATCGATTCCGGAGTTCGAGTCGGCGGCGCACATCGGCGCCGCCGGGCCGGACCGGAGACGGACGGCCGCCGCGCCGCCCGTCGCCCACGGCGGTTCTCCTGCCGCCGCCACCGACCGCATCGGAGCCGAATCATGCTGACCACTCCCGATCTCGGCGCGCCGCACGCCGCCGCGACCGCAGCGCCGGCGGAACCCGGCCAGTCCTTCACCCACGACGACGTGCTGGCCGCGCACCGCGGCGGCAAGCTGACGATCGAGCTGACGAGCCCGCTGCGCAATCGCCGCGACCTGTCGATGCTCTACACGCCGGGGGTCGCGGGTGTGTCCAGCCTGATCGCCGAGGACCCGCTGGCCGCGGTGCCGTACACCTGGGCGTCCCGCGTGGTGGCGGTGGTCAGCGACGGCACCGCGGTGCTCGGGCTCGGCGACATCGGCGCCAGGGCCGCGCTTCCCGTGATGGAGGGCAAGTCGGCGCTGATGAAGGCGTTCGCCGGCCTGGACTCCGTGCCGATCGTGCTGGACACCACGGACCCGGACGAGATCGTGGCCGCGGTGGCCGCCATCGCCCCGTCCTTCGGCGCGATCAACCTGGAGGACATCTCGGCCCCACGGTGTTTCGAGGTCGAGCGGCGGCTGGTGGAGCGGCTCGGCATCCCGGTGATGCACGACGACCAGCACGGCACCGCGGTGGTGGTGCTCGCGGCGCTGATGAACGCGGCGTCGGTGATCTCGCGGGTGATGGTCGACCTGCGCGTGGTGATCTGCGGCGCGGGCGCGGCGGGGGTGGCCTGCGCCCGCATCCTGCTCGCGGCCGGCGTGCGCGACGTCGTGCTGGTGGACCGCCGAGGCGTGCTGCACGCCGGTCGCCCGGACATGCACGCCGTCAAGGCGGAGCTCGCGGCGACGACCAACCCGCGCGGGGTCACCGGCGGGCTCGCCGACGCGATGCGCGGCGCCGACGTGTTCGTCGGCGTGTCCGGCGGCCGGGTCGACCCCGCGCTGGTGGAGACCATGGGCGAGCAGCCGATCGTCTTCGCGCTGGCGAACCCGACGCCGGAGATCCATCCGGATGCCGCTGCGGCCAGGGGCGCTGCGGTGGTCGCCACCGGCCGCAGCGACTACGCGAACCAGATCAACAACGTGCTCGCCTTCCCGGGGATCTTCCTCGGCGCCCTGGACTGCGGTGCCGGGCGGATCACCGAGGGCATGAAGGTGGCCGCCTCCGGCGCGATCTGCGCGGCCGTGCCGGGCCGGGCGACCGCCGGCCGGATCGTCCCCGACCCGTTCACCCCCGGCCTGGCCCGCGCCGTCGGCGACGCCGTCATCGCCGCCGCGCGGGCCGAGGGCATCGCGCGGAGCTGATCGCTCGCACCCGCGGCGCAGCGTTCCACGGGTATGACCGCCGCGCCGCAGGTATGAACCGCCGCTGACCGTCGGTATGCCGACCGTGAACGACCACGCGGTCATACGGCTGCACGCGCGGTCTGCGCACGCGAGGTCATCGGCACTATGCGTGGGGACGGTCAGGTGATCTCGTGCACCCAGATCTCCGGCAGGATCATCTCGCCGGAGGGGTCCCACGAGAAGTAGCGGACGACGCCGTGGCCGGCGTACCGATCGAGCCAGCCGGCCATGGAGCTCCGGTCCGTGACGGCGCCGTCGGCGATGCCCTCGATCATCACGGTCGCGAGCTCGTACGTCTCCATCGCCCACTTACCCGGCTGCTGCCCGTACGCCGCCTCGTACCTCTCGGCGAATTCGCGCGTCGGCACCTCGTAGGTGGTCAGGAAAAGGGCGCCGCGCGCCGACTCGTCCGCGCTCTCGAAGAAGCACGGTTCGATGCCCGCCTCGATCCCGAGGAATTCCGCCGTCGATCCCGCTGTCCGCAGGACGGTCAGGAACTCGGCGGCTTCACGGCAGAAGCCCACGAAGTACACGATGTCGGGTGCGGCGGCGGTGATCGCGGCGACGGCGGGCGGGAAGGTCCAGTCCCGCGTTCCGACGACGTCCGAGCAGTCGTCGTCGACGGCCGGGCCCAGGGCGTCCATCATGGCCTCCGCCTCCGCGACCAGGTCCAGCGGTTCCTGCCAGATGACGCACACGGTGGCATCCGCGTGGCGCTGCGCGATGAACCCGGTGGCGGCCGCCGCCCGCACCGCCTCGGTCGCGACTGCTCGGTACAGGTTCCGCCAACCGTGGGTGGTCACCTCCGGCACGGTCGCGCTCGCGGTCACGATCGGAACGCCCGCCTCGGCCAGGATGTCGCCCATGACCTCGATGTGGAACGACGCCGTCTGCGCGATGATCGCGAGAACGCCTGCGTCACCGGCGATGTCGGCGGCGACCAGCGCCGCCTGGTCCGGGTCTGGGCCGACGGCGTACCCGCGCACCCCGAGCTGACAATCGGGATTGACGGCGTTGAAGCGGCCGACCGCCAGCTCGGCGCTCTGTTGCGTGGAGGTGAGCCAGTCGGCCTCGCCCTCGGCCCGGACCGACACCACGGCGATCAGCGATCCCGGCGGGCAGCCGGCGGCTGCGATTCGATCGGGGGTGGCCCGCAGCTCGCCGGGAGGCAGTCCGAGGTCGGCGCCGTCGGGACCGAGGACCGCGATCGGCACCGCGCCGACCGTCGACGACGGGTGGACGCCCTCCGCCCGGAACTCCGTCCCCGACATCGGCAGCCGGACGGCCCGCGGCTCCGGCGGCGTGGACGTGCAGGCGATGGTCGCGAGCGCCCCGACGAGCGCGAAGGCCATCCGCATGCGACGCCGCCTCATCACAGAGCAGTTCCTTCCGCCGCCTGCCGTGCCTTTCCACATCGGTGACGCATTCCGGCACCGAAATCACTCCGGACACCGTCCGAATTCGCGCCCGTCGTTGTGGCGTCATCCTGCCGCAGAAATCGTCAGCCGGACACACCTCGGCCGCCGATCCGGTGGCTGCGATGGTCCCGTATGACGGCGCGACGTCGCGTTCGGCGACAAGGGCACAGAGGTCCGCGCGGTCATCGGAGTTCGCCGCCGTTCTGCGCGGGCGGGCGCCCCGCGGCGCCGCGGGCCGGCGGCGGCTCAGCGGGGTGGGTGGCCGGCGAGGGCCGCGGTGAGCTCGCGGGCGCCGGCGAGGACCGGCTCGGCCAGCTCGGCGAAGTCCCGCCCGCAGCCGTCCGGGCTGGTGGTCGCGGCGGGGCACCAGTGGGGGACGGTCACCCCGAGCGAGGCCAGCGGCACGGCGTTGTGGTCGAACACAGCGGCAGCGACCGAGGCCGTGCCGGCGGAGATCCGCCCGTCCTCGACGGCCCAACCCCTGCGGCGGGCGTCGGCGAGGTCACGGCGCAGCGCGGGCAGCGTCTCCGGGCCACGACCAGTGCGCAGCACGAACGACTCCCGCGCCGGGAACACGGCGCGCACCTGACCGGCGGGCAGGTGCGCGAGGATCGACAGTCCGGTCGCGGTCAGCCCGGCCGGCAGCCGGACGCCGACCTCGGTGACGAGCGTCGGTCCCGCCCGACCACCCTTCAGCTTGGCGAGATACAGCGTCTCCGCGCCGTGCAGCACCCCGAGGTGCGCCGTCGCCCTGGTGCTCGCGACCAGCCGGCCCAGCACGGCGCGGCTGGCCCGCTCCAGCGGGTCGCCGCGGAGGTAGGCGGTCCCGATCTCGAAGGCGGCGAGCCCGAGGCCCCAGCGGCGCTCGCCGGGTACGTGCACCGCGAAGCCGGCGGCGGCCAGCACCGTGAGCAGCTCGTAGGTGGTCGAGCGGGGCAGACCGAGCTCGCGCGCGATCGCGGCAGCGGACAGCGGCGTCGCACGCTCGCCGAGCAGCCGGAGCACGGCCAGCCCGCGGCGCAGCCCCGGCACCGGCGCGAAGATCGGCGGACCGGGCCCATCCGTCGACGCACCGGCGACGCGTTCGGGATCGGCGCGCTGCATCTGTCCGGTATACCGGACAGAATCCGTGTCCCCGGACTCGCGCCCTGGAGTGGGGCGGCATCCAATGAACCGGTGACCACCTCCCCGCCCCGCACGGCCGCCGACGGTGGCGCCGCGGTCCAGCTGACTCCGTCGGCCGTCCGGCGGGACCAGGTCGTCGACGTCGCGCGGCGGGGTCGGCGGGTGGTGATCACCGCGGAGGCCCGGACGGCGATGACGGCGTCCCGTGCGGTGGTCGAGGCGCTGGCCGACGACACGCGACCGCACTACGGCATCTCGACCGGCTTCGGCGCGCTGGCCACGACCTCGATCGCCCCGCACCGCCGCGCCGACCTGCAGGCGTCGCTGATCCGCTCGCACGCGGCCGGCACCGGTCCGGCCGTCGAGATCGAGGTCGTGCGCGCCATGATGCTGCTGCGACTGTCCACGCTGACGACCGGGCGGACCGGCATCGCGCCGGCGACCGCCGCCGCCCTCGCCGGCCTGCTGAACGAGGGCATTTCGCCTGTGGTGCCGGAATACGGGTCGCTCGGCTGCTCCGGCGATCTCGCGCCGCTCGCCGCCGTCGCGCTGGCGCTGCTCGGCGAGGGCGAGGTGATCGACTCCAGGGGGCGGCGACGGCCCGCCGCGGACGCCCTGGCCGATCACGGCCTGGAGACCGTGCGGCTGGCCGAGAAGGAGGGCCTGGCGCTGATCAACGGCACCGACGGCATGCTCGGCATGCTGGTGCTCGCGATCGCCGACCTGGAGATCCTCCTGGACGCGGCCGATCTCGCGGCGGCGATGTCGGTGGAGGCGCTGCTGGGCACCGACCGGGTGTTCGCCGCCGACCTGCACGCGCTGCGCCCGCACCCGGGCCAGGGCCGCAGCGCCGCCCGGATGGCGGCCGCCCTCGCGGGGTCGCCGCTCGTCGCCTCGCACGCGGGACCCTCGGATCCGCGCGTGCAGGACGCGTACTCGCTGCGCTGCTCACCGGCGGTGCACGGCGCCGCCCGCGACACCGTCGGCCACGCGACCGCGGTCGCGGAGCGGGAACTGGCCAGTGCCATCGACAATCCGGTGGTCCTGCCCGACGGCCGGGTCGAGTCGAACGGCAACTTCCACGGCGCGCCGATCGCCGCGGTGCTCGACTTCCTGGCGATCTCCGTCGCCGACGTCGCCGGCATCTCCGAGCGGCGGACGGACCGGATGCTGGACCAGGCGCGCTCGCACGGGCTGCCGCCGTTCCTCGCGCACGAGGTCGGCGTCGACTCGGGGCTGATGATCGCGCAGTACACCCAGGCCGGGATCGTCAGCGAGCTCAAGCGTCTCGCGGTTCCGGCGTCGGTGGACTCGATCCCGTCCTCGGCGATGCAGGAGGACCACGTCTCGCTCGGCTGGCACGCCGCGCGCAAGCTGCGCCGCGCCGTCGAGGGGCTCCGCCGCGTGCTGGCCATCGAGATGCTCACCGCAGCAAGGGCTCTCGACCTTCGCGCGCCGCTGCGGCCGGGACCCGTCACCGGCGCCGTGCTGCGCACCATCCGGACCGGGGTGCGCGGGCCGGGTCCCGATCGTCATCTCGGTCCCGAGATCGACGCCGTCGTCGACCTGCTCGCCGGCGGTGCGATCACCGCGGCAGGGGCGACGGCGGCAGCAGGAACACCCGAACAGGCACAGGAGATCCGATGACCGCGACATCGCAGACGGCGACCGGGCTGCCGGGCGCACGGCCGGTGCGTGCCGCCCGGGGCGCGGCGATCAGCACGCGCGGCTGGTCCACCGAGGCCGCGCTGCGCATGCTGTCGAACAACCTCGACCCCGACGTCGCCGAGGACCCGGACAACCTGGTGGTCTACGGCGGCACGGGGCGCGCCGCCCGCGACTGGGCCAGCTTCGACGCCATCTGCCGCACCCTGACCGAGCTCCGGCAGGACGAGACCCTGCTCGTGCAGTCCGGCCGCCCGGTCGGCGTGCTGCGCACCCACGAGTGGGCGCCCCGGGTGCTGATCGCGAACTCCAACCTGGTCGGCGACTGGGCGACCTGGCCCGAGTTCCGCCGGCTGGAGGCGCTGGGCCTGACGATGTACGGCCAGATGACCGCGGGGTCGTGGATCTACATCGGGTCCCAGGGCATCGTGCAGGGCACCTACGAGACGTTCGCGGCCGTCGCCGAGAAGCTCGCCGCCGCGCCGGATGCGGCTCGGCCGTCCGGCGGCGGGCTGGCCGGCACCCTGACCGTCACGGCCGGCCTCGGCGGGATGGGCGGTGCGCAGCCGCTGGCGGTCACGCTGAACGGCGGCGCCGTCCTGTGCATCGAGTGCGACCCCGCCAGGGCGCGCCGCCGGGTGGACACCCGCTACCTCGACGTGCTCGCCGACAGCCTCGACGCCGGAATCGATCTCGCGGTGGATGCGCGTGATCACGGACGCGCCCTGTCGGTCGGCGTGATCGGCAACGCCGCAGACGTGCTGCCCGAGCTGCTGCGCCGCGGTGTGCCGGCCGACATCGTCACCGACCAGACCAGCGCGCACGACCCGCTGGCGTACCTGCCGAGCGGCGTGACGCTGGAGGAGTGGCACGAGTACGCGGCGGCCAAGCCCGACGAGTTCACCGGGCGCGCGCGGGAGTCCATGGCGCAGCACGTGGAGGCGATGGTCGGTTACCGGGACGCGGGCGCCGAGGTCTTCGACTACGGCAACTCGATCCGCGGGGAGGCGCTGCTCGGCGGGTACTCGCGCGCGTTCGACTTCCCCGGGTTCGTGCCGGCCTACATCCGGCCGCTGTTCTGCGAGGGCAAGGGACCGTTCCGCTGGGTGGCACTGTCCGGCGACCCCGCCGACATCCACGCCACCGACCGCGCGGTGCGCGCCCTGTTCCCGGACGACGACAAGCTGCAGCGCTGGATGCGCCTGGCCCCGGAAAGGATTGCGTTTCAGGGACTTCCGGCCCGGATCTGCTGGCTCGGCGCGGGGGAGCGACACCTCGCGGGGCTGCGCTTCAACGAGCTGGTCGCGTCGGGCGAGGTGTCGGCGCCGATCGTCATCGGCCGCGACCACCTCGACGCGGGTTCGGTGGCCTCGCCGTACCGGGAGACCGAGTCGATGGCCGACGGCAGCGACGCGATCGCCGACTGGCCGCTGCTGAACGCGCTGGTGGCCACCGCATCGGGGGCGAGCTGGGTGTCGATCCACCACGGCGGCGGGGTCGGCATCGGCCGGTCCATCCACGCCGGCCAGGTGACCGTGGCCGACGGGACCGAGCTGGCCGCGGCGAAGCTGGCCCGCGTGCTGACCAACGACCCGGCCATGGGCGTGCTCCGGCACGTCGACGCGGGCTACCCGGAGGCGGTGCGGGCGGCGGAACGCGTCGGCCTGCCCGTGCCGATGCTCGGCGCTGCCGGACCGGGGGCGGCGGTCGTCGGCGCCGCATCGCCCGGCCGCGACCCGTCGGCATCCGACCCATCGACATCCGACCCGGCGGCACGGGAGGATGCGGTGTGAAATCCGGTCGATCGCCCGCCGACGCGAGCCGGTTCGCGGCCGCCTGGGCGGAGCTCGCCGGCGTCGGTCGCGACCACCTGCTCGGCGGCTTCTCGCGGCATGCGTTCGATGACTCGGAGATGCAGCTGCGCCAGTGGTTCACCGAGCAGGCGCAGCGCCGCGGCCTGTCCGTGGAGATCGACCGCAACGGCAACCTGTGGGCGTGGTGGGGACCACCGGGCACGGACGCGGTGGTCACCGGCTCCCACCTGGACTCGGTGCCGGGCGGCGGTGCCTTCGACGGGCCGCTCGGCGTCGTCTCGGCGCTGCTGGCCGTTGACGAGCTGCGGTTGCGCGGGGTCAAACCGGCCCGGCCGCTCGCGATCGCCTGCTTTCTCGAGGAGGAGGGCGGCCGGTTCGGCGTACCGTGCCTCGGTTCTCGGCTGATGACCGGTGCGATCGACGCCGACCACGTGCGTCGCCTGCACGATCCCGACGGCGTCTCGTTCGCCGATGCCGCCCGTCGCGTCGGCTTCGACACCTCGGCCATGGGCGCCGACCCGGCGCGGCTGGCCGGCATCGGCACCGTGGTCGAGCTGCACATCGAGCAGGGCCGGCTGCTGCTCGCCGCCGACCCGACGGCCGCCGTCGGCATCGGGTCGGAGATCGTCGCCCACGGCCGGTGGCGGATCACGATCGCCGGTCAGGGCAACCACGCGGGCACGACCCGCGCGGTGGACCGGCACGATCCGATGATCCCGGCCGCGGCCGCGGTGCTCGCCGCCCGCCGCGAGATCACGCGCCACGACGGCGCTGTGGCCACCGTGGGCCGGATCCGCCCGATCCCGGGCGGCACCAACGTGATCGCGTCGTCGGTCCAGCTGTGGCTGGACGTGCGGCACGGCTCCGCGGTCGACACCGCCCGGGTGGTCGACGACATCGTGTCCGCGGTGCGGCAGGAGGCGGCCGCCGAGGGCTGCACGGTCGTCGTCCAGCGGGAGTCGAGCAGCGACCGGGTCGCCTTCGACGCCGCCCTGGGACTGCAGCTCTCCGGGCTGCTCGGCGCGCCGATCATCCCGACCGCCGCCGGGCACGACGCGGGCGTGCTGGCGGCACACGTGCCGACCGCGATGCTGTTCGTGCGCAACCCGACCGGCGTGTCGCACGCGCCGGACGAGCACGCGGACGCGACGGACTGCGTCGCGGGCATCGACGCCCTCGCGGACGTGCTGGAGGACCTGCTGGCCGGTGCGGACCAGGCCTCCGGGCGTGACGGTATCCGGTGACGCATCCGAACGCTCTGACCCGCACCATCTTCCGCTGTGAGCATGCCTGGATCGACGGCCAGGTGCACGCCGGCGTCGACATCGCCTGTGCCGCCGGGCGAATCACCGCGATCGGGCCGCCCCACGAGTCCCATCGAGCGGACGACCGGATCGAACGGCTGCCCGGACTGGTGGTCCCCGGATTCGCCGACGCCCACTCGCACGCGTTCCACCGCGCGCTGCGCGGCCGCACCCACGATCGCGGCGGCACCTTCTGGACCTGGCGCGACGACATGTACCGGCTGGCCGACCGGCTCGACCCGCAGTCGCTGCGCGCGCTCGCGTTCGCCGTCTACCTGGAGATGCTGTGCGCCGGGTACACCGCGGTCGGGGAGTTCCACTACCTGCACCACGGCGCGGCGGGCCGGCCGTACGACGAGCCGAACGCGATGGGACTGGCGATCGTGGACGCGGCGGCCGATGCGGGCATCGGCCTGACACTGCTCGACGTCGCCTACCTGGCCGGCGGTTTCGGCGAGCCGGTGACCGGCGCGCAGCTCCGCTTCGCGGACGCCGACGCGGAGGCCTGGGCGGTCCGGGTGTCCGCGCTGCGGTCGGCCCTGCCGCCGGGCGCCGCCGCGCGCGTCGGCGTGGCGGTGCACTCGGTGCGGGCCGTGCCGCCGCGGCAGCTGCCGGCGGTGGCGTCGGCCGCGCGGCAGGCGGACGCGGTGCTGCACGCGCACCTGTCGGAGCAGGCCGCCGAGAACGACGCGGCGATCGCGGCGACCGGAGCGACGCCGACGCAGCTCCTCGCCGACGCCGGCGCGCTCGGCCCGCGGACCGCGCTGGTGCACGGCACCCACCTCACCGGGTCCGACGTGGAGATCATCGGCCGGCACCACAGCGCGGTGGTGATCTGCCCGACCACCGAGGCCGACCTGGCCGACGGACTGCCGTCGGCGCCCCGGCTCTCGTCGGCCGGCGCGCGCCTGGCCCTCGGCGGTGATCAGCACGTGATCATCGACCCGTTCGCCCAGGCGCGCGGCCTCGAGTACGGGGAGCGGCTCGCCAGCGGCCGCCGCGGCGCGTTCTCGCCGGCCGCGCTGCTGACCGCGGCGTGCCAGACCTCGCACGAGGCGATCGGTTCGCCGGCCGGCCGCCTCGAGGTGGGTGCCGCGGCCGACCTCGTGGCCGTCCGCCTGGACACCGCGCGCACGGCGGGGAGCGAGCCCGATCAGCTGGTGATGGCGGCCTCGGCGGCGGACGTTGCCGTCGTGGTCGTGGGCGGATCCGTGCTGGCCCGCGACGGGCGGCACGTCCGGCACGGCGATCCGGGGCCGCTGCTCGCCGCGGCGATCGCGGCGGCATGGGCGGAATGATTCCCGCCGCTCCGACGGCACCCGGATCGACGGTGCTCACGGGCATCTCGCGTCTGGTCACCAACGACGAGAGCGCCGGGCCGGGTCCGCTCGGCCTCGTCCCCGACGCCGCCGTGGTGCTGGAGGGCCGCGCCGTGGCGTGGGTCGGCCCGTGCGCCGCGGCACCGCCCGCCGACGCGGCGATCGATCTGGGCGGCAGGGCGGTGCTGCCGGGCTGGGTGGATTCCCACGCGCACGCGGTGTTCGCCGGTGATCGCTCCACCGAGTTCACGGCCCGGATGGCCGGCCGGCCCTACTCCGCCGGCGGCATGCGGGCGACCGTCGCGGCGACTCGCGCGGCGTCCGACGACGCGCTGCTGGCGGGTGCGCGGCGGATCCGGCTGGAGATGCTCCGCGGCGGCACGACCACCGCGGAGACCAAAACCGGGTACGGGCTCACCGTGGCGGACGAGGTCCGTCTCGCCGGCGCGGGACGGGCGGCCGGATTCGACGAGATCACCTTCCTGGGCGCGCACGTCGTGCCTCCCGAGTACGCGGACGACCCCGACGGCTACGTCGACCTGGTGTGCGGCGAGATGCTGCGCGCGGTGGCGGCCGAGGTCGCGTGGATCGATGTCTTCTGCGAGACCGGGGCGTTCGACGAGGCGCAGTCGCGCCGGGTGCTGCGCGCCGGCTCGGCGGCCGGGTTGGGCCTGCGGGTGCACGGCAACCAGCTGGGCGCCGGTGCCGGGGTGCGGCTCGCCGTCGAGTGCGGCGCTGCCTCGGTCGACCACTGCACCCACCTCGCGCCGGCTGACGTGGACGCGCTGTCCGGCGCCGCCACGGTCGCGACGCTGCTGCCCATCTGCGACCTGTCCACCCGGCAGCCGCCGGCGCCCGGCCGCGAGCTGGTCGACGCCGGGGCGCGCGTCGCGCTCGCCTCCAACTGCAACCCCGGCTCCAGCTACTCCTCGTCGATGAACCTGGTCGTCGCGCTGGCCGTGCTGCAGTGCCGGCTGACGGCCGACGAGGCCGTGCACGCGGCGACGGCGGGGGCCGCCGCGGCGCTGCGCCGGACGGACGTCGGCACGATCCGGCCGGGGGCCCACGCCGACCTGCACGTGCTGGACGCGCCGAGCCACGACTACCTCGCCTACCGCCCCGGTGCCCCGCTGACCCACGCGGTCTTCGCGGGCGGGGTGCGGGTGACCTGAGTCCCGCCCGGACGGCCCCGCGCGACTTGTCGAGCGGCCCGGCCGGCCGCCGGCAATCGTGGCCGCCACAACCGGCCCCGGGCGTGAACTCAGATCAGGCCGGCGAGCAGCGCGGCGACGGGTGGCGGCGATTCCTGGTCGTTCCGTACACGACGCCGACGCACGCGACACCCACGCCGACGAAGGCGAACTGGTACCAGGAGAACATCGGCATGCCGAGCAGCCTGGGCTCGTCGAAGGTGTAGATCGCCGTGATCAGCATGAGCAGCGGCACCAGCAGCAGCGGGTTCCACCAGCTGAACTGGATCGCGTTGCCCTCGTTCTGCCGGCCCTCGACGCGGTCCACCGGGATCCCGCTGTCCCAGTCGGTCGAATCCGGGTCCGGTCTGTCGGCATGGTCTGTCACGGTCGCCACTACCTCGCGGCACCGTGCCGGCGGCGCTGATGCCGTCGACATCCAGCGAGTCGTCCACCCCCGTCGCCGGCCCGTCAGACGGGAAACGGTGCTCCTACACTCGAACCTTCGGCCCCGGCGTCCGCCCGACCTCGGCCGGCCCGGTGAGAAGGATGCGTGCATGACGGACCAGGTCGCCCGAGCGGGAGTGCTCGGGGCGTCGATCCCGGCGCTCGCCACCACCCGCCGGCTGCTGCGCTGTGGCCTCGTCGCCGGCCCGCTGTTCGTCGCGGTCACCGCGGTCGACGCGATCGCCCGGCCCGGGTTCGACCTGCGGCGGCACGGGATCAGCCTGCTCAGCCTCGGCGACATCGGCTGGATCCAGGTGGCGAACTTCGTGGTGGCGGGGCTGCTCTCGGTGTCGTTCGCGGAGGGTGTGCGGCGGGCGCTGGCCGGGTCGCCGCGGGGGTCCGGCGCGACGGCGGCGCCGCTGCTCGTCCTCGGCTACGGCGTCGGCCTGGTGTCCACCGGGCTGTTCCTCGTCGATCCCGGGTTCGGCTTTCCGCCCGGCGTCGGAGCGGAGCTGTCGTCGGCCACGAGCTGGCACGGGGCCGTGCACGCGGCCGCTCCGCCGGTGGCGTTCCTCTCGATCGTCGGCCTGACCGGCCTGTTCGCCCGCCGGTACCTCGCGCAGCGGCGGCGGTGGCGGGCACTCTGGAGCGCCGCGACCGGGCTCGCGACCGCGGGCCTGATCTTCTGGCCGGGCGACGGCGGCAGCGTCCGGTCGGCGGCCGCCGTGTTCGTGGCCTCGGCGTGGATGACGTCCGTCGCGGCCGACCTGTTGCGCGCCGCCAGGACCGGCGGGCCTCAGATCTCGCGGAACAGCTCCAGCTTGCGCACCTGAAACTCGGCGTCGCTGATCGCGCCGGCGACGTGCAGCGCGCGCAGCTCCGCGAGCACCTCGAGCGGGTCCCGGTCCCGGTCGAGCGGCCGGTGCTCGGGGCGGACCACCGCCTGCTGGATCCGGGTGGCGATCGCCTCCGCCTGGTTGCCGAGGATCTTGTCCACCGACACCCGGCCGACCGGGTGCTCGGGATGCACCCCGGCGAGCGACTCCGCCGCGAACTGCACGACGCCCAGGCCGCGGTGCATGTGCCAGCTCACCTCGGACACCTGCGCGAGCGGCACGTCCAGCACGAGCCCGCGGCCCTCCGCCAGCGGCAGGAACACCACCCTGATCGAGGTGACCGCGAAGATGCCGTAGTGACCCGCGGCCCTGCCCTCGACCAGCTTGAGCATGATCTCGTCGGGGCTGAGCAACGCGCCGAGCGCGGGCAGGGCCCGGTCGGTGTTGCGCCCGTACGCCGTGGTCTCGGCCGCGGCGACGACGTCCTCGCGGACGCCGCGGTCGCGCAGCCGCTCGCCGAGCGACGGCAACTTGAACCACTTGCCGAAGGCGCTGCTCACGGTGATCGCTCCTGCCGGGGGCGTCGGTGCCGGGCGGTCGGGTCGGGTTCCGGGCGGTGGTGCCGGGCGGTGGTGTCGGGCGGTGGTGTCGGGCGGTGGTGTCGGGCTCAGTGGGCGAACGCCGCGGTGATCACCGCCGCCTGCTCGACCTCGTGCACCCGGGCCGACCCGGCGGACGGCGCCGCCATGCCGCGACGGGAGACCCGCTTGATGCCGGCCAGTCTCGGCAGCATCTCCGGCAACGCCAGCGCGAGGAACGTCCACGCGCCCTGGTTCGCCGGCTCCTCCTGCACCCACCGGAAGTCGGTGACGTTCGGGTACGCCTCGAGCGTGTGGCCGAGCTTGCGCCGCGGCACCGGGTACAGCTGCTCGAGCCGGACGATGGCCACGTCCGTGATGTTGTGCGCGGACCGGTACGCGTCGAGCTCGTAGTAGAGCTTGCCGCTGGTCAGCAGCACGGTGCGCACGTCGGCGGGGTCGACCGTCCGGTCGCCGATCACCGAGTCGAACTTGCCGCCCGTGAAGTCGGCCACCGAGGACACCGCGGCCTTGTTGCGCAACATGGACTTCGGCGTGAACACCACCATCGGGCGGTGCACCCCGTCGAGCACGTGCCGGCGCAGCAGGTGGAAGTAGTTCGCCGGGGCGGACGGCACGGCCACCGTCATCGATCCCTCGGCGCACAGCTGCAGGAACCTCTCGATCCGGCCGGACGTGTGGTCGGGACCCTGGCCCTCGTGCGCGTGCGGCAGCAGCAGCACGACGCCCGACTGCTGGCCCCACTTGGCCTCGCCGGAGGAGAGGTACTCGTCGATCACCGACTGCGCGCCGTTGACGAAGTCGCCGAACTGAGCCTCCCACAGCACCAACGCCTCGCGGTTCGCCACCGAGTACCCGTACTCGAAGCCCAGCGCCGCGTACTCGGACAGGGCCGAGTCGTACACCAGCACGCGCCCCTGGTCCTCCGAGAGGTGTTGCAGGGGAAGGAACTCCGCGCCCGTGTTGCGGTCGATCAGCGCCGAGTGACGCTGCACGAACGTGCCCCGGCGGGAGTCCTGGCCGGACACCCTGACCAGCCTGCCCTCCATCGCGATCGAGCCGAGGGCGAGCAGCTCGGCGAACGCCCAGTCGATGCCGCCCGAGCGGGCCATCTCGACCCGGCGTTCCAGCACCGACTTCACCCGCGGGTGCGGGCTGAAGCCCTCCGGGAACTGCACGGCGGCGTCCGCGATCCGCTGGATGGTGGCCTCGGTGACCCGGGTCTCCACGCGCGGCGGGATCGGCTGCTCGGCCTCGACGGACGGCGACGGCGCGGCGATGCCCTTCTCCAGCTCGCGCACCTCGTTGAACACCCGCTCCAGCTGGGTGTGGTAGTCCCGCAACGCCTCCTCGGCGTCCTCGGGGGACAGGTCGCCGCGGCCGATCAGGGCCTCCGTGTAGATTCGCCGCACCGAGCGCTTGCCGTCGATGATCTGGTACATCAACGGGTTCGTCATCGAGGGGTCGTCGCCCTCGTTGTGCCCGCGGCGGCGGTAGCAGACCATGTCGATCACGACGTCCCGGCCGAAGGTCTGCCGGTAGTCGACGGCGAGCCGGGCCACCCAGACCGCGGCCTCCGGGTCGTCGCCGTTCACGTGGAAGATCGGCGCCTGGATCATCTTCGCGACGTCCGTGCAGTACTCACTGGAGCGCGACGCCTCGGGCGCGGTCGTGAACCCGACCTGGTTGTTGATGATCACGTGCACGGTGCCGCCGGTGCGGTACCCGCGCAGCAGCGAGAGGTTCAGCGTCTCCGCCACGACGCCCTGACCGGCGAACGCGGCGTCGCCGTGCAGCGCGACGGGCATCACCGTGAACCCCTCCTCGCCGAGGTTCAGCATGTCCTGCTTGGCCCGGGCGACGCCCTCCAGCACGGGGTCGACGACCTCGAGGTGCGACGGGTTGGCCACCAGGGTGACGTCGACCTGACCCTGGCCGAACGGCCGCACGTACTTGCCCTCGGCGCCCAGGTGGTACTTCACGTCGCCGGAGCCGTGCGCCTGGCCGGGGTCCATGTTGCCCTCGAACTCGCGGAAGATCTGCGAGTAGGGCTTGCCGACGATGTTCGCCAGCACGTTGAGCCGGCCGCGGTGCGCCATGCCGAGGACGACCTCGTCCATGCCGTACTCGGCCGCCTTGTTCAGCGCGGCGTCCAGCAGGGCGATGACGGTCTCGCCGCCCTCCAGCGAGAACCGCTTCTGCCCGATGTACTTGGTCTGCAGGAAGGTCTCGAACGCCTCCGCGCTGTTCAGCCGCCCGAGGATGTACCGCTGCTCCTCGATCGGGGGCTTCTCGTGCTTGACCTCGACCCGCTGCTGGATCCACCGCCGCTGCGCCGGGTCCATGATGTGCATGTACTCGACACCGACGGTGCGGCAATAGGAGTCGCGCAGCACGCCGAGGACGTCGCGCAACTTCATGAACTGCTGGTCGTTGAACCCGCCGACCGGGAACTCGCGGTCGAGGTCCCACAGGGTGAGGCCGTGGGACAGCACGTCGAGATCGGGGTGCCGACGCTGCCGGTAGTTCAGCGGGTCGGTGTCGGCCATCAGGTGACCGCGGGTCCGGTAGGCGTCGATGATCTCCAGCACCCGCGCCGTCTTGTCGACGGCGCCGTGCCGGCCCTCATCCAGGTCCTTGACCCAGCGCACCGGCTCGTACGGCAGCCGCAGCGAGGTGAAGACCTCGTCGTAGAAGCCGTCCTCGCCGAGCAGCAGGTTGTGGATCCGGCGCAGGAACTCGCCCGACTCGGCGCCCTGGATGACCCGGTGGTCGTAGGTCGAGGTCAGCGTCATGATCTTGGAGACGCCGATCTCGGCGAGCCGCTGGTCGGACGCGCCCTGGAACTCGGCCGGGTACTCCATGGCGCCGACGCCGACGATCACGCCCTGCCCTGCCATCAGCCGCGGCACGGAGTGCACCGTCCCGATGCCGCCCGGGTTGGTGAGCGACATCGTCGTGCCCTTGTAGTCGTCCGCGGTGAGCGACCCGGCGCGGGCCTTGCGGACCACCTGCTCGTAGGCGTTCCAGAACTGCGTGAACGTCATCGTCTCGGCCGCCTTGATCGGCACCACGACGAGCGAGCGGCCGCCGTCCTTGGTCGGCAGGTCGATCGCGAGGCCGAGGTTGACATGCGTCGGCGTGACGACCGACGGTTTGCCGTTCACCTCGGCGAAGTGCCGGTTCATGTTCGGGTAGTCGCCGATGGCGCGGACGATCGCGTAGCCGATCAGGTGGGTGAACGAGATCTTCCCGCCGCGGTTGCGCTTGAGGAAGTTGTTGATCACGATGCGGTTGTCGGCGATCAGTTTGGCCGGCACGGCCCGCACCGACGTCGCCGTCGGCACCTCGAGCGACGCCTGCATGTTCCGCACGACAACGTTCGCGGCGCCGCGCAGCGGGCTGACCGTCTCGCCGGCACCGTCCTGCGCGACCTTCGCCGCCTTGGCCGCCTTGACCGCGGCGACGTCGTCGGGGGTCGCGGTGGTGGCCGGCCTGGCCTTCGGCTGGCCGGGGATGTCGGTGGTCTCCTTGCCTCCGGCCCTGACCGGTGCGGTCGACTGCGTGGCCGTCGGCACCGGCGCGGCGGCCGGCTTCTCCGACACCGGCGGCTTGTCCGCCGCCCGCCGCTTCTCGGCGCGCACGGGCGGCGGCGGTGGCGCCTGCCGCGAGGCGCCGTTGGAGACGCTCGGTGGGGCAGGCGATGTCGGCGCGGCGGGCGGGGAGGCGGCTGCCGCGCTCTCGTCACGGGTTCGGGTCGGGGCGGCAGGTGTGGCAGGGCCGGCGGTGCGCGCGGGCGCGGTCTGGGTCGCGACGGCGGTGCTGCCGCTCGCCGGCTTCTCGACGGAGGAGGAAGCCGCGTTGTCGGCGAAGAAGTCTCGCCAGATCGCATCCACGCTCTCCGGGTCTGCCAGGAACTGCTGGTACTTCTCCTCGACGAACCAGTCGTTGGGTCCGAATTCCGGCGCGCTGGCTGAGGACACTTTCGGTCTCCGCCTGTTCTTCAACTCGGGAGTGTGATGAGTCCAGGCTAACGCTCCGCGCCACGCTGTGGCCGAAGGCGGCGGTGCATTCGTCACTCCGGCGACAGGAAACCGCCGCCCGATTGGGCCGTTCGGTCAGCGGGACGACTCGACCGGCGCGACCGCCAGCAGTTCCGAGTACAGCCGGGAGTAGGCGCCGCCGCGGGCGAGCAGCTCGTCGTGCCGGCCGGACTCGGCGATCCGGCCGCGGTCCATCACCAGTATTCGGTCGGCCCGCTCGGCGGTGCTCAGCCGGTGCGCGACGACGATCGTCGTGCGGCCCTTCGTCAGCCGGTCCGTCGCCGCCAGCACGGCCCGCTCGGCGCCGGGGTCCAGGGCCGCGGTGGCCTCGTCGAGCAGCAGGATGGCCGGCTCGACCAGTTCGGCCCGCGCGAGCGAGATGAGCTGGCGCTGTCCGGCGGACAGGTTCCGGCCCCGCTCCTGCACCGGGTGGTGGAAGCCGCCCGCGAGCCCGCCCACCGCGCCGAGCGCGCCCACCGCGCGCGCCGCCGCCTCGACGTCGGCGTCGCTGGCGTCGGGCCGGCCGTAGGCGATGTTGTCGCGCACGGTGCCGGCGAACAGGTGCGGCTCCTGGGGGACCACGCCGAGCCGGCGGCGGTAGGCGGCCAGATCGAAGTCCCGGAGGTCGGTGCCGTCGACCCGCACCGCGCCGGACGTCGGGTCGTAGAACCGGGCGATGAGCTTCACCAGCGTCGATTTCCCCGCGCCGGTCGCCCCGACGACCGCGACGGTCTCCCCAGGGACGATCGTCAGGTCGACCCCGGACAGCGCCTGGGCCGGCTCGTCGCCCGCATCGTCGCGCCCGCATCGGCGCCCGCCCCCTCGGCCCCGCCGTAGCGGAAGCCGACGCCGTCCGCCTGCACCCTGCCGCGCAGCGTGCCGACCGGGACGGGATGCGCCGCAGCGGGTGTCGACGTCGGGGTGTCGAGCAGCTCGCCGATCCGGCGCAGCCCGACCTGGGCCTGCTGGTAGGAGTCGAACACCTGGGACAGCTGCTGGATCGGGGTGAAGAAGGAGTCGAGGTACAGCACGAACGCCATCAGGGTGCCGATGGTGAGCGTCCCGGCGATGACCCAGTGCACCCCGACGCCCAGCACGACCGCCGCGGCCAGTTCCGACAGCATTGCGACGAACGGGAAGTAGATCGAGATCGCGGTCTGCGCGCGCATCCGCGACCGGCGGTAGTCGTCGCTGCGCGCGGCGAACCCGTCGGCGTTCACCCGCTGGCGGCCGAGCGCCTGTGCGACGCGCAGGCCGGCCACGTTCTCCTGCAGCTCGGCATTGACGATGCCCACCTTCTCCCGCGCGTCCGAGTACGCCCGCTGCGAGTACCGCTGGAAGATCACCGTGGCGATCGCCACCAGGGGCAGCGCGAGGAATGCGATCGCGGCCAGCGCCCAGTTCATCACCACCAGCACGACGGCGATGCCGGCGAACGTGATCAGCGAGACGACGGAGGTGACGAGCCCGGTCTGCAGGAACGTCGACAGTGCGTCCACGTCCGTGGTCATCCGGGTCATGATCCGGCCGGCCATCTCCCGCTCGTAGTAGTCCAGGCCCAGCCGCTGCAGGTGCGTGAACTCGCGCAGCCGCAGGTGGTAGAGCACCGTCTCGCCGGCGCGGCCGGCCACCACCGTCTGCCAGCGCTGTACGAGGTAGTCGCCGACGACCACCGCGAGGCACGCCGCCGAGACGGCCCAGATCACCCCCTGCGCGCCGGTCGTGACGCCGTGGTCGACGCCGTAGCGCAGCAGGATCGGGAACACGATCGATGCGCCGGCGTCGAGCACGACGAGGACCATGGCCAGCCCGAGCAGCCAGCGCACGGGGCGCAGCGTGCGGCGGAGGCTGAACCTGCCGGGTTCCGGCGGCGGCTCCTGCGGGCGCTCGGCGGCGGCGGGCAGCGCGTCGACGCGGGCGAGCAGCTCAGGGGTCGCCGGCGCGGACCCGAGGAAGCCGCCGAAGCCCATCCCGCCCTGCGCCCCGCCACCGATGCGGCCGGCGGCCGCGGCGAGCCGGTCGTGCCCTGGGGTCGTACCGGCTGCCGGGTCGGCGACCGGCGCCGCCGGCCAGAGCGCCGGGGTGACGGCCGGCGGCGGGAGCTCGCCGGTCGCGCCCCCGGTCCCGCCCGCCGCCGGCGGCGCCCCGCCCGCATCGACACCTCCCGCATCGACACCTCCGCATCGACACCGCCCGCGTCGACACCTCTCGCATCGACACCGCCCGCATCGAATCCGCCTGCATCGACGCCGCTCGAATCGAAACCGCCCGCATCCACACCGCGCGGTTCGAGACCGACCGCCGGGGAATCGGCATCGAGCGCGTCCGCCGCGGCGTCGCGGAGCTCGGTGCCGAGCAGGTCGCGGTAGATCGCGCTGCGCGCGACCAGCTCCTCGTGGGTGCCGGTGTCGGCGACCCTGCCGTCGACCACCAGCGCGATGCGGTCGGCCAGCGCGAGCGTCGACCTGCGGTGCGCGATGAGGATCGTCGTCCGCTCGGCCGTGATCCGGCGCAGGGTGCCGTGGATCGCGGCCTCGGTGATCGGGTCGACTGCGCTGGTGGCGTCGTCGAGCACCAGGACCCTCGGGTCGGTGATCATCGCCCTGGCCAGCGCCAGGCGCTGCCGCTGGCCGCCGGACAACGTGAGCCCGCGCTCGCCGATCACCGTCGCGTATCCGTCGGGCAGGGCGTCGATGAACTCGTCCGCCTCGGCCGCCCGCGCGGCGGCGCGGATCTCCGCATCGCTGGCGTCGGGCCTGCCGTACGCGATGTTGGCGCTGATCGAGTCGGAGAAGAGGAAGGCCTCCTCGAAGACAACGCCGACCGCCGCGCGCAGCTCCGCCATGGCCAGCCGGCGCGCGTCGACGCCGCCCACCCGGATCGAGCCCAGCTGCGGATCGTAGAAGCGCGGTAGCAGCAGCGAGACGGTCGACTTGCCCGACCCGGACGGGCCGACGAGCGCGACGGTGCTGCCGGCCGGGACGTCGAGGTCGAGCCCGCGCAGCACCGCGTCCTCGGCGCCGTACCCGAAGCAGACGCCGTCGAAGCGCACCGCGAGCCCGCCGGCGGGCAGCGGCTCCGGCTCCGCGGGCTCGGTGATCTCGGGCAGCGAGTCGACGATCTCCAGCACCCGCTCGACCGACGCCCGCGCCTGCTGCGCCGTGACCAGCAGCATCGTCAGCATCCGGGTGGGCGCGACGAGCTGGGCGAGGTAGAGCGTGAAGGCCAGGAAGGTGCCGAGGCTGATCACCCCGGTGACCGCGAGGTATCCGCCGAGCACCAGCACGCCGACCTGGCCGAGCGCGGTGAGCGCGGTCAGCATCGGCCCGATCCGGGCGGTCAGGCGCACCGCGCGCATCCGGTCGGCGAAGAGCCGCCTGGCGCCGCCCCGCAGTCGCCCGACCTCCCGCTGCTCCTGGCCGAAGCCCTTCACCACCCGGACGCCGGTGACGTTCTCCTCGACGATCCCGGCGACGTCGGCGGCCGACTGCTGTGCCGCCCAGGTCGCCGGGAACAGCACCACGCGGGTGGCCCGGCTGACGGCGACCACCGCCGGGATCACCAGCAGCGCGGTGACCGTGAGCAGCGGGGACAGCGAGACCATGATCGCCAGCGAGGCCACGAACATCACCACCTGGCCCGTCGCCAGCGGCACCATCGCCAGCAGGCCCTGCACCATCTGCAGGTCGGACGACGCCCGGGACACCACCTGCCCGGTGCGCAGCCGGTCCTGGCCGGAGCCGTCGAGACCCTGCAGTGCCGCGAACACGTCCTGCCGCATGTCGTGCTGCACGTCCAGGGAGAGCCGGCCGCCGGCCCAGCGCCGCACGAAGGACGAGCCGAACCGGATCACGGCGATGGCGACCAGGCCGCCGATCACCCAGGCCAGGCCGTCGGTGCTGCCGGCCGTGGCGTCGTCCACCGCGATCTGGGTGAGCAGCGGCGTCAGCGCGCCGAGGCCGACGCCGAAGATCGAGGCCAGCCCGGCCAGCGCGGTGACGACCGGATGCCGCCTGCAGTACGCCCACACCCGCCTGATCCATCGGCTGCCCGGCCGCGCCGGCTCGTTCGGGGCATCGGGTCCGGCACCACCGGAGCCGGACGGATCAGCCGCGATCCGGGCCGGCGTACTGGTGGACACGTTCGCCACGGTAGACGCCGCATCCGACAGCTCTGGCGTCCGTCGCGCACCATGAGAGTGTGGCCGGCGTGGAGGGTGCAGCGCGGTCCCGGCCCTGGTGGCGCAGGGGTCGGACATGGTTCCGCATCGCGCGCGACGCCGTGTCGATCGCGGCCGCCGTGGCGCTGCTCTGGTGGGGTCTGCCGAAGGTCGCCGGCGTGTCCTGGTCGGAGATCCTGCGCCCGCTCACCACCTTGCACCCGGCGCAGCTGGCCCTGATGGCGGGACTGCAGCTGCTCGCCCTGGTGTTCTTCACCTTCACCATCACCGGCTCGCTGCCGGGGATCAGGCACGGCCAGGCGCTGACGGTCAACCTGGGTGGCTCACTGGTGGCGAACACCCTGCCGTTCGGGGGCGCCCTCGCGCTCGGCGCCACCTACGCGATGTGCCGCTCGTGGGGCTTCTCGCGCAGCGCGATCGGCATCTCGATCGTGCTGGGCGGGATCTTCTCGAGCGTCGGCAAGGTGCTGCTGCCGGTGGTCGGGCTGATCGCCCTGGTGGCGCAGGGCGGCACGGTCAGCCCGGCGCTGCGCAACACCGCGCTGGTGGGTGTCCTGCTGCTGGCCGCGGTCGTCGCGGCGTTCGTCTGGGCCATCGTGAGCCCGCGGGCGGCCGTGCACATCGGGCGGGTCGCGGAGACGGTCGCGTCGTGGTTCCTGCGGCTGATCCGCCGGCCCCGGGAGCTCCGCTGGGACGAGTCCGTGAGACGGCTGCGAGCCACCACCCGGGACGTCATGCGGTCCGGCTGGTTCCCGATGCTCGCCGGCGTCCTGGGCTACATCGTCGTCTACTTCGTGCTCTTCTGGGTGTGCATGCACAGCGTCGGGCTGGTGGTCGGCATCGGCACCCTGCTCGCCGCGTACGCGCTCGGCCGCCTGCTGACCTCCGTTGCCGTCACCCCGGGCGGGCTCGGGCTGGTCGAGGCCGGGTCCGTGGCGTTGATGGTGGCGATGGGCGCCGACCCCGCGCAGGCCACCGCCGGGGTGCTGCTGTTCACGATCTTCACCCACGTCCTCGAGATCCCGTTCGGCGTGCTGGCCTTCCTGTACTGGGGCCTGACGCGCAACAACCCGTCGCAGCAGACGGCGCCGCGGGCTCAGCAGGGCAGCGTGTCGAACACCCCGGCGTAGGGCGTCTCGACCGGGCCGAGCCCGCGCTGCCGGTACCACTCCCTGCCGAACACCCAGCCGAACAGCGGCGGCGGGACGCGGAGGAAGACCTGCAGCGTGCGCACCCCGCCGTCGGCGCTCGCCTGGCTGGCGTGCGCGCGCATGGCCGCGCGGCGATGCCGATGCTGGGCCCGGACGTCGATCCGGTGGGTCACCTCGGCCGCCGCGGAGTACGAGGACGCCCACGGCGCCAGGTCGATCCGGCGACGCCGCGGCAGCACGCGATTGACCAGCCGCGCGAGGCCCAGCAGCCGATCCCGCGGCACGGTCGCCTCGAGCACCACCGGGGTGCCCGCGAGATCCGCGGCGATGCCGCCGATCCGGTGCACCGCGAGGTGATCCGGGTGCCCGTAGCCGCCGTTGCGGTCGTAGCTGGTCAGCACGCTCGCGCCCTCCGCGCGGAGGATGGCGGCCAGCCGTTCGGCGACCTCGCCCGGGTCCGCGTCGGCCAGCCGGGGCAGCGCCCCGGATGCCGGCGGCGGCGTGGGATCGTCCGCGAGGCCGGAATCGGCGTAGCCCAGCACCTCCAGCCTGGCCACCCCCAGCGCGCCGGCCGACGCCTGCAGTTCCGCGATCCTGGTGCCGCCGAGGTCGCCCGCGGTGAACCGGGAGTCGGCCAGTCCCGACTCGCCGGCGGTGGCCACCACGAGCACCACCCGATGACCTTGCCCGGCGAGCCGGGCCATGGTGCCCGAGGTCAGCAGCGCCTCGTCGTCGGGGTGGGCGTGGAAGAACACGACGGTCAGCGGGTTCGTCGCGGGGACGTCGCTCGACACGGCGCTAGTCTGTCGCAGGTTCGGGCTCGCGCCGCACCGGCCGGCGGCGTCAATGCGGGAGAGCGGGTGGTTCGGTGCGCATCGCGCACGTCTCCGACTGCTTCGTCCCCCGGCTCGGCGGCATCGAGATGCAGGTCAACGACCTGACCAGGCGCCAGGCGCTGGCCGGGCTGGAGCCCGAGGTGCTCACCGCGACGCCGCTGCCGAGGCGGCTGCGCGGCAGCGGGTTCGACGTTCCGGTGCACCGCTCCGGCCTGCCGATCCCCGCGGAGATCCTGAACAACCCGCTGCCGTCCCGGCCGATCGAGAAGGCCTTGCGCGCCGGCGGTTTCGACATGGTGCACGTGCACGCCGGGGTGGGGTCGCCGTTCGCGGCGGCCGGCGTCCGGGTCGCGCTGCGGTTGGCGCTGCCGGTGGTGGTGACGATGCACTGCCTGCCGCCGCCGTTCCGGCTCCCCTCGATCCTGACGCCGTGGCTCGTGCCGGAGATCGCGGCGCGGGTCGCGATGAACGCCGTCAGCGAGGCCGCCGCTGCGCCGATCCGGGCCCGCACCGGGACGACCGTCGAGGTCATCCCCAACGGCCTCGACCCGCAGGACTGGGCGGTCGGCCCGGCGGAGCGCGACGGGGCGACGGTGCACGCCGTGTCCACGATGCGGCTGTCGGTGCGGAAGCGACCGCTGCCGCTGCTCTCGATGGTGCTGGCCGCGCAGCGCCGGCTGCCCGACGGCGCGCGGCTGCGGCTCACCGTCTTCGGCGACGGCAAACTGATGCCGCGGATGCGGGCCTTCATCGCCGGGCACGGAATGGCCGGCACGGTGCACCTCGCCGGACGGGTCGACCGGGCCCAGCTCAAGGAGATCTATCGCACGGCCGACCTTTTCGTCGCTCCGGCCCATCTCGAGTCGTTCGGCATCGCCGCCCTCGAGGCGCGCTGCGCCGGGCTGCCCGTGCTGGCCATGCGCGGCACCGGGATCACCGAGTTCGTCGCCGACGGGGTGGACGGCCTGCTCGCCGACGGCGACCCTGGCATGGTCGACGCGCTGGTCCGGATCTGCGGGGACGACGCGCTGCGTGCCCGGATCGCCGAGCACAACAGGACCACCCCGCCGCCGACGTCGTGGGCCGAGGTGCTGGACCGGATGGCGGGCGAGTACGAGCGAGCGCGGTTCATCCACTCGATGCGGTGACCGCCGGAACGGCGGGGAAGGGAAGAATCGGGGCCATGGCCGATCCGGATGTGCTCGTCGTCGGCGGCGGGCACAACGGGCTCGTCGCCGCGATCCTGGCCGCCCAGGCCGGCCGGCGGGTCACCCTGCTGGAGCGGGCCGACCACGTCGGCGGCGCCACCGTGGGCGAGCCGTTGTTCCCGCCGCATGCCGCGCGGGTCAGCCGCTACTCCTACCTCGTCTCGCTGATGCCGCAGGAGCTGGTCGAGCGACTCGGGATCGCCCTGCCGCTCGCGTCCCGGCGGGTCGCGTCGTACACGCCGGTGCGGCGCGGCGGCCGGCCGACGGGCCTGCTGGTCGAGCGGCGCCCTGGTCCCGTGACCGAGCAGTCGTTCGTCGACGTCACCGGGTCGGCCGCCGACTTCCGTGCCTGGCAGCAGTTCTACGGCGAGATCGGCGCGTTCGCGGGAGTGGCCGCACCGGCCCTGACCGGCCCGCTCCGCCGCCGCTCCGAGGTCCGCGACGCGGTGGTCGCCGCCGCGGGGGAGCGGATCTGGACCGATGTCGCCGAGACGCCGATCGGCGCCGCGCTGGTGCGCCGGTTCGGCGACGACACCGTCCGCGGCGTCGTCGCCACGGACGCGCTGATCGGCACCCACACGTCGCTGTTCGACCCGGCCCTGCTGGCCAACCGGTGCTTCCTCTACCACGTCATCGGCCGCGGGTCCGGCGAGTGGCTGGTGCCCGTGGGCGGGATGGGTGCCGTCGTCGACGCGCTGATCGAGCGGGCCCGCGCGCTGGGCGTCGAGATGCGTTGCGGCACCGAGGTGATGCAGGTGGACGAGGACGCCGGCGGGGTCAGCATCGCGACCCGCACCGCCGACGGCCGGCCACGGGACTGGAGGGCGCCGCACCTGCTGGCCGCCGTCGCGCCCGCTGTGGTGCAGGGCTGGCTCGGCCGGGTGGCCGCCCCGCCGCGTGGCGCGCAGATCAAGGTCAACATGCTGCTCGACCGGCTGCCGCGACTCGCCTCCGGGATGGACCAGCGCACCGCCTTCGCCGGCACCACCCACCTCGAGCAGGGCTTCTGGGATCTCGAGGCCGCCTTCGCGCTGACCGCGTCCGGCACCCTGCCGCCGGTGCTGCCGAGCGAGGTGTACTGCCACTCGATCACCGACCCGACCATCCTGCGCGGCCATCCGGGCGCGACCCTGACACTGTTCGGCCTGCACGCCTCGGCCGACCTCTTCCACGCCGACCCGGCCGCGTCGCGGATCGCGGCCGCCGAAGCGGCGCTGGCCGCCCTGCAGCTGCAGCTCGCCGAGCCGCTGGTGGACTGCCTGGCCCGCGACTCCGACGGCCGGCCCTGCCTGGACATCGCCTCGCCGCTCGACCTGCAGGACGCGCTCGGCATGCCCGGCGGACACATCTTCCACGGCGACCTCAGCTGGCCGTGGCTGCCGGACGACGCGCCGGCGGACACCCCCGCGCAGCGCTTCGGCGTCGAGATCGACGACTGCACCAGGATTCTGCTGGCCGGTGCCGGCAGCCGGCGCGGCGGCGGGGTGTCCGGGCTGGGCGGTGCGGCGGCCGTCGACGCCCTGCTGGAGATGACCGCCCGCGCGCCGGCCGGGGCGGTGCGATGAGCGGGTCATCGACGTCGGACCCGGCAGCCGCCTACCTGCGCGCCGCCGTCGACGCCGCGCGCGCGGGCCGCGCCGAGGGCGGGATCCCGATCGGCGCCGCGCTGGTCGTGGACGGCGAGGTGCTGGCCACCGGCTGGAACAAGCGGGTGCAGCTGGGCAGCGCGATCCGGCACGGCGAGACCGACTGCCTGGAGAACGCCGGCCGGCAACCTGCGTCCGTCTACGCGAGATCGACCATGGTGACGACGCTGTCGCCGTGCGACATGTGCACCGGGGCGCTGCTGCTGTACAAGATCCCGCGAGTGATCGTGGGCGAGAACCGGACCTTCCGCGGCGCCGAGGACCTGCTCCGCTCCCGCGGCGTGCAGGTGATCGTGCTCGACGACGCCGAGTGTGTGGCGATGATGACGGACTTCATCGCGGCGGAGCCCGTCCTGTGGAACGAGGACATCGGTGTCTGACGCCACACCCGGACCACCGGCGCGCGGCGGGCCCGGGGTCTGCACCGGCGTAGGCTACTCATCGGTAACTTAGCGTCTCGCCGAGATCGACAGCTGCCCGACGTTCAGAGAGGAACATCGCGACGATGCAGATCGCCGTCCTGGTCAAGCAGGTGCCCGACACCTGGTCGGAGCGCAAGCTCACCGAGCCCGACTGGACCCTCGACCGCGACGCGGCCGACGCCGTCATCGACGAGATCGACACCCGAGGCGTCGAGGCGGCGCTGCAGCTCACCGAGGCGCACGGCGGCGAGGTGACCGTGGTGACCATGGGACCGGAGCGGGCGACGGATGCCCTGCGCAAGGCCCTGGCGATGGGTGCGCACAACGCCGTGCACGTGGTCGACGACGGGCTCGCCGGGTCCGACGCGTTGCAGACGTCGGCCGCGCTGGCGGCCGCGCTGCGCACGATCTCCGTGGACCTGGTGATCACGGGCAACGAGTCCACGGACGGCCGCACGGGTGCGCTGGCGTCGATGCTGGCCGAGCGGCTGGGCCTGCCGCAGGTGACATCCGTGCGCACGCTGGAGGTGGACGGCACGTCGCTGCGGGCCGAGCGGGTGCACGACACCGGCTACAGCGAGGTGACCGCCACCCTGCCCGCGCTGGTCTCGGTCACGGAGAAGATCAACGAGCCGCGCTACCCCAACTTCAAGGGCATCATGGCCGCGAAGAAGAAGCCGGTGACGGTGCTCTCGCTGGCCGAGCTCGGCATCGACGCAGGATCCGCCGGCCTGGCCAACGCCGCGACGAAGGTCGTGGACGGCGCCCCGCGGCCGCCGCGCGAGGCCGGCGAGAAGATCACCGACGACGGCTCGGCCGGCACCCAGGTCGCCGAGTACCTGGCGTCCGCTCGCCTCATCTGACCTGTTTCCGTTCCGGACACCGTTCCGGCACACGACTCTCGAGGACGAACCCATGGCCGAAGTTCTTGTACTGGTCGACCGGCACGACGGCGCCATCAGCCGGGTGACCGGAGAGCTGCTCACCGCGGCCGCGCGCCTCGGCACGCCGGCGGCGGTGGTGGTGGGCAAGCCGGGCACCGCCGAATCGCTCGCCGGCGAGCTCGGCGGGCTCGGCGCCGAGGTGGTGTACGCGGCCGAGTCCGACGACGCGGCGGGCTATCTCGTCACCCCGCAGGTCGCCGGCCTGGCCGCCGCGGCCGCCCGGTCCGAACCCGCCGCGATCCTGATCGCCGCGACCGTCGACGGCCGGGAGATCGCCGGGCGCCTCGCCGCGCGCCTGGAGTCGGGCCTGCTCGCGGACGCCGTCGACGTCGAGCTCGTGGACGGCGCGGTGGTCGCCACCCATTCCGCCTTCGGCGGGGCGTACACGCTGCGGTACTCGGTCGACGAAGGGCACGCCGATCATCTCGATCCGGCCGGCGGCGATCGACGCCGCGCCGGCCGCGGCCACCGCCCGGGTCGAGACCCTCGACGTCAGCCTCGATCCCGCCATCTCCGCGACCGTGATCGCCGATCATCCGGAGCCGGTCGGCGACCGGCCCGACCTCGCCGGCGCGTCGATCGTCGTGTCCGGCGGCCGCGGGGTCGGCTCGGCCGACAACTTCGCCGTGGTCGAGGCGCTCGCGGACGCGCTCGGGGCGGCCGTCGGCGCGTCCCGGGCGGCGGTCGACTCCGGCTACTACCCCCACCAGTTCCAGGTCGGGCAGACGGGTACCACCGTCTCGCCGCAGGTCTACGTGGCGCTCGGCATCTCCGGCGCCATCCAGCACCGGGCCGGCATGCAGACCTCGAAGACCATCGTCGCGGTGAACAAGGACAGCGAGGCGCCGATCTTCGAGATCGCCGACCTCGGAGTGGTGGGCGACCTGTTCCAGGTCGCGCCGCAGCTCACGGACGCGGTCAAGGCCCGCAAGGGCTGATCGACCGGGGGAACTCCCGCTGTTCATCGAAGGGACAGTGCGGAGCCACGCGCCCGTCGCCGTCCGCACCCCGGCGCCCCGCACCATCGGCAGGTGTGACGATCACAGCGCGCGCTGTGCGCGCCCAGGGTTCCGTCGGGCCATCCGTCGACCGGCGCACGGCGGGTGCATACGCCCTCTCGCTGGCCACGTCCGAGGCCGATGTCCGAGCGTCGCGGCGGTTGCGGCACCGGGTCCTCGCGGGCGAGCCGGGTGCGATCGCCCCCGGCGACCCGGGGACCGGCACCGATCCCTTCGACGACGTCTGCGACCACGTGCTCGTCCGGTACGCGCCCGACGGCTCGGCGCCCGGGGACGTCGTCGCGAGCCACCGACTGCTGCCGCCGCACGCGAACGACGCCCTGCCCCGGGCGGCCGGCCTGGACGCGGACGCCGAGTTCGGCCTGATGCCGCTCGAGGACCTGCTGGACCGCGCGGTCGAGGCCGGCCGCGCCTGCGTCGATCCCGAACACCGCCGCGGCGCTGCGATGTCGCTGCTGTGGCGCGGGATCGCGCGGTACATGGACGTCACCGGGTACCGATACCTGGTCGGCTGCGCCTCCATCGGGCTGTCCGACGGGGGCGCGAACGCCGCCGCCTTCTGGGATCTCGCCCGGGAGCGACACCTCGCGCCCGCGTGGCGGCGGTGCCGGCCGCGGTTCCCCCTGCCGATCGGTCGCCTGCCGAGGGCCGAGCGGCTCGACCTGCCTGCGCTGATCCGCGGCTACCTCCGGCTCGGCGCGGTCGTCTGCGGGCCGCCCGCCTGGGACAGCGACGTCGGCTCCGCCGACTTCCTGCTGCTGCTCGACCTCGAGCGCACCGACGGGCATTGCCTGCGGCAGGTTCTCGGCAACCCGGCGCTCGATCCACTAATGGTCTCGTCGGGTTCGGCAGGCGGCGGCTGAGATGCCCTGCCACCGGGCCCGGTGCGACGAGGCCTGCCTGCCGTCGCCCGCTGTCGGGCGGGGCACGGCGGGCACGCGCGCCCGCCGGTTCGCGCTCGCCGGGGCCCTGCTGGCGGGAGCATCGGCGTCGGTGATGGTGTCGGTCGGCGGCCGGCACGGGCGCGCCGACCGCGGCGCGCGCTGGTTGTCGCTGTCGGCGCGACTGTTGCTGCGGGCGCTCGGCATCCGGCTCGAGCAGCGGAACGTCCCGCCGCCGGGCGCCGCGCTCGTCGTGTCCAACCACGTGTCCTGGCTGGACGCCCTGGTGCTGGCCGGCGCGGCGCGCACGGTGCCGGTGGCGACGTCGGAGGTGGCCGGCTGGCCGCTCGTCGGGAAGCTCGCCGCGCGCTGCGGCGCGATCTTCGTCGATCGCTCGCGGCGGGCGCTGCCGGCGACGGTGCAGCAGATCACCGGGGCGCTCCGCCGGGGCCGCCGGGTCCAGGTGTTCCCGGAGGGCACGACGCGCTGCGGGGACGGGCTGGACCCGTTCCGTCCAGCGGCCTTCCGGGCCGCGGTGGACGCCGCCGTCCCCGTCGCCCCGGCCGCGATCAGCTACGCCGATGCCGAGGGCCGGCGGCGGGCGGAGTGCGCGTTCGTCGGCGAGATGACGCTGCTGGACTCGGTGCGCAGGATCGTCCGGATGCCGCCGGTCGTCGCCGAGGTGCGCTGGCTGCCGGCGATCCCGGCGGTGTCGACCGGTCGGCCGGCCCTCGACCGGGCCATGGCCGCGCGCCGTGCCGAGCAGGCCGTCGCATGGGCGCTGGGCGTCCCGGTGATCCGGCGAGTGCCCGTGCCCGCCGCCGCGCGGCTCCCGACGGTGCCGGCTCCCGAGGCGTCCGCCCGGCCGCCTCGGGTCGCCGTCCGCCGCGTGGCGTGAGCCTTCCGCCGGCCACCATCCCCCGTCTCCGGTCGTCCCGGCCGGCCCGCGCGGCGATCGCGGTGTCGGTGCGCCGGTCCATCGGCGCCTACCCTGTTCAGCGATGGTGTACCTGGATCACGCCGCCACCACCCCGGTTCTGCCGGAGGTGGTCGCCGCGATGACGGAGGCGATGTCCGCGACGGGCAACGCCTCGTCGCTGCACACCTCCGGACGGCTGGCCCGGCGGCGGATCGAGGAGTCGAGGGAGTCGATCGCGGCCGCGCTCGGCGCGCGGCCCAGCGAGGTGATCTTCACGTCGGGCGGCACGGAATCGGACAACCTCGCCGTGGCCGGGATCTTCCGCGCGCGCGTCGCCCGGGATCCACGTCGCCGGCGCATCCTCGCCGCCGCCGTCGAGCACCACGCCGTCCTGGACACGGTGGAGCACCTCGCAGCGGCGGAGGGCGCGGCGATCGGCTGGCTCGAGGTCGACGACTACGGCCGGGTGCACGCCGACACGCTGGCTGCCGCGATCGCCGAGAATCCGTCCGACGTGGCGCTGATCTCCGTGATGTGGGCGAACAACGAGGTCGGCACCGTCAACCCCGTCCGCGAGCTGGCCGCGGTGGCCGCCGACCACGAGATCCCGTTCCACACCGACGCGGTGCAGGCGGTCGGCCAGTTGCCCGTGGACTTCGAGCTGTCGGGGGCGTCGGCGCTCACCGCGAGCGGCCACAAGATCGGCGCACCGACCGGCAGCGGGCTGTTGCTGCTGGACCGGGCGGCCGAGGTGGTGCCGCTGCAGTTCGGCGGCGGCCAGGAGCGCGGCATCCGGTCGGGAACGCTCGACGTCGTCGGGAGTGTCGGACTCGCCACCGCCGTGGACGAGGCCGTGCGCAGCCGGGCCGCCCGATCGATCCGGCTGGCCGGGCTCCGTGACCGGTTGATCGCCGGGATCACCGCGCAGATGCCGGATGTCGTCGTCTCGGGCGATCCGGGGCAGTCGCTGGTGGACGGGGCGCCGTCCCGGCTGCCCGGCAACGCGCACCTGCGCTTCCCCGGATGCGAGGGCGATTCCCTGCTGATGCTGCTGGACGCGCAGGGCATCGAGTGCTCCACCGGGTCGGCCTGCACCGCGGGGGTGCCGAGCCCGTCGCACGTCCTGCTCGGCATGGGCCTGTCCGTTGCCCGTGCGCGCGGCGCGCTTCGGTTCTCGCTCGGGCACACGACGACGGAGGCCGACGTGCGTGCGGTGCTCGACGCCATCGAGCCGGTCGTCGCGCGGTCGCGCGCTGCCACCCTCGCGGGCTCGAGGAGGCGCTGATGGCCAGGGTGGTGGCCGCCATGAGCGGCGGGGTCGACTCCGCGGTCGCCGCCGCGCTGGCGGTGGACGCCGGGCACGAGGTGGTGGGCGTGCACCTGGCGCTGTCCCGGTCCCCCGGCACGCTGCGGACCGGCTCCCGCGGGTGTTGCACCGTCGAGGACGCGCTGGATGCCCGGCGCGTCTGCGACCTGCTGGACATCCCTTATTACGTCTGGGATTTCAGCGACGAGTTCGCCGAGGACGTGGTGGCCGACTTCCTCGCCGAGTACGCGGCCGGACGCACGCCGAACCCGTGCCTGCGGTGCAACGAGAGGATCAAGTTCGCCGCGTTGCTGGACCGCGCCGTCGCGCTCGGGTTCGACGCCGTGGTGACCGGCCACCACGCGCGGCTCGCCGACGGGGTGCTGTCCCGCTCGGTGGACCCGGCCAAGGACCAGTCGTACGTGCTGGCGGTGCTGACCCCGGAGCAGTTGGCGCACAGCCGGTTCCCGCTCGGTGGGATGACGAAGGCACAGGTCAGGCAGGAGGCAGCGCGACGCGGCTTCGCCGTGGCGGCGAAGCCGGACTCCTACGACATCTGCTTCATCCCGGAGGGCGACACGCACGGCTACCTCGTCGAGAAGCTCGGCGCCCGGCCGGGTTCCGTCGTCGACGCGGAGACCGGCGAGGAGCTGGGCGGCCACGACGGCTACTTCGCCTTCACCATCGGTCAGCGCAAGGGCATCGGAAACCGCCGGCCCGCGGCGGACGGGCGGCCGCGCTACGTCCTCGGCGTGGAGCCGGTCAGCGGCACCGTCACCGTCGGATCGGCCGCCCGGTTGGACGTCTCGCTGGTGGAGGCCGACCGGGTGGTGTTCCCCGGCGGCGCGCCACCGGTGTTCCCGTTCCGCGGCGTGGCCCAGCTGCGCGCGCACGGCGGCACGGTCGCCGGGTCCACCGACCTGGTGGACGGGCGGCTGCGCGTTCTGCTCGACGCCCCGGCGCGGGGCATCGCGCCCGGCCAGACCGTGGTGCTCTACGACGAGTCGGACACCGATGTGGTGGCGGCCGGCACGATCGTGCGGACCGCGTGACCGGCGGGGCGCCGGTGGAACCGGCTGCCGCGGAACCGATGTCCGCGGAACCGTCCCGCGACCGGTGCGGTGGAACCTCGGCGCGGGCACCGGCGTCGGATCGTTGCCCGGCACCGACGCCGGCGAAGCGGCGCGAGCCGTCGCCGGCGAGCTGCCGGAGCTGCCCTACCTGCCCGAGCTCCCCGACCGCGGGGTCGGCGCGGACATGGTCGGCCGGGCAGTCGGCCTGCTGGTCGACCTCTATGCGGAGGTGGTCCCGTCGGGCTGGCGGATCACCGCCCGGCCGGGCCGGGACATCCGGCGCGCGCAGGACTTCCTGTCCTGGGACCTGGACGCCGCCCACGAGCAGTTCGCGGGTGCCCCCGTCGTCAAGACCCAGATCTGCGGGCCGTGGACACTCGCCGCAGAACTCGAACTGTCGTCGGGGAATCGCGGGTTGACCGATTCCGGCGCGGTGGACGACCTCGCGGCGTCCCTGACCGAGGGACTGCTCGCGCACGTGGACGAGCTCGCCCGGCGGGTCCCGGGCGCGACCGTGGTGGTGCAGATCGACGAGCCCGCGCTGCCCGCGGTGCTGGCGGGCTCGCTGCGAACGGCCAGCGGGTTCGGCACCGTCGGCGCCGTGCCCGAACCGCGGGTGGCACAGGTGCTCCGCGACCTGGTCGATGCGCTCGGGGGCCGCCCGACGATCGCGCACTGTTGCGCCGCGGCGCCTCCTCTCGGCCTGTTCCGGGACGCCGGCTTCGGCGCGCTGTCGCTCGACCTGACGCTGGTCGGCACCGGCGCGGCCCGGCTGGATCCCATCGGCGAGGCGGTGGAGGCCGGCGCGATCCTGGTCGCCGGCGTGGTGCCGACGGCGGCGCCCGAGTCGGCATCGACGAGATCGCTGCGGCAGTGGGCCGATCCGGCGCTGGCCGTCTGGGACCGGCTGGGGTTTCCGCGATCCCGGCTCGGCGAGGTGGTGCCGACCCCGACCTGCGGCCTGGCCGCGGCATCGGCGCAGTGGGCGCGGCAGGCGATGCACCTGTCGCACGAGCTGGCCACGGCCTTCGTCGATCCGCCCGAGGGCTGGTGACCACCGAGCCGAGCACCGAGGGGACCGCCGAGCCGACCGCCGCCGCCTTCGAGGCGCGCCTGCACGCGGCGGCGACCGACGCGCAGCGGATCGCCTACCGCCGCTACTTTCCCGGCGACGACTCGTTCCTCGGCGTGCGCATGGGCACGGTGTTCGCCATCGCGAAGGAGAGCATGGCGATGCCCGTGGCCGAGATCGAGCGGCTGCTGGAGAGCGGTGCGCACGAGGCCAGGGCGGGCGCGTGCTCGATCATGGGCAAGTCGGCGACACGTCGCGGGGCGACGGACGAGCGCCGAGAGTCGCTGTACGAGCTCTACCTTCGTCGGCACGACCGGATCGACGACTGGGACCTGGTGGATCTGGCCGCGCACCAGGTGGTCGGCGGCTGGTTGCTCGAGCGGCCGCGCGATCCGCTGTACGACCTCGCCGGCTCCGGCTTCTGGCCCGAGCGGCGGACGTCCGTCGTGGCCACCGCCGCATTCCTGCGCCGCGGCGAGGTGCGGGACACCCTCGCGATCGCCCGGCTGCTCGCCGGGGACGGGCATGACCTGGTCGCCAAGGGCGCCGGCTGGATGCTGCGCCTGGTCGGCGACGTCGACCGAGCGGCCCTCACCCGGTTCCTCGACGAGCTCGCCCCGACCCTGCCCCGTCCCATGCTGCGGGCGGCCATCGAGAAGCTGCCGCCGGCAGAGCGCAAGGGTTACCTGGCGGCCGGGTCGACGCGCTGAGTCAGGCCCGCACCTCTTCGATCCGCACATCGTCGATCCGCACCTCGTCGATCCGCACCTAGTCGATCCGCACCTCGTCGATCCGCACGGTCCGGTGTTCGCGCAGCGACCGCGTGGCGGCCTCCGCCATCCACGTCACCGCCATCGCGTCGTCGACGGTGCACGGCGAGGTCCGGGTCCCGGCGACGACGTCGGTGAACGCCTGCAGCTCCGCGCGGAACGCCGGCCCCAGCCGATCCATGAAGAAGTCGAACGGGGTTCCGGCGGGCCAGGCCGCGTCCGGCTCGAGGTTGCGCACCGGGCTGCGGTCGGACCAGCCCGCCGCGACGCTGTCCCGGGTGCCGTGCAGCTCGAGCCGGACGTCGTAGCCGCGCGGATTGAACCGCGTGTTGGTGATCACGCCCGTCGCGCCGTCGTCGAACGTGACGAGGACCGTCGCGGTCCCGACATCGCCGATCTCCTCGAAGAAGTCGGCGCCCTTCGCGGAGCCGGTTGCGTACACCTCGACCGGTTCCCGCCCGGTCACCCACCGGACCGTGTCGAAATCGTGCACGCTGCAGTCGCGAAAGAGCCCGCCGGACACCGCCAGGTACTCCTTCGGCGGCGGCGCCGGGTCGAGGGTGGTCGACCGGACGGTGTGCACCCAGCCGAGATCGCCGGCGGCCACGGCGGTGCGGGCGGCGAGGAAGGCGGGGTCGAAGCGTCGCGGATAGCCGATCTGGACGGCGACACCGCTCCGCCGCACGTGCTCCGCGATGGCCACCGCCTCGGAAACGTCGCCGGACAGTGGCTTCTCGCAGAACGTGGGAATGCCGGCGTCCACCCCCGCCCGCAGCAGCGCGGCGTGCGCGGGCGTCGCGGCCGCGATGAGCAGCCCGTCGATGCCCGCGGCGAGCAACCGCTCCGGGTCGTCCGCCGGCTCGGCGCCCGTCTTCTCCGCGACCGCCGCGGTGGCGGCCGGCACGGCGTCCGTCACCACCAGCGAGTCCACGGCGGGCAGGGCGGTGAGCGTGGCCGCGTGGAAGGCGCCGATGCGCCCCAACCCGATCAGTCCCAGGCGCATGGAGGCTCTCCTCGTCGACATCGGTGGCGGTCTCGTGGCAGCCTCCCAACGCCGACGGTCCCGCGCGACTCGGCGCCGACGGTGTCCGGCGCCGCCCCCGCGCCGACGGTCGGCTGTCGGCCGCCCGCTCTAGGCTGGCGCGGTGACCCAGACGAGCAGAGAGTCGGGCGGCGGCGAGCCGGGCGCCGCGGACGTGGTGGGCGTTGCGCTGCGGGGCACGCCGTCGATGGACGTGCCGGCCCCCGCCGCGGGGCGGCACGCCGAGCTGTCCAAGATCATCTCGGACGCCCAGTTCCGGTATTACGTGCTCGATTCGCCCACCATGGCGGACGGCGAGTTCGACCGGTTGCTCAAGGAGCTGGAGGCTCTCGAGGCCGAGCACCCGTCACTGGTCACACCCGAGTCGCCCAGCCAGCGGGTGGGCGGCGGGTTCGCGACCGGGTTCGCCGCCGTCGAGCACGCCGAGCGCCTGCTGAGCCTCGACAACGTCTTCTCCGCCGATGATCTCGCCGCGTGGCTGGAGCGCACGCAGCGGGATGCGGGCGCGCCGGTGAGCTGGCTGACGGAACTGAAGATCGACGGACTGGCGGTCAACCTCACCTACGAGCGCGGCCGGCTCACCCGGGCGGCGACCCGGGGTGACGGCCGGGTCGGCGAGGACGTCACGCTGAACGTCCGGACCATCGACGCGGTGCCGGGACAGCTCCGCGACGACGGCGGCCACGACATCCCCGAGCTCGTCGAGGTGCGCGGAGAGGTGTTCTTCCCCCTCCAGGGCTTCGCGGACCTGAACGCCTCGCTCGTCGCCGCGGGCAAGGCCCCGTTCGCCAATCCGCGGAACTCGGCGGCGGGCTCGCTGCGGCAGAAGGACCCGCGGGTCACGGCGTCCCGGCCGCTGACCATGCTCTGCCACGGCATCGGCGCCCGGGTCGGCTTCGAGATCGCCCGGCAGTCCGAGGCGTACGAGCGCCTCGCGGCCTGGGGCCTGCCGGTCTCCGAGCACAACACCGTGGTGCACTCGGTCGAGCAGGTCGCCGGGCGCATCGCCTACTGGAGCGAGCACCGGCACGACCTGTCGCACGACATCGACGGCGTGGTCATCAAGGTCGACGAGACGGCGGTGCAGCGCCGGCTCGGATCGACGTCGCGCGCGCCGCGCTGGGCGATCGCCTACAAGTACCCGCCCGAGGAGGCCACCACCCTGCTCAAGGACATCCGGGTGAACGTCGGCCGCACCGGCCGGGTCACTCCGTTCGCGTTCCTCGAGCCGGTGCTGATCGCGGGATCCACGGTCGGGCTCGCCACCCTGCACAACGAGCAGGAGGTCAGGCGCAAGGGCGTCAAGATCGGTGACACCGTCGTCGTCCGGAAGGCCGGCGATGTCATCCCCGAGGTGCTGGGGCCCGTCGTCGACCTGCGCGAGGGCCGCGAGCTGCGCGACTTCGAGATGCCGACGCACTGCCCCGAGTGCGGCACCCGGCTCCGCCGGATGCGTGAGAGCGACGTGGACATCCGCTGCCCCAACGCCCGCAGCTGCCCGGCGCAGCTCCGGGAGCGGGTGTTCCATCTGGCCGGCCGGGGCGCGTTCGACATCGAGGGGATGGGCTACGAGGCGGCCACCGCGCTGCTCGGCGCGGGAGCGATCGCCGACGAGGGCGACATCTTCCCCGGCGTGGACGCCGACGGGCATTCGTTCGGCCTGGACGAGGAGCGGCTGCTCACGGTGCCGCTGTTCACCACCAAGGCCGGCAGCCTGTCCGCCAACGGCCGCAAGCTGCTGGACAACCTCGAACGGCAGAAGTCGCAGCCGCTCTGGCGGGTGCTGGTCGCCCTGTCGATCCGCCACGTCGGCCCGACCGCGGCGCGGGCGCTGGCCCAGCAGTTCGGCTCCCTGCAACGCATCCGGGACGCATCCGAGGACGAGCTGGCGGGCGCGGAGGGCGTCGGGCCGACGATCGCCGCCGCCGTCATCGAGTGGTTCGACGTCGACTGGCACCGCACGATCGTGCAGCGCTGGGAGGACGCCGGCGTCCGCATGGCGGACGACGTCACCGACCGCCCCGAGCAGACCCTCGCCGGGCTGTCGATCGTCGTGACCGGTGGGCTGGCCGGATTCTCCCGCGACGAGGCCAGGGCGGCGCTGCTCGAACGTGGCGCCAAGGCGGCCGGTTCGGTGTCCGCCAAGACCGCGTTCGTGGTGGTCGGCGACAGCCCGGGAACCAAGTACGACAAGGCGGTCTCGCTGAAGGTGCCGATCCTGGACGAGGCCGGCTTCGCCGTGCTCCTGCAGTCGGGCCCGGACGCGGCGCGGGCCGTCGCGCAGGTCGGCGAGGACGCGTCGACGGGCAGCGCGGACGGCTGACCCGTTGCCCCGCCTCGGCCGCCGGTGCCCCTTCCGCGGGTAGCGTTGCCCGCGTGCAGCACACCCCGGACGGCGTGGCCGGCGCCGACGCGGCCGAGCATCCCGTCCACCGGGAGCGGCGGCCGCCGTCGCTCGCCGCCCAACGGGCCGCGTCGCGCACCGCCGAGGAGCGGGCCGCCGAGCACGCGCCGCCGGTCCCGGCCGCCGGCGCGGGCGGCGGCACCGGGCCGGCCGATCCCGGCCCGTGGACCGGCGAGCCCGCCGTGCCGCTGGCCACGATGGTGGTCTCGTCGCCGCAGCCGGTCAGGGCGATGTGGGTGACGGGATGGCCGCTGATCGCGTGCGTGCTGCTGTCGGCCCTGATCGTCGGCGTGTTCTTCCCGCTGATGGGCCTGCCGCTGCTGGTGTTCACCCCGTTGGCGGTCGGCGGTGCGTTCCTGATCGCCGCGCAGCGCGCCAAGGCGATCCGGCTGGAGATCGGCAAGGTCCAGGTGCGGGTCAGCAACGACAAGACCGGCCTCAACTGCCAGCGCTCCGACGTGGCCTCCGCCGTCCTGGTGGACAGCTTCGAGCGCGGCCCGCTGATCCCGGCCACGACCGACCTGATCCTGCTGGATCGGGCGGGCCGATCGCTGATCGTGCTCACCGGGTTGCTGTGGCCGCCGGCGGTGCTGGACCGCGCGATCGACGTGCTCGGCCCGCTCCCCGTCGAGCGGGTGGCCGGCCGGCAGACCCCGCAGTCGCTCGCCCGGCGTCACCCGAAGATCCTGCAGCGCGCGGACGGCCGCCGGGCGCCGCGTGACGCATCGGGCCGGGGCATGCTGATCGCCGTGCTCGTGCTGCTCGTCGCCGCGGTCGCCGTCGTCGCCCGGATGTTCCTGTCAGGCTGACGGCGTGGACCTGCCACCGATCTACCGCAGCGCGGTTCGACAGTTCGACATCAGGGTGCGACTCGTCCGCGAGAACCAGTGGCGCTCACCGACGCCGGCGGGGGAGTGGACGGTCGCCGACCTCGTGCGGCACGTCGTGGACGGGCAGCTCGACGTCCCACGCCTGCTGGCGGGAAACCCGCCCGCCGCCGCCCCGCATGTCCGGGACGACTCCGGGGCGGGACTCGTCGACGCGTGGGCCGCCGCCTCGGCGAGCGCGGTGGCCGCGCTGTCCGCGCTGTCCGGCGGGCGGCCCGCCCGCCGTGGTGGACCGGGACGGGAACCGGGTCTCCGGCACGGAGTACGGCTGGCGCGCGGCCACCGAGTTGACCGTGCACGCCTGGGATCTCGCCCGGGCGACGAACGTGCAGGACGAGTTCCCGAACGACCTCGTCGGTTCTGTCCTCGAGCACGCCAAACGGGACCCCCGGTCCTGGCGGACCGGCGATCGGTACGCCGCGGCGATTCCGGTGCCCGGATGCACCGACGACCTGATCGAGCTGCTGGCGCTCACCGGGCGCAACCGGTGGTGGCGCGCCGGGTGAGGTGCGGCCTGCGGGATGTGGCCTGTGGATGGTGGCGTTCGGTCGGCGGCGTCGAGATGTGCGCCGCCGGCCGGTCGTGGCCGATGGGCGACCGTCAGGCCGGATCCACCCGGACGCGCACCGTGTCGCCCGCGCGCAGTCCGAACTCCGCGAGCTGCGCCGTCCGGAGCCCGATCCAGCCGCGCCCCGAGTAGGCCGCGATCGTGGTGGGGAACGGCGGGTGGTCGTCGAGCGCGACCAGGACCCGCGGCCGGGCCACGCCGAACTGCTCGCGGACGTCGAACGGGATCTCGATCGCATGACCGGGCCCGTCGTCCGGCTTGCGCACCTCGGCGGTGAACGTCCGCGCGGCCATCCCGGCAGTATGCCGCCGGCGGGTGTCGGTCGCCGACGGCAGTCAGCGGGCGGCGTGCGTGAACCGCAGGTAGTAGCCGTCGGGATCGACCACCCGGAAGTCCTGCAGCCCCCACGGCCGCCGGATGATGTCCTCGTCGATGGGCCAGCCGGCGGCGCGGATCCGGTCCCGCTCGGCGTGCAGGTAGTCGACCTCGAGAACGATCTCGACGCCGGTCGGCGGCCGCCGGTAGGGGACGGCGACGGCGTCCCGCCAGAGGAACGCGCCGATCCGCACCGCGTCCCGCTGCATCGCCAGGTACGGGTGGGCGTCGGCGCGCCGGTCCGTGACCAGCGCGAAGCCGAGCAGCTCGACATAGAAGCGCACCGTGGCATTCAGATCGGCCGGGAAGATCTCGATCCGCAGGCTCGTCGGCACCCGCCCGACCCTAGTGACTGCCGGGGTCGAAGTCGGCGACCGCGCCGATCACGGTGATCGCCGGCGGCCGGATGCCGGCGCCCGCGGTAGCGGCGGCGATGCCCGAGAGCGGCGCGCGGACGACGCGCTGGGTGGGCATCGTGCCATCGGCGATCGTCGCTGCCGGGGTGCCGGGGTCCATCCCGTGCCGGACGAGCTCGGCGGCGATGGCGGCGAGCGTGCCGACCCCCATCAGCACGACGAGGGCGAGTCCGCTCGCGACGAGCCCGCGGTAGTCGAGCATGGAGCGCGGGTCGTCGGGCGGCACGTGACCGGTGATCACGCTGAACCCCTGGTTGAGCGTCCGGTGGGTGAGCGGGATGCCGGCCAGCGCCGGCACCGCGAGCGCGGACGACAGGCCGGGCACGATCTGCACCTCGATGCCGGCCGCCGCGCAGGCCTGCCACTCCTCGGCGCCGCGCCCGAAGACGAAGTTGTCGCCCCCCTTGAGCCGGACGACGGTCCGGCCGGCCCTGGCGTGCGCGATCAGCAGGGCGTTGATCTCGTCCTGGGTGGTCGTCGCCCCGCCGGGAGTCTTGGACACGTCGATGATCTCGGTGCCACGACGAACCTGTTCGAGCGCGGCCAGCGGGGCGAGCCGGTCGGTGACGACCACGTCGGCCTCGCGGATCGCCGTCAGCCCCGTGACGGTGAGCAGCCCGGGGTCGCCGGGCCCGCCGCCGACGAGCACCACCCGGCCGCCCGGCCCGAGCCGGTTCGGCGCCGTCGTCGCTGCCACCGCTCCCGATCCGGGTAGGCAGAACAGCCGCCGCGCCGCCGCCAGCTCCCCGATCTCGGCGTCGGCCGCATCGTCGCCGGTCGCCGCGACCACCAGCCAGGCCCCGTCGAGGTCGGCGGGCACCGGGTTCCGGCGCCGCCACTCGACGAGCTCCCGGTCCGCGAGGTCGGCGATCGAGTCCATGACCTCGGGCGCCACCACGACGACGGAGGCGTCGGCCCCGCGCAGCGACACGATCCGGCCGAGCGCCGCCGGGCCGCCGCCGGCGACGACCACCATCCGGCCGGCGACCGGCAGCTCCGCCCGCCATCCGCGGTCGCGCCTCATCGCGCGGGCCGCGGCTGCGCGGTTCCGCCGCTCGGCACGGTCATCCGGGCAGCACGGTCAGCGGGCCGGCACGGGTCAGTCGGCCAGCACGGCCAGCGGCGATCGGCCGGTGACGACGGAGGTCAGCCCCGCCAGGTGCCCGAGGCGAGCCACCTCGGAGTCGCGCAGCGCCGGGCCGCCCGGGCGTCCGACGATCACCGCGGTCGCCGGGTCCCACAGCGGTGCGGCGGCCAGCTCGGTGCCGACCGCCTTCCAGTCCTCGGGCACCCATGGCGCCTCCGGGTCGAGCACCGTGGCGTGGTCGACCGGCGCCCAGCCGGGCGTCACCCCGGCGAGATTCGGCACGCCGCCACCGCCGGCCAGGAGCTGGATGCCCCCGTCGTTCCTGTCCACCCGGACCACCATCGCCCAGCCCGCCCGCAGCACCTGGGGCAGCATCCGCGCCAGGGACTCCACGGCCGTCGCGGGCTCCGCGGCGATCGCCTCCACCAGCTCCCACTCCCGGTGACGCGCCGCGATGCCGGGATCGGGCCGCACCGACTCGACGCGCACGCCGGGGATGGTCTCGGCGGCGGTGATCAGCAGGTCGGGCTGCCGACCGCGGCGGCAGCGTGACCACGATGTCGTCGACGGCCAGGTCGACGGCGCGCTCCACGACGTCCATCGCGAGGATGTCGGCGCCCACCTCGCCCAATGCCGTCGCCACGGCGCCGAGCGTGCCCGGCCGATCGGGAAGCTCCAGTCGCAGCACATAGGACATAGGACGTGGCTCGCCTCACGGTCGGGGTCGCGGTCGTGTCCATTGTCGCGGCTTCGGGTTTCCGGCACATCACCGAGGTGAGTCGGGCGCGCTATCCGAACGCGCACGGCTCCGTTTTACCTGATCAGCGGGTGTTCGCGGGCGGCACGGACCGAGCGGCGCGGCCCACTAGGATCGAACAGTTCCGGGCCGGTCGTGCAGAGTGGTCGGGAGTCGACGGATCCCGAACGCGATCCGGAACGAGAGATTCACACGAGATCCAGGAGGACCGTGACCCACGCAGCACCAGAGCCGGACCGGACGGGGGCGACCGCATCCGTCGACGCCGTCGGCGCCGCGGGCGCGACCGATCGGGCCGACGCCACCGAGCACGGACTGACGCGCGCCGACGTCGCGCACCTGGCACACCTGGCCCGGCTCGACCTGACCGACGCCGAGCTCGACCTCTATCGCGACCAGCTGTCCGTGATCCTCGACGCGGTGGCGGCCGTGACGGCGGTGGCGACGCCCGACGTCGAGCCGACCAGCCACGCCGTGCCGCTGACCAACGTGTTCCGGGAGGACGAGCCGCGTCCGGGGCTGACCCGCGAGCAGGCCCTGGACCAGGCGCCCGCGGCCGAGGACGGCCGGTTCCGGGTCCCGCAGATCCTGGGCGAGGAGTGAGCGACATGGCTGACCTCACCCGGATGACGGCGCAGGCGCTGGCCGCGGCGATCGCCGCCGGCGACACCTCCGCCGTCGAGGTGACGCAGGCGCACCTGAGCCGGATCGAGGCGGTCGACTCGTCGGTGCACGCCTTCTTGCACGTGTCCGCCGAGAAGGCGCTCGACCAGGCGCAGGCCGTCGACGCCGCCCGCGCCCGCGGCGACGAGCCGGCATCGTCGCTGGCCGGGGTGCCGCTGGCGCTCAAGGACATCGTGGTGCAGCAGGGCGTGCCGACCACCGCCGGATCGAAGATCCTGCAGGGCTGGATCCCGCCGTACGACGCGACCGTCACCCGCAAGCTCCTGGACGCGGGGGTGGTGATCCTCGGCAAGACCAACCTGGACGAGTTCGCGATGGGCTCCTCGACGGAGAACTCGGCGTACGGCGCGACGCGCAACCCGTGGGACCTGACCAGGATTCCCGGCGGATCCGGCGGCGGCTCGGCCGCCGCGCTGGCCGCGTTCGAGGCGCCGCTCGCCATCGGCACGGACACGGGCGGATCGATCCGCCAACCGGCCGCCGTCACCGGCACGGTCGGCACCAAGCCCACCTACGGCGGGGTCTCCCGGTACGGCGTCATCGCGCTCGCCTCGTCGCTCGACCAGGTCGGGCCGTGCGCGCGCACCGTCGCCGACGCCGCGCTGCTGCACGAGGTGATCGGCGGGCACGACCCGCTGGACTCGACCTCGATCCCGCAGCCGGTGCCGCGGGTCGTGCAGGCGGCCCGCCGCGGCGCCACCGACGGCATCGGCGGCATGCGGGTCGGCGTGGTGAAGCAGTTGGGCGGCAAGGGCTATCAGTCCGGGGTGCTGGCCTCGTTCGAGGCGGCGGTGGAGACCCTGCAGGCGGCGGGCGCGGAGATCGTGGAGGTCGACTGCCCGCACTTCGACTACGGACTGGCCGCGTACTACCTGATCCTGCCGAGCGAGTGCTCGTCGAACCTCGCCCGGTTCGACGCGATGCGGTACGGGCTGCGGGTCGGTGACGACGGCGCCGCGTCGGCCGAGGACGTGATGACCCTGACCCGGGGCGCCGGGTTGGGTGCGGAGGTCAAGCGCCGCATCATCCTCGGCACCTACGCGCTCTCCGCCGGGTACTACGACGCGTACTACGGCTCGGCTCAGAAGGTCCGCACCCTGATCTCCCAGGACTTCGCGCGCGCATTCACCAGCGCGGACGTGCTGGTGTCGCCCGCGTCGCCGGTGACCGCGTTCGAGATCGGCGAGAAGGCCGACGATCCGCTGGCGATGTACCTGAACGACCTGGCGACGATCCCGGGTTCGCTGGCCGGGATCCCGGCGATGAGCGTGCCGAGCGGCATCGCCGTCGACACCGGGCTGCCCGTCGGCCTGCAGATCATGGGCCCCGCGCTCGGCGAGGAGCGGATCTACCGGGTCGGCGCCGCATTCGAGGCCGCCTACGCCGCAGCACATTCCGGCCTGGTGCCGGACTCGGCCCCGGAGTTGCAGGTGAGTTCCCGATGAGCCGGCCCACCCTGCTCGACTACGACGAGGTGATCGAGAAGTACGACCCGGTGCTGGGTCTCGAGGTGCACGTGGAACTCGGCACGCAGACCAAGATGTTCTGCGGCTGTCTGACCGTCTTCGGCGCGGAGCCGAACACGCAGGTCTGTCCGGTGTGCCTGGCCCTGCCCGGGGCGATGCCGGCGGTCAACCGCACCGCCGTCGAGTACGCCGTGCGGATCGGGCTCGCGCTGAACTGCGACATCGCGGCGTGGTGCCGGTTCGCCCGGAAGAACTACTTCTATCCGGACATGCCCAAGAACTTCCAGACGTCGCAGTACGACGAGCCCATCGCCGTGAACGGGTATCTGGACGTGGACGTCGACGGCGAGACCGTCCGGATCGAGATCGAGCGGGCGCACATGGAGGAGGACACCGGCAAGTCCACCCACGTCGGCGGCGCGACCGGCCGGATCCACGGCGCGGAGTACTCCCTGCTGGACTACAACCGCGCCGGCGTCCCGCTGGTCGAGATCGTCACCAAACCGATCGTCGGCACGAAGGCCGCGGCGCCCGTCGTGGCCCGCGCCTACGTGACCGCGCTGCGCGACCTGCTCGCCTCGCTCGGCGTCTCCGACGTCCGGATGGACCAGGGATCGCTGCGCTGCGACGCCAACCTCTCGCTCACGCCGGCCGGCAACCCGGTGTTCGGGACCAGGACCGAGACCAAGAACGTGAACTCCCTGCGATCGGTGGAGCGCGCCGTCCGCTACGAGATCACCAGGCAGGGCGCCGTCCTCGAATCCGGCGGGCGGGTGACCCAGGAGACCCGGCACTTCGACGAGTCGACCGGCAGCACGTCGCCGGGCCGGTCGAAGGAGACCGCCGAGGACTACCGGTACTTCCCGGAGCCGGACCTGGTGCCGCTCGCGCCGGATCCGGCCTGGGTCGAGGAGATCCGCGGGTCGTTGCCCGAGCTGCCGTGGCTGCGCCGCGCCCGGATGCAGACCGAGTGGGGGCTGACCGATCTCGAGATGCGTGATCTGGTCGCGGCGGGTGCGGTCGACCTGGTGGCCGCCACGGTCGCGGCGGGCGCGCCGGCCGCCGAGGCCCGATCCTGGTGGTCGTCCTACCTCGGACAGCAGGCGAACAGCCGCGGCGTCGCGCTCGCCGCGCTGCCGATCACTCCCGAACAGCTCGCGGGCGTCATCCGCAAGATCGCCGACGGCACGCTGACCACCAAGATGGCCCGACAGGTGGTGGACGGGGTGCTCGCCGGCGAAGGTGACGCCGAGGAGGTCATCGCGGCCCGCGGCCTGGCCGTGGTCTCCGACGACTCGGCGCTCCAGGCGTCGGTCGACCAGGCGCTGGCCGCCGCGCCCGACGTGGCGGAGAAGATCAGGTCGGGCAAGGTGCAGGCGGTCGGCGCGATCGTCGGCGCCGTGATGAAGGCGACCCGCGGGCAGGCCGACGCCGCTCGGGTGCGCGAGCTGGTGCTCAGCACGCTGGGTGTGACCGGCTGATGCGGCTCGCGCTCGCGCAGATCGTGAGCACGATCGATCCGGGTCGCAACCTCGACCTGGTGCGGGCGGCGGCAGCGGATGCCGCCGCGCGCGGCGCCCGGCTGGTGGTGCTGCCGGAGGCGACCATGTGCGCGTTCGGGGTGTCCCTGGCGCCGGTGTCCGAGCCGCTGGACGGGCCGTGGGCGGGCGCGGTCCGGGACATCGCCGCCCAGCACGACATCACCGTGGTGGCCGGGATGTTCACGCCGGCGGCGGGCGGCCGGGTGCGCAACACGCTGCTCGCGACGGGCCGCGGGGTGGATGCCTGGTACGACAAGATCCATCTCTTCGACGCCTTCGGCTTCCGCGAGTCCGCGACCGTCGCCCCCGGCAACCAGCCGGTGACGGTCGAGATCGACGGGGTCACGGTCGGTCTCGCGACCTGCTACGACCTGCGCTTTCCCGGTTTGTTCCAGACCTTGGGCAGCCGCGGGGCCCGGCTGATCGTGGTGCCGTCGTCGTGGGCGGCGGGGGACGGCAAGCGCGACCAGTGGGATCTGCTGGTACGGGCGCGGGCCCTGGACAGCACCAGCTTCGTCGCGGCCTGTGACCAGGCGGACCCGCTGTCGATCGGGGTCGGTCGGCGCGGCACCGCGCCGACGGGAATCGGGGCCAGCGCCGTGGTCTCGCCGCTCGGTGCGATCGTGGACCAGCTGGGTGAGGCGCCGGGCCTGCTGGTCGTGGACGTCGACCCCGGCGAGGTCGACGACGCCCGGATGCAGATCCCGGTGCTGGCCAACCGCCGGTTCTGAAGCCGCGGGAGGGTCGCCGGGCGGGTTCGCTCCGGCCGGTGCCCGCCCCTGCACCTACAGTTCCTGTGTCCGCATCACCCGTGTTCGCCCGTCACCCGTGGGGAGCCCCACATGTCCGCGACCTCGTATCCCGCACCGCCGCCCGCCGGCGGATCCCGGCGACGCTCCGTCGCGTCGATGGTCATCGGCTGGATCCTGGTCGCTCTCGGCTTCCTCACGGCGCTGGCCGGCGCGGCGGTGATGCTGATCTTCATCAACGGGCCGGTGGTCAGCTCCAGCTCGGTCACGCTGTCCACGTCCACACCCGCGCTCGTCATCGACCTGGGCGCCATCCGCAACTCGTCCGACGCCCGCAGCCTGCTCGGTCAGGTGAGCCTCGTCGTCAGGGACGTCGGCACCGGCGGCGAGCCCGTCTTCATCGGCATCGCTCCGACATCCGCTGTGCAGCAGTACTTGTCGGGCGTTGCGCAGGATCGGGTCACCGACTTCGAACTCTCCCGCGTCGATCTGACCGCGGACCGCACGGATGGCAGCGACCTGGCCGGCAGGCCGGCCGATCAGACCTTCTGGCTGGCCACGCTGCAGACAGGATCCGGGTCCGACATGTCGTGGCCGATCGCGGACGGGAGCTTCGAGGCCGTGGTGATGAATGCCGACGGGTCCGCGGGCGTCAGCGCGCCGGTCGCGGTCGGCATCAGCATCGCGAACTCCACGTGGCTGTGGATCATCGTGCTGGCCGTCGGCGCCGTGATCCTCATCGGAGGCATCGTGCTGGTGGTCGTCGGATCTCGCCGGGTCCCCGCTTCCTGACTTCGTCGGTCATGGTGGTCCGCGCGCGTCGGTGCCGGGGGTGACCCGGCACTGCGCTCGCGCGCGGGAATTCGATTGCCGCCGACCCGACCACGATGCTTGACTCCGATGCGGCGCATCCCAGGTGCCCCCGACCGAGGAACGGAGACGGACATGCGGCACGGCCTCACGGCTCTTTCGCTCCCATCCGCCTACCTCGAGGACCTGACGTGTCGTGCCCACGCTGAACCTGGGAATCCTGGCGCACGTCGACGCCGGTAAGACCAGCCTGACCGAGCGGCTCCTGTACTACGCCGGAATTCTCGAGCGCGTCGGCAGTGTCGACGACGGCAGCACCCGGACCGACTCCCTCGCGCTGGAGCGCGAGCGCGGCATCACCATCAAGTCGGCCGTGGTGTCGTTCGAGCTCGGCGACCTGACGGTCGACCTCATCGACACGCCGGGCCATCCCGACTTCATCGCCGAGGTCGAACGGGTGCTCGGCGTGCTCGACGCTGCGGTGCTGGTGATCTCGGCCGTCGAGGGCGTGCAGGCGCAGACCCGAGTGCTCATGCGGACGCTGCAGCGGTTGCGGATCCCGACGCTGATCTTCGTCAACAAGATCGACCGGCGCGGCGCGCGGCCGCGGGCCGTGCTCGACGGCATCGCCGACCGGCTGAGCCCGGACGTCATCGCCATGGGCGCCGTCACCGAACCCGGCTCGCGCATGGCGGATTTCCGCGTGTTCGCGCAGGACGACGTCGAGTTCACCGCCATGATGGTCGATCTCGTGGCCCGCCGCGACGACGCCCTGCTCGCCGCGTACGTCGACCGCGGGCCCGGGCTGTCGCCGGGGCGGGTGGGCCGGGCGCTGATCCGGCAGATCGCCCGCGCCGCCGCGCATCCGGTGTTCTTCGGGTCCGCGCTCACCGGGGCGGGCATCGACGCGCTCGTCGACGGCATCCGCACGCTGCTGCCGCCGGCCGGTGGGCGCTCCGACGGTCCGCTGGACGGCGCGGTGTTCAAGGTGGACCGGGGCCGAGCCGGCGAGAAGATCGCCTACGTGCGGATCTTCGGCGGCACGGTCGCCGCCCGCGAACGGATCCGCTTCGGCGCCGGGGGACGCACGGCCGAGGGGAAGGTCACCGCCGTGTCCGTGTTCTCCCGCGGCGCCGCCGTGCCATCGCAGTCGGTCGCCGCCGGTCGCATCGGCCAGCTCTGGGGTCTCGCGGCCGTGCGGATCGGCGACCGCATCGGCGAGCCGGGCGATGCTGGTCGCGCCGGGCCCGCCCCCCGGCAGTTCGCGCCACCGAGCCTGGAGACGGTCGTCGATCCCGTCCGGGCGGCCGATCGCGGCCGGCTGTTCGCCGCACTCGCGCAGCTGGCCGAGCAGGACCCGCTCATCGACGCCCGGCTCGACGGTGACGACCGGCAGATCTCGGTCTCGCTGTTCGGGGAGGTGCAGAAGGAGGTCCTCGAGGCGACGCTGGCCCGCGACTACGACCTCGCGGTGACCTTCCGCGAGACGACGACGGTCTGCATCGAGCGACCGCTCGGCGTGGGCGCGGCGGCCGAGATCATCGGCACGCCGACCAATCCGTTCCTCGCCACGGTCGGGCTGCAGGTGGAACCGGCGCCGCCGGGCTCCGGCGTGCGGGTCGAGCTCGAGGTCGAACTGGGCTCGATGCCGTCGGCGTTCTTCAACGCGGTGCGGGAGACCGTGCCGAAGACCCTGCGGCAGGGGCTCTTCGGCTGGGCGGTGACCGACTGCCGGGTGGTGATCACGCACTCCGGGTACTACCCGCGACAGAGCCACGCCCATGCCGTCTTCGACAAGAGCATGTCGAGCACCGGCCGGGACTTCCGCCGGCTCACCCCGCTCGTGCTGATGGACGCGCTTCGGCGGGCGGGCACGGTGGTGCTGGAGCCGATCCACCGGTTCACGGTCGAGATCCCCGCGGACACGCTCGATCTCGTCCTGCCACTGCTGGCGCGACACGCGGCGACGCCGGACGCGCCCGAGACGCACGGCTCCACGTGCGTGCTGCGCGGCGACATCCCAGCCGCGCGCCTGCACCGCCTGCGCCGGAACCTGCCATCGGTGACGCGCGGAGAGGGCCTGCTGGACAGCGAGTTCGACGACTACCGCGCCGTGCGCGGCCAGGTGCCGACGCGGCGGCGCACGGACGACAACCCGCTCGATCGCGAGGAGTACCTGCTCCGCGTCGACCGGCGGGTGGCCCGCCCGGACCACTGACGGGTCAGTCCGGGCCGCCCTCGCCGCCGGCGGCGCTGGACGGCACGACGACGACCCGGTCGTCGCTGGGCACCGGTGTGCCGAGGCCGTCCTTGTTGGACGTGGTCACCCACAGCAGCCCCTGGTCGTTCGGCGCCACCGTGAGCAGCCGCCCGTAGCGATCGTCGAGCATCTGCTGTGGAGTGCCGGAGAACGTGCCGTCGGGGCCGATCTCGATCCCGGTGAGCTGCTGCTCGTCCAGCGACGTGCTGGCGAGAATCCCGGAGTCGACGGCACAGTCGGCGGCCCCGCCCTCGGCCGCCTGCCACGTCCAGAGCGCGTCGCCGGGCTGCGGCTTCGTGTAGTCCCGATTCGGGGTCAGCGGGATCAGCAGGTCCTGCGCGGCGCGGTGATCGAGGGCGGCGACGCGCCCGTCGTCCAGCGGGCACATCCCGACGACCTCCGTGAAGCCGCGGGCGTACACGGGCGAGCCGGGGATCGGATTGTCCTCGGCCGGCTTGCCGAACTCATCCAGCCGCAGCACCGTGCCGGCCAGGGTTGCGGGGTCCGGCGTCGCGGGCGCCGATCCGGTGTCCCCGGTGCCGACGAACAGGGTGCGGTCAGCGGCGAAGGCGATGCGGCCGCCGTTGTGTTCCGCGCCCTTCGGGATGCCCGTGAAGATCGGCTTCGGCACGTCGCCGCGGGCGATCCGGATGATCCGGTTGTCCTCGGCGGTCGTGACATACGCGTAGACGATGCCGTCCTCGTCGTAGGACGGGGACAGCGCGATGCCGAGCAGGCCGCCGTCACCGGTGGCATCCAGTCCGTCGATCTGGGCGATCAGCTCGGGTTCGACGTCCTTCTGCACCCGCAGGATTCGCCCGGTCGTCCGTTCGCCGACCAGCGCCGACACGCCGTCCGGGAGGGGGGCGAGCCCCCAGGGCGCGGTGAGGCAGGTGGCGATCACGGCATCGTCGGTGGGCGCGCAGGGGTCGACGGGCTGGTCGGATCCGCTCGGGCCCGGCGTCGGCTGCGTGGCGTCGGTGGATCCGGGGGCCGATGGGCTGGGGGGCGCGGCCTCGGTGGTCGGGTCCTCCGGGTTGGCGCCGGGGGCGGTGAGCGACGGTTGCACCGTGAAGGTGGACGCCTCGGACGAGAAGTCCGCACAGCCGGCGGCCGCCAGCAGGGTCGCGGCGGAGAGCGCGCAGACGGCGGCGCGCAGGCGGCGGGCGGTCGGGGTCATCGCGGTCCACGGTACGGGCGGCGTGAGGTGCCATGACGCGATGGCGGCCGGGGCACGATGTCCCCGGCCGGGCGGCTGACCACATCGACGGCGCGTGCTGGCCCCAGGTCGATGGGCGGTGGGGGCGCGGCATCCGGCCGGTTCACACCCTGCTGGCGAGGCTCCGGATTTCCTAGGTTTCGAGATGTCCGAAGTCAGCCTTCGCATCGAGGAGTTCAGATGTCCGCCGCCACCCATTCCATCCCGCCGCTGCCCGCCGTCCCGCCACCGCCGCCGGCCCGGCGGTCGGTCGCCGCCATCGTCGTCGGGGCGGTCCTGCTGGTCGCCGGATTCCTGACCGCCGCGTCGGGCGCCGCCCTGCTCGCGGTGTTCAGCTCGGACGGGAAGGTCACGTCGGAGCAGCACATGCTGTCCACGCCGACGACCGCGCTCGTCGCCGATCTCGGCGAAATCCGCGCCGCAGCCGATCTCGGCGAGGTGTCGGGCCCGCCCACCCTGCACGTCACGACCGACAGTGGCGAAGGGACACCGGTCTTCGTCGGCATCGCGCGCACCGAGGACGTCGAACGCTATCTCGCGAACCTGTCGCACGACCGGATCGTCGACGTCGAGCTCTCGCCCTTCGAGCTGACCACGCAGTGGGAGCAGGGCCTCGTGGTCGCGTCCCGTCCGGGTGACCAGACATTCTGGGCGGCTCAGGTCGAGACCGACGACGCCGCCGAGCTCGACTGGCCGATGCGCGACGGGCATTACCAGGTCGTGATCATGAACGCCGACGGCTCCGGCGGGGTGTTCACCGAGTCGTCGATCGGCGTGAGCCTGCCCGATTCGGCGGCCATCTGGGTCATGGTGATCGGCGTCGGCGTGACGCTGATGGTCGGCGGCGGCGTGCTGGTGTTCGTCGGGGCCCGGCGGGATCCGGTGCGGTTCGCGCGCTGATCTCTCTCGAGAGCCGATGCGGCGCCGGGTGGTTCATCCATCCGGCGCCGTTGTGGTGTCACCGGCCCGGTCGGCGGATCGCCCGGTGCCGGTTGCGGCCGGCGGTATCGGGACGCTCACCGGCCCCTACGGACCTGAGCACAAGGGGCTGCTGCGCCGCTGCGGTGGCGCGTGCGTGCGGTCTTGACAGGAAACCATTTGGTTTCCTATTCTCGACCGCGTGGAACGGGTCTTCAAGGCCCTCGCCGATCCGACCCGCAGGGCCCTGCTGGACGAGCTGTTCCGCGAGGACGGCCAGACGCTGGGCGCCCTGGCGAGCCGGTTCGCGATGAGCCGTGTCGGGGTCGCCAAGCACCTCGGTGCGCTGGAGGCGGCCGGGGTCGTGGTGGCCCGCCGGCGCGGCCGGGAGAAGCTCCACTACCTGAACCCGGTGCCCATCCGGCTGATCTACGACCGCTGGGTGAGCAAGTACACCGAGACGTGGGCCGCCGGCCTCGTCGACCTCAAGAGCGAACTGGAGGCGAGCATGGAGAAGGTCTTCGACATCTACATCCGCACCACGCCGGAGCGGCTGTGGCACGCCATCACGGACCCGGACATCCGCGCCCGCTTCCACTTCGGCCTCCGTGTCGAATCGGACTGGGCGCCGGGCTCGAGCTATCACCTGGCGCCGGGCGAGGGCAGCGAACCGCTCATCGAGGGGGTCAACCTCGAGGTCGACCCGCCGCGGCGGCTCGTGCAGTCGATGACGGCGCTGTGGGGCGACGACGTCGTCGCCGAGGGCACGAGCCGGGTCACCTGGGAGATCGAGCCGGTCGGCGATTCCTGCCGGCTGACCGTGGTCCACGACCAACTGGCCGACGGCGCGAACGATCAGCTCTACGGCGGCTGGCCGATGATCCTGTCCGGCCTGAAGACCTGGCTCGAAACCGGCCACGAGCTGACCACCCCCGGCTCGCTGATGTACGGGGCCGACCGATGACCGCCCTCGACCGCACCTTCGACGCTCTCCTGCGCAAGGAGCCGGGCGTCGGCGGGTGGACGTACGTCGTCATGCCGGGCTCGGCCGAGTTCTTCGGCACCCGCGGGCTCGTCAAGGTGCGCGGCACCGTCGACGGGGAGCCGTTCCGCAGCTCGTTCATGGCCATGGGCGACGGCACCCACAAGCTGGGCGTCGCGGCCGCGATCCGGGCCACGATCTCCAAGCAGGCCGGCGACGCCGTCACCGTCCACCTCACGGAACGTATCCCTGGCGCGCGTCGGGCGCGGGCGTGAGCACCGGCCACTTCGGCGGCGTGCGCGCCGTCAGCATCCCGGTCGCCGACCAGGCCCGGGCTCTCGAGTTCTACGAGAACACGCTCGGTTTCGAGAAGCTGCGGGACATCCCGACGCCCGACGGCGGCCGCTGGATCGAGCTGTCGCCCGGCGGCGGAACCACCGTGGTCACCCTCGAACCCGCGGCCGCGGACACGGCCAGGGGCTCGATCGGCATCCGGTTCTGCACCCCGGATGCCGGGGCTGCGCACGCGGCGCTGCGGGCCGCCGGTGTCGACACCGACGAGATCCTCAGCTGGCCGGGCGTTCCCCCGATGTTCGCTTTCCGCGATCCGGACGGCAACGCCTTCTCGCTGACCGAGACCGGCTGAGCGGCAGCAACTGTCGGTTACTTCCACGCTCGCTCAGTTGCGCTGCGGAGCGGGTCGCCCGACCCCGTGCAGCATGGCGTCACCGACGGCCGCGGGCAGGTAGCGCACCCGAGCCGACCTGCCGGACGAGAAGCGCATCTTGAAGCCAGCGACGCCGGCGCGCGCCTTCCAGTACGAGCTGCTCCACTCGATGGTCTGCACCTTGAACCGGCGCGCCACGACGGTGTTCCGCACCAGCACGCGGCGCCAGCGCATCGACACGGACTCCGGGTCGAGCCGCCAGGCCGCCTCGCGTCCGGACAGGATGCCGACCACGATCGCGATCGGGATGGGCAGGGCCGCCAACAGTTTCCACCAGCCGGGCAGCAGGAGGAGCACGACCGCGATGCCGAGCCCCCACCACCCGGGGACCGTCAGATAGCGCCGATGCATCGAACGCGGGATCGGCGTGAGGGCGCCGGTCGGCCACGCCAGCTCGGGCAGCGCGCGCCGCACCATGTCGGCGGCGTGCGCGGTGCGCAGCAACGGAAACACCGTGCGGTTGGCGGTGTTCGTCCGCCCGATGCCGGCGACCTCCACCTGCAGGCTGCACAGCCCGAGCGGCGTCTGCGTCGCGCCCTCGACGATCCGCACCGCCTGGATGCGGTCCACGGGAAAGGAACCGGACTGCTTGCTGAGCAGCCCGTGCACCGTGCGCAGCGTGTCGCCGTCGCGGATCAGCGTGAACTTGTACAGGCGCAGCGCGGCCAGCACGACGCCGACGACGATCGCCGCCACCACGATGATCACCAGCGTGGCGGCCCAGCCGAGCGGGACGATCGTGTCCTCGACGAAATCCTTGGTGCGGGCGGGCAGGAAGTCCGAGAACCGGATCCACACCACGAGGGCGGCCGCTGCGATCAGCGGAACGGTGTTGTTCGTGATCGCCGCGACCAGCATGCCGCGGGCATCGAGTGCCGCGATCACCACCGGCTCGCTGTCCCCTGCCGGGGACTGCAGGCTCCCCCGCGAGAAGCCCTGCCGCATCTTGCGTGTCCGGGAGGTCGGGGCGGACGCTGGCGTCGACTCCGTGTCGCGCTCGTCCATCGCGCCGTCGCCCTCCAGGGCGTCCACCAGCTCGTCCACCCGGCGCGTGGACAGGCTGCTGAGCGAGATCAGCGACCCGCGATGGTCTCCCGGCGACTGGATGCGCAGGCCCCAGACGTTGACGAGTCTCTGCACGAAGCTGCGGTACGCGGTGAGCGCCGTGATCCGGGTGATCGGCACCAGCCGGACGGTGCGATTGAGGATGCCCGACTCGACCTGCAGCACGCCGGCGGCGACGGAGTACTTGCGCATGAACCACTGCGCCACCGCGACGATCATGATCAGCGAGAACAGCACGACGTTCACCCACGCGGGTGCGCCGCCCAGGACGGTCAGCACGAGATACGGGATCGCCTGCCGCACCGTGTTGGCCGTGGTGATCAGCAGGTAGATCGGGTGCAGCCGGCGCTGTGCCACCACGGGCAGGTTCGGATCCGCTGCGGCGACGGGCGTCCCGGCGACGGTGTCCATGGTGGGTGACGGCGCTTCGGCGATCAGATGTTGTCGGCGAGCTCGGTGAGCCGGCTGATCCGCGTGCACAGCTCGTCCGCCTCGGACCGGCGGAGCCCGCTGATGTTGACGGAGCCGCCTGCCGTGCGGATGTGCAGGCTGGCCATGCCGTAGTAGTCGGCGATCGGGCCGCGCTCGGTGCGCAGGCTCTGCACGCGCTCCAGCGGCACGACCGTGCGCTTGACGAAGATGATCCCGTGCTGGATGTCGATCTCGGAGGGCGAGACGGCGAACCAGAAGACGCGGTAGCGGATCGGCGGCAGCACGAGCAGCGCGACGACGACCACGATCACCGACACGGCGACAACCGCCCAGGCCAGGCCGGGCACCCCGATCGGCAGCACCCACGCCAGCCCGCCCAGCAGCACCACCGCGGGCAGCACCGCCATGGCGAGCCGCCAGCGCCAATAGGCGATCACCCTGTGCTGCAGGCGGTGCCGGACCGTGGGGTCGTCGCCGACCAGCGGTGCCGACCCGTCCGGAGAGATCGGCGCGGTCGGGTCGGTCGCGGCGGTGGGCGCGGCGGTGGGCGCGGCGGCCGGGACGGTGGCGGGCGCGGCGGCCGGGACGGTGGCGGCGACCGGCGGCGGGCCGTCGAAAGCGGCCGAACCGTGGGCGCGGTCGGCGGCACCCTGCTGGGACGCATGACCCGTCGCGGGGTGGGTCGGCACGGGATCGTCCCCGGCGGTACCGGGCGAAACCCCGGTGGCCGGGTGACTCGTCACGCGGGTCAGCGTACGGCGGCAGGGTGGGGCCGCCATCGCGAACGGAGCAGGTCAGTCCGCGTCGCGAGCGGGGGAGGCGGGCGGGCCGGGGGACGCCGCCGCGGCGCCGGGAACGATCCCACCGCCCTCGGCGGACCCGACCCGGAAGCCCCCGTCGCGTGCGCCGCCGGCGCCGGCGGTGCTGTCGGGTGCGACCCGCTCGCCGGCGTCGGGCACGTCCGGAGTCGCGGGCGGCCGGCCGGCGGCACCGATCGGCGTCCCGGGCGGGTTCTCTCTCGGGCCGTCCGTCCCGGCGTCAACCCCCGTCCCGGCCTCGGCGCCCGTCCCGCCCTCGGCATCGCCGTCTGCTGCACCGGGGGGCGGGGGCGGCTCGGCCATCGCGAGACTGCCGCCGGACACCGCGGCGAGGCGCGGCAGGTCGCGGGGGCGCACCATCGGAAGCCGGACGCGCGTGCCGTCCGACCCGACGGCGATCGCCCAGCGAGAGCCGTGGAACTCCAGGCCGTCCATCTCCGACCAGGCCATCCGCTTGCGGCCGAGCAGGGTGTGCACCGTGAGGAACGCCGGATCCGCGACCGTGCGGGTGTGGACCACGTAGGCGAGGGCGACCACCGGCACCGCGAACAGCACCGCCCAGGCACCACCGGCGGTGGCGAGCGGCGTCACGCACAGCACCGCCAGCACCGGCAGCAGCAGGGCGGCGGCCGGCAACCGGAAGACAGCACGCTGATCCGACGCCACGCCACCATCCTCACACCGCGCGCGCTCGCCCCGCGTCGGCGACGGCCGTTCCCGAGGAGTGGGACGGTCCTCCCGGAGCGTGACACGCCGACCCGCCCGGGCGGCGTTTGACAGCGCCGCGCGGCCCGCCCTACCCTCGCGACTGTGTCCGCTCTTCTCGTAATCAGCTAGCGCGTCATCGCCTCGAGCAGGCGACGGCGCGCAACCCCTTGGTCACCCCGGTGACGAGGGGTTTTTTGTTGCCCGGGGACGACATGCACGACCTGGAAGGCGTCCGGACGAGCACCCGAACGAGCACCCGAACGAGCACCCGAACAAGGAACCCGAACAAGGACCCGAACAAGGACCCGAACAAGGAGATGTCACCGATGACGCAGGGTCGAACCGCCGATCCACGGCCGGTCGTGGTGCCGCAATCGCCAGCATCCGGCGCGGCGCAGGCAGCAGCCGGGGCGGCGCACGGTGCGCGCATCGTCGAGCAGGTGAGCGGGGCGAAGTCGGTGGTCCGCTCGCTCGAGGAGGCCGGCGCCGAGGTCGTCTTCGGCATCCCGGGCGGCGCCGTGCTGCCGGTCTACGACCCGCTGCTGGACTCGACCAGGCTGCGGCACGTGCTGGTCCGGCACGAGCAGGGTGCGGGCCACGCCGCCACCGGCTACGCGCAGGCCACGGGCCGGGTCGGCGTCTGCATGGCCACCTCCGGCCCGGGCGCCACCAACCTGGTCACGCCGATCGCCGACGCGCACATGGACTCGGTCCCGCTGGTCGCGATCACCGGCCAGGTCGGCCGGCCGATGATCGGCACGGACGGCTTCCAGGAGGCCGACATCTGCGGCATCACGATGCCGATCACCAAACACAACTTCCTCGTCACGGACCCGGCCGAGATCCCACAAACGATCGCGGCCGCCTTCCACCTGGCATCCACGGGCCGACCCGGCCCGGTGCTGGTGGATCTCCCGAAGGACGTGCTGCAGTCGGAGACCACCTTCGTCTGGCCGCAGGACATCCATCTCCCGGGCTACCGGCCGACCATGCGGCCGCACTCGGGGCAGATCACCGCCGCCGCGAAGCTCATCACGACGGCGCGGCGGCCGGTGCTCTACGTCGGCGGCGGGGTGCTCAGAGCCAGGGCGACGGCGGCTCTGCGGACCCTCGCCGAGGCGACCGGGATCCCGGTGGTCACCACCCTCATGGCCCGCGGTGCCTTCCCCGATTCGCACATCCAGCACCTGGGGATGCCGGGGATGCACGGCACCGTGGCGGCGGTGGCGGGCATGCAGCGCGCCGACGTCATCGTCGCGCTGGGTGCCCGGTTCGACGACCGGGTCACGGGACAGCTCGCGACGTTCGCGCCCGGCGCGACGATCATCCACGCGGACATCGACCCGGCCGAGATCGGGAAGAACCGCGCGGTGGACGTGCCGATCGTGGGCGACGCGCGCGAGGTGATCACCGAGCTGATCTCGGCCGTGGCCGCGGAGCAGGCGGCCGGGGTCGTCGCGGATCTCACCGCATGGTGGGCCGAGCTGGACAGCCTGCGGGAGACCTTCCCGCTGGGCTACGACTGGCCGCCGGACGGGTCGCTGTCGCCGCAGTACGTGATCGAGCGGCTGGGCAAGATCGCCGGGCCGGAGGCCATCTACGCGGCGGGCGTCGGCCAGCACCAGATGTGGGCGGCGCAGTTCATCGCGTACGAGCACCCGGGCACCTGGCTCAACTCCGGAGGGCTCGGCACGATGGGCTACGCGGTGCCGGCGGCGATGGGGGCAAAGATGGGCCGGCCGGACGCGACCGTGTGGGCCGTGGACGGCGACGGCTGCTTCCAGATGACCAACCAGGAGCTGGCCACCTGCGCCATCGAGAACATCCCGATCAAGGTCGCGGTGATCAACAACGGCAATCTCGGCATGGTCCGGCAGTGGCAGTCCCTGTTCTACGGTGAGCGCTACTCGCAGACCGACCTCGGCACGCACAAGCACCGGATCCCGGACTTCAAGATGCTCGCCGAGGCGTACGGCTGTGTCGGCATGCGCTGCGAGTCCAAGGAGGACGTGGACCGGACGATCGACGCGGCCATGGCGATCGACGACCGCCCGGTGGTCATCGACTTCACCGTCGGCGCCGACGCGCAGGTGTGGCCGATGGTTGCCGCGGGCACGGGCAACGACCAGATCATGGCGGCCAGGGGCATCCGGCCCCTGTTCGACGAGGAGTGAGCCGGTGATGTTCTCGGGTCATCCGAACGCCGGGTCGCGACGAGTGGGGCCGGCCTGCACCGCGACGAGGAGTGGATCGTGAGCCGCCACACGCTGTCGGTCCTGGTGGAGAACAAACCCGGTGTGCTGGCCAGGGTCTCGTCCCTCTTCTCCCGCCGCGGCTTCAACATCCACTCGCTCGCGGTCGGGCCGACGGAGAACCCCGGCGTCTCCCGGATGACGATCGTCGTCGCGGTGGAGGGACTTCCGCTCGAGCAGGTCACCAAGCAGCTGAACAAGCTGGTGAACGTGCTGAAGATCGTCGAGCTCTCGCAGCACGCCGCGGTGCAGCGCGAGCTGCTGCTGCTCAAGCTGCGCTCGGACAGCACGTCGCGGCCGCAGATCATCTCGATCGTCGACATGTTCCGCGCGCACATCATCGACGTGGCGCCGGACTCGGTCACCGTCGAGGCGACCGGCACCTCGGACAAGCTGGAGGCACTGACCAAGATGCTCGAGCCGTTCGGGGTGCGGGAGCTCGTGCAGTCCGGCATGGTCGCGCTGGGCCGCGGACCTCGGTCCATCACGTCGGCCAGCAGCAGGGCAGACTAGGGCCCCGACCGTGCGGCGCTCCGTGGAGGATCGCCGGAGAAGTCCGATCCGAACCGTCCGCTACCAGAGCAGGAGCACACGCACATCATGGCTGCCGAGATCTTCTACGACACCGACGCCGACCTGTCGATCATCCAGGGACGGAAGGTGGCCGTCATCGGCTACGGATCGCAGGGGCACGCGCATTCGCTGAGCCTGCGCGACTCGGGCGTCGACGTCCGGGTGGGGCTGCCGGAGGGCTCGAAGTCCCGCGCGAAGGCCGAGGAGCAGGGCCTGCGGGTCGTCACCCCGGCCGAGGCCGCGGCCGAGGCCGACGTGATCATGATCCTGACGCCTGATCACGTGCAGCGGCACGTGTACGCCGAGGCCATCGAGCCGCACCTGTCCGCCGGCAAGGCCCTCGCCTTCGGGCACGGCTTCAACATCCGGTTCGCGTACATCAAGCCGCCGGCGGACGTCGACGTCTTCATGGTCGCGCCGAAGGGGCCCGGTCATCTGGTGCGCCGCGAGTTCGTGGACGGCAAGGGCGTGCCGTGCCTCATCGCGGTCGAGCAGGACCCCAGCGGCGGGGCCCAGGCGCTCGCCCTGTCCTACGCGTCGGCGATCGGCGGCGGCCGGGCCGGCGTCATCAAGACCACCTTCACCGAGGAGACCGAGACCGACCTGTTCGGCGAGCAGGCGGTGCTCTGCGGCGGCATGTCGCGGCTCGTGCAGCTCGGCTTCGAGACCCTGGTGAACGCCGGTTACCAGCCGGAGATCGCCTACTTCGAGTGCCTGCACGAGCTCAAGCTGATCGTCGACCTCATGTACGAGGGCGGCATCGCCAAGCAGCGCTGGTCGGTCTCGGACACCGCGGAGTACGGCGACTACGTCTCGGGGCCGCGGGTGATCGACGACCACGTCGCGGAGAACATGCAGGGTGTGCTCGAGGACATCAAGGACGGCTCGTTCGCGGCGCGGTTCATCGCCGACCAGGACGCCGGGGCGCCTGAGTTCAAGAAGCTGCGCTCGGAGCAGGAGCAGCACCCCATCGAGGAGACCGGCCGCAAGCTCCGCCCGCTGATGAGCTGGGTCGCCACGAAGGACGACTACGAGGGCACCGCCGCGCGCGGCTGACGTCGCCGTCGGGTCGGCCGCGCCGGTCGGCCGCACTGGTCCGCCGCACTGGTCCGCCGCACTGGTCGGCCGCGCGGACCGGTGCGCGGTCAGAACGTGGGTGCGCCCAGCGAGCGAAACCACTCGCGGCTCTGCGCGGCCAGCATCAGCGCGATGATGATGATGGAGATCGCCAGTCCCGCAATGCCGTTCGTCCGCGATCCCTGGAACATGGTGACCAGCTGGACGATCGCGGCGAGCCCGGCGACGACGGTCAGCAGCAGGCCGTTGCGGCCGCTGAGCGCCCATGCGGCCGCCCAGAGGTAGAGGATGCCGACGACCAGCAGGACCACCGAGGTGGTGACCACACGGCCGCCGATTCCCTCGACGCCGAGGATCGCGCCCCCGGCGAGCAGCGCGATCACGCCGACCATCACGAGCAGGCCGCCGACGACGAAGGCGAGCACCGCGGCGCCGGTCACCGTGCCCGGCCGGATCCGCCGGCCGGCCGCCGCCGGATACCCGGGCGGCTGTCCGTAGCCCGGCTGCGGGGCGTACGGCTGCGACGGGGACGGCTGCGGGTAGGGGTCCTGGTTCGGCGCAGCCTGGGATGGCTGGGCCCCGCCGGGCCCGGCCGCCGGTGATGTCGGCCATGCCGGATCACCGGGACTCCGCCGCGAGGGGTCGTTCGGGTCGGGATACCCGGGCGTCGTGGTCATCCTCGAACGATATCGGCGCAGGTGGCGACGTCCGAGACGCTTCGCGGACCTGTCGCGCGAATTCTCCGTGCGCGGTGCCGGCCGGCTGGTTTCGCGGCACGGCTGCCGCCGTCGCGACCGGTGTGACCCGGATCGTCTGCTGCGGTACCCGGGGCTTTCGACCCCCGTCGGTCCTGACGCCGCTCGGTGGCCGCGAGCATCATGACGACTGTGCTCTCGTCCGCGGCCATCGAACCGACCCCGGTCGGGTCGCTCCTCTCGGTCAACATCGGGCTTCCCCGCGACGTCGACTGGAACGGCCGAACGGTCCACACGGGGATCTGGAAGTCGGCGGTGCCCGGTCCGCACACCGTGCGGCGGCTGAACATCGACGGCGACGGTCAGGGCGACACCGCCGGGCACGGAGGAGAGAACCGGGCCGTCATGGCCTACCAGATCGAGGCCTACCGCTATTGGCAGCAGCATCTCGACCGCGACGATTTCACCTACGGCCAGTTCGGCGAGAACTTCACCGTGACCGGGCTCGCCGACTCCGACGTCTGCATCGGCGACCGCTACCGGATAGGCACCGCCGAGTTCGAGGTCAGCCAGCCCCGCGTCACCTGTTTCCGGGTCGGTCTGCGGCTCGGCCGCCCCGACATGCCCGGCCTGCTGGTGGCTCACCACCGTCCGGGCTTCTACCTGCGGGTGATCACCGAGGGCGTCGTCACCGCCGGGGATCCGATCGTCAAGACCGCCGACGGGCCGCACCGGATCAGCGTCGCCGACCTCGACGCGCTGCTGTACCTGCCGCATCCCGACATCGATCTGATGCGCACCGCCCTGGACGTCGCGGCGCTCAGTCCGGGATGGCAGGGGTCGTTCCGCGACATGGTGGCCGCCGCCGACGGCGGCCGATCCGTTGCCGGCCCGGTGATCGGAACCGAGCCCGCCTGGCCGGGTTTCCGACGGATGCGGATCGTCGACATCGTCCGGGAGAGCCGCACCGTGTCGTCGTTCCGGCTTGCCCGCCCGGACGGGGCAGCGCTGCCGCCGCCCCTGGCCGGCCAGTACGTCACGGTGCGCATCCCCGTCGTGGATCGCCCGGTGGTCCGCAGTTACTCGCTGTCCGGACCGCCGGACGCCGGCACATACCGCATCAGCGTCAAGCGCGAGGACGGTGGCCTGGGCAGCGCGTGGCTGCACGAACACGCCCGCGCCGGCGACATCCTCGAGGTCGCGGCGCCTCGGGGGGAGTTCCTCCTCGTGGCCGGGGAAGGCCCGGTCGTGTTCGTTTCGGCCGGGGTCGGCGCCACCCCGGTGCTGGCCATGTTGTACGAGCTCGTCGGCTCGCACAGCCACCGGTCGGTGTGGTGGATGCATGCGGCGCGGGGACCGGCCGATCACGCGTTCGCGCGGGAGGCCGCGGACCTGATCCAGGACCTGCCGGTGGCGCACCTGCAGGTGCGCTACAGCGGTCGGTCCGGCCGCCTCGACGCCGAGGCCTTCACCTCGGCCGGCGTGCCCGCCGACGCCGAGGCCTTCCTGTGCGGGCCCGAGGCGTTCATGCGGGACATGACGGACGCCTTGATCGACGCGGGCCTGGACGCGCGGCGCATCCACACCGAGTTGTTCGGTGCTCGAAGCCCCATCAACCCTGGCATCGTCGACCCGCGCCGGGTGCCGCCGCATCCGCCGCCGGGCGTCCCCGGTACCGGACCGACGGTGACGTTCGCCCGCAGCGGCCTGAGCGTGCCGTTCGACGCGCGCTGGCCCAGCCTCCTCGAGTTCGCCGAGGCGTGTGACGTCCCGACCCGTTGGTCCTGCCGGACCGGTGTCTGCCACACCTGCAGCACCCCGCTGCTGACCGGCGACGTCACCTACCGGCCGGATCCGCTCGAGCCGGCGACCTCGGGCGACGCGCTGATCTGCTGCGCCAGCCCGCGGACCGACGTCGTGCTCGACCTGTAGGTCGGCGGCTCAGAACTCCTGCTCCTGCCACTCCACGTTCTCGCCGATGGCCCTTTCGATGGCGTCGATGAGCGCCATGCGGCGGTCGGCGGGGATCGTCGGCAGGGAAGAACGCAGTTGCTCGACCATCGCCCGCTGTTCTACCTCACCGGCGAGCGGGTAGGTCGCCTCGAGCGTCGCGAAGATCTCCTGCTCGTCGCGGTTGTCGTCCGCTGGTTCACGCACCACTGTCGTTGCCCCTCATCGGTTCTCAGGAGACGAACTGTTGCCCGCCGTCGATGTCGTACGTCGCCCCGGTCGGGGCGGTGGTGCTCGTGATGTGCACGGCGAGCGCCGCCACGTCCGCCGGTCCGACGACCCGGCCGATGGGCAGGGTAGCCCGCAGCTCGGCCCGGCGGTCCTCCGGTCCGCTGCCGAGCAGCCGAGCGGACAAGGGGTCTCGACGACCCCGGCGGCGATCAGGTCTACCCGGTCCGGGGCAGGCTCGAGGGCGAGCGCGGCCGTGGGCGCCGGCGGCGCGGCGGTGACCGCGGAGATGACCCCGAGGCCCCGGCGGACCCGCCGGCCGCCGGTGCCACCAACGGGCAACAATGTGCCGGACGCATCCTGCCGGCGGCGTCCGTCGCGCCCGTCGCACACCCTGGCGCACACCCTGGCGCACACCCTGGCCGGGTCGACGAGCGATGCCTGTGCGCCATGCGGTTGCCTGCCACGCGGGCGACCCTTCGGGGCCGATGGCGGGTCGTCCGGGCGGTGATGCCGGCGCCGGGGGGACCGGGCGTCGCTGTGTGCGGGACCACTCCCGGCGGGTCCGTAGCATTGCCGCCGTGTCGAAGCCCGTCGTGCTGCTCGCCGAACCGCTCGCCCCGTCCGCGCTCGACGTCCTCGGGACCGAGTTCGACATCCGTCACGTCAACGGAGCGGACCGCGGCGCCCTGCTGCCGGCACTCAAGGACGCGGACGCGATCGTCATCCGCTCCGCCACGCAGATGGACGCCGAGGCGCTCGCCGCCGCCCCCGTTCTCAAGGTGGTGGCCCGGGCCGGCATCGGGCTGGACAACGTCGACGTGCCGGCGGCCACGGCGCGCGGCGTGCTGGTCGTCAACGCGCCGCAGTCCAACATCGTCACGGCCGCCGAGCACGCGGTCGCGCTCGTGCTGTCCGTCGCCCGGATGATCCCCGCGGCCGACGCCTCGCTGCGCGCGGGGGAGTGGAAGCGCACCGCGTTCACCGGCGTGGAGCTCGCCGACAAGACCGTGGGTGTCGTCGGTCTCGGCCGCATCGGGCAGCTCTTCGCCAGCCGGATCGCGGCGTTCGGCACCACGGTGGTCGCCTACGACCCGTACCTGCAGCCGGCCCGCGCCGCCGCTCTGGGCGTGCAGCTCGTCGATCTGGCGACCCTGCTGGCCACCGCCGACATCGTCTCCATCCACCTGCCGCGGACCCCGGAGACCGTCGGGCTGATCGGCGCCGAGGAACTCGCCACCGTCAAGCCCGGCGTGATCATCGTCAACGCGGCCCGCGGCGGGCTGATCGACGAACGCGCCCTGGCCGACGCCCTCGCCGACGGCCGGGTCGCCGGCGCCGGCGTCGACGTGTTCGTGGACGAGCCGCTGCCCCCGGACAGCCCGCTGCGCACGGCGCCGAACACGGTGCTGACCCCGCACCTCGGCGCGTCCACGGCGGAGGCGCAGGACAAGGCGGGCACCGCGGTGGCCCGCTCGGTCCGGCTGGCGCTGCGCGGCGACTTCGTCCCGGACGCGGTGAACGTGCAGGCCACCGGGCCCGTGTCGGACGAGCTGCGGCCGTGGATCGGGCTCGTCTCGCGCCTCGGCACCATCCTCACCGCCGTCGCGGGGGGCGTGCCGAACAGCGTCGCCGTCGAGGTCAAGGGCGATCTGGCCGCCCAGGACACCTCGATCCTGCAGCTGGCCGCCGTGCGCGGCATCTTCGGCAATGTGATCACCGAGGCCGTGACGTTCGTGAACGCGCCGGTGCTCGCCGCGGAGCACGGGCTGACGCTCAGCGGCACGGCGACCGAGGAGATCGGCGACTACCGGTCCGCGGTCACCCTGCGGGCCGCGACCGCGACCGGCGCCGCACGAACGGTGTCCGGCACGCTGTCCGGCCAGAAGCTGGTGCCGAAGCTGATCGAGATCAACGGCCGGCACTTCGACCTGCGCGCCGAGGGCAATCTGGTCGTGCTGGCCTACGGCGACCGGCCGGGCGTGATGGGCACCGTGGGCAGCATGCTGGGCGAGGCGGACGTCAACATCGAGGCCGCGCAGATCTCCCAGGAGCTGTCCGGCCGGTCGGCGATCATGGTGCTCCGGGTGGACGCGAGCCCCGGTTCCGACCTGCTCGATCGGATCGGCCAAGCGGTCGACGCACGCGCCATCCGGGCGATACCGGCGGGCTGAGCGGCGGCGAATCGGGCGATCGACGGGTGCCCCGTCGGTCAATCCGTGCCCCGGTCGGGCGGTAGTCTCGCCTGCGACGGCCGCCCGCACAGCCAGCGTTAGCCAGGGTCAGGGCTCCTCGACGGTGCGGCAGGAAGGTCAACGATGAAGCTCGCGGTCATCCCCGGCGATGGCATCGGCCCCGAGGTGGTGGCGGAGGGGATCAAGGTCCTCCAGGGCGTGGTTCCCGGAGTCTCGTTCACCGAGTACGACCTCGGCGCCGCCCGCTGGCACCGCACCGGTGAGCTCCTCCCGGACTCGGTGCTCCGCGAGATGCGCGACCACGACGCGATCCTGCTCGGCGCCGTGGGCGACCCGACGGTACCGTCGGGGATCCTGGAGCGTGGCCTGCTGCTGCGCATCCGCTTCGAGCTCGACCACCACGTCAATCTGCGGCCGGCCAGGCTGTACCCGGGGGTCAGCGGCCCGCTCGCGGGCGACAAGGCCATCGACCTCGTGGTGCTGCGCGAGGGCACCGAGGGCCCGTACGCCGGCAACGGCGGACTGCTGCGCAAGGACACCCCCCACGAGATCGCCACCGAGGTGTCGCTGAACACGTACTTCGGTGTCGAGCGGGTGGTGCGCGACGCGTTCGAGCGGGCGGCGCGGCGGCCGCGCAAGCACCTCACCCTCGTGCACAAGACGAACGTGCTCACCCACGCCGGGCAGCTGTGGAGCCGCGTGGTCGAGGAGGTGTCCATGGAGTACCCGGACGTCTCCGTGGCCTACTCGCACGTGGACGCCGCGATGATCTACCTGGTCACCGATCCGGGCCGGTTCGACGTGGTGGTCACGGACAACCTCTTCGGCGACATCTTCACCGACCTCGCCGCCGCGGTCTCCGGCGGCATCGGCCTGGCGGCGTCCGGCAACCTCGACGTCTCCCGGGCCAATCCCAGCATGTTCGAGCCGGTGCACGGGTCGGCGCCCGACATCGCGGGCACCGCCACCGCCGATCCGACCGCCATGGTGCTGTCCGTCGCGCTGCTGCTCGACCACCTCGGCCTGCCGGAGGCGGCCCGCCGGGTCGAAGCCGCCGTCGCCTTCGACCTGGCCACCCGCCAGCCCGGCTCCGTCGGCCGCACCTCGGCGATCGGCGACCGACTGGCCGCGCTGGCCTCGAGCTGAGCGGGACGAGCTGACGCCGCCATGAGTCCGAGATGAGCGCCGCCACCACGGTTCCGCCGCAGCGTGCGGCCGAGCCGCGCCCCATGGCGTCCCCGTTGGGCGATGCCTTCCACGTCTTCGACACCACCCTTCGGGACGGCGCGCAGCGCGAGGGCATCACCTATTCGGTAGCCGACAAGCTGGCCGTGGCAGCACTTCTCGACGAACTCGGCGTCGGCTTCATCGAGGGCGGCTGGCCCGGTGCGATGCCGAAGGACACCGAGTTCTTCCGCCGTGCGGCAAACGGGGAGCTGCCGCTGCGCACCGCGGCGCTGGTCGCGTTCGGGGCGACCCGCAAGGCCGGTGTCCGCGTGGGGGACGACGCGCAGGTGCAGGCGCTGCTCGACGCGGGGGCGCCGGTGATCACGCTGGTCGCCAAGTCGGACGTGCGGCACGTCGAGCGTGCGCTGCGGACCACCCTCGACGAGAACCTCGCGATGGTCTCGGACACGGTCCGGCACCTGGTCGAGAACGGGCGCCGGGTGTTCCTGGACTGCGAGCACTTCTTCGACGGCTACGGCGCCGACCGGGACTACGGGGTCCGGGTCGCCGAGGCGGCGATCACCGCGGGCGCCGACGTGGCGGTGCTGTGCGACACCAACGGCGGGATGCTGCCCATGGGCGTCGAGCGGATCGTCCGAGAGGTCCGCGACCGCACCGGGTTCCGCGTCGGCATCCACTGCCAGGACGACACCGGCTGCGCGGTGGCCAACACAGTCGCGGCCGTCGCGGCCGGTGCGACGCATGTGCAGTGCACCGCGAACGGCTACGGCGAACGCGCCGGGAACGCCGACCTGTTCGCGGTGGTCGGCAATCTCATGACGAAGATGGACCTGCAGGTGCTGCCGGACGGCGCGCTGACGGACATGATGCGGGTCTCGCACGCGCTGGCCGAGCTGGCCAACATCGCGCCGAACACCCACCAGGCGTACGTCGGCTCCTCGGCGTTCTCGCACAAGGCCGGCCTGCACGCCTCCGCGATCAAGGTCGACCCCCACCTGTACAACCATCTCGACCCGACCCTGGTCGGCAACGACATGCACATCCTCATCACGGAGATGGCCGGGCGCGCGTCGGTCGAGCTCAAGGCGCGGGAGCTCGGCGTCGACCTCGCGGGCCGCCCGGAGGCCGTCGGCCGGATCGTCGACGCCGTCAAGACGCGGGAGGCGCTGGGCTGGTCGTACGAGGCGGCGGACGCCTCCTTCGAGCTGCTCATCCGGGATGAACTGGCCCAGGTGGACGAACCGGACATGAGTCCCCGCAACGTCTTCCGGCTGGAGTCCTACCGGGTCATCGTGGAGAACAACCGCGCCACCAACGCGGTGACGTCGGAGGCCACGGTCAAGGTGCACGTCGGCGGGCGCCGGGTCATCGCCACGGCCGAGGGCAACGGGCCGGTGAACGCGCTCGATTCCGCGCTGCGCCAGGCCGTGTCCGAGCACTTCCCACAGTTGAACGACGTCGAGCTCGTCGACTACAAGGTCCGCATCCTCGCCGGCAGCGCCGGAACCGACTCCATCACGAGGGTTCTCGTGTCGTCGGCACGCAGCAGCGGGCAGGAGTGGACCACCGTCGGCGTGCACGCCAATGTCGTCGAGGCGTCGTGGCAGGCGCTCCTGGACGCGCTGGTCTACGCACTCGGCCGGCAGGACTGAAACCGGCGCCACCGAAACGCGCAGGGCCGCGCGGTCGCAACACCGCGCGGTGCGGAACGAGAGCGGGAGAGAGCATGCGGCTGGCCAGGATCGCGCACCCGGACGGGGTCGCCTTCGTCGGCGTCGAGGGGACGGATCCCGCGGATCCCGCGCGCGGGTCCGCACCGCCGGGCGCCGCCGGTTCGGCGGTGGCCAGGGAGATCGCGGACCACCCGTTCGGCAACCCGACCTACACCGGGCGCAGCTGGCCGCTCGCCGACACGCGGCTGCTGGCGCCGATCCTGCCGTCCAAGGTGGTCGCGGTCGGGCGCAACTACGCCGATCACGCCGCCGAGCTGGGCAACGAGCTGCCCACCACGCCGATGATCTTCCTGAAGCCGTCGACGTCGGTCATCGGGCCGAACGCCACGATCCAGGTCCCGGAGTCGGCCGGGCGGATCGACTACGAGGGCGAGCTCGCCGTGGTCATCGGCCGGCCGTGCCGGGACGTGCGCGCGGAGGATGCCTCGACGGTGATCCTCGGGTACACCGTCGCGAACGACGTGACCGCCCGCGAGCAGCAGCGGGCGGACGTCCAGTTCACCCGCGCCAAGGGGTACGACACGTTCTGCCCGCTCGGCCCGTGGATCGAGACCGCGCTGGATCCGGGCGACCTGCCGATCCGCACCGAGCTGGACGGGGCCGTGGTGCAGGACGGCAGCACGGCCGACATGGTGTTCTCCGTCGGCGAGCTCGTCGAGTTCGTCTCCGGGGTGATGACGCTGCTGCCGGGCGACGTGATCCTGACCGGGACGCCGGCCGGGGTCGGTCCGATGACCGTCGGGCAGACCGTCGCGGTCACCGTCGACGGCATCGGCACGCTCAGCAATCCGGTCGTGGCGCGGCAGCGATGACCGGTCCGGCCGACGCCGGGCGCGCCGGCGCCGCCCCCGCCGGCAGCCCGTCCGCGGATGCGGCGGGCCGCCCCGTCCGCGCCCGGTTCTGCCCGTCGCCCACCGGCACCCCGCACGTCGGGCTGGCCAGGACCGCGCTCTTCAACTGGGCGTTCGCCCGACATCACGGCGGCACCCTCGTCTTTCGCATCGAGGACACCGACGCCGCCCGCGACTCGGAGGAGTCGTACCTGGCCATCGTCGACGCGATGAGCTGGCTGGGGCTGGACTGGGACGAGGGCCCGCTCGTCGGCGGGCCGCACGCGCCGTACCGGCAGAGCGAACGCGGTGACATCTACCGCGAGGTGGTCGCCGAGCTGGTCGCCGCCGGCCACCTGTATGAATCCCATTCCAGCGCGGAGGATGTGACGGCTCGGCACCTGGCGGCCGGGCGAGATCCCAAGCTGGGATACGACAACCATGACCGCTCGCCCGATGCCGCGGTCATCGAGGCCGCGGCGGCGGCCGGGCGGCCGCCCGTGCTCCGGCTGCGGATGCCGGACCGGGACGTTTCCTTCGACGATCTGGTGCGCGGCCCGATCACCTTCCGGCAGGGCAGCGTGCCCGATCCGGTGCTCGTGCGCGGTACCGGGGATCCGCTGTACACGCTGGTGAACCCGGTCGACGACGCGCTGATGGGCATCACCCACGTGCTGCGCGGGGAGGACCTGCTGCCGTCGACCCCGCGGCAGATCGCGCTCTACGAGGCGCTCATCGACATCGGCCGAGCCGAGGCGGTGCCGCGGTTCGGGCACCTGCCGTTCGTCACCGGCGAGGGCAACCGCAAGCTCTCCAAGCGCGACCCGCAGTCCAACCTCTTCCAGTACCGCGACGACGGGTTCATCACCGAGGGCATGGTGAACTACCTCGCCCTGCTGGGCTGGTCGCTGACCGAGGACCGGGACATCTTCACGCCCGCCGAGCTCGTCGCAGCCTTCGACGGCACCCGGATCTCCGGCAACCCGGCGCGCTTCGACCGGCGCAAGGCCGAGGCGATCAACGGCGCCCACCTGCGGCTGCTCGACCCCGCGGACTTCGCCCTGCGCCTGGAGCGGTTCCTGATCGCCGGCGACCGGCTGCCGGCCGAGCCCGACGACGCGCAGATCGCGCTGGTGCGCACCGCCGCCCCCCTGGTGCAGGAGCGGGCGGCGCTGCTCTCCGACGCCGCCGCGATGCTCGACTTCCTGTTCGCCGACGAGGAGCGGTTCACCATCGACCCGGAAGCGGCCCGCAAGGTGCTCACCGAGGCCGCCGCCCCGGTGCTCACCGCGTCGATGGCGGCGGTCGAGGCCATCCCGGGCGCGGCAACGGGCGGGAACGGCGGGGGATTCACCGCCGCGGCGGTCGAGGAGGCGCTCAAGGCCGCGCTGGTGGACGGGCTCGGCCTGAAGCCTCGGCTGGCCTTCGCGCCGGTGCGGGTCGCCGTCACCGGACGGACCGTGTCACCGCCGCTCTACGAGTCGATGGAGCTGCTGGGCAGGCAGACCTCGCTGGCCCGGTTGCGCGCCGCATTGGCGGTCGTGCAGGGCGGATAGGGCCGGTATCATGGTCGGTCGGGCGTGCTCAGGACGGCCCGCCGGAGGTCCCCGGGGGACGTCCGCGGGAACGTTCGAGAGGCCCATTGGGGTATGGTGTAATTGGCAACACAGCTGATTCTGGTTCAGCCATTCTAGGTTCGAGTCCTAGTACCCCAGCTGCATTCAGACGTGCATATTGATACGTTGCTGTCGGAAGTTTCTAGGGCCCCGTCGTCTAGCGGCCTAGGACGCCGCCCTCTCACGGCGGTAGCGAGGGTTCGAATCCCTTCGGGGCTACCAAGCACATCTCCGAGCCCACCGGCCCCGCGCCGCGTGGGCCGCGTCGTGTCCGGGGGTCATGCCCGCGGGTCATTCCCGAGGTGGTGTTCGCGGCGCTACAGGCGTGCCGTCAGCGCGTCCGCGGCGGCGATCAGGTCGTCCGCCCAGCGAGCCCCCGGCCGCCGGCCGATCCGCTCCACCGGGCCGGAGACCGACACCGCGGCGACGATCGCGCCGTGCGGATCGCGTACCGGCGCGGAGACGGAGGCCACCCCCGGTTCCCGCTCCGCGACGGACTGCGCCCAGCCGCGCCGACGGACCTCCGCGAGCGTGCGTTCCGTGAACGTCGCCTCCGCGAGCACGGCCCGCTGGGTGGCCGGCTCGGCCCACGCGGTCAGCACCTTCGCGCCCGAGCCGGCTGTCATCGGCAGCCGCGCCCCGACCGGAACCGTGTCACGCAGCCCCGACACGGGCTCGGCGGCCGCCACGCAGACCCGGGACAGCCCGTCGGGCCGGTACACCTGCACGCTCTCGCCGGTGCGGTCGCGGAGCCGCGGCAGCACGTCCGCGGCCGCAGCGACCAACGGGTCGCCGCGCACCGGCGGCCAGCGCGGCGAGCGACGGGCCGGGATACCAGCGGCCGCTGCCGTCGCGGGCCAGCAGCCCGTGCACCTCGAACCCGACCGCGAGCCGGTGCGCGGTCGCCCGCGGCAGTCCCGTCACCGTGCACAGATCGGCCAGCCCGATGGGCGCGCCGGATGTCGCCCGCAGCACCTGGACCGCTTTGTCCAGCACCCCGATGCCGCTAGACTGTCCCATAAAGCGATACTAGATTCCCGCATGCTGAGATGTCCATCGTCGCGGCAGCGTCGGCGCGCGGGCTGACGGAAGGGTCGGCAATGGGGCGGACACTGGCCGAGAAGGTCTGGGACGCGCACGTGGTGCACTCCGCCGAGGGTGAGCCCGACCTGCTGTACATCGACCTGCACCTGGTGCACGAGGTGACCAGCCCACAGGCCTTCGACGGCCTGCGGCAGGCCGGCCGTCCGGTCCGCCGGCCCGACCTCACGCTCGCCACCGAGGACCACAACGTGCCGACCGAGTTCGGCGGGCGGGCGCCGCTGCGCGGGTCCTTCGAGGGCACGAATCTGCTGATCTCCGACCCGGTCTCCCGCACCCAGGTGGACACGCTGCGCGCCAACTGCGAGGAGTTCGGCGTCCGGCTGTTCCCCATGGGCAACGCCGAACAGGGCATCGTGCACGTCGTCGGCCCGCAGCTCGGCATCACCCAGCCCGGCATGACGATCGTCTGCGGCGACTCCCACACCTCCACCCACGGCGCCTTCGGCGCACTGGCCTTCGGCATCGGGACGAGCGAGGTGGAGCACGTGCTGGCCACCCAGACGCTGCCGCTCAAGCCGTTCAGGACCATGGCCATCACCGTCGAGGGCACGCTCTCGCCCGGGGTCACCGCGAAGGACATCATCCTGGCCGTCATCGCGAAGATCGGCACCGGCGGCGGCCAGGGGTACGTGCTGGAGTACCGCGGCCAGGCGATCCGGGACCTCTCCATGGAGGGGCGGATGACGATCTGCAACATGTCGATCGAGGCGGGCGCCCGCGCCGGCATGGTCGCACCGGACGAGACGACCTACTCCTACATGGCCGGCCGCGAGCACGCGCCGAGCGGCGCCGCGTGGGACCGCGCCGTCGAGTACTGGTCGTCGCTGGTGACCGACGCCGACGCCGTTTTCGACGCCGAGGTGATCATCGACGCCGACGCGCTCACCCCGTACGTCACCTGGGGCACCAATCCCGGTCAGGGGCTGCCGCTCTCGGCTTCGGTGCCGGACCCCGAGGACATGACCGACGACCACGAGCGCACGGCGGCCGAGCGCTCGCTCGCCTACATGGGCCTGACCGCGGGCACTCCGCTGCGCGACATCCGGGTGGACACCGTCTTCCTCGGCTCGTGCACCAACGGCCGGATCGAGGACCTGCGGGCGGCCGCCGAGATCCTGCGGGACCGGCACATCCACCCCGACCTGCGGATGCTGGTCGTACCCGGCTCGATGCGGGTCAAGGCGCAGGCCGAGGCCGAGGGCCTGGACGAGGTTTTCACCGCGGCCGGCGCCGAGTGGCGCAGCGCGGGGTGCTCGATGTGTCTCGGGATGAACCCCGACCAGCTCACCCCCGGGGAGCGCAGCGCGTCCACGTCGAACCGCAACTTCGAGGGGCGGCAGGGCAAGGGCGGCCGGACCCACCTGGTCTCACCCCTCGTCGCGGCGGCCACCGCGATCCGCGGAACCCTGTCCTCGCCGACGGATCTCGCGCCCGCGGACGCCGCGCTGTCCGGTGCCCGGGTCTGAAGGAGACGACCATGGACGCATTCGTCAAGCACACCGGTGTGGGCATCCCGCTGCGCCGGACCAACGTCGACACCGACCAGATCATCCCGGCCGTGTACCTGAAGCGGATCACCCGCAGCGGTTTCGAGGACGGGTTGTTCGCCGCGTGGCGCTCCGACCCCTCGTTCGTGCTGAACCAGCCGGCGTTCGACGGCGCGTCCGTGCTCGTGGCCGGCGCGGACTTCGGCACGGGATCGTCGCGGGAACACGCGGTCTGGGCGCTCATGGACTACGGGTTCCGGGTGGTCGTGTCCCCCCGGTTCGCAGACATCTTCCGGGGCAACGCGGGCAAGGGCGGCCTGCTCGCGGCCCAGGTCACCCAGGACGACGTCGAGCTGCTCTGGAAGCTGCTGGAGAACAACCCGGGCACCGAGGTCACGGTCGACCTGGAGACGCAGACGATCTCCGCGGGCTCGCTGGTGATCTCGTTCGAGATCGACGCGTACACCCGCTGGCGGCTGATCGAGGGCTGGGACGACATCTCGCTGACACTGCGGCACGCCGACGAAATCTCGGATTTCGAGACCCGGCGCCCTGACTTCCTGCCGACCTCGGTGGCACCCGGGGTCAACCCGGGTTAACCGTTCACTTTGACGCGAGAATCACTTCACTGCATCAATTCTCGATCGGAGCAAGATCACTGCGCGAGGCTCCCGACAGCGCGGGGGGTCTCGGGGAGATCGTTGAGAACCGTTTGAGGGAGCGGATTCTTGGGCGTGGCGGGCTGGCGCATCGGCGAATGTGCGCCTACCGTGTGGCTCCAATCGGCCTGAATTGCGTCGGGCCGGAGAGTCCTGGGAGGGACCGTGAACAAAACCGATCTCATCAACCAGCTCGCCGAGCGGTTGGATGGGGACAAGAAGACCGCTCAGGCGGCGGTCGAGGGGTTCATCGACTGCGTACAGCGCGAGGTGCAGCGCGGCCGGAGCGTCTCGATCTCCGGGTTCGGCGTGTTCGAGAAGCGCGCCCGCGCGGCGCGTACCGCGCGCAACCCGCGCACGGGTGAGGCCGTCAAGGTCAAGAAGACGACGGTGCCCGCGTTCCGCCCCGGCAAGTACTTCAAGGACGTCATCGCCGGCACGGTGAAGCTGCCGAAGTCGACCGGCGCCCCGATGAGCGCCCGCGCCGCGGCCGCCGCGGCGAAGGCGGCCACCGGCACCGGCGGCACCGCCCGCAGCACGCGCGCGGCCAAGGCTCCGGCCGCGAAACCGGCTGCGGCCGCGAGCACCCGGACCCGCGCGGCGGCCGCCAAGCCGGCCGCGACCACCCGCACCCGGGCGGCTGCTGCCAAGCCGGCCGCGGCCGCGAAGACGGCGGCGAAGGCCACGACGGCCAGGGCGCCGCGCGCCACCAAGGCGGCGACCGCGACGAAGGCCGCGCCGAAGGCGACGGCGCGCCGCGCCACCGCCAAGGCCAAGTAGGCCGCAGAGGGCGACCGATCCACCCCGCAGCAGGCCGTTCCGGCGCCGGTCAGACCGCCGGCGCCGGATACGAGTCGGCCTGCACCAGCCGTCGACCGTCGAAACACAGGTACCAGTAGGCGCCTTTCGGCGTGCCGACCGGGCCGATCGGCACGTCCGATCGGCCCGCGAGCGACTTCACCACCCCGGGGATGACCCCGCCCTGGCTGCACGCGACCACCGCACCCGAATCCGGCTGGGCGCCGGCCAGCTGCACCAGGAGTGTGCGTGCGCCGGCCGGATCGTCGCGATAGGTGTCCTCGCCGAGCAGCGCCTCGGTGTCGACCTTCAGCCCGAGGGACGACGCCAGCGGCGCCACCGTGTCCTTGCACCGGGTGAAGGGGGCGCTGAGCACCTGCGACGGCGCGAACACCGCGAGCTCGCCGGCAAGCGCCTGGGCCTGGCGAGTCCCCTTGGCGTCCAACGGCCGCAGCCGGTCGTCCCCCGGGTAGGCCTCGCGTTCCCCGGCGCGCCCGTGCCGGACCAGCACCACGCCCGACAGCAGCGCCGGCTCGAGCGCGAACGTCGACAGCACGGCGTGGTCGAACTCGTAGGTCATCCGCTCGGCCGCCTTGCCGACCGGCAGCCACTCGAGCGCGTCGACCTCCTTGTTCGGCGCGAACGTCCCGCCCGTCGCGCGGGCGGAGAAGTACTGCACGGTCTTGGGTCCGGTGGCGACCGTGTAGGAGACCGTGGTGAGCGACCGGCCGATGGCCGCGCCGAACCCCGTCTCCTCGAGCACCTCGCGGGCCGCGGTCACCGGGGCGACCTCGCCCTGCTCCGCCTTGCCCTTGGGCAGCGACCAGTCGTCGTAGCGGGGTCTGTGGACCAGCGCGACCCGGACGCCGTGCCGCCGCGACGAGCGCCAGAGGACGGCGCCGGCCGCCCGGATCAGCTGGCCGGACACGTCATTCCGCACGCGCCACGCCGCGCCGCAGCAGTTCTTCCTGGATGTCCTTGCCGGGACCGTCGTCCGGTGACTTGCGCCAGCCGTCGGGTCCGAGCACCCAACAGCGCGTATCCGGGCTCGTGATGAGTTCGAACAGGGACGCCATCCGCTCGGTGGCGTCGGAGTGCTTGACCTGCACCAGCGCCTCCACCCGCCGATCCAGGTTGCGGTGCATCATGTCCGCGCTGCCGATCCAGTACTCCTCGCCGCCGCTCCCGTCCGCTGCCGCCTCCGGACCGCCGTTGCGGAAGTAGAAGATCCGGGAGTGCTCGAGGAAGCGGCCCACGATCGAGCGCACGGTGATGTTCTCGGACAGCCCGGGCACGCCGGCGCGGAGCGCGCAGATGCCGCGCACCGTCAGGTCGATCTTCACCCCGGCCATCGACGCACGGTACAGCGCGTCGATGACGCCCTCGTCCACGATCGAGTTCATCTTCAGCCGGACCAGGCCACCGCGGCCGGCGCGCTGGTGCTCGACCTCGCGGTGGATCCGCTCGACGATGCCCCGGCGGATGGAATGCGGCGCCACCAGCAGGTTCTGGTACTCGGTCTGCCGCGAGTAGCCGGTGAGCACGTTGAACAGGTCGGTGAGATCGGAACCGATGGCCTCGTCGGCGGTGAGCAGCCCCAGGTCCTCGTAGATCCGCGCGGTCTTCGGGTTGTAGTTGCCGGTGCCGAGATGGCAATAACGGCGGAGGGTCTTGCCCTCCTGCCGGATCACCAGCGCCGTCTTGCAGTGCGTCTTCAGCCCGACGAGGCCGTAGACCACGTGCACGCCCGCGCGTTCCAGCGTCTTGGCCCAGGAGATGTTCGCCTGCTCGTCGAACCGCGCCTTGATCTCGACCAGCGCCACGACCTGCTTGCCGGCGGCGGCCGCCGTGATCAGCGCGTCCACGATCGGCGAGTCGCCCGAGGTCCGGTACAGGGTCTGCTTGATCGCCAGCACGCGCGGGTCGGCCGCGGCCTGCTCGATGAACCGCTGCACGGTGGTCGCGAACGACTCGTAGGGGTGATGGAGCAACACATCTCCCGCACGCAGCGTGGCGAAGACGCTCTTCGGCGTCTCACCCTCGGCGAAGGCCGGGTTGGTGGCCGGCACGAACGGCGGATCCTTGAGCGTCGGGCGGTCGAGCCCGTAGAGCTGCCAGAGACTCGACAGGTCAAGCAGTCCCGGCACCTCGACCGCATCGGCCGGGTCCACGTCCAGCTCGGTGAGCAGCAGCGCGAGCACGCGCTCGCTGGTGGTGTCGGTGACCTCGAGGCGCACGGGGGGGCCGAACCGGCGGCGCGCCAGCTCGCGCTCCAGCGCCTGCAGCAGGTCCTCGTCGCGGTCCTCCTCGACTTCCAGGTCGGCATTGCGGGTGACCCGGAACACCTGGTGCTCCATGACCTGCATGCCGGGGAAGAGCTCGTCCAGGTGCGCGGCGATGAGGTCCTCGATGGGCAGGAAGTCGTCCTTGCCGCGCCGGACCCGGACGAACCGGTCGACGTTGTTGGGCACCTTGACCCGCGCGAACCGCTCCGCCCTGGTCTCCGGGTCGCGCACGATGATCGCCATCGACAGGCTCAGTCCGGAGATGTACGGGAACGGGTGCGCCGGGTCGACCGCGAGCGGGGTGAGGACCGGGAAGATCTGGGCCGTGAAGTAGTCCGCCAGGCGCTCCCGATCCGCGGGATCGATGGCGCCCCAGTGCACGATCCGGATGCCGTCGGCCTGCAGCGCCGGCAGCACGTCGTCGGTGAAGCACCGGCCCTGCCGCTCCACCAGCTCCTGCGTGCGGGCCGAGATGAGCGCCAGCTGCTCGGATGCGGTGAGCCCGTCCGCGGACGTGACCGACAGGCCCATGTCCCGCCGCCGTTTCAGGCCGGCGACCCGCACCATGTAGAACTCGTCGAGGTTCGAGGCGAAGATCGCCAGGAACTTCGCCCGCTCGAGCAGCGGCTGGGTCTCGTCCTCGGCCAGCGCCAGCACCCGCTCGTTGAACTCCAGCCAGCTCAGCTCCCGGTTCGAGAACCGGCCGGGGGGCAGCGCCTCCTCGTCCCCCCGCGGGGTGCCGACGGCGCCGTTGCCGGCCGTGCGCTCGAGCGTCGCGGTCGCGGCGCCGGCGGCCGGTCCCGCGGGGGCGTCCTCGGCCGCCGGGCGGTCGCTGCCCCCGCGCTCCGCCGCGGCGGTGCTGCGGGTCTTGCCGGTCGATCGGGTCGCTCTGCTCGATGTCACGCGCCCATTCTGGCGTGCGCCCGCGAGGCCGTGCCAGGCGCGGTGGCGAACATTAGGGTTGGCGGCACACGCCCCGGTCCGGGGGCGCGGCGAGGGAGCGGGGACCGTGGCGCGACGCGGCGTGTGGGAGAAGGGCAACGCCTGGCTGACGCTGTGCAAGATCGTCATGTTCCCCGTGTCGTCGCTGCTGTCCCGGAAGCGGTACATCGGCGGCGAGAACCTCGCCCGCACCGGCGGGTTCCTGATCGTGGGCAATCACATCTCGCACCTGGACCCGATCTTCGACGCGGTCATCGTGCGGACCTTCGGGCGGGTGCCGCGGTTCCTGGCCAAGGCCTCGCTGTGGAAGGTGCCCGTGCTGGGGCGCGCGCTCGCCGGGTCCCTGCAGATCCCGGTGGAGCGGACCGGCGCCGGGGCGGGACAGCGGAGCCTCGAGCTGGCGACCGAGGCCCTGCAGGACGGGCGGGTGGTGCTGATCTATCCGGAGGGCACGGTGACCCGGGATCCGGAGCGGTGGCCGATGCGGCCCCGGCCGGGGGTGGCCGCGCTCGCGCTGAGCGGCGACTTCCCGGTCATCCCGGTGACCCACTGGGGCACGCACCACATCTACGACTCGTACGCGCCGGGGCGCAAGCTGCACTGGCCGCCCCGCAAGGACGTGACGATCGTGGTCGGTGACCCGATCGACCTGACCGAGCTGCGCAGCCGCCCGGTCGACGCCCGGTCGATCCGGGACGCGTCGCTGTTGATCATGGGGGTCATCCGGGACCAGCTGGCCGAGATCCGTGGTGAGACCCCGCCGGACGAGTTCTTCGACCCGAAGAAGGCGGAGCGGCTGGCCCGCCGGGCCGCGCCCGACGAGGATTCCCCCCACGAGGTCCCGTCGCACCAGGACACGTCCCGGCCTGAGGCCGTTCCGCACCCGGTGTCGGACGAGGGCGGAACGGCGCCGGACGCTGCCGCGACGAGCAGTTGACCACGCCCGCGCCGACGATCAACACCGTCGGCGTGCTCGGTGCCGGTTCCTGGGGCACGACGTTCGCGAAGGTGCTCGCGGACGCCGGGCGGGACGTCACGCTGTGGGCGCGGCGCGGCTCGGTGGCCGACGCCATCCGCACCACGCACGTCAACCCGGACTACCTGCCGAACGTGCGGCTGCCCGAGAGCATCATCGCCACGGCGGATTTCGATGAGGCGCTGGACTCGGTCGACGCGGTCGTGCTGGCCGTGCCCAGCCAGGCGCTGCGCGAGAACCTGCGCGTCTTCCGGGATTCGCTGCCCGCCGACGTGCCGGTCGTCTCCCTGGCCAAGGGTGTGGAGATCGGCACCGGGCTGCGGATGAGCGAGGTCATCGAGCGGGTGGGACAACTCGACCCGAGCCGCATCGTGGTGCTCACCGGGCCGAACCTCGCCGTCGAGATCGCCCTGGACCGGCCCACCGCGACGGTGCTGGCCTGCACGGACCACGCCCGCGCGGTCGCCGTGCAGATCGCCAGCGCGACACCGTACTTCCGGCCCTACACGATCACCGACGTGATCGGCGCCGAGATCGCCGGCACCGGCAAGAACATCATCGCGCTGGCCTGCGGCATCGCGGACGGGCTGGGACTCGGCTACAACACGGCGGCATCGCTGATCACCCGCGGGCTGAACGAGGTGTCCCTGCTCGGCACGCGGCTCGGCGCCCAGCCCGCCACCTTCTCCGGCCTGGCCGGGCTCGGCGACCTGGTGGCCACCTGCTGGTCGCCGCTGTCCCGCAACCGCAGCCTCGGCAGCCGGTTGGCGTCCGGCGCCGGGATCGAGGCGGCGCTCTCGGCCAGCGGGGGTCAGGTGGCCGAGGGCCTCGTCAGCTGCCGGTCGGTGCGCGACCTGGCCCATCGGCACAAGGTGGAGATGCCGATCACCGAGGCGGTGTACCAGGTCTGCTACCAGCATCTGCCGCCGATGCAGATGGTCCGCTACCTGATGGACCGGCCGCACTCGCCCGAGTGAGCCGGGTCGGTGTTCGGACGGCCTGGGCCGCATAGGGTGTGCGTCCATGAGCGTCGACCGGATCCGGGTGGCCGTCGTGTTCGGCGGACGCAGCGGTGAGCACTCCGTGTCCTGCATCTCCGCGGCCAGCGTGCTCGCGAACCTGAACCCGGACCGCTTCGACGCCACGGCGATCGGCATCACCCCGCAGGGCCGCTGGCTGCTCGTGGACCCCGCGACCGTGGCGATCCCCTCGAACGGGTCGCCGCTGCCGTCCGTGACCGACGGCCGGGAGGTGCTGGTCCCGGCCGCCCCCTCCGCGGCGGCCGCGCTGGCCGGCGCCTCCGGGTCCGGAGTTCCCGCGCCGGTGCAGGTGGTGTTCCCCGTGCTGCACGGCCCGTACGGGGAGGACGGCACGATCCAGGGCATGCTCGAGCTCGCCGGCGTGCCGTATGTCGGCGCGGGCGTCCTGGCGTCGGCGGCGGCGATGGACAAGGAGTTCGCCAAGAAGCTGCTGGCCGCCGAGGGCCTGCCGGTCGGGCGCTGGGCTGTCCTGCGGCCCGGCGCCGACAACCTCGACCTCGACGAGCGCGCGCGGCTGGGGCTGCCGGTGTTCGTCAAGCCCGCTCGCGCCGGATCGTCACTCGGGGTGAGCCGCGTCGACCGCTGGTCCGATCTCGCCGACGCGGTCGCGCATGCCCGGCGGACGGACCCGAAGGTGCTGGTGGAGGCGGCCGTGCCGGGTCGCGAGATCGAGTGCGGGGTGCTCGAGTACCCGGACGGCCGGGTGGCGGCGTCCCCGGCCGCGGAGATCCACGTCGCGGGGGATCACGAGTTCTACGACTTCGACGCCAAGTACCTGGTCGACGACGCGACCTTCGACATCCCGGCGCGGCTGCCGGCCGCGGTCACCGAGCGGATCCAGCAGCTGTCCCTGCTGGCCTTCCGCGCGCTGGACGCGCAGGGGATGGCCCGCGTCGACTTCTTCGTCACGCCGGAGCACGAGGTGCTGATCAACGAGGTGAACACCCTGCCGGGCTTCACCCCGATCTCGATGTACCCGAGGATGTGGGCGCAGGGCGGGGTGCCCTTTCCGGAGCTGCTCGAGACGCTCATCGGCACGGCGCTGGCCAGGGGCACCGGGCTGCGCTGAGGCGCCTTCCGCACGGTGGTGTGCGGTCCGGTGGCGTGCGGTCCGGTGGTGTGCGGTCCGGTGGCGTGCGGTGGGGTCCGGCGGCCGGGCGGGTCAGTCGCCCTCGACGGGGACCACGACTCCCTGGTCGCACACGTCGCGCACCGGCACGGTCCCGGCGACGATCTTGGACAGCCCCTGCCACGGGCCGGTGCCCGTCCCGTCCGGCACGGTGAGGGCGATCCGGACGGGCCGGTCCACCGCCAGGTACGTGGTCGCGCCGTCGCCCTGGATGGGCAGCCAGGCGACGGAGTCGACGACCTGCAGGGCCGCGCTGCAGGTCAGCTCGGCCGGCGTCGGAAGCCCGCAGCGCAGGACGACGGGCGGATCGGACCAGGCGGCGACGCCGAGGCCCCCCGCGCCGTCCGGGTCGGCCAGCTGCCGGCGCGGCAGCCCACCGAGCGGGTCCGGCAGCGCCGCGACGAGGGCGGCGCACTCGGCGCTGGCCGCTCCCGGCGCCGAGACCGCGGACACCGCGAGGGGGCCGGTGTCGGGCTCATCCGGCCGGGACGAGACGACCGCGGCGAGCACGAGCACGACCGCGATCACGAGCAGCGGGATGGCGATGGCCGCGACCAGCCGCCAGGTCGGCAGCCGGCCGGTCCTGGCGGTCGATGCCGCCGCCCCCGATGGAGGCGGTCGGGTGGAACGCGAGCGGGAGGGAGGCGACGGCGAGGCGGGCGACGGGGGCCGCTCGGCGGGCCCGGTCAGAGATGGACCACCGGGCACGTCAGGGTCCGGGTGATGCCGCCCACGCTCTGCACGCGGGCCACCACGAGCTTGCCCAGCTCGTCGACGCTGTTGGCCTCGGCGCGGACGATGACGTCGTAGGGACCGGTCACGTCCTCGGCGCTGGTCACACCGGGCAGCTCGGCGATCGCCTTGGCGACGGCGGCCGCCTGGCCGACCTCGGTCTGGATGAGGATGAACGCCTGCACCACGGTGTGCCCCTTTTCTCGACGCGCCAGTGCCGCGGGCCGACCGCGGATCGTCCATCGCGGTGCCGGTGGACCGCCCACCATCGACCCGGAGATCGCGACCGCCCTGCGGCGTGCGGCACGAGCCTATCGGGCACGATCGGGGGCATGAACCACCCGGCCGCCCCGCTGCCCGCCACCATCGCCGACGCCGGCGAGTTCGCCGTGATCGACGCGGTGACGGCGGGGATGACCCAACCCGCGAGCACCCAACTGGGGCCGGGGGACGACGCCGCGATCGTCGCGGCGCCGGACGGGCGGGTGGTGGCGTCGATCGACGTGCTGGTCGACGGCGTGCACTTCCGCACCGACTGGGCGACGGGCGAGCAGATCGGCCGCAGGGCGGCGCTCGCCGCGATGGCCGACGTGGCGGCGATGGGCGCCGCGCCGACCGCACTGCTCGTGGGCGTGAGCGCGCCGCCGGGCACGGCGACCCAGCTGGTCACCGACATCGGGCGCGGGCTGAACGCCGCCGCCGCCGAAGCCGGGGCCGGGGTGGTCGGCGGCGACCTCACCCGGTCGGAGGTGCTGACCATCGCCGTCACCGCACTCGGCGATCTCCGCGGCGCGCAGCCCGTGCTGCGGTCCGGCGCCAGGGAGGGCGACGTGGTGGCGGTGGCCGGGCGGCTGGGCTGGGCCGCCGCCGGCCTGGCGGTGCTGAGCCGGGGCTTCCGGTCGCCGGCGGCGGCGGTCGGTGCCTACCGCGTGCCGGAGCCGCCGCTCGCCGCGGGACCGGTGGCCGGGGCCGCGGGCGCCACGGCGATGATCGACGTGTCGGACGGCCTGGTGGCCGACCTGGGGCACCTGGCGGACGCCTCGGGCGTCGCGATCGACATCGGAACGGCCCAGCTGCCCGTCAATCCCCGGCTCGTCGAGGTGGCCGGCGCGCTCGGCCGCGACCACCTCGAGTGGACGCTGACCGGCGGCGACGACCACGCGCTGGCGGCGACCTTTCCGCGGCAGGCGCTGCTGCCGCCGGGCTTCACGGCGATCGGAACCGTGTCGGCGGGCTCGGGCGTCACGGTCGACGGTGCGGCGTGGGACCGTGCGGGCGGCTGGGACCACTACCGCTGACCGCCGACCGCCGCCGCTGACCACCGACCGCCCGCGGCCGGGTCGAGCACCGCCGCGCCGGACGGTAGCGTGCCGCCCATGCCGGTCCCGCTCGACGAGGTGATGGACGGCGGGTGGGCCGCCGCGCTGGCCCCCGTGGCGCCGGACATCGGGACGATGGGCGAGTTCCTGCGGGCCGAGATCCGCGCCGGCCGCAGCTATCTGCCCGCGGGCAAGAATGTGCTGCGGGCGTTCGAACGCCCGCTGGCCGGGGTGCGGGTGCTCATCGTCGGCCAGGACCCGTACCCGACGCCCGGCCATGCGATCGGCCTGTCCTTCGCCGTGGACCGGCCGGTCCGCCCGCTGCCCCGCTCGCTGGGCAACATCTACCGGGAGCTGCACGCCGACACCGGCATCGACCCGCCGGCCCACGGCGACCTCACCGGGTGGTCCGACCAGGGCGTGCTGCTGCTGAACCGCGTGCTCACCGTCGCGCCGGGCCGACCGGGGTCACACCGCGGCAGGGGCTGGGAACCGGTGACCGAGGCCGCCATCCGCACCCTCGCCGCGCGGCACGACGCACAGGCCGGGCCGCTGGTGGCCATCCTCTGGGGCAGGGACGCGCAGAACCTGCAGCCGCTGCTGGGCGCCGTGCCGGTCGTCGCCTCCGCGCACCCGTCGCCGATGTCGGCTCACGGAGGGTTCTTCGGGTCCCGCCCGTTCAGCCGGGCCAACGAGCTGCTCGCGAGACAGGGCGCCGCCCCGGTCGACTGGGCGCTCTGACCCGGGACCCGTTTCGCGTCAGCGACCCTCGACCGTGCCGGTGACCCTGCCGGCGACCGGGACGGCCGCCTCCTTCGCCGCCTCCTTCGCCATGGCCACCTTCACGGGATCGGGGAGGAACGCCGTGGCCACGTACGAGATCACCACCGCGACGATCACCACGGGCATGGATGTGATGCCGTCCATCCCCAGGAGCAGGGTGGCCAGCAGGATCGACGTCAGCGGGAGCTTGAGCATGGCCGTGCACATCGCGCCGATGCCCATCGCGATGCCGGCGCCGAGGTTCATGCCGGGCAGACCGGCGGCCACCATGCCGAGCGTCGCGCCGATCAGCATCGACGGGAAGACCGGCCCGCCGCGGAAGGCGGCGAGGGACAGCCCGTACGCGAGCGACTTGGCGACCAGCAACAGCAGCAGCACGCCGACCGACAGCGTCGTGGCCTGGCCGATGAGGCCGGGTAGGGCGTCCTGGCCGGAGAACAGAACCAGGATGTTGGGCTGGCCCGAGATCAGCTGGAACAGCATCGCGATCAGCCCGACGAGGATGCCGAGGCCGACCGTGACGGGAATCCGGCCGCGATGCACGATGGGCCGGATCGAGAGCGCCAGGTGCTTGATCAGCCAGCCGATGCCCGCCGCCACCACGCCGAACGCGAGCGCATAGCCGAAGGTGGCCAGGCTGGGCGACTCGACCCCCGGCACGTGCGGCAGCGTCAGCGAGAAGGTGCCGAGGCCGGTCCACGACCCGAGCCCGACGAAGATCAGGTCACCGATCCCGGCGGCCAGCATGCCCGGCAGCACGATCAGGCCCAGCGTCGCGCCGCCGATGCCGGCCGCCTCCATGATCAGGAAGGCGCCGAGCAGGGGCGAACCCAGCAGCGTGCTGATCGCGGCGAACATGCCCGCCGAGGCGATCACGGCGACCGAGGCCGCCGGCGAGTCCCGCTTCACGGCGCGGATCGCGATGGCGCCGAGCCCGCCGCCGATGGCGATCAGCGGCGCCTCCGGGCCGACCACCGCGCCGAGGCTGAGCGAGGCGAGGGACGCGATCACGATGGCAGGCAGCTCGCGGGCCGTCGGGAAGCCGCCGGCGACGAAACCGAGCGCGGGCGAGTGCCCCCCGTTGCCGGGGAGGAACTGGATCGCCATGGCGCAGAGCAGACCGCTCAGCGCGAGCCACGGCACCGGCCACCAGGCGGGCACCTCACCGCCGAACAGCGAGTCCGGCATGGAGGTGAAGATCGTGTCCTGCAGCCAGGTCACGGCGGCCAGGTAGCCGTAGGCGAGTGCGGAGATGGGCAGGCCGATGAGAGCCGCCAGCACCAGCGCGGTCAGATACTGACGCGACCGGATGACGCTCACCGGATCGGTGATCGCGGGCGCGCCGGACGCCCCCGGCGACGGCGTGGGAGGGCCGCCGGGCGCCCCCGGCGCCGGCGTCGGAGCGCCGCCGGGTGGGCCCGTCGCCGGCGTGGGAACCCCGCCGGGCGCGCCGGGCGGGCGTGCCGGAACCGTTCCGTCGGGACTGCCCGCCATCGGTCCTCCCACCTGCACCGCGAGTCGCAACCTTAACGCGTCAGAGCAGCTCGGGATCCCAAATGTCGATGGCGTACGGTTCGCGCCGCGCGTCCGCGTGGTCCGATCCCGGGGCGTGCCGCGCCGCCCACGCCGCGCGCAGGGTCGGCACCGTGAGCAACGCCCCGACGCCGGATCCGGCCGTCAGCAGCCACTCGGTCATCGGTTCCCGGCCGAGCAGCTCCAGCAGGCGGCCGTGCCCGCGCGCGGGGGTCAACGAGCTCGCGACGACGTACGCATCGGCGCCGGGGGCGAGGCGGTGCGCGAGCACGGCACACAGCGTGCTCGGCAGGTCGTCGACGAGCACGACGGTGCGGCGGATCGCGGCCTGCGCGATGAACCCGGTCAGGGCCGCGAGGTCCGGCCCGCCGCCGACGCGCAGCAGCGTCGGCACGTCGGTGCCGGCCAGGCGGATACGGAACAGCGCGTCCCGCACCGCCGCCGCCTTGCGGATCCACGCGTCGTCGTCGATCCCGGAGCCCCGGCCGGTGGCGTCGACGGGCTCCATTCCGGTGACCGCTGCCGTGACCGCGGCGGTGGGGGTGGTCACGCCCACCCCGCACACGGCGCCGATCAGCAGGTCCGCCCCGGCGTCCACCGCGGCGTCCGCGGCCGCGCGCCCCCGCTCGATCGCCTCCTCGACGGACCGCTCGTCGAGCGCGTCCGCGACGTCGATGCTGCCGCGGGCCGGCGCAGGCGAGCCGTCGCCGGATCCGTCGTCCGCTCCGTCGGGTGATTCGTGGGGTGATTCGTCTGGTGCGCGGCCGTGGGCCGTCGCGACCGTCCGGTCGATCCCCATGTCGACCACCCGGACGCCGACCCCGGCGAGCGCCGCGACCGCGCAGACCATGCCCCGGCCCGCAGTGAGATCGGCTGCCCGCCTGGCCGTCTCGCCGATCGGATCGGCCGAGACGCGGAGCCGGGCGACCGGATGATCCGCGGCGAACACCACCAGTCGCGCGTCCCGCGGGCGCGGCTCGCCGGCTGCGGTCTCCGCGTGGCCGTCCGCGGCAGGCCCGTCCGCGGCCGGCGGCTGTCCGGCGGAGGCAGCGGCGGCCCCGGCCGGATCCGGCTCCATGGCCGCCGACATCAGGTCCAGGACCCCGCCCCACGACCCGAGAAAGCCCGGCGGCAGCCCGGATCCGCCGGGCGCGCCGCCCTCGCGGACGGGCGGGGACACGGCCGGCAGGTCGAGCGGCATGAATGCTCCAGCGAGCGGTCGATGCCGACCGCATTCGAGGGTGGATGCGCCGCGGGGGCGGCGCGCGGGCTGGCGTGCGGGCTACCGTCGGGAGTCGCGAGTCGGATCTCCTCGTCGCGTGTCGTCGTCTCGAGTCGTCGAATGCCGGGAGTCATTGTGCGCCCGGCTCTTTGGTCAGGCCCTGGCAGGGTCGCGGAATGGAGGTGCGCCCGTGGTCTACCTGTGGCGGTACGTCGACGAGGCTGGCGTCGTGGCGGACGGGCCCGCGGTCACCTTCGAGTCGCAGGAGGGCGCCGAGACCTGGCTCAGCGAAACGTATCCGGAGCTGCTCGAGATCGGCATCACCGCCGTCAGCCTCTTCGACGACAACCAGGCCGTCTACGGGCCGATGTCCCTGGCGGAGACCGACTGAGCGGTGACCCGCGGCACAATCGTCGCGCCGCCCTTGTTAACCGCGGTTCACATCTGTCATAGTCGAGGGAGCATCGCCGAGAGTGCCCCCGCGGGCGCCGGCATCGAGTGGCAGAGGAATCCAGCGATGAATGCAGGGCCAGACTTCTCCGAACCCGCCGAGTACGTTGACCTGCGCGCCGCCGTCCGGGAGATCACGGCCGCGCACGGCCCCGCCGAGTACGCCGAGCACGGCCGCGCCGGCACGCCGATGTCCGGGCTGTGGACCGACCTCGGCAAGGCCGGCTTCATCGGCATCAACGTGCCCGCCGAGTACGGCGGCGGCGGTGCCGGGATGAGCGAGCTCGCCGTGGTCGCCGAGGAGGCGGCCGCCGGGGGGTGCCCCCTGCTGACCCTGCTGGTCTCCAGCGCGATCAGCGTCGAGATCCTGCGGCTGCACGGCACGGCGGAGCAGCGCGAGGAGTGGCTGACCAGACTCGCCGACGGCGGCACCAAGATGGTCTTCGCGATCACCGAGCCGGACGCCGGCAGCAACACCCACCACCTGCGCACGACCGCGCGGCGCACCGAGAGCGGCGATTGGCTGCTCAGCGGGCAGAAGTACTACATCTCCGGCGTCGACGAGGCGGCCGCGATCCTCACCGTCGCCCGCACCGGCACCGACGAGGAGACCGGCAGGGCCCGGCTGTCCCTGTTCATCGTCCCGGTGGACAGTGCCGGCCTGCACTGGACCCGCCTGGAGGTGGCGGCGCAGATCCCCGACCGGCAGTACACCGTTTTCTACGACGACGTGACGGTGCCAGCCGCCGCGCTGGTCGGCGGCGAGAACGAGGGCTGGCGGCCGCTGTTCGACGGGCTCAACCCGGAGCGGATCACCGCGGCCGCGCTGGGCGTCGGCATCGCCCGGTACGCGCTGGCCACCACCGCCGAGTACGCCCGGCAGCGCAGCGTCTGGGGGCAGCCGATCGGTGCCCACCAGGCCGTCGCTCACCCGCTCGCCGCGGCCGCCGTGCACACCGAGCTGGCGCGGCTGATGACGGCGAAGGCCGCCTGGCTGCACGACAACGGGCTGCCGGCGGGGGAGGCGTCCAACATGGCGAAGTACGCGGCGGCGGAGGCGGCCGTGGCCGCCGTCGACGCGGCGATCCAGGCGCACGGCGGGAACGGGCTGTCCGTCGAGTACGGGCTGCTGCCGCTCTGGGGAATGGCCCGGCTGCTGCGGATCGCCCCCGTCAACAGCGAGATGATCTTGAACTACGTCGCCACGCACACCCTCGGGCTGCCCCGGTCGTACTGAGACCGCCCGTGCCAGGCTGCGCCGGCCCGGGTCTTCCGGCGGGTCGGCTGCGGCCGCCTGCGCCCTAAACTGGCCCCGTGACGCCCACCCCTGCCGCGACCGCCGCGCGCGCCGACTCGCCTCGCACCGAGGCGGCGGACCTGCCGACCCACTACGACCCGGCGGCCGTCGAGGTGGCGCTGTACCAGCGGTGGGTGGCCGCGGGCTACTTCCACGCCGACGAGCAGGCGGTGCTGGCCGGGGGCCGGCGGCCGTTCTCGATCGTGCTGCCGCCGCCGAACGTCACGGGCTCCCTGCACGTCGGGCACGCGCTCGAGCACACGCTGATGGACGTGCTGGTGCGCTGGCATCGGATGTCGGGCGACGAGACGCTGTGGATGCCGGGCATGGACCACGCCGGCATCGCGACCCAGAACGCGGTGGAGCAGCAGCTCGCGAAGGACGGCAAGACCAAGCACGACTTCGGCCGAGAGCTGTTCGTGCAGAAGGTCTGGGACTGGAAGCACGAGTACGGCGGCGCGATCCTGGGCCAGATGAAGCGACTCGGCGACTCCGTCGACTGGGCGCGGGAGCGGTTCACCCTGGACGAGGGCCTGTCGGCCTCGGTGCAGACCATCTTCAAGAGGCTGTACGACGACGGGCTGATCTACCGCGCCGAGCGGATCATCAACTGGTGCCCGGGTTGTCGCACGGCCCTCAGCGACATCGAGGTCGAGCACTCGGACGACGAGGGCGAGCTGGTGTCGATCCGCTACGGCACGCCGGACGGCGACCCCGCGACGTCGGTGGTGGTCGCCACCACCCGGGTGGAGACCATCCTCGGGGACACCGCGGTCGCCGTGCATCCGGACGACGAGCGGTATGCCCACCTGGTCGGGCGGACCGTCCTGCTGCCCCTGATGAACCGCGAGATTCCCGTGATCGCCGACGATCACGTGGACCCGGCGTTCGGCACCGGCGCGGTGAAGGTGACTCCCGCGCACGACCCGAACGACTTCGAGATCGGCCGCCGGCATGACCTGCCGATGCCCACGATCCTCAACGAAGCAGCCGAGATCACCGGCACCGGAACGCCTTTCGACGGCATGGACCGGTTCGCCGCGCGGGTCGCGGTGAAGGACGCGCTGCGCGCGCAGGGCCGCATCGTGCACGAGCGGTCGCCCTACCTGCACGCCGTCGGCCACTGCTCCCGCTCCGACGACGTCATCGAACCGCGGCTGTCCACGCAGTGGTTCGTGAAGGTGGAGCCGCTGGCGAGGGCGGCCGGTGACGCGGTCCGGTCCGGCCGGACGGTGATCCACCCGCCCGAGCTGGCCGCGCGCTACTTCGGCTGGGTCGACAACATGCACGACTGGTGCATCTCGCGCCAGCTGTGGTGGGGTCACCGGATCCCCGTCTGGTACGGCCCCGACGGTGAGGTGCGCTGCGTCGGGCCGGGGGAGGAGCCGCCGGGCGAGGGCTGGACCCAGGACCCGGACGTGCTGGACACCTGGTTCTCCTCGGCGCTGTGGCCGTTCTCGACGATGGGCTGGCCGGAGGAGACCGACACGCTGCGCGCGTTCTACCCGACGTCGGTCCTGCTGACGGGCTACGACATCCTGTTCTTCTGGGTCGTCCGGATGATGATGTTCGGCCTGTACGCCACCCGGGACGACGACGGCGGGCCGGCCGTGCCGTTCCACACGGTCGCGCTGCACGGCCTGGTCCGCGACCAGTTCGGCAAGAAGATGTCGAAGTCGCGCGGGAACACCGTCGACCCGCTGCAGTGGATCGAGGACTACGGCGCGGACGCGGTGCGGCTGACGCTCGCCCGCGGATCCAATCCCGGCAGCGACCAGGCGGTCGCCACCGAGTGGGTGGCAGGTTCGGCCAAGTTCTGCTCGAAGCTGTTCAACGCCACCAGGTTCGCCCTGCTCAACGGGGCGACGACGCAGGGCCCCGAGCTCTCGCCCGAGCAGCTCACCGCGGCAGACCGCTGGGTGTTGGACCGGCTCGACCAGGTCGTCGCGCAGACCACCGAGCTGCTCGCGGACTTCCAGTTCGCCAAGGCGTCCGAGGGGCTGTACCACTTCACCTGGGACGAGGTGTGCGACTGGTACCTGGAGCTGGCCAAGGTGCAGCTCCTCGAGTCGGCGGCGGACGGCGGGTCCGCGGACGGCGGGTCCGCGGACGGGGACGAGCGGATCGCGGTGACCCGCCGGGTCCTCGGCACCGTCCTGGACGGACTTCTCCGGCTGCTGCACCCCTTCGTGCCGTACGTCACCGAGACCCTCTGGACGAGCCTGACCGGCGGCGAATCGCTGGTGATCGCCGACTGGCCGGTGCCGTCGGGTCGGGAGTTCGATCCGGCCGCCGCGCGGTGGGTCGGCGACGTGCAGCGCCTGGTCACGGAGGTGCGGCGGTTCCGCACGGACCAGGGGCTGCCGCCGTCCCGGCGGGTGCCGGCCGACCTGGCGACACCGACCCCGGATGCGACCGACGTGCTGCGGTCCGCGGCCGTGCTGACCCGGCTCGCCACCGCCGACGAACCGAACGCGACGGCCACGCTTGTGGTGTCGCTGTCCTCCGGCCCGGTGACGGTCCGCCTCGACACCACGTCCACGATCGACGTGGCCGCCGAGACGGCTCGGGTGACCAAGGATCTCGCCGCCGCCGAGAAGGAGATCGCGGACACCGCCCGCAAGCTCGGCAACGCCGCCTTCCTCGCCAAGGCGCCCGCGGCGGTCGTCGACAAGATCCGGGCGCGGGCGGCCAAGGCGGACGCCGACGTCGTCGCGCTGCGCCGGCGGCTCGACGCGCTCGGCGCGGGTGCCACGGGGAACGGCGAGAGCGGCGCGCCCGCATGACCCCCGGTCCGCACCGTCCGCACGATCCGGGCGACGGGTTCGACGATGCCGACGACTTCCACGACGAATGGGACGAGGTCGAGGACCGCGACCGCGGATTCGACGCACAGGGTCACGACCGGTTCGACGACGGGTCCGAATCGGCGGAACCGCAGGACGACGAATCCGACGACGACCCGGACCTGTCCACCGTCGCCCGCGGCTCCCGCGATGCGAGCATCGAGATCGCCTCGGCCACCGCCGATCTCGACGATGAGGGCGGCGTGCTGGACGCGCCGGTGCCGGACGCCCCGCCGTTGACCCTCGGGGTGGTCGAGTCGCTGCTCGACCGCCGCCGCAACGAGGTGCAGGTCTCGCCGACGCTCGCCCGCATCACCGCGCTGCTCGATGTGCTGGGCAACCCGCAGCGCGCGTATCCGGTGATCGAGATCGCCGGCACCAACGGCAAGACCTCGACCGCGCGGATGATCGACGCGCTGATCACCCGGATCGGGCCGCGCACGGGGCGGTTCACCTCGCCGCACCTGCAGCTGGTCACCGAACGGATCGCCGTGGACAACGCGCCGATCTCGGTCGAGCAGTACGTGCGGACCTACGCCGACGTCGCGCCGTACGTGGACCTGGTGGACGCGGCCAGCGAGCGGGACGGCGGCCTGCCCCTGTCCAAGTTCGAGATCCTCACCGCGATGGCGTTCTCGGCATTCGCCGACGCCCCGGTCGACGTCGCCGTCGTCGAGGCCGGGCTGGGCGGGACCTGGGACAGCACCAACGTCGCCGACGCCACCGTCGGGGTGATCACCCCGATCGGACTCGACCACGTCGAGTTCCTGGGCGACACGCTGACCGAGATCGCCGGGAACAAGGCCGGCATCATCAAGCCGGACACGATCGCGATCATCGGTCCGCAGCAGCCGGAGGCGATGACCGTGCTGCTGCGGCGCGCGGTCGACCAGGACGCCACCGTCGCCCGGTTCGGCAGCGAGTTCAGCGTGCTCGACCGGGCGTTCGCGGTCGGCGGCCAGCGGCTCACCCTGCAGGGCCTCGGCGGCGTGTACGAGGACGTCTTCCTGCCGCTGTCCGGCGAGCACCAGGCCGCCAACGCGGCACAGGCGCTCGCCGCGGTCGAGGCGTTCTTCGGCGCCGGCGCCAGCCGGCAGCTCGACATCGCCGCGGTGCAGGACGGCTTCGCGGCGGTCGCGGCGCCGGGACGGCTGGAGCGGGTTCGTGCGTCGCCGGCGATCCTGGTGGACGCGGCGCACAACCCGCACGGCGCTGCGGCTCTCGCGGCCACCCTGGCCGCCGAGTTCTCGTTCACCAAGCTGGTCGGCGTGCTGGCCGTGATGGCCGACAAGGATGTGCGCGGGGTGGTGAGCGCGCTGGCGGATTCGTTCGACGAGATCGTGGTGACGCGGAACTCCTCGCCCCGCTCGATGCCGCCCGACGACCTGGCCGAGATCGTCGCGGAGATCGTCGGGCATGACAAGGTGTACACCGCCGCGCGGATGGACGAGGCGATCGCGCTGGCGGTCGATCTCGCCGAAGCGGATCCCGAATCGGCCGCGGGCAGCGGCGTGGTGATCACCGGTTCGGTGGTGTCCGCCGGCGACGGCCGTGCGCTGGCCGGCCTGACGCCGGCGTGAGGCCGAGCCGGATGGAAAGCCAGTGACCGCAACCGCTCCCGATCCCGATCCGGCCGTGCCGGCGGAACCCGGCCGACCGGAACCACCCGCGGGTCGGCCGGCACCGCCGGCGGGGCGCCCGGTCGATCCGGAACGCGGGCTGCGGGGCGTGATGTCCGCGACGCTCGTGCTCGAGGCGATCACGGTGCTGCTGTCGATACCCGTCGCGGCGAACACCGGCAGTGGCGTCGGGCCGGCCGGCGTGACCGTGATCTGCATCCTCGCCTTCCTGCTGATCCTCTGCTGCGGGATCGTCCGCCGGCCCTACGCCGTCCCGGTGATCCTGGCGCTGCAGGTGATCATGATCGGCTGCTGGCTGATCACCCCGCCGCTGGGCATCATGGGCATCGTCTTCGTGCTCGTCTGGCTGGCGATCCTGTGGTTCCGCGCCGAATTCCGGCGCCGACTGGCGGCCGGTACGCTGCCGGGGCCGACGGATCCGGAAGCCGCCTGACGCCCACCCGGCCGGCCCGACAGCAGACGCAAAGGAGCACCGCGTGGCCCCCGAACGCACCCTCGTCCTGATCAAGCCCGACGGCGTGGAGCGCGGTCTCGTCGGCGAGGTGATCGCCCGGATCGAGCGCAAGGGGCTGCGGATCGCCGCGCTCGAGATGCGACGCACCGAGGTCGCGGTGGCGCAGGTGCACTACGCCGAGCACGAGGGCAAGCCGTTCTACGACAGCCTCGTCGAGTTCATCACCGGTGGCCCGCTGGTCGCCGCCGTCGTCGAGGGTCCGCGCGCGATCCCCGCCTTCCGCCAGCTCGCGGGTGGCACCGACCCGGTGGAGAAGGCCGCGCCCGGCTCGATCCGCGGGGACTTCGGCCTCGAGACCCAGTACAACCTGGTGCACGGCTCGGACTCGGCGGAGTCGGCCGCGCGCGAGATCGGCATCTGGTTCCCCGACCTGTGACGGTCCCCGGCCGGATGGACGGCCCAGCGGGCTCGACGACGGCGGACGGGGTCGCTTCCGCGGCACACCCCGCCGGCCCCGGCGAGGTCCGGCTGCTGCGCGTCGGGCCAGGTGCCGACCTCGCGCCCGACAGCGCGTTCGCCGTCGCGCTGGTCACGCTGTGGCACCGGGCGGAGACGGACGGCCGGCCCGACGATCCGGCCGGCCCGACGCGGGCCGAGGTGGCCGCGGCGGTCGCGCCGGTGGTCGACGCCGTCCGCACCGGTCGCGCGCTCGGCTGCGCGCTGAGCCGGGGACGCGCGCTGATCGGGGTCGGGGTCGTGTCCCTCGGACGGAACCGTTCGGCGCACACCGCCACGGTCACGGCGCTGGTCGTGGACTCCGCGGAGTGGCGGCACGGGCTGGGCACCCGCCTGCTGGACGCCCTCACGGGGTACGCCGCGGACGCCGGCGTCGACAGGATCACCGTCACCGTGCCCGACGCTGCCGGCCTGCCCGCCTTCTTCGAGCGGGCCGGCTACCGCGTGTGGGGGCGGCGGCCGGACTGGGAGCGTCCGGTCCCGGGCGCGCCCCGCGACGAACTGGTGCTCGGCACCGTCCTGGAGGAAGCTCGATGACCACATCGTCCGAAGCCGGCCGGCGCCTGGTCGACCTGTCGCACCCGATCACCGACGGCCTGGTCACCTACCCGGGCATCCCGGCGCCGACGATCGGCAGCCACCTGTCGTTCGACGAGTCCGCGGCGCACTACGCGGCCGGCACCGAGTTCAGCATCGGCACCATCACCATGGCGGCGAACACGGGCACCTACCTGGACACGCCAGCGCACCGGTTCCGGGACGGCGCCGACCTCGCCCAGCTGCCGCTGGACCGGATGGCCGACCTGCCGGGCGTCCTCGTCTTCACCGAGCGGGAGCCGGGGCCGCGGGACCGGGCCATCGACGAGGCCGCGATCCGCGCCGGCCTCGGCGACACCGATCCCGCCGGCTTCGCGGTCCTCGTGCACACGGCCCACAGCCGGACGTGGGGCACGGCGGGCTACTTCGCGGACCACCCCTACCTCACCGACGACGCCGTCGAGTACCTGCTCTCCGTGCGGCCGGCGCTCGTCGGCATCGATTCACTGAACATCGATTCCACGCACACCGGCCGCCGGCCGGCGCACTCGTGGCTGCTCGCCGCCGGCATCCCGATCGTGGAGCACCTGCGCGGCCTGGACCAGTTGCCGCACCGGGGTTTCCGCTTCACCGCGGCCGCGCCGGCGATCGCCGGCATGGGCACGTTCACGGTCCGGGCGTTCGCGGTCGTCGCCCCGGAACCGGCCGACGACGGCGGCAGCGCCGGCTGATCGGGGTGCCGGTCGACGGCTCCGCGCGGCCGCCGGCTCCCGCCGGCGACCCGCGCACCGGTCGTCGAGCGACGGCGGCGGCCGCCCGTGTGGGATAGTGGAGACGGCGCGCCGCCTCTGCGGTGAGCCCGAGGGCATGGTCGATGCGCGATCGGTCCGGCACCCGGCGAGTGAGACGCCGGACGTGTCGTGGACGGTGAGCCGCTGCCGACGATCGGCCCGGACCACCAGACTTCGTGCCGCCGCGGACCCCGTCGGTGGCGGCCCTGATGTTCACCGCCCCTGCGCGGACGCGTCCAGTACGCGCCCGGGGGCGGTGGAGAGGACTACGCATGTCAGAAGTACCCGCAGGCGCACCCACCGTCGAGAGCGTGATGGAGGGCCTGCCGGCCAAGCCGCGCGTGCACGAGCTGGCGAAGCGCATCGGCGTCGGCAACAAGGAACTGATCGCCAGGCTCGCCGACCTCGGCGTCACCGTCAGCAGCTCGTCGGCGTCGGTGCCCCGGGCGGCGCTCTCGGACCTGCTGCCCGGCCTGCTCGAGGCGCTGCTGCCCGCCGCGGCGGCGGGGGGGACGGAGCCCGCGGCGGCCCCGCCCGCCCGGCCGGTGGCCGACGACGCGATCGAGTCGCCCGCCGAGACCACCGACGAGGCCGCCGGCGGCGTGCTCTTCCTGCCGCCGCAGCCGGCCCGCCGCCGGCGTGGCCGGGGCAAGGCGGCCGACCAGGCCGGTGACCAGGCCGGTGACCAGGCCGGTGACCAGGCCACGGTCGAGGCCGTCGACGCGGCGCCCGAGGCGCCGGACACCGGGACCGCCGGCGAGCCGGGCGAGCAGGACCAGCCCGAGGAGCAGGACGACTCGGCCGACGCTGAGGGCGGCGCAGCCCGTGGTCGCCGGCGGCGTCGCGGTCGCCGCGGCCGCGGCCGCGCCGGCTCCGACGCCGACTCCGCCGAGCAGGACTCCGCCGACCGGGCCGCCGAGCAAGAGTCCGCCGAGCAGGACACCGCCGACGCGGACGGCGGGCAGGAGACGGCGGCCGACACCGCCGCGACGGACCAGGGCGCCGCCCCCGAGAAGGGTCAGGGCAAGGGTCGTCGGCGCGGCGGCAGGAGCGGTGCCGTCGCGACCGCTGAGCCGGCGGAGACGGCGGAGGGCACCGGGGACGCAGAGGCCACCGACGAGGACGACACCGACGAGGACGCGGCGGAAGGTGCCGGCGGCACCCGTCGCCGGCGCCGCCGGCGCCGTCGCGCCACGGGTGACGAGAGCGCGCGCGAGGACGACCCGGACAACACCGTGGTGCACGTCCGGGAGTCGCGCCCGTCCGGCGGATCCTCGGAGGTGCAGGGCGTCCGCGGGTCCACCCGGCTCGAGGCGAAGCGGCAGCGCCGCCGCGATTCCCGCGAGTCGCGCCGCCGTCCGCAGATCCTGAGCGAGGCCGAGTTCCTGGCCCGCCGCGAATCGGTCGAGCGGGTGATGGCCGTGCGGCAGCGCGGCGACCTGGCGCAGGTCGCCCTGCTGGAGGACGGCGTGCTCGTCGAGCACTTCGTGTCCAAGGCCGGGACCGACTCGATGATCGGGAGCGTGTTCCTCGGCCGGGTGCAGAACGTGCTGCCGTCGATGGAGGCGGCGTTCGTCGACATCGGGCGGGGCCGCAACGCCGTGCTGTACGCCGGCGAGGTCAACTGGGACGCGGCGGGACTGGCCGGCAAGGCGCGGCGGATCGAGACCGCGCTGTCCAGCGGGGACACCGTGCTCGCCCAGGTGTCCAAGGACCCGGTCGGCCACAAGGGCGCCCGGCTCACGACGCAGATCTCGCTGCCCGGCCGGTTCCTCGTCTACGTGCCGGGCGGCGGGGCGACCGGGATCTCCCGCAAGCTGCCGGACACCGAGCGCAAGCGGCTCAAGGGGATTCTCGACCGGATCGTGCCGTCGGAGGCGGGCGTGATCATCCGGACCGCCGCCGAGGGGATCGCGGAGGAGGACCTGGTCCGCGACGTCGAGCGGCTCAAGGCGCAATGGGAGGACATCTCCGGGCGCGCCGGGGTCGGCGGCAGGAAGGGCTCCAAGGGCGGCGGTGGCGGCAGCGCGCCCACGCAGCTGTCCGCGGAGCCCGGGACGCTGATCAAGGTCATCCGCGACCTGTTCAACTCCGACATCAGCCGGCTGGTCGTGGACGGGGACGAGGCGTACGCGGAGGTGTCGGAGTACGTGACGTCGGTCGCGCCCGAGCTGGCCGACCGGCTGTCGCGCTACGAATCGAACGGAGGAGCGTCGGACGTTTTCACGGGGTACCGGGTGGACGAGCAGATCGCGAAGGCGCTGGAGCGCAAGGTGCACCTGCCCTCCGGCGGGTCGCTGGTCATCGACCGCACCGAGGCGATGACCGTGGTCGACGTGAACACCGGCAAGTTCACCGGTTCCGGCGGCAATCTCGAGGAGACCGTCACCAAGAACAACCTCGAGGCGGCCGAGGAGATCGTCCGCCAGCTCCGGCTGCGCGACATCGGCGGCATCATCGTCGTCGACTTCATCGACATGGTGCTGGAGTCGAATCGCGAGCTGGTGCTCCGCCGGCTCACCGAGTGCCTGGGCCGCGACCGCAGCCGGCACCAGGTCGCCGAGGTGACCTCGCTGGGCCTGGTGCAGATGACCCGCAAGCGCATGGGCACCGGACTGCTCGAGGCGTTCTCCGAGCCGTGCCCGCACTGCGGCGGGCGGGGCGTGCTGCTGCACGACGTGCCGGTCGCGGGGTCGGACGACGGCGGCGCCGCGCCCGAGCCCCGGACCAAGGGCAGGCGCTCGCGGGCGCGCGGAAGCGACGTCTCCGAGGACGTCGTGGCCCGCGTGCAGCACACCCTGGGCCGCCGCCCGGACCCGCGCGGTCCCAAGCCGCCACCGTCCGTCGGGCCGTCCGAGGACGACGGCGCCGCGGCCGAGGCCGGCGACGGCGACGCCCGGCGGAATCGGTCCCGGCGATCGGGGCCGCCCCCCACGGAGGCGGCACCGGAGGCGCTGGCCGAACCGGTGACGGCGGCCGGATCCGGGGAGCCGGAGCTGACGGGTCCGCAGCCGGAGCCGGGGCCGGATGGCGCCGAGCAGCGCCCGGAATCGGGTGCCGCCGCGGCGCCCGGACCCGAGGCCGCCCCGGCCGAGGCCTCGCCGGACCCGGCGCAGGCGGCCGCGAGCGCGCCGGCCGTGAGCGCGCCGCCGGAGCCGCCGAAGCAGCCCGCACCGCGCCGGCGTCGGGCCGCGTCCCGGCCGGCGGGACCGGCCGGCGAGGCCGTCGTCGCCGACATCGTGGTTCCCGCCGACTCGCTCGGCTGAGGCCGGCGGCGCGTTTGCCGCGGCGGGCGCGGGCAGCGTATCGTTGTCGGTCGGCACGCTGCGCTGCAGCGCGCTTTGTGTTGCCCTGGCTCGATCGAGTGTGAACCGCTCGCCGGGGCTCCCGAGGACCATGGCGGATCCGTCACCCGGACCGGGTGCAGGACCACGCCGCGAGCACAGGCAGGAAGGCGCGTGATGTACGCCATCGTCAAGACGGGCGGCAAGCAGTACAAGGTCGCCGAGGGTGACGTCATCGAGATCGAGAAGCTCGAGGGCGAGCCGGGCGCGTCCGTGACGCTGCCGGCGGTGCTGGTCGTCGACGGCAAGGCGATCACCGCATCGACCGCCGCCGACCTGGCCAAGGTGACCGTGTCCGGCGAGGTCGTCGCGCACACCAAGGGCCCGAAGATCGTCATCCACAAGTTCAAGAGCAAGACGGGCTACCACAAGCGGCAGGGACACCGTCAGCCGCTGACCCGGGTCAAGGTCACCGGCATCACGGTCACCGCCTGAGTCGGCGTCCGCCGGATCCGCTCGCGGATCGCGGCGGCAGACGTACTGGATCACTGGGAAGGGCACCACAGAGATGGCACACAAGAAGGGCGCGTCGAGTTCGCGCAACGGTCGCGACTCCAACGCCCAGCGGCTCGGCGTCAAGCGGTTCGGTGGGCAGGTCGTGTCCGCCGGCGAGATCCTGGTCCGGCAGCGCGGCACCAAGTTCCACCCCGGCGCCGGAGTCGGCCGGGGCAAGGACGACACCCTGTTCGCGCTCGTCGCCGGCTCGGTCGAGTTCGGCACCAAGCGCGGTCGCAAGACCGTGAACATCGTGACGAAGGACCTGACCAGCTCTGCCGGCGCCGAGAGCACCGCCGACGCCCCGGCGCCGGCCCCGGCTGGGGTCTGAGCGGCTCGGCGCGTCGTTGATCGCCTGAAGTGGGGCGGGCCCGAGGATCTCGGACCCGCCCCTTTCTCGTTCCCGTCCGGTCGTACCCGTCCCGTCGTTTCCCGTCCGATCCCCACCCGCCACGTCAGGAGGTGCGACACGGTGGCCAGATTCGTCGACCGCACGGTCCTGCACCTGCAAGCCGGCGACGGCGGGCACGGCTGCGCATCGATCCACCGCGAGAAGTTCAAGCCACTCGGCGGTCCCGACGGCGGCGACGGGGGCAACGGCGGCGACGTCGTACTGGTGGTCGACGACAACGTGCACACCCTGCTCGACTTCCACTACCGGCCGCACGCCCGCGCCGGCAACGGCCGGCCCGGCCAGGGGGACAACCGGGACGGGGCGAACGGGGACACGCTGGAGCTGCGGGTGCCCTCGGGCACCGTCGTGCTGGACGAGGACGGCGCGGTGCTGTCCGACCTGGTCGGAGTCGGCTCCCGGTACGTCGCCGCGCACGGGGGGCGGGGTGGTCTCGGCAACGCCGCGCTCGCATCCCGGGCCCGCCGCGCACCGGGATTCGCGCTCCTCGGAGAGCCGGGCGAGTCCGCTGAGGTCGTTCTCGAGCTGAAGTCCGTCGCCGACGTCGGGCTGGTCGGGTTTCCGAGTGCCGGCAAATCGTCGCTGGTCTCGGTGCTCTCCGCCGCCCGCCCGAAGATCGCCGACTACCCCTTCACCACCCTCGAGCCCAACCTGGGCGTCGTCACCGCGGGCGCCGAGGTCTTCACGATCGCCGACGTACCCGGCCTCATCCCGGGCGCCAGCCAGGGCAAGGGCCTCGGACTGGAGTTCCTCCGGCACGTCGAGCGGTGCTCGGTGCTGGTGCACGTGGTCGACTGCGCGACGTACGAGTCCGGCCGCGACCCGCTGTCGGACGTGCAGACGCTGGAGCACGAGCTGGCGCAGTACACGCCGTCGCTGACCGGCGATCTGGCGGACCGGCCGCGGCTCGTCGTGCTGAACAAGATCGACGTGCCGGAGGCGCGCGAGCTCGCCGAGTTCGTCGCGCCCGATCTGCGCGCCGCCGGATACCCCGTCCACCTCGTGTCGGCCGCGACCCACGAGGGCCTCGCGGAGCTGCGTTTCGCGCTCGCCGAGGTCGTCGCGGCCGACCGGGCTTCTCGTCCCGTCGCACCGGCGACGCGAATCGTGGTCCGGCCGCGGCCGGTGGACGCCGAGCAGTTCGAGGTGTTCGCGGATCCGGAGGCGGACGGCGGGTTCGTCGTGCGCGGGCAGCGCCCGGAGCGGTGGGTCAAGCAGACCGATTTCGCCAACGACGAGGCGATCGGCTACCTCGCCGACCGGCTTGCCAGGCTCGGGGTGGAGGAGCGGCTCGCCCAGCTCGGCGCCGTCGCCGGTGCGCCGGTGACCATCGGCGACGTCACCTTCGACTGGGAGCCCACCACGCTGGCGGGCGTGGAGGTGGTGCGGACCGGCCGCGGCACCGACGTGCGGCTGGACCAGACCGAGCGCGTCGGCGCCGCGGAGCGCAAGGCCATGCACCGATTGCGGCGCGGACTGGACGTCGAGGGGCACGCCCTGGACGCCACCGACCCGCCCGGCGACGTGCCGGCCGACCTCGAGCCCGACCGGGCCGAGCGGGCCGACCGGGCGGACCGATGACCGCCGGCGGGTTGGCCGTGCAGGCATCCCAGGCGGCGCCCCTGTCGGCCGCGCGGCTGGCCGTCGGCGCGGCCAGGGTCGTGGTGGTCAAGGTGGGCTCGTCGTCGCTGACCACGGCGGCCGGCGGGCTGGATCCCGCGCGGCTCGACGCCCTCGTCGACGCCGTCGCCGGCCGGGTGGGCGCCGGTTCACAGGTCGTGCTGGTGTCGTCCGGGGCGATCGCCGCCGGGCTCGCGCCGCTGGGCCTGCGGCGCCGCCCGCGCGACCTGGCGACCCAGCAGGCCGCGGCGTCCGTCGGCCAGCAGCTGCTCGCCCAGCGGTACGCCGAGTCCTTCGCCCGGCACCGGCTGCGCGTCGGGCAGGTGCTGCTGACCAGCGACGACGTGGTCCGGCGCGCCCACTACCGAAATGCCCAGCACACCTTCGCCAAGCTCCTGTCGTTCGGCGTGGTTCCGGTCGTGAACGAGAACGACACCGTCGCCACGGCCGAGATCCGGTTCGGCGACAACGACCGCCTCGCCGCGCTCGTCGCCAGCCTGGTCGGCGCCGCCGCGCTGATCCTGCTCTCCGACGTCGACGCGCTGTACACGGGCGACCCCAGCGACCCGGGCTCCCGTCCGGTGCGCGAGGTGCTCGACGCCACCGAGCTCGCCGGCATCGCCATCGCGGCGCCGGGCACGGAGATCGGCACCGGCGGCATGGCGTCCAAGCTGACGTCGGCGATCACCGCCACCGGGGCGGGGATCCCGGTGCTGCTGGCCGCAGCCGAGGACGCGGTCGCGGCCCTGCGGACGGTGCCGGCGCACACGGACCCGGCGCACGCCGCCGGCCTCGGGCCGCAGGTCGGCACGGCGTTCGCGCCGGCCACCCGGCGCACCAGCGCGCGCATGTTCTGGCTCCGGCACGCCGCCACGGCCTCCGGTCAGCTGGTCCTCGACCACGGTGCCGTGGCGGCCGTCGTGCAGCGCCGGAAGTCCCTGCTGCCCGCCGGGATCACCGGCTTCTACGGCGATTTCGAGTCCGGCGACGTGGTCGAGCTGCTGTCGCCGGAGGGCCACGTCGTGGCCCGCGGATTCGTCGGCCACGACGCGGCCGAGCTGCCCGAGATGATGGGCCGCTCGCTGCACGAGCTGTCCGCCGACCGGCGCCACCCGGTCGTGCACGCCGACGACCTGATCGCGGTACCGTCGGGCACCGGTTCGCCGGGCGATCAGGGACCGACCGGGACGGACCAGCAGCGAACCGACGAGGGAGCCTGAGCGATGTCCGTTCTCCAGGAGCAGCAGTCGGACACCCGAGAGTCCGCCCCCGGCACCGGATCGGTGCCGCCGGCCGGATCAGGGTCGGCGTCGCGGGAGGACGTTCTCGAGGCCGCCCGCCGCGCCAGGGTCGCCGCGGGCGCCCTCGCCACCCTCACCCGCGCCACCAAGGACGCCGCGCTGCTCGCGATGGCCGAGGCGCTCCGCGCCAACCGGCCCGAGATCCTCGCCGCCAACGCGCTGGACGTGGCCGCCGCCGAGGACAACGGCACGCCCGCCTCGCTCGTCGATCGTCTGCGGCTCACCGACGCCCGGATCGACGGGATGGCCGCCGGGCTGCGCGAGCTCGCCGGGCTGCCCGACCCAGTGGGCACGGTCGTCCGCGGGTCGGTGCTGCCGAACGGGCTGCAGCTGACGCAGCGTCGGGTGCCGATGGGTGTCGTCGCGATCATCTACGAGGCGCGGCCGAACGTCACCGTGGACGCCGCCGGGATAGCCCTGAAGTCCGGCAACGCCGTGCTGCTGCGCGGGTCGGGGTCGGCCTACGAGTCGAATCGCGCGTTGGTGCAGGTGTTGTCGCGCGTCGCGGTCGACTCCGGCCTGCCGGCCGACGCGATTCAGCTGGTGCCCGGCACGGATCGTGAGTCGGTCAAGCACCTGATGACCGCGCGCGGCCTCGTCGACGTCATCGTGCCGCGGGGCGGCGCGGGGCTGATCCAGGCGGTGGTCAACGGCTCGACCGTGCCGGTGATCGAGACCGGCGTCGGCAACTGTCACGTCTATGTCGACGCGTCCGCGGATCCGGCCATGGCGCTGGAGATCCTGGTGAACTCCAAGGCCCGCCGGACCTCCGTCTGCAACGCCGCCGAGAGCCTGCTGGTGCACCGCGACCTCGCGGCGGAGTTCGTGCCGGCCGCGGCGGCCGCGCTGCGCGCCGCCGGCGTCACCATCCACGCCGAGGCGGGTTTCGCGGGCATCGCGGGCGACGCGGGCGTCGTCGAGGCGACCGCGGAGGACTTCGACACCGAGTACCTGTCGCTGGACATCGCGGCGGCCGTGGTGGACGACCTCGACGCCGCGATCGCGCACATCAACGAGCACGGCACCGGACACACCGAAGCCATTGTCACGTCCTCGATCTCGGCGGCCAAGGAGTTCACCGACCGGGTCGACGCCGCGGTCGTCATGGTCAACGCGTCGACCGCGTTCACCGACGGCGGTGAGTTCGGGCTCGGCGCGGAGATCGGCATCTCGACGCAGAAGCTGCATGCGCGCGGCCCGATGGGACTGGCGGAGCTGACGAGCACCAAGTGGGTGGTGACCGGCTCCGGTCAGGTCCGGGCATCCTCGTGACCCGTGCCGGGCGCCGCGTCGGCGTGATGGGCGGCACGTTCGACCCCATCCACCACGGGCACCTGGTCGCCGCATCCGAGGTGGCGAGCCGGTTCTCGCTGGACGAAGTGATCTTCGTGCCCACGGGGCACCCGTGGCAGAAGAGCGGCGAGAGCCCGGCCGAGCACCGCTACCTGATGACCGTCATCGCGACCGCGTCCAATCCGCGGTTCACCGTGTCCAGGGTCGATGTCGATCGGCCGGGGCCGACCTACACCAAGGACACGCTGCGCGACCTGCGGGCGCTGGAGCCGGCAGCCGAGTGGTTCTTCATCACCGGCGCCGACGCGATGGCGGCGATCCTGTCCTGGCGGGACGTGCACGAGCTGTTCGAGCTGGCGCACTTCATCGGCGTCACCCGGCCCGGGTTCGACCTCGCGAGCACCGGGTTGCCCGAGAAGTCGGTGACCCTGATGGAGATCCCCGCGCTGGCGATCTCGTCCACCGACTGCCGAGACCGCGTGCAGTCGGGTGAGCCGGTCTGGTACCTGGTCCCCGACGGGGTCGTCCAGTACATCGCGAAACACCGACTCTACGAAGAGATACCGACGGAAACCGGGCAGCAGGGAGAATCATGACCGCGACAGCCAAGGCGCTGGAACTGGCCACCGTTGCGGCGCAGGCCGCCGCCGACAAGAAGGCGAAGGACGTCCTGATCGTCGACGTCTCGGACCGGCTGGCCATCACCGACTGCTTCGTGATCGTCACGGGCACCAACGAGCGGCAGGTCGGCGCGATCGTCGACGCGGTCGAGGAGAGCATGCGCGCCGCTGGGGTGAAGCCGACCCGCCGTGAGGGCGAGCGGGACGGACGCTGGGTGCTGCTCGACTTCCTGGACGTCGTCGTGCACGTGCAGCACTCGGAGGAGCGGGTGTTCTACGCGCTGGACCGGCTGTGGAAGGACTGCCCGATCATCCCGTTCGTGGACGCGACCGCGCCGGACGGCGAGCCCGCGGCCGCCGAGAACGACATCGTGAACGACAACGAGAACGCCGTCGAGAATGCCGTCGAGAACACCGATGCGGAAGCGGATGCGGACTTCGAGGAGCCGGTGGTGGCCGACGGCGCCCGGCGGTGACGCTCGAGCACCTGATCCTGCTCCGGCACGGTGAGACCGACTGGAACGTCGAGCGCCGCATGCAGGGGCACCGCGACATCGACCTGAACGAGGCCGGCCGCGGCCAGGCGGTCGACGCCGCGCTGTCGGTGGCGGCGCTGAACCCGCAGGTGATCGTCTCGTCGGACTCGAAGCGCGCGTTCGACACCGCGTCGACCGTGGCCGCCGTGTGCGGGCTGCCCGTGGCGGTCGACCCACGGCTGCGGGAGACCTCGATGGGCGACTGGGAGGGGTTGACCCGCGACGAGGTCGTGGCGTCCTGGCCGGGGGAGTGGGAGCGCTGGCGCACCACCTCCCCGCACGCCTCCCCGCCGCGCGGCGAGTCGCGCAAGCAGGTGGCGCGACGAGCGGCCCAGGTGGTCGCCGAGCTCGACGCCGGCGCCGATCAGCGGGCGCTGCTGGTGTCCCACGGCGGCCTCATCGTCGGGCTCACCGGGCTGCTGCTGGACCTGCCCGATCACAGCTGGGCGACGCTGATCGGCGTCGGCAACTGCCACTGGGTGATCCTGCACCGGTACGCCGGTGCCTGGCGCCTGCACTCCTACAACGCCGGGCTGGGGCACGTGGTGCTGCCCCGCGGCGAGGACGAGGTCGCCGGCACCTGAGCCGCCGTGCCGTGCGCTGCCCCGGCCGGCCGTTGCGGACCGGCCCCGACCGGGTGGTCCCCCCGAGTAGTCCACACGGGCCGAGTTGTCCACAGCCGCCCGCGGTCTCGGCGCGCAGGGCCGATCCGGCACCTAGCGTGCGGGCATGCGCGATCGTTCGGAACCGCTGCGCCGGCTGGCGGTGTACACGGCTCGCCCGCCCGCGCCCGCTCCGCCGAGCACCGGGGGCCGGCACCGCCTCGAGGGGCGGTCGGGCGGCCCGGCGCCGGCCACCGCCCCGGCCGCCGTGGACCCGCCGGCCGGGCCCGGAACGCTCGGCGGCGGCGCCCGATCGGGATGGACGCCGGACCCGTCGCTCTGGCGCGGTCCGGCGGCCGGTGCGGGGGAAGACGATGTCGACACCGACGCGGTCGGCCGAGCCGAGGGCCGTGCTGACTTCGATCCCGACTTCGATCCCGACCTCGATGCCGACCTCGATGCCGACCTCGATGCCGACGATGATGCCGAGAACGATGCCGACGACGATGAAAGCGGCGCTTGGGCCCACAGTGTCGACCACGGTGTCGACCACGGTGTCGACCACGGTCCGGACGACGGTGCCGACCACGGTGCCGACCACGGTGTCGACGCCGGCCACGAGCCATCGCCGGGCCGCGCCGCGCGGCTCCGCGGCCGGGCCTGGGGCAGGTTCGCCGAACTCTGGGTTCCGGAGACGCTGACCGACGCGCGGGTGGATCCGGGGCGGCGCGGCGCCGTTGTCCTGTTGATCATCGCGACGCTCGCGGCGATCGTCACCGCGGTCGGCGTCTGGCGCGACCGCCCCCAGGCGCGTCCGGTGGAATCGGTGGCCGTCGCGCCGGCAGGCACCGTGACCCCGGGAACCGGCGGGGCAGCGGCTCCCGTCGCGGGTCCCGGCGCCGACGCCGTCGGCTCCGCGGCTGCCCCGTCGCCCTCCGCAGAAGTCGGCGGGGCTGCAGTGTCGGCGGGCGCGAAACCCGTACCCGAGGTCGCCGGGCCGATCGTCGTGTCGGTCACCGGGAAGGTGTTGGCACCGGGCGTCGTGACGGTGCCCGCGGGTTCCCGCGTGGCGGACGCGATCTCCGCGGCCGGGGGTCCCACTCCGGACGCGGACTACACCGGGCTCAACCTCGCGACCCGGCTGGCCGACGGCGCGTCGATCGTCGTGGGCGCTTCCGGTGCCGGTGTGCCCGCGGGCGGGCTCAGCGGTGTCGATGCCGCGGCGGGCGCGCCGGATGGTGCGGCCCCCGCCGCGGGCCTCGTCGACCTGAACACGGCCGGTGCGGCGGACCTGGACACGCTGCCCGGCGTCGGCCCGGTGATGGCGCAGAACATCCTCACCTGGCGGCAGGAGCACGGCCGGTTCGCGTCGGTGGAGCAGCTGCAGGAGATCAGCGGGATCGGGCCGGCCCGGTATGCGCAACTGTCCGGGATGGTCACGGTGTGACCGGCGCCGTGGGCGCACGACGCCGGCGCCGGTGGCGCGAGGAGGACGCCGAGCCGCCGGTGGACCTGAGGCTGGCCATGCCGGCGGTGGCGGTCTGGATCGGTTGCCTGGTCGGGCTTGTCGCCGGGGCCATGGCGTGGATCGTCGCGGCGGCCCTGGCGGCCCTGGCCGCCGTCGTGCTGGCGGCGGGCCGGTTCCGGTCGGTCGGCGAGGCCGACGCCCGGCCGGTACGTGCGGCGGTCCGGGCCTCCACCGTGGGTGGTGGCGAGGCCGCCTGGGCCGACCGGCCCGTCGGCCCGGCCGGCCCGCTGCGGCGCGTGACCCGGCGGGCGCGGGGCTGGTGCGCGCACAACCGCTGGGGAGTGCTGGCGGCCGCGCTCTGCTGCGCGACCGCGGTCTGCATCTCGGCGTTGCTCACCGCGGCGAACCGCGACGACCGGCTGGTGGTCGCCGCCCACTCGCGGGCGTGGGCGGTCCTCGAGATCGAGATCGGAGGCATCCCCGAGCCGGAGTCCGCGGGCTTCCGCGCGCCGGACGACACGAGCGATCCGGGCTCGGCCGGCCCGGCCTGGCGGGTCGACGGCACGGTCATGGCCGCCCGGGTCGCCGGTGCGAGCTGGACCGCCGCAACGCCGGTGGTGGTGCACGGCGCCGGGCCCGGCTGGGGTGACGTGACGCCCGGGGCGGTCGTCGAGACGTCCGGCCGGCTCTCGCCCCAGGATCGGGCGGGTACGTCGGGTGTCCAGATCCGAGCGCGGAGCCCGCCGGGGGAACTCGTCGCGGCGCCGTGGTGGCAACGGGCGGCGCAGCGCGTCCGGCAGACCCTGTCGGCCAACGCGTCGGCACTCGGCGGTGATGCCGCCGGGTTGCTGCCGGGGCTGGTGGTCGGTGACACGTCCGGCATCTCGGAGCAGCTGGATCGCGACGCGAAGGCGACCGGCGTCGCTCACCTGCTGGCGGTGTCCGGCTCGCACTTCGCGATCGTCTGCGGCGCCGTGGTTCTCGCGCTGCGGAGGGTCGGGCCGCGATGGGCGGCCGCCGGCGGGGCGCTGACCCTCATCGCGCTGGTGGTGCTGGTCGGCGCCCAGCCCTCCGTGCTGCGGGCGGCGGTGATGGGTGCGATCACCCTGGTCGCGCTCCTCACCGGTCGAGCCCGCACGTGCCTCCCGGCGCTCGCGGCGTGCGTGATCGGTCTGCTGCTGCTCGACCCGCTGCTGGCGCTGTCCGTCGGGTTCGCACTCTCGGTGCTCGCCACCGGCGGGCTGGTCCTGCTGGCGCCGGCGTGGTCGACGGCGCTGCAGCGGCGCGGATGCCCGCGCGGGTGGGCGGACGCGCTCTGCATCCCGGTCGCGGCGCAACTGGTCACCACGCCGGTGATCGTGGCGATCAGCGGAACGGTGCCGGTGTTCGGCGTGCTGGCCAACCTCCTGGTCGCACCGGTGGTCGCGCTCGCGCTCATCCTCGGCGTCGGCTGTGCGGCGGCCGGTCCCTGGTGGCCCGGCGCCGCGACGGTCCTCGCCCGGGCCGCCGCGGTGCCGCTGGACTGGATCGCGTGGGTGGCGCACCGCGTCGCGGCGTGGCCGGGCGCGGTGCTGGCGTGGCCGTCGTCGCCGCTCGGCCTCGGCACGCTCGTGGTCGCCATCGTCGCCGGGCTCGTCCTGCTGCGGCAGCGACGGTTCCGGCTGCTGGCCGTCGCCGCCGCCGCCGGCGCGGCGGCGGTCCTCGTGCCAGCGGCCGTCGTCGTCGACGGCTGGCCCCCGCCCGGCTGGCTGCTCGCGGCGTGCGAGGTCGGCCAGGGCGACGCCCTGGTCGTGACCACCGGCGAGGCGGGAGCGGCGATGGTCGTCGACGCGGGGCCCGATCCCGGCCTCGTCGACCGCTGCCTCGACCGCCTGGGCATCGCGACCGTGCCGCTGCTCGTCCTGACGCACCTGCACGCCGATCACGTCGACGGGCTGGCCGGCGTCCTGGGCGGCCGATCCGTGGGCGCCGTGCTGGTCGGTCCCGGCCGGGAGCCGGCGTACGAGTGGGACGCCGCCCGGCGCCTCGCCGACGCCGCCGCGGTGCCCGTCGTGCAATGGCCCGCGGGCACCACGTGGCGCTCGGCCGGGCTCACCGTCCGCGTCATGGGGCCCGAGCGGGCCTTCGTCGGTACGGAATCCGATCCCAACAACGACTCGGTCGTGCTGCTGGCCGAGGTCGACGGCATCCGGCTCCTGCTGACCGGGGACATCGAGCCCGAGGCGCAGCGAGCGCTGCTCGGCACCGGCGCGGACCTCGCTGCCGACGTACTCAAGGTGCCGCATCACGGCTCGGCCAACACCCTGCCCCAGTTCCTCGCGGCCGTGTCGCCCCGCGTCGCAGTGATCGGGGTCGGCGCGGACAACGGCTACGGGCATCCGAACCCGCGTCTCCTGCAGGCGCTCTCACGCGCCGGGGTGGGATCCGTCCTGCGCACGGACCGGGACGGCGACGTGACGGTGCTCCTCGACGACGGAGGTCTCGCGACGGCGGTGCGCGGCCCGGCGATCCCGCCGTGACCCAGCTGCGAACGGCCCGGCGATCCCGCCGTGACGGTGCGGCGAGCGTCCCGGTGATCCCGCGGTGACGGTGCGGCGAGCGTCCCGGGCGATCCCGCCGTGACGGTGCGGCGAGCCGGATGTGTCAGGAAGCCGCGGCGGCGGCCCTGGCGGCTGCGGGCAGGGCCCGGTCGATCGCCTCGAGCGCCGCGTCGTCGTGCGCGGCCGACACGAACCAGGCCTCGAAGGCGGACGGGGGAAGGTACACGCCGGCGTCCAGCATCGCGTGGAAGAACGCGGCATAGGCGGCCGTCGACTGCGCGCGCGCGTCGTCGTAGTCGCGGACGGGGCCGTCCCTGAAGAACACCGAGAACAGGTTGCCTGCCCGCTGCAGGCGGTGCGGGACGCCCTGACGGGTGAGCGCGACGGACACGAGATTCCCGACGGTGCCTGCGGTCTCGTCCAGGTGGCGGTACACGGCGTCATCGCAGTGCTGCAGCGTCGCCAGCCCGGCGGCGGTGGCCACCGGGTTCCCGGACAGCGTGCCCGCCTGGTAGACCGGCCCCTCCGGGGCGAGCAGCGCCATGATGTCGGCCCGCCCGCCGAACGCCCCGACGGGCAGTCCGCCGCCGATCACCTTGCCGAACGTCATCAGGTCCGGCGCCCAGCCCTCGACGGCCGCGTCCAGCCCGTACATGCCCGACCGGCTCACCCGGAAGCCCGTCATCACCTCGTCGGAGATGAGCAGGGCGCCGTCGGTGTGGGCGATCTCGGCGAGCGCGGCGCCGAAACCCGGCGCCGGCGGCACCACGCCCATGTTCGCCGCGGCGGCCTCCGTGATGATCGCCGCCACCTCGCCCGGCCGCTCCGCGAACACCGCTCGCACGGCGTCGATGTCGTTGTAGGGCAGCACCACGACGTCGGCGGTGGTGCCCTTGGTCACGCCCGCCGAGTCGGGCAGCGCGAAGGTGGCGACGCCGGAGCCGGCGGCGGCGAGCAGCGCGTCGACGTGCCCGTGGTAGCAGCCGGCGAACTTGACCACCACCGACCGGCCGGTGAAGCCGCGGGCCAGCCGCAGCGCGGACATCGTCGCCTCGGTGCCGGACGACACCAGCCGGACCCGGTCCACGGGAGCGACTCTCGCCACGATCTCCTCCGCGAGGGCGACCTCCCCGGCGCCGGGGGTGCCGAACGACAGCCCGCGGGAGACCGCCGCCGAGACCGCGGCGATCACGTCGGGATGCGCGTGCCCCAGGATCATCGGCCCCCAGGAGCCGACCAGGTCGACGTAGCGGTTGCCGTCCGCGTCGACGATCCAGGCGCCGCTGCCCGATGCCATGAAGCGCGGCGTGCCGCCGACGGACCGGAAGGCGCGCACCGGCGAGTTCACGCCCCCCGGCGTCACCGCGAGGGCCCGCCCGAACAGCGCCGCGCTCGCCGGCACCGCGGCAGCGTCGCCCGCGCCCGGCGGCGCGTCGACAGCGCGGCAGCGTCGCCCGCGCCCGGCAGCGCGCGTCGCGCGCCCGGCAGCCCGTCGTCGCCCGGCAGCCCGTCCGTGCTCGGCGGGTCGTCGGTGCTCGGCGGGTCGCCGGCACCGCTCCCTGCGCCGAGCGCGTCGGTGGATCCCGCCGCGGGCGCGGCGAGCGAGCCCGCGGGATCCGCGGCAGCCGCCACGCCGGACCCGGCGACCGGCCGCGCCGCGGTCCACGCGTCAGGCCGGGCGGCACCGGGCCCGCCGGCGTCGGACACCCCGGATCCGAACGTCGGGGCCATCAGAAGTCGTTCCCCGCCGCGAGTTCCGCCGCGACCTCGGCCGCCCAGTAGGTCAGCACGATCTGCGCGCCGGCCCGCCGGATCGACGTCAGGGTCTCGCCGATCGCCCGGCGGCGGTCGATCCAGCCGTTCGCGGCGGCCGCCTCCACCATCGCGTACTCCCCGGACACCTGATATGCGGCGACGGGGACGTCGACAGACGCCGCGACGTCGGAGAGCACGTCCAGGTACGACATCGCGGGCTTGACCATCACCAGGTCGGCGCCCTCGGCGACGTCCAGGCCGACCTCGCGCCGTGCCTCGCGGCGGTTCGCCGGATCCTGCTGGTAACTGCGCCGGTCGCCGGTCAGCGCGGAGTCGACCGCCTCCCGGAACGGGCCGTAGAACGCGGACGCGTACTTGGCGGCGTAGGCGAACACCCCGACGTCGCCGAAGCCCTTGCCGTCCAGCGCCTCTCGCACCGCGCCGACCTGCCCGTCCATCATCCCGGAGGTGCCGACCAGATCCACCCCCGCCTCCGCCTGGGCCACGGCCATGTCCCGGTACCGGAGCAGCGTGGCGTCGTTGTCCACCTCGCCGCCGGGCGTCAGCACCCCGCAGTGCCCGTGGTCGGTGAACTCGTCGAGGCAGAGGTCGGCCGCGATCACCGTGCGCTCGCCCACCGCCGCCCGCAGGTCGGCGATCGCCCGGTTCAGGATGCCGTCCGGCTCCGTGGCCGCCGAGCCGACGGCGTCCCGCCGCTCGGGGATGCCGAAGATCATCAGGCCGCCGACGCCGGCATCCACCGCCGCCCCCGCCGCGTCGACGAGCGACGACCGGGTGTGCTGCAGCACGCCCGGCATCGAGGCCAGCGGCGCCGGGTCGGCCAGCGACTGCTTGACGAACATCGGCAGCACCAGGTCCGCCGGATGCAGCCGGGTCTGCGCGACCAGCCGGCGGAGGGCGGCGGTCCGCCGCAGCCGCCGCGGCCGCACCACGGGAAACGCCTCTCTGTCTGCCATGCCTTCCCCTCACCGCCGGCGCCGTCACCCGCGGACGCCTCCGCTCACCGCGCGTCCAACCTACCGACCGGCGGGACATCGGGAGCCGGCCTCTTGAATGAAGTCAGTGTCTCTGACTATAGTAGTCAGAGACACTGACTACATGCGGTCGATGTCGATCCATCGATCCTCGGTGTGGGGAGGTCCCGGTGAACGGTGTCGCGCAGGTTCTCGCCGTGCTGGTGGGCGTGACGCTGGTCGTCATGTTCGTGCTGGAGGTGTTCTTCCACGGGCGCCGGGCGCTCTATCCGATCTTCCTGATCAGGCCGGCCGACGTCCCCGCGGTCCGCATGTGGGCGGTCAACGTGGGCTGCTACAACCTCTGCTACGGCATCGGCGCGCTGGTCGGCGTCGCCATGCTGCAGTGGGGAGACGTCGACGTCGGGCGTGCGCTGGTGCTGTTCACCTGCGCGAGCCACGTCTTCCTCGGGCTGGTGCTGTTCCTCAGCGAGCGCCGGCTGTGGCTCAGCGCGCTCGGCGAGAGCCTGCCGGCGCTCGCCGTCGTGGTGCTCGCGCTGGCGGCCTGACGCGCCGCGACCCCGCCGTCGGCTCCATCCGCGAACCCAGCCCGGGTCAGCGGCCGCCGGCGATCGCCGCGAGCCCGTCGACGAGTCCCCGGGCGCTGGGCTCATCGGCCACGAACGACAGCTGTAGGCCGGCGTCCCGGATCGCCTGGGCGGTCGGAGCGCCGATCGCGCCGAGCACGACGGTCGGCGCGACGCGCACGCCGCGCAGCGGCTCGACCGTGCTGGGTGACGTCAGGAGCACGGCGCGGATCGCGCCGGACGCCAGGTCCGCCGCCACGTCCTCGTCGAGGACCACCGTGCCGGTGCCGTACGCGACCACGGCATCCACCAGGTAGCCCTTCGCCTGCAACGCATCGGGCAGCGTCGGGGCGGCCCGGTCGGACCGGGGCAACAGCACCGCCGCGCCGGCCGTCGCCGCCGGCCAGATGGCGGCGAGCGCGGCCGCCGACCCACCCGTGGCCGGCACGAGGTCCACCGGAAGCCCCGCGGCGCGGATCGCCCGCGCGGTGCCCGGACCGACCGCGGCCACCATGGTGCCGGGCGGCACCGCGGTCAGGCCGAGCTCGGCGCACCGCCGGGTGACCGCCCGCAACGCGTTGACCGAGGTGAACCCGATCCAGCCGTACGCGCCCGACGCCAGTCCGCGCAGCGCGGCGTCGAGGGCGGCGCCGTCCGCGGGCGGTTCGATGGTCAGGAACGGCACCGCCACCACCTCGGCGCCCCGCTCGGCCAGCGCCGCTCTCAGGTCGGCCGACCGCTCTGCCGGCCGCGGCACGAGCACCCGCCAGCCGGCGAGGGCGCCGCCGCTCACCCGGCCCCCATCAGTGAGCCGGCGCCGTCGGCCAGCAGGGCGGCGGCCAGCTCCGCGCCGAGCGCGGCGGCGGCTGCGGCGGTCCCGTGCCGTTCGCCGCGCACCTCCCGGCTGCCGTCGGCGGCCACAACGGCGGCGGTCAACCTGATCTCGCCGTCACGCAGGACCGCCCGGGCGCCGACGGGGGCGCTGCACCCGGCCTCCAGGGCGGCCAGCACCGCGCGCTCGGCCACCACCTCCGCGCGCGCCGACGCATCGTCGAGTGCGGCGAGAGCGGCCGCATACCAGGCGGTCTCGACGTCAGCGGCGCGGCACTCGACGGCGAGCGCGCCCTGCGCGGGGGCCGGCAGCATGCGTTCGGCGCCGAACAGCTCGGTGATGGCGTCCGCGCGGCCCAGCCGGCGCAGGCCGGCGGCGGCCAGGACGACGGCGTCCAGCCGGCCGAGGGCCACCATGCCCAGGCGGGTGTCGACGTTGCCCCGGATCGGCACCACCCGCAGGTCGGGCCGGCGCGCCAGCAGTTGGGCCACCCGGCGCGGCGAGCCGGTGCCGACCGTCGCGCCGGCCGGCAGCGAGTCGAACGTGAGGCCGTCCCGCGCGCAGAGGGCGTCCGACGGGTCCTCCCGCGGGGGAACCGCCGCGACGGCGACACCCGGGCTGGCCGCGGTGGGCAGGTCCTTGAACGAATGCACGACGACATCGACGCGGCCGTCGAGCAGCGCCGTGCGGACCGCCGTCACGAATACGCCGGTGCCGCCGATCTCGGCCAGCGCGCCGGGATTCGCGTCGCCCTCCGTCCGGATGCGCACGAGATCGCTCGGTGCGCCGGATCTCTCGGTGAGGTCTCGGGCGATCGCGGTCGACTGCGCCAGTGCCAGCGCGCTGCCGCGAGTGCCCACCCGCAGCACCCGGCCGGGGACGTCCGCCAACGTCACGAAGGCGCGCCGCCCGCGATGCCGGACGCCGCCAGCGCCGCCGGGTCCGCATCCGTCCCCGACCAGTCGAGGGCCGAATCGACCGCGCTCGTCGTGGGTTTCGGCCCGCGCAGGTTGGCGCAACACCCCGCGGCGCACCGGTCCGGCCGGGCCATGCCCGGAATCGCCCGGCCGGCCAGCGGGTCGCTCTGCAGCAGCCCGCACCGCTCGCCGACCGCGTCCGCCAGCGCCGCGACGAAACGCGGGTCGGTGCCGGGGGTGCCCACCCGGGCGAAGAACAGGCCGAGGTCGGCCGCGGTGTCGGCCGCCTCGTGGTCCAGGTCCCAGACCACCTCGACGTGGTCGGAGACGAATCCGATCGGCACGACGATCACGCCTCGCCGGCCGGCCGCGCCCAGATCGGTGATCACGTCGTTGATGTCGGGCTCCAGCCAGGGCACCTGCGGTGGCCCGGACCGCGACTGGTAGGCCAGCTGCCAGGACAGGTGGTCGGCGGTGACCGGGATCTCGGTCCGGCCGCGCAGCCGCTCGGCGACGCCGTCGATCACCGCGCGGGCCACCGCCAGGTGCTGGCGCACGTACGCACCGCCGGCGCCGTGATCGCCGAGTTCGGCGGAGCCGGAGGTGTCCGCCATCGCGGTGGGAATCGAGTGGGTGGTGAACACGACCTCGAGCGCGTCGACCGGCACACCGGCGGCGGCGGCCGCCAGCAGCGCGTCGGCGGTGCCGTCAGCGAACGGCGCGACGAAGCCGGAGCGGTCGAAATAGGGCGCCACCTTGTCGATCCGCGCCGACCCGACCAGCGCGGTCGACTGCAGCGCCAGCCCGAAGTCCTCGCGGTACTGGCGGCACGACGAGTACGAGGAGTACGCGGAGGTGGCCAGGCCGAGCAGCCGGACCAGCCGTCCGTCGTGGGCGTCGCGCACCACGTCGGCGAGGTACGGCGACCAGTTGCGGTTGCCCCAGAGCACCGGAATCGCCCAGCCGCGCCGGTCCAGTTCGCGCTCCAGCGCCGCCCGCAGCGCCCGGTTCTGCTCGTTGATCGGCGACACGCCACCGAGTGCCTCGTAGTGGTGCGAGACCTCGACGAGGCGCTCGTCGGGGATGCCGCGCCCGCGGGTCACGTTGCGCAGGAAGGGCATCACGTCGTCGATGCCCTCCGGCCCGCCGAACCCGGCGAGCAGCACCGCGTCGTAGCCCGCGGCGGGCGGATCGGTCGCCGCCTGCTCCCTGACCGGAAGCGGCGACCGGGTCGCCGAACCGGTCACCGGACGACCTCGACCACCTCGGCGACATCGAGCCGCCGACCGGTGAAGAACGGGGTCTCCTCGCGCACATGCCGTCTCGCGCCCGAGTACCGCAGATGGCGCATGAGGTCGACGGTGTCGTGCAATTCGTCCGCCTCCAGCGCCAGCAGCCACTCGTAGTCGCCCAGCGCGAACGCCGCCACCGTGTTCGACAGCACCTGGTCGTACTCGCGGCCCATCATCCCGTGCTCGACGAGCATGCCCCTGCGCTCCTCCTCCGGCAGCAGGTACCACTCGTAGGACCGGACGAACGGGTAGACCGTCGCCCAGCGCTTCGCCGCGGCCCCGGCCAGGAACGCGGGGACGTGGCCCCGGTTGAACTCGGCCGGCCGGTGCAGGCCCATCGCGGACCACGCGGGCGACAGGGTGCGGCCGACGGCCGTCCGCCGGAACGATCGGCCCGCGGACTGCAGGTCCTCCGCGGCGGCCGCGTGCCACCAGATCATCAGGTCGGCGTCCGAGCGCAGCGCGGAGACGTCGTAGAACCCACGGATGACGACGTCCGCCTTCTCGAGGTCGGTGGCGAGCTCGGCCAGCTCCGCGGCGGCCTTCTCGGGCGGGGAGTCCAGCTCGGCCACCCGGGAGAACACGGCGAAGGCCGTGTAGCGGATCTGCGCGTTGATCTGCCGGGCACTCGGCCTGGCCGGCGCGGCGCCGGGTTCGTCAGTCGCGGTCATGCCTCCATCCTCCCTCACCGATCCAGCCGATTCGCGGGCGCGCGCTGCTGCGGCGGACGTCACGCCGGCGCGGGCGGCGTGGCGGCGAGCACGGCCGCGGCCTGCGCGCGGGCGTCCGCGACGACGGCCGCCAGCCCGGTCCCGGCCACGCCGGCCCCGACCAGCCACGCGTCGAGCGGGGCGAGCGCCGCCCGCGCGCGCCGCACGGACTCGGCGTGCCCCGGCGGGAAGACCCCGAGGGTCCCCGCCCAGCGCACCACCGCGGACTCCTGCAGGTCGGCGGGCCGCAGCGGCACGCCCAGCAGCTTCGAGGCGTCGGCGAGCGCGATCCGCACCACGTCGGACGCCGCCGGTCCGGGGTCGCCCGCGCGGCCGTACGAGAGGCGCAGCACGTGCCGGCCCTGGCCGGCACGTGCGGCGAGCCACGGCCACTTCGCCGTGGCGTGGGTGAGGGCCTTGGCCCGCACGTCGCGGACGGCCGAGGCGACCAGCACACCGGTGCCGCGCGGCGCCGCGTCCAGACGGGGATCGTCGAGCACGAGCGTGCACAGCAGGACGTCGGCGGCGGGCTCGCGCGGCGATCGAGCGGGAACGCCGAGCGCGTCGGGCGCGGACTCGCCGAGCAGCCCGACCGCGGCCGCGACCGGGACCGCGAGCACCAGGCGCCCGGCGGCGAACGTCCAGCCGGTTCCGTCCGTCACCTCCCAGACACCTTGGCGGAAGACGACTCTCGACACGCGGCGGCCGGGGTGAACGGTGCCGCCCGCGGCGGCGATGGCGGCGGCGAGCGCCGTGGGGATGCGGTGCATGCCGCCCGACCAGGCCGCCGACCGCCGACCCGGGGCGCTGTCCGCCCGGCCGCGCGGCGCGCACCCCGCGGGTCAGCGACCCGGCCGACGCGGCGGCGTCGAGCAGGCGCGGGGCGACGGCGCGCAGCTCGAGGCCGGCCGGGGTCCGCGGCGTAGACGCCGCCGGCGACCGGCTCGACCAGGCGGTCGAGCACCCGGCCGCCGAGGCGTCGCCGCACCGCCGCGCCCAGCGTCAGCCCGGGCGCGCCGAGCGACCGCCCCGGCAGCACCCGGTCGACGCCGGCGCGCAGGGCGCCGCCGATGCCGATCACCCGGCGCACGTCGGCCGCCCATGGGTAGCCGGGGATGCCGAGCAGCGCCGCGGCCGGCAGCGGCGCCGTACCCGCGGCGTGCCGAACCCATGCGCCGGCCGGGCTCGGCTCGACCACGTCGCCCGCCATCCCGAGATCGGCGATCAGGTCGCGCACGTCGGGCATCGTGCTGGCGAACGACTCGGCGCCGGCGTCGAGGTCGATGCCCGCGACCCGGTGCGCGTGGACGGCGCCGCCGAGGTGGTCGGCCGCCTCGATCAGCGCCGGCCGCAGGCCCGCCCTGGCAAGCTCCCATGCCACGACCAACCCGGCGACGCCACCGCCGATCACCACGGCGTCGGCGGTCCCGCCGGCACTGTCCGCACCGTCGGCGCTGTCGCGGACGTGGTCGGCGCGGTGCGGCGCGGTCGGGCGTCGGGCTGTCGGACCGGATCACCCGGGCCCGTCGGGCTGTGCGTGCACGAACTCGACCAGGCGGGTCAGCACGTCCGGGTCGGTGTCGGGCGGCACCCCGTGACCGAGATTGACGACGTGCGCCGGCGCGGCGTCGCCGCCGCGGAGCACGGCCGCGGCGTGCGCGTGCAGGGCGTCGTCGCCGGCGAACAGCAGCGCGGGATCGATGTTGCCCTGCAGCGGGGTCCGGCCACCGAGCCGGCGGTTCGCCTCCGCGAGCGGGATCCGGTCGTCGATCCCCAGCACGTCGGCGCCGGCGTCCCGCATGGCGGCGAGCAGCTCGCCGGTGCCGACCCCGAAGTGCACGCGCGGCACGCCGAGATCCGCGACTGCGGACAGCACCGCGGCGGAGTACGGGGCAGCGAACCGCAGGTAGTCGTCGAGGGCGAGGGTGCCCGCCCAGGAGTCGAAGAGCTGCACCGCCGACGCGCCGGCGAGGGCCTGGGCGCGCAGGAAGGCGCCGGTCACGCGGGCGACCCAGCCGGCCAGGGCCCGCCACGCCTCGGGGTCGGCGTGCATCAACGCCTTGGTGCGCAGGTGATCCCGGCTCGGCCCGCCCTCGACCAGGTAGGACGCCAGGGTGAACGGGGCGCCCGCGAAGCCGATCAGCGGGACCGCCCCGAGCTCCGCGACCGTCAGTGCGGCCGCCCGCTCGATCGGGGCGAGGGCGGCCGGATCCAGCTCGGGAAGCGCGGCGACGTCGGCGGCGGTGCGCACCGGCTGCGCGACCACCGGGCCGGTCCCCGCGACGATCTCCACGCCGACGCCGGCGAGCCGCAGCGGCACGACGATGTCGCTGAACAGGATCGCGGCGTCCACCCGATGCCGGCGCACCGGCTGCATCGTGATCTCGGCGGCCAGCTCCGGCGTCAGGCAGGCCTCGAGCATGCCGGTGCCGGCCCGCGTCGCGCGGTATTCGGGCAGCGACCGGCCGGCCTGCCGCATGAACCAGATCGGGCGCACCGGGGGCCGGCGCCCGCGGTAGGCGGAGATCAGCGCGGAGGAGCCCGTGCGGCCGTCCCGGAGCGGATGATCCGGCGGCAGCGCCGACCAGGGGTCGCGCGGGTTCGAGGGGAACGGGGCGTCGGACGGGTGGGCCGGCGCGTCGACCGGCTGGGCGCTGCTCATGACGACCCCATGATCGCAGAGCCGCGGCGACGGGCCGGCCGGTCCTGCGCGCCGCACGGCGGGAGGTGCCGCGCGCGGCGCATCAGCCGGTGCCGGCTCCGATGCCCGATCGCGACGGGACGTGTCGGCGATCCGCGGGCACCGGCCGGCCGCGCCGCACGCCACGGGGCAGCGCCCCGAGGAGCCGGTCGCGCAGCGGCTGGGCCCGCTCTGCCAGGGCGACCCGCATCACCGCGGACGACGCGATGCGCAGCGCCTGGGTGCGGGCGACCCGGCCCCGGTCGTACGCGGCGAGCGCCTCGCCGACGCTTCGGTTGTTCAGCAGGTCCGCCAGGGTCACCGCGTCGGCCAGCGCCTCACAGGCGCCACGCCCGAGATTCGGCGTCATCGCGTGGCCGGCGTCCCCGATCAGCACCGCGCCACCCCTGACGTACGAGCGCATCGGCGGCGTCGTCCAGATGCGCTGCGCCAGCGAGGTTTCCGCTGTGGCCGCGGCCAGCACGCCGGCGATTTCCGGTGCGTGGTGGCGGTAGCGGACCCGCGTCACCGCGAGCGCCTGCTCGACGTCGATGCCCGTCGGGCCGAGATCCGACCGGTACGCCGCGTACCAGTTGGTGCCGCCGCCGGCGGCCGGCCCGATGCCGAACAGGTCGCCGCGGCCCCAGTACTCGCCGGTCGCGCCGGGTGCCGGTGCCGCGGGCAGCACCCCGCGGACGGCGAGGTAGGGGGTGAGCCGCGCTCGGCCGCTCTCTCCCCAGGCCGCCCGGCGCACGACGCTGTGCACGCCGTCCGCGCCGATGACCAGGTCAGCGTCGGACGGCGGGCTGCTGACGCGGGCCGTGATCCGGCGCACCGATGCCGGCACGGCGCCGGCGAGCAGCGCGACCAGCGCGACCCGGGACGCGCCGAGCAGATCGGGCGCCCGCGGTGTCGCGAACAGCCGGCCGGCGCCGTCCCGGATGGGCAGCGCGTCCAGCAACGGGCTCGTCGCGCGGACGGCGTCGAGGATGCCGAGCGCGTCGAGGGCGGCCCGGCCGTTGGCCCACATCGCGAGCGAGGTGCCGACGCTGCCGAGCACGGCGAGGTCCGCCCGCTGCTCGTGCAGGGTCACCGAGAACCGGTGCGGATCAAGGGAACCGGCGAGGGCGAGGCCGGCGATGCCGCCTCCGACAATGGCGATGGTGGTCATGCGAGCGATCATACTACATTTGTAGTAGAACCGGGAAGCGTGCTTTACGCTCGCCGGGTGCCCGACCGCCGCAGCCAGGTTGCCGACGCCGCCCTGCGGGTCGTCGCGGAGTCCGGGCTGAAGGGGCTCACCCACCGCGCCGTGGACTCGATGGCGGCGGTTCCGGCGGGCACGACCTCGAACTACTTCCGCACCCGCGAATCGCTGGTCGACGGCGTGATCGGGCTGATGGAGGAGCGCGACCTGGACCTCTGGCGGGGGATGAGCGCGGCCGCACCGCCGGCGGACCTGCGGCAGGCGGCGGAGGCGGTCGCGACCATGGTGCTGGGCCTGGTGCAGGACCAGGCGGTGACGACCAGGGCGCGGCTCGCGCTGTCCCTCGATCGGCCGGACGCGGTGGCCGCGGCGCACTACCGGTTTCTCGAGCGCGCCGATGCGGTCCTGCGCCACCTGGGGGTGCCCGACACGGCCGCACGGAGCCGGGCCGCCGCCGACTTCGCGGACGGGCTGATCTTCCACGCATTGACGTCCAGGCGCGCGGAACCGTTGGATCGCGGCGAGATCGTGGCGACGCTGCTGCGCATTCTGGGCCCGTCCTGAAGGGCTGCCCCATCGGGCGCCGGTTGCCAGGCGCGAGAGTCACATCGATGCATTTCCGCAGGTCGACGGCTCCAACCGGGATCTACTGAGGCTTACCTTTGTACCGCGGACCCCGCTGCAGCACGTACCATCCGTGCCGTGCTCATGGTCCTCGGCGCCAGCCACCACGACCTCGAGCTGACCCATCTCGAGCGGCTGTCGGCGGACGTCGACGGGCTCTGGGCGGCTCTGGTCGAGACGGTGCGGCGCCCCGACTCGCCGGTGGCGGGCGTCGTGCTGCTGGCCACCTGCAACCGGCTGGAGATCTATGCCGACGGGGTGCGGTTCCACGATGCGGTCGACGCGATCACGGGTGCACTCGCCACGACCTCGGGCATCCCGGTGGAGGACGTGTCCGGCCTGCTGAAGGTGCGCGTCGGCGCGCCGGTCGCCGCGCACCTGTTCGCCGTCACGTCCGGCCTGGACTCGATGGTGGTCGGCGAGGCGGAGATCGCGGGCCAGGTGGCCCGGTCGTTCCAGCAGTCCCAGGCCGCGGACGCCGCGTCGCCGTCCATCCACCTGCTCTTCCAGTCCGCGGCGCGCACCGCGAAGCGGGTGGCCACGGCGACCGGCCTCGGCGCCGCCGGCCGGTCGGTGGCATCGGTCGCGCTGGACATCGCCACGGCCGGCACGTCGGGCCTCGACGGCTCGCGTGTGCTGGTCGTCGGCACCGGCGCCTACGCGCGGGTGGTGGCCGCGGAGATCCGAGCCCGGGGCAGCGCGCGTCTCGACGTGTTCTCGCCGAGCGGCCGGACCGCCCCGTTCGCCGATCGGCACGGCGCAGTCATGGTCGAGGCCGACGACCTGCACGCCGCGCTGGTCGCGGCCGACCTCGTGGTGAGCTGCAGCGGCAACGCGCCGCGGGTGCTCACCGAGGAGGTGCTCTCGCGCGCGGTCGCCGACCGCGACCGCCCGCTGCCCGTCATCGATCTCGCGCTCCGCTCGGACGTCCCGGCGGCGGCCCGCTGGGTCCCGGGGATCCGGGTGGTGGACCTGCTGACGGTGTCCGCGCAGGTCGACCCGACCCACCGGGACGCGTTGACCGCCGCGCAGGACGCCGTGATCGACGGCGTCGCCGAGTTCGAGGACCGGGTCGCTCAGCGCCGCATGGACCCGGCCGTGGTCGCGCTGCGCCAACACATCTCGGGCTCGGTGGAGAAGGAGATGAGCCGGATCCGGGCGAAGTACCCGGAGGACGTCGCCGCCGACGTCGAGCTCGCGCTGCACCGGGTCACCCAGTCGCTGCTGCACACGCCGACGCTGCGCGCCAAGGAGCTCGCCCGGACCGGGGACACCGCCGGCTTCCTGCAGGCGCTGCACACCGTGTTCGGCATCGACCTGGGCCGCGCCCCCGAGGGCGCACAGCACCCCGCGCCGCACGAACGTCCCGCCTGAGCCGTTCCCGCCACCGGCAGAGCGAGTCGACGCCGGCAGTCGACGCCGGGAGTCAACAGCATTACTCCACCGCGGAGGGACGAGACCTCAGGCCAGGCCGGCGTGCTCGAAGGCGTCCAGCGTCGGCGCGATGGTCGCGGTCGGGCCGACCACATCGGCGATCGCGTCGAGCGTCTTGAGCCCGTCGCCGGTGTTGAAGATGACGGTCTCCGCCTCGGGGTCCAGCTGCCCGGTCGCGAGCAGCTTGCGCAGCACCGCGACGGTCACGCCGCCCGCGGTCTCGGCGAAGATGCCCTCGGTCCGCGCCAGCAGCCTGATGCCGTCGACGACCTCGTCGTCGCTGACGTCCTCGACCGCGCCGCCGGTTCGCCGGGTGACGTCCAGCACGTAGGGACCGTCGGCGGGGTTGCCGATGGCGAGCGACTTCGCGATGGTGTCCGGCCGCACCGGCCGGACCGTGTCGTCGCCGGCCTTGAACGCCGCCGAGACCGGCGAGCAGCCGGTCGCCTGCGCGCCGAAGACCCGGTAGGGCCGCGGGTCGACCAGGCCGAGCTCGACGAGCTCGGTGAAGCCCTTGTCCACCTTGACCAGCTGCGCGCCGGACGCGATCGGGATGACCACCTGCTCCGGCAGCCGCCAGCCGAGCTGCTCGGCGACCTCGAAGCCCAGGGTCTTCGAGCCCTCCGCGTAGTACGGCCGGACGTTGACGTTGACGAAGGCCCAGTCCTCCTGCTCCGCGGCGATCTCGCCGGCGAGCCGGTTGATGTCGTCGTAGGTGCCGTCGACGGCGACCAGCGTGCCGCCGTACGCCGCGGTGGTCAGGATCTTCTGCTGCTCGAGGTTGCTCGGCACCATCACGACGGAGCGGATGCCGGCGCGCGCCGCGGCCGCGGCCACGGCGTTCGCGAGGTTGCCGGTCGACGGGCAGGCGAGCACCGAGAAGCCCAGCTCGCGGGCCGCGGCCAGCGCGACGGCGACGACCCGGTCCTTGAAGGAGTGCGTCGGGTTGCCCGAATCGTCCTTCACCCACAGCGTTTTCATCCCGAGCTCGCGGGCGAGGTTGTCGGCGCGGATGAGCTTGGTGAATCCGGGGTTCATGTTCGGGCTGCCGGCCACCGACTCCGGCACCGGCAGCAGCGGCGCGTAGCGCCAGATGGTCTGGGGTCCGGCCTCGATCCGCCGGCGCAGCGCCGCGCCCTGCAGCTGCGAAGTCGTAGGCGACCTCCAGCGGACCGAAGCACTCGGTACACGCGTAGAAGGGACCGAGATCGACGCGGTGCCCGCACTCCCGACAGGAGAGGGCGACGGCGGCGCCCAGATCGACCGTGGGGCCGGCCGGGTCGTTCGAGGATCCGGTGGGCTCGGCTGCGGCCGAGTTGGACAGGACAGAAGTCATGGCGAGGCCTTTCTGCTCATCTTCCCCGCGGATGCGGGACGGATGTGGCACCTGCTGCCGATCGGCCTCGCGGGCGGCGATGCGCCGCTGCGAGAGTGATGATCATCGGCAGTGGTTGCCGGGGCTTCATCGGGCCGTGTCCCTCTGCCCCTCTGGATGAGTGGGTATGCAGTTGTCCGGTCAGGGTAGCGCACCGGTCCCGGCCCGCCGGTCGGTGCCCGGCCCGGCGCCGGGCGGTACCCATCGGCGGTGTCGGGCGCTGCTGGCACGATGGGCGGCGTGTCCGAGCAGCAGCGGGAACGACCCGGCCCGCCGCCGCTGGTCCTGATCAACGGAGACGAACCGTTCCTGGTCGATCGCGCCGTGCAGCACACGGTCGCCGCGACTCGCCGCCTCGACCCCGGTGTGGAGCGCCGCGAGGCGGCGGCGGCCGGCCTCACCCCCGGCGAGTTCGACGATCTGGTCGCGCCGAGCCTGTTCGCCGAGCCGCGGGTCGTCGTGCTGCGCGGGGCGCACGAATCATCGAAGGAGCTCGCCGACGCGGTGATCGCCTACGCAGCGGCCCCCGTGGAGGCGGTCGTCCTGGTGGTGCACCACGCCGGCGGCGCGCGCAACAAGCCGCTGGCCGACGTGATCGGCAAGCGCGGCGCCGTGCTCACGTGCATGAGGATCACCAAGGCGGGGGAGCGGCTGGACTTCGTCCGCGCGGAGATCCGCCGGGCGGGCGGCACCACGAGCCCGGCGGCCGTGGCCGCGCTGGTGGACGCGGTCGGCTCGGACCTGCGGGAGCTCGCGTCCGCCTCGGCGCAGCTGGTGGCGGACACCGGCGGCACGGTGGACGAGGCGGCGGTGCGGCGGTACCACCGCGGGCGGGCCGAGGTCTCCGGATTCACCGTGTCCGACGCGGCGATCGCGGGAGACCTGCCGGCCGCGCTGGAGGCGCTGCGCTGGGCCACGTCGGTGGGCGTCGCGCCGGTGCTGATCGCGGACGCGCTGGCGGACGGGGTGCGCACGATCGCGAAGGTGTCCGGCGCCCGCGGCGGCAGCTCGTACTCGCTGGCCGGGGAGCTCGGCATGCCGCCGTGGAAGATCGACCGCGCCCGGACCGCGGCGCGGGGCTGGAGCCCGGCCGGGATGGCGACCGGGATGGCGGTGGTGGCGGAGCTGAACGCGGCCGTCAAGGGGGTGGCGGCGGACGCCGACTACGCCTTGGAGAAGGCCGTCCTGGACCTGGTGGCGGCGCGGGCGCGCCGGCCCTGATCGGCTGGGTGGCGGCGCGGGCGCGCCGGCCCTGATCGGCTGGGTGGCGGCGCGGGTGCGCCGGCCCTGATCGACCGGGTGGCGGGGTGGCCGCGCCGAGCGCGACCGGGAGCCCGACCCGGGACAGGAAACGGTCGCCGCCGGAGGGACCGACGGCGACCGGGACGGGTACCGACAGAGGACGCCGAGCGGGCCGGGCGGCCCGACGGGTCAGAGAGCGTTGACCTGCTGCGCGAGCGCCGACTTGCGATTCGCGGCCTGGTTGGCGTGGATGACGCCCTTGGAGACGGCCTTGTCGAGGCTGCGCGAGGCGACCAGCAGCTGGGCCTGGGCCGCCTGCTTGTCTCCGGCGTCGACCGCGGTCCGGACCCGGCGCACGGCGGTCTTCAGCGCCGACTTGACCGACTTGTTGCGCAGGCGCGCAGCCTCGTTGGTGCGAATGCGCTTGATCTGGGACTTGATGTTGGCCACGCGGGATTGCCTTCGTTTCGTCGATGGGGTGTCGCTCGGAGTGGTGCTCGAAGTGCTGAGAAGTCCTGCCGCGGCCGCGCCCCAGGGGCTGCGACACACGCGACCGTCAAGATTACCAGCCCGGCCGGGCGCTCCCAACCCATCCGCCCTCGTCTGCGGCCGCGTCTCCGGCATGGGCCGCGGTCGGCGGCGGCGTGGCAGGCCGCCGCTCGCCGCGCTCGGTCCAACGCGGCCCGACGGCGAACGCGCGTTCCGGGACGCGTGGCGACCAGCGAGAACGCGCCGTCGCCGTCGCCCGTCGACGATCGCCCTGCATGATCGAACCGTGACCCCGCTCCGCACCCTCGTCCGACCCGCGCTCCGGACGAGCAGGCGGGCCCGGTCGCTCGGCCTGGCGGCCCTGCTGACCACCACCGGGTCGCTGCACTTCGTCGTGCCGGCGCCGTTCGTGGCCATCGTGCCGCGCCGCCTGCCGTATCGGGAGGAGCTGGTCGCGGCGAGCGGTGTCGCGGAGGTGGCCGCGGCGGTGTTGCTGGTCGTGCCGCGCACCCGGTCGCTGGGTGGCCTGCTGGCCGCGGCCACGTTCGTCGCGGTCTTCCCGGCCAACGTCTCGATGGCGCTGCGGTCGGGCAGGCGGCCTGCCTGGTACCGGGCGGCGGTCTGGGCCAGGCTGCCGCTGCAGGTGCCGCTCGTCCTCGGTGCGCTGTCGGTGGTCCGGCGCCCGCTTCTCGGGCGGACGGGGCCCTCCCGCTAGCGCGGCGCGACCACGCCGACCCTGGCGTCGACGTCGTAGTGGTACACCCGCCGTCCGCCGATCCACACGGACAGCGCGCGCTGCATGACGTCGAGTGGGTCGCCGGACCACAGCACCAGGTCCGCGTCCTTGGCGGGCGCGAGCGAACCGATCCGGTCGTCGAGGCCCAGCACGCGGGCGGGGTGGATCGTCAGCGCGCGCAACGCGGTCTCGGGGTCCAGGCCCTCCTTGACGGCGAGAGCCGCCTGGACGACGAGCAAGTTGATCGGCACCACGGGGTGGTCCGTGATGATCGAGATCTGGATCCCGGCCGCCGCGAGCAGACCGGGGTTGGCCAGCGACCGGTTGCGCAGCTCGACCTTCGATCGGGTGGTGAACAGCGGTCCGATCAGCACCGGGATGTCGCGGGCGGCGAGCAGTTCGGGGACCAGGTGCGCCTCGGTGCCGTGGTCGATGACGAGCCGGTAGCCGAACTCGTCGGCGATCCGGACGGCGGTCGCGATGTCGTCGGCGCGGTGCAGTGCTGCCGCCATGGGATCCGGCGCTGCAGCACCTCGCCCAGTGCCTCGAGGGTCAGGTCGCGGTCCGGCGGCGCGCCCTCGGGGTCCGCCGCCGCCTGCTTGGCCAGGTAGTTCCTGGCGTCGACGAACGCCCGGCGGATCACCGCGGCGGTGCCGAGGCGCGTCGACGGCATCTTCTTCTGCTCCCCGTAGACCCGCTTCGGGTTCTCGCCGAGGGCGGACTTCAGCCCGGACGGCGAGCGCAGCACCATGTCGTCGACGGTCCTGCCGTGGGTGTGCACGGCGACGGTGAGGCCGCCGATCGGGTTGCCGGAGCCGGGGTTGACGTTGACGGTCGTCATCCCGCCGGCCAGCGCGTCGGCGAACCCGGTCTCGGCGGGATTGATCGCGTCGAGCGCGCGGACCGATGCCGTGACCGGATCCGTCAGCTCGTTCGCGTCGGATCCGGCCCAGCCCTCCGCCTCCTCGTGCACGCCGAGATGGGTGTGCGCGTCGATGAAGCCGGGCAGCAGCCAGCCGCCGGCGGCATCGATGGCCGGGACGCCGTCCGGGACCGCGACATCCGGTCCGAGGGCCGCGATCCGGCCGTCCTGCACGAGCACGGTGCCGTCGAACGGCGGCCCGTCGATCGGCACGACGTGGGCGTTGCGGACGGCGAGGTCGCCGGGCGGGGGCGTCGGCATGCCTGCCACTGTGTCACGCGTGCACCCGGCCACTCGCGGTCGGTCGCGGATCCGCCGGGAGGCGACCGATGAGTGCGGGCCGCGGCCGTCGTCTCCTGTACAGATTGTGCCGACACGCGACGAAGGGAATCCCCGATGACGAGAGTGCTGCTGGACATGGCCATCTCGCTGGACGGCTACGTTGCCGCACCCGGCGGTGAGGACGCCGGGCTCTACGACTGGTACTTCGATCCGCCGGCGCCCAGCGTCCCGGTGGTGCGGCGAACTGGTCGACACGACCGGGGCCATCGTCGTCGGCCGCGGCGCGTTCGGGACGGGCGAGGACGCGGGTTGGGACGACACGCCCTACGACGTCCGGCACTTGGTGATCACCCATCGGCCGCCGCCGGACCCGTCGAAGTGGTCTGTCGACTTCACGTTCGCCACCGAGGGCCTGCACCAGGCGCTGGAGATCGCCGCGGCGGCCGCCGGGGATCGATGGGTGACCGTCGGCGGCGGCGCCGACGTCGCGCGCCAGTTCCTGGCGGCCGGCCTGGTGGACGAGCTCCAGCTGCACGTCGTCCCGGTGATCGTGGGCGACGGGCTGCGGCTGTTCGAGCCGGCGGCCGGCGCGCACCGGCTCGCCGTGCTGCGGGTCGTCGAGTCGGTGGGCGTCACGCACCTGCGGTACGCGGTCGACCCGGCCTGAGCGTGCCTCCTCCCGCGGCAACCGCCGCACCGGCGCGGCCCGGCCGGCCGGCGGGGCGCGTTCCGGCGATCGCCGGGGGCGGCGGGAAACCCGTGGGACGATGGGCGGGACCGATCTCCGCCCTCGGGCCCGCGCAGAAAGTTCCTCGTGACCGCCGTCAATCCCGCGTCGCGTGCGCACCGCACGTTCACGCCACCGGAGCTCATCCGGAACTTCTGCATCATCGCGCACATCGACCACGGCAAGTCCACGCTGGCCGACCGCATGCTGCAGCTGACCGGGCGTCGTCGACGACCGGTCGATGCGGGCGCAGTACCTGGACCGGATGGACATCGAGCGGGAGCGCGGCATCACCATCAAGGCGCAGAACGTCCGGTTGCCCTGGGCCGTCACCGGCGCGGACGGGACGACGACGGACTACGTGCTGCACCTGATCGACACCCCGGGGCACGTCGACTTCACCTACGAGGTGTCGCGCTCGCTGGCGGCGTGCGAGGGGGCCGTCCTGCTGGTGGATGCCGCGCAGGGCATCGAGGCGCAGACCCTGGCGAACCTCTACCTGGCGCTGGAGAACGACCTGCACGTCATCCCGGTGCTGAACAAGATCGACCTGCCGGCGGCGCAGCCCGAGCGGTACGCGGCCGAGATCGCCCACATCCTGGGCGGTTCGCCCGACGACGTGCTGCGGGTGTCCGGCAAGACCGGCGCCGGCGTGCGGGAGCTGCTCGACCTGGTGGTCGCCGAGATCCCGCCGCCCGTCGGCGATTCGGATGCGCCGGCGCGGGCGATGATCTTCGACTCGGTGTACGACATCTACCGCGGGGTGATCACCTACATCCGGGTGGTGGACGGCAGGATCACGCCGCGGGAGCGCATCCAGATGATGTCGACCCGCGCCATTCACGAGCTTCTCGAGGTGGGCGTCATCTCGCCGGAGCCGACACCCACTGTCGGGCTCGGCGTCGGCGAGGTCGGCTACCTGATCACCGGCGTGAAGGACGTCCGGCAGTCCAAGGTGGGCGACACCGTGACGTCCGCCGCGAAGGGCGCGACCGTCCCCCTCGGCGGCTACCGCGACCCGAAGCCCGATGGTCTACTCGGGCCTGTACCCGATGGACGGCTCCGACTACCCGCTGCTGCGCGACGCCCTGGACAAGCTGCGGCTCAACGACGCCGCGCTGACCTACGAGCCGGAGACCTCGCTCGCGCTCGGATTCGGTTACCGGTGCGGCTATCTCGGGCTGCTGCACCTGGAGATCACCCGCGACCGGCTGGAGCGCGAGTTCGGCCTGGACCTGATCTCGACGGCGCCCAACGTGGTGTACCAGGTGCAGATGGAGGACCGCTCCGAGCTCACCGTCACCAACCCGTCGGACTGGCCGGCCGGCAAGATCGCCGAGGTGCGCGAGCCGATGGTCAAGTGCACGATCATCACCCCCAGCGAGTACATCGGCACGATCATGGAGCTCTGCCAGTCGCGACGAGGGGCGTTGGGCGGCATGGACTATCTGTCCGAGTCGCGCGTGGAGCTGCGCTACACGATGCCGCTGGGCGAGATCATCTTCGACTTCTTCGACGCGCTGAAGTCCCGCACCAGGGGTTACGCCTCCCTCGACTACGAGGAGATCGGCACCGAGGCAGCGGATCTCGTCAAGGTCGACATCCTGCTGCAGGGCGAGACGGTGGACGCGTTCTCCGCGATCGTGCACCGCGATTCCGCGTACGCGCTACGGGGTCTCGATGACGAACAAGCTGCGCGAGCTGATCCCGCGGCAGCAGTTCGAGGTGCCGATCCAGGCGGCCGTCGGATCCAGGGTGATCGCCCGCGAGACGATCCGGGCGATGCGCAAGGACGTGCTGGCCAAGTGCTACGGCGGCGACATCACCCGCAAGCGCAAGCTTCTCGAGAAGCAGAAGGAGGGCAAGAAGCGGATGAAGATGGTCGGCCGGGTGGAGGTCCCGCAGGAGGCCTTCATCGCCGCGCTCTCCAACGACGCCGGCGCCGGCGCCGGCACCCGCGAGCGCGGCAGGTAGCTCGCGGTCAGCGGGGCTTGCGGGCGGCGACGCGCTCGATCGCGCCCTTGCTCAGGCGCTCGTTCTCCTCGATCGCGACGTCCAACCCGCGCAGGGTGGTGATCGGGCGGCGGGTGTAGTGCTCGCCCTGCAGCGGGACGCTGAACAGGTCGACGGCATGCTGGAACACCCGCAGCGGCCAGAAAGACGCCGCGACGTGGTCGGCCAACAGCAGCTGGCCGCCGGGGCGGAGCACGCGGAGCGCTTCGAGCAGGGTGGCGCGAACGTCGGGCACGCAGCACAGGGAGAAGGTGCTGACGACGGTGTCGAACGTGGCGTCCGGGTAGGGCAGCGCCGTCGCGTCGGCCCGCCGGAGGGCGACGGTCCGGTGCGCCCGATCCGCCTGCTCGCGGGTGATCTCGATCATCGCTGCGCTCCAGTCGACGCCGCTCAGTTCCACACCGTCCGGGTAGTACGGCAGGTTGGCGCCGGTGCCGATCGCGATCTCCAGGGTGGCGCCCGAGGCCCGCTCGCAGACCCAGCGTCGGCTGGCCGCGAGCCGGCGGCGCTCGACGCCGGCCATCCGGCGGTCGTACGTCCCCGCCTGCCGGTCCCAGTAGCCGACGAGCATCTCCGCTGACCGCGCCATGGAGCCGAGGCTAGCGAGGGCGGCTCCGCATCGTCTCTCGTGTCCGCCGTGGCGCGGGTTCCACAGTTCTGCGCAACCGCGTCCGCGATCCGGGGGTCGCGGCCCTCTGGATGTCCGGGCCGCACGGCGTGGCCCGAACCCGATGAGAGGAATTGCTGCGATGAACGTCTCCCTGCGACGAATGCGGCAGGTCGCCCTGCTGGCCGCCGTCGGCGGCTCGATGATGCTCGGCTCGTATGCCGCGAGCGCGGCGCCGACCGAGGTCGCGGCCGCGCCGCCGCCGAACGCGAGCGCGACCGTCGACACCAACCTGCGGATCACCGGCCTCGACGGGCCGAACAGGCTGACCATCACCCAGGTTCCCGGCCAGAACGTCTTCCTGGTGACGGACACCGCGCCGATCAAGGCCCTGCCCGGCTGTGGGGTCGTGGCCGTGCCGAACGGGCTGTTCGGCGTGCAGTGCCGGGCCCTGGTGGGCAGCGGCGGCACCCCGTTCCGCACGTTCTTCGTCAACGCGGGCGGCGGCGCCGACGTCGTGACCAACAACGCACCGGCGCCCATGCGGGCGGACGGCGGGGCCGGCGACGACACGCTGATCGGCGGCGCGTTCGGCGACATCCTGCGCGACTCCAACGGCAGCGACGTGCTGCGCGGCAACGGCGGCCAGGATGACCTCAACACCGAGAGCAACGCGGCCGGCGGGGGCAAGGACGTGCTCGACGGCGGCGCGGAGCTCGACATCCTCTATGCGGGGCCCGGCAACGACACGTTGCTCGGCGGCGATGGCAAGGACCGGCTGGTCGGCGGCCTGGGCGCGGACCACATGGACGCCGGCACGGGCTCCGGCGATGTGGTGGCGTACGAGAACCGCACGCAGCGGCATGTGATCAGGCTCGACGGCCTGCCCAACGACGGGCACGCCCCGCTGTCCGGGCCGCCGGACGAGGGCGACAACGTGATGCCGTCCGCCGAGATCGTGCAGGGCAGCCGCGGACCGGACACGATGATCGGCAACAACGACCCGAACATCTTCGAGGGCTTCGACGGTGCCGACGTGCTCATCGGGATGAAGGGCGCCGACGACCTGCGCGGTGGCTTGGGCAACGACACGCTGGCCAGCAACGACCTGTTCGGCGTGCCGGTCGCGGACGGCGCGATCGACAAGCTCGACGGTTTCGACGGCACCGACTCCTGCCGAGTCCCGTTCGTGAGCGTGGAGGCCGACATCACGATCAGCTGCGAGATCATCAACCAGGACTGACGTCCTGTCCCTCGAACCCGCACGAACGGCTCGTCCCGGATCGGGACCGGGCGGTTCGTGCGGGTTCGACGCGTCAGGACCGTGCTCGCACGTCGGCGGGCCGTCCCAGCCCGCGCAGACCGCGGGCGACCAGCGCGACGACCGCGGCGAGCACGCAGCCGGCGCCGATCGCGGCGAACCCGATCGCCGGCCCGAACGCGTCCACGACGGGCCCGAACAGCAGCATGCCGAGCGGGCCGGCAGCGAACACCAGCGCGGTGTAGCTGCCGATCACCCGGCCGAGCAGGTGCTCGGGCGTGCGGGTCTGGATGATCAGCGCGCAGACGGGGTTGATCGGGCCGGTCGCGACGCCGGCGAGCGCCGCGAGCGCGATCATCATCGGGATCGACGGCAGCAGGGCGAACAGCCCGATGAACACGCCCATCGCGGCAAGCGCGACGACCAGCGTCGCGCGGCCGGACATCCGCGGCCCGACGACGCCGTAGGCCAGCGCGCCGAGGATGCCGCCCGCCGCGTAGGCGGCGAGGATGGCCCCGAACGCCGCGGCCTGGCCGACCTCCTGGAGGTAGGCGTTCAGCACCACCGACTCGAACGGCAGCGCGAACACCATCACCACGGCGGCCGTCAGGGTCACGGCGCGCAGCGTGCGGTTCCCGAGCACCGCCCGCAGGCCATCGACGACCGCGCGCAGGTACGGCTCGGCGCGCGGCGTCGGGGACAGGTGCGCGGGCACCGTGACGGCGATGAGCAGCACAGCGGCTCCGAACAGCGCGACGGAGATCCAGAGCGTGCCGTAGCCGCCGACGAACACCAGCAGGACGCCGGCCAGGCCCGGCCCGGCCAGGTAGCCGATGCCCTCGGCCGCCTCGCCCCACGCGTTGACCTTGGTCAGCGGGATGCCGGCGAACCGCGCGACGTCGGGCCGGAGCGCCTCGCGCGCGGCCGCGCCGGGGCTGTCGAAGACCGCGCCGAGCGCGACCAGGCCCAGCAGCAGCGGGATCGACAGCCCGATCGCCGTCTCGGCGATGGGGATCGCCGCGACGGCCATGGCGCTGAGCATGTCGGCGGCAAGGCTCGTGCGCCTGCGGCCGATCCGGTCGATCAGCGCGCCGCCGAAGACGGCCGACAGGGCGATCGGCGCGATGGCCGCCGCCCCGGCCAGGCCGGCGAGCCAGGCGCTGCCCGTCCGCTCGAGCACCAGCCACGGCACCACGATGGCGACGGCGCTGTTCGCGGTGATCGAGAGCGCGGTCGCGCCCAGCACGCCGAACAGCGGCAGCCGGGAGCCTGACGCCCCGGACGCCGTCGTGCGCGCCGATACCGCGGTGCTGAGGGTGCTCATGTCCTGTTCCTGATCGTGTCCTGGTGATGAGGGCTGTCCGCGCGGACTCCGTGCAGCAGCCCGTCGAGAGCCAGTCCGGGCGCCTCGGCCCGAGCGAGCTCGCCGACGGCGACGCCCTCCCAGGCCGCGTAGACCAGCCCGTACAGCGAGGTGACGACCCAGTAGACGGGCAGGTCCCCGCGCAGCGCGCCGCCGTGTTGGGCGTTCCGGACGAACTCCTTGATCGGCTCGTCGAGCCGATTCCAGCGGTCGTTCAGCTCGCGCACGGCGTCCAGCGCGGGCTGCCGCAGCAGGAACGACAGGTGCGCCCCGAGCGGCACGAACTCCTCGACGAGCAGGCGCAGGGTCGCCGCCGGGTCGCGGTCGGCCGCCCCGTCCAGCGCGGTGGCGATGGCGTGCTCGAGCGCGTCGAGCGCATGCTGCGCGATCGCGACGAGCAGATCCTGCCGGCGTGGATAGCGCTTGTGCAGCGTGGTCCGGCCGATGCCGGCGGCGTGCGCGACGTCGGCCAGCGACGCGGAGGCGTCGGCGGCGAACACCTGAACGGCGACGTCGAGCACCGGCTGCCGAACCAGAGCGACATGCTCTGTACGGAACGGAACACTCATGTTCACTATGGTACGTGAATGGTTGCGCTGGTGTCCAGCCGGAGCCGGCGGATCACCCCGGTTCGCCGAGTTCTGGATCGGCCGACACCCTCGGGGGTCTATCGCGGGCAGGGAGACGAGTGACCGCACCGGATTCGAGCGCCCGCACGCGTGCGAGGGCCGTGCGGTCGCTCGAGACCAGTGCGATCGCTGCCCGACCCGTGACCGCACCGGATTCGAGCGCCCGCACGCGTGCGAGGGCGGCGTGCGGCCGCCCGAGACCAGTGCGATCCGTGCGCAACGGAGTGCGGTCGCCCGAGACCAGTGCGGTCGCTCGTCAGGGACGACGATCAGCCGGCGTCGCCCATGGTCAGCACGACCTTGCCCGGGGCCTCGCGCTCCACCATGGCCAGTGCCTCGGCGCCGTCGGCCAGCGGGAACGTCCGGTCGACGACCGGGTGCACGCCGGCGGCATCGCAGAACTCGATGAGCCGGCGCAGCTCGTCGCGGGTGCCCATGGTGGATCCGATGACCGAGATCTGCAGGAAGAACAGCCGCTGCAGGTCGGCCGACGGGTCGAACCCGCTGGTGGCCCCGCAGATGACGATCACCCCGCCGGGCCGCACGGCGCGCATGCTGTGCGACCACGTGGCCCTGCCGACGGACTCGAAGACACCGTCCACCCGCTCGGGCAGGCGTGCGCCGTTCTCGAACACCGCGTGCGCCCCCAGCAGCAGCGCCCGGTCCCGGCCCTCCTGGCTGCGCGAGGTGACCCACACCCGCATTCCGGCCGCGCGGCCGAGCTGGATCAAGGCCGTCGACACACCGCCCGTCGCGCCCTGGACGAGCATCGTGGCGCCGGGCGCGAGGCCGCTGCGGGTGAAGATCATCCGATACGCCGTCAGGTAGGTCGTGCCGAGCGTGGCGGCGTCGACCGGCGACATCGACGGAGGCAGCGGCAGCACGTTGCGCTCGGGAACCGCGACGAGCTCCGCGAACGTGCCCTGGTGCCGCTCGGAGAGCAGCGACCGTCGCGGATCGGTGGTTTCGTCGCCGACGCCGGGATCGGCGATCACCGGGTACAGCAGCACCGCCCGGCCCTCGTCGTCGACGCCGACCCCGTCGCAGCCCAGGATCATCGGGAAGCGATCGTGCGCGATGCCGACCCCGCGCAGGGTCCACAGGTCGTGCCGGTTGATCGAGGCAGCGGTCATCCGCACGGTGGTCCAGCCGGCGGGCGGATCGGGCGGCGGCCGCTCGCCGACCACCACCGCGCTCAGCGGATCGTCCGGATCTGGGGCTGCGGCGTAGACGGCGAGCATGCCGCCACGCTAAACCGGGGTCGCGATCGGATCGGGGCCGCGTGGTGCTGGCTACCCTGGGACGGTGATCTGGCAGGCGATTCTCGACGCGATCGACGCGGTCGAGTCCTGGATCGTCAGCCAGTCGTACTGGGTGCAGGTCGTCCTGCTGCTGGCGGTCCTCGGCCCGCTGTGCTGGGGGGTGGCGGGCCTGATCGACCGGGGCGTCGAGTCGCTGCTCGCCTGGCACTCGCGGCGGGACCCCGGCGCCGCCGGCGCGACCGCCCTCGCCGCCGGCTCGACCGCCCCCGCCGCCACCACCCCCGCGACCGGCCCCACCCCGCCCGCTGCGACCGGCCCCGCGGCCGGTCCCGCGCCCGCCCCGGGCACCGCCTCCGCCCCCGCAACGGTCCCGACCTCGCTTGCCACCACGGCCCCCGCGTCCGCCGCGCCGCCGTCCGCGGACGGCACGTCGGCGCAGCGGCAGGTTCCGGCCCCCGCTGATGTGGGCACCCTCGAACCCGTGCCCGCCGACGCCGCCCCGCAACCGGTCGCCGCCGCCGCCCGGCCGAGTTCCGAGCGGCCCGCCCCGACCGACGGATCACGGTGACGAGCGGGCCGACGTCGGTGCGCCGGTGAGCCGCCGACCGCTGCCGGCGGTGTCGCGACGGTGGATGACGGTGGCCCTCGTGGCCCTGGTGATCGTCGCCGTGATCGTGGCGCTGACCCGATGAGCGCGGATGCGACGTCGACGGCGGGCGCCAGGACGCTGGTCGTCGACGGGCAGCGGCTGCGGATCGCGGTGCGCCGTGGCGGCGACGGCACCGGCGACCCGCCGTTGCTGATGCTGAACGGCATCGGCGCCCGCCTCGAGGTGCTCGACCCGCTGGTGCGGGCGCTCGATCCGGGGCGGCCCGTTCTCCGGGTCGACGTGCCGGGAACCGGTGGGTCGCCGCCGGGGTTCCTGCCCTACGGCTTCCCGCAGCTCGCCATGCTGCTCCACCGCCTGCTCGACCGGCTCGGGTACGACCGCGCCGACGTGCTCGGCTACTCATGGGGCGGGGGCCTCGCGCAGCAGTACGCACTGCAGTACCCGGATCGCTGCCGGCGGCTGGTGCTGGTCAGCACGAGCACGGGCGCGGTCTCGGTGCCGGGCAGGCCGCTCGGGCTGCTGGCCATGCTGACTCCGCGCCGCTACGGCTCTCCGCGGGACGTCGCCGCCATGGCCGGGATCGTCGACGGGCCGGGTGCCGCAGGCGCCACGGCCGCCGCGGCGAGCACCGGGACGAGCGCGAACGGCGGGTCACCGGGCCACCGCGTGGCGCCCGGCGGGGCACCGTCGGACGTCGTCGGCTACGTACACCAGCTGGCCGCGGTTTCGACGTGGACGAGCCTGCCGTTCCTGCCGATGATCGGGCAGCGCACGCTCGTGATCACCGGAACGGCGGACCACATCGTGCCGCGGGTGAATGCGCGCATCCTGGCTCGGCTGATCCCGCGGGCCACCCTCGTCGAATGCCCGGGCGGCCACGCGGCCGTGGTCACCCACGCGACGGTGATGGCGCCGCACATCTCCCGGTTCCTGGCCTGAGTCCGCGCGGGCCGGCTGCCGCCGCGCCGCCGCCGCGCCGCCGCCGGCCGCTGCCGCCGGCCGCCGGCACCACCGCTCACCGCCGCTCACACGCCGCCGTCGCGAGGCGGGTGGCTAGTCCGAAGGCCAGACCGGCGAACGCTTCTCGCGGAACGCCGCGCCGCCCTCGCGCGCCTCGGCCGACCCGAACTGCCGCGCCGAGAGGTCCAAAAGGTCGGCGTAGCGTTCGTCCGAGTCCTCAGCCCCGACCGCCAGCAGTCGCTTGGTGCCGGCCAGCGCGCGGGGACCGCCGGCCAGCAGCTCGCCGCACACCTCGACCACCGTCGACGGCAGGTCGACCGCGGGCACGACGATGTCGACAAGCCCGAACCGCTCCGCCTCGGCCGCGTCGAACTGCTGACCGGTCAGCAGCAGCCGACGCGCGGCCGCGGGCTGCATCCGCCGGAGCACGGGCAGCGAGATCACCGCCGGGATGAGGCCGACGCGCACCTCGGTGAACGCGAAGGTGGCCGAGTCGGCCGCGACCACGATGTCGGACGCGGCCATCAGGCCGAGACCGCCGGCGCGGGCGGGCCCGGCGACCTGGGCGACCACCGGTTTCGGCGACCCGGCCAGTCGCTGCAGGATCGCGGGCAGCTCGCGCACGCCCTCCTGGCCCGCCGCGGCCACCGCCTCCTCCTTGAGGTCCATCCCAGAACTGAACACCGGCCCGGAGTGCGCGAGCACCAGCACCCGGACCGTGGGGTCGGCCACCGCGGCGTCGAGCGCGTCGCGCAGGCCTGCCCGCACGGCCCGGGACAGCGCGTTCCGATTGGTGGGCGAGTCCAGGGTGATGGTCGCGACGCCGCCGGCGACGGAGCTGCGGACGAGTTCGGACACGATGCCTCCGGCGTCGAGCTGGTGGATCGCGTCGCGCGGGGCCGGGCGATCCGGGCGGTTCCGCGACGGCGCCGCGGATCCGGGCGCCCGGCCGGCGGGGCGGCAGACTGGACGCGTGCCGTCCAGCCTGCCCGATGGCGAACCGGTCCCCGCGGACGGCTCGCTGCCGGACCAGGCGTACGCGGGCATGGCCGACCGGACGCTGTCGCTGTACCTGCACGTCCCCTTCTGCGCGACCCGTTGCGGCTACTGCGACTTCAACACCTACACCGCCGACGAGCTGGCCGGCAGCGCGTCGCCGTCGTCCTGGTTCGCCGCCGCGGTCGCGGAGATCGACCTGGCCGCCCGGATCCTGGGCCGCACGGGGAGCGACCGGCCGGTCGACACGGTGTTCGTCGGCGGCGGCACCCCGTCGCTCCTCGGGGGCTCGCTCGGCGGGCTGCTCGACGCGGTCGGCGAGCGGTTCGCGCTGGCGCCGAACGCGGAGGTGACCACCGAGGCGAACCCGGAGTCCACCGATCCCGCCCTGCTCGACGCGCTGCTCGCGGCGGGGTTCACCCGGCTGTCGCTCGGCATGCAGTCGACCTCGCCCGATGTGCTGCGCGTCCTGGACCGCACGCACACCCCCGGCCGGGCCCTCGAGGTGGTGCGGTGGGCGCGCGCGGCCGGTTTCCCGCACGTCAACCTGGATCTCATCTACGGCACGCCGGGGGAGACGGACGCCGAGTTCGCCGCGTCCCTCGCGGCGGCGGCGGGCTCGGGCGCCGATCACGTGTCGGCGTACTCGCTCATCGTCGAGCCGGGCACCCGGCTGGCCCGGCGCGTGCGGTCCGGCGAGCTGCCGATGCCCGACGACGACGTCCTCGCCGATCGCTACCTGCTGGCCGAGAATGCTCTCTCCCGAGCGGGTTTCGCGTGGTACGAGGTGTCGAACTGGGCGCGGACGGCGGACGCCCGCTGCCGACACAACCTGGCCTACTGGACGGGCGGGGACTGGTGGGGCATCGGGCCGGGGGCGCACTCCCACGTGGGCGGCGTGCGGTGGTGGAACGTCAAGCACCCCGCCCGGTACGCCACCGCGCTCGGCGCCGGGCGGTCTCCGGGCCACGGGCGGGAGGTGCTCGACGGGGCCACCCGCAGGCTGGAGCGGATCCTGCTCGGGCTGCGGCTCGCCGACGGCATGCCGCTGGCCGTGCTGCGCGAGCCGGCGCGGGGAGCCGCCGAGCAGTACGCGGCGGACGGGCTCATCGACGCCGGAGCGCTGCGGGAGGGTTCCGTCGCGCTGACGGTCCGGGGCCGGCTGCTCGCCGACGGCATCGCCCTGCGGCTCGCGGACGACGGCTGAACGCCCGCCGCACGCCCGCTGCACGTCGATGAAATCGGCCTGACTCAGGCGGCCCCGTGCGGCGTGCGGGCGGGCGCGGCGGAACCCGGGGGCAGGTCGGGCACGCCCGTCGCGATCGGCGCGGTGTCCCGGGAGCCGGCGGCGGAATCCAGGGCGAGGATCCGGACGTGCAGCACGGTCCGTCCCTGGAGCGCGGAGCGGAGCGCCCGGTGCAGGCCGTCCTCCAGGTAGAGCTGGCCGTCCCACCGGACGGCGTGCGGGAAGAGGTCGCCGTAGAAGGTGGAGTCCTCGTCGAGCAGGGTGTCCAGGCGCAGCTCGCGCTTGGTCGTGATGAGCTCGTCCATCCGGACCTGCCGGGGCGGGATCCGCGCCCAGTCGCGCGTGGCCAGGCCATGATCCGGGTAGGGCCGCCCATCCCGGACGTCCTTGAAGATCATGGGGGCGAGTCCTCCTCGGCGCCCTGGCTGCCGGGCGCGGTGATCGCGCGGGTCGGGACCGCGCAGGCCAAGGCTATCGGCACGGAGCGCGGTGTCCGGCCGCGCCGAGCCGGACGACGGCGCGCGAAGGGGATCCACCGGCGGAATCGTCGTCACCCGGTCGACGGGCCGCCACGACTACACTTGGCAGTGCGGCGACGGGAGTGCCAACGTGCCCGGTCGCGCATCCGGACCCTCCCGTTTCCGCGCCGTGGCGTCGGGGGCACCGGGCAGGCACCGAAGGCGGCGCGAAGCAGACACCGAAGGCACACCCGGAACGAGCGTGGGGAGGTGACATGACGGCTGACGACCGGCGCTTCGACGTGCTGCGTGCGATCGTCTCCGACTACGTCGCCACCCGGGAACCGGTCGGCTCGAAGGCGCTGGTCGAGCGCCACCACCTGGGCGTCTCGCCGGCCACCATCCGCAACGACATGGCCGTGCTGGAGGACGAGGGCTATATCGCCCAGCCGCACACCTCGGCCGGTCGCATCCCCACCGACAAGGGCTACCGGATGTTCGTGGACCGGCTGTCCCAGGTGAAGCCGCTGTCCGCGGGCGAACGCAGGGCCATCCAGAGCTTCCTGTCCGAGGCGGTCGACCTCGACGACGTGCTGCGCCGCTCGGTGCGGCTGCTCTCGCAGCTCACCCAGCAGGTCGCCGTCGTGCAGTACCCCACGCTGTCCCGGTCCGTGGTCCGGCACGTCGAGGCCGTCGCCCTCGACCCGCGCCGGCTGCTGCTCGTCGTCATCACCGACACGGGCCGCGTCGAGCAGCGGGTCATCGAACTGCGCGACGACATCACCGACGACGCGCTGGCGACGCTGCGCTCGCTGCTGAGCGCGCACGTGACCGGGCGCCGGCTCACCGAGGCGGCCCAGGCGGTGACCTCGCTCGCCGCGATGGCAGACCCCACCGGACGCTCCGTCGTCGTGCCCGCCGTCGGCGTGCTGCTCGACGCACTGGTCGAGCATCCGGAGGAGCGGCTCGTGCTCTCCGGCACCTCGCACGTCACGGGCGCGTGGGCGGACCAGCCCGCGTCGCTGCGCGGCGTGCTGGAGGCGCTGGACGAGCAGGTCACGCTGCTCAAGCTGCTGGCGGCGCTGGACACACCCGACGCGGTGATGGTGTCGATCGGCAAGGAGAACGCCGACGACAACCTGTCGACGTCGGCGCTGGTGTCCGCGGGCTACGGACGCGGCGCCACACTGATGGGCGGGGTCGCCGTGGTGGGCCCCACCCGCATGGACTATCCGGGAACGATGGCCGCGGTCCGCGCGGTTGCCCGATACGTCGGCGAGATCGTCGCCGGGCCCTGACGTCGCCGAGAGGCGAATCGGCGGCAGGGAGCCGGGACGGCCGGCTGGTGAGGTGATGCGGACCGCGGTCCGCGGGAAGGCAACTGGTGCAGAGAGTGGCACGGGACTACTACGGCATGCTGGGCGTGCCGAAGGGCGCGTCCGCGGACGAGATCAAGCGGGCGTACCGCAGGCTCGCGCGCGAGCTGCACCCCGACGTGAACCCGGACCCGGCCGCACAGCAGCGGTTCAAGGAGGTCACCGCGGCGTACGAGGTGCTCACCGACCCGGCGAAGCGCCAGATCGTCGACCTGGGCGGCGATCCGCTGTCGCCGGGCGGCGGCGGGCCGGGCGCGGGTGGCATGGGCGGCGACCCGTTCGGTGGCATGGGGCTCGGCGACATCATGGACGCCTTCTTCGGCGGCGGTGCCGCCAGGCAGCGGGGACCGCGGTCCCGGGTCCGGCAGGGCGAGGACGCGCTGATCCCGGTCGAGCTGTCGCTCGAGGAGTGCGCCACCGGCGTCGCCAAGGACCTCACCGTGGACACTGCCACGCTCTGCTCGGTGTGCCAGGGCTCGGGGTGCGCGCCCGGCACCCGGCCGGCGACCTGCGACACCTGCCGCGGTGCCGGCGAGATCCAGCAGATGCAGCGCTCGCTGCTCGGACAGGTCGTCACGTCCAGGCCGTGTCCGGTCTGCCGCGGCTTCGGCGAGGTCATCCCCGATCCGTGCCGGCAGTGCAACGGCGAGGGCCGCGTGCGGGCCCGTCGCACGGTGCGGGCGAACATCCCCGCCGGCGTCGGCGACGGCATCCGGGTGCGGCTGGCCGGTCAGGGTGAGGTCGGTCCGGGCGGCGGCGCGCCCGGCGACCTGTACGTCGAGGTGCGCGAGGTGCCCCACGAACGCTTCACCCGCGACGGCATCGACCTGCACTGCACCGTCCACGTGCCGATGACCGCAGCCGCCCTCGGCACCTCGATGGGCCTGCAGACCCTGCACGGCGTCGAGGATCTCGACATCAACCCCGGCACCCAGTCCGGCATGGTCACGACCCTGCGCGGGCAGGGGATGCCCCGGCTGCGGGGCACCGGCATCGGCAACCTGCACGTGCACATCGAGGTGGTCACCCCCACCAAGGTCGACGGCCGGCAGGCGGAGCTGCTGCGCGAGCTGGCGACGCTGCGCGGTGAGGAGCAGCCCGAGCTCGCCGCTCGCGGTCACGGCGGCTTCTTCTCCCGGATCCGCGACTCCTTCGCCGGTCGGTGACGGCCAGGGACACCGTCGGGGCCCCGTTCTTCGTCGTCGACCCGCTGCCACCGCCGGGCCCCTTCGTCCTGCGGGGCGCAGAGGGGCGGCACGCGGCGACCGTGCGCCGGCTGCGGCCGGGCGAGTCCCTGGTGCTGACCGACGGGGCCGGCCGGATCGCGCCGGCCTCGGTACTCGCCGTCGGGCGGGGCGAGGTCGAGTTGGACGTGGCGCCCGCCGTCGTCGTGCCCGCGCCCGCGGTCGGGGTCACGCTCGTGCAGGCGCTGCCGAAGGGCGAGCGCGGCGAGCTGGCGGTTGAGCTGGCAACGGAGGCCGGCGTGGATGCGATCGTGCCGTGGGCCGCCGAGCGGTGCGTGACCCGCTGGGCGGGCGAGCGGGCCGGCAAGGCCGCCGCCCGCTGGCAGGCCACCGCCGTGCAGGCCGCAAAGCAGTCCCGGCGACCGTGGATCCCGCGCGTGCGGACGCTCGCGGGCACGCCCGAGGTCGCCGCGCTGGTCGGTGCCGCGCGCGCCGCGCTCGTGCTGCACGAGTCGGCCACCGACGGCCTCGCCGGCGCCCCGCTGCCGGCAGCCGGCGAGCTGATCCTGGTGGTCGGACCGGAGGGCGGCATCACCGAGCAGGAGCTGGCGGTCTTCCGCGGCGCGGGGGCGCGCACGGTGCGGCTCGGGCCGCAGGTACTGCGCACCTCGACCGCCGGTGCCGTCGCGCTCGGCGCCCTGGGCGTGCTGACCGGCCGGTGGTCGGCGCACCCGGGCGTCGCCGCTCAGGCGGGCGGCGCGGCCGGGGAAGGATTCGACCTACGGGGGGCCGGACCGCCAGGATCAGCGCCGTGAGGACCGCCGCCGTGAGGACCGCCGCCGTGAGGCCGCCACCGGAGACCGCCGCCGTGACGACCGCCGCCGTGCGGACCACCGTGCGGATCACCGCCACCCCGGCCCGCGCGTGAGGATCGACAAGCACCGCTACAGCTACGGGCCCCATCCGAGCCAGACGGTGCAGCTGCACCTGCCGTCGGGCTCGCACCTGCCGATGGTGGTGGTCATCCACGGCGGGTACTGGCGCGCCCAGTACGGCGCCGAGTTGGCCGAGCCGCTCGGCGAGGACCTCACGCGGTTCGGCGTCGGCGCGGCCGTGATCGAGTACCGCCGGGTCGGCGCGGGCGGCGGCTGGCCGACCACCCTCGCGGACGTGGCGCGCGCGGTCGACTCGCTGGCCGGACCGGGCCAGCAGCTCGCCGAGGGGCGGATGAAGCTGACCGGGATCGCGGCGGTCGGGCACTCGGCGGGCGGGCACCTCGCCGCCTGGCTCGCCCACCGGCGCTCGCTGCGGGCGGGCACGGCCGGGTCGGTCGGACCGGGCGAGTCGCACGTGCCGGTGACCGGTGTGGTCGCCCAGGCCGGGCTGCTGGACCTGGTCGCGGCCTGCCACGAGCGACTCGGGGACGGCGCGGTGGTGGCACTGATGGAGGGCGAGGCGCGGTCCCTGCCGCAGCGGTACCACCATGCGTCGCCGCTGTCCCACGTCGGCGACGGCGCCCGCGTGGTGTGCGTGCACGGCGACGCCGACGACACGGTGCCGCTGTCGCAGTCCGAGCGCTACGCGGCGGCCGCCACGGCGGCCGGTGACCCGGTCCGACTCGTCGTGCTGCCCGGCGTGGGGCACTTCGAGCTCATCGACCCGGCCGATCCGGCGTGGGAGGTCTGCCGCGACCAGGTGCTGCGGATGGTGTGACCGGCGCATCTGCCCGTATCCCGGCCGGTCAAACAGAATCGTGCTGACCTTCACATCGTTAGCAGATAGCCAAAGGAGTTGCTAATCTAGCTAACAGTGGCGGAGACGCCGCCACGACCGCCGGCCGGCGGCCGCCCGCACGGGCGAGGTCCGACGACGCATCGCCGGACGCACGCAGCCGACGCCGATCCGATACGACGCAGGGCGCGTCGAGAAGGAGAACCCATGAGCATCGAGTCCTACACCGCGGTTGCCACCCAGACCCGCGAGGCCACCGAGAAGTCCGTCGAGGCGTGGAAGCGCGGAGCGCGCACGTTCACCGACGAGCTGGGCAGCCTGACCGCACTCCCCACGATCGACCTGCGCGAGCCCGTCTCGCGGTACCTCGAGTTCGTGCAGCAGTACGTCGACGTGCAGCGCGACCTGCTCACCAGCTGGGCCGAGCTGGTCAGCACCGTGTCCGACTCGGTCCGCCACCAGGTGGAAGAGGCCGGCCACGCCGTCGTCTCCGGCACCGATCAGTTCGCCGACCTGGCCGCCGGACAGGCGAAGCAGGCGGAGCAGCTGGTGCAGCACCAGGCCGAGGTCGTCGAGGAGGCCGAGAAGGAGCAGGCCCGGCAGGCCCGCAAGGCGGAGCGCGAGGCCGCCAAGCAGGCCCGCGAGGAGGCCCGCGAGCAGTACGAGGGCAAGACCAAGGCCGAGCTCGCCGATCTGCTCGCCGACCGCTCGCTGCCGAAGACCGGCACCGTGGACGAGCTGATCGAGCGCCTGGTGTCCGCCGACGCGAAGTAGTCGCCCGGCGTCCGCCGACGGCCGACGGCCGTCGCGCTCGGCAGCAGAGTCCTATCCCGCCAGCGGCCGGGACCGGCGCACCTCGCGCGGGTCCCGGCCGCCGGCGTCTCCAGCCGGACCGGCACACCGCCCGTCGGTCGTCGCCGGGCGGGCGTTCGGCCCGCGTCGCTAGGTTGGTCCGCATGCCGGACACCGTCGAGGACTGCCTGTTCTGCAAGGTCGTGCGGGGCGAGATCCCCGCGGACGTGGTGCACCGCGACGACCGGACGGTCGCGTTCCGCGACATCGACCCGCAGGCGCCCACGCACATCCTGATCATCCCGACGACCCACTCCGAGAACGCCGCCGAGGTTGCCGCGCTGGACGCGGCCGGGCTGGCGGCGCTGGTGCTGACCGCGCGCCGGCTGGCCGAGGCGGAGGGGATCGCGGAGTCCGGGTACCGGCTGGTGACCAACACCGGCGCCGGGTCCGGGCAGAGCGTGTTCCACACGCACGTCCACCTGCTGGGCGGCCGCCGGATGACGTGGCCGCCCGGCTGACGCCACACCGGGTCCCGTCCGCGGCAGTGCACGTCCGCCGACGCGCCGCCCCTCGTGACCCGATTCCGGTGTGTGCCGGCGACGGCCGGGTCGCCCGGACAATTCCCGTCGGGTCGCCGCGACGCGGCCGGTAGAATCCGATCAGTAGTCATCCGCGTGCGCTGCGCCTCACCGGCACCGACACGGGCGGCGACCAGGCACGACGTCACGACATCGACCACGGCAGGACCGACCAGGAAAGCAGGCAAAACACCAGGTGCCGAAATCGTCATCGGCCGCCCAGGAGATGGGCCGGAACCTGCCGGCGAATCCGCCGACCTCGATGGGTCGCAGCGACGCCTCCCCGTCATCGGCAACGTCGGTGAACGCCGCCCGGACATCCGAATCCATGATGGTCGTCGCCGACGAGCGCGCCATGGTCGGGCTGCTCGGATCGCGCGACTCGCTGCTGCGGCTGCTCGAGGACAACCTGGCTGCCGACATCCACGTCAGGGGCAACCGCGTGACGCTCCGCGGATCCGCGGCCGACGTCGCGTTCGCCGAGCGGACCATCCAGGAGTTGCTGGCGCTGCAGGAGTCCGGGTCGGTGATCACTCCCGACGCCGTCCGCCGCACCATCGGCATGCTCGCCGATCCGGCGGGCTCGGTGGACGCGCCGTCGCAGGTGCTGGGCCTGAACATCGTCTCCCGCCGCGGGCGCACCATCCGGCCCAAGACGGTGAACCAGAAGCGCTACGTCGACGCCATCGACCAGCACACCATCGTGTTCGGCATCGGGCCGGCGGGCACCGGCAAGACCTACCTGGCCATGGCGAAGGCCGTGCAGTCGTTGCAGTCCAAGCAGGTCAACCGGATCATCCTCACCCGGCCGGCGGTCGAGGCGGGGGAGCGGCTCGGGTTCCTGCCGGGCACCCTCTCGGACAAGATCGACCCCTACCTGCGGCCGCTCTACGACGCCCTGCACGACATGCTCGATCCGGAGTCGATCCCGCGGCTGATGGCGGCCGGCACCATCGAGGTCGCGCCGCTGGCCTACATGCGGGGCCGCACGCTGAACGACGCGTTCATCATCCTGGACGAGGCGCAGAACACCACGCCCGAGCAGATGAAGATGTTCCTGACCCGGCTGGGCTTCGGCTCGAAGATCGTGGTGACCGGCGACGTCACCCAGGTCGACCTGCCCGGCGGCCAGCGGTCCGGGCTGCAGGTCGTTCGCGAGATCCTCTCGGACGTCGACGATGTCGAGTTCCAGATCTTGACCTCGGCCGACGTGGTGCGGCACCGGCTCGTCGGCCACATCGTGGACGCCTACGCCCGCTGGGACGCCGACAACGGTCAGCCGGCGCCGGAGCGGCAGCAGCGCCGGCTCGGCCGGGGCCCCGGGGTCCGGCCGCATCGGGACGCCGGGCGATGACCGTCGAGGTCGCGAACGAGTCCGGCGTCCGCGTCGACGAGTTCGCGGTGGTGTCCGTTGCCCGCTACGTGCTCGACCGGCTCGGCATCAACGGCCTGGCCGAGCTGTCCGTGCTGCTGGTGGACGTCCCGGCGATGACCGAACTGCACGTCAAGTGGATGGACGAGCCCGGTCCCACCGACGTGATGAGCTTCCCGATGGACGAGCTGGAGACCGCGCGCCGGCCGGACGAGGCGGGTCCCGGTCCCGCGCTGCTCGGTGACGTCGTGCTCTGCCCGGCGGTCGCCGCCGAGCAGGCCGCCAGCGCCGGACACTCGACGGACGACGAGTTGCACCTGCTGACCGTGCACGGCGTGCTGCACCTGCTCGGCTACGACCACGCCGAGCCCGCCGAGGAGCGGGAGATGTTCCGGCTGCAGAACGAGCTGCTCGACACCTGGCGCGAGGACCGGGCCGCGGGGCTGCGCCGCGCGCGGCTGGCCGCCGCCGACTCGGCCGTGCTGGACACGGTCGGCCTGGCGCCCGATCCGGCCCCGGCGGCGGCACCCGAATCGAGCGGGCGGGGCTGACCCGCGCCATGGACACCCTCGACGTCCTGCTGCTGTTCGTCGCGGCCCTGCTGGTGCCGATCGCCGGCCTGTTCGCGGCGGCGGACGCGGCGATCACCATGGTCTCGCCGGCCCGGGTGGAGGAGCTGGCCCGCGACGGCCGCCGCGGGGCCGCGCCGCTGCTGACCATCATCGAGGACCGCCCCCGGTACACGAATCTGCTGCTCCTGCTGCGGGTCGGCGCCGAACTCACCGCGACCATGACGGTGACCGCCGTCGCGCTCAGCACCTGGGGCTTCAAGGCGTGGGTCGGCGCCGTGGTGGTCGCGGTCATGTTGGTGGTCTGCTACGTGGCGATCGGCGTGCTGCCGCGCACCCTCGGCCGACAACATCCGTACGCCGTGGGTCTCGTGGCAGCCGGGCCGACACGGGCGCTGGCGAAGGTGCTCTCGCCGATCGCCTCGCTGCTCATCCTGCTGGGCAACGCGATCACTCCCGGCCGTGGCTTCCGCGAGGGCCCGTTCTCCTCGGACATCGAGCTGCGGGAGCTGGTCGACATCGCCGGCAGCAGCGGCGTCGTGGAGGAGACCGAGCGGGAGATGCTGCAGAGCGTCTTCGATCTGGGCGACACCATCGTGCGCGAGGTGATGGTGCCGCGCACCGAGATGGTGTGGATCGAGGAGGTCAAGACGCTTCGCCAGGCGCTGCACCTGGCCGACCGCTCCGGGCTCTCCCGGATACCGGTGATCGGCGACGACATCGACGACGTGCTGGGCGTGGCGTACGTCAAGGACCTGATCTCGCGGGCGCTCTCGCTCGCTCCCGGCGAACGCGGCCCGATGCTGAGCGAGGTGATGCGGGCGCCCGTCTTCGTCCCGGAGTCGAAGAACATCGACGCGCTGCTCCGCGAGATGCAGCGCGACCGCAACCACTTCGCGATCGTGGTGGACGAGTACGGCGGCACGGCCGGCATCGTCACCATCGAGGACCTGCTCGAGGAGATCGTCGGCGAGATCACCGACGAGTACGACGCCGACACCCCGGCGCCCATCGAACCGCTGGACGACGGGTCAGTGCGGGTGTCCGCCCGGTTGCCCGTCGAGGACCTCGGCGAGGTCTTCGACGTCGAGCTGCCGAGCGAGGACGTGGAGACCGTCGGCGGGCTGCTGGCGCAGCTGCTGGGCAGGGTCCCGCTGCCCGGGTCGGAGGCGACCGTCAGCGGGCTGCTGCTGCTCGGCGAGTACGGGGAGGACCGGCGCGGCCGGCCCCGGGTCCAGACGCTGCTGGTGCGGCGCATCGACGGCGGCGAGAACGGTTCCGGTCGCGACGATGTGGCCGTGGCGCGGGCCGCGGAGCTGCGCGCCACCAACGGCCGGCGGGACGGCACCGTCGAGCCGGCCGGCACCCTGGAGCCGGAGCGGGACCACGCCCGATGAACGGGCCGGCGGTTCCCGGCACGATCGACCCGGAGGACGCGAAGCTGATCACCCTCGCCCGCGGGGCCATGGGCCGCGCCGGTGCGGCCGAGGGAGCGGCGGTGCGGGACGACGACGGCCGCACGTATGCGGCGGCCGACGTGCGGTTGCCGTCCCTGCGGCTCAGCGCGCTGCAGGCCGCCGTCGCCGCGGCGGTGTCCAGCGGCGCCGGCGCGCTCGAGGCCGCGGTCGTCGTGACGGCCGCGGCGGAGGCGGATCCGGCGTCGCTGGCCGCGGCGCGCGACCTCGGCGCCGGGCTGATCCTGCTGGCCGGCGCCGACGGCACCGTGCGCGACCGGATCGCCGGGTGAGCGGGCCCCCGGACGCGCCATCGGACGCGCACCGGAGCGGCTTCGCCTGCTTCGTCGGGCGGCCCAACGCGGGCAAGTCGACGCTGCTGAACGCGCTGGTCGGGGAGAAGATCGCGATCGTCTCCGACAAGCCACAGACCACCCGGCGGGCCATCCGCGGGATCGTCACCCGCCCGGACGCGCAGCTCGTCGTCGTGGACACCCCGGGGCTGCATCGACCGCGCACGCTCCTCGGCGAGCGACTCGACGATCTGGTGCGGTCCGTCTTCGCCGACGTCGACGTGATCGGGTTCTGCGTCCCGGCCGACGAGCGGATCGGTCCCGGCGATCGCCGCATCGCCGGCGAGCTGGCGGGCCAGGCGCCCGGCACCCCGGTCATCGGCATCCTGACCAAGATCGACACGATCGCTCGCGCCCAGCTGCCCGAGCGGCTGCAGGCATTGAGCGAGCTGGCGCGACTTCGCCCACGTGGTGCCGGTTTCCGCGGTCCGGGACGAGCAGGTCGGGCTGCTCGCCGACCTGCTCGTGCAGGCCCTGCCGATCGGCCCGCGGCTCTACCCGGACGGCGAACTGACCGACGAGCCGGTCGAGGCGAGCATCGCCGAGCTGGTCAGGGAGGCCGCGCTCGACGGCGTGCGGGACGAGCTGCCGCACTCGATCGCCGTGGTGGTCACGGAGATGGCGGAACGGACCGCGGACGACGGCGCCCGCGCCGCGCGTCCCCTGACCGACATCTACGCCACGCTCTACGTCGAGCGCCCGTCGCAGAAGGGAATCATCATCGGCCACAAGGGCTCCCGGTTGGCCGCCGTCGGCGGGCGGGCCCGCGTGCAGATCGAGCGGCTGCTCGGCACCCGGGTGTACCTCGACCTGCACGTGGCGGTGGCCAAGGATTGGCAACGCGACGCGAAGCAGCTGCGCAAGCTCGGCTTCGACGACTGACACCCGCCCGCCGGTGCCGCCACCCGGTCGCCGCCGGCCACGAACGGCGACGTGAATGCAACGAAAGGGTGTCGAATCCGGCCAACCGGAAATGCGCTGGTGGCCGCGTGCGATGATCCCGATATGGGGAGGCACGGAGGGGCTGCACGTCGACGGTGGGGTCCGGTGGTGGCGATCGGTGGCTGCGCGGTGATCGTGACGGGGTTCGCGGTCGCTGCCTGGCTGTGGGCGCCGGCGACGTCGGCCGGCGCGGAGTCCGCAACCGATGCGGCGAGCGAGACCGCGGCGGACGCGGCGACCTCGGGGGTGCTCACCCCGCTGGCGGGCGTCGTCGCGGGCGCACTGGTGGCGATCGCGGGCATCGCGCTGCTGATCGACGCCCGCCGGTCGCGGCGGTCGCCGATGTCGCCGCCGCATGCGGTGAACCCGCACCACAGGGCGATGGACCCCGTCGCCGAGCCGGCCGTGGACGTCGCGATCGCCCACCGCTCGACCGGTCGGCGCGCGCACGAGGACGTGGCCACCGACGAGCGGGCGGACGGCCCGGCGCCCGGCACCATCGCCACGGCTGCCGACCGGCTCTTCCGCAACCGGCTCGCGGCCGGGCTGCAGGACGAGCTGTTCACTCACCGCGGCGCCTCCATCTCGGGCTCCTGAGCGTTCCGGGTCCGGCGTCCGGGCCCGGGATCCGCGGCCGTTTACTGTGGCAGTCGTGTCTCCCACCAGCACCCTGCCCGCGCGCGCCCGGTCGCGCGCCTTCCGGATCCCGCGAGCCGACTACCCCGTCAGCCGGCACACCCTGGACAACGGGTTGCGTGTGCTCGTCGCGCCCGATCCCGGCGCCGGCGTGGTCGGCGTCGCGGTGCACTACGACGTCGGATTCCGATCGGAGCCGCAGGGCCGCACCGGGTTTGCGCACCTGTTCGAGCACCTGATGTTCCAGGGCAGCGAATCGCTGCCCAAGCTCGAGCACTTCCGGCTGGTGCAGTCGTCGGGCGGGGCGTTCAACGGATCCACGCACACCGACTACACCGACTACTTCGAGGTGATGCCGGCCGCCGCGGTCGAGCGCGCGCTCTTCCTCGAGGCCGACCGGATGCGGGCGCCCAAGATCACCGCCGAGAACCTGGCCAACCAGGTCGACGTGGTCAGCGAGGAGATCCGGCTGAACGTGCTGAACCGGCCGTACGGCGGGTTCCCCTGGGTGTACCTGCCGGCGGTGCTGTTCTCCTCGTTCGCCAACGCGCACAACGGGTACGGCGACTTCGTGGACCTGCAGTCGGCGACGGTCGAGGACTGCGCCGACTTCTTCCAGACCTACTACACGCCGGCGAACGCGGTGCTGACCGTGTGCGGCGATGTGAACGAGGACCTGGCCGTGGAGCTCGCCGGCCGGCACTTCGGTGACATCGGGGGTGGCCCGGCACCCCGCCGGCCGTCCTTCGACGAGCCGTGGCCGACCCGCGTGCTGGAGGCCGAGCACCCCGACCCGCACGCGCCGGCACCGGCCGTCGCCGTCGGGTGGCGGCTGCCCGACCCGGTCGACGCGCTGCCGCAGTACCTGGCCTTCGTCGCGCTGGCGGGCATGCTGACCGACGGCGAATCGTCCCGCCTGCAGTCGGCGGTGGTGGCGAATGCCGGCCTGGCGACCGACATCTGGTGCGGCCCCGGGCTGCTGGGTGGCCCGCTGGACGCCCGCGACCCGGACGTCTTCGTCCTCGGCGCCATCCACTCGCCGGGCGTGCCGGCGCAGGCGGTGATCGACGCGAGCGCCGCGCAGATCGCGGACCTCGCGGCGCACGGGCCGACCCCGGAGGAGCGGACGAGAGCGCTGGCCCGCTTCGCGGCCTCGCTGTATCGGGAGAACGACGGCATCGCGGCCCGCACCCGGTCGCTCGGCGCGCTCGAGCTGCTGCACGGCCGGGCGGAGCTGCTCAGCGAGCTGCCGGACCTGCTCACCCAGCTGACGACCGATGACATCGCCGCCGCGGCGGCCTCTCTCGATCCCGAACGGTGTGCCGTGCTGCGGTTCGTGCCGGCGGCGCAGCGATGAGCGGGCCGGGCAGGCCATCCGCGCGGACCGGCCGGGGCACCCGGGGCCGCGGTCGAGGTTCCGGTGTCGGTGGGCGGCGCACCGCCGAGGAGATCGGCCGCACCGCGCGCGGTCCGCGGCCGGTCCCCGAGCTGTTCCGGTCCGTCCGTACCCGGCCGCCCACCGTCGTCACCCGCGACCTGGACAGCGGGCTGCGGGTGGTCGCGGTCCGCAAGCCGCGCACCCCGCTCGTCGAGGTCAGGCTCCGCGTGCCCTTCGGCGGATCCACCCGGCAGCACGCCGCCCGCGCCGAGATGCTCGCCGCGACCGTGCTGCTCGGCACCGGCAGCCGCAGTCGGGAGCGGGTCGACGCCGAGCTCGCCATGGTCGGCGGTCATCTCGACGCGAGCGTCGACCCGCAGCGGCTGGTGATCACCGGGTCGGTGCTGGCATCCGGGCTGACCGTGCTCCTGGAGGTGCTGGCCGACACCCTCACCGATCCGGCGTACCGCACGGCCGACGTGCGCGGCGAGCGCGACAGGCTCGTCGAGCACCTGGCCATCGCGGCGACCCAGCCGTCCGCCGTCGCCCACCAGTACCTGCAGCTGCGCCGCTTCGGCGATCACCCGGCCGCCTGGGACATGCCCGATCCGGCGCTGGTCGCCGGCGTGGGACCGGCCGCCGTGCGCGGCCTGCACGCCAGGGCGGTGCTGCCCGCCGGGTCCACCCTCGTCCTGGTCGGCGACCTGTCGCCCGCGCGCGCGCTGGACGCGGCGGCAGCCGCCCTGCGCGGCTGGGCCCCGACCGGCGACGACGCCGCCCGGGTGCTCGCGCCGCCACCGCCCGTCGTCGGCGACGACCTGCTGGCCCGGCACCGGCCGGCCGCCGTGCAGTCGCAGATCCGGATGTCCGGCGCCGCCGTGCCGCGCAGCGATCCCGGGTACCCCGCCGTGCAGATCGCGAACCTGGTGTACGGCGGCTACTTCTCGTCCCGGCTCGTGGAGAACATCCGCGAGGACAAGGGCTACACGTACAGCGCCCGGTCCACCCTGGAGTTCTGGCCGGAGCGCGCGGCGGTCACCATCGCCTTCGACACGACATCGCCGTCGACGGCGCCGGCCCTGCTGGAGGCGCGGTACGAGCTGGGTCGGATCAGCCTGATCCCGCCGACGCAGGAGGAGGTCGACGCGGCGCGGAACTACGCCCTCGGCACGCTCGCCACCTCGCTGGCCACCCAGTCCGGCCTGGCGTCCACGCTGTCCATGCTGGCCGGCGCCGGCCTGGACCACACCTGGCTGCGCGAGCACCCCGTGCGGCTCGCCGCGGTCACCGCGGAGGAGGTCGGTGCCGCGGCCGCCGTGACGCTCGCCCCGGCCGCCTTCACGGGCGTGGTGGTGGGCGACCTCGAGACGCTGGAGCCGTCGCTCCGCGCGCTCGGCGACGTGCGGTTCGAGTGAGCACCGAACGCACCGCGTCCGCCGATCCGGACGCCGGGGGGCCGGTGCCGCCCGATGCCGCATTCCGGATCGCCCCGCCTGCGCTGTCCCGGGGCACGGCCGACCGGTCCGAGGACCTGCGCGATGCCGCCCGGATCGTCCGGACCTGGCCGACCGCCCGGCTGATGGTGATGGATCCGGCCGGCCGGGTGGAGCTGGAGCCGGACGGGCCCCGGCTGCACACCGTGCCCGCCGTCGACGTCGCGGCCGCGCCGCCACCGGATGCCGTGCTGCTCGGCGCGGTGGACGGCGTGGACGTCTGGGTCGTGCCCGGCTCGGTGCCCTCCGGCCGGACGCTGCGCGAGATCGGCGCGCTCCTCGGCGATTCCGACGCCGGTCTGCTGACCACGGCCACCGCGGTGCTGGGCTGGCACGCGGTCTCCCGGTTCTGCGGGCGGTGCGGCCAGGCGTCGCACGCCGCGACGGCCGGATGGGCGCGGGTCTGCCCGGACGGCCACGAGGACTTCCCGCGCACCGACCCCGCGGTGATCGTGCTCGTGCACGACGGGGCCGACTCGCATGGTGCTGGCCAGGCAGCCGATCTGGCCGCCGGGCCGGATGTCGGTGCTGGCCGGGTTCGTCGAGGCGGGGGAGTCGCTCGAGGCGACGGTGGTCCGCGAGATCGGCGAGGAGATCGGGGTGCGGGTGCGCGACGTCGCCTACCTCGGCTCGCAGCCGTGGCCGTTCCCGCGGTCGCTGATGCTCGGCTTCGCGGCGCGGACGGACGCCGGCGCCCCGTTGTTCCCGCGGGACGGTGAGATCGAGGAGGCGATCTGGATCGACCGGGACGCCGTGCGCGGCCTGCTCGACGCCGGCGCCGGCGGCTGGGAGTCCACCCCGCCGGGCGGCATCGGACTGCCGCCGCCGGTGTCCATCGCACACCGGATGATCGCCGGCTGGGCGGGTCGGTGACGGGAGCCGCCGGTCGTGCACACCCGCCGCCGGTCGTCGTACACCTGTGCGAGGATGCCCGGGTGAGGCGGAACGGTGCGCCCTGACCTGCTCAGCGGCCTGGACGACGGGCAGCGCGCGGCCGTCCTCGCCCCGTCCGGGCCGGTGTGCGTGCTGGCCGGCGCCGGGACCGGCAAGACCCGCACGATCACCCACCGCATCGCGCACCTGATCGGATCGGGGGCGCACCCCGTGTCGGAGGTGCTCGCGGTCACCTTCACCACCAGGGCGGCCGGCGAGATGCGCGTGCGGCTGCGCGCCCTCGGGGTCGCCGGCGTGCAGGCCCGCACGTTCCACGCCGCGGCGCTCAAGCAGCTCCGGTACTTCTGGCCGCGCTCGATCGGCGGCGCGCCGTGGCCGGTGCTCGAGCAGAAGATGCGCATCGTCGCGGTCGCCGCCCGGCGCGCCAACGCCGGCACCGACGCCGCCACCCTGCGCGACCTGGCCAGCGAGATCGAGTGGGCCAAGGCCACTCTCGCGTCCCCCGAGACCTACCTGGCGGCCGTGGCCAAGCACCGGCGGGACACGCCCGTCGCGGCCGAGAAGGTGGTCGACGTCTACGCCGGCTATGAGTCGCTCAAGCAGCAGGCGGAGCAGCTGGACTTCGACGACCTGCTGCTGCACACCTGCGCGATCCTGGAGGACGACGAGGCGGTCGCCCGCGAGTTCCGCTCGCGTTACCGGTGTTTCGTGGTGGACGAGTACCAGGACGTCACCCCGCTGCAGCAGCGCACGCTCGACGCCTGGCTGGGCGACCGCGACCAGCTCACCGTGGTGGGCGACGCCAATCAGACGATCTACTCCTTCGCCGGCGCCTCCCCGGGATATCTGCTCGGCTTCGACCGGCGCTTCCCGGAGGCGACCGTCGTCCGGCTGGAGCGCGACTACCGCTCGACGCCCCAGGTGGTCACCGTCGCCAACCGGGTGATCGCGGGCGCGGGCGGCGGATCGTCGGCGCGGCACCGCCTGCGGCTGACCGCCGCGCTGCCCGACGGGCCCGCGGCCACCTTCACCGAGCACCCGGACGAGCCCGCCGAGGCACGCGCCGTCTCCCAGCAGGCCGCGGCCCTGATCGAGGGCGGGCTGCCGGCGTCCGGCATCGCGATCCTGTACCGGATCAACGCGCAGTCCGAGGTCTACCTCGAGGCGCTCGACGGCGCGGGCGTGCCGTACGTGGTGCGCGGCGGCGAGCGGTTCTTCGCCAGGTCCGAGGTTCGGCAGGCGATCGTCGCGTTGCGCGCGGCTGCCAACGCCGCGGCCGCCGACCGGACCGGCGAGGCCGCCGACCGGACCGGTGAGCCCGGCGATCGGGCCGGTCGGCCGGGCAAGACCGGGTCGGGCGCGGGCGGGTCGGGGGAGGGCGGGGCGCTGGTGCCGGCCGTCCGCGCGGTGCTGGCGACCGTGGGGCTCACCGACGAGGCGCCGCCCACCGGCGCGCTGCGCGATCGGTGGGACTCGCTGATGGGCGTCGTCGCGATCGCCGAGGAGCTCGCGGACGCCGACGCCGCGGCGGACATGGCCGCGCTGGTCGCCGAACTGGACCAGCGCGCCGAGGCGCAGCACGCGCCGACGCTGGAGGGGGTGACCCTCGCCTCGCTGCACGCCGCCAAGGGCCTGGAATGGGACGCGGTCTTCCTCGTCGGCCTGACCGACGGCACGCTGCCGATCCAGCACGCCGAGACGCCGGAGCAGGTCGAGGAGGAACGCCGGCTGTTCTACGTCGGGGTGACCAGGGCCCGCACCCGGCTCGCGGTGTCCTGGGCGCTGTCCCGCACCGCCGGCGGCCGGCGCACCCGGCGGCGCAGCCGGTTCCTCACGGGGATCGCGCCCGACTCCGCGACGCCCACCCGCGGCGGCGCCACCGGGCGCTGCCGGATCTGCGGCAGCCGGCTCACCACGCCGGCCGCGATCAAGATCGGCCGCTGCGAGCGTTGCCCGACCACCGCCGATCCGGCGCTGGTGGACGCGCTGCGGGCCTGGCGCAAGAACAGGTCGTCGGAGGCGTCGGTGCCCGCGTACGTCGTGTTCTCCGATGCCACCCTGCTCGCCATCGCCGAGCGCCGGCCCACGGACGATGCGGCGCTGCTGGCCATCCCGGGCATCGGCCGGGCGAAGCTGGACAGCTTCGGCCAGGACGTGCTGAAGATCGTCACCGGCACGCGTTGAGCGGCGCGGGCCGCCCGGCGCGGGACGATGCGCCGCGCCCCGGCCGTCCTCGCAGAACTTTTTCGCCGTTTTCGCGTAATTGTGTTGCGTCGTCGCTGCGGCCGCGCCTAATCTCAACCGCGACCCGCTGGCCGATGGATGACCGGTGGATCGAGACCAGGAATCCGAGCGGTCGACACGGCCGCTTCGAAGCCCATCCGGACGGACGGGACTGTGCGAGAGGAGGTGCCGGCTACATGGTGAAGATCATCGTCACGGTCGGCATCGTCCCCACAGTCACGGGGACGACCCTGATGGCCCTCAGCCAGGCGGATCGCCGCCGGGTCTGGGACGCCGTTTCAGGCTTCCCGACCACCCGTTGGTCCGGAGTGGAGTCGCGCTTCTAGGCGCTGCGCTTCTCACCTCCCCGCGGATCCACCCGGATGCCCGCGGACTCGGTGTATCTCCCGGACCACACCCAGGCTCCCAGCTCAGAGCCGGGCCCGAAAGGTTCGGCAAACCACCGACATCCCTCACGGAGGTGAGACACCCGTGATGCACCTCTTGGAACGCTCGGCCGCACTCCTCACCGACTCCGCCGACGTCCCCACCGCCGAGTTGCCCTGCCACACCGGGGACCCGGACCTGTTCTTCGCGGAACGGCCCGACGACCTGGAGAAGGCCAAGGTGCTCTGCGTGGACTGCCCGATCCGCGCCACCTGCCTCGCCGGTGCGCTGGAGCGCGGCGAGCCGTGGGGCGTCTGGGGCGGCGAGATCTTCGACCACGGCGTCGTCATCGCGCGGAAGCGCCCGCGCGGACGGCCCAGGAAGATCGCGGCATGACCACGACGACGCTGCGCCGGCCGGGTCCGGCGCATCCCGAGAAGCTCGATGGCTCAACCACTGTGGTGAGCATCCTGCGGCACCACGACCAGCATCACAGCCCGCCCCGCCGGACCGCCGGCGTGGCCCTCGATCGGAGACACCACATGTACCTCATCATCGAAGACCTGGCTCGCGACCGGATACGTGAGATCCGGCGCGACGCGGAGGCCGCGCGCCAGGTGCGCGCCCGCCGCCGGGGTCGTCGCCACACCACCCGGTAGCCGCCTTCCCGGTGGCCCACGGACGTGGCCCGTCCCGCCCCAGCAACGACCGACACACCGCTCCCGCGGTTCCCATCAGGCCCCCGCCGTTCGCGGCGGGGGCCTGATCGTGTCCCGGGTCGTCGACCGCGGAGGGCGCGAGCCGGCACCTGCGCCGTAGCCTGGTGCCGTGTCGACGGCCGCGGACACCCCGGTGTCGTGCTCGATCTGCGGGCGCACCGGGGTGCCGGACGTGACCTGGATGATCGAGCGGGACGAGCGCCGCGGCCCGCGGTGGGTCTGCCCGTCCTGCGTGCGGCAGCACGCGCGGTCCATCGAGGCCAAGCTCGACCCGGAATGGTGGTCGTGACGCGGTGCGTGCGGCGAGACCCGCTGTCGCGGATCAGCTCTCGTGAAACCCGGCGAGGTTCTCCGCGACGATCGCGCGGAACGGCGCGGTGGCGTCCAGCTGGCACAGCACGCCGATCGACCCGAACGTCACCCGGTGGATGAGCAGGTACGACGGCGGCAGGTTGAGCCGCCGCGCCATCTTGGACTCGGAGCTGGAGAAGTTCGACATGCGCGCCGCCTGGTCCTGCATCCACCGCCGGGTGAAGTGAAAGGTCTCGTGCCGCAACGGCTCCACGAACGGCACCAGGTAGTCCATGAGCTGCTCGGGCTCGGGCTGGTAGTCGGCCGGCACGAATCCGGCGTCGCGGAGCGCGGCCAGCACGTCCGCCGCGTGCCCGTCGAGGGCGAGCCGGGTGACGCGGCCGATGATCGGCGGGGCGCCGTCCGGCAGGCGCGCCACCGACCCGAAATCGACGACGGCGAGACGGTTGTCGGCGGTCATCTGGTAGTTCCCCGGGTGCGGGTCGGCGTGCAGCAGGCCGACCCGGTTCGGCGCGGCGAAGTGCAGCTCGGTCAGCAACGTGCCGGCGCGGTTGCGCTCCTCGGCGCTGCCCGAGGCGATGATCCGGCTCACCGGGGTGCCCTCCACCCACTCGGACACGATCACCCGCGGGGCGCTCGCCACGACCCGCGGCACCAGGAAATCGGGGTCGCCGGCGTAGCCGGCGGCGAACGCCCGCTGGTTGTCCGCCTCGGCGGCGTAGTCCACCTCTTCGAGGATGCGCTGGCGCAGCTCGGCCATCAGGGGCCGCAGCTGCACGCCGGGGATGACCACGCCGATGAGCGGCGCCACCCGCGCGAGCTGGTCCAGGTCCGCCTTGAGCGCGGCCTCCGCGCCGGGGTACTGGATCTTGATGGCGACGTCGCGCCCGTCCCGCCAGACCCCGCGGTGCACCTGCCCGATGCTCGCCGCGGCCGCGGCGGTGTCGTCGAAGTCGCGGAACCGGCCGCGCCACCCGGTGCCGAACTGCTCGGCGAGCATGCGATGCACCGTCGCGATCGGCATCGGCGGCGCCGCGCTCTGCAGCTTGGTCAGGGCCTCGCGGTACGGCGCCGCGTACTCGTCGGGAATCGCGGCCTCGTAGATGCTCAGCGCCTGGCCGAACTTCATCGCGCCGCCCTTGAGCGTGCCGAGCACCTCGAAGAGCTGCTCGGCCGTGCGGCGCTGCATCGCGGACGAGACCTCGGTCCGATCCCGCCCCACGAGCCGCTGGCCGAATCCGAGCGTCGCGCGCCCGGCCGCGGACAGCGGGAGGCTGGCCAGCCTCGCTGTCCGGTTCAGAGCACTGCGCGGGATGTCGGGCACCCGACCATTGTGACAAAGCGCGGCGCGGGCACGCCGGATCAGCCGCCCGCGCCCGCCCCGCACGCGCAGTCGGGGTGGGGGGCCCACGTCCTGCGGCGGGTCGCCACGCCGTCCGGACTCCACTCCAGCGTGCCGTCCACGCCCGCGGGCGGCGCCAGCCCGTCGACGAAGGTCAGCACCTGGTGCGCAGCCAGGGTGGCCGCGTGTGATCGGACGACGGCCGAGGCCGGCGGCGCCGCCCGCCGGGTCGCCAGCACCACGGCCGGCCACGCCGCGTCCGCGTCGACCCGGTGCCGGTGCACGCACCACAGGCAGCTCGACCGGCCCGGCAAGACCAGCGGTCCGACGACGGCGCGGCGGTCGGTGACCGACACCGCGAGGTGCGGCACCCGGGCCAGGGTGAGGGTTGCCGCGAGGGCCAGGTCGCCGGCGGCGGCGCCGGTGAGCACCGCGATGACCGGGAGCTGGTGCCCGGCGGGCCGATCGCGCCGGGGGAGGTGGCCGGTCCCGCCGCCGCGCTCGCCCGGGCGGTCGGTCGCCGCGACTCCCGACGCCGTCGCGGGGTCACGGCGGGAGGCGGCGGGCGCGGCCCGGAACGCGCCGGGCCGGTGCAGGTGGCCGATCCCGGATGAGGCGAGCAGGTCCTCGATCGCGGCGGCCAACACCTCGGCGCCGCGCGGCGCGGCCCCGCCGGCCGGCTCGGCGTCCCGGCCGCCGTCGTGGATGACGACGAGCGCATCGCGACGGGCCAGCGCGAGCTGACGGGCGAGGCTCCGGCCGAACCGCTGGATCAGGTGCCCGGCCTCGGCCGGCGGCAGCCCGGCAGCCACGGGGCCGGCACCCGCCTCCGTGGCGGCGCACACCAGCCCTGCCTCGACGAGCACCGCCGCCACCTCCGCCCAGGCAGCCGGATTCGCGTCCGGGGCGGGGATCAGCTCGGCCAGCGGGCGTGATCCGTCGAGTCGCTCGAGGACGGAGACGGCGCCCGGCGGCGCGTGCCGCAGCACGAGCGAGTCCGCGGGTTCCGCACCGATCTGCACGGTGGTCGGGTCGCGCTCGACCAGCACCGGCGGCCGCACCCACGCATAGGCGCGGGACAGCTCGACCGGCGTGCTCATCGCGAGCAGCGTGCACGAATCGGGCGGCGCGGTGCGGACCTGTCCACATCGGGTCCACACCGATGGAGCAGAAGCGTCAGGCCTTGCCGAGGATCCGGTTCATCTTGGTCCCACAGACCGGACAGATGCCCTTGGCCATGCGGCGACCGTTGGTCTCGGTCACCTCTCCCTCGAAATCGCGCTTCTCCTTGCACTTGACGCAGTAGCCGTTGTACGTCTCGGCCATCGGAAGTCCTTTCGTCCAGGGCCCGCGTGCCGTAGGAGGCGGCGCCCCACGATCGAGCTCCGCTGACCGGTAGTCGCGGGTAACCGTACAGGTCACCGCTCGCGCGGCGACGCAGGTGGCGCACCGCCCGCCGGGGTGTCGCCCCGCGCATGCGCCGCCGCGGGCCGGTTGCCAGGATGGTGACCATGAGCTACCTGGCGGCCGAAGACCGGTACGACGACACGATGCCCTACCGCAGGGTCGGCCGCTCGGGGCTGCTGCTCCCGGCGATCTCCCTCGGCCTGTGGCAGAACTTCGGGGACACCGACCCGCTCGCCCGGCAGCGCGAGATCCTGCGCCGGGCATTCGACCTCGGCGTGACGCACTTCGATCTGGCGAACAACTACGGGCCGCCGTACGGCTCAGCGGAGATCAACTTCGGGCGCATCTTCGCCGAGGACTTCCGGCAGTACCGCGACCAACTGGTGATCTCCACCAAGGCCGGCTACGACATGTGGCCAGGTCCGTACGGCGATCGGGGATCGCGGAAGTACCTGCTGGCTTCGCTCGACGCGTCGCTCGGCCGGATGGGCCTGGACTACGTCGACATCTTCTACTCGCACCGTGCCGACCCGGACACCCCGCTCGAGGAGACCATGGGGGCGCTGCACACGGCGGTGACGTCGGGGCGGGCGCTCTACGCCGGCATCTCGTCGTACTCGCCGGAGCGCACGGAGCGCGCAGCGGCGATCCTCGCGGACCTCGGGACTCCGCTGCTGATCCACCAGCCGTCCTACTCGATGCTGAACCGCTGGGTCGAGGACGGCCTGCTGGACACCCTCGGCCGCCTCGGCGTCGGCTGCATCGCGTTCTCACCGCTCGCCCAGGGCATGCTCACGGACCGCTACCTCCACGGTGTGCCGGAGGGGTCCCGGGCGTCCCGCGGTGGCTCGCTGAGCACCGATCTGCTCACCGAGAACGCGCTGGGCCACGTCCGCGCGTTGAACGACATCGCGAGCGACCGCGGGCAGACTCTCGCGCAGCTCGCGCTGTCCTGGGTACTCCGGGACGAGCGGGTGTCGTCGGCGCTGGTCGGCGCCTCGTCGGTGCGCCAGTTGGAGGACAACCTGGCCGCGGTGCGGAACCTGGGGTTCGCGGACGACGAGCTGGCCACGATCGGCCGGCACGCGGTGGACTCCGGGATCAACCTGTGGAGCCCGTCCAGCTCCGTGTGACCGCTCGCGGCTCGGCGGCTCAGACCGGCCGCGGGGGCCGCGGCGCCTGGCCCCGGCCGGGGTCCGTCTCGTCGCCGGACGCGCCCGGACCCTCCTCGCCGCTGCCCGGCTCGACGGTGCCCGGCTCGACCGTGCCCGGCTCGATCGGTGTCGGACTCGGTCGTGTCGGGCTCGCTCGCGTCGGACTCGCTCGTGTCCGGCTCGGCGTCCTGCCCCTCGTCCAGCACGCTCGTGTCGACCTCGTCGAAGCCGACGAGCAACTCGGCGAACTGCTTGTCCCGGTCGACGAAGGCCTTGGGGTCGTCGAGGTCCGACAGCGACGGGAGCAGGTCGGGGTGCGCCCAGAGCGCGTCCCGGCCCTCCATCCCGCGGGACTCGCCGACCGCCTCCCAGAGTTCCGCGGCGGCGCGCAGCCGGCGCGGCCGGAGCTCGAGGCCGATCAGGGTGGCGAACGTCTGCTCGGCGGGGCCGCCGGTCGCGCGGCGGCGGCGCAGCGTCTCGCGCAGCGCGGAGGCGCCGGGCAGCCGGTCGCCGACCGCCGCGGCGACGACCGTGTCGACCCAGCCCTCGACGAGGGCGAGCAGCTTCTCGAGCTGTGCCATGGCGTGCTGCTGGCCCGGGGTGATGGTCGGCTCGAACATGCCCTGGCCGAGCACGGCCTCGATGGAGGCGGGATCGTTCGGGTCGATGGACGACGCCAGCTTCTCGACCGCCGAGAAGTCGACCGAGATGGCCTGCGCGTAGTCGTTGATCAGCGAGAGCACCCGGTTCCGGAGCCACGGCACGCCGGCGTACAGCCGGTGGTGCGCGGCCTCGCGGGCGGCCAGGTAGAGCCGGACCTGATCCTCGGGGAGGTTGAGCCCGGCGCCGAACTCGGCGATGGAGCGCGGCATCAGCGCCGCCGTCCCGTCGGGTCCGAGCGGCAATCCGACATCGGTGGACGTGAGCACCTCGGTGGCCAGCTGGGCGAGACCCTGGCCGAGCTGCGAGCCGAACGCCATGCCGCCCATCGAGCCCATCATCGCCAGCAGCGGACCCGCCTGCTCCTTCGCCTGGTCCGGCAGCCCGTCGACCCAGGCCTTCGAGACCTGCTCCGCGATGGGCGAGCACAGCTTCTCCCAGGCCGGCATCGTCGCGTCCACCCACTGCCGCGGCGTCCACGCCGTCGTCGTCTTGGCGCCGGCGGGCAGCGACGTCGCACCGTCCAGCCAGATCTCGGCGAGTGCGACCGCCTCGGTCGCCTTGGTCACGTCGACGGACGACGCGGGGTGGCTGGCCGGGATCTGCGAGGTGGCCAGCTGGCGGGCGAGGTCGTAGTTCACCGGCCCGGTCTGCGAGCCGGACGCTCCGGCCTGGGACATCATCTGGCCGAGCTGGGAGAGCATCGAGCCGAGCTGGCTCAGGTCGAATCCGCCCTGACCCGGGCCCTGTCCGGGCCGCGGCTCCTCGGGGTCGTCGTCGCCCGAAGGGGAGAAGCCGAACGGCAGATTGGTCATGCGTCCACCGTACTGAACCTTGTTGATCCGATCCGGGGTGTCGGCAACTCCGCCGACCCCGCCGACCACCCCGGCGCACGGCCCTTCGGCGCTGATCGCTGAGGGCTGAACGGCCGCGGACCGATCCGGGCCATCAGGCGGCGACCGATCGCGCACGGTCGGCAGCGGAGCCGCACGGCCGACTCCCACGTCGTTCGGGCGGGACGGACCGGCGGACCGCCTAGTCTCGGGAGCCATGTCCTGGTACTCGCGCCTGAGTCTGCGCGGGCGCACGGTGTTCATCGGATCGGTGATCACCGCCGTGCTGCTCGCGATCGGCGCGGCCGTACCGATTCCCTATGTCGCCGTCGGGCCCGGCGTCACCTACGACACGCTGGGCTCCGTCGACGGCGTCGAGGTGATCAGCTTCTCCGGCGACGACATCCCAACGTCGGCCGACGAGAACTTCCCGGATGCCGGGCACCTCAACATGACGACCATCTCGGTCATCGAGAAGATCCCGCTGTTCGGTGCGCTCGGCATGTGGGCGTCCGGCCGGTTCGCGCTGGCGCCGCGCGAGGAGTACTTCCCGCCGGACAAGACGGTCGAGCAGGTGCGCGAGCAGGACGCGCAGGCCTTCCGGGACTCGCAGTCGTCCGCCGAGATCGCGGCGCTGAACTACCTCGACTACCCCCAGGTCGTCTACGTCGGGGCGATCCCGGACACGTCGCCCAGCGCGGGCGTGCTGGAGCCGCAGGATCAGATCATCGACGTGGACGGCGCGCCCGTCACCGACTTCGCCTCGCTGCAGGCGGCGCTCGACTCCACGTCGCCGGGCCAGACCGTCGCCGTCACCGTGCTCCGCGAGGGCGAGGCCGAGCCCGTCGAGGTCAAGGTGACCCTGGGCGCCAACCCGGAGGTGGGCACGCAGGGGTTCCTCGGCATCGGCGCCGTCGAGCGACCGGTCGCGCCCTTCACCATCTCGATCGCGCTCGCGGACATCGGCGGCCCCTCGGCCGGACTGATGTTCACCCTCGGGATCGTCGACAAGCTGACCGACGGCGACCTCACCGGCGGCGCCTTCGTCGCCGGCACCGGCACGATCGACGCCGCGGGGACGGTCGGGCCGATCGGCGGGGTGCTGCTCAAGCTGGTGACCGCGCGCGAGGCGGGCGCGACGACATTCCTGGTGCCGGCGGACAACTGCGCGGAGGCGGTCACCGACGTGCCCGATGGCCTGCAGCTGGCGAAGGTGTCCACGCTGTCCGACGCAACCGCTGCGCTGCAGACGCTCCGCGACGGCGGGACCCCGCCGGGCTGCTGAGGGGGACACGACGGCCGATCGGAGCCGCGTCCATCGGTGCGCGCCGATCGGCGCGGGCGGGATCAGTCCTCGAACGTCAGCCGCAGCGCCGATATCAGGTTCGGCGCGAGATCCGCGCCCCGCAGCGGCGACTCGTCGTGCTCTCCGCGCAGCCGGAGCAGGCAGGCCGCCCCGTGCCCGTCCCGGAGCACGCCGGCCGCGAGCCGGGCCTCCGTCCGGTCGGGGTGCCGGGCGGCCTCCGTCGTCGCCTCGTCGGGATCCGCGGACAGCCGCTCGCCCGCCTCCGGCGGCAGCACCACGATCTCCTGGACGAGCACGCATCCGGACACCTCGGCGGGCCAGGAGATCTGCGCGAGGGCGTCGGACAGCTCGCCCTCCGGCAGCGGATCCTGCGCGACCGGCGTGTAGCGGGTGGCCGGGGCCAGTGACGCGGCGAGCGACGGCTCGGCGGCGATCAGGTCCGCGGTGGACACGAGGGCGAACATCTGCGGCGGCGCGTCCCAGCCGCCGGCCGCGGCGAACTCCTCGACCTCGGCCACGGCGATGGCCAGGTCGGTGTCCTCCCACCAGTCCGGCGTGCCCGGCGGCCCGCCGCCACCCGTTTCCGCGGATCCCACAGCGGCGATCCTCGCACGGGGCCGCCGGCCCGCGATGCGCCCGCCGCGCCCCGGGACGGGCGGGACGGCCGCCGCCGATCACAACGATCGCGTCTCGGCCGGCGCCCGCCGGGCCGGGCAGGGCCGGGAACCTTCGGCTCGTGCCTACAGTTGAGGAAGCGGGTCGGCACCGGGTCAGGTCGCACGCCGGTTCACGCGGCGGCATGGCGGCCCGAAGCAGTCCTGCACCACCACCCGACGGAGCGTGCCTGGGAAACCGACAGGCGCGGACCGTCACCCCCGCGGCGACGACCCCGCCCGGGAGGCGACACCAGTCACGACCCCTAGGAGTTCCAGCCGTGTCCCTCCGGCCCCCCGTCGGCCTACCGTCGATGTCCAAGCGATCCAAGCGCGTGCTCATCACGCTGGTCGTGCTCGCCGTGCTGGCCGTCCTGTGGTTCCAGTTCGTGGGCATCTACGTCGACTGGCTCTGGTTCGGTGAGGTCGGATTCCGCGAGGTCTTCACCACCCAGGCGGTCAGCCGGATCGCCCTGTTCCTGATCGCCGCGATCGGCGGCGGCGGGCTCGTGTTCCTGGCGCTGTACATGGCGTACCGCACCCGGCCCGTGTTCGTGCCCAGCAACGAGGTCGACCCGCTGGCGCCGTACCGCACGATCGTCACGGCGCGGCCGAAGCTGTTCGCCTTCGGCATCTCCGGTGTCGTCGCCCTGATCTGCGGCCTGTCGGCGCAGTCCGACTGGTCGACCGTGCAACTTTGGTTGCACGGCGGCGACTTCGGCACGACCGATCCGGAGTTCGGCCTGGACGTCGGCTTCTACGTCTTCACGCTGCCGCTGATCGATCTGATCCTCGGCTGGCTGTTCGTCATCATCGCGATCTGCTTCGTCGCGGTGCTCGTCGTGCAGTACCTGTTCGGCGGCATCCGCATCTCCGGCCCCGGTCGCAAGATCACCTCCCAGGCCACCCTGCAGCTGTCGCTGCTGGTGGCGGCATTCGTGCTGGTCAAGGCCGTGCAGTATTGGTTCGACCGGTATCAGCTGCTGTTCTCCAACCGCGGCGGGACGTTCACCGGCGCGTCCTACACGGACGTGAACGCGGTGCTGCCCGCGAAGCTGATCCTGATGTGCATCGCGGCCATCTGTGCGATCGGGTTCATCGTCGGGGCCTTCACCCGGTCCATCAAGCTGCCGGCGATCGCGCTCGGCCTGCTGGTGCTCTCCAGCGTGCTGATCGGCGGCGTCTGGCCCCTCGTGCTGCAGCAGGTCGTCGTCAATCCCAACGGCATCAACCGGGAGCCGCAGTACATCGCGCGGAACATCGACGCGACCCGCACCGCATACAGCATCCGCGACGACCAGATCAACTACATCGACTATCCGGGCGTGCTCGCCGGCGACCCGCGGGAGATCATCTCCGATAAGGACACCGTGCCGAACGCGCGGCTGCTGGACCCGAACGTGCTGTCGCCGACGTTCACCCAGCAGCAGCAGCTGCGGAACTTCTACGGCTTCCCCGACCAGCTCGCGATGGACCGGTACACGGTCAACGGCCGGACCCAGGACTACGTCGTCGCCGTTCGCGAGCTCAACGCCAGCGGGCTCAACGACGCGCAGAAGAACTGGATCAACGAGCACATGGTGTTCACGCACGGCGACGGCTTCGTCGCCGCGCCCGCCAACACGGTCTCGAACGGGTACCCGCGCTACACGATCTCGGACATCGCCCAGCAGGGCGACATCAAGGTCGACCAGCCGCGCACCTACTACGGCCAGCTGACCACGGACTACGCCATCGTCGGCTCCGACAACGGCGCGCCGCGCGAGTACGACACGGAGACCGCGCGCTACACCTACACCGGCCAGGGCGGCGTCGACGTCGGGAACCTGTTCCAGCGGATGGTCTTCGCCACCCAGTACGGCGAGGCGAACTTCCTGTTCTCGACCGAGATCAACTCGAACTCGAAGATCATGTACAACCGCGACCCGCGCGAGCGCGTTGCGAAGGCGGCGCCGTTCCTGACCACCGACACCAAGGCGTACCCGGCGGTGGTGGACGGCCGCATCGTCTGGATCGTGGACGCCTACACGACGGCGACGAACTACCCGTACGCCCAGGCGGTCACCCTCTCCGACGCCACGAACAACTCGCTGGCGGCGCGGGGGGCGGCGGGCCAGACCGACCAGCAGGTCTCGTACATCCGCAACTCTGTCAAGGCGACCGTCGACGCCTACGACGGCACCGTCACCCTGTACGCGGTCGACGAGGCGGACCCGGTGCTGAAGGCATGGGAGGGCGTGTTCCCAGACCTGATCAGGCCCGCGAGCGACGTGTCTCAGGACCTGAAGTCGCACTTCCGGTATCCGCAGGATCTGTTCGAGGTGCAGCGGTCGCTGCTGGTGCGCTACCACGTGGACGACCCGGTCGACTTCTTCCAGAGCTCCGGGTTCTGGAAGGTGCCGAACGACCCGACCGTCAGCGAGGCGGTACAGGCGCCGCAGCCGCCGTACTACCTGCAGGTCAAGCTGCCGGGCCAGGAGACCTCGGGCTTCGAGCTGACCAGCGTGCTCACCGGATTCCAGCGAGAGTTCATGAGCGCCTACGTCTCCGCGTCGTCCGACCCGGACAGTTACGGCCAGCTGACCGTGCTCCGACTACCCACCTCCACGCAGACACCGGGCCCGGCGCAGGTGCAACAGCTGTTCAGAACGACGCAGGAGGTGTCGAGCCTGGTCACGCTGTCGACCCAGCAGGGCGGCGCCCGGGTGATCTTCGGCAACCTGCTGACGCTGCCGGTGAACGACGGCCTGTTGTACGTCGAGCCGTTCTACATCCAGGGCCAGGCGTCGACGACCTCGTTCCCGCAACTCAACCGGGTGCTGGTGTGGTACGCCGGCAGGGTCGGGGTCGGTGAGACGCTCGCCCAGGCCCTCACCAGGGCCGCGGAGAGCGCGCCGGTGCAGGCGCCGGCGGTGGAGGGCGGTGGCGAGCAACCGCCCGTGACCGACTCGGCGGGAGTTCCGCCGGGTGAGACGTCGGCGCCGCCGCCGTCCAGCAGCTCGTCCCCGCCGCCCGCCGACGAGGCGGCTGCCCTCGCCGCGATGGACCAGGCGGCGCAGGCGCTCGATGCCGCGAAGTCGTCCGGCGACCTGGCCGCGATCGGCGCGGCCAGCCAGGCGCTGGAGAACGCCGTGAACGACTTCCTGGCCCTGCAGGGACAGGGGTTGAACGGCACCGACGGCGACGGCGGAGCCGGCGCGACGACACCGGTCCCCAGCTCAGGCGGCGGTTGACCGCAGCGGTGAACGCCGTCCCGTCCCATCGCCGGGCGTGAGGCGGGTCATAGTCGTTGCGACAGCAGCGATTTGGTCGGCGTTCAGCCGGTTGTTACACTGGTCGAGGCCCTGTTCGCGGGGCCGACCGGTGAACACCCGACGCGGGGTGGAGCAGCTCGGTAGCTCGCTGGGCTCATAACCCAGAGGTCGCAGGTTCGAATCCTGCCCCCGCTACCAGGCAAAACGGCCCTCCGGAGACCATCCGGAGGGCCGTTTTGGTGGGGTTGTGACCAGAATCTGTGACCGGAACCACCCACGTAGCAATCGATTTGTCCTGGAACACTGAGCTTCTCCTAGGCACCCCTGACCGGCGAATCCTGCCACCTCAACACACAGCCGGCCGGCTGACCTGCCGGAGACCAGGACAGCTGCAGCTTGTCCTCGACATAGCGGCGCAGCGTAGCGTTGTCCGCCAGCATGCCCGGCCTCGGCCGCGCCGTGCGGACCGTGGCTTGCGGGTCAGCGCGTGCAGCGCGGTACCCCCAGGGGCCGCTGTTCATGCGGACCTTCCGGGACACCGTCGACGAGGCGATAACGAGAATACGAACGGCCTACTGCGCCAGTACGTCGCGAAGGAGACCGATCTCTCGGTCTACGACAGCGTCGAACTCACGAGAGTTGTGTAGAACTGAACGACCGCCCACGACGGCAGGCCCCTGAACTGGAAGATTCCGAACGAGGCCTGCTAGGCCGCCAACATTGCGTTTATCGCTCTAGTTCGATCCCCAGATGTCCTCGAGATAGCGGTGTTCGGCGCGCAGGTCGGCCAGCCACGCCGCCGCCTCGTCGGCCGTGCCGCCGGTCTTGTCGGTCGCGATCTGGGTGAGCGCAGCCCGCACCCCGGGCGCCAGGGTGTGGGCGTTGCCGCACACGTAGATCGTGGCGCCGCGCTGCACCAGGTCCCAGATGTCGTCGGCGTGCGCGAGCATCTCGTGCTGCGCGTACTTGCGGCCTTCGGTGGGTTCGCGCGAGAAGGCGGTGAACACGCGGACATCGGCTGACTGCTCGAACGCCCGCAGTTCATCGGCGTACAGCCGGTCGTGCTCGCGGGTGCGGCACCCGAAGAACAGCAGCGACGGCGCCAGCGCGCTGCCGCGTTCCTTCTGCGCGGCGCGTTCCTGCAGGAACCCGCGGAACGGCGCCAGGCCGGTGCCGGCGCCGACCATGATCATCGGAACGGACGGGTCTGCGGGTGGCCGGAACGGAATCGTCGGCTCCCGGCGGAACACGAAAACCGTGCTCCCTGGGGCCATGTCGGCCAGATAGGTCGAGCAGATGCCGGCGAACTCCCCGTTCCCGCGGCGTGCGGGGGCGCGAAGCACACCGTCGGTCACGGTCGCGACCTCGGCGCTGACCAGGGGCGACGAAGAGATCGAGTAGTACCGGGGCTGCAGCGCCGGCAGCATGTCGAGGTACACCGCGAACGGCAGCGTGCAGGCGTCGAAGCGCTCCAGCAGGTCCAGCACCGACACGTTCGGCTCTCGGACCTGCTGCCGGAATCGCGCGTGCGCCTCATCGTCGTCGCCGACCAGCGCGAGCATTTCCGCCTGCTGTGCGGGGTCTTCGGTGTACCGGGCCATGGTCTCGATGTCCGCGCGGGTGGCGGTGGCCTGCAGCTCGACGCAGGTGCCGAGGATCCCGAGCAGCGGCGCTGGCTCGTCGAGCGGCAGGTGGGTGTGCACGCCGGACGTGGCCACGATCGTGAGGTACATGCCCGCGTCGAGATCGAACCGGTTCATGACGCGGCGGATCAGCTGCAGGCTGTTGCGCGGCAGCACGCCGAGGTGGTCCCCGGAGCGGTAGTGCACGCCAGCCGGGAGCCGGACTTCGACGTGCCGGGTGGATCGCACGCCGGGCGTGCCGTCGGCGGTGAGCTCGTCGTTCGCGAGCACCTGCGCGGGCAGCGCGTCGTAGGACTGCACGACGGGGTTGGTCAGTTGCCGGTTGACCATCGAGATCGACAGCCGCGGGCCGGTGTCCGCCTTCGGGGCCGCGTCGACCGGCAAGCCGAGCGCCGACGAGAGGTCGGTCCAGACGGTGTCGTGCCAGGCGCGGTACTCGCCGTCGAAGTCGGCGTGCGCGTTGCCCGCGCCGCGCGGATGAATGCGGCGGGCCCCGTGCCGCTCGAGCTCGGCGTCGAGCTGGGTGGGCACGGCCTGATATGTTGCCGCCCAATCGGTGTCGCCGCAGCCGAACACCGAGTACGACATGTTCCGCAACGCGTCCGATGGCAACCCCCCGGGGCTCTTCAGAGAGCCGACGGTCCTGACGGCGTTCTCTGGCGGCTCCCCGTTGTAGGAGGAGCAGACGACGAGCGCGGCGCCCGCGTTCGGCAGGTCGTCGAGATGGTCGTCGAGCGCGCCGACCGTGACGCGGAATCCGCGCTCGGTGCCCTCGCGGCCCAGGTTGTTGGCGATGCCCTCCGCGGTGCCCAGGTTCGACCCGAACAGCACCAGCAGCGGCGTCCCGTGCGCCGACGCGGACGGGCGCGGCGCGGGGTCCGATTCGCCGTCCGGCTTCACCGCGGTGGCTGCGGCGGCCGCCTCGTGCTGCGTCACTCGCCGTGGAGCGGCCCGGTCGGTGCGGGGACGGACCTGGATCCAGAACTCGTCCGGCTTGACGGTGAGCGTCGCCTTCGTGTGCAGCTCGTAATTCCGAGAATCGATGAACTCGAACCGCTGCAGCAGCATGCCGAGGACGAGCGTCGCCTCCTGCAGGGCGAACTGGCGCCCGATGCACGCCCGCAGGCCGGTGCCGAACGGCCGGTACGCCGTCGGCGGCACGGACTTGATCCGCTCCGGCGCGAAATGGTCGGGGTCGAACTCCTCGGCGTCCTCGCCCCAGACGCTCCGGTCCCGGTGCAGCATGGGCGTCAGCACCGACACCCCGAGGCCCTGCGGGAGGGCGTATTTCCCCGCGACGACGGTGTCCTGCCTGGGCATTCGCGTGAACATCGGCGCCGTCGGCCACAAACGCAGCGACTCGTCCAGCACCTGACGGACGTACGCCAGACGTCGCACCTGCTCGTAGTCGGGCTCCCCGTCCTCGCCCAGCACCTCGTCGACCTCGGCCCTGGCCCTGGCCGCGTACTCCGGGTTCTTCAGCAGGTAGTAGATGGCGAAGGACAAGAGTCCGCTGGTGGTCTCGTGACCCGCGACGAGGAACGTGATGCACTGCGCGACGATGTTCTCGTCCGGCAGCTTGTCGCCGCTCTGCTTGTCGACACCGGTGAGCATCCTGCCCAGCAGGTCGGTGTTGTCGGCGGCGTCGCCGCGCTGCCGGCGGTGGTCGATGAGCGACTTCACGAGGCTGGCCATGAATTCCTGGTCCTCGCGAAACTGCCGCCTGGCCTGGATTCGCAGCTTGCGCTGGAGGGGCAGCTCCCGCACCTCCTTCTGCTGCTCGACCAGGGTGCGCACCATGGCCGCGACGAAGGGGTGCGGCGTGTCCCGGTAGAACGAGTTGAACCGGAAGTCGAACCCGCACAGCGCGATGGTGTCCAGCGTGAGCGCCGTCATGTCCTGCGGGACGTTGACCTCGTCGCCGGGATTCAGCCGGGACCACTTGTCCGTCAGCTGTCCCGCGATGTCCAGCATCCGCGGCATGTATTCGCGCATCGCCTGCTGGCTGAACGGCGCCATGAGGATGTTGTGCGCGCGCCGCCAGAGCGGGTCGCTGGTGTCGCTGGTGAACAGGCCGCGCTGCGTGGGTCCGCCCGGTTGCCGCAGCCCCGGACCGACCTGCTTGTCGAAGCGCTGATCGTCACAGATCTCCTCGACCAGGTCTGCGCCGGACACGATGAGCCGGGGGCCACCCCCAGGCATCGTGAGCCTGAAGATCGGCCCGTACTCGCGAGCCATCACCATGAAGCCCTCGATGGGACTGTGCGTGTCGATGTCCAGCAGGTTGCCCAGCACAGGGATGCCGTGGGGACCCGGGAGTTCGTCGATCGTCACCGTCATTGGAGGACCTCAGCACCTTCGTCCAGGGGCCCGCGCCCGCCGACCCGACGAGGGACACCCTAGAACGAAGCGCGCAATTCCGACACGTGATCGAACCGACCCGACTGCATCGAACCGCCGCCAGCGCTGGCGTTGCTCGAGGTGGTCTGGTGGCCGAACGACGTCACGGCCGATCATCAAGTCGATGATCGCGCCGCCGATTGCGGCTCGCCGAGGGCTGCGACCTGGTCTCATTCAGTGAGCGAGACTCGCCTACGGTTCGCCATCTGACCGGCGGCAGCACGCGCGGAGGACCTTGAGCTGTTCGTTGCCGCGCCGGCGACCGCCGGGTCGGCATTCTCATCGCGTCGAACGAGCTGAGCGCGTGATCGATGAAGTAATCCCCGACCGTGACCGCGTCGCTCATGGTGTGCCTGCTGATGATGCCGTTTTCCAACGGGTGATGTGAGCGGGTGGTCGCACTGAACAACGACATCCAGCAGCTCCGGTCCACCTTTCGGAGCTGACGTGCGAGGGCATTCCGCTGTCGGGTCGAAAGGACCAGGTCGGCGGGAGTTGGTCGGTGACGCGCCGTGATCGGTTCGGGAGACTGCGGGTGCAAATGCACAGGAATCATCATCGCGATCTCCCGGCGGCCGCCGGATTCGAGCAGTTGGCGTTTGCCGAGCGCCCGGACGTCGGCGACCGGGGCGCGGAGGACGTCGGCCAGGGGAGTGCCGCGCTCGATGGCGACGGCCATGCCGTCGACGAACCGCGCCAGCGGTTCGAGCCGCGTCCGGTCGCGCGCCGCGGTGAGCGCCGTGAGGAACGAGGTGCCGAAGCGGATCTCGGCCAGGATCTGCTCGAGCTGGGTGACCAGGGGGCCGGACGCGAGGCGGGTGACGCGGTCGATGGCGCCCATCGGGCCCTCGCCGGCGGTGACGGCGAGCGCGAGCATCTCGGCGATGACGGGACTCGGCGACGATGTCCTCGTCCTGTCTCGCGACGGCGCGGGTGAGCCGCCAATCGCGGCCGAGCACACCGGCCACCGCGGACGACGATGGCAAGTCGCCGAACGCCGCTACCTGTCGGAAGGCTCCATGGCCCTGCTCGACAAGCCCACACCCACCGGACAGGAGGTAGCCAAAGCCGAACTCCTGACTGCATGATCAACCAGACTCGCTGACCGCACCTACACCACTCAGCGGGACTCACCCTCCCACACGGTGCACTCTTCCCTGTTGCGGTCGTGGCACGCATCGACCAGCTCGAGCGGCGCGTGTAACGCAGCCCCTGTCGCTTGACTGTGTCTCACAATCTCCGCGCGAGTTCTGACACGGGTAGTGAGACACGTCCGGGACTCTGTCTCACAAACGATCATCCGTGATGGACACTGCGCCGCAGCTGCGGGGTGTTTCGTCACGCTGCAGAGCGCTCAAACGCGGCACCCGGACGTCCGCTTTGCTCGGGCGACAATCCGGATCAGATGTAGTGCCGGCGATCTCGACGGGGCCGGGCCACGGCCACCAGGACCTGAGTCGGCATGTCGGGCGCATCAAGGGTGGCGCGGGCATGGGTGACCGCCTCGGAGACGATTCGGCGGCGGATGCCGGGGACGTCGGCGTCGGCGGCGAGCGTGATGGTCGCATGCAGCTCGGGCTGATCGGGGTCTCCAGTGAGGTATGCGGTCACGGAACGGACGCCGGGATAGTTCCGAATCTCCTCGCCGACTGCGGTAGTCAGGGCGTTGGCCGGCAGCACGGTGAGGCCTGCAGCGAGCCGCGTAGCGCCCGCGGTCGGGTCGATATCGGCAATCAGCCGGTTCAGGCGCTCGGAGCGGAATTGCACGGCGAGCCAACGCGCCGCCAGGATGGCGAGGACGACACCGAGGGCGGCGACCGCGAGCCACACCCAGCTGTTGCCCTCGACCCAGGCACCGACAGCGGAGACGTAGAGGACGGTCCCGGCCGGCTCCGCGCCGAATGCACCCAGTGCGCGGGCGAGGCAGTATCCGCCCGCCGCCGCCAGGACGAATCCGGTGACGGCGAGCCCGACGCGGTTGCCGCGTGCCGTGCGATCGGTCACCTGCTCTCCCTCCTGACGACCCTCACCTGCACCGAATACCCGCGGACCGGGTCGAGCTGGGTCAGCCGGTCGGTCACCGACGACGTCACCGCCGCTGGCAGCATCTCGTGGTGTCGCAACGGCGTCGTCACGGTCATCGTCGCCGTGCCGCGCCTGAAGTGGGCAGTGGCACCGCTCACCCCGTCGACACGCGTGGCGGCGGCGACCAAAGCGCGGCGCAATCCGCCCGGAGTGATGCCGGTTGACATCGACGGGTCGGGCTCACGCAGTTCGACCACCGTCGGGGAGGCCGGAGCGAACGCCAGGATCAGCAACCAGAGACCGAGGAGGGTCAGCACCGCAGCAGCGGTGACAACGCCCCAGTGCCGCCAGGGGATCTCCTGCAGCCGGTCGACAATCGCCGGGCCGTCCAGCAACCACAGGGAGCCCTTCGCGTACACGAAGATCGCCTGCACTGTCACAGTGACCGCCGTGATGAGAACGCACGCGGCCACGATCACGGCCGGCGTGACCCGACGGCCCCGCGGGATCGGCGGCGCGGGCTGGGCCGTCACCGACTCGGTGACCGCGGGTCCGCCGGCTGCGGCCCTGCTCCCAGCGGGCCCGGTCACAGCACTCTCCGTACCGGCTCGATGCTGTACAACAGTTCGCCCACGCGGATGTTCATGTCCGTCACGATCAACTCGCACAACTGGCCGACGCGATGACGAACATGGCTCCGGAGTTCGCGAGTGACGGATCGGAGCGAGACGGGGTAGTCGACTGCGATGACGACCCGCAGCTGGACCAGGTGCCCGTCGATGTCTGCCTCGACCGACACCGCCGGGTCCTGCCCGAACACGCGCTTTGCCCCCGCCGGCGTGAGGCCGTGAACGGAAGCAACTTCCTTGCACGCCTGCGCCACGACCTTCGTGACCACTCGATTGGTGATGTTGGTTCGGCCTCGACTGTCACGTGGGTCTTCATCCGGACCGCGGCTGGCGAAGGGGACCGCCGCTGTCGGGGCGGTCGCGCTCATCGCCCTTCGCGGCCGCTGCGGCCGCCGGCGAGGCCGCCGATGCTCAGCCGCCCGTCGACAATGCTGCCGGCCAGCAAGCCAAGAACACTTGTCACGAGCACGATCAGAAGGGCGGTCAGGCCACCGAAGGCGCCGGCGAAGCCGAGCGCGATGCCGATCACGACGCCGACGACCGTGCCGAGATTGTTCTCCATGATGTCCCTGTCTGTGCGGATCGAAGGTTCAATGTCAACCGCTTCGGATCTCGGGCGATTAAGCGCCTCGATCGACTCGATCTCGGCCGCGGCGCCGACGTGCTCGGCGCGCCCAGGCGCGGCGGCGACGCACTCGCCGCACCCATCTCGCGATATTCCACTTCCTGGTCCGGAAGACGGTGATCTCACCCAAATCGGGGTGGGCGCGCGCCGGCCGATCCCGTCGACCTGCGTCATCGATGGCCTGAAGGCCTTCGATGAACGTCGTCAGGTCTCCCCCCCGGTCCGGGTGATGGTCGCGAATGAACGCCCGCCGAGCGGCTGCGTGGCCTGGAGGACGGTTCATGGGCCCGGCGTCACGATGTCGTCGACCCTGACCCACAGCGCCTTTCCGTCCAGCACGGCGGCCAAGGCTGCGCCGAGCCGCTCGGTGAGCTCGGGCAGCGGTGGGCCGTACTCGGCGATGATCGCCACCTCCACCCGATTGTCGGCGATCACTACGCCGTCCACGGTGCGTCCGCTCAGATAGCTGCGGATCGAGTCGGAGATCCGCGCCACCCCTGGGCAGGCGGCCACTGCGGCAGCGATGACCTCTGCCCGACTCGTCGCGTCCTCATCGCCTTGGGCACCTGGAATGCCGATGGCTTCTCGCCGCGGCGGGTCTCCGGCGGGATCAACGACGTCCGAGACCGTGTTCACTCGACGCGAGATTCGGTGGGTTCGTCGTCGTCGCTGGGCACGTGGACGTCGTTCACGGAGATATTGACCTCGGTGACCTCGAGCGCCGTCATCCGTTCGATGGCGGTGATCACGTTGCGGCGGATGGCCCTTGTCAGCTCACCGATCTCGGCGCCGTACTCGACCGACAGTGCGAGGTCGACGGCAGCCTGACGTTCGCCGACCTCAACCGAGACCCCCTGGGTGAGGTTCATGCCGCCGCCGCGGATGCCCTGCCGGACGGCGCCGAATGCGCGGGCCGCGCTGCCACCCAGCCGGTAGACGCCGCTGATCTCGCGGGCGGCCAGACCCGCGATCTTTTCCACCACGATGTCGGCGATGGCGGTCTTGCCCTGCGGGGTCACCAGCACCGACTCGGTGCTGGGCACCAGCGCGCCGCGCTGGCTGTTCGATGCCGACGTCGAGGTCGCCGGTGCGGTCGTTGTCATGAGGACTCCTTGAGGGTGCGCGGGATCGGCACGGTTCGCCGACGGAAGTTTTTCTTGGAGGAAGTGTCCGGGCGGTCGGGCATCGCGACTCACGCCGGGTCCGAACCGCGATTGACTAAGTCATGTCGCCCCCACCGTGCCTCGTGTGACGTCTTGAGTGACGCTAGCGCTTCTGCGGCGGGCCGCCTTCGCCCAGTTCGAACGTATTCTGGGTGGACCCGGGAAATCCAGGGTGGTGCCCGGCGATGTCGTTTGCCAGCGATCCTCGCCCGGGATGGCGACGCCGTAGCGGTGTAGGACCGTCAGGATGACCGGGGCGCGGTAGAGATCGTCGATCAGCGTGCGTGTCCGATGGATCCCATGTTTGCTGTGGACCGAGTTCGGCCGGGTAGGGACTTCTGGCGGCGCAGGGCGTCGCTGATAGTGCAGGTGCGAACGCCCCGTTCGTCGGCCTCCTGCGCCATGGTCCGCTCCGCTCGTACAGCTGCCCCGCGCGTTATTGCAGTTCAGCGCGTACGTACGGGGCCCCGCGGGTTGTAAGGTGGTTCGTTGCTCCAAGCGAATTCCTGGTCTTGGGGTGGCGCGAACCGCCGTCGGTGAGGGAGCCGCTGGCGTGCTGAGACAGCCCGGAGGCGCCCGTGCGTGACGGTCCCCGGATCCTGTCATCGTTGAGGACGTCGCCGCCGAGCGTTCCGTAGAGCCTTGTGTCACGCCCTCGGCTTTCTGAGCGGGTGGCGCAGTGCGCAGCCGGCCCGGTCACCGTGGTCAGCGCGGGGGGCCGGCTTCGATAGGACGATTACCGTCGCCCTTTTCCGGATGACCCGTTGTCGCCCCAGATGTAGAACACGAGGGTGTTCTCGCCCTGCCCCATCTCGTCGAGCGCAAGCGCCGAGCTGGGATCCGGCCCGTCCGTTTCACCGGATCTCGTGGAGATGGTGGCAAACCGGCGGTCCACACTCGAGGTCGGATTGCGGGTCTCGTCGGACTCAGCACCACCCGTCGATCACATCCCGTCCGCCGATGCCGGGGCTACTGTGCTGGTGTCACCAGGGCCAGGGCTTATCCGGGAGGTCGACATGGCTGTCGTGCACCCCGCGAAGAAGCCGCGGCTTCCACCGCGCTGGTTCATCCGGCTGGCCTGGTTCGTGCACCGCGGCATCTACCGGGCGACCCGCGGGCGCGTCGGGCTGTGGAGACCTCGAGCCACGCGCTGGGGCACCCTGCGGCTCACCACGGTCGGGCGCCGCACCGGCCAGCAGCGCAGCGTCATCCTCGGGTACTTCGACGACGGACCGAATCTGGTCACCCTGGCCATGAACGGGTGGGGTGAGGGTGAGCCTGCGTGGTGGCTCAATCTACAGACCCACCCGGAGGCGACCATCGACCTTGTCGATGGGCAGCGCCTGGTGCGAGGCCATGCAGCATCGGGCGACGAGCGAACGCGCTTGTGGAAGCGCTGGCAAGACATCGACCCGAAGCTGGACGCCTACGCAGCGCTGCGGTCGTCGACGACGGCGGTGGTGGTGCTCGAACCTCGCCGAGGGGCGTCGGACACAGCGTGAGCCGAGGATTCCGCGGTGCCGTCGCAATCGAACCGCCGCTGAGTCGTACACCCCAGCACCGGGATCGACGACGTCGCCTGAGCCGCCGCCGAGCTCGTCGATCAGCTGCTGCAGAGCTACCACCCCGATGCACCTCTGGTATTTCGCCATCTCGAGTAGGGCTGCAATATGGTCCACCAGCCCGGACTTCTGGATGGAGCACCGGGAATTGCTCTGGTGCTCCCTTCGTCGGCACTGACATCGCTCCGGACCGGGACCGGCTCATCCTCCTGTTGTGAGCCCCACCGCACGGCGCGTTCGATGTCGGCGGCGATTGTCGGTGAGGAAGTCGCCGCCGTACCGGCGACCGCTGCCGATCACCCTGCGCGACGGTTGTGCGCCGAATGTCAACGTCGGTTCCGGCGACGCTTCACGGCGACATCGCCGAAGTCTAGAGTCGGTCGATGACCGGTCCCAATTCCTCGGCGCAGGTGCGCGAACAGTTGGTTGCGATCGGCGCGCTCAGCTCGGCCCTGGATGGGGCGGACATCGAGTTCTGGCTGTTCGGTGGGTGGGCAGTCGACTTCTGGGTCGGGTCGGTGACCCGTCCCCACGAGGACATCGACGTCGCGGCCTGGCGTCGTGACTACGAATCCATCGCAACCGTTCTCGCCCGTGCCGGCTGGCGTCACGCGCCGACGACGAACGACGTGGTCGGCACGCGCTTTCGATTCGGTGCGGCGGAGGCCGAATTCACCTTCATCGAACCCGACGGCAATGACGGCGGGCAAATCGTGATCCCATTCCCGGGCAAGCCGATGGTGTGGTCGACGCTGCCGTTCGGCAATCACCGGCGCGAGTTGAACGGCGTCCCGAGCCGAGTCATTCCGCTGGCCCTCCTGCGGGCCGGCAAGTCGGTTCCGCGCGACGGCGAAATCGAGGGCGCCAAGGATCGAGCGGACCACGCCGCCCTGGCGGGACTTGTCGAGTAGGACACCGGGCAATGCGAGCAAACAGCACAACGGCGCAGCCGCATTACCTTGCGCGCGCGGGTCGAAAGGGGGTTGCCGACCGGCCGTGATGGTGCGCCGCTGGGAGGTGCTCGACACAGGTGAATGTGAAACTGATTGACGGCCGGCAGCGTCATCAACCGGTGCGGCTCAACGGGTCCGGTAGCGCGCGTAGATCAGACCGCTGTCGAAGGCACGCTCCTCGACCAGCTCGAGATCGAGGCGCACCCCGTCGGGGAAGAACCGCTTGCCGCCGCCGACCACGCTCGTGGTGATGAACAGGTGGTACTCGTCCACCAGGCCGGCCGCGATCGCCTGGGCCGCGAGGTTCGGGCCGTCGACGGTGAGGTCGCGATCGGCCTCGGCCTTGAGCTTGCGCACCGCGTCCGGGTCGAAGGTCCGCTCGATCCTGGTCTTCGCGCTGGACACCGACTCCAGCGTCCTGGAGTACACGACCTTCTCCGCGGCCTGCCAGTCGCGGGCGTACTGCAGGATGTGCGGCGGCTGGTCGGGCTCGGTGTGCGCGGTCTCCCAATAGACCATCGTCTCGTACATCCGTCGGCCGTAGAGGTACGTGCCGACGGGGCGGAAGACGTCGTTGACGAAGGTGTGCACCTCCTGGTCGTCGGCCCCCGCGCCGAGGTCGCCCTCCGCCGCCTCGGCGTAGCCGTCGAGCGAGGTGATCATCGAGTAGATGAGCTTTGCCATGCGTCTCCTTCGGGTACGGGCGTCAGTCTGCCGGCGGTCCTGCAGACTGAGACCTCCGCACGACCCGGAACTCATCGATCTGGATGTACCAGGCGGCGAACCGGGGGGTGATCGAGTCGGCGGGCACCGGTCGACCGTCCTCGTACCGCAATCAACGTCGAATGGGGAGCAGAGCAGCGCCGACGCCCGCGCCGACGGCCGGCTGGTCGCTCCAGTGGTCGGGGCCGAGTGGGACCCGACGGCCGCCCATCGGGCTCGATCGGGTTCATCGAGGAGCCGTCCGTCGCCGGCGATGATCACCTGGCGCGAAATCGGGTACCTTCGCCGTGCTGGCTTCCCTGCGCGGCCTCCGCGCCGGCGGTTCAGGAGTGTGCGGTGACCATCAGGAATGCATTCTCGCTGGCCCTCGCCGGCCTGAACCCGACAGGCTCGGCGGAGCCCGAACTGTTGCCGACCCGGTTGGCGGCCGCCTGCGCCGCCGTGCTACCGGTCGACGGGGCTGGGATGAGCCTGTTCGACTCGACCGGCATCCGGATCCCGGTCGGCGCCAGTGATCGTTTGGCCGCGACCGCGGAACGCCTGCAGTTCACCGCCGGGCAGGGCCCCTGCTTGGACGCGCACAGTCTGGGGTCCCCGGTGATTGCCACCGAAACGCTCATCGCCCAGGAGTGGCCGATGTACTACGACTCCCTGGTCACCCGCACCCCGTTCCGCGCGATCACCGCTGTACCGCTGACCGGCGCGTTGACCGGCGCCGGCACGATCGACCTCTACTTCCACCGATCCTCGGGCGTGGCCGACCTCAACATGATCGACACCGATGAAGTCATCACCCAGATCTCCAGGCTGCTTGCCGAAGACACCGTCTTCGGAGTCCCCACCCACGGACCGCCCTGGTTGGACGGCCCACTCGCGGAAGCCCGGTACGCCGTCCTCATCGCCATGGGGCTGCTCAACATCGCCCTGGACGTCACCACACACGACGCCCTGACTTTGCTACGGGCGCGCGCCTACGCCGCCGACCGGTCGGTCGACGAGGTCGCCGCGGACCTCGTCCACCATCGAATTGCCACCGAGGAATTCCGCCCCGACAAAGACGGATGAACAAGGCCCAGGAACCCTCGAGGCACCTCCCGCACCGCATGGCGCAGGCCGGCTGACGCCGGGTCAAGCGGCCGCTCGGGTCAGCCTTCTCGAGGACGCCGGGACGCAGGCGCGCACCACCAAGCCCGCGGCCCCTCGTCATCCGGGGTCGGCACGATTGCTTGTCCCGGTAGCCGACGATCCTTCGCGGGACACCTCCGGGTGGATTCCTCGGGCGTCAGTGTCGAAACACTTCGGCGACGAACTCCACTGGAGAAGCCGGGTCGCCGATTGCGCATCTCCCTCATCGACGCCGATGCACAGTCGGTCAGGCGCCGCCGAGACCCCGGGCTACCGGGTCGGTATTCGTCTTGTCCTTGACGTGTCCGCAGCGGGTGCACGAACGGTCGAACACCGCCGCCGTGCCACGGGTCTGCCGAGCCTGACGCGTGGCCTCCGGCCGCGGGAACGCCGAGGGTTACCCGGGTAACGGTTTTCGTCACGCACACAGGTTGTCCGAAGTCCCGTCGGGGCGATTGCAGGATCCCAGGTGAGGAGACCGATGAACACAGATGTGACGCAACTGCCGCAGTCAGGCACGGTGCGAGCGAACGGGCAGGAGCTGTATTACGAGGTCCATGGCGACGGACCACCGCTGGTTCTGGTGATGGGAATCGGGTACGACTCCTCGCTCTGGACGCTGGCGCAGGTACCGGTCCTTTCCACGCGGTTCCAGGTGATCCTGGTCGACAACCGGGACGCCGGCCGCAGCTCGGAAGCCACCCACTCGTACAGCATTGCGGATATGGCGGACGACCTCGCCGGTCTGCTCGACGCACTGGAGCTTCCGCGCAGTCACCTGCTGGGGTTGTCCATGGGAGGGATGATCGCTCAGGAGTTCGCTCTACGACACGGGGACCGGCTGGATCGGCTGGTACTCGCCGGTACCGGAGCAGCGCCGGCACGAAGCGCCGTCGATCCGATCCAGATCTGGAGCTGGGTCAAGGCGAACGACGCGACCGGAAACATCTTCGGTCGACAACAATTCGTGTCCCTCTTTTCCACAGCGTTTCTGCGGAATCACCAGGCGGTGCGCGACACCGCGGACCTACTGGCTGTCAATCCGTACCCGATGAGTCCCGAGGCGTACGGGCGGCAGGCAGATGCGTACCTGCACTTCGATGTGCTCGCACGACTGCCGGCGATCACGGCTCCGACCCTGGTAGTCGTCGGAGAACAGGACCTGCTGACCCCACCCTGGATAGCGCGTGAGGTCGCCGAAGCGATTCCAGGGGCACGGTTCGAGGTCATCCGAGGACACGGGTCCTCGCACCTGGTAGCGATCGAGCGCCCGGACGATTTCAATGCGCTCGTCGTGAACTTCCTTTCCGGGTGACTTCACAGCAGCCGCCTGCATGCCGGGCGTCTCCGGTCAGCGGTTCCATCGGGCGGGGGCGCGGGGGTCGGGCAGGTAGGAGCAGTAGGTGCCGGTGCGGATGGTGCGGTCCAGGTGCTCGCCGAGTTGTGGCTGTTGTTCGCCGATCCGCGCCATCGCGTGTCGGAGCGCCCGGGTCACCGCGGCTCTCGCGCGCTCGGACGCGGATCCGGCGCGTCGACCTCGACCACCGAGGCCGAACGCGCGGGACAGTTCTCGAACGAGGAGGTCGCGTTCAGTCTTGGCCTGCGCTGCCCGTCCGATGTCCCCGCTTGACTGCGCCTGCTGGATGTCCTCATCGATCTCGACCAGGCGTCGTTGGTACGCCCGCTTGGCCTGCGCATCGAGGATCGCTCCCGAATTTCCGAGGGCAGCGGGTGGCAGGCGGGTCGGGCGGTCATCGTCAGTGGCGCTTCTGCCGGCCTCGGATGCGACGAGGTCCAGCGCGTGGAACTCCTGCCCGGGTTCGGCCAGGAGCCGCGCCAGATACCGCATGCCCTGCAGATCGCGCATCCGCACCGTGTGTCCCGCGAACATCACCGTCCAGTAGTCACCCTCCCGTCGAAACACATTCTGAATTCGAGCGACTCGCTCTGCGGGTCCGTCGTCGTCGGCGACCGGTGACGCGGATTCTGCCTGCGGCGCGGCTTCGATCTGGTCGAGGATCGTGCGGGCGGCCTGGAGTTCCAGGTCGGCTCGATGCTCGGCGCCGCCGGCGCGGAAAGTCGTCGCGAGCCCGGTGCGCGCGAGCGCTGCCTCGTACGGGGCGCCGACCTCGTTCCAGAGTCGGACCGCTTCGGAAAGGAACCGCTCGGCATTGGCCATGTCGCCCTGGGCGAGGTGCACCCGTCCGTGCGCCGCGGCCGCGCTGGCGGCCAGTGCCTTGCTGTGGAACCGGGTGGCGACGACGGTGAGCTCGTCGGCCGCCGATCGGGCGCGATCGATGTCGCCGGCGGCGATCTCGATCTCCACCTGCGCTTCGAGCAGCGGCGCCCGCCGGAGGTCGGTGTTCGGCGGCAGTTCCTTGGAGGGCACGTGCCGGGGGCGCTCCAGCGCATCCCGGATGGCGGCGGCAGCGGTGGCCACGTCTCCGTGGGCCAGGCGCACCAGCGCGAGACCGGGTTGCGGGTCCCATCCGGCGCCGTCTGCTGCCAACAAGGCTTCCTCCGCGCCGTTGATGTCTCCCTTGCGGAGTCGGATTCGCCCGAGCTCGCTCAGTGGCCAACCAAGTTCGCGTCGCAGATAGGGGCGCAGTTCTTCGCAGGCCAGCAGCGCCTCCTTCTCGGCCTCATTGCAGAACCCGCGCAGCCTGAGAATCTCGGCGCGGTGGACGCGGCAGCGCCCACGGAGGCTTCCGACGGCGTTCTTGTGGGACCACCGCTCCATCGCCTCGGTCCATTCCTCGGCGAGGTCATATTGGGCGAGCCCTTGGAGGGCGCACACGAGTTCGCAGTAGACGATTCCCGTCGAGAGGGGATCGAGGTCGCCGGATACCGCCGCCACCCCTGCCGCTTCGAGCAGGGCAAGGCCCTCTCCGACATCGCCGCCCAGGATCAGGAGCCGCGCTTCCGCCACCCGTCCGACGGCGGATGCGGCCGGGTCAGCATGCGAGCCGACCTCGATGGCGCGGCGGGCCCAGTGCCGGGCATCGTGCAGGTCGCCGGTCAGCATCCGCTCGAAGGTGCGAACGACTGCCAACCACGCGTGGGCCGCTGTTTCGCCGCCGTCCTGGAGAAGCTGTTCCGCTCGTGCCAACCAGCCGCGCACCGGCGCCATCAGGGCGGTATCGAAAAGCAGGTGCATCGCGATGCGGACTGCCGCATTCCCCGCGGCGGCGGGGTCACCGGCACGCAGGTATCCGGCGTAGACACGCTCCCATGTCTCAATCGTCACATCGAGATCACCCGCAGCATAGGCGATGTCGGCAAGCATGACGAGGTCGGCCAGGCCCAGCGAGCCGTCCGAGTCCGCCTCCAGGAAGAGGTCGAAGGCCCGCCGCGAGTCTCCGTGGGCTGCGGCGTCCCGGGCGCGCACGAGCAGGAGGTCACCGCCGTCGTCAGAGGCCATTGCGCATCACGCACCCTCCCCACGGCGGATCGGCGCCTGGGCGTCACCGTCGAACCTAACCGCGGGAGTGACCGCGGAACAGACTCGACCACGCACCTCCTGGTCGTGAGGGGACCGTCATCCCGGCGCGAAACGAAACACGATGATGGCGGGTGCCCCTCGGTCGGGCTGGTGTCGACGGCGCGACGGCTGTCGAAGCCGTGTCGACCGAGGCACCGGGAACGGGCGATCGTCGTGCGACCTTTGCTACGAAGGACCTGGAAACTGTCGGTCAGCAGAGCCTTCGGATTCAGGACTGGGCGGCGGCCGCTGCCCTCCCCATCGGTGATCGGGAGGGTGAGTCGCCGCCTTCGAGTGACAGTGACTCTGCCAGGGCGTCCAGGACCGCGGACAATCCGAACTCGAACTCCGCGCCGAAGTCGTAGTCCGGGCGCATGACGTGCTGGGTGCTGAACTCGAGCAGGTGAGGGTAGGCGTCGGCGTCGAAGAGCTGCATCATCGACGTGGCGATGTCGGCGACGCTTTCCGGCCCGTGGATCGGCAGCGCGTTCTCGGACAGGGCGAATCCGTAGAGGTAGCTGTCGATCAGGGCCAAGGCGTGGGCGGTCAGCTCCACCGAGAAGCCCGCCGAGCGCAGGGTTCCGATGAAGGCGTTGTGGTGTCCCAGCGTGGCGGGCCCGGGGTTGATCCGCGATTGCAGGAGCGGGGTCGCCCAGGGATGGCGCGCCAGCACCCGGCGGACCGAGTTCCCCCGCCGACGCATCTCCGCTTGCCAGTCGCCGCCCACCACCGGGAGTTCGATCTCACGGAAGACGAGATCAACGATCCCATCGATGATCTCGTCCTTGTTGGCCACATAGTGATACACCGACATCGGCTTCACCCCGAGTTCCTGGGCGAGCGAGCGGATGGTCAGTGCCCCGATTCCGCCCGCATCGGCGACCGCGATGGCGGCGGTCAGCACGCGGTCCCGGCTCAGCGCAGGGCGTTCCCGTGGTTTGCCGCCGACCGTCTTCACCATCGTGCCTCCTGAGCGCTTGCCATTCCGTACTTAGTACTATACACTCGTACTTAGTAAGGTGAGGCGCTCCGGAGCGCCGATCCGTCTCGAATTCCCACTCGTTGCCATGGAGCCACGGTGAGCGGCGGCCGACGCCCGGCCACCAGGTGCCACGAGGCGATGTGCAGCTCGCTATCACGACGACAACCGATGCCCGGCTGCCGATGGCGAGTAGCAGGATCGCCGAGCAGGTGCCCACCGGGACTGTGGCGCGGGGTCGCGCTGCCCGGGCACTCCCGGCGCGAAGGCACGAAGGCCTCGTGTCGTCGCTCCCTCCGTCGCTGCGACGTCCCGTGCCGGCGGCCTGTGATGCAGGTCACTGGTCGGGTCCTTACCGGCAGCGCGCGAGGATAGTTCGGTCCAGTTGTGTGGCCATCGGCCGGATGCACGGCACGCTCCGGCGGCCCGCGCCCGGGGTACCTCAGGGCGGTCGGCTCGTGCTGTGGCACAACGTTTGTCGCGCCGACCCGAGACGCCGTTGCGACGGTTCTTGTTCCGCAGATCTCTGCGCGAGGCCGGGTGGCCCTAGCGGTTTCGTACTTAGTACTGTAGTGTCTTACTTAGTAAGTTACGGCGATCCGAGGCGAAGGAAACGATCATGGAAGCGAAGACAAGGCACGCGGCGATGGCACACGAACAGCGTGTCGACGGCCGGCGCGCACGATGCGGGCGATCGTGCAGGACAGCTACGGCTCGGCCGATGTGCTGCGTCTGGAGCGGATTCGCACGGCCCGAGATCGCCGACGACGAGGTGCTGGTGCGGGTGCACGCCGCGGGTCTGGACCGGGGAACCTGGCATCTCATGACGGGCACGGCCGTACCTGATGCGGGTCATGGGTTTCGGGTTTCGCAGGCCGAAGAACCGGGTGGCCGGCCTCGATGTCGCCGGCACCGTGGTCGCCGTCGGCGCTGCGGTGACCAGGTTCGCGGTAGGCGACGAGGTGTTCGGCATCAGCCGCGGTTCCTTCGCCGAGTACGCCGCGGCCCGTGAGGACAAGCTCGCCCACAAGCCGGCGAACGCATCATTCGAGCAGGCAGCGGTTCGTCGGGATTTCCGGGGGCACCGCGTTGCAGGCGCTGGCCGCCGGGCGGGTCCAGGCGGGGCAACGGGTGTCTGATCATCGGCGCCTCCGGTGGCGTCGGCAGCTATGCGGTGCAACTGGCCAAGTCCGTCGGGGCCGAGGTCACCGGGGTGTGCAGCACCGACGAAGCTGGATCATGGTGCGGTCGCTGGGCGCCGACCATGTGGTCGACTACACCCGCGAGGACTTCGCCGACGGCACGCAGCACTACGACCTGATCATCGACATCGCCGGGAACTCCCCGCTCGCCCGGCTGCGCCGGGCGCTCACCCCGACCGGGACGGCCGTCATCGTCGGCGGCGAGAGCAAGGGCAACCTGACCGGCGGGATTCGAGCGGCAGCTGCGGGCCCTGCTCCTGACGCCGTTCGTCGAGCCAGCGGCTGACCGGCCTGGCCTCCAAGGAGCGGGCCACCGACCTGGAGGCGCTCGCCCAGCACATCGAAGCCGGCACCGTGACCCCGAGCATCGACCGGACCTACCCGCTGGACCAGGTGCCGGACGCCATGCGGCAGCTCGAGGCCGGGCACGGTCAGGGGAAAGATCGCGATCACCATCTGAGTCGGCGTTCGCCGAGCCTCGACCCGACGCAACAACCTGTTCCTCAACGCATCTCGGTTTTCATCTGACCTATCCACCGGGTCGTCCCGGCCCGGTCCCACGCACGCCGATGGAAGGCAATCACATGATCGAAGTGGAAAATCTCAGCAAGCGATACGGCAACAAGCTCGCGGTGGACGGGTTGAGCTTCGTGGTGCAACCCGGAATCGTCACCGGGTTCCTCGGCCCGAACGGCGCCGGGAAATCCACCACCATGCGGATGATCGCCGGACTCGACGAGCCCACCGCCGGCCGGGTCACCGTCAATGGCGGTGACTACCGGTCCGCCGCCGCCCCGATGGCCGAACTCGGGGTGCTGCTGGAAGCCAAGGCGGTGCACACCGGCCGATCGGCCCGCAACCACCTGCTCGCCCTGGCCCAGACCAACGGCATCAGCCGCCGCCGGGTGGACGAGGTGATCGACATCGTCGGCCTGCGGCAGGTCGCCGGCAAACGGGTCGGCGGGTTCTCCCTCGGCATGGGCCAACGCCTGGGGGTGGCATCGGCGTTGCTGGGCAACCCGCAGACCGTGGTCCTGGACGAACCGGTCAACGGCCTGGACCCCGAAGGGGTCCGGTGGATGCGCACCATGCTCAAGGACCTGGCCGCGGACGGGCACACCGTGTTCGTGTCCTCCCATCTGATGAGCGAAATGGCCCAAACCGCAACCCGTCTGGTCGTGATCGGCCGGGGCCGGCTGATCGCCGACACCACGGTCGAGGAGTTCGTCGCCCGGGCCTCGCACCATTCCGTGACCGTCCGCACCCCGGAGGCGGCGCGCCTGCGGGAGCTGCTGCTCGGCCCGGACATCACCGTCACCACCGAGCAGCCCGACGTGCTGGGGGTCGACGGGCTGACCGCCGAACACATCGGCACCATCGCCTGGCAGGACCACATACCCATCTTCGAACTGACCGTCCAACAGGCCTCCCTGGAAGAAGCATTCATGACCACTGACCAACGACTCCGTCGAGTACCGCTCCACCGATATCACCGACACTCCGACGGACACCGTGGCGGTGACGCCATGACCACCGCCTCCGTCCTGCGCTCCACGTCGGCATCGGTCAACCGCGGCACCGGGCTGCGGGTCACCCAAGCGCGGGTCCTGCTGTCGGAATGGACGAAGTTCCGGTCGCTGCGGTCCACCGTCTACACCCTGCTGATCGCCGTCGTCTTCATGATCGGTCTCGGTGCCCTGTTCGCGGCCATCACCGCCAACCAGCCCGGCGGCTTCGAGCCCGGCGCAACCGCGATCTCCACGTCGCTGACCGGCACGTTCTTCGCGCAGCTGGCCGTCGGGGTCCTCGGGGTGCTGCTGATCACCGGTGAGTACAGCACCGGGATGATCCGCTCCTCGCTGACCGTGGTGCCCCGCCGGCTGCCCATGCTGTGGGGCGAAACTGGCAGTGTTCGCCGGCGTCGTGTTCCTCACCATGCTGCTGGCCAGCTTCACGGCGTTCTTCGTCGGCCAGGCGTTGCTCAGCGGGAACCACCTGAGCGCCTCCCTGTCCGACCCGGGGGCGCTGCGTTCGGTCGTCGGCGCGGCGCTGTACCTGACCGTGGCCGGGCATGACGGCGCTCGCGCTGGGCGCGTTGCTGCGCAACACCGCCGCCGCGATCACCACCTTCGTCGCGGTGTTCTTCGTGATCCCGCCGCTGACGAACCTGCTGCCCACCTCGTTGACGGACCACTTCGTGCAGTACCTGCCGTCCAACGCCGGTGCCGTGATGCTCGACGGCACCTTCGGTGTCGCCCACCCCCTGACGCCGTGGACCGGGTTCGCCGTGATGTGCGGCTACGCGGTCGTCCTGATCGGGTTCGCCGCCTGGCGGCTCCGCCGCGTCGACGCCTGACCCCAGGTCATCGGTCGGGCCCATCCCGACCGATGACACCACAGCCCGTCGGCGGGCGCTCGAACACGGGCTCCGCCGCCGCACCAGCCAGGAAGGAGCCATCACCATGCTCCCGACACCCGACCGGATGACCGGCAAGACCGTCCTGATCACGGGCGGCACCGGCGGCATCGGCAAGGCCACCGCGATCCGCCTGGCCGCGCTCGGCGCCCGGGTGGGGATCGTCGGCCGCGACTCGTCCCGCGCCGAGGCCGCCGCCGCCGACATCACCCGCCAGTCGGGGAACCCGGCCGTCGACGCGTTCGCCGCCGACATGTCGTCGCAGATCGAGGTTCGCCGACTCGCCGCGGCCGTCCTCGACGCGTATCCGCGCCTGGACGTCCTGGTGAACAACGTGGGCGGATTCTGGGCTCACCGGCACCTCACGGCCGAAGGCCTGGAACACACCTTCGCCCTCAACCACCTGGCGCCGTTCCTCCTCACCGACCTGTTGCTCGGCCGGCTCCGGGCAGGCGGCCCGGCTCGGATCGTCACGGTCTCCTCCAACGCGCAAGCAATGGGCACCATCGACTTCGACGACCTGCAGGCCGAGCGGAGCTATTCGGGGCCGCGGGCCTACAACCAATCCAAGCTCGCGAACGTCATGTTCACCTACGAACTCGCCCGGCGGCTCAGCGGCACCCCGGTGACCGCAAACGTTCTGCACCCCGGAGTGGTACGCACCGCCTTCGCCGCAGAAGACCCATCGAGCCTCGCCACGATGATGCGGCCGTTCATGCGACTGCTGAAGTCACCGGCTCAGGGTGCGGACACCTCCACCTACCTCGCATCGTCGGCCCAGGTCGAAGGCATCACCGGAGAGTATTTCGCCAACCGGAAACCCAAGCGCTCCAACGAGTGCGCCTACGACTCCGCAGCCGCGAACCGCCTCTGGCAGGTCAGCGCCGACCTCGTCGGGCTGACCGCGGACCGGTTGCGAACAGACCCCCGCAACCCGAATGTCGCCTGACCACCGTCACCCGGATGTGTGAGCCGGACGTTGAATAGCCCTATCCGTTGATGTGGTCGTGCTGGTCGAGGTAGGCGAGCACGTCGTCGTAGTCCGCGGAGGCCATTCCGATCCTGCTGTCTGCGGCACCGTAATAGAGGCGAAGCCGCCGGTTGTGCAGGTCGTGGATGAGGCCGCACGGGAAGACAACGCCGGGCACGTCACCGACCAGTTCGTAGTCCTCTGTGGGCCCGAGGACCCATTCGTCACTGCGCTTCGTGATGATCGCTGGATCGTTCAGATCGAGCATTGCCAGCCCGACTCGGTACAGGGAGCCGGCGACGGTCTGCCTGACGCCATGGTAGATCACGAGCCAGCCGTCTGGTGTCTCGAGCGGCGGCGGCCCGATTCCCACGCGGGCGGAGTCCCACCATCCGCCAGGACGGGCCGCGAAGACGGGTTCCGGAGCGCTCCAGCTGTGCAGGTCGGCGGAGCGGGACAGCCAGACGTCCGCTCGTCCGCCGACCACGCTGACGGGACGGTGGAACATGATGAACTCCTCGTTGACCCGTCGGGGGAGCAGCGAGGCGTTCTTGTCCTCGGGAGCGCACACCACGCCGAGCCGTTCGGCGGAGCAGAAGTCGCTGGTGGTGGCGAGTGCGACAGCGGGACCGCCCGGGCCGAACGCGGTGTAGGCGATGACCCACACACCCAGCTCGTCGATGCGAGTGATCCTCGGGTCCTCGACGCCCCATTCCTCTTCCGGATGGTCCGAGGATGGCGCCAGCAGTGGCTTGTCGTCGACGATCCAGTTCGAGATGCCGTCACGGGATCGGGCCACGGTGAGATGGCTGATGCCGCGACGGTCTTCGACCCGGCACAGCAGCACGGTCTCGTCGCCGACCACCGTGGCGCCGGCATTCATCACGGCATTGACGGGATAGGGCCAGCGTTCGGGGGTGAGCAGCGGGTTCCCGCGCGCGCGCTCGAACAGGCCGTCACCGCCCACTGCGGAGGACCTGCTCATACACCGCAACGTAGTCCCGCACCATGCGGTCGGCGCTGAACCGCCGCGCCGCCACGGCGTGGCAATGTGATCGATCGATGTCGGTGACTCGCTCGACGGCGCTGACTGCCTCGTCCACGCTGTCCACCAGATACCCGGTCTGCCCGGGGTCGATGATCTCCGGCATGGAGCCGCGGCGGTTGGCGATGACCGGTGTGCCGCAGGCCATCGCCTCGACCACGGACAGCCCGAACGGCTCGTCGAACGCGATCGGGTGCAGCAGGGCGTGAGCGGATCCCAGCACGGACGCGCGTTCCTCCGGTCCGATGGATCCCCGGTAGACGATCGTCCGGTCGTCGATGTGGGGGCGGACCAACGTGTCGAAGTAGTCCTCGTCCTGGACGATCCCGCAGATCAGAAGTCGGCGTCCGGCTTGCCGGCTGATCCGGATCGCCTCTGCGGTGCCCTTGTCGGGATGAATGCGGCCCAGGATCACGAGATCGTCACCGCCGTCGGCAGAATACGGCAGGGCGGTCAGGTCGATCCCGTGATACACCGTGGCCAGGTAGGTCAGCTCCGGGCTGCGGTCGGCGTCGGAGATGGACACGAACGCCGACCTCGCGGCCCGGTAGGCGGGCAGGATCGCTGGGTTGGAGAAGCCGTGAACGGTCGTGACCATCGGCGCGGCCCACATGCGGGTCAGCGTGAGCGGCAACCAGTCGAGATGATTGTGGATCAGGTCGAAATCACCGGAGCGACTCAGCGCGTTGGCCACGTGCAGCGCTTCCCAGACCCGTCCGTCCATGTCCGGGTTCTCGGCGTACGGGGTGGGGCAGACCCAGTCCAATTCGGCGCTGGTCATCGAATCACCTGTCGCGAACAGGGTGACGTCCACGCCAAGGGCGACCAGGCCCTCGGTGATCGCGCTGGTGACCTGCTCCCAGGGTCCGTAGTGCGCTGGCGGCGTGCGCCAAGCGATCGGCGCGAGCATCCCCACCTTCATCGGAGACCGCCACCCCCACGGAGCCGGATCGGCGTCGTCACTGCCGCGGCCTGGACGATTGCAGACCCGCCATTTCGAGCGCCAGCAGTGCCTGGAAGTACGCCAGCGTTGATTCCGCACCCTCGTTGTCATTGAGGCCGGACGCGGACAGCCCGTCGTGGCAGCCGCCGGTGGTGAAGTCATAGACGGGCTCGCCGAGCCTGTTTCGGCCGAGGAACCACTCGAAGGCGCGGACCGCGGCCACGCCGTGCGCCCGCTGACCGGTGGCCGCCATCGCCTCGGTGAGCGCTTCGACGAGCGCCGCGGCATCCAGTGGCTGCTCGTCGCCGTCGATCTCGGGCCGACGGGGCGAACGCGAGCTGCGTTGCCACGAGTTGCCGATCAGTCGCACGTGGTCGCGGTCCAATCCGCATTGCGTGCCATACCAGCCGAGTCCTTCCAGCCCGGCGGTGAGCATCGCATCCTTCTTCAGCCGATGGCCGGCGGCGATGAGCGCCTGCGAGAGCCGGGCATTGTCATAGGTGAGCCGATCCTCGAACCACGGCCAGTCGGGGCCACGGCTGTCCCGGTAGGCGGCGAGGAGTTGCTCTGCCAGCTGGGGCAGGAGATCCCGGAGCTCCGATGGAAGGGCGCCGGACGGCGGTCGGGTCAGGCCGATGACGGCAAATGCCATGGTGCGCAGGCTGTCCGTGCGCCGCGCGGCCGCGCCGAGTTCCGTCATCAGTCGCAGGCTCGGTGCGGAGACGGCCCGCGGTGGTTGCGCCGCGATGACCGCACCCAGCGCCCAGATGGCCCTGCCGACGTGGTCACCGTTGTGTGGGTTGTCCAGCCATCGCCGGTCGTACGACATGAAATTGTGCATGCCGAGCGCGGCGGGATCCCACGCGTGCCGCAGGAAGCCGACGCCCAGCGCTACCGTCCTGGCGAAGGTTCGGTCGTCGGGGTCACGATCGAGGCCGAGCGCGACGATGACCAGGCGGGCGACATCGTCGACGCAGTACCCGCTGGCCCGGTTGGGGACCACGCCGTCCGCGTGCTGCACGATGCCGACGTCGTCGACCAGCGTCAGCAGGTGATCGGGTCTGATGGGGGGCGAGGACGCCACCCGACCGGCGCCGGCGGGCGTGGTGTCCGGACTGCCGAGCTGCTGGGCGAGGCGCAACACCTCGACGGTGTGCGCCGCGACCGCCGGCCAGGACAGACTCGCACCGACGCGCCGGGCCTCGGCGGCCGCGGCCGCGAGGCGCGACGGGTCATCCAGGAACCGCAGGACACCTGTGGCCATGGCGGCGGGATCATCGAAGGGCACCAGCATTCCGGCCCCGGACGCAAGCAGGTCCTCCGCGTACAGGTATGGGGTGGACACCACGGCGCAGCCGGCTGCCACCGCGAAAGTCAGTGCGCCCGAGACGATCTGCTGCCGCGATCGGTACGGCGTGACGTACAGGTCGGTCGACGCCAACAGGAAGGCGAGCTCGGGCAGGGACAGGAACCGGTCCAGGAACTGCACGTGTCGTTCCAGATGGAGATCGCGAACCAACCGTTCGAGGGAGAGCCGATATCGTTCTCCCTCGTCCTTGACGACCTCGGGATGAGTCTGGCCGGCCACCAGGTAGAGGACATCGGGGTGTTGTGCAGCGACGGCAGGCAGAGCTTCGATCACGGTCTCGATGCCCTTGCCCGATGAGATCAAGCCGAAGGTGGACAGCACGGTGCGGCCGGTCACGTGCGTGACCGACGGAGCGGTGTCCTGCCCGGCCGCGCGGGCATCCCCGATCGCATCGCCCTGGGGCGGCAACAACGATGACGGGACGCCGTGGGGGATGACGCGAATCCGTTCCGCCGGCACGAGTCCGCTACCGACGATCATCCTCCGCGCCGTGTCGGTGAAGACGGTCACCAACGCCGCGCGCCGGCACAGTTCGCCGAGCACCTCCGCCTGCCGATCCGTCGGCTCCGACAGCACCGTGTGCAGCGTGACGACGAATGGCTGCGTGAGCCCCCGAACCAGTGCCAGGACATGGGAGCCGGCCTCGCCGCCGAAAATGCCGTACTCGTGCTCGATCAGCACGACGTCGGTGCCGCGGCCGTCCAACGCCGCCGGCACCGCTACGTAGTCGGCCAGGACATCCTGCCGAATGACCTCGACCACCTCCGGTTCGCTGACGACGTGGTGGTCGCGCACGATGGAGACCACGTCGACGCCCAGCGCCGGATCGACAGCGACGAGCGCCGAGCGCAGGTCCTGCGAGAACGTCCCGATCCCGCACGGCCGCGGCGGGTACGTGGCAACGATGGCCAGCCGTAGGGTCAACGCTCCACACAGATGAACATGACGACACATCCTCCACATCGGCAGCGGGTTGAAGATCATTTCTTGAGCGCCCCGGAGCCACCCGGCGTCCTGGACCGTTCGCCCTGCACGTCTACGCGGGCACCGCTCGGAGGCGTGGCTGCCCAGCGGAATCAGTGGAAAATGTACGGCAGCGCGGCGCCGCAACGCGCGGCGGCGCCTGAGCTCAGCCTAGGACACCGCAGAGCCGGCACAGAACACGGTGCGTCAGCACGAGGGAGCGGCCGCCGATCCTGGGCACGTTCGGCCGGTCCTCGGCTGTCCGATGGTCCTGGGTGCCGCGTCGACATTGCGCTCGAACACGATGGTCGCGACGTGGTCTCGCGGCTCAGAACAAGGAGGCGTCGGCACTGATCCGAGACCTCCCGCGCCATCGCGAGGAATCTGATCGACATCACCGTTGTCGACGGCGCGGCGCGCTCCGACGGAATCGGCTCGTGTCGAAGACATGTGGCCGGCCGACCGCAGCGACCTGGAACCGCTGCCTTCCTATCCGCGGGTCGGCGATCCGATCTCTGCATCGACTTCACCTCGTGCCGGGCCCTGGTCCCTTCGGTCGCCGCAGTCACCCGGATCGAGAAGTTCAGCGCGGTGTGGCGACCGGCCCGCGATCGGCGGCCAGGTGCGCGGCGATGCCGTCCGCCGTGGTCCGGGCGTCGGTGGGGAATCCGAGGAAGTTGCCGGAGGCGCGGTGGGTGAGCCATCGCAGTCCGATGAACCAAGCACCCGGTGCAGCTGCTGCTCCGTTTCGGTGTCGGGGTCGCCCATCCGAAGCAACGAGATCTGGTGGAAGCCACGTGAAGTCCCCCGTGTATCCGGTGCTCCAGATGATCGAACCGATCCCGGCGGTGCCGAGGTTCACGGCGCGGGGTGGGTCGAGTGTGATGGCGCCGCCTTCGTCGTCGGGTTCGTCCGGCCGGCTTGGGTCGGGTGGCCCGATGAACTGGTCGAGCATCGCGGTGATCCGAGCGGCGGCGACGTCGGCGGCGGCCATGTTGGCCGCGGCGCTGTCATCGAAGATGACGGTCTCGTCATCGACGCCGGTGAGCCGACCGGCCAGAATGACACCTGCCCGGGCCAGGCTTTGCAGGCTGAGGCTGCGTCCCCCGGGGGCGAGCAGTGGTTGCGGCTGCCGGATGATCGATATGTCGGGTAGGTCGATCGTGCGCTGGTTGAAGAATCCGCTCTGGACCAGCCATTCTACGGTGTCCTTGCCGCGGTACCGGGCAGGCGCCCGCCCGACCGGGGTGGTAGCCAGGATGACCCGGCGCCCAGCGATGCGCAGCTCCTGCGCGATCTGGCATCCGGATTGCCCGCTGCCGACGACCAGCACTCCGCCCCCGGGCAGCTGACGTGGGTTGCGGTAGTGGGCGGCGTGATGTTGGGCGATCCAGCTGGGTATCTTTCGCGCCAGTTGTGGTGTCCGGGGCTGGTTCTCACCACCGGTGGCGATCACGACCGTGCGAGCCCGGATCATCCCGGGACCGACGTGCAGGCTCCAGTGACCGTTCTCAGGGATCATCCGGTTGACGGACGTGAATTCCCGGACCGGGCAAGCGCCGGCAATGGTGTCCATCCGTGCAAGAACTTCGCGGGCGGTGAGATAGGTGTTTGGGGATTGTGGCCCGAGCATCGGGTTCATCCATCCGGGATTGTTCAGCCGCAAGGAGTCCCATCGTTGGTCTCTCCAGGTCTGGCCGACTCTTCCCCGATCCAGCACGACATGCTCGATGCCGCGGTTGGTGAGCGCGGCGCTCGCGGCCAGGCCGGCGGGGCCGGCACCCACGATCACGGAATCAATCACTGACGCGGCCGATTCATCGAGAATTTCGCTCGATCGTTTGACGGGGATACTCCGATCGCTACGGGCGCTCTGGGTCGCGCTGCAGTCAACAGAAATCTCCGCAGGGTGCTCCGCCGAACCGGTCATGGTGTTCGATGTGGCATTTCGCCGATGGGGTGCTGGCATCGTCGCCGATGACCGGGTGCTTCACGCGGCTGGTCGGGTGCGTGGCGGGTCGATCACGGCCTGCCGGCCGCGGTCGGGTGGTCGGGGTTCTGGGTGGGTGCGGTCCGCACGGTCACCGGCTGGGACCGCCGCCGGGCGCGGCCGTCGCGGAGGACGCGCAGAGTGGTGCGGGGAGTGAGCAGCGACTGGGGCGGCGCGACCAATCCGGCGACTCGCATGAACGCGGTGGCGAGGCTCGCGTCGTGGGCTGCGGCAGCGTGCAGCCGGGAGAGGTAGCCGCCGAGGAGCCGGATCCTCAGGGTCCGGTGGCCCGGGACGCCGGCGAACAGGAGGTCGCCGCCCGCAGACATGTCCCAGGGCACGTCGACCACAGCGGCGAGGTCGCGAAACCAGCGACGGGGCTCCGGTTCGATGCCCATCTGCACGTGGCGGCGCAGGGTGAGCGCCTCGAGTCCGGCGACGCTCATGCCCTGCCCGTAGATCGGGTTGAAGCTGCACACCGCATCGCCCACACCGAGGAATCCGGCGGGGAAGCGGTGCAACAACTCATAGCGATGGCGGACGCTGGCTGGGAAGCGGAAGCCGACCGGGTCATCCAGCGGCTCGGCGGCACGGACCGCCTCGTAGATGTCAGGAAACCGCAACGACCGGGCGAAATCGAGGAAGCCGTCGGGCTCTGTGGGCGGGTGGTCAGCAAGGATACCCGCGAGCGTCAGCATCCACCGATCGCCTTCGAGCCGTTGCAGGGCCCCGGTCCGGGGAAGGTCGGGAGTCGCGGCGTCCAGTACTGCCAGCATTCCGTCAAGAGCATCGGGTGGCAGCCGGTAGGTCCGGGTCGCGTATCCCAGCCCGATCCGCACCTCCTCCCGCTCCGGCCGGTCGTAGCCGAGCGCGTCCAACCACGTCGGGGTACGCGAGCCCCGGCCGCTGGCGTCGACCACCAGGTCGGCCCCCACCAACTCCTCGGCGCTGCCGTCGGCCCGGCGCAGCACCCGCGCCCCGGTGACTCGACGACCATCCGGGGTGGTGGCGAGTCCGACGACATCACATCGGTCCAGGAACTCCAGATTGGGCAGGACGCGCACCCGGGCCCGCACGCGCGCCTCCAGAAGTGGGCGGCTGGCGCACAGGAGAATCAGTCCACTGTGCGCCCGCGCGAGCCGCTGTCCGCTGAGGTAGAAGCGCGCGTCGGTCAGCATGTCCCCGGCCGGGGCCCCCTCGGCGATCAGTTCGGCGGTGAGGCCCGGGAACAGTTCCTCCAGGACTTGCTGTCCGCGCGCCGCGAGCGCATGGATATGGCGGCCGTGGGGGACGCCGCGCCGGTGCGTCGGTGTCTCGGGAAGCTCGTCCCGGTCGATCACCGTCACCCGCCCGTATCCATCGGCGAGCACTCGGGCGGCGAGCAGTCCCGCCATACTCGCGCCGATCACCACCGCGCGTTGCCCGATCTTCCTGTTCATCGCAGCCACCTCCTCGACGAGGGCGCGGCTGCCGCTCCGTTTGTGCGAACGGCACGCCGCGGGCCAAGGAGGTCGTCCCCCTTCGCTTGCCCTAGCGACAGGCTGCGAGAAACGGGTGCTCGACGACCAGACCGTTCACTGCCCACGTGTGCTCAGTGGTGCCCGCCGTAGACCTCCTGGTCCCACAGCCAGGCGACGACCCGGTCCACGCCCTGGGTGAGGTGCCGACGGAAGGTGCTGAACGGAAGTCCCAATGCCGCGGCGGCGCGTTCCTGGGTGGCCGCCGGACGAACGTAGGTTCGCTCGACGGCACGCCACAGCTTGTCGTCGCGCGGGTGCTCGCGCAGGGCCTCCAGCGCGGCACCAAGCAGCGCCTGCATCGTCGCCGCACCCGGCTGCCGTTCGCCGGTGCGGTCACGTGCCAGGCGCGTCCGTACCAACGGGTTGCGCCCCAGCAGGTCCGGTCGGCGGAGATCACGCAACGCCTGTCGGACGGAGTCGTCGAACTCACGCTGGGAGAGAACGAGGTATTGGTTTTCGACCGGAGGTGGAGACAGTTTGATGTCCTGGGCAAGGGCACGCTCGGTCACCAGCTCCAGCAGGGCGTCAACGGGGACCCTGCGGAAATCGTGAGCGAACAGTCCATAGCGACGGGCGCCCACCCAGAAGTCGGCGCCCGCCGCGCGCGGCATGTCGGCGGTGGCGAAGTACTCGTCCCACATCTCCGGCTCAGCCAGGGTGAGGAAATCCCAGGCCAGATTCGGGGTGCCAAAATAGCGCTGCATCGTCAGGATCGGCGTGGCGTTCAGGGTGGCGGATGGGCCCTGGTAGACCGCCTGGTCGATGATGAACCGGGACTGCGTGACCGAGTCCGTGGGCCGGAGCGGAGCCTCCTGCCTGGCGAATTCCCATGCCGCGCTCGCGCCCGGGTCGGCGGCGATGTCCTGGATGGATGCTCGGGTGAGATCGAGCAGGGCGAGGAAGCCGCCGATCACGCGGTTCTCGCTCCGGACCACGAAGAAGCCCTCGGGCTGCCGCTCCCACCATCGCGCCGCGATCGCTGCGGACGCCTCCCCCTCCCAGGCCAGGACCAGACCGAGGATCGCGTCCCGGTCGCCCGGCCCGGCCGGCTCGGGATACTGCTGGCCCCAGGCGCCCCAGTCGATCGGCGACACAACACCCGGAAGGCGGCGGAACATGTACTTCGCGTCGGAGATCGCGCGCTGTTGATCGTGGCCGGAGGTCCGCAGCCGAGAGTTGATGTAGCCGCGGATACTGCGGAACACCCGCCGGTAGCCGTCGGGGTCGCGCCAGCGCAGATCTGCCTCCAGGGCATCGCGCACCAGATCGTGCGGGAACACACCCGCCGGTCCCGACTCCACGAAGGACAGCCCTCGCAGCCAGGTGAACAGCTCATGGGTGTCATCCAGCCCGAGGACCTCCCGCAACAACGCCTCGGTGGTCACCCTGGCGACCGCGCACACCTCGAGGGCACGGCGATGCGGCCCGGAGGGCACGATCTCGACGAACCGCCGGAGCAGGGTTCCCACCAGGTCTGGCGTCAGCGTGTCGCCCTGCGCAGCGCCGCCGCGAACGAGCACATCGGCCAGTAGGGACAACCCCAGCGGGTGGCCGTGTGCCTGCTCGACCAGGTGGTCGTGGCGGGCCGGGTCGATGCCACAGGCACGCAGGTATTGACGGCTGTCGTCCGGGCTGAGATTGCGCAGGGACACCACCCGCAGCAGCTCCCGCCATGCCGGGTCGGCGCGCCACGCCGGACCCGGTGCTGCCCGTCCGGCGATCACCACCAGGGTGGTGGCCTGCAGCCGCGGCAGCAAGCGGGTGCGAACCCAGTCATCCAGCGTCGCCAGCCGCTCATAGCTGTCGAGGAGAACCACAGCACGACCATCGTCGAACGGCCCGGCCACGGCACCCTCGTCCTCGGGCACGACAACGACCCCCGCCAGCGCCCGAAGCACGGCCGGCGGAGTGGGGTCGAGATCGCGACCATCGATTCGAACCACGCGCGCACCAGCGTCGGCCGAGAGCCCGGCATAAACGTCCAACAAACTCGTCTTGCCGATGCCTGGTGGGCCCTGCACATGAAGCACACGAAAGGGCGGTTCTGGCGAGTCCAACGCGAGCCGGAACAGCTCCACCTCAGCAGCGCGGCCAACGAATCGTCGCTGCCGACCGGACGCCAAGAGGTCGCCGAGAGTGCCGGGAGACCGCTTCCCAGTCATACGAAAATGGTAAAGCGCCCCACGACAGCTGCACCCGCCCTCCAGCCGAGCAGAGGCGCCCAAGGACTGATCGAGAATCATCAGCCGATCGATGCCACGGCGCCGAGACTTCAAGATCCGGTGAAGGGGCGTGCGTGATCGATCCAGTCGATGGCGACGGCCTGACGCGGCCGGGCGGAGACCACTACGGTCTGGATATCGCTTCTCCGGAAGGACCGGTCATGTCTTTTCGCCGATCGGCCACTCTGGCCGCCCTCGTCGCTGCCGTGCTCGTCGTGACGATGGCGCCGCCTGCGGGAGCGGTGTCGTCGCAGGACGTCGATCGAGGATCACCGGTCTTCGAGAAGGTGCCGGTCGCGACCGGGTACGGGGGTGCGGTCGCCACCGTTGATGCGGACGCGACCCGGGTGGGGATCGACGTGCTCCGCAGGGGTGGCAACGCCGTCGACGCTGCCGTTGCTGCGGCGGCGACTCTTGGCGTCACCGAACCGTTCTCGGCCGGGATCGGGGGCGGCGGCTTCTTCCTGTTCTACGACGCGCGCAGCCGGCGGGTGTCCACGATCGACGGCCGCGAAACGGCACCGGCCACGGCGACCGAGACGCTGTTCGTCAATCCGGCGACCGGGTTGCCGTACGCCTTCAGCGAGGCGCGGGTGAGCGGCCTGTCGGTGGGCGTGCCGGGGACCCCGCGGACGTGGGACGCGGCGCTGCGCCGGTGGGGGTCGATGTCGCTGTCCGAGGCGCTGCGCCCGGCGATCGACGTGGCCCGCCGGGGTTTCGTGGTCGATCCGACGTTCGCCGCGCAGGTCGAGGCCAATCGCGCTGCATTCGGCCAGTTCAGCTCGACGCAGGCCCTCTACCTTCCCGGCGGTGCGCCGCCGGTCGCCGGCTCGGTGTTCCGCAATCCGGACCTCGCCGAGACCTATTCGTTGATCGCTCGACGCGGTGTCAGGGAGCTTTACCGCGGTGACATTGCTCGCGACATCGTGCGGACGGTGCAGAGCCCACCGCTGGCGTCGGCTCCGGTCGGCACCTGGGCGTACCCGATCCGGCCCGGCGGGTTGCAGCTGTCCGACCTCGCCCGGTACGACGTGCAATACCCCAAAGCGACGCAGATCGACTATCGCGGCCGTCAGGTGTATGGGATGCCGCCGCCGTCCAGCGGCGGGTCGACGGTCGGTGAGGCGCTGAACATCCTGGAGAACTTCGCGCTGAGGGCGATGCCGCGGACGCTTGCGCTGCACCACTATCTGGAGGCGAGCGCGCTCGCGTTTGCGGACCGGAACCGGTTCGTCGGCGACCGCATGCCGCGGCGGCTGCTTCGCGACCTGCTCTCGGACGATTACGCGCGTGAGCGGGCGTGCCAGATCAACCCGGCGCGGGCCATGGTCAAGCCGGTGCCGCCAGGAGACCCCGGTGATGCGGACGGCGAATGCGCCACTGGCGTCGGCCGGCGGATCGAGCGAGCAGGGGATGTCGACGACCAACCTGACGGTCGCCGACCGGTGGGGCAACGTCGTCGAGTACACCCTGACGATCGAGCAGACCGGTGGCAACGCCATGGTGGTCCCGGGCCGCGGCTTCCTGCTCAACAACGAGCTGACCGACTTCAACTTCACGCCGACCCAGGGCACGGCGCCGGATCCGAACCTGGCGGGACCGGGCAAGCGCCCGCGCAGCTCGATGGCCCCGACCATCGTGCTGGACAAGGGAAAGCCGTTCCTGGCAGTGGGGTCGCCGGGCGGCGCCACGATCATCACCACCGTGCTGCAGATCCTGGTCAACCGGATCGACCTCGGGCAGAGCCCTTCCGGAGGCGATCGCCAGCCCGCGGGCGAGTCAGCGCAACGCCGCCAACGTCGAGGCCGAGCCCGCCTTCATGAGGGACGCCCGAGGCCACCGGGCTGGCGGCACTGGGCCACACGTTCTTGATTCCCGCGACTCCGGAGATCGGGGCCGCGACCGGAGTCGAGTTCCTCGGGGACGGCAAGGTCGTTGCCGCTGCGGAACCGGTACGTCGCGGAGGTGGATCTGCCGCCGTCGTCCGACCCGCGCGCTGAGCGTCGCCGCACCGGGCTGCGGCGGCGCAGCCGGGTTGGCCGAGAAGCCCTGTCACCGTTCAGCGATCGACGTTCGAAGCTAGGAGGCTCGGCGTTGCGCATCGTCGATGCCCATGCCCATCTGCTGAACACCGCTGATCTGAGCTACCGCTGGATCGAGCAGCGCACCCCCGCGTTGACCCACCTGCTCAGCAACTACTACGACATCGCCCGTTCCTTCACGCCGAGCGACTATCGGGCCGCCGTGGCCGGGACGGGCGTCGCGGGTGTCGTCGCCTGCGAATTCGGGGCAACCGATCCGCTGGCCGAAGCTCGATGGATTCAGCGGTGTCACGAGGAAAGCGGCACGCCGGACGCGTTCATCGCGGCCGCCGACCTGTCCTCGCCGCAGCTGCCCGACCTGTTGGCGCGATACGCGGACCTGCCGGTGATCCGGGGCGTCCGTCAACCGCTCTACTGGTCCGAGGACCCGCTGACTCGGCTGGGCGACCGGCCGGACTACCTCACCGATCCGCAGTGGCTCAACGGATTCGAGCGTGTCGCCGACGCCGGATTGGTCTGGGATCTGCTGCTCTACGCCGAGCAACTGCCGCAGGCCGCGCACCTGCTGGAGTCGTTCCCGGAAGTCACGATCGTGCTCGAGGCCGGCGGGTGGCCGCTGGATCGCAGTCCTGCCGGCTTCCGGCGCTGGCGTGACCACCTCGAGGCCGTGAGCGCACACCCGAACGTCACACTGAAGCTTCAGGGCCTGGCCCTGATCTTCGGTCCGAGCGCGGAGGCATTGACGCCGTGGCTGAGGACGGCCATCGAGGTGTTCGGCCCCGATCGATGTCTGTTCGCGACTCATCTGCCCGTCGACGGCCTGCTGTGGACGTGCGCTGAGCTGCTCGACACGGTCCGCCGGTCGTTGGGAAACCTCGACCAAGCCGCTCTCCAGCGATTCCTGGGGGAGACCGCCGATCGGGTCTACCTCCGGCAGTGAGCCGAGCGATCCTGGTGAATTGATCGTCACCGTCAGGTGGGCTCCTCCATCGACGTCGAGAAGGAGATCGGCCGGATCCCGGACGGCGGCGGGTGGCGCGCGCAGGGCAAGGGCAGGAAGGCGCATCGGGCCTCACCGATCCCGATGGCTTCTGTGCACCGTTCGCCTCAGGACCGCGGCGCGGGCACCGTACGGGTGCGAAGCCGGTCGGTGAGGCCGAGTTCTGCGGCAAGCGCATCCAGGGTCCGCTCGGCTGCGGCCAGATCATCGGCGGCGACGGTCGCGGTCAGTCGTTCCAGCAGCCCGGCCCGGACGGCGCGCGTCCGCTCGACCATGGCCTGGCCGCGGACGGTGAGCGAGACCGGCCGACGTCGGGAATCGGTCCCGTCGACATTCTGGGCGGCCAACCCCAAACGGACCAGCTCCTTGACGGTCTTGGAGACAGCCTGCTGCGTGATACCCAGATCCGCTGCCATGGCGGTCACCTGCTGCGGCCCGGTGAGCAACCGCTGGATCAGCGGATCGAGGTGCTCGAGGTGATGACGGTCGGCGATCGGGCGGCCATCCGGGCCACGTGGTACGGGGTGATCGGCGTCGACCGTGGCCCGTTCACCGCCGGCACCGAGCTCCGCTGTGTGATGTCAGCGTGGGCGACCGTGCGGGACAACCGGATCGTCGAACACGAGACCTATGACTGCTACCCACCTCTGCCCGTATGAGCGACCCGCCCGACGATCAGCAGAACAATGCCGAGCAGCATCGTCGCATCGCGAGCATGCCCAAACGCAGCCCACCGACGATCACTGGACCGAACAGTTCGGCCGGCGAGGTGTCGATGCCGAACTCCGGAATCCGCTCGGCGAAGCTGAATATGCGTAACCCCGGACGGCCAGGCCGACGACCGTCAACAATCCGCCGACCCAGCGGACCTCCAAGGTAAGCGCGCTCCGCTCGCTGCGGTGTCCGGTCACAGCCGACCAGCGAGGACATCTCCGCGCGTCACGACGTCACCCGGCGTTGAACGCGAGCCTGGAAACGCACCGGCCGCGGCATCGTCCACGATTCGTCGGAATCGCGGGTCGTTCCAGTAGCCGGTATGGGTCAGTATCGGCGCCGGATTCTGACCGTAGACGAAGACACTGGTCGGCGGGTCGGCAAGACGCCGGTCCACCGCATTCAGTCGTCCGTCGGTCGTGTCCTCTTGGTCGCCACCAGGCTGGTCGCCTTCCGGCGGCGGTGGCCAGAGGTGACGCCGGCCGATCGGGCCGCCGATGTAATCGGTCGGGTAGTACACGTTGAGCCAAGGCCTCGCGCCGAGGTTCGTCGTCCCATCGGCGATCTCGCACAGCCGTTCGCACGTGAACCAGGCCGGAAACGCCCACCGGTAGAGCTTGCGCAGCGGCGCCCCGAAAGTGATCAAGGCAATGGGCTGATCGACCGTGCGACGCTTCGCCGACAGCACGGCGGCGGCGGCGACCACCGAACCCTGGCTGTGCGCGCACACCACCACCTGCCCGCCGTTGTCATGCAACCACCACATCCGCCTGATCAGCTCCGGCACCGCCCGCTCGGTGTAGCAGGGCGGGGCGAACGGATGGAACGAGCGCGGCCAGAAGGTCCCGACATCCCACAACGTGCCGAGGATTCGCCGGCGATCCAGCTGCCGCCACGCAACCGCCAGCACCGCCAGCAGGCCCGGCGGAATCGCCAGCGCGATCGCCACCGCCGCATTCGTCAGCGGACGCGGCGGCACCGGCATCGACCGGAGATCACCGGACAGGAACAGCACCAGGATCGGGATCACCACCAGCAGCGCACCGACAACGAGGCACTTCAACAAGGTCGACACCGCCGGCGTCGCTCGGGCCAGGAACCGCCACCAGACGGCGCGGCGAAGCCATCGGGTCGGCACAGCCTCGGCGCCACCAGCAGCTGCGGTGGTCGGCGTCGCGTCCTTGCCGCCACGGGCGGCTGCGGCGTCGCGTCGCTGTTGAAGCCGCAACACCCGCGACCACACGCCGTTCGGGTCAACGGTCAGCGCGGACATCAGCCACGCCTCAGGACCACTCCGGCCACCGTCATCGGTCGGCATCTCCTGGCCGGGATAGTCGACCGGAACCTTGTCCTTGCGGAAGACCCGGACGCCTGTGCCGCGGCCGCGCCAATAGCGGCCGGCCTGGATCACGGCGAACGCAAGGATGATCAGCAAGGCACCCATGATCAGGTAGGCGATCGCGATCTCGATCATCCGTGGCAGCTGCAGCGTGCCCGCCATCGGAATCGGATCCCCGTCGGAGGGCCAGAAATACTCCACCGTCCCCAACCGACTCGCGATGAAGACCAGGAGGGCGAGCAGGATGACGTGCGTCAGAATCAACCCGAATCCGACCACCACGAAGGGCGCCGTCCAGCCGAAAGTCGCACCGCCCTCGCGCGCCGCCGGTCGGCGGATGGCGACCAGGGCAATGAACAGGTGTAGGAGCGCCGCAAAGACCAGCACCCACGTCGCGTTGAACGCGGCGACCATCCCGGGCAGTGCGCCCGCCTGCGCACCCGACGCCGGCTGGGCCACCGCGAACCAGCCCGCGGAGACCACGGAGACAGCAGCGGCGACCAGCACACCGGTACCCAGGCCCCGGATGGGGGCGTCCGCCACCAGCGCGACGATCACCACCACCACGACGACGGCGCCGAGAAAGCCACCGAGCCAGCCGGACCAGGGCTGACTCGCCCCATCGGCAGAAATGCGGCCGGTGCACCAGGCGAGAACGGCGGCGACCATGCCCAGTCCCGCCGCGAGATGCAGGCGTGACAGCCATGTTTGAGCAACGCGACCCTGCCAGAAGCGGGGGTCCGAGAGCCCGCCCTCGAGAGCGGCGGCGGTGGTTCCGGCGGAATCGGTGACGGAGTCGTCGAGGAGCCGCGGCGGCTCCACCCGTTCATAGCGGCTTCTGGAGGCATACGACAACAGCGCGAAGACCGCGAGGACGGCAAGCGGGATCAGCGCCCCGACGAGCACCCTCCGCGCCGGATGGCCGGTGACGACGCCCCAATCCAGCGGGTTGGGCCACCACAATCCGGCGCGGCACGTGGGGTCCCCACCGCACTGGTAGCCCACTACATCCAGTGCGAGCAGGCAGATCACCGCGAGCACGGCGAGCGTCACCGACAACGACGAGAACCTGGCCGCGAATCGATACCACCGCGACGTCGGCGCCTCGTCCCCTGTGCGGGCCGGCGCCATCCACCCGGCGAGGTTGGCCAGCAGAAAGGGCAGCAGCAGGATCCACAGCACGCGGCTGCGGCTCCGAGAGGTCATCCCACCCCAGGAGTACGCCTCGATGTGCCGGCCGTGTTCGTTGTCCGCCGTTCGGTAGAACCCGGCGACCCGATCGCCGGAGACCTGCCTCGGATGAGGGTCGTCGTCCAGCAGCGCTTGTGGCGTCGATCCGCCGACCCCGTGGATCCTGATCTCGGTCACGCCGCTGAGGGTGTCGTCCTGGTCGGTCGAGCGCTGTGATGAAACGGGTCGTTGCATGCCGATCCGCCCGCCTCCTGCGTCGTCCGATCGGTCCGTGCCGTGCGCTGACATCGACCCTCCTCGGTGTGCCCATGCTCGTCCGCGACCGCGCCGGCCGGCGAGCCGGCGGTGTGCCGTCGTTCAGTCGGCCGAGCCGTCCGTTCCTGCGGGGACCAATCGATCGCCGGCCGCGACCGATGTGTTTGATGAACCAGTGGGATCGTCGGAATCCGGGTCGTACTCGCCGAAACCGGGACCGAACATCCTGATCAGGCGCGAGATCTCATGCTGGAACGACTCGTCGGCGTCATATCGGGAATGCCTGTTGGCGGCCGGGAAGACCGAGTCCCCCGGCTCTGACCAGAAGACCGGATCCGGCTGAAGCGCGTCGATACCCGTCAACTGCGGAACCAGGGTGCCGGGCAGATCCTCTCGGTCGCGATACAACCCGAACGTCTCTCGCCACATCGTGAACCGGGTGAACAACGGCAGCCGCCGCGAACCGGACACGCCGGTGAGCAGATACGACAGACTCCGCCGCCACGCCGTGCGTGCCCGTCGCTGAACCTCCCGGGCGTCGGCCCGCAGTTTGAGCACGATCGGACCGCCCAGGAAATCCGAATGGCGATACAGGTTGCCCCATCTGGTCCGCTCGGCGCCGACCCGGTCGTTGCCGCCGGCATCCACCGTCCCGACACCGGCCACCGTGCCCTCGGTCAACGCCTCGGCAAGCTTGGCCAACTCCTCGACGCCGAAATAGCGCGGGAAGAACCGGCTGTACAGCCGGCTCAACACCGATCCGTAGGTCAGCAGCGCGACTCTCTCGCGTTCCTTCGGATGCAACTTCATCACGGCAGCGGCGGCGATCACGCTGCCCTGGGAGTGACCGGCCAGGATGACGCGGCCGTAGGCATCGGAGAATTCCTCGCGCTTGGGGTCCCATCCGGTGTACCAGGCGATGCGACACACCAGCTGGGGGATCGCCCGTTCGCTGTAGCACGGCGGGGCAAGCGGATGAGTGTCCCGCGGCCAGAAACTCGCCACGTCCCACACGATGCCGATATGTCGGCGGAGCGAGGAGTCACGGGTGGCCAGCAGGCTGATCACGAACAAGGCGACGAGTCCGGCCACGGCAAGCCAGATTCCCCAGGACACGGTCGTGACGATCACCTCCCGCGGCACGATGCTGTCCGGGGACTCCTGGCCCGGCCGCCAGGGAAAGGTCGTCGGGTCTTGCCAGTGCACCCACATCACGAGCCCGAGACCCGCCACGCACACCATCGAGATCACGGCGACGGTTGCCGGAACGTAGTCCACTCGGCGCGCCCACCAGAAGACACGTGCGACGTCGATCGCGCGGCGGCGCGTCAACGGGTCGAAGCCCGGCCACCGTCCCCGACCGAGCCGCCCGCCTCTCGTCCCCGACACCGAAGCTTCGGGGCGCCTCATACTCCGCGCATACGCCTGATACGCGCGCCGCACGGTGCGTCGATCCTGGGCGCGCCCCGCGCTGCCGGGAAGCCACACGAACAGCGCCGAAAGCAGCAGGCACCCGACGACGACCACAGCGACAACGACGGTGACGACCGCGACGGCGAAACCTGTGGCGCCGATCGACTCCCCATACCAGGAGGACTTCTGGCTCATCGCGGCCGCGAGACTCGACGGTCCGATGGCCAGGCCCGGAGTCGCCAGCCACGCCGGCACGGCGATCATGACCGCCGACGTCAACGCCGCCCCCATCAGCACCGCCGAGATCGCGAAGATCGCCGAACTCCACCCGCGAATGAACAAGCGCTTGCGCCGCGGCGTCACCACACAGGCGACACCCACGGCGATCACCAACAGCATCAACAGACCGATCTGCGCCCGGAAGCCCCAGATGACGAGACCGTCGAACCATGAGACGAGCTGATCATCGGAAGGCAGCGGGCCGCCCGCAACCACCGCTGCGGCCGTCAGAACGCCCAGGGCGGTGACGGCCACCCAACCGGCGCAGTGCAGGACCATTCCCCACGTGATCCCCTTCACGTAATCGCCCGCCGATCGGTGGTCGTCCGAACGCAACACTCGATCCCCGAACGCACCACGTCCCCACAGGAGCAGGACCAGATCGCAGAAAGCGGCAGCGGCGGTCACGACGATCAGCCACGGTCGCAGCCCGGTGCCGTCGGTCAACGGCCAGCTGGCCACCGCTCCGGTCACGGTCAGGGCGATCCGGGCGTGCACCCCACGCTGGTGCAGGGAATGCCGCCCCGACGTCCACACCGCCCGCCGGGCGAGGTGAAAGTCGGCGTCGTCGTGGCCGGCCGTCAATCCCACCTGCGCCTTGACGGTGTCGCGGTCCGGCTCCAAGGACTCATTCCGGTCACTGCGCCGACTGATCAGCAACAACAGGCACACCACCAGCAACGGCACGACGAGTCCGCACGCCCATGCCCATGAGTCGGTCATGCTCCCGAGTCGCTGAGTCAGCCACACCGGGATGCCGTAGCAGTGCCGCTCCAAGTCCTCTGTGCCGCAGCGAGTTCCAATGGTCAGCAAGCCCACGCCGCAGGCGCCCACCATGAGCGCCGCCGTGAGCGTGCCCGCGATCACCCGACAGAGCACCGTGACCGTTCCGACGCACGCGTCCCACACCTTGGCCTGCCGTGACGAATGCTCCGGACGTGGGCCGGGGACCGCGTAGGGCGCCAGGTTGATCAACCCGAACGGCAACAGCAGGATCCACAGCGCCCGGGTCGCCGAACCGGACGTCAATCCCGACCAGGAGAACCCCTCGAGCCGAGGGCCGCGGTCCTTGGGCCCGCCGAGCGGCCGGTCCCGCAGCTGATCGTCCAGAGCCGGTCGGTAGAACCCGGCGCTCGCGTCACCAGCGACCCGCCGGGTGATCGGCCGGTTGAGCAACTCCGTCGGTGGCGTACCGGACACACCGTGGATGCGGATCTCCACGACGCCGGGATCCTGGGACCGCGACTCTTGAGGCTCGGACATGCTGATGTCACCTCGCGCAATTGGCGACGGCGTCGGAACCGACCGGCACACACCTGTCGCTGACTGAATGTCGGAGTTCCCGGCCCACCGACTGATACAGGCGATGCACATTTCCGCATTCACATTCGCTCACGACGCGATCACGTCATCGAAAAGGGACGGCCGACAAAGCGCCGCAGCGAGGGATCGCGTGCACCATCCCGGCTCGAACAGGGGAAGAATCGGGATGCCATTCGCCGCGACCAGCCCCGCGTTGTGCGGGGGCGAGGGCCGAGCGGGTGGTGCGAGCCGCCGCAGGCGTCCCGATGGGACGCACGCCCTCCAGAACTCGGCGCCCTCGCCGCCGGTGCCGGCCCACACCCTCGGGATGTCCCGGTCACGGGGCGCGGGGCGTGCGAGGACCGCCTTCCTTGGGTCGACACTCGTGGTCGCGGTGACATCACTATGGTCGGTCGAGTGGTCGCTCGTTGGCGCGCACGGGTCCGACCGGATGTCCATGGTCGGAGCGGATCCGGTGACTGACCCGGGCCGCCCGGTGGTGCTTGTGCAGAGAGGAGTGCGCAGTGGGCAGTCGCGCTGATCGCGAGCCGGGCCAGGACCGCGGCCGGATGAGTACGGGTGCACGGCCGGACGAGAGCGTCGCGCGCCAGCTCAGTGAGATGGCGTTGTCCCTGGAGGCCGAGTCCGGCCTCGATCAGACCTTGGACGCCATCGTGCATGCCGCCGTGGTGAACATCCCCGGCGCGCAGCACGCCGGGATCACGAGGGTGGAGGCGTCGGGACGGGTCTCGACGCTGGCGTCAACCGACGACTTGGTGGACGGCGTGGACCGGGTTCAGTACGAGGTCAATCAGGGACCGTGTCTGGATTCGATCCGGGAGGAGGCGACGGTTCGCTCCGACGACCTGCGCGCCGAGACCCGCTGGCCCGACTTCGCGATGCGAGCCGTCGACCTCGGTGTGCAGTCGATGCTCGCGTTCCAGTTGTTCGTGCACGAGCACGAGCTGGGCGCGTTGAACCTCTACGGCGCTGAGGTGAACGCATTCGACGAGACCGACGAGCAGATCGGACTGCTCCTGGCCAGCCACGCGGCCATCGCCCTGATGGGCGCGCGGACGCAACATCACCTCAACGTCGCGCTGACCACCCGTGGCCGGATCGGGCAGGCCCAGGGCATCTTGATGGAACGGCACAAGATCACCGACCAGCAGGCGTTCGACCTGCTGCTGCGAGCGTCGCGCAACACCAACCGCAGACTGTGGGACATCGCCGACGAACTGGCCAGCACCGGGCGAGAACCAGCGCGCTGATCAGCGGCGGGCGGACCGTGCGGCAGCGTTGTAGGACCGCACGGGCCTGGCCGTCACACCGTCCCGGGTACCAACGTGACAGTTGTAGGTCTACGTCCCCGTTTGGAGCGGGCGTCAACCCACAATCACCCGCCGGCCATGAATTGCCGAGCGTGGGTGTAGTCGGGTTGGAGATCAGCGCTTCCGGCGCGCCCAGAACAGCACCGGGATGAGGAGCAGGGACAGCACCCCGCCGCTCAGTGCGAGCGTGCCGAAGCCGGCGGCCGACATCACCACGCCCGACATGGCGCCGCTTCCGGCGCCGGCCAGCGCGATGAGCACGTCGATGGTGCCCTGCGTCCTGGCCCGGTTGGCTGGGACGGTCGCGTCCACCACCAGTGCGGTCCCGGAGATCAGGCCGAAGTTCCAGCCCAGGCCGAGCAGTGCGAGCGACAGCATCAGCCAGCCGAGCGAGTCGGCCGGCGCGAACGCGCCGGCGACACCGGCAAGGAGCAGGACTATCCCGGCGGCGATCGCCATCGGCATGCGTCCCACCCGGTCGACCAGGATGCCGGTGAGCAGCGACGGCAGGAACATCGCCGCGATGTGGATGCCGATGACCAGCCCGACCTCGCTCAGGCCGTGGTGATGGTCGCGCATGTGCACCGGGGTCATCGTCATGATCGCGACCATCGAGATCTGGGTGAGGACCATGATTGTCGCACCGACATAGACCCCGACCCCCGGTCGCGGCGAGGCTTGGTCGGCGGCACCGCCCGGGCCGGCGGCCGCTGAGGGGCCGGTCACCGCCGCGGACTGTGCTTCGAGCCTGCGCGCGAACAGCAGCGGATCCGGTCGCAGCAGACCGAAGAGCACGACGCCGGCCGCGAGGTAGGCCACGCCGGCGAGCATGAACGGTCCGGCCAGCGCGGGAACCCCGAACTCGACCGCCAGCCGGCCCAGCGGCTCGACCAGGTTCGGACCGGCCACGGCGCCGACGGTGGTGGACACCATGGCGATGCTGACCGCGGTCCCCCGCTGCAGTGGGCGGGCCAGATCGGTTCCGGCGTATCGGGCTTGCAGGTTGGTCGCCGTGCCGGCCCCGTAGACGAAGAGCGCGAGGAACAGCAGCGGCAGGTTTCCCCACAGGGCGGCCGCGACGACCCCGAACGCGCCGAGACCGGCGGCGGCGAACCCGATACCGAGGCCGGTTCGACGCCCCCAACGCTGGCTGAACCGGCCGACCAGGTAGGCGGCCAGGGCCGATCCGAGGGTGAAGAGCGCCGTGGGAAGGCCCGCGAGGCTGTCCGAGCCCAGCATCTGCGTGGCCAGCAGCGCGCCTACCGTCACCCCGGCGGCCAGGCCGGCACCGCCGAGGATTTGGCTGGCCACCACGACCGCCAGGGTGCGCTTCTGCACCCTGGCCCGCTCTGACTCGGCGGAGAGGGCCGCGGTCGACACGGTCTGCGCATCCGGCGATGTCAGGATGGACCTCCTTCGGTCACCGGCCACTCGATGCCGCCCGCGTCCCTGGTCAGTGTGTCAAACCCGCGGCCTCGCAGGCAGGCCGCAGGCGCGTCCAGCGTCAGCCGACGGTGCTTCCGGTGCTGGGGAGGGAGAGACTTGGGAATGGTGAACCGGTCGTCCAGGGTCCTGTCGGCGGCGTTCGCCGGCTGTCTGGTCTGGGTGCTCACCGCGTGCAGCGCGGCGGGGTCGAATGCGACCATCGAGTCGAACGCGCTCGGACTCCCGCACACTGCGCCGACATCTGGAGGCGGGATTCCGGTGCGTCCGCTGCGGGTGCTCCAGTTGAACCTGTGCAACAGCGGCATCGCAGGCTGCTTCACCGGCCGGTCGACGGCGGAGGCGGCAGCGGTGATCCGCGCCGAGATCCCCGACCTGGTCACTCTCAACGAGGTCTGTGCTGACGACGTGTCGACGCTGCAGGAGGCACTGGCCGAGGTGTTGCCTCGAGACAAGGTCGTGTCCGCGTTCCAGGCCGCGCGCGACAGGCGGACCGGTGACGGGTACCGCTGCCGCAACGGCCGGCCGTACGGCATCGGGCTTGTGTCGCGGTGGCCGGCGGCGCCCGGATCCTCCGCCGGCGGTGGCATCTACCCGGACCAGGACACCGAGGATCCCGAAGAGCGGGCATGGCTGTGTCTCGGCGTCGCCGCCACCCCGGCCGTCACCGTCTGCACCACACACCTCGCCTACACCCGGCAGGAGGTGGCAGCTGCCCAGTGCCGGTACCTGTTCGGCACGGTCATCGCCGGGATCCGGACGCAGGAGGCGGCCCCACCGGTGGTGCTCGGCGGCGACCTGAACCTGAGAATCGGTGACAGCTCGGACCTGAGGTCCTGCCTGCCCGCCGGTTCCGTATTCGTCGACGACGGCGACGCCCAGCACATCGTGGGAACACCGGGATTCGTCGTCAACGAGTCCCGACGGATCGACCTGCGCGATACCACCGACCATCCGGGCCTGCTCGTGACCCTTGTCGGTTCCCAAGGGCGCCGTCGACACCGTCGGTACGCCACAGGTCTGGCTTGAGAAGTCCGGTCGTGCGCGCGTCTCGCCTCGATAGCGCACCTGGGAACCCTCGATTCCGGCACCGCCCGCGACAACGTGTCTTCCAGTCGGCGGTGACACCAGTCGTGGGCGAGCGCCACGGCACCGCCGGGCGGACCGACGGACAGCACCCGATCGGCGCCGACCTCGGTCCGCCGTGGCGCCCGGGTCCACCGACAGGCGTTTCGTGGGGCGATCCACCGGGCACCCGACTGCAGGCCGGTGAGAACGGAGCATGCCGTGGCGTTGCTGGTGGAGGACTACGCCCTGCTGGGCGACACGCAGACCGCGGCGCTGGTCGGCCGCGACGGATCCATCGACTGGCTGTGTTTTCCCCGCTTCGACAGCGGCGCGGTGTTCGCGGCGCTGCTCGGCACGAAGGAGCACGGCCGCTGGCTGATCGCCCCGGCCGCCGAGGTGACATCCACGAGCCGGCGCTATCGCGAGAACACCTTGATCCTGGAATCGGACGTGGTGACCGCCGAGGGAACCGTCCGGCTCATCGACTTCATGCCGCCCCGCGGATCCGCGCCGGACGTCGTGCGCATCGTCGAAGGAGTGTCCGGCTCCGTGCCCATGCGGATGGAGCTCCGCCTCAGGTTCGACTACGGCCGCGTGGTGCCGTGGGTCCGTCAGGAGGAGGGCGCCCTGGTCGCGGTCGCCGGACCCGATTCCTGCTGGTTGCGCACGCCTGTCCGGACCCGCGGCGAGAACTTCCACACCGTCGCCGATTTCGTGATCGAGCAGGGCGATCGGATCCCGTTCGTCCTCACCTGGCGCGAATCCCACCTGCCCGCGCCGGAACCGATCCACGCCGACCATGCACTGCGGCAGACCGAGGACTACTGGCACGAATGGCTCGAGCGCTGCACCTACGACGGCAGTTGGCGCGACGCGGTGATGCGCTCGCTGATCACCCTCAAGGCGCTGACGTTCGCGCCCACCGGCGGGATCGTGGCCGCGCCCACGACGTCGCTGCCGGAGAAGCTGGGCGGGGTGCGCAATTGGGACTACCGGTTCTGTTGGCTGCGAGACGCCACGATCACCCTGCAGGCCCTGATGTACGCGGGCTTCGACCAGGAGGCGCGCGACTGGCGGCGCTGGCTGCTGCGCGCGATCGCCGGCGACCCGGCCGAGGTGCAGATCATGTACGGGGTCGCCGGTGAGCGCCGGCTCCCCGAGTACGTCGCGGACTGGTTGCCGGGCTACGACGGCAACCCGGTGCGGATCGGCAACGAGGCCGTCGACCAGTTCCAGCTCGACGTCTACGGCGAGGTCATGGATGCGCTGTATCAGGCACGGGCCAGCGGGCTGAGCGGCGGAGCCAGCACCTGGGCGCTGCAGCGCTCGCTGATGAAGGTGGTCGCCGAGCGGTGGCGGGAACCCGACGAGGGGATCTGGGAGGTGCGGGGCGGCCCCCAGCACTTCACGCACTCGAAGCTGATGGCCTGGGTCGCCGCCGACCGTGCCGTGCGCAGCGTCGAGAAATTCGGCTTGGACGGGCCGCTCGAGGAATGGCGCCAACTCCGCGACGACATCCGAGCGGAGATCCTGGATCGGGGGTACGACCCGCGACGTCAGACATTCACCCAGTACTACGGCTCGGAGGAGCTCGACGCCGCCCTGCTCATGGTGCCCATGGTCGGGTTCCTGCCGGCCGACGACGACCGGGTGATCGGCACCGTCGCGGCCGTCGAAGAGCATCTGCTCCGCGATGGGTTCGTGCAGCGGTACACCCAGCGGGCCAGCACCGACACGGATGGGCTGCCACCGGGCGAGGGCGCGTTCCTGGCATGCACCTTCTGGCTCGCCGACAACTATTCGTTGATGGGCCGGGCCGACGAGGCGGTCGCGCTCTTCGAGCGACTGCTGGACCTGCGCAACGATCTGGGCCTGCTGTCCGAGGAGTACGACCCGACGGAGGGCCGACTCGTCGGGAACTTTCCCCAGGCCTTCAGCCACGTTCCGCTGCTGAACACCGCGCGCAACCTCTCCACCCGGGGCGGCCCGTCCCATCCGCGGGAGAAGACCACCGAGGCCGGCCAGGAGTCGGCGGACACCGCCGAGGCCACCGCCGAGTCCGCCGCCGAGCCCGCCGCCGAGCCCGCCGAGTCCCGCCGCCGAGCCCGCCGCCGACCGGTGACGCCCGCGGTCGCCTACCGGGCCGACCCTCGTCCCCGCGATCGACGGCGATCGGATTGGGGGTCAGCCCGACGTCGCCTCGGGTAGGCCGACCGGATCGGCGGAGACCGCCCCTGGCTCGGTCGTGTGCACGAAATCGCCGAGCACCGCGGCGAACCGGTCCGGCTCGTCGAGGTGTGGGAAATGCCCCGAGCGGTCGAGGATCTCGACCCTGCTGTGCGGCAGGACCTCACGGGCGGCGTCGATGTGGGACGACGGGATCATCCGGTCCCGCGCGCCCCAGACGAGCATGACCGGGCGGGACTCCAAGCCCGACAGCCGGTTTCGGGCACTGACGGTCTGGCCACCGACGTCGATGACGGATCGGCTGGTCGCGAGGAACGCCTTGCGGGTGTCGCCGTCGGCCAGCGTCGCGAGGCTCTGCCATGCCTCGGCCGCGCTCGGACTGACCGACGGCAGTCCCGTCCGGCCCCACAGCCGCAGCACGGAGTCGCCGACGTCGTGCAGCCAGCCGGAGGCGAGCACCGGCAGCACGAACTCGCTGCCCGGCAGCGTGGCCGCCCGGAGCAGCGGGTTCAGCTCGCGGCCGAGCCCGCCGGTGCTGACCAGCACGACGCGTTCGACGCGGTCCGGGAACAGGTAGGCCAGCTGCATCGCGATGCCGCCGCCGAGCGAGTGGCCGACCACGGTCGCGGCGGGGATGTCCAGCTCGTCGAGAAGATCCCGCAGGCTCGCCGCGTGTGCGCCGAGCGAGTAGTCGCCGACCGGCTTCGCGGAGTCGCCGTGGCCGAACAGGTCGGGTGCGATCACCCGGTGGTCGGCGGCGAGCCGATCGAGCTGGGCGTCCCAGGTGCGCCGCGCGCTCATCAGGCCGTGCACGAGGACGACGGCGGGGCCGTCGCCGAGGTCCGTCACCGCGAGCTCGTGGCCGTGGAGGGCGACGCGCCGGGTCTCTCGGTGCATGGCCGCCTCCGGGTTACTGGTCGGTAACCACGCTACCGGACGAGCCCCAGCCGCCTCCCGCCCGCATGGCGGTTCCGATCGCGGGCCGTTCAGTCCGCGGCTGCTGCCTCGGTCGCCGACACCCGGATCGGCAGACCGTCCGTCGCCTCGAGGCCGGAGGAGGCCGCATACGACGCGCGCGCGGCGTCGGCGGGAAATCCCTCCATGGCATAGATCGTCTCGCGATCCACCAGCCGGCCACGGAAGTGCAGGACGTCGACGAACGGCATCCCGGGAGCGTCGCCGTAGGAGACCTGCCCCTCGACCACCCAGGTGTCGTCCCCGCCGCGGACGGATCGCACCTCGAACGCGATCCGGTCCGGGTACTGGCTCCGCCACGGGATGAAATTGTCCTTCCCGCGGAAGATCTCGCCCGACTGGGGGAACTCCACCACCGCGTCGTCGTGATAGATCTCGGACGCCGTTCGCTCGTCCGATCCCAGCGAATGGTTCAGATACCACAGGAATGTCGCCTTGGCGCCCGCGTAGTCCATGCCCCACCTCCGGCGGACAAGTCTCGCATCGCCGAAGAATGAGCGCGACCCACATTCCGCCGTCGACGGCCGCACGCCTGCCGCGCCCGGGATCACTCGCCCGCGGCGCCGTCGATCCGCTCGCGCAGCAGGTCGGCGTGGCCGTTGTGCCGGGCGTACTCCTCCAGCATGTGGGTCGCCACCCAGCGGAGGCTGTAGGGCTCACCCGTCCGAGCCGGAACCGTCGCATCCAGGTCGTGCGTCGCCAGTGTGGTCCTGGACAGCGCACACTCGGCCTCGAATGTCGCGAAGACCGACCGGACGTCCGCGGAGTCGAGGTTCTCGAAGTCGCCCTCCGGGTCGTCGGCGGAGTAGTAGCGGGGCGGATTCTCGCGCCCGTCGAAGTCGGCGAACCAGCCGTGCTCCACGTCGGTCAGGTGCCGGACCAGCCCGAGCAGCGTCAGCGTGGACGGCTCGCACGACCGCGACTTCAGCTGCTCGTCGGTCAGCCCGGCGCACTTCCGCAGCAGCGTGGCGCGGTGGTAGTCGAGCCAGCCGGCGATCATGTCCTTCTCGCCGAGGCCCTGGGCGGGTTCGGCACGAGGGATCGCCGGTGCGGGTTGGTCGGTCACGACGGCAGCTTAGGGACCTCGGGCCGCGTCCCGTCGTCCCCGGCGTCAGCGGGCGGTGGCCGCGGCTACCGTGACCGGATGTCCACGGCCGACAACCCGCCGCCGACCGCGCTGCCCGGCGACGTCGTCGACGACTTCGACGACCCGGTGCTCGACCCGGCCCTCTGGCTGCCGCACTACCTGCCGGCGTGGAGCTCCCGAGCGGCAACCCGGGCGTCGTGGCGCATCGCGCATTCCTGCCTGGTGCTGGACGTCCCGCCCCACCATGGGCTCTGGTGCGCGGAGGACCACGCTCCACCCCTGCGCGTGTCGGGCATCCAGTCAGGGAACTTCTCGGGGCCAGTCGGCAGCTCGCTGGCGCAGCAGCCGTTCCGGGACGGGCAGACGGTGCGCGAGGAGCAGCCTCGGTTCGAGGGCTACCTGCCGACGGGTGGGCACCTCGAGATCCGTTGCCGGATGGACGTCTCGCCCCGCTCGATGGCGGCATTCTGGCTGGTCGGATTCGAGGATCTGCCCGAGAGGTGCGGCGAGATCTGCCTTGTCGAGGTGTTCGGCCGGGCAGTGGTGCCGGGGGAGTCCGCCGAGGTCGGTATGGGCGTGCACGCCTTCCGTGATCCGGGTCTCATCGAGGACTGGGCCGCACCGCGGCTGGCGATCGACGTGTCCGACTTCCACATCTACGCCGTGGACTGGGATCCCGATGCGGCGGTGTTCTCCGTCGACGGCCGGCAGATCCGCCGCACGCTCCGGCCGCCCACCTACCCGATGCAGCTGATGCTCGCGGTGTTCGACTTCCCGGAGTGGTCGGACGGCACCGACGACGGACTGGTGCCGTCGATCACCGTGGACTGGATCCGCGGCTCGCGCGCCGGCCGCCGGCTAACCGCTCGCCGGCGGTCGGCGCGGGGCAGCGGGCAACCCCGGGGATGCGAGATCACCCGGGGCCGCCCGACATCGCCGTCCCGCTCAGGCGAGGGACACCGCCACCTGCTCGAGGTGGTCCATCGCCTCCTGCATGCCGCCCTCCATGCCGGTCTGGATGATCATGTCCCGCACCTGCTTGCTGGAGACCTCCGTCAGCACGGTCAGTGTCGTGCGGCCGTCGACCTCCGTGAAGGTGTGGGTGGTCAGGGCCGGATCGTCGTCGCCGTCGGGGATGCCCTCGAAGACCTCGGTGTTGACGATCTTCTCCTCCGGCACGATCTCCTTGTACTCACCGTGGAACGCGACCTCGAAGCCGTCGTTCGCGGTCATGACGTACCGCCACCGGCCGCCCACCTGCAGGTCGACCTCCACGCTCGTCACCTCGCCGCGGTCGCCGCTCCACCAGCGCTTGATCAGTTCCGGGGTGACGTGCGCCTTGTACACCAGGTGCCTGGGCGCGTTGAACTCCCGCGTGATGAGGATCTGGGTGTCCTCCGGGAACGTCACCACCGCCGTACCGGTCGTCGTCGTTGCTGCCATGTCACTGCTCCTGTTCTTGAAGGTCTTCCAACACCGAATCCAACAGATCGAAACGTGCGGACCAGGTCCGCTCGTAGCGCTTCACCCAGTCGAAGATGGGTTTGAGCGACTGACCGTTGAGCCGGTAGATGCGTTGCCGCCCTTCGTCGCGCACATCCACCAGTCCCACCTCTCTCAGCACCCGCAGGTGCTTGGACACCTGCGGTTGGGTGATCCCGAGCGCCGCGACGAGATCGTTCACGGGACGTCCTCCGCCGGCGAGGACGTCCAGGATCTCCCGACGCCGTGGCTCGGCGATCGCGTTGAACGCGTCCGCTGTCGTCGATGCCCGGGCCATGCAGCAAACATATACCCATATCGACATATGTCAAGGGAGGCGGGTGACGAGCACGTGGAGCGGCCGGGCGGAATCGGGTTCGCTGCCGGCCGGCGGTCGGCGCAGGGGACGACCGCGCCGGCGCTCGGGATCACCAGAAGGAAGACCGCACGGCTCAGCACCGGCCGAGATGCACTGTCGCCCTCGTGCTCTCGCCGACGGTGGGGCGCGGCACGGTTCGGCGCCGAGCCCGGGCGCGCGTCAGCCGGTCGGCGCGGACGCGTCGCCCAGCCGCTGCAACATGAGCACCTCGGCGACGATCATGCGCTCGATCTCGGCGGGATCGACGCTCTCGTTGGAGGAGTGGATCCGGGAGAGCGCGGTGTCCTCGGCACCCCACAGGATGACGTCGGCTCGCGGGCTCACCTTCTGCAGCGTGTTGATCAGCGGGATCGACCCGCCAGATCCGATCGTCTCCACCGAACGGTCGAAGGCGAGGGCGAGGGCCTCCTCGGCTGCGTGCACGGCTGACCCGTTCATGTCCACCCGGAACGGCCAGCCGGCCTTCAGCTTGGTCACCTCGACGTGCGCACCCCACGGGGCCGCCGCTCGAAGGTGGTCCGCGAGCAGCTCCAGCTCGGCGTCGGCGTTCGCGTTCGGGGCGATGCGCAGCGACACCTTGGCCGTCGCCCGCGGGATGAGCACGTTGGACGCCTCGGCCACCCGCGGCGCGTCCAGGCCGATCACCGTCGCCGACGGCTTCGACCAGAGCCGCGAGGCGAGGGACCCGGTGCCGTACAGCCGCACGCCGTCCAGCACCCCGGCCGTCTGGCGGTACGCCTGCTCGTCCAGGTCGGCACCCGGCCAGTCGAACTCGGCCAGGCCGCCGACGACGGTGTTGCCCTGGTCGTCGTGCAGCGTCGCGAGGATGCGGATCAGCGCGACGAGGGCGTCCGGGGCGGCGCCGCCGAACTCGCCGGAGTGCACCGCGTGGCCGAGGGTGCTGACCGTCACGGTGCACGAGACCTCGCCGCGCAGGGCGGTGGTCAGGGCCGGTCGACCGACCTCCTGCGGACCCATGTCGGCGATGACGAAGGCGTCGCAGTCGAACAGCTCCGGGTTCGCCTCGACGAAGTCTTCGAGGTGGCTGATCGTCTCCTCCTCGCCCTCGACGAGCACCGTGACGCCGACCGGCAGCGCGCCGCGGAGAACCTGCAGCGCGCCGGCGTGGATGATCACTCCGGACTTGTCGTCCGCCGCGCCGCGACCGTAGATCCGCCCGTCCTCGCCCGTGCTGGGTTGCCACGGGTCGGTGTCCCATCCCTGGTCCAGCGGCGCCGGCTGCACGTCGTAGTGCGCGTAGAGCAGCACCCGGGGCGCGCCGGGCGGGCCGGGGATCGTGCCGTACACCGCCGGGTAGCCGTCGGGGATGTCCAGGAGCCCGGCGTCGCGGGAGCCGGAGCGGTGCAGCAGGTCGACGACGGCCGCCGCCATCCGGCCGACCGGCTCCGGCGGGAATCCCGGGAAGGCGACAGAGGGAATCGCCACCAGCGCGCGCAGCTCGTCGATCAGGGCCGGCATCCGCTTCGTGACCTGTGCCCGCACCGCTGACGAATCCATCGGGTTCTCCTTCACTCGGCCGCCGGGCGGCGCCGACCGGACCGCGACATCCTGCATCCGCGCCCACGGTATGACACCGCGGCGCGAACGCGCTCGGTGAGCGTTCGTCACGATCAGCTGAGAGCTGTTGTGCGCCAAGCTCGAACGGGTCAGGGCGCGCCGCGCTGGCTGCTAGATCGCTTCACCAGCGGACCTGGCCGAACTCGCTTACGGTGATCAAGGGGATCACCACGCACGGCAGGAGGAGGTGTACGCATGCCGGATCTCGGGCACGAGCCGACGTTCGGTGTCTTCCTGCCCAATCCGGTCTCGCAGACGGCGACGGTGATCCGGCTCGCGCATCTCGCCGAGCAGCACGGGCTCGATCTCCTCGGCGTGCAGGACCACCCCTACAACCCCGATCTGCTCGAGACGTGGACCCTGCTGTCGCACCTCGCGGGGTCGACGGGCAGCATCCGGCTGTTTCCCGACGTCGCGTGCGTCCCGCTGCGCCCGCCCGCGATGCTGGCCAGGGCCGCAGCGAGCCTCGACCTGCTGTCCGGCGGCCGCGTCGAACTCGGCGTCGGCGCCGGCGCGTTCGTCGACCCGATCGCCTCGATGGGCGGCCCGGCGCTCACCGCCGGCCAGGCGGTGGACGCGCTGGAGGAGGCGATCGGGATCATCCGCCGGCTCTGGACCTCGGACGACGACGTGTCGTTCGACGGCAGGTTCCACCGGGTGATCGACCTGCCGCCCGGCCCGCGTCCGGCCCACGACATCGGTATCTGGGTCGGCGGGCACCGCCCGCGGATGCTGCGGCTCGTCGCCCGGCTGGCCGACGGCTGGGTCCCGTCGCAGGCGTACGTCCCGCGGCACCGGGTCGTCGAGCTGGCGGCGCAGCTGGACGACCTGGCGATCGACGCGGGCCGGTCGCCGGCGGACATCGTCCGCGTCTACAACGTCAACGGGCGGTTCGGCGACGAGCGCAGGGGCTTCCTGAACGGGCCGCCGACGGTGTGGGCGGAGCAGCTCACAGATCTCGTCCTCGCGTCCGGGTTCTCCACCTTCGTGCTCTCCACCTCCGGCGACATCACCTCCGCCATCGGGCGTTTCGCCGATGAAGTCGCCCCCGACGTGCGTGAGCGGGTCGCTGCCCATCGCCGGTCCGGTACGGCCGTTCTCGATCGTCCGGCCGCGCCGAGCGAGACGATCGGGGTGGCCGCCGCCCCGGGGCCGCGCCCGCTGGAGCGGGACGGCCGATGGGGCAGTGCCGGCGGCCTGCGTGCCACCGAGCGCCCGCGTGCGCCGGTGCTGGCGACGGCCGACGTCGATCCCGACGACGCCGGGGGCGAGAACCACCGGAACCTGGTGGCCATCCACGATCATCTGCGGTCCGAGCTCGTCCAGATCCGGGACGCGGTCTCGCGCGTCGCCACCGGGGAGATCGATCCGGCCAACGCCCGCTCGGTGATCAGCCGCATGACGGTCCGGCAGAACCACTGGACTCTCGGGTCCTTCTGCGCGTCGTACTGCCGGCTCGTCACCATCCACCACACCGTCGAAGACGCACACACCTTCCCGGCGCTGGCCGAGGCCGTGGCGGGGCTCGATCCGGTGCTCAAGCGGCTGCAGGGCGAGCACGAGGTGATCGCCGCGGTGCTCGAGCGGTTCGATCGGGCGCTGGTCGACCTGGTCCGCGAGGAGCAGGGCGCGCCGGTCCCTGGGCAGTCCGGGCCCGCGGAGATCGCCCGGCTCGCGGACGAGCTGAGCGACATCCTGCTGTCCCACCTGGCCTACGAGGAGGACGAGCTCGCTGACGCGCTCACCCTGCTGCCGGTGGGCGTCTGACCGATGGCCTTCGCGATGCCGGCCACCATCGCGGTCTCGGTGTTGTACGCCGCCTCCACGAATCCGGCGAGCCGGTCCAGAATCGCGGCCCGATCGGCGGCGTCCGTCGTCCCCTGCGCGGCGGCGCCGGCGAGATCGGCGGCTTCGGTCCAGATCTCGCCCGACCGGTGGGCCAGCGCGGCCGCCGCGTCGAGATCGAGCCCGGTGATCGTCGCGGCCTCCGCGAGGAACTCGGCGTAGAGCGTTCGGGTTGCGCCCGGCCCGGTGTGTTGCCAGGTGAGGCATTCGGCCACCCGACCCATGCCGACGCGGAAGGCGGTGGGATCGGAGAACCGCTGCGGCCAGCCGCGTTTCGTGGTGTCGCGGAGCTCGGTCGCCCAGCGCGCTATCCCGGACAGGCCCATGTTGGCGTCGAAGTAGTTGTGCAGGACGGGTCCGGTGAGATCGTCCGTCGTGGTGCGGAGCGCCGCCCGGACGCCCGCGGCGATGTCCACGCGTGGGATCGGCCGATCCAGCGTGGTGATCCCGAACCGCCCCTTGCGGTGGGCGGACCACGCCGCGAGCAGGACGGCCGCGTCGATCCGCCGTGGCTGCGCGACGGCGTCGTCGACGAGGTACTCGCCGCCCGACCGGCCGGCGACGACCACCGGGTAGGGGTCGGCCGCCTCCACCTCCGGCACGCCCTCGTGCCACGGCAGCAGCCCACGTCCGACGACGATCCATGCCGGCCGGCCGGCGTCGATGGTCGCGTCGAGCTTGGCGATCGCCCGCGACGGAGCGCTCGACGTCAGGGTGGTCGCCGACAGTCCCAGGTGCGCGACGGTCGCGTCCAGCCACGGCTGCGGGTGGTGTTGCGCGACGATGGTGACCAGCGGATGCGACACCGCGCGGTAGTCGAAAACGGCGTAGCAGAAACCTATTCCGCCGCCGAGCCCACACGCCGTGGGCTCCGAGACGTGGACGCCGGCCTGTCCCAGCAGGTGCCGGGTCAGCGACGACACCCGGTGCGCGTGCGCGCCGAACGCTGGGTAGCCCGGCGCGAGGCCGGCCACCTGGACGGCCGCCCGGGTGCCGACGACGTGCCGGTGGGCCGTGGTGTAGGACTCGCCGGTGCGCGCCATCCGCGCCCGCACCAGCGACTTGCGTGATCGGTGATCGGTCATCTCGGGGCACCTCCGCGGCCGAGCCCGCGTTCCCGCTCGCGCCGGATCCGCGGCTGGCCGCTTCCGGTTCCCGGCCGCCCGCGGGCGGCGCTCTCGAGATCGACGTCGCGTCCGCGACGGCAAGGTGGCCACCTCTGCCCCCAGTGGTCCCACGGGACCGGCCGGGCGGGCGCGAGCCGCCGGTGAAGGGGGTCTGGCGCGCGGACGGGCGCCGCGATCACCGTATCGCCGGGGCGCGGACGAGCACAACGGGCCGCCCGCTTCGTGGCGAGGGTTCGTCCGGACGGGCCGGTTGTATCCCGATGGCCGGGGCGATGGCGCGGCGTCGCCGTACCCGCGGGATCAGGCCGCGGCGTCGCCGGACCGGCGCCAGCGGATGCCGGCCTCGATGAACCCGTCGATGTCGCCGTCGAACACCGCGCCCGGGTTGCCGACCTCGTGGTTCGTGCGCAGGTCCTTGACCATCTGGTACGGGTGCAGAACGTAGGAGCGCATCTGGTTGCCCCAGGAGTTGCCGGCGTCCTTCAGCGCATCCATCGTCGCCTTCTCCTCCTGCCGGCGCCGCTCCAACAGCTTCGCCTGCAGGACGGCCATCGCGGAGGCCTTGTTCTGGATCTGCGACCGCTCGTTCTGGCAGGACACCACGATGCCGGTCGGCAGGTGGGTGATCCGCACCGCGGAGTCCGTCGTGTTGACGCCCTGACCGCCCGGGCCCGACGAGCGGTAGACGTCCACCCGCAGATCCTTCTCGTCGACCTCGACGTGGTCGCTGGTCTCCACGACCGGCGCGACCTCGACGCCGGCGAAGGACGTCTGCCGGCGGCCCTGGTTGTCGAACGGCGAGATGCGAACCAACCGGTGGGTGCCCTGCTCGACCGACAACGTCCCGTAGGCGTACGGCGCCTTGACCTGGAAGGTGGCCGACTTGATGCCGGCCTCCTCCGCGTACGACGTGTCGTAGACCTCGGTGGAGTAACCGTGCCGCTCGGCCCAGCGCAGGTACATCCGCATCAGCATCTCGGCGAAGTCGGCGGCGTCCACCCCGCCCGCCTCCGAGCGGATGGTCACCAGCGCCTCACGCTCGTCGTACTCGCCGGAGAGCAGGGTGCGGACCTCCATCTGGTCGATCTCCTTGCCGAGGTCCACCAGCTCCTGCTGTGCCTCCGGCAGCGTGTCCGGGTCCTCGTCGGCCAGCTCGAAGAGCACCTCCAGGTCGTCGAGCCGCTGCCGCAGGTCGCCGACGCGCTTCAGCTCGGCCTGCGTGTGCGAGAGCCGGCTGGTGACCTTCTGCGCCTGCTCCTGGTCGTTCCACAGGTCCGGCGCGCTGGCCGCCTCGGAGAGCTCCGCGATGGTCGCGCGCATCCGGTCCACGTCCATCACGGCCTCGATGCTGGCGAGCGTGGTGTCCAGGGCCTTCACGGCGGCGGCATCGTCGAGATTCACGACACGTCAGCCTACGCGGGGAACGGCACCCTCCTCGCCGCTTCGCGGGCGGCGGACCGCCCGAGCCGCGCGAATGGTGGTATGCAACGGCGGTGATCAGCGGGCCCGTCCAGAGTCGCGACGAGCACGCGACCGGCGCCGCGGACGCGCCCGCGTCGGCGGCCGCCGGCACCACCGGTCGCGCGGCGGACGTGGCGCTGGCCATCAATCCGGCGGCGGGAGGCGGGCGCGGCGCCGCGGTGGGTGCGCGGGCCGCGGCCTCGCTCCGCGCAGCGGGGCTGACGGTCGCCGAGGTGATCGGTGGCGACGCGCCCGACGCGGGCCGGCGGATGCGGTCGGCGGTCGACGCGGGATGTGGGGCGCTCATCGCGTGCGGCGGTGACGGGATGGTGAACCTCGCGCTGCAGGTCGTCGCCGGCACCGACGTGCCCATCGGCATCGTGCCCGCCGGATCCGGAAACGACTTCGCCCGCACGCTCGACCAGCCGCTCACCGAGTCCGGCTGGCTCGCCGCAGCGGTGGCCGCCGGGCGCACCCGGTCGATCGACCTCGGGCGGGCCGGGGACCGGTGGTTCGGCACCGTCCTCGCCGCCGGGTTCGACTCGCGGGTGAACGACCGGATGAACGGGATGCGCTTCCCGCGGGGCCGGCTGCGCTACCACACGGCGATCGTGCGCGAACTGGCCACGTTCCACGCACTGCCGTTCCTGCTCACGGTCGACGGCGAGGCCAGGGAGATCGATGCGATGCTGGTCGCGGTGGGCAACGGCCGCAGCTACGGCGGCGGCATGCGGATCTGCCCGGCCGCGTCGGTCGACGACGGGCTGTTCGACGTGACCGTGGTGCGGCGGATCAGCCGGGCGACCCTGATCCGGCTGTTCCCGAGCGTGTACTCCGGGCGGCACGTCCTGCGGCCGGTGGTGGACACCTTCCGGTGCCGCGACATCACGGTCGCCAGTCCCGGCGTCCGGGCCTACGCCGACGGCGAACCGGTTGCGCCCCTGCCGGTCTCGTGCTCGATGGCGCCGGGCGCGATCCGGGTCCTGGTGCCGGATGCGCACGCGGACTCCTGACCGCGTCCCGACGTCGCCCGGCCGGGGTCGCCGGGCCATCGGATCCGGGACGACCGGCGGAGCCGATTGATCGCCGGAGTCGCCGGGTATATCCCGGGACATGGCGGAATTCAGCAAGGGCGACAAGGTCACGTGGCAGAGCCACGGCGGAACGGCCGAGGGCGAGGTCGAGAAGAAGATCACCCACGACACCCACGCCGCCGGCCGGCAGGTCAGGGCGTCGGAGGACGAGCCGCAGTATCAGGTGCGCAGCGAGAAGAGCGGCGGGTCGGCGGTGCACAAGCCCGACGCGCTGAAGCGCACGTCCGACTGACGTCCGAAGGGCGCGGCGCGGCAGTCGCCGGGCGTGCCCGAACGCATTGCCGCGTGCGCGGCGCGGATCCGCATGACCGCGTCGGTTCCGACGGTCATCCGAGTTCCGGTCGGCACGTCGGGCGCTGCGGGCTCCGGCCCGAGCGAGCGGGATCCGACGCGTTCCCCGATGGACTACCCCTTCGACTCCGCGCCGTCGAAGGGGTCGGGGGGTGCCTGGAAATCCCAGGCGCGAAACAGCGTCGCGTGCTCGACACCGAGCGCCGGTCCCTGCCAGCCCGCGAGCCCGGTGAGCATGGAGCGCAGCGGTGGCTGATCCGGGAGCCCGGCGAAGTACCGCTCGTGCGCCTCGAGCGACGCGATGCCGCGCTCCAGCGGCTCACCCGTGATGTCCACCCCGTGGGTGGGGGAGCCGTGCCCGGCGACCAGGAACCAGCGGACGGACCACGGCTCCAGGCCGGCGTCGAGCAGATCGGTGAACACCCAGCGGTTCCCGGCGTCACGGACCGCATCCAGCACCACGAGGCCGGTCACCCGGTGGTCGGCCATGTTGAGGCCGCCGATGAACTCCAGCTCCCAGGAGAGGGTGACCACGACGTCGGGGCGGAACTCGCGGATCACCCGGGCGACGTCGCGCCGCACCGGCAGGCCGTACTCGAGCTGGCCGTCGGGGTGATCGAGGAAGTCGACATGCTGCACACCGACCGCGGCACCCGCGGCGATCTGCTCGGCGGTACGCAGCGGGCGGGTCTCCGCCGGGTCGAGCGCGTCCATCCCCGCCTCGCCGCGGGTCAGCAGGAGGTACCGCACCTCGACGCCGCGCGCCGTCCAGATGGAGACCGCCGCTGAGGTCCCGTACTCCAGGTCGTCCGGGTGCGCGGCGACGCACAGCACGCGCTCGAAGGACTCGTCCGGAAGCTTCTCCACGCTCGGCATCGTCACCGACCGACCCTAACCCGCTGGGGCGGTCCGACTCACCGAGCCAGGACCGTCTCCATCAGCGCGGCCAGGAACCGCTCCGGATGGTCGAGGTGCGGCGCGTGGCCGGCGTCCTCGATCACGACCTCGCGGTACGTCCCGCCCGCCCCTGCGTAGCCGTCGAGCACGTGCCGGGTCTGGCCGATCATCGGTTGCGGCGGCCACGTGTCGGCGCCCGGCCAGCCGGGCACGGCGCCGATCGACCCGAGGAAGGCCAGGTCGTAGAGCGAGGCGTCCGAGATGATGACGTCGTGCGCGCCCCTGATCCACAGGATCGGCGGCTTGGGCTGCACCGCCGCCAGGCCGTCGATGCGAAAGTGGCTCGGCGCCAGCGTGTTCAGCACGCCACGGTCGCCGGGGGCGATGCCCGGCCAGGAGGAGGTGGTGGTCGAGGTCCCGGGATAGTGGTCGTCGCCGATGCGCGTGGCGAGCATGGATTCGACCAGGATGTCCAGCTCCGGCGGGACGTGCGGCGGCCGCACGTAGTGGGCGAGGAGGACCTGGCGCGGGGACAGCGGCGACTCATCGGTCCGGTCTCCGGCGAGAAGCCGGGCGACGAACTCCGGGTTGGCCGCCGCGCCGCCGGACCCGGCACCGTCCGGGGAGCACAGCTCGCCCGCCGTCCCGCGGGTGCCGCCGAAGCCGAACGGCGACACGGGGTTCACGAGGGTGACGGAGGCCGGCGGCGTGGGCGCGTCCAGCAGGTACTGGAGCACCGCGCCCCCGCCGAGGCTCCAGCCCACGATGTGCGCGCCGGCGAGCCCCTCTGCCTGTGCCAGGGCGTGGAGATCATCGGAGTAGTCGCGGACCCCTCTGGTGGCGTCGACCGGCTGTGGATCCGTGTCGCCGAATCCGCGCAGGTCGACCGCGACCGGCCGGATCCCGGGCGGCAACGCCAGCATGATCGACTGCCAGAACAGGCTCGACGAGACGTTGCCGTGGACGAACAGCACGGGGATGCCGTCGCGGCCGTCGACCTCGAGCAGGTTCATCGTCAGGCGGGACGTCGGGACGCGGCGGGCCGAGATGCCCGTCATCAGTGTCTGCACCGCCCCATCGTGGGGGGTCGGGTCCGGGATAGGTCAAGCAGCGGTCAAGGATCGATGCGAGATTCCTGTGCGCCGGTTCACAACCTCCCCCGGCATCGGGCGTCCAACAGTGCACAGGACAACGCGGAGGGCAGAGAGATGGGCACGATTCATCGAGGCGACATGCTTCGCCCGATGACCGAGCCCGTCCGGCCCAGCAGCGGAGAACCGATCGGCGTCGACCGGCGTACTCCCGGATAACCAGCCGGACCAGCTTTCCCAGCACGCATTTCATCGCATTCGACGATTCCGGCAGAAACCGTCGAGCCGGTGTCGGAGCGCGGCTGCCGCGTCCCGCGGATCAGCCCGGGCCCACTCGGAACTCTCGTGTGGATGCCCCCTGCTCCGATCCCGGAGCGGCGCGTCACCAGGAGGCAGAACGATGCGCGAGGGCGACAACGGGCCGACTACCGACCGGCCGCAGCGAGTGTCGGCGAGAACACGGGTGGATCGCGGCATCGCGACCGCGCGGAACTGGTCGGCGGCCGTCGTGGGGTCGACCGTCGACTGCGCCGCGATCCGCCGGTGGGCACCGCCCCGGCAGCAGGACGGGACCGCCGAGTTCGCGCCCGTCCTGCTCGTGCACGGCTTCGCCGGCACCGATTCGACGTGGTCGCCGCTTCGTGACGCGCTCACCGATGTCGGGTTCGACCACGTGATCACGCTCCGGTACAACACGTTTCGGGCCGGGATCGACGACGTCGCCGACTGGCTGGTGCTGCACGCCCGGCGCACCATGATGGGCAGCGGGGCGGCGGGGGTGCACCTCATCGGGCACAGCCTCGGCGGTCTGGTGGTCCGGCACGCGGTGCAGAACCGCGGGCTCGGCGGCAAGGCCAGGACCGCGGTGATGATGTCCAGCCCGCAGTCCGGCACCTGGGTCGCGCGGCTGATGCCCACCCCTGCGTCGCGGCAGATGCGGCCGGGCTCGCCGTTCCTCGAGGACCTGAGCAGCCAGCGCCCCGATCCCCGGACGAGCTGGCTGGCGATGCACGGCGATGCGGACCGGGTGGTGAGCCGGAGGTCGGCGATGTTCGCCCCGGGCACCCCCGGCGTGCAGAACCTGCGGCACGCCGACTCCGGGCACAGCTCCATCGCGCGGGATCCGGATGCCATCTCGGCGGTCGTCCTGCACCTGCTGGACGCCGAGCTGAGCCGGCGTCCAGCCGTCGAGGACGCGGCGGCCCGGCCGGCCGCGATCGCGCGCCACACCTGAGCTGATCCTGAGCTGATCCTCGATCCGACGGTGGCGGAGTTCCCGCCAGTGCCCGGCTCGCCGACGGCGTGCCGTGGCCCGCACGCCGTCCTCGGGGACCGCCCGGGTCCTAGCCTGCCGGTGTGGCCGGGTCAGCCCGAGCTGGAGAATGCGGCGTCGAACGCGGCGGCCGGCGGGTCGAACGCGAGCCGGGTGACGAACTCCAGCGCCTCCGGCGCGCCGACCAGGCGGTCCATGCCGGCGTCCTCCCACTCGACGGAGATCGGCCCGGCGTACCCGATCGTGTTCAGCATCCGGAAGCAGTCCTCCCACGGCACGTCGCCGTGGCCGGTGGAGACGAAGTCCCAGCCTCGCCTCGGGTCCGCCCACGCCAGGTGCGAGCCCAGTACCCCGCGCCGGCCGTTGCCCGTGCGCAGCTTGGCGTCCTTGCAGTCGACGTGGTAGATCCGATCGCGGAAGTCCCACAGGAACATCACGGGATCCAGCCCCTGCCAGACGAAGTGGCTGGGGTCCCAGTTCAGCCCGAACGCCGGACGCCGCCCGATCGCATCCAGCATCCGCTCGGTCGTGTAGTAGTCGTACGCGATCTCACTGGGGTGCACCTCGTGCGCGAACCGCACCCCCACCTCGTCGAACACGTCGAGGATCGGGTTCCACCGGTCGGCGAAGTCCCGGTACCCCGCGTCGATCATCTCCTGCGATACGGGCGGGAACATCGCCACGTACTTCCACACGGCCGACCCGGTGAAGCCGACGACGGTGTCGACGCCCAGCCGCGCCGCCGTGCGGGCGGTGTCCTTCATGTCCGCGGCGGCGCGCTGCCGCACGCCCTCGGGTTCGCCGTCGCCCCAGACGCGGTCGGACAGGATGTCGCGGTGGCGCGCGTCGATCGGGTCGTCGCACACCGCCTGCCCGGTCAGGTGGTTCGAGATCGCGAACACCGACAGACCGTGCCGGTCGAGGATCTCTCGCCGGCCGGCGATGTAGTCGTCGTCGACCGCCCCCCGGGCGACGTCCAGATGGTCGCCCCAGCAAGCGATCTCCAACCCCTGGTAGCCCCAGCCGGCCGCCAGCCGGGCCACCTCCTCGAACGGCAGGTCGGCCCACTGGCCGGTGAACAGGGTGATGGGTCGAGCCATCGGGTCTCCTTCGGGCCGTCGCCGGCCGTCGGTGGGCGGCCGGCGGGTCGCCGTGCCGCCCCGGTCAGCGGTCGGTCAGCGGTCGGTCAGTGGTCGGTCAGTGTCGGACAAGTCGGTCAGCCGTCGGTCGGGATCGATTGCCAGCGGCTGTCGTCCGCCGAACTGCTCTCCACGGCCGCCAGCACCCGCTGCACGTGCAGGCCGTCCGCGAACGTCGGCCGCGCGGTGCCGCCGCCGGCGATGGCCTCGACGAGATCGATCACCTGGTGCGTGAAGCCGTGCTCGTAGCCGAGGCCGTGCCCAGGTGGCCACCAGGACGACAGGTACGGGTGCGTGGGCTCGGTGACCAGGATCCTGGTGAAACCGCTCGCCGTCGCGGGACGCGTCCCGTCGTAGTGCCGCAGGACGTTCATCTCCTCGAAGTCGAACGCCAGGCTGCCGCTGGAGCCGTTGACCTCGAACCGCATGGCGTTCTTCCGGCCGAGCGCGAACCGGCTGGCCTCGAACGCGGCGGTCGCGCCGGATTCCAGCCGGCCGAAGAACAGCGCGGCGTCGTCGACGGTGACCGGCCCGTACCCCTCGCCGGCGGTGCCCCCGATGGAGGCACCGCCGGACCGCTCGGCGGCCAGCGGACGCTCCTTGACGAAGGTCTCGAGCAGGCCCGAGACCCCCGTCAGGCGCTGGCCGGTGACGAACTCGACGGCGTCGACGATGTGCGCCCCGATGTCGCCCAGGGCACCCGATCCCGCCTGATCCTTGTCGAGACGCCAGGTGAGCGGGGCCGTCTCGTCCGCCAGCCAGTCCTGCAGGTACTGGGCGCGCACCTGCCGAACGGCACCGATGGCACCGTCCGCCACCATCCGGCGGGCGAGGGCCACGGCCGGCGTCCGGCGATAGGTGAAGCCCACCATCGCCTGCCGATCCGGGACCGACCGGGCGGCCGCCACCATCGCCTCCGCCTCGGCGACGGTGTTGGCGAGCGGCTTCTCGCACAGCACGTGCTTGCCGGCGGCCAGCGCGGCGAGCGCGATCTCTTCATGGGTGTCGCCGGGCGTACAGATGTCGACGAGATCGATGTCGTCCCGCTCCACCACCCGGCGCCAGTCCGTGGCGCTCTCCCGCCAGCCGAGGCGGCCGGCCGCCGCTGCCACGGCGCCCGCCGATCGACCCACCACCACGGCGAGTTCGGGCTGCAGCGGCAGGTCGGCCACCCGGCCGGCCGTTCGCCACGCCTGTGAATGCGCCGCACCCATGAACGCGTAGCCGATCATCGCGACGCGCAGGGTCCCGGGCTCGTGGGTGGGTGCAGCGGAGGTCGGTCCGGCCTCGCCCGTCATGTATCGCTCCTTCGTGGCACCGTGGCGGTTGCTCAGGACTCGAACGCGGTCGGCAGGTACGCGTCGACGTTGTCCTTGGTGACGACCGGTGCGTAGAGCATGATCTCGCGCGGAACCTCGACCTCGACGAGGTCACCGAGGGACTCCTCCTGGACCACCAGGCGGGCGAGCCGGATGCCGTCGGCGGCCTGCGTCGACGGGTAGATGACGGTCGCCTTGAGCACCGTGTTGTCGGCCTGGATGTCGCGCATGACGTTCGCCGAGCCGGCGCCGCCGACCATGACGAACTCGTTGCGGCCGGCGTTGTTGATCGCGGCCATCACGCCGACGCCCTGGTCGTCGTCGTGATTCCACAACGCGTCGATCTTCGGCGCGGCCTGCAGCAGGTTCGACGCGGCGGCCTCACCGGACTCCACCGTGAACTCCGCGGCGACCCGGTTGGTCACGGAGAGCCCGCAGTCGGCCAGCGCGTCCGCGAAGCCCTTCGACCGGTCCTGGGTCAGCGGCAGCGAGTCGATGCCGGCGATCTCCGCGACGACCGCGTCCGGCTTGTCGCCGAGCTGCTCGCAGATGTAGGTGCCCGCCGAGACGCCCATGCCGTAGTTGTCGCCGAGAATGGTCGCCCGCGCGGCGAACGGGCTGGCGAACTCGCGGTCCACGTTGATGACGGGGATGCCGGCGTCCATCGCCTGGGTGGCGACATCGGTCATCGCGGCCCCGTCGAAGGGCAGCAGCACGATCGCGTCGACCTGGTCGTTGATGAACGTCTCGACCTGGCTGATCTGCAGATTGACGTCGTTGGTGCCCTCGGCGACGATCAGCTCGACGTCGCCCAGGCTCTCCGCCTCGGCGATCGCGGACTTGGTGATGGACCCCATCCAGCCGTGATCCGCGGCCGGCGCGGAGAAGCCGATGCGGATCTTCTCGCCAGAGGCGGGCGCCGAACCGCCGGTGCCGCTGGAGGTGGCGGACGCGCTGGTCTCGGCGGCGGCGCTGCTCGTGCTCGCCGCGGACGTGCCCGAGTTCGACGGCGCGTTCGTGCACGCGGTCAGCGCCAGTGCGCCGACGGCGACCACACCGAGGGTGCGCAGCGTGGGGTGCAGCCGGCCGGTGCGGGGGCGGGATCGACGGTGCATGGGAACTCCTTCAGTTCTGCGGACGAGCGGACGGTCGAGCGGGGTTGGACCGATTCGGGATCGGCCCGATGGTTCGAAAGATGCTGCGTGGAAGACTCTTCCGGGATGCGGCCGGGCTCACCCGGACCGGGAGCGCGCCGCCAGGCGTTGCTGGAGCAGGACGGCGAGCACGATGATCACGCCCTTGGCGATCGCCTGCGCCGAGATCGACAGGTTGTTCAGCGTGAAGACGTTGGTGAGCGTGGTGAAGATCAGCACGCCGAAGATGGTGCCGACGATCGTGCCGCGGCCGCCGGACAGCAGGGTGCCGCCGATCACCACCGCGGCGATCGCGTCCAGCTCGTAGAGGGTGCCGTGCGTCGAGGAGCCGGCGGTGGTCCGGGCCATGATCATCACCGCGGCGATGCCGGCGGCGAGGCCGACCAGCCCGTAGAGCAGCATGGTGTGCCGCTTGACCCGGATGCCGGCCAGCCGGGCGGCCTCCGGGTTGCCGCCGACCGCGAAGGTCCGGCGTCCGAAGGTGGTGCGGTTCAACAGCACCCAGCCTGCCACCGCGACGAGGGCGAACACCCAGACGAGGACGGGGATGCCGAGCAGGTTCCCGGTGAACGCGTCCAGGAAGCCGTTCACCCGGATGATCTGGGTCTGCCGGTTGGCGATGATCTCGGCGAGACCGCGGGCCGCGGCCAGCATCGCCAGCGTCGCGATGAACGGCACGATCTGGCCGTACGCGACCATCAACCCGTTGATCAACCCCGCCGCGGCGCCGACCAGGAGCGCCGTGGTCACCACGATGAGCCAGTGCACGTCGTTCGCGAGCAGCTGGGTGCCGCTGGTGGACGCCCACACGGATGCCAGCCCGACGACCGCCCCGACCGAGAGGTCGATGCCGCCGGCGGTGATCACGAAGGTCATGCCGATGGAGACCACGCCGATCACCGACGCGAGGCGCAGGATCGTCAGCAGGTTGTCGGTGCTGGCGAAGCGATCTCCCGCCGTGATGATGCCGACGACGCACAGCAGCACCAGCGCGATGACCAGGCCGAGGTTGCGCATCAGCCCGGGCGGGAGGGCGCGCCGGGACCGTTCGCCGGTGACGGTCGGCGCCACCTCGACCGGGGTCGCCCGCGCCGGCAGGCCGCCGCCCGCCTCGGTCACGTTCGCGCCGTCGTTGTCCATCACGCCGCGGATCCCGACATGATGAGGTCCAGCACCTGGTTCTCGTCGATGTCGTGCGCGCTGCCGTCGTGCAGCACGCGTCCGCCGGCCACCACCAGCACCCGATCTGCCAACCCGAGGACCTCCTCCACCTCACTCGACACCACCACGACCCCCACTCCCGAATCCGCAAGTTCCCTGATGAGCAGGTAGATCTCGCTGCGAGCGCCGACGTCGACGCCGCGCGTCGGCTCGTCCAGCAGCAGCACTCGACACTCGCGGAGCAGCCAGCGGGCGAGCACGACCTTCTGCTGGTTGCCGCCGGACAGCGTGCGCACCACCCGGTCCGGATCGGCCGGGCGGACGTCCACCTTGGCGGCGACCTCGGCCGCCGCGGCCTTCTCGGCCGCCGCCCGGGTGAAACCGGCGGCGGAGAACCGCTTCATCGACGCCATCGTGATGTTCTGGTAGACGGCCTGGTCCAGCACCAGGCCCTGCGACTTGCGCTCCTCGGGGCAGAGCCCGACGCCCGCTCCGACCGCCGCCCGCACGGAGCCGTTGCGCAGCGGGGCGCCCAGCACCGCGACCTGACCGCGGTCCGCGCGCCGCGCGCCGAACACGGTCTCGATGATCTCGCTCCGGCCGGCGCCGACGAGGCCGGCGAGACCGACGATCTCGCCCGGCCGGACCTCGAACGACACATCCTCGAACTCCTCCCGCCGGGAGAGTCCGGAGACCTCGAGCAGCGGATCCGCGTCCGACCGCGGTTCCCGCCGCCGCGGCGGGAACACGTACTCGATCGATCGCCCGGTCATCAGCCGGATCAGGTCGGCGGTCGGCGTGGTCCGTGCGTCGAGCCCGGTGGCGACGGCGCGGCCGTCCTTGAGGACGGTGATGCGGTCGCCGATCCGGCGGATCTCCTCCAGCCGGTGCGAGATGTACACCACGGCCACGCCGGCCGCCGCGAGGTCGGCGACGATGTGGAAGAGGTTCTCCACCTCCTCGCCGTCCAGCACGGCCGAGGGCTCGTCCATCACGATCAGCTGCGCGTCGCGGGACAGGGCGCGGGCGACGGAGACGATCTGCTTGCCGGCCGCGGACAGGGAGCCGACTTCCCGGGTCGGAGAGATCTCGGGGTGTCCCAGGCGTGCCAGCAGTTCTCGCGCGCGCCGGCGGGTGGCCGCACGCTGCGAGAAGCCGCCGGTGGCGAGTTCGTGTCCGAGGAAGATGTTCTCGCCGACCGACAGCCAGTCGACGAGGTCGAGTTCCTGGTAGATGGTGGCGATGCCCTGCTTGAGCGCGGCCACGGGGGAGCCGAGGGAGGCCGGCTCGCCGCGCCAGAGCACCTCGCCGGCGTCGACGCCGTGGGCGCCCGCGAGCACCTTGATCAGCGTGGACTTGCCGGCACCGTTCTGTCCGAGCAGGCAGTGCACCTCACCGGCCCTGACCTGCAGGTCGACCCCGTCCAGCGCCCGCACGCCGGGGAAAACCTTGACGATGCCTCGCATCTCCAGTAGCGGGCTAGGCGACTGGTCGGCCTCGACCTGGGTCATGCGGTGACCGTAGCCACAGTTTCGTATGTTGGTCAAGCAAAAGTCGTCAACGGCGGCTAACAAGTTGGCAACGCTTGATCAAGAAGTGTGTGGTTCACTGACCGAATGGCGGGGCTTCGTCCGGGGTCGTTGGCGTCCGGGGATCTGTTTCAACTGTTGCGGGACGGCGGCGGCCGGACCAGGGCCGAGCTGGCCGACATCACCGGGCTGGCGAGATCCACCATCGCCGCCCGGGTCGACGAGCTCCTCGCGTCGGGCCTGGTGGCGGCGGCCGGCGAGGCTCGATCCTCCGGCGGGCGCCCGCCGACCCGGTTCGCGTTCGACCCGCATGCCCGCGTGGTCCTGGCCGCCGATCTCGGCGCGACGCACGCGACGCTCGCCGTGACCGACCTGGGCGCGGAGATCATCGGCGAGGAGACCGAACCGATCGCCATCGCCGACGGGCCCGAGAAGGTGCTCGATCGCGTCTGGAGCGTGTGGGCGTCGATGCTCCGGGAGACCGGGCGGTCCCCGGCCGACGTCGCCGGCGTCGGCATCGGCGTACCCGGCCCGGTCGAGTTCGCGACCGGCCGCCCGACCAGCCCGCCGATCATGCCGGGCTGGGACGGCTTCGACATTCCGGAATTCATGTCCCGGCATACTCGATGCGCCGGTGCTGGTGGACAACGACGTCAACCTGATGGCGCTGGGTGAGTACGACGCGGCCTGGCGGGACGCCAGGCACCTGCTCTTCGTCAAGGTGGCGACCGGCATCGGCGCCGGCATCGTGTCGGACGGTCGGCTGAACCGGGGTGCTCAGGGCTCGGCGGGCGACCTCGGCCACGTGCGTTCGGCCGGCGACTCCCAAGCGGAGTGCACATGCGGCAACGTGGGGTGCCTCGAGGCCGTGGCTGCCGGCCCCGCGATCGCCGCCCGGCTGAGAGCGCGCGACATCGACGTGGATTCGACCGCCGACGTGGTCCAGCTGGTCCGCGACGGCAATGTGGCTGCGCTGCAGGAGGTCCGGCAGGCCGGCCGGGACATCGGGGCCGTGCTGGCCAGCTGCGTCAACATCCTCAACCCGTCGGTGATCGTGATCGGCGGCACGCTGGCCGAGGCCGGTGAGCACCTGCTCGCCGGTGTGCGCGAGATCGTCTACCACCGGTCGCCGCCGCTGTCGACGCAACACCTGCGGATCTCGCCGAGCCGGACCGGCGCCCGGGCCGGCGTCCGCGGCGCCAGCGCGATGGTGATCGAGAGCGTGCTCAGCCCGGACGCTGTCGACGCGCTGGTGGGCCGGCGGACGCTCGATCCGGACCTGCCGGTGGCCGTGGCGGCGACCTGACGCGCGGCCGGGCGATGCGGCACGATCGGAGGGTGACGACGTCCGGCATGGGACCGCGGATGACGGTGGTCGGCGCCGGCGTTTCCGGACTGAGCTGCGCGATCCGGCTGCTCGAGGCCGGCGCGACCGTGACGGTCCGCACCGCGGCAGCGCCGATCGGCACCGTCTCGGCGATCGCCGGCGCCATGATCGGTCCGGTGTTCGGCGCCCCCGACAGTGCCGAATTCGTCTGGGGTTCGGCATCCGATCGCGAGTTCCGGCGGCTGGCGGGCGATCCGGCGACCGGGGTGCGCGTCCGGGCCGGCCGACTGCTGTCGACGCCGGCGTTCGGCCCTGAGCTGCCGCCGTGGGCACCCGGGGTGCCGGGCTTCCGCCCGCTCGAACCCGCTGAGCTGCCCGGCGGTTTCCTCGCGGGCATGCGGGCCGAACTTCCGTTCGTCGACATGCCGGTCTACCTCGCCTGGCTGGTCCGCCGGATCGGCGAGCTCGGCGGCGGCATCGAGCAGCGCCCGGTGCGCTCCCTCGACGAGATCTCCGGCTCCGAGGCCGATGTCGTGGTCAACTGCGCCGGCCTCGGCGCGCGGCTGCTCGCCGACGACCCGACGGTCGTACCCGCGCGCGGCCAGCACGTCATCGTCGACGCCCCCTGGGTCGGCGAGTTCGTCTACGAGGGCGGCGCCGAGCGGGAGTGGGTCGGCGTGATGCCGCACGGCCGGCGAGTCGTGCTCGGCGGTGTCAGCGAGCGGGACGACTGGAGCCTGGTGCCCGACCCCTCTGTCACCGCAGGCATTCTCGAACGGTGCTGCGCGGTCTTCCCGCGGCTGGCCGATGCGCAGATCCTGGGGGTGGAGGTGGGCCTGCGGCCCGCGCGCCCATCGGTCCGCCTCGAGCGTGACGGTCGCGTGGTGCACGACTACGGGCACGGCGGGAACGGCGTCATGCTGTCCTGGGGCTGCGCGGACGCGGTTGCCGAGCTGGCGCTCGGCTGATCACCGGGTCGACCCGTGCGGCTTGGCCTACATTCTCGCTATGACGATGCCAGCTGCGACGGAGCGCCTGCGGCGCGGACGTCCCTATCCGCTCGGTGTCCAGCTCACCGGCGGGCAGGCCAACGTCGCCGTGTACTCGGGGGTCGCAGACTCGGTGTGGCTGTGCCTGTTCGACGACGACGGCACCGAGCGGCGGCTGGCGCTGCCGGACGTCGACGCCGGGATCTGGCACGGTGTCGTGGACGGCGTGGCGCCGGGCCAGCGATACGGGTTCCGCGTGGACGGTCCCTTCGATCCCGACCGCGGGCCTGCGGTGCAACCCGCAGAAGCTCCTCGTCGATCCCTACGCACGGGCGATCGACGGAGAGGTCACCTACTCCGCCGCCGCCTACGGCCACGATCTCGCCGACCGGAACCGGCCGAGCGCTCTGGACTCAGCCGGTGTGATGCCGAGATCCGTGATGGTGCAGGAGGTGCCGCCCGTCGGGCCGGATGACCGTGGCGGCCTGCCGGTGGGCGTCTCCCGACCGAACCGGCACCTGTCCGACACCGTGTTCTACGAGGTGCACGTCAAGGGCGTGACCCAGCGGCATCCGGACGTTCCGCCGGAGATCCGCGGAACCTACGCGGGGCTCGCGCACCCGGCTGTGCTGGACCGGCTCGTCGCGCTGGGCGTGACCGCGGTCGAGCTGCTCCCGGTGCACCACCACGTGCCCGAGGCGTTCCTGCTGGAGCGGGGGCTGACGAACTACTGGGGCTACAACTCGATCGGTTATCTGGCACCCTTCGCCGGGTACTCGGCGGCCGCGCGCGCCGGCCGCCGCGGCGGGGAGGTGGCCGAGTTCCGGTCGATGGTGACGGCCCTGCACGAGGCCGGGCTCGAGGTCGTGCTGGACGTCGTCTACAACCACACGGCGGAGGCCGGCGAAGGTGGTCCGACCATCTCCCTGCGCGGCCTGGACAACCAGTCCTACTACCGGCTCGATCCGAACGCGCCGCGCCACTACGTCGACACGTCCGGATGCGGGAACGGCTTGAACGTGGGCAATCCCGCCTGCCTGCGGCTGATCATGGACTCGCTGCGGTACTGGGTCAGCGACATGGGCGTCGACGGGTTCCGCTTCGACCTGGCGCCGGCGCTCGCCCGGCAGCACGGCGGGTTCGACGACGTGTCCGCGTTCTTCGACCTGGTCTGGCAGGACCCGGTGATCTCCCAGGTGAAGCTCATCGCGGAGCCGTGGGACGTCGGCCAGTCGGACAGCTACGACGTCGGCCGGTTCCCGCCGGGCTGGAGCGAGTGGAACGGCGCGTACCGGGACACGGTGCGCGACTTCTGGCGCAGCCACGAGGGCGTGCTGCCGCAGTTCGCCACCCGGCTCGGCGGTTCGCCCGACCTCTACACCCGGCACGGCCGCGGACCCGACGCCTCGGTGAACCTGGTGACCGTCCACGACGGCTTCACGCTCGCGGACATGGTGTCCTACAACGGCAAGCACAACGAAGCGAACGGCGAGGACAACCGCGACGGGACCAACGAGAACCGTTCGTGGAACTGCGGTGTGGAGGGCCCGACGGCGGACCCGGCGATCCTCGAGCTGCGCGACCGGCAGTGCAGGGCGATGCTCGCGACGGTGCTGCTGTCCCGCGGTGTGCCGCTGCTGCTCGGCGGTGACGAGCTCGGCCGGACCCAGGGCGGCAACAACAACGGCTACTGCCAGGACAACGAGATCTCCTGGTGGGACTGGTCGCTGTCCGGTGCGGCGCTGGAACCGTTTGTCGCGCAACTCATCGCGCTGCGGCACGCGCAGCCCGCGCTGCGCCGGCGCCGGTACCCGGAGCATCCGGAGGCGGAACGCTGGTTCACGCCGGGAGGCGAGCCGATGACCGATCGGGACTGGGCGGACAGCGGCGCCAAGAGCGTCGCGCTGGTGCTCTCCGGCTCCGTCGATCCGGACATCGGCGACGACGGCACCCCGCAGATCGGCGACGACGTCGCGCTTCTGATCAACGCCTGGTGGGAACCGCTGGCGTTCGCGCTGACCTGGTCGTCGGGGGGCCCGTGGATCGTCGCCGCCGACAGCTACGACCCCGGCCGGCGCGGCGCGATGACCGAGCAGACGCTGGTCGTGGGGCCGCGCAGCCTGGTCGCGGTCCGCACCGTCGACGCCGACTGGAACGAGCCGTCGGCCGCACCGATGTCCTGATCCGCACCCGGCGCGGCCCTCCCACCGGGGCTGCCCGCCCAAAGATGGGGGTCGTTGCCGGAGATCGCACCGCGCGACGTGGCGGAGCGGGCGACGAGAATCGAACTCGCGTCATCAGTTTGGAAGACTGAGGCTTTACCACTAAGCTACGCCCGCCTGACAGCCGGCTGGGCCGCTGCCTCGAGAATGCTAACCCACCCCGCCCGGTCCGGCGGTACAGTGCCAGACGCGCCGGACCACGGCAGCGAGTCGTCGATGGTCGCGCGCCGGGGTGTAGCGCAGCTTGGTAGCGCATCCGCTTTGGGAGCGGAAGGCCGCAGGTTCAAATCCTGTCACCCCGACCCGGTGTCACCGCAGGTCGAAGCCCGTGCCCGCGATCATCGCCAGGCCGCCGAGTGGCCGCAGCCGCCCCTCGCCGGCAGTCGGCGAGGGGCGGATGACGGCGGGAGCCGAGAGCTAGGCCGGGACGGTGTCGGAGACGGGTTCGCGGTCGTCGGCGTCCGTCCGCGTCCGGGCGAGCATCCGGATGCCCGTGCCGACGAGGAACAGCGCGACCAGGCCCTGGCCGGCGAACAGGGGAGCGAACGCCACGTTGTCGGTGAGGTAGATCAGCGGGCCGGCGAACGCGTAGGCCACGCCGCCCAGCACGCCGGGCACTGCGAGCAGCGCCGCCGGCCAGGTCCGTCCCGTCACCGCCAGGGCGACCGCCAGCAGCGCGGCGGTGAGGCCGAACAGCGGCGTCGCGACCGCACCCAGCACGAGATGGAGGTCGAGGACCGGCGTCTCGCCGTGGTGCTGCAGGGCGTCGAGGTCGTGCCTGGCGAGCAGGTGTGGCACCAGCTCGATGGAGACGAGCGCCCAACAGGTCGCGGTGACCAGCAATTGCCGGCGGAGCCGGGGATCGAATACCCCGTCGCGCCGGGCCAGGAGCAGGCCGGCGACCGTGACCCAGAGGCCGACGAGGATCAGCAGGTGGGACACGTCCCAGGTGGACGCCCGGAAGTACTGCGCCAGCGTCTCGTGCACGCTGGCCGCACCGTCGTGTGGGTGGAGCTGGGTGCCGGCGAGGACGAGCAGGCCCCCGGCGCCGATCGCCGCGCCGGACCGCTGCCGGCCGCTCATCGCACGCCCGCCGAGGCGTCCCGGACGTCGACCAGCGTGGTCTGGGAGGCGGCGATCAGCCAGTTCGCGCCGGATCGGACCAGCACCGCCGTCACGAGGGCCTCGTGCACGCCGGCCAGCGGGCCCCCCGGGCAGTCCAGCGTGTTGCGCGAGGTGGACACGATCACGTCGCCGGCCACGGGGGTCGCCTCGACGAGCCGCATGCGGTTGACGCTGCCGGCGTAGATGGAGCCGAGGATCCGGGTGTGACCGTCGGCGATCGCCGCCGACCCCTGCGCCACGGCGCCGTGGATGTTCACGAATCGCGCCCGCTCCGTGTACTCCCGCCCGTAGGCGTCGCCGTCCCCTGCGTTCCACGCGTCCTCCAGGCGCCGCAGCACGCTGCGGGCGACGTCGTCGTGGGTCATGGTGCCTCACTTTCGCTGAGTGATGCTCATTGGTTGAGCGATACTCAGTCAATATAGACACACTCGACGAAGATGTACAGTGGGCGAATGGCGACACGTTCGGCGGCGCGCGGCGCCTCGTCCCGCACCTACCAGTCGGCGCTGCGGGCCGAGCAGGCCGACCGCACCAGGCAGCTGATCGCCGATGCCGCCCGCGCCGCCTTCCTGGAGTCCGGGTGGGCGGGCACCTCGGTGCGCTCCGTCGCGGCGGCGGCCGGCGTCTCGGAGGCCACCGTCTACGCCGTGTACGGCAACAAGGCCGGCCTGGCCCGCTCCCTCGTGGACAGCGCCGACGGCGCCGCCGGAGTACCGCGCTTGCTCGCCGCGCTCCGCCGTGCCGACGGGAACCCCGCTGGGCAGCTCGGTGCCTATGTCGCCTTCGACCGGCGGTTGTTCGACCTCGGCGGTCCGGTGCTCCGGGTCATCCTCGAGGCGAGCCGTCAGGAGCCGGACCTGGCTGCCGCCTACGCCGAGGGGCGGGGCCGCGGCGATGCCGGACGGCGGCAGGTGTTCGAGCGCTGGCCGGCCGGGACGTGGCGAGCAGGCGTGACGGTCGAGCGTGCCCTCGACGTCTACGCGGTGCTCGTCTCCATCGAGACCTACGACATCGCCACCCGCGAGCGCGGCTGGAGCCCGGCGCGCCTCGAGCGGTGGTGGCACGAGTCCCTGGTGCTGCAGCTCCTCGCCTGAGGACCACCCCGATGTGAGACCGGCCGCGTGCCGCCGTTGTGCTGCGGCAGGCACGTGAGACCGCTATTCCGGCACCCGGTGCCGGTCCCTGCGGTCGAGGGCGAGCGAGACCAGACGGGCGGGCAGCGGCTCGGCGACGACCTCGCCGCCCGCCGACACCGCGTCGATCACCGCGCGGCGCACGTCGGACACCGCGATTCCGGGCCGCGAGCGGCCGGCGGCACCGACGGTCGCCGGGTCCCAGTCGAGGCCCAGGTCCGCGTACACGTCCTCCAGCACCGCGCGCAGCGGGTCCGGGTCCGACACCACGACCACCGCGCTGAACAGCCAGGCCCCCGGAACCAGGCGCTGGGCGGTGCCCGCGAGCTTGTGGCCGGCACCGTCGTTGACGCTGTGGTCACCCGCGCAGTACTCGCCGGGCACCTGGCCGACGCGGGCGTCCAGCCCCAGCGAGCGGAGGGCGCCGGCAAGCAGGCCGGTCAGGGCGGCGAACCGTTCGATGATCGTCAACCGCGGGGACTCGTCCGGTGCCGCATAGTCCACGCAGACTGCGCCCTGGTGGTACGCCACCGCCCGCCCGCCGGGGCCGCGCCGGACCGGCCCGAAGGTGTGCCGCCGCGCGGATGCGACCGCCCGTCGGATGCCGGGGGAGACGCAGTCCCGGCCGCTGAAGGCGAGGGTGGGTAGCGGGGTCGACAGCCGCAGCGAGCGGGTTCCGGCGCGGCGGGCCGCGTCGAGCATCGCCGGGCCCAGTGCCGACTCCGTCAGCGGCTCGAACGGCTCGGCGTGCTCGAACAGCACGAGCCCCGGGGGTGGGGAGGCATCGGCGAGCACCAGCCGATGGTGCCACCGGCCGTGGCGTCCCCGGGTCGGCGAAGACGTGCAGGTCCGACGGCATCCGCCAACTGACCTAGAATCGTCGGCGGTTCCGTCCGGCGGCGTCGGGAGCACGAGACGCCGCGTCTTCCTGGGCGCTGCCGAGCCGGTTCGCCGGTTGTCCGCCCCACGATCCCGCGGCGCCGAGAAGACGATGCGCGCCGTCCCCGGCCGAGGAGTACCGCACGTGAAGAGCACCGTCGAACACCTGAACCCGACGCGGGTGAAGCTCACCGTCGAGGTCCCCTTCGACGAGCTCAAGCCGCACTTCGACAAGGCGTACGGCGCGCTGGCGGGGCAGGTCCGGATCCCGGGTTTCCGGCCCGGCAAGGTGCCGGCGCGGATCCTGGACGCGCGCCTGGGCCGCGGCACCATCCTGTCCGAGGTGGTCAACGAGGCGGTGCCGGCGAAGTACGGCGAGGCGATCACCGCGGAGAACATCCGGGTGCTCGGCCAGCCGGACATCGAGGTGACCCGGATCGACGACGGCGACGCGCTCGAGTTCACCGCCGAGGTGGACGTGCGCCCGGACATCGAGCTGCCGGACCCGGCGTCGATCGCGGTGACCGTGCCGGACGTCGCCGTCGAGGATTCGGACATCGACGCCGAGGTGCAGGCGCTGCAGGACCGGTTCGCCAGCACGGCCGCGGTGGAGCGCCCCGCCGCCGACGGCGACCTGGTGACGATCGACCTGACCGCGGAGGCGGACGGCGAGCCGGTGCCGGACGCGTCGACAGAGGGACTGTCCTATGTCGTCGGCGCCGGCGACCTGGTCGACGGCTTGGACGACGCGGTGACCGGGCTGTCGGCCGGCGAGTCGGCGACGTTCACCACCAGGCTGGTGGCCGGCGACCACGCCGGCCAGGACGTCGCCGTGACGGTCGTCGTGCAGACGGTGTCCGAGCGCACCCTGCCGGACGTCGACGACGACTTCGCTCAGCTGGCCAGCGAGTTCGACACCATCGACGAGCTGCGGTCCGACCTCGCCGAGAAGATCCGCCGGGTGAAGAACCTGGAGCAGGGCGGACAGGCCCGGGACAAGGTGCTCGAGGCGCTGCTCGAAGCGACCGAGTTCCCCGCCCCGGAGAAGGTCGTCGAGGCCGAGCTCGCCTCCCGGGCGCACGACGCGGTGCACGTGTTCGACCACGACGAGGACGCGCTCACCGCGCACGTGGAGAGCCAGGGCCAGACCCGCGAGGAGTTCGACGCGGAGCTGCGGGACGCGGCGGTCAAGGCGGTTCGGACCCAGCTGCTGCTCGACGCGCTCGCCGAGAAGAACGACGTCGGCGTCAACCAGGACGAGTTCACCCAGCGGGTCCTGTTCAACGCGCAGCGCTACGGCATGTCGCCGGACGAATACTTCCAGCGCGTGCAGGAGAACAACCAGATCGCCTCGATCTTCTCCGACGTGCGGCGCGGCAAGGCGCTCGCCGGCGCCGTCGAGAAGGCGGTCGTCACCAGTGAGTCCGGCGACGTGCTGGACATCGCCGCGCTGTTCGGGGTGGAGCTGGACGACTCGGCCGACGACGCGGCGGCCGAGCCCGGCGGGTCGACGGACGCGGATGCCACCGCCGGCGAGCCGGTCGCGGCTTCGGACGCCGCCGACGAGAGCGCCGATCCCGACGAGACCGACGAGACCGACGAGACCTCGCCGGCGGGCGCGCGCCCGAGCGCCGGCTGACCGGCGCCCGCGGCGCGCGCGCCGAGCCGCCCCGCCGCAGGTCACGCCGTCAGCGAACAGCGGGCCGCGCCGGCCCTACCGGCGGTCGCCCGTCGTTAGTGTCGGTGAGACCGCCGCCCGATCGGCGGTGCGACCGGCGGCATCGCCCGCGGACCGCACCGCGGGAGCCGGGCGTCCGACGAACACCACGAAGAACACCCAGGCACCCGCACCACGACAGGAGACCCCAGTGAGCGACCGTTCCTCCCACCAGGCCTCGCGGGCACTGAGCGCCGTCCGGCGACTGGACGCGATCGCTCCGGGCCTGGCGGAACCGATGATGCGCGCCACGCCCGGCTTGTCGCTGTCGGACTCGGTGTCCGAGCGGCTGCTCCGCGAGCGGATCATCATCCTCGGCTCGGAGGTCAGGGACACCAACGCGAACGAGATCACCGCGCAGCTGCTGCTGCTCGCCGCGGAGGACCCCGACAAGGACATCACGCTGTACATCAACTCCCCGGGCGGCAGCGTCACGGCCGGGATGGCGATCTACGACACGATGATGCTCATCGAGCCCGATGTCGCGACCACCGCGATGGGCCTCGCCGCGTCGATGGGCCAGTTCCTGCTCACGGCGGGCGCGCCCGGCAAGCGCGCGGCCCTGCCGCACACCCGGATCCTGATGCACCAGCCGTCCGCCGGCGTCGGCGGCACCGCCGCTGACATCGCCATCCAGGCGGAAATGCTGACCAAGTCCAAGCGCGAGCTCACCGAGCTGCAGAGCCTGCACACCGGCCAGACCGTCGAGCGCATCGAGATCGACCAGGACCGCGACCGCTGGTTCACCGCCCAGGAGGCGCTCGAGTACGGCTTCATCGACAAGGTGGTCCGCCGCGCCGCCGAGGCCGTCTCGGAGACGGCTGAAACCGACACGGGGACCGACACGGGTGAACCCGATTCCGGCAAGTCAGCATCCGGCAAGAAGTGACATCCGCGGCTCTGGAGGAGAGACCACAGTGAACGACACCGGCCACCAGATGCCGCTGGGCCCGCTCGGCGGGACCGCCCACGGCAACGTCCTGAGCACACCGCAGGCCCGCTACATCCTGCCCTCGTTCGTCGAGCGGACGAGCTACGGCGTCAAGGAGTCCAACCCCTACAACAAGCTCTTCGAGGAGCGGATCATCTTCCTCGGGGTGCAGATCGACGACGCGTCGGCCAACGACGTGATGGCGCAGCTGCTGACGCTCGAGTCCACCGATCCGGACCGCGAGATCATCATGTACATCAACTCGCCCGGCGGATCCTTCACCTCGATGACGGCGATCTACGACACCATGCAGTTCGTCCGGCCGACCATCCAGACCGTGTGCCTCGGCCAGGCGGCGTCCGCGGCCGCCGTGCTGCTCGCCGCGGGCTCGCCCGGCCGCCGGCTCGCCCTGCCGAACTCTCGCATCCTGATCCACCAACCCGCCACCGAGGGCGTCTACGGCCAGGTCTCCGACCTGGAGATCCAGGCCGCGGAGATCGGCCGGGTGCGCAGGGCGCTGGAGGAGATCCTGGCCCGGCACTCGAACAGGTCGCAGGAGGAGGTCCGCAAGGACATCGACCGCGACAAGATCCTCACCGCCGCCGAGGCGAAGGAGTACGGGCTGGTCGACGAGGTGCTGGAGTACCGCAAGATCGCCGCCAAGTAGCGGCAGCGGGCACTCCGGACGGCCGTCGGGCGGCTGTCGGGCGGCCGCCGACGTCGTTCGCCCGGCGTCCAGCACCCATCACGGGCGGGCATCATTCCGATTTCCCCTGGCGCCCCAGCGCGCCGCCAGTTACCCTGAGAGTGTCCGTGCGGGTCCCGCGCGCCTCGGGGCCTGTTCAACCTACCGATTTCCCCGCCCGTGTCGGCGATGCGAAACCGCCGGCGGCGGCACCGTCAACAGGTAACGTCGGATCGATCGCCGGAGCCGGCAACCCGGCTCCGAGACCGCACGGCCGACCGCACGAAGGATCGAGAGGGCACATGGCACGCATCGGTGACGGAGGCGATCTGCTCAAGTGCTCCTTCTGCGGGAAGAGCCAGAAGCAGGTCCGCAAGCTGATCGCCGGTCCCGGGGTGTACATCTGCGACGAGTGCATCGACCTGTGCAACGAGATCATCGAAGAGGAGCTGGCGGAGACCAGCGAGGTCAAGCTCGACGAGCTGCCCAAGCCGACCGCGATTCGCGAGTACCTCGACCAGTACGTCATCGGGCAGGACACCGCCAAGAAGGCGCTGTCGGTCGCCGTCTACAACCACTACAAGCGGATCCAGGCCGGGCCCGACCGCGGGCCGGAGCCGGTCGAGCTGGCCAAGTCCAACATCCTGATGCTGGGCCCGACGGGCTGCGGCAAGACCTACCTCGCGCAGACGCTGGCGAAGATGCTGAACGTGCCGTTCGCCATCGCGGACGCCACGGCGCTGACCGAGGCGGGCTACGTCGGCGAGGACGTCGAGAACATCCTGCTCAAGCTCATCCAGGCCGCCGACTACGACGTCAAGCGCGCGGAGACGGGCATCGTCTACATCGACGAGGTCGACAAGATCGCCCGCAAGTCGGAGAACCCGTCGATCACCCGCGACGTGTCCGGCGAGGGCGTGCAACAGGCGCTGCTGAAGATCCTCGAGGGCACGCAGGCCTCGGTCCCGCCGCAGGGCGGCCGCAAGCACCCGCACCAGGAGTTCATCCAGATCGACACCACGAACGTGCTGTTCATCGTGGCGGGCGCGTTCGCCGGCCTGGAGAAGATCATCGGCGAGCGGGTCGGCAAGCGCGGCCTCGGCTTCGGCGCCGAGGTGCGCAGCAAGTTCGACATCGACGCGTCGGACATCTTCTCCGACGTGATGCCCGAGGACCTGATCAAGTTCGGGCTCATCCCCGAGTTCATCGGCCGGCTGCCCGTGGTCGCGTCGGTGACCAACCTGGACAAGGAATCGCTCGTCAAGATCCTCACCGAGCCGCGGGACGCGCTGTCCAAGCAGTACCAGCGGCTGTTCGACATGGACGGCGTGGCGCTGGAGTTCCACGAGGACGCGCTCGATGCCATCGCCGACGAGGCGATCCTGCGGGGGACCGGCGCGCGCGGCCTGCGGGCGATCATGGAAGAGGTCCTGCTGCCGGCGATGTACGAGGTGCCGGGCCGCGACGACGTCGAGCGCGTGGTGGTGACCGACGAGACGGTCAGGTCCAACGTCTACCCGACGATCGTCCCGCGGGCCCCGAAGCGCACGCCGCGGGAGAAGTCCGCCTGATCGGCGCAGGGGGCCGGGGGCTCCCCGCGGGCTCCCGCCGCCCGGCTGACGAACGGTGCTGGCGCCCTTCCCGCCGATCCTCGCCGGGATCGCGCCGGGTCGCGCTGTGCGGCGCGGGGCGAGCGGTCAGCCGCCGCAGTTGGTTTCGGTCCATGCGGTGACGTTCTCGCTGGCGGCCGTGTACTTCTCGCCGTTCAGGATCTCGCCCGCCTCCGACAGCGTCGCGCCCTGCGTCTCGGCCGCGACCTCCCGCAGCGCCTGCATGTCCGCGGCCAGTTCCGGCGGGGCGGCGGCCGCCATGTCCTCCACGGCCTTGGCGAAGGCGGCCCCGTCGAACGCGTCGGTGCCGCCGAAGTAGGCGCCGAGCGTGGCGAACCCGAGGTTGGCGAACCCGAACGCGATGGTGATGCAGGAGTCGCTGAAGTTCAGCACCGACGAGAGCTCCGTCGGCACCGAGAGGTCCGTCGGGATGCCGAGCTCGGTCAGGTTGGTGGGAATCGCGGTGAGCAGGTTCGACAGCTCGGAGAGCTCGGTGAGGTTCGACAGCTCGCTGAGCTCGGGGACGGACAGGTCGCTCGGCAGCGAGAATTCGGTCGGGAGCGTGAGATCGGTCAGCTCGGAAGGGATCTCGGTGGGGATTTCACTGATCACCGCCGCCGCCGCGGCCGCCGGGTTCGGCTCGGCGGAGCCCGCGATGCTCGCGCCGCAGGCGACGAGCACGATCGTCGTGGCGGCGAGCGCCAGCGATCCGATGACGGTCGAACGGTGGGTCATGTGGTCGCTCCGTAGGTCATCGGTCGCCGGGGGCAGGTGGATCGTAACGCCGCCGAATGTGACCCGATGCCGGGAACGGATCGCGGCGCCCGGTGTCGTCCGGCCGGGCCGGGCGTCCGCCCGCAGGAGGTTGGGTCGGCGGTGGGTGATACCGGCGCGGTAGCGTGCGCGCACGCCGCACGCGGCGGACGATGACGACTCGGGCCGGACCATGCAGCGTAAGCACATCGGTGGGGGTGAGCGGTGGCGGCGCTGATCCTGGTCATGGTGATCTTCTTCGTGTGGGCGCTGGTCGCGGGCCGGCTCGCCCGCTGGAGCATCACCGCGCCACTCGCGATGGCGGTCGCCGGCGTCCTGCTCACCGCCGGCCCCGAGCCGTTCCTCGTCGTCGAGCTCGAGACCTCGTCCGCCGAGCACGGTGTCGAGATCGCGCTCGCCCTGCTGCTCTTCCTCGACGCGACCGAGGTGCCGCGGAACGCACTGCGTCGCGGTGCGCGCCACGTGCCCGGCCGGCTGCTGGCGATCGCCCTGCCGCTGTCCCTGGTTCTCGCGTGGCTCGTCGGGATGATCTTCTTCTCCACCGAGAATCTCTGGCTGCTGGCCGTTCTGGCGGCGGTGGTGGTGCCGACCGACATGGCCCCGGCGGCGCAGGTGCTGCGCGACGCGCGGGTGCCCCGCAGGTTGCGGGACGCGCTGAACGTCGAGAGTGGCATCAACGACGGCATTGTCGCACCGGTTTTCCTGTGGTGCATCGCCGGTGCGGTGGCCTCCCGCGGGGTCGACGGCGACCAGCCGATCGGTCAGGCGCTGCTGCTGGCCCTGCCGGTGCTGGCGATCTCGATCGCCGTCGGCGTCGGCATCGGGCTCGTCGGCGGCAAGCTGCTGGTGCTGGTGTTCCGCGCCCAGTGGACGGAGGCCTCGGCGCTCCGGCTCGGCGTCCTCGCGCTGCCGTTCGCCACATATGGCACCGCCGTGCTGCTCGACGGCAACGGGTTCGTCGCCGCGTTCGTGGCCGGCGTGACCTTCGGGTCGTTCGCGGCCAAGCTGCCCGGCGACGCGCTGCACCTCACGGAGGACATCGGCACGATGATGAGCCTCGTCGTGTGGTTCGTGTTCGGCCAGGTGATCAACGAGTCCGTCGAGACCGGCGGGTTGTGGCAGGCCGTGCCCTACGCGCTCATCGCCCTGACCGTGGTCCGCATGGTGCCGGTGGCGATCTCCCTCGCCGGCACGGGGATGCCCGTCAAGGACGTGGTGTTCCTGGGCTGGATGGGGCCCCGCGGCCTGGCGTCGATCGTGTTCGGGCTGCTCGCCTACATCCAGCTCGGGCAGAGCCCCGAGGGCGACCTGGTGGCCGACGTCATGGTGGTCACCGTGGCGTTCAGCATTGTGCTGCATGGCTTGTCGGCCCGGTGGTTCGGACGCTGGTACGAGCCGAAGGCGGCGCCGCCCGCGGTCGAGGCGGATCCGCCGGCCTGACCCGTCCGGGCGCCCGCGGAGCGGGCTCAGCTGCTGGAGCCGCGCACCCGGCGCGCGCCGCTGTAGATGTTGAATCCAGCCGGCGACGCGAAGCCGATCAGCGTCATGCCGGTCTCCTGCGCGAGGCCGACCGCGAGCGAGGACGGCGCACCGACCGCGACGAGGGTGCCGATGCCCGCCATGAGCGCCTTCTGCACCAGCTCGAACGACGCCCTGGACGACGTCAGGAGTGCGCGGTCCGCGGCCGGGATCTCGCCGCCCATGATCGCCGATCCGATCACCTTGTCGACCGCGTTGTGCCGGCCGATGTCCTCGCGAACCCGCTCCACGGTGCCGTCCGGCCGGACCAGCGCCGCGGCGTGCAGGCCGCCGGTGCTGCGGAACACCTGCTGGCGGTCGCGCAGCAGGTCGGGCAGCGAGGTGATGGTCGCCGGGTCGAAGGCCGGCAGGTCCGGCAGCCGGTAGCGCAACTGCTTGCGCAGCGCGTCGATGGAGGCGCTCCCGCACACGCCGCAGGACGACGTGGTGGTCGTCAGCCTGGCCGGCACCATCCGCTCCGTCGCCGCCGGGGTGAGTGCGACATCGACGACGTTGTAGGTGTTCTGGCCGTTCTCGTCGACGCCGTCGCAGTACCGGACGGCGATCACGTCCGCGGCCTCGGTGACCACGCCCTCCGAGTGCAACAGGCCGTGCACCAGCTCGATGTCGTGACCCGGCGTGCGCATGGTGACCGTCAGAACGTCGCCCGCGACCCGGATCTCCAGGGGTTCCTCCCCGACCACGGAATCCGGCCGCGAGGTGAACAGGCCGTCGCGGAACCGGCGGATCGGGGTGCGGACGGTCACGCGACTCACCGCACCAGCATGCCACCACCGCGTCGGCCCGCCGCGCCGTTGCGGCGCCCGTGCAGCCCGGTGGCGCGCCACCCGAGCGGGTGCGCCGGCGAGATCGGCCTACCGGCGGACCATCCGGATCTCCAGGATGCCGGCGGAGTCGATGCGCTCGTTGCCGTCCGGGATGAAGTCGTGGTGCACGTAGAAGGCGCTGGCCCGGGGATTGTCGCGGTACGTCCACAACAGGGCGGGAGCGTCGCCGAGCGCCGTGTTGAGCAGATCGTCCGCGATCCCGGAGCCCTGGTGCGCCACCCGCACGTAGATCGCGTACAGCTCGCGCTGGGTCGGGGCGTCGTCGTCGCGGGACGGGCCGGCGATCGCGATGCCGACCACCTCGCCGTCGAGCTCGCCCAGGTAGTGGTCGGCGGCGCCCGCCTCGATCTCCTTGCGGCGGCGCTGCGCCATGCGGTGCTCGTCGAACTCGTCGATGCGTTCGGTCCCCCACAGCTCCGCGTAGGACTCGCGCCAGCACGCCAGGTGGCACGCGGCGAAGGCCTCGGCGTCCTCCGGCGTGGCCGCGCGGACGGTCGGAGATGGGCTCATGCGACCACCTTTCGGCGTCGTTGACGAGGTTGAAGGGGCCGATCGATTGCTCGGCCGATCGGGAACGCACGGCGAGATCCGGATGGGATCGAACCGCACCGACAGGCTAGTGCACGCGGCCTGACCCCGGCCCCGGGGCGAGGGACTTCGGCCGCCGCAGGGCCGGCGTTTCGCGCAGCGCGTACGCGGCGCTGCCGCCGCGCTCGTACGCGGCTCTGCCGCGCTCGTACGCAGTGGCGAGGCCGCGCGTTCCACCCGCCGCGAGGCGCCGATCCCGAACCTGTATGACCGCGTGTGCTCTCGTAGCACGCAATAGCGTCATACGAGGGTGGGGGCGGTCATACGGGTTCGGTCAGGGGCCGCGGGGCCGCATTCGGACACGCGCCGGCCGGGAGCGCCGCGTCGGTCCGGATCGTCGGGCGCCGGTGGCACCATGAGGCGCGTGGCCGTGTACCGCGACAACGGTGTGGTGCTCCGGGTGACGAAGCTCGGCGAGGCCGACCGCATCGTCACCCTGCTCACCCGCAGGACGGGTCGGGTGCGCGCCGTCGCCAAGGGCGTCCGCCGCACCAAGAGCCGGTTCGGGGGGCGGCTGGAGCCGTTCAGCCACGTGGACCTGCAGGTGTACGAGGGGCGGAACCTGGACATCGTGACGCAGGCCGAGACCCTCGACCCGTTCGGCCCGGCGCTGGCCGGGGACTACTCCCGCTACACCTGCGCGACCGCCATCGCGGAGACGGCCGAGCGGCTGACGGCCGAGGAGCGGGAGCCGGCGATGCGGCTCTACCTGCTGGTGGTGTCCGCGCTGCGGGCACTGGCCGAGCAGGGCCGAGACCCGTCGCTGGTGCTCGACGCGTTCCTGCTGCGGGCGATGGCGTTGGCCGGCTGGGCCCCCGCGCTGCGCGAGTGCGCCCGCTGCGGCACGCCGGGCCCGCACGCCGCGTTCCACGTCGCGTCCGGCGGCCAGCTCTGCCCGTCGTGCCGTCGTGGGGGATCGGTGGGGGCCGCGCGCCCGGCCGGCGCCACCGTCGAGCTGATGATCGCGCTGGCCGACGGCGACTGGCCGGCCGCGGACGGTGCCCCGCCGAATGCGCGCCGCGAGGCTTCCGGCCTGGTGGCGGCCCTGCTGCAGTGGCATCTGGAGCGCGGCCTGCGGTCCCTGACGCTCGTCGACCGGGGCGCTGTTCGCCCGGCCGTCGAGCCGGGCGGCCCGCGCCTCTTCGGTGACGACCCGCCGACGCGCGACGACCCGCCGACGCGCGACGACCCGCCGACGCGCGACGACCTGCCGGCGCGGGACGCGGTGGCGCCGTGAGGCGCTCGCCCGCCCGGCCGTCCCGCGTCGAGCCGCGGCCCCCGACGCCGCACCCGAGCGGGGCGCGGCCACCCGCGCTCCCGGCGGGCGCGGTCCCGCGGCACGTGGCGCTGGTGATGGACGGGAACGGCCGGTGGGCGAAGGCGCGCGGCCTGCCCCGCACCGAGGGCCACAAGCGCGGCGAGGCAGCGTTGTTCGACGTCGTCGAGGGTGCCATCGAGCTCGGGGTGCAGCACCTGTCCGCGTACGCGTTCTCCACCGAGAACTGGAAGCGGTCACCGGACGAGGTCCGGTTCCTGATGGGCTTCAACCGGGACGTCATCCGCCGGCGGCGGGACGACATGCACGCGCTGGGCGTCCGGGTGCGCTGGGCCGGCCGCCGCCCGCGACTGTGGCGCAGCGTCGTCCACGAGCTCGAGGTCGCGGAACAACTCACCGCCGGCAATCGCGTCCTCACCCTGACCATGTGCGTCAACTACGGCGGGCGCGCCGAGATCGCGGACGCCGCGCGCGCCGTCGCCATGGATGCGGCGGCCGGCCGGATCGACCCGGCGAAGGTGGACGAGCGGATGCTGGCGCGGTACCTGGACGAGCCGGACATGCCGGACGTGGACCTGTTCCTGCGGTCCTCGGGCGAGCAGCGCACCAGCAACTTCCTGATCTGGCAGTCCGCGTACGCCGAGATGGTGTTCCTGGACACGTTGTTCCCGGACTTCGACCGCCGTGACCTGTGGCGGGCATGCGAGATCTATGCGGCCCGGCAGCGGCGGTTCGGCGGAGTGGCCGGGGCGGTGGAGGATAACGCCGCGAGCGCGAGCGTCCCGTCCGGCGGGAGCGCGCGGACGGGCGGGCCGAGCACGGCCGCGGTGGCGGCGGGAAGCGGGGTGGACGGATGACGGCGGAGCGGACCCAGGCGGTGCAGGCGGCCGGACCGGCTCCGGCCGCGCCGCGCCGGCGCTACCGGCCGGGGTCGCTGGAGATCTTCGGCGGCATCCTGCTGCTGGCGATCCTGCTGCGCGGGCCGCTGGAGTCCCTGCTCGACGTGCCGATCATGCAGAGCTGGTCGACCGTCTTCGTCGCCATCTGCGTGCAGGCCACGCCGTTCCTGGTCCTCGGCGTCGTGGTCTCCGGCGCCATCGCGGCGTTCGTGCCGGCCCGGGTCTTCGCCCGGCTGCTGCCCGACAACCCGGCGCTGGCGGTGCCGGTGGCCGGCGCGTGCGGCATCGCGCTACCGGGCTGCGAGTGCGGCTCGGTGCCGATCGCCAACCGGCTGATGGAGCGGGGCGTGCGCCAGTCGGCCGCGCTCGCATTCCTGCTCTCCGCGCCGGCCATCAACCCCATCGTGCTGGTCGCCACGGCCGTCGCCTTCTCCACCGAGCCGTCGATGGTCTGGGCCCGGCTGATCGCGGGGCTGGCCACCGCGGTGATCGTCGGGTGGATCTGGGAGCGGATCGGGCGGCCGGAGTGGATGCGCCCGCAGCGCACCGTGCCGGAGCGTGGCGAGGCCTCGAGCTGGAAGGTGTTCGTGAGCACCATGCTCGGCGACTTCACGCAGGCCGCCGGCTTCCTCGTGCTGGGCGCCGCCGCGGCCGCCACGTTCAAGACCCTCGTGCCCGCGCACATCATGGAGAGCATCGGCTCGTCGCTGCTGCTGTCGATCGCGCTGATGGCGCTGCTGGCCGTGCTGCTCGCGCTGTGTTCCGAGGCGGACGCGTTCGTCGCCGCCTCGTTCTCCACCATCCCGCTCGTCGGCAAGCTGGTCTTCCTGACGGTCGGCCCGGCCGTCGACGTCAAGCTGGCCGCGATGCAGGCGGGCGTCTTCGGCCGCCGGTTCGCGGTGCGGTTCGCGCCGTTGACGTTCGCCGTGGCGGTCCTCGTCGGCACCACCGTCGGCCTCCTGTTCTGGGGGTGGCAGCTGTGAACCGGCTCACGCAGTCCATCGTCATCTCGCTGCTCGGCGGGCTGCTGATCTCGATCACGGTGTCCGGGCGGTTCACGTCGTACGTGCGTCCCGGCTTCGCGCCGCTGCTGCTCATCGGCGGCACCGTGCTGGTGCTGGTCGGCGTCGCGTCGCTGATCCTGACGATGCGGGCCGAGGCGCACGCGGAGAGGCGCGCGCGGGCCACCGCCGGCGCGCCGGGCGATCCAGCGGACGCCGAGCCCCTCGGTGCCGCCGCCGATCCGGTCGACGGTGCCGCCGACCCGGTCGACGCTGCCGCCGGCTCCGACGGTGCCCTCGACGCGCACGGGCACGACCACGATTCGTCGAAGGCGCCGTGGCTGATCCTGGTGCCGGTGCTGGTCCTGCTGCTCGTCGCGCCGCCGGCGCTGGGCGCCGACGCCGTGTCGCGGAACGCCGGCTCGCAGGGACTCGCCGGCATGGACGTGGTCACCCGCGCCGATCCGGCCGCCAGGGACGCGGCCGGCGGGGTGGAGGGCGGCTACAAGTTCAACGACGGCAGCGGTTCGGCCGCCGATTCCGCGGGATCGAAGCGCACGCAGCAGTTCCCCCCGCTGCCGGAGGGCGCCGACCCGGCGCTGCCGTTCAAGGACTTCGTGTTGCGCACCCTGTACGACGCCGACGGCTCGGTCGACGGCGTGCCGGTGACGCTGACCGGGTTCGTCGCACCGCCCGGCGACGGGTTCTCCGACGGCTACACGATCGCCCGCATGGTGATCAGCTGCTGCGCCGCGGACGCCAACCCCATGCAGGTGCACGTGGCGGCAGACGCGCCGTTCCCGCCGGACACCTGGGTGCAGGCCGTGGTGACGGCCGTGCCGAACACGGCGACCGTCGACAACGGCTACGTGCCGACGGTGACGATCACCTCGATCGCGCCGATCCCGCAGCCGGCTGACCCGTACGAGCACTAGGGCGGATCGCCGGCACCGCGGCCCCCGTGCCGGGCGGGCGCCGGCACGGGCCGGAACCGTCACCAGGCCGGGATCAGCCGCCAGGGCGGCACCACCGGGCCGGGATCCGGCTCGAGCTCGTGCGCCAGCGCCTCCGGCAGGGTCCGGTAGCGGAACTCGAACCCGTTGTCGTGGAGCTTGGTCGGCACGGATCGCTGCCCGCCGAGCAGCTCGACGGCGAAGTCGCTGAGCACGATCTTCAGCGCGAATCCGGGAATCACCCACGGCGTCGGCCGCTGCAGCGCCCGGCCCAGCTCGCGAGTGAACTCCGCGTTGGTCACCGGGTAGGGGGCCGCCAGGTTGACCGGCCCCGCCACCTGGCTGTCCAGCAGGAACTGGATCGCCCGCACCTCGTCGTCCGCGTCGATCCACGGGAAGTACTGCTGCCCCGAGCCGAGCCGGCCGCCGAGGCCCAGCCGGACCACCGAGCCCAGCTGCTGGAGCAACCCGCCCTCCCGGCCGAGGACCAGCGAGCTGCGCAGGTTCACCACGCGGGTACCGGCCTCGGCCGCCGGGCGCGTCGCCGCCTCCCACTCCACGCAGAGCCGGGCCAGGAACGACGTCCCCGGCTCCGATCGCTCGGTGAGGATCTCCGCGTCCAGCCGCGGCCCGTAGTAGCCGCTGCCGCTCGCGTTGATCAGCGTGGGGATTTCCAGGCGGGCGCATTCGTCGGCCAGGAAGCTCGTCGGGTTGAGCCGGGACGCCCGCAGCTGCTGCTTGAACTTCGCGGTCCAGCGCTTGTCCCCGATGTTGACGCCGCAGAGATTGACCACCGCGTCGGCGCCGTCGAGGACGCCGGGTGCGAGCTTGCGGACGTGCGGGTTCCACAGGCTCTGCCCGGCGTGCGTCGGGCCCTTCCTGACCAGCTGGACGACCTCGTGACCGTCCCCGGCCAGGGCCGCGAGCAGGCGGCCGCCGATGAACCCGCTCACGCCGGCGGCGACGATGCGCATGCCGTGTCCGTCCCCCGCCCGCCGCCGCTAGAGGCCCAGCTCGCCCTCGAACTCGCCGGCCTCGATGCGCTTCTTGACCGCGAGGAGGAACCGGGACGCGTCCGCGCCGTCGATGTTGCGGTGGTCGTAGGACAGCGCGAGGTAGCACATCGAGCGGATCGCGATGACCTCGTTGCCGTCGGCGTCCTGCCCGACCATGGGCCGCTTGACGATGGCGCCGGTGCCGAGGATCGCCGACTGCGGCGGCACGAAGATCGGCGTGTCGAACAGCGCGCCGACCGACCCGGTGTTGGTGACGGTGAAGGTGCCGCCGGACAGCTCGTCCGGGCCGATCTTGTTGTCCCGGGTGCGCTTGGCCAGGTCGGCGATCTTGCGGGCGATGCCGGCGATGTTGAGATCGTCGGCGTCCTTGATCACCGGCACGATCAGGCCGCGCGGGGTGTCGACCGCGATGCCCAGGTGGACCTTGCCGTGGTAGGTGATCTCCTTGACGTCCTCGGAGAGGGAGGAGTTGACCACCGGGTACGCCTTGAGCGCCTCGATCGCCGACTTCACGAAGAACGGCAGGAACGACAGCGACACGCCCTCCCGCGCGGCGAAGGCCGCCTTCGCGCGCGCCCGCAGCTGCGCGACGCGGGTGACGTCGACCTCCATCACCGTCGTCAGCTGGGCCGCGGTGTCCAGGCCGTACCGCATGTTCTTGGCGATGGACTGGCGGATGCGCGGGGTCTTCGCCGTCGTGCCGATCAGCGCGCTCGCCGCGGCGTCCGGCTTCGGCACGCTCGACCCGGCGGGGGCGGCCGCCGCGGGGGCGGCGGCGGTGGCTGCCGCCGGAGCTGCGGGTGCGGCCGGCGCCGGGGCAGCCGGGGGAGCGGAGGCGGCCTTGGCGGCGTCCGCCGCGGCCACGACGTCCTCGCGCCGGATCCGGCCGCCGACGCCGGTGCCCTTCACCGTCGCCAGGTCGACGCCGCTGTCGGCCGCGAGCTTGCGGATCACCGGAGTGACGTACGTGCCCTCGGGCACCGAGGCGGGCGGGAGCGCCGAGCTCGCGCCGGACGGTGCCGACGGTGCTGCGGGCGGGTGCCGACGGCGCCGCGGCCGGCTGGTCGGTGGGCGCCGGCGCCGACCCGCTGTCCTGCTTCTCCTCGGGCTCCGGCTGCGCCTCCTGCTTCGGCTCCTCCCGCTCGGCTTCCTGCTGGGCCGGCGCGGCCGACGCGTCGCCGATCACCCCGAGCTGGCCGCCGACCTGGATCGTCTCGTCCTCGCCGACGCTGATCTCCAACAGCGTTCCGGCCACCGGCGACGGCACCTCGGTGTCGACCTTGTCGGTGGAGATCTCCACCAGCGGCTCGTCCACGGCGACGTCGTCGCCGACCGCCTTGAGCCAGCGGGTGACGGTGCCCTCGGTGACGGACTCGCCCATCTCCGGCAGCGTCACGGACGTGCCGCCGCCCGACGACCCGCCGGTCCCCGCCGTCGGCTTCTCCCGCGGCGTCTCGGTGTCCGTCGACGGTTCCGCCTGGGGCGCGGTCTCGGCTGCGGGTGCCGCCTCGGGCTCCGGCGCGGGCTCCGGCGTGGCCTCCTCGGCGGCGCCGCCCGTGTCGCCGCCCGTGTCACCGCCCGCGCCCGAGCCGTCGCCGATCACGCCCAGTTCGGCGCCCACGGCGGCGGTCTCGTCCTCGCCGACGACGATCTTCTCCAGCACGCCGCCGTACGGCGAGGGGATCTCCGTATCCACCTTGTCGGTGGACACCTCGAGCAAGGGCTCGTCGACCTCGACCTCGTCCCCCACGGCCTTCAGCCAGCGGGTGACGGTGCCTTCGGTGACGCTCTCCCCAAGGGCCGGCATCTGGACGGAGTGGGACATGAGCGGGGTTCTCCTGCCTGTGACCTGAAGAAATCTGTCGTGGTGCTCGTGGTGCTCGTGGCGGCAGTGCGGTCGGCGGGCGCGGCCGGGACCCGTCCGGTTCGGAGTGCCCGGCCGCGGCGCCGGCAAATCAGTCGTGCACGTGCAGCGGCTTGCCGGCCATGGCCAGGATCGCCTCTCCGACCGCCTCGTACTGGCTCGGGTGACCGTGCAGGTACGGCGCGACGTCCTCGGGATGGGCCTCCCAGCCGACGATCAGCTGCGCCTCGCCGAGCAGTTCGCCGACCCGGGCGCCGACGAGGTGCATGCCGACGATCGGGCCGTCCTTGACGCGAACCAGCTTCACGCCGCCGGCGGTCTTCAGGATCTGCGACTTGCCGTTCCCGCCGAGGTCGTACACGAAGCTCTCGATCTGCGAGTCCCCGTACTGCTCCTGGGCTTTCGCCTCGGTGAGGCCGACGGACGCGACGTTCGGGTCGCAGTAGGTGATCTTCGGGATCTCCTCGTCGGGGATCACCCGCGGATGCAGGCCGGCGATCTCCTCGGCCACGAAGATGCCCTGCTGGAACCCGCGGTGCGCGAGCTGCAGGCCGGGCACGATGTCACCCACGGCGTAGACGTGCGGCAGGTTGGTGTGCAGCCGCTCGTCGGTGATCACCCAGCCCCGGTCCATGGTGATGCCGGCCTCTTCGTAGCCGCAGCCCTGCGTGTACGGGCCGCGCCCGACGGCGACCAGCAGCAGGTCGGCCTCGATGGTGGTGCCGTCCTCCAGGCTGACCGTCACACCCGAGTCGTTCTGCTTCACGCCCTGGAACCGCACCCCGGTCTTGAACGCGATCTTGCGCTTGCGGAACGCGCGCTCGAGCAGCTTGGACGCCCACGGGTCCTCGAGCGGCACCAGCGTCGGCAGCGCCTCGACGACCGTCACCTCGGTGCCGAAGGAGGCCCAGGTGGACGCGAACTCGACGCCGATGACGCCGCCGCCGAGGACGACGGCCTTCTCCGGCACCCATTCCAGGCTCAGCGCCTGCGTCGAGGTGATCACGCGACCCTCGATCTCCAGGCCGGGCAGCGTCCGCGAGTACGAGCCGGTGGCCAGGATGACGTCCTTGCCGACGTAGGTCTCGTCCCCGACCACCACCCGGTTCGGTCCGACGAACTTGCCCTCGCCCTCGACCACCTGGATCTTGCGGGACTTGATCAGCCCCTGCAGGCCCTTGTACAGCCGGTTGATGATGCCGTCCTTGTACTTCAGCAGCGCGGGGACGTCGACGCCGTCGAAGGTCGACTTGATGCCGATCGTGCTGCCCTCGCGCGCCTCGTCCGCGACCTCGGCCGCGTGCAGCAGCGTCTTCGCCGGGACGCAGCCCCAGTGCAGGCACGTCCCGCCGACCTTCTCCTTCTCCACCAGCACGACGGACGAACCGAGCTCGGCGGCGCGCAGGGCCGCCGCGTAGCCGCCGGATCCCCCGCCGAGAACGACCAGATCTACGTTGGTCTCGCCCATCGGATCAGTGCTCCTCAATTCGGTTGTCGACATACCTTTTCCAACGCTGCGGCGCCGGCGGAGCTTCCGTCGGCGGTGGCCGCCGGCCGCCGTCATCGACGAGGCCGCACCCCGCGACGCGACCCCATCTTGGCATCCCGCCAGCGATGCCGCCCGAGGGCCACGGGGCACCCGGCGCCCGCCGGAGCCGCGCGCATGCGTCCGGCCGGGAACCGTTCGAGCCGCCGCTTCGCTAGGGCTTCAGGAACACTGGACGCAGGCGCCGGCCGGTTCGTCCGGGGCACGGCGCGGCGGGCGAAACGGGAGTGTGCGATGAGCTGGTTCTCGCGGAAGGGCCGGGGCTCCGGCGGGCTCAGCCGCTCCGATCGCAAGGCCGTGACCGAGGCGCTCGCCGAGTGGTCGGCGGCCAGGCGCGGCGTCGAGGTGTTCGTCGAGCCGCGGACCGCCGTGACCGAGACGAGCGTGGTGCTGGTCGCGCACGACGGCGAGTTCACCCGGCGCCGGATCGCCTCGCCCGAGGCGGCCAAGGACTTCGCCCGCGACCACGCGCTGCCCATCTACGACGCGACCGTCGTCGGCTACCCGCAGCGGATGCGCGACTACTCCCGCCGGCAGACGATCCTGCAGGAGCGCGCCGAGCGCGACGCCCTCGGCGACTGACCCGGGGCACCGCCGCGGGTCGTCCCTCCCGCAGGGACGGCGCCGCGCGGGCCGGCGATCGCGCCGTTCGTGCGGTTCGACGGCCTGTGCCGCCGGAGGGCGACGCGCCTCAGCGGGCGCCGAGGTCCTCCAGCACGGCCAGCAGGGTGCGAACCGGCACCCCGGTGCCGCCGGTGGACGTGTAGCCGTACGGCTTGCCGTCGTGGAAGGCCGGGCCGGCCACGTCCAGGTGCGCGAACGGCAGGCCGTCCGGCACGAACGCGCTGAGATAGTGCCCGGCGACCAGCATTCCGCCGCCCTGGTCGGCCGCGCCGATGTTCTGCAGGTCGGCGAGCGGCGAGTCCAGCCCCTCGCGCAGGTGCTCGGGCAGCGGCATCGCCCAGCCGCCCTCGCCGGTCTCCCGCGCGAGCTCGGCGACCCGGTCGCGCAGCGCCGGCTCGCCCATCACGCCCATCGTGCGCTTGCCCAGCGACGACGATCTGCGCGCCGGTGAGGGTGGACGTCTCGAGCAGGTAGTCGGGGTCGTCCTCGGCGGCCCGCACGATCGCGTCGGCCAGCACGAGCCGGCCCTCGGCGTCGGTGTTCAGGATGTGCGAGGTCTTCCCGGCCGGCTTCCTCGTGCCCCGCTTCGCCGCGCCGCCGTAGTGCCGGATCACGTCGCCTGGCCGGTAGGCGGAGCCGGACGGCAGGTTCTCGGCCAGCGCGGCGTAGGCGGTGACGGCCACCGGCAGGCCGAGTCTCGCCGCGGCCACCGCGGTCGCGATCACGGCCGCGGCGCCGGCCATGTCGCTCGTCATCTGGTCCATCTTCGCCGCGGGCTTGATCGAGATGCCGCCGGAGTCGAAGGTGATGCCCTTGCCGACCAGGGCGACCGATGCGGCCACCGTGCCCGACGGCCGGTACGACACCCGGACGAGCCGCGGCGGCCGGGCCGAGCCGGAGCCGACGGCCAGGATGCCGCCGAAACCGCCGCGGGCGAGAGCCTTCTCGTCCAGCACCTGCACGTCGAGGCCGGCCTCCCGGGCCGCCGCGGCCGCGCGGTCGGCGAACTCGGCCGGCGGCAGGTCGTTGGGTGCCGAGTTGACGAGATCGCGGGCGAGGGCGACGGCCTCGGCGGTCACCTCGGCGCGCCGGACCTCTGCCTTCGCCGCCTTGTCCGCGGAGGCGACGGACAGCACGACGGCGCCGACGGCGGCCTTCTTCGGCTCCTTGTAGGTTCCGAACTGATACGCGCCCAACAGGTGTCCCTCGGCGGCGGCGCGCAGGTCGAGCCGCGACAGCGTGGTCACGATCCGCGCCCAGCCGGCCGCGCTGCGGGACGCGAGCCCGGCCGCCCGCCGGACCCGCTCGGCCGCGCCCTCCGGGTCGGCGTCGTCCCCGGCCGCCTTGCCCAGGCCGACCGCGACGATCCGCTCCGCCGACGCCAGGCCCGCGCCCGGGATCGTCGTCACCGACCCCGCCTTGCCCGTCGCGCCGGCGACCGCGCACGCCGCGACGGCCGCGCCGAGGTCCGCGTCCGCCGCGACCGGCCCGGCGTCGTCACCCGCACCCTCGTACAGGCCGATCACCAGGGCGTCCGCCCTGGCGCCGGCGGGTGCGGCGATGGACAGGCTCAGTCGCGTCATCGGGACGGGTCCTCCTCGGTGTGGGGCCGGATCGTTCGGCCGGGCGGCGGCCGGCGCGGGGTAGGTGCCGGGTTCGTCGCCGCGCTGACGACCGTAGTCGGCGGATGCCCGTGCCGGCCGCGCAGGCTACGGTCGGCGCCATGGCTGACCAGGTCACCGACGCGCCGCTGCTGACCTCCCCGCTCGACGACCGGCATCGCTCCCTCGGCGCCACCATGGGCGCGTTCGGCGGCTGGGACATGCCGATCAGCTACGCCGGCGCCGGCGTGGTGGCCGAGCACACCGCCGTCCGCACCTCGGTCGGCGTCTTCGACGTCTCCCATCTCGGCAAGGCGACGGTGACCGGGCCGGGCGCCGCCACCTTCGTGAACGCCTGCCTCAGCGCCGATCTGACCCGGATCACCCCCGGTCAGGCGCAGTACACCTTGTGCTGCAACGAGTCCGGTGGCGTCGTCGACGACATGATCGCGTACCTGGTGTCCGACGACGAGGTGTTCCTGATCCCGAACGCGGCGAACGCGGCGGCCGTGGTCGCGGCACTGCGCGCGGCCGCGCCGGCGGGTGTCTCGGTCACCGACCGGCACCGCGAGTTCGGCGTGCTGGCCGTGCAGGGCCCGGCGTCGCCGGAGGTGCTCGACGCGCTCGGCCTGCCCGGGGACCTCGGGTACATGTCCTGGGTGGACGCGGAGTTCGAGGGCGACCCGGTCCGGGTGTGCCGGACGGGCTACACGGGGGAGCGCGGCTACGAGCTGGTGCCGTCGTGGGACGGGGCGCCGGCGCTCTGGGACGCGATCGCACACGAGGTCGGCCTCCGCGGCGGCCGACCCGCGGGGCTCGGCGCCCGCGACACGCTGCGCACCGAGATGGGCTACGCGCTGCACGGCCAGGACCTCGGGCCCGGGATCAGCCCGGTGCAGGCCAGGCTCGGCTGGGCCGTCGGCTGGCGCAAGCCAGGGTTCTTCGGGGCGGACGCGCTGCGGGCGGAGAAGGAGCGCGGCCCGGACCGCTCGGCCTGGGGCCTGCTGGCGATCGACCGCGGCGTGCTGCGCGGCCACCTCGCGGTGCTGGACGCGGCGGGGCGACCGATCGGCGAGACGACATCCGGAACCTTCTCGCCGACCCTCGGTCAGGGCATCGGCCTCGCGCTGATCGACACGGCGGCCGGGGTGGCGGCGGACGACGAGGTCGCCGTCGACGTGCGGGGACGGCGGATGCGGGTGCGGGTGGTCAAGCCGCCGTTCGTGCCGTCACACGTGCGCTGAGCCGCCGGCCGCGGCAGGCCCGCGCCCGGGATCAGCGCGGCTGCAGGGCTCCGTTCAGCGACTTGGTCAGCATCCGCCTGCCGATCAGCGGCAGCAGCCCCGCGATCAGCGCACCCTTCGCTCCCTTGCTGTGCCGGCGCAGTGTCACGTCCACCCGCGTCCCGCCGTCCTGCGGGACGAGCCGGTAGTCCCACCGGCTGGGCGGCTTCCACAGGTTCGACTCCGTGGTCACGGCCGAGATGGTCCCGGCCTGCGCATCCCAGTCGTACCGCTCCCGCTCCCAGCCGATCTTGTTGCCCTCGGTGACGTCGGCCCACGTCTCGCCGCGGTCGTGGACGGTGAGATTCGAACTGTCGACTCCCGGCCAGGTCTCGGCCCGTGCCGGGCTGAAGTCGGTCAGGATCCGCAGGACGTCAGCCGGTGGGAGGCCGGTCTGCACGCTGGTGGTGACGACTGGCATGGTCACCGATCGTAGGCGCCGCTGCATCGGGTGTCGGCACCGCCGAATCACCGGCGGCGTTCTCCGCCGGTGCATACGCGGTCTGCGGATCTGCCGCCGCCGGAACGATCGATCGCGATCTCGTGACGCCGGCGCGCCGCGGGTCTAGCATCCGCCGGTGAGGACTCGCCGCCGGCTCCGGACCGCGATCGCGATGCGCCTGGGCTCCGTGGCAGCCGCCTCCGCACTCCTGCTCGCGTCGGCCGTCGCTCCGGTCGCTCCGGCCCATGCCGCTCAGCCGCCCCTCCCGACCACGACCACCTCGATCATCGAGATCGGCGTACCTGCCGATGACGGGAACGGCTCGGTGGCCGGCATCCGCCTGCAGCTGTACGACGGCACCGACACCCGCCCGACCACGCCCGTCCCCGACACGTGGGCGACGTGCACCTCGACCGACGGCGACCCGTGCTGGTTCGCCGTGCCGCAGACCCAGGTGGGCGGCGCCAACCGCGGCCGGCAGTTCTGGGTCGTCCGGGCGGAGGTCCCGCCCGGCTGGTACGGGGTCGACAGCCTGATGGTCAGCGGCCCCGGTCCGATCCAGGGGTCACCCTTCGTGTCGGCGCCGTACCGCTTCCGCACGCCGCCCGTGCAGGCCGGTCAGCAGTACCGATCCGGCAGCCGCGGGGTGGCCCCCTTCATGGACGACCGGGTGCCGCGCGACCCCGCAGCCTCGGCCGGCATCTGGCAGACGAGTCGCGACAACCCGCCGCCGGTGCGCGCGTGCGTCCGCGACATCGCGCTGGTCGTCGACGTCAGCTTCGACTTCGAACAGCAGGACCGGCTCGCCGAGCTGCAGGATGCGCTCACCGACGTCACGGATGCGCTGGAAGGTACCCCGACCCGCCTGGCGCTGATCCCGTTCGCGAACCAGGTCTCGACCCCGCCGCTCAACGACACCCTGCCGCTCACCACCGTGTCGACGGCGGCCGGGGCGGACGCGGTCCGCGGCTGGATCGGCCGGCTGACGGGGGAATCGGGCGGGACCAACTGGGACGCGGGACTCGCCGCGGTGGCGGATCTGGCCGAGCCGGTCGACCTCGCGATCCTGATCACCGATCGGTCTCCCGACACCTACGTCCGGGCGGTCCAGGATCCCGGCGACAGGGTGACGTCGTTCATCGACGTCGAGCAGGCGGTGCTCGCGGCGAATGCGCTGAAGGCGACGGGCACCCGCGTCGTCGCCGCCGAGGTGCGGGCCCTGCCGTCGAGCGCGCTGGAGGTCCTCGGCGCGAACATGCGAGCCGTCGCCGGTCCGGTCGCCGGCTCCGACTACTTCCAGCCGGCGTCCTACTCCGACCTCGCCGAGGAGTTCCGCGAGGAGCTCGTCGAGTGCCGCAGCGAGCTGGTGGTGATCAAGCAGACCATCCCGCCCGGCGGCGCGCAGCGGGACGCGGTCGCCGAGGGTGGGTGGCGGTTCACCGCGGCGCCCGCCGCCGCGGTGTCCCCTGCATCCGGGATCACCGCCGCGGAGACAGGCGCGATCGTCTTCGACGTCGTCGATCTCCGGCCCGACACGCTGACCTTCACCGAGACGCCGAAACCGGGGTCACAGCTGATCCCGAACCTCGGCCGCAACGCCGTCTGCCGCGAGATCGGCCGGGACCACGTTCCGGTGAGCGCGACCAACGTCCCCAACGGCTTCAGTCTGAGCACCTTCCGGATCCGGGGCGTGACGTGCACGGTGAGCAATACCCGACCGCCGCCGTCGATCACCGTCGACAAGACGTGGCTGGTGAACGGCGTCGCCACCGCGCAGGGCGCGCAACCGCAACAGCTGGGTGCGACGCTGCTGGTCGGCGGCCGGTCACTGCCGTGGGGCGAGCCGCGGTTCGACGTCACCGCGGGCGGCTCTGTTCCGATCGACGAGACCCGCTCGCAGCTGCCGCCCGGGTGCACGCTCGAGTCCGCGCGGGTGACATCGGTGAACGGCCTGCCGTCCGACGCGGCACTGCCGTACCCGCTCACCGTCGCCGACACGGCCAACTCCGTGACGATCACGAACTCGCTCACATGCGCGACGACGCTGTCCCTGATCAAGGAGGTCCGCAACGGCGCCGGCGGGTCGGCCACGCCTGCCGACTGGACCGTGGCCGCGACGGGCCCGACGCCGATCTCCGGCGTCACCGGCACGCCGGCCGTGACCGCGGCTCAGGTCGTGCCCGGCGCCTACACGCTCGCCGAGACCGGGCCCGCCGGCTACCAGGCGGGCGCCTGGAGCTGCACCGGTGGCCCGCTCGCCGGCAACCAGGTGACCGTCGCCTTCGGTGCCGTCGTCCGGTGCACGATCGTCAACACCGACATCCCGCCGCGGCTCACGCTGCTCAAGCAGGTCGCGAACCCGTTCGGCGGATCGGCGACGGCGGCCGACTGGGCGCTGACGGCCGCCGGACCGGTGACGGTGTCCGGGCGGGTCGGCGACGCGGCGATCACCGACGCGGCGGTCTTCGTCGGCGAGTACGCGCTGTCCGAGGCGGGACCCGTCGGCTACGCAGCGTCCGCCTGGACCTGCGTCGGCGCCACCGACACGGATCCGGACGAGGGCACCGTGGTGCTCGGGCCCGGCGACGTGGCCACCTGTACGGTCACCAACACGCAGCAGGCGGGCACGCCGACCACGACGGTCACCGTGACGGAGACGGCCACGGCGACGGAGACGGCCACGGCGACGGAGACGGCCACGGCGACGGAGACGACCACGGCGACCGAGACGACCACGGCGACCGAGACGACCACGGCGACCGAGACGACCACGGCGACCGAGACAACCACCGCGACGGACACGACCACGGAGACCACCACGGTGACCGAGACGACCACCGTGACCGAGAGCGCCGGAACCACGAGCACGCCGTCGGCGACCAGCCCGCCGCCGCGGACGGGTGCCGAGTCATCGGCCTCCGGATCGACACCGCCGACGACCTCGACCACGTCGACGATCTCGACACCTACGTCGACACCGCTGGCGACCACGTCGCCGGCCACCTCGACACCGCCGGCCACGTCCCTTCTCTCGTCGACGACGAGCGCCGCGGCGTTGGCGGGCTTCGCACCGCCGCCCGCCGCCGATCCGGCCGGCACCGGACCCGGCTACCCGTTGTCCACGCTCCCGGTGACCGGCGTGCCGGCCGTGGCGATCGCCGGATGGGGGCTGCTACTCCTGCTCGTCGGTGGCGCGATGGTTCTGCTCGGGCGGCGCAGGACCGCGCGGCGACCCTGATCCGGCCGCGCGTGACCGCACGTCGGTCGCACGGCTTCGTGCTGCGAAGGGTTCGCAGCTGCCTGCCACGGGGCCCGGACCCGATAGTCGGACGTCCTAGTATCGCGATATCCTGGGCGCATGACGAGTCCGTCCTTCCGCCGCGAGCGGCACCCGGCGCCCATCAGCAACGAGCGCCGCGCGGAGATCCACGCCGCTCCGGGGTTCGGCCGGTACTTCACCGATCACATGGCCGTCATCGACTACGACGCCGAACTCGGCTGGCACGACCCGCGGATCGTGCCGTACGGCCCGTTCACCCTCGACCCCGCGACGATGGTGCTGCACTACGGCCAGGAGATCTTCGAGGGCCTCAAGGCCTACGAGCAGCCCGACGGATCCGTCGCGTCGTTCCGGCCCGATCAGAACGCCGCGCGGATGAACCGTTCGGCCGATCGCCTCGGCATGCCGCGGCTGCCCGAGGAGCTCTTCCTCGGCTCGATCCGCGAGCTGATCGCGATCGACCGCGCGTGGGTGCCGAGCGGCGGTGAGTCCTCTCTCTACCTGCGGCCGTTCATGATCGCGACCGAGGTCGGGCTGGGCGTCCGGCCGTCGAACCGGTACATCTACAGCCTCATCGCATCGCCGGCCGGCCCGTACTTCCCGGGCGGCATCCAGCCGGTCAGCGTGTGGTGGTCGACGGAGTACGTGCGGGCGGCGCCCGGCGGCACCGGCGCGGCCAAGACCGGCGGCAACTACGCCGCGTCGCTCGCGGCCCAGGCGCAGGCCGCCGCGAAGGGCTGCGACCAGGTCGTCTGGCTCGACGCGGTCGAGCGGCACTGGGTCGAGGAGATGGGCGGGATGAACCTGTTCTTCGTCTTCGGCTCCGGCTCGGACGTCGAGGTGGTCACCCCCGAGCTCACCGGGTCCCTGCTGCCGGGCGTCACGCGCGACTCGCTGCTGACGCTCACCCGCGAGCTCGGCTATCGCGCGACGGAGCGCCGGATCTCCACCGACGAGTGGGCGAAGGCGGCCGAGAGTGGCGAGTTGACGGAGGTTTTCGCGTGCGGCACGGCCGCGGTGATCACGCCGGTCGGATCGGTGAAGCACGCCGAGGGCGAGTTCGACATGGCGGGCGGGCGGCCCGGGACCGTCACCCTGCAGCTGCGCGAGGAGTTGACCGCACTGCAGTACGGCCGGCGCCGCGACAGCCACGGCTGGATGGTCGCGGTCGGCTGAGCACCGGGCCGGCCGCAGCAGGACGACGTCCGGGCACGGAAAAGGCCGCCGTCCCGGGTCGGGGCGGCGGCCTTCGCGTCAGCGGGGCCGGTGGCGACTCAGCCGCGCACGACCTTGCCGGCCTTCAGGCAGGACGTGCACACGTTGAGCTTGCGCACGGTGCCCGGCGCCACCTGGGCGCGAACCGGCTGGATGTTGGGATTCCACCGGCGGTGGGTACGCCGGTGTGAATGGGACACGTTCATCCCGAACCCGGGCCCCTTGCCACACACGTCACAGACGGCAGCCACGCCGAACACCCCTATCGCATTGCCGGAACATCGGCACCGCGGCCGACTCGATGATGTCTTCTCGTGCCCAGCCCGAACGGAGTCCGGGCAACCATCCCAGGGTACTGATCGATCCGACTGCGGCCAAATCACCGCACCCGACAGGGCCGCGGCCGGAGCGGTCCGGGCGGCGCGTCTCCCGGCGCGACGGCGCCGGCGGGCACGATGGATGCGTGACTCGATTCGACGCCGACCTCGTCGAGCGCTGGTTCGACCTGCTGCTGGCGGAGGGCGGCTCCCTCCGCCCGCTCTGGGGCATCGAACTCACCGAGCACGAACGCGCCGCTGTCGAGGACGGCGCCGGTTACCTGCTGGCCGCCGTGCGCGGCGACGACGGCGGCGACGAGGGTTCCGACGCGCCGCCGCCATGCCCGGAGGCCACCGGGCCGGGCGATGCGACCGAGGTGCCCGCCCGGATGCTGCGGCGCTACCTGCGGGCATTCGCCTCCGGGGTCGCCGGCGCCCAGGCGCGGCTCGACCCGGACGAGTGGATCGAGGGCGAGCCCGCCGCGGCGTCGATGTCGGTCGCGGCCGGCCTGAACGCCGGGGCGGCGGCGCTGCAGGGCGAGTTCGTGGGGTCGGCATCGACCCGGCCGAGCGTCGTCCAGGTGCACGAGCCGACCGCCGCGCAGGCAGCGTGGCTCGCCGGCATCGGGGCCGCGGAGGAGGCGGTCAACGGCGCGCGGGTCGCCGTCGTGACCCGTGTCGCGTTCTCCGCGGCGGCCGGCGGCTGGCGCATCGGGATGCCGGCGGACCCGCACGAGCGCATCGAGTACCGGGCACGCGGACTGCTCTGCCTGGCGCTGCTCGCGCTGCGGGAGGTCTGCGCGGAACCGGCGGGGCCCGTCGAACCGGCGAGCTGCGGCGCCATGCCGGGGGAGAACCTCGGCCGGCCGTTCGCGGCGGAGGTGACGTTCCAGGTCGGCACCGGCGATGAGGACTTCGCGGACCTGGTCGCGGCGATCCGGGCGCTGTCGACCGACGTCACCACCTGGCAGCGCGAGGGCCTGCTGTGGTGTCACGTGCACACCGAGCGCCCGGGCGAGGTCATCGAGCAGGCCCACGCCTCGGGGGCCGTGTTCGACCTCCGGATCGGCCTGCTCGACATCAGCGGCTGAGCCGATCGGCGTCGCCGGCGGGCTCGCCGGGAATCGCCTCGGGCGTGGCCCCGTCGGACCTGTCGGGCCGAGGGACCAAGATGGGCTGGGCACGACGCGTCTCGGAGGGCAGATGGACCGGCTGGACCTGGACCGTCCGCTGACCTCGCTGCTCCCGCGGCGGACGGCCGCACTGCTCGCCGACCGGCTCGAGCTGCACACCGCCGGCGACGTGCTGCGCCACTACCCGCGCCGGTACCAGGAGCGCGGCCGGCTGACGGACCTGGCCGAGCTGGTCATCGGCGAGCGCGCGACGGTCTGGGCGACGGTGGTGAAGGTCACCGAGCGCCGGCTGCAGCCGCGGGGCGGGCAGCGGGGTCGCGGCGTCCGGCACATCACCAACGTGGTGATCGCGGACTCGAAGCGGCAGCTGACGTGCACGTTCTTCAACCAGCCCTACTGGGGCAAGCGGCTGCCGGTCGGCACGACGGCGATGTTCTCCGGCAAGGTCAGCGAGTTCAATCGCGCACTGCAGATGTCGTCCCCGATCGTCGAGATCCTCGGCGAGGACGACGGACCCCCCGAGGCGGTGACCCGCCCGCTCGCCTCCGACGGCGGCGGCGGCAGGGGCGGTTCCGGTCGGGGCGGTTCCGGCGGGGACGGCAGGGACGGGGAGGGCAGGAACGGGTCCGGCCGGGACGGGGACGGCGAGCTGCAGACGCTCGAGTCGTTCCCCGGCGGCGTCATCCCCGTCTACCCGCTCGCCGACGGGGTGACCCAGGCGACGCTGCAGCGGGTGGTCCGGATGGTGCTGGACAGCGGGGGCGGCATCGAGGACCCGGTGCCGGACGTGTTGCTCGCCCGGCACGGCCTCGTCGGCCTGGACAGCGCGCTGCGGGACGTGCACCGGCCGCCGACGGCGACCGCCCTGACGGCCGCGCAGGAGCGGCTGCGCTACGACGAGGCGCTGGCGATCCAGCTCGTCCTCGCCCGGCGGCGCGCCGAGGCGCGCAACTTCCCGGCCGAGCCGTGTCCCCGGATCGACGGCGGCCTGCTCGCGGAGTTCGACCGCAACCTGCCCTTCGAGCTCACGGGCGGCCAGCGACAGGTGGGCGAGGTGATCGCCACCGACCTGGCGACCATCCACCCGATGAACCGGCTCCTGCAGGGCGAGGTCGGCTCGGGCAAGACCGTGGTCGCGCTGCGGGCGATGCTGCAGGTGATCGACTCCGGGCGGCAGGCGGTGATGCTGGCGCCGACCGAGGTGCTGGCGTCGCAGCACGCGCGATCGCTCCGGGAGGTGCTGGGAGCGCTGGGCCGGGGCGGCGAGCTGGGCGCGCCGCCGGAGGCGACCACGATCACCCTGCTCACCGGCTCGCTCGCCGCCGCAGCGCGCAAGAAGGCGCTGCTGACCATCGCGTCGGGGGAGCCGGGGATCGTCGTCGGCACGCACGCGCTGCTGTCGGAGGGGGTGCTGTTCAGCAACCTCGGCCTGGTGGTGATCGACGAGCAACACCGGTTCGGCGTCGAGCAGCGGCACGCGCTGCGTACCCGGCATCCGGACGCCGCCCCGCCGCACGTGCTGGTGATGACGGCGACGCCGATTCCGCGCACGGTCGCCATGACGGTGTACGGCGACCTGGACACCTCGACGCTCACGGAGCTGCCGCAGGGTCGGTCGCCCATCTCGACCACCGTGGTCCCGGCCGCCGAGCGCCCCGCGTGGCTGGATCGGGCCTGGGACAGGCTGCGCGAGGAGGTCGGCAAGGGCCACCAGGCCTACGTGGTGTGCCCGAAGATCGGTGACGACGCCGAGACGTCCGACGACGGCATGGATCTCGTCGACGAGGACGGCGACACCCCGCGCCGCCCGCCGCTCGCGGTGCTCGCCGTGGCGGCGTCGCTGCGCGACGGGCCGCTCGCCGGGCTGCGGCTCGAGGAGCTGCACGGCCGGCTGCCCGCAACCGAGAAGGACGACGTGATGCGGCGTTTCGCCGCGGGTGACGTCGACGTGCTGGTCGCGACGACGGTGATCGAGGTCGGCGTCGACGTGCCCAACGCCACCATGATGATGATCATGGACGCGGAACGGTTCGGCATGTCGCAGCTGCACCAGCTGCGCGGCCGGGTCGGGCGGGGCAGCGCGCCCGGGATCTGCCTGCTGGTGTCGGAGGCGCCCGAGCACACCACCGGCCGCGCCCGGCTCGACGCCGTCGCGGCCACCGCCGACGGATTCGCCCTCGCCGAGCGGGATCTCGAGCTTCGCCGGGAGGGCAACGTCCTCGGCACCAGCCAGGCCGGCCGGGCGACGTCGCTGCGGCAGCTGTCGATGATCCGCGACCGGGAGCTGATCCGGGAGGCCCGCGAGGACGCGCAGGGCATGGTCGGCGACGACCCGAGCCTCACCGCCCGGCCCGGCCTCGCCGCGATGGTCTCCGCCGTCATCGCCGAGGACAGCCAGGAGTACCTCGAGAAGGGGTGACGCCGCGGCGACCAGCCCCGACGGCTCGCCCTCCCGCCCGTCGCCCGGGCGCCGCGGTCCCCGGCGGCGCCCGCTCGTTACGGTGCACCGGTGGTGCGCACCCAGACCCGGATCGCCGGCGGCACCTTCGGCGGGCGCCGGCTCGCGACGCCGCCCGGCACGCACACCCGGCCGACGTCGGAGAAGGTCCGTGCCGCGCTGGCGAGCTCGCTGACGGCGGCGGGGGCGCTGACCGGCGCCAGGATTCTCGACCTCTACGCCGGATCCGGCGCCCTCGGGCTGGAGCTCGTCTCGCGCGGCGCGAGCGCCGCCGTCTTCGTCGAGCGCGATGCGCAGGCGCTGGCCGCGCTGCGGGAGAACGTCGCGATGATCTCGGCCGCGGCGCGCCGACCGCCGGCGCCGACACGCGCGGAACGGCGCGACGGTGCCGGGCGGCGCCGACGACCGCGGCACGCTCGACGATCCGGCGGAGCTGGTCGTCGCCGCCGTCGACGTGCACGTGTTCGCCCGCACCCAGGCGGCGCGGCTCGGCCCGTTCGACGTCGTGGTCGCCGACCCGCCGTACGCGATCGCGACCCACGACGTGGCCGGGGTGCTCGTCGCGCTGCACGCCGCCGGCGCGATCGGCAGGCATGCGGACGTGGTCGTCGAGCGCGGCCTCCGGGGCACCGCGTGGGCCTGGCCGGCGCCCTTCGCGGGCGAGAAGCTGCGCAGATACGGCGACACCGCGCTCTGCTACGGTCGCGCCCCATGACGCACGCCGTGTGCCCCGGCTCGTTCGATCCGCCGACGCTGGGTCACCTCGACGTGATCGGCAGGACCGCAGGGCTGTTCGAGCGGGTGACCGTCGCCGTGCTGGTGAACCCCGGCAAGCAGGGCATGTTCGACGTCGCCGAGCGGCTGGACCTGCTCCGCGCGATCACCGGCGAGTGGCCGAACGTGCAGGTCGACGCGTTCGAGGGACTGCTCGTCGACTACTGCCGGCAGCGGGGCATCGCCGCGATCGTGAAGGGCCTGCGGGCGGTCTCCGATTTCGACTACGAGCTCCAGATGGCGCAGATGAACCACGGCCTGACCGGGGTCACCACGCTCTTCCTGCCGACCAGCCCGACCTACTCGTTCGTCTCGTCATCGCTGGTCAAGCAGGTCGCCACGTACGGCGGTGACGTGTCCGACCTGCTCCCGCCGCCGGTCGCGGCCGCGCTCCGGGACAAGCTCGCCGCTCGCTGAGCGGCTCGCGCGGCCGATCGGAGCGAACGAGCCGATCGGCCGCCGCCTGGCGTGTTGTCCCAGGTCGCGCCGCCGAGATTGCGACACTGGGCCGAGCGGTCGCGCGCGGGCCGGCAGGTCGAGCTGGGAGGTTCACGTGTACCGGGTTTTCGAGGCTCTCGATGAGCTGGTGACCATCGTCGAGGAGGCCCGCGGCCTGCCGATGACGGCGTCCTGCGTGGTGCCCCGCGGCGACGTCCTGGAACTGCTCGACGACGTGCGCGACGCCCTGCCCGGCGAGGTGGACGACGCGCAGGACGTGCTCGACCACCGCGACCAGATGATCGGCGACGCGACCAGCCAGGCGACCCGCTCCGTCGCGGAGGCGCAGGCGGAGGCGGAGCGGCTGGTCAGCACGGCCCGCGCCGATGCCGACGGGATGGTCCTCGGCGCGCGGTCGGAGGCCGAGCGGATGGTCGCCGACGCCACGGCGCACGCCGAGGCACTCGTCGCCCGGGCGCAGGACGAGGCGGCCAGGATCGGTCAGCTCGCGCAGGAGCAGCACGACTCTCTCGCTGGCCAGGGCGCACGCCGAGGCGGAGCGGGCCGTCGCGGCCGGCCGGGCCGGCTACGAGGGTGCCGTCGCGGAGGGCCGGGCCGAGCAGGCGCGGCTGGTCTCGCAGACCGAGGTCGTCCAGGCCTCCCACGCCGAGTCCGCGCGGATCATCGACGCGGCGACGGCCGACGCCGACCGCATGCGCGCCGAGTGCGACAGCTACGTCGACACCACGCTGGGGCGTCTCGAGGAGACGCTGACCAGCACCCTGCGGACGATCGGCCGCGGGCGGACCGCCCTGCGCAACGGCGGGGTGGCCGACTACCGCGATGAGCCGGTCGGCGCCGGGCGCGCCTACAACGGCTTCTGACACCCGCGTCGGTCCCGCCGCGACCGCGGGGGCGCCGATCCGCCGACATTGGGGTTCTGCCGCTTTCTCGACTACCCTGGAACGGTTGCCCTGGGCCGATCACGTCGCGCCCGGCACCCGGCCCGGACGGGCCACCCACCCCGACGGTCCTGACACGAAGAGAAGCACTGCCTCATGCCCAGCTCCGCGCGCCAGCACCACGGACGGCCCGACCCGGCCTCGCCGTGGGTGCTCGACACCCGCACCCTCGGCCGGCGCCCCGGCAGCACGCGGCGGGTCCGGCTGGCCGCACCGGTCGGGGAGCCGATGGGCATCGAGGTCATCGCCGTTCCGGCGGGCGCCGAGATCGACATCGATCTCCGGCTCGAGGCCGTCGCCGAGGGGGTGCTGGTCACCGGGACAGCGGCCGCGACGGCCGCCGGGGAGTGCGGGCGCTGCCTGATCCCGGTCACCGAGCCGGTCGTGGCCACCGTCCGCGAGCTCTTCGCGTACCCGGACTCGACCACGGCGGCGACCACCGAGGACGACGAGGTGCCGCGCCTGGTCGACGACATGATCGACCTGGAGCCGCTGGTCAGGGACGAGATCGTGCTGTCCCTGCCCCTCGTCCCGCTGTGCCGGCCCGATTGCCGCGGGCTCTGCGTGGGCTGCGGGGAGCGGCTCGACGATCTCGGACCGGACCATTCCCATGAGATGATGGATCCTCGCTGGGCCGCGCTCCGGGAGAAGTTCGCGTCCGACCTGGAGACATCGGAACGGCCCGCAGCGGCCGGGTCCGGCGAGTAAACAGACGAAGGAGAACGATCGTGGCTGTCCCGAAGCGGAAGATGTCGCGCAGCAACACCCGCTCGCGCCGCTCCCAGTGGAAGGCCTCCGTGCCCACGCTGGTGACCTGCACCAACCGCGCCTGCGGACAGCTGAAGCTGCCGCACGCGGTCTGCCCGAACTGCGGGCAGTACCGGGGGCGCCAGGTCGTCGGGGTCTGACGCCGTGTCGGCCGGATCGGCCGGCGGCCCCGGCCCGTCCGGCCCGGACGCTGCCCAGCAGGACACCGGCCCGGTGCGACCGCCCGGTTCCGGCCGCGCGCCCCTCGCGGGTTCCACGAACACGCCCGACCCGGTCGCCCTGGGCGCCGCGCTCGGCGTGGACGTCGATCCCGAGCTGGTCGTGCTGGCCCTGACCCACCGGTCCTACGCGTACGAGCACGGCGGCCTGCCGACCAACGAGCGCCTGGAGTTCCTCGGCGACGCCGTGCTCGGCGTCGTCATCACCGACTCGCTGTACCGCACCCATCCCGACCTGCCGGAGGGCCGCCTGGCCAAGCTGCGGGCGTCCGTGGTGAACATGCACGCGCTCGCCGGCGTCGGCCGGGGCATCGGCCTCGGCGAGCAGCTGCGGCTCGGTCGCGGCGAGGAGCTGACCGGCGGCCGCGACAAGGACTCCATCGTCGCGGACGCGGTCGAGGCCGTGATCGGCGCCGTCTACCTGCAGTTCGGCCTCGACGTGTCGCGAACCGTCGTGCACAAGCTGTTCAACGAGCTGCTGGCGGCCGCGCCGCAGCTCGGGGCCGGGCTGGACTGGAAGACCTCCCTGCAGGAGCTGTCCGCCGCGCGCGGGCTCGGCGTGCCCGAGTACCGGGTGACCGAGGAGGGACCGGACCACGCGAAGGTCTTCGCGGCCAGGGCGATCCTCGGCGGTACCACCTACGGCGCGGGCTCCGGCCGCACCAAGAAGGAGGCGGAGCAGCAGGCGGCCTCGGCCGCGTACACCGCCCTGACCGGCGACGCCGAGCCGATCGCCTGAGCATCCGGTGCCGGAACTGCCCGAGGTCGAGACCGTGCGGCGCGGCCTCGCGCCCTACGTCCGCGGTCGGCGCATCGCCGACGTCCGGGTCTGGCACGACCGCGCGGTCCGCCGGCATGCCGGCGGGGCCGCGGACTTCTCCGCGGTGCTCGCCGGCCGCCGGGTGACCGATCTCCGGCGGCGCGGCAAGTACCTGTGGTGGGCGCTCGACGACGGGGACGCGATCCTCGCCCACCTCGGAATGAGCGGCCAGTTCCGGATCACCCCGGGGCCGGACGGACCCGCCGTCGGCGGGCAACCGTCCGAGCATCCGCACCTGCGCATCCGATTCCGGTTCGACGACGGCGGACCGTCCGTGGACTTCCTCGACCAGCGGACCTTCGGCGGCATGGCCTTCGCACCGGGCGGCGCCGAGCTGCCGGACGCCGTCGCGCACATCGCCCTCGACCCGCTCGACCCGGACTTCTCGCCGGCGGACGCGGTCGCGGCGATCCGGCACAAGCACACGGAGATCAAGCGGGCCCTGCTCGACCAGTCGGTGGTCTCCGGGATCGGCAACATCTACGCCGACGAGGCGCTCTGGCGGGCCAAGGTGCACTACGCGCGGGCGACCGCCACGCTGACCCGTCCGGTGGCGCGCGCCGTCCTGGCGGCGGCGACCGAGGTGATGGCCGCAGCGCTCGACTCCGGCGGGACGTCGTTCGACAGCCTGTACGTCAACGTCAACGGTGAGTCCGGCTACTTCGACCGCGCGCTGAACGCCTACGGCCAGGAGGGCCTGCCGTGCCCGCGGTGCGGGACGCCGATCCGCCGCGACGCCTTCATGAACCGGTCCTCCTACTACTGCCCGCGCTGCCAGCGGCCGCCGCGGGACCGGCCCGCGCGCGCCGCCCGGCCGGCCGCCCGGCCCCTTCCGTAGAGTTCGCCGGGTGCCCTTGTCGTCGCGGTGGTCAGCGCTCCGGCGATCGGGGATGCGCGGCCTCTTCGATGCCGCCGTCGACGCCGCGGCCGTCGCGCCGAACGCGGTGCAGATCGCGGACGTCGTGACGGACCTGCCCGCACCCGCGGCACGCGCGGTCGACGTCGGGCTGCGGCTGCTGACCAACGCTGCCAACAAGGGCGTGCTCTGGTACGGCGTCGCGGCGGTCGGATCGCTGCTCGGCCGGCGCCCCCGCCGCGCGGCCGTGCGCGGGTTGCTCTCGATGGGCGCGGCGAGCCTCACCGCCAACGTGCTGATGAAGCCCTTCGTCCGGCGGACGCGCCCGGGCCTGGAGCGCACGGTGCTGGTCCGGCGAATCAGCCGGGCCCCACGGACGTCCTCGTTCCCCAGCGGGCACTCGGCGTCGGCGGCCGCCTTCGTCACCGGGGCCACCCTCGAGTTCCCGCCCGCCGCACTCGTTCTCGCGCCGATCGGCGCGGCCGTCGGATATTCCCGGGTGCATGTCGGCGTGCATTTCCGCTCGGACGTGATCGCCGGGCTCGCCGTCGGCGTCGGCCTCGCGATCCTCGGCCGGGTGCTGTGGCCGGTGCGCAGCTGGGGTCCGGCGCACACCGCGGAGGCGACCGCGCCGGCGCTGCCGACGGGACGCGGCCTCGCGGTGATCGTCAACGACGCCTCCGGCAGCTCCGACGGCTCGGCGGAGTCGATCATCGCTGCGCTGCCCGACGCCCGGATCCTGCGGTGGGACCCGGAGACGGACCTGGAGGCGCTGATCGACGGCGACCCGATCGCTCTCGGCGTCGCCGGCGGCGACGGCACCGTCGCGGCCGTCGCCGCGGTCGCCCACCGCCGCGGGCTGCCGCTCGCCGTGTTCCCGGCCGGGACGCTGAACCATTTCGCCAAGGCGCTGGCGCTGAAGAAGGACAAGGACACCGTGCGCGCGGTCGTCGCCGGCACCGCGGGCGGCGTCGACGTGGCCACGATCGAGGGCAAGGCGTTCCTGAACACGGCCAGCATCGGCGGCTATCCCGAGATGGTGCGGCGCCGGGACCGGATGTCGCACCGCGTCGGCAAGTGGCCGGCGACCGCATACGGGCTGTGGCGGACGCTGCGGCACGGATCCCCGCTGGACGTCGAGATCAACGGCGAGCGGCTGCCGGTCTGGGTGGTCTTCATCGGCAACGGCAGGTACATCCCGCGCGGCCTGGCGCCGTCGTGGCGCGAGGACCTGGCCGGGTCGGTGCTGGACGTGCAGTACGTGCGCGCGGACAGGCGGCTGGCCAGGTCCAGGGCGGTGCTGCTGTCGCTGTTGGGGGTGGTCCAGCTGAGCAGCGTGTTCGGCACGGTGGAGGCCGAGAAGCTGCTCATCCGTTCGCATTCCGGGCCGCAACCGATCGCGCACGACGGGGAGATCGAGCACGACGTCGAGGACATCGAGGTGCTGCTCGCCGAGCGGCGGCTCACCGTCTACCGGCTGCCCGGCTGACCACCGGTCCGATCGGTCCTGGTGGGAGTCGGTCCGGTCGGGCAGGGCCGACGGCCGCGGCGCGCCGGGGCGCGGCGGCCTTGGCAGGATGGCGCCCATGAGCTGGTTCACCCGACGGCAGCAGGAGGCGCCGAGCGAGCCCGCTGCGGGCGACGTGCGGATGACCGTGTTCGTGCACGGCATGGTGCAGGGCGTCGGGTTTCGGTGGTGGACCCGATCCCGCGCGATGGAGATCGGTCTCGTCGGATCGGCCAGGAACCTCTTCGACGGCCGGGTGGAGATCGTCGCGGAGGGCAGCCGCGACGCATGCGAACGGCTGCTGACCGAGCTGCGCGGCGCTCGCACCCCCGGGTCGGTGGACGCCGTGGTCGAGCAGTTCTCGGACGCCCGCGGCGGGTTTCGCGGCTTCGACGTCTCCTGATCCGGGGCCCCTACGCCCTTCCGCGGTCGGCCGTCCCCGGTTCGCCCACCGTCCCGGTCACGGGCGCCGGCGCCGCCCGCGACCGCTGGGCCGATCCGGCTGAACGACCGGGTCCGGCCAGAGCTTCCCGCCGGGCGGCGTCTCGGTCCACCCGCCGCCGGGCACCCGGCTGTCCGCGCCGAGCCAGGGTCCGAGAATCGCGAGCAGCACGAGGAGTCCGATCAGCGCGAGTTCCATGGCCAGCCACCTCCGCGCCGGCGTCCGGTCCGCCGGCCGGCGGACGACGACCGTCGTGGGCCGCCCCCGGCGCCGGGCGCGACCGTGCGGGACACCGGATCGCCGGTTCCAGGGTCCCACCGCGGGCGCCTGCCCGGAAGAGCCGGCGCGGCTCGAAACCGGAGTGTCGAGGCGCCGAACGTCCCCGGATCGGCGGCACCCCGCGGGTAGCGTGACCGGGTACCGCAGTACCCGGCGGAGCGCCGGGCGCTGCGGCGACCCGGCCGATCGACGGGACCGATCGGCCGGACAGCTCGACCGGAGATCGAGGCAGCCGGCAACCGGAGGGATCGCGCGACGTGCACCTGAAATCCCTCACCATGAAGGGTTTCAAGTCCTTCGCCTCGTCCACGACGCTGCTCCTGGAGCCGGGCATCACGGCCGTCGTGGGCCCGAACGGCTCGGGCAAGTCCAACGTGGTGGACGCCATCGCCTGGGTGCTCGGCGAGCAGGGCGCCAAGGCGTTGCGCGGCGGCAAGATGGAGGACGTCATCTTCGCCGGCACGGCCGATCGGCCACCCCTGGGCCGCGCCGAGGTCACGCTCACCATCGACAACGCCGACGGTGCGCTGCCCATCGACCACGCCGAGGTGTCGATCACCCGCCGGATGTTCCGCGACGGGGCCGGCGAGTACGAGATCAACGGCACGGCGTGCCGGCTGCTGGACATCCAGGACCTGCTGTCCGACTCCGGCATCGGCCGGGAGATGCACGTCATCGTGGGTCAGGGCCAGCTCGACGCGGTGCTGTCCGCCCGCCCCGAGGACCGGCGCGCGTTCATCGAGGAGGCCGCCGGGGTGCTGAAGCACCGCAAGCGGCGGGAGAAGGCCGAGCGCAAGCTGCAGTCGATGCAGGCGAATCTGACCCGGCTGACCGATCTGACGGGCGAGATCCGGCGCCAGCTAGGGCCTCTCGGCCGGCAGGCGGCGATCGCGAGACGCGCGGCCGGCGTCCAGGTGGACCTGCGGGACGCGCGGATGCGGGTGCTCGCCGACGACATCGCCCAGCTGGCCGCGCACATCGCGGCGGACTCGCAGGACGAGCAGCAGGCGATCGACCTGCGCGCCGGCGTCCAGCGGGATCTTGCGCAGGCGCTGTCCGCGCGGGACCAGGCCGAGCATGCACTGCAGTCGGCCGCGCCGGAACTGCAGGCGGCGCAACACGTCTGGTTTTCCCTGTCGGCGTTGGCCGAGCGCTTCCGCGGCACGATCTCGCTCGCCGAGGAACGCTCCCGGAACCTCGCCGAGCGGCCGGCGGAGACCGGATCCGGGCAGGATCCCGACGCGCTGGAGGCGGCGGCTGAGCGCGCCGAGGCCGAGGAGCGGTCGCTGCGCGACGCGCTCACGCTCGCCGAGGACGCGCAGTGGCAGGCGGTCGAGGACCGGACGCAGGCCGAGCGGGCGCTGCGCGTCGCGGAACAGGAGCTGGCGGCCGCCACCAGAGCCATCGCCGACCGGCGGGAGGGACTGGTCCGGCTCGCCGGCGAGGTGCACGCGGCGCGGTCCCGGCAGGCCGCCGGCGCCGACGAGGTCGAGCGCCTGGGCGTCGCCATCGCCGACGCCCGGCAGCGGGCGGACGCTGCCGCCGTCGAGCTCGAGACCCTGCAGGAGTCGGTCGGCGACCTGGACTCCTCCGAGGTCGGACTCGACGAGGCGCACGAGGCGGCGGCCGCGCACGCGGCGGCGGCGCACGACCGGGTGGCTGAGCTGACCGACGCGCTCCGCGCGGCCCGCACGCGGCAAGCCGGCCTGCGGGCGCGGGTGGACGCACTCGGGCTCGGCCTGGACCGCAAGGACGGCACCGGTTCGCTGCTCGCCGCCGCGGGCGCCCTGCCCGGCGTGCTGGGCACGGTGGCGGCCTCGCTGCGGGTCGTGCCCGGCTACGAGGCGGCGATCGCCGCGGCGCTCGGCGCCGTCGGCGACGCGGTGGCCGTGCGTTCGGTGCCCGACGCCGTCGCCGCCGTGCGCCTGCTCCGGGACGGCGACGGGGGCCGGGCCGGCATGCTGGTGCACGGCGCCCGCACGATGCCGGACCGGCGGCAGTGGCCGGCGCTGCCCGACGGGGTGCGCTGGGCGGCCGATCTCGTGGTCGCCTCCGACCTGCGCCCGGCCGTCGCCCGGGTGCTGGACCGGGTGGCCGTCGTGTCCTCGCTGGACGCCGCCGTCGAGGTCGTGACATCACACCCCGACGTGCGGGCCGTCACCGTCGACGGCGACCTGTTCGGCCCCGACTGGGCGGTGGGCGGCCCCGCCGGCGCGCAGTCCGTGCTGGAGATCCAGTCGGCCGCCGACCGCGCCGCGGCGGACCTGTCCGCGGTGCTGGACGAGATCGCCGGCCTCGAGGCGGCTCTCGCCGGCGCGTCGCAGGACGCCGCCGCGCTCGACCGGCGGACCACCGAGACGCTCGCCCAGCTGCACGAGTCCGACGCCCGGATGTCGGCCGTCGCGGAGCAGCTGGCCCGGCAGGGCGTCGGGGTGCGGGAGTCCCGCGCGGAGATCGACCGGCTGGAGCGCCAGCGGGCGACGGCCGAGACCGCCCGCGAGGCGAACGCCGCCGCCGTCGCCGACCTGGAGGAGCGGCTGCGCCTCGCCGAGTCCTCCGATGCGCCGGACACCGTCGACCCGGGGCCGCGCGACGAGCTGGCCGGCCGGACGGCGATCGCCCGGCAGCGCGAGGTGGACGCGCGGCTCGCGGTGCGCACCGCGGAGGAGCGGCTCCATGCGGCGCAGGGCGGCGCCGAGCGGCTCCGCCGCGCCGCCCGGCAGGAGCGGCAGGCCAGGGAGCGGGCCCGCCAGCTCTCGGCCAGGCGAACCCGGAACGCCGCGGTGGCGGCCGAGGTGGCCGGCCTGGCGAGCCGGGCGGCCGCGCAGCTGGAGCAGTCGCTCGCGGCCGCCGCCGCCGAGCGGGACCGTCTCGCGGAGAACCTCAGGACGGTGGAGCAGACCGGCGCCGGCGCCCGCGGCGCCGTCGCGGAGCTGCAGGCCGAGTGGGAGCGGCTGACCGACCGCGTGCACGCGGGCGAGGTGGTCCGCGCCCAGCAGACCCTGCAGGCCGAGCAGCTCGCCGCGCGCGCGCTCGACGAGTTCGCGATCGCCGCGAGCGACCTCGTCGCCGGCTACGGTCCCGACGTCCCGGTGCCGGCGACCGCCCAGGAGATGGCCGAGTACCAGGACGCGAAGGAGCGCGGCGAGGCCGTCACGGCGCCACAGCCCTCGGCGTACGACCGCGCGACCCAGGAGCGCAGGGCCCGCCGCGCCGAACGCGATCTCACCGCCCTCGGCAAGGTGAATCCGCTGGCGCTGGAGGAATTCTCGGCGCTGGAGGAGCGGCACGCGTTCCTGTCCACGCAGCTGGAGGACCTCAAGGCAACCCGGCGCGACCTGCTGAGCGTCATCCGGGACGTCGACGAGAAGATCCTCGAGCTGTTCACCGACGCCTACCACGACGTGGCCCGGGAGTTCCGGACGGTGTTCACCACGCTGTTCCCCGGCGGCGAGGGTGAGCTGGTGCTGACCGACCCGACGGACATGCTCGGCACCGGCATCGAGGTGCACGCGCGGCCGCCGGGGAAGAAGGTGCGCCGGCTCTCCCTGCTGTCCGGCGGCGAGCGGTCGCTGACCGCCGTGGCCATGCTGGTGGCCATCTTCCGGGCGCGTCCCAGCCCCTTCTACGTGATGGACGAGGTCGAGGCGGCACTCGACGAGGTCAACCTGTCGCGCCTGGTGAACCTGCTGACCGAGCTCCGCGACTCGTCGCAGTTGATCGTCATCACCCACCAGAAGTTCACGATGGAGGCCGCGGACGCGCTCTACGGGGTGTCCATGCGGGGTGACGGCATCACGGCCGTGATCAGCCAGCGCATCCGCGGACGGGCCGGGGACGCCGGCGCCGCGCAGGGCGGACCGGGCGCGGGGGAGCTCGCCGGCGTCGGCTGACCCCGCGGCGCCGCCCTGCTCGCATCCCTCCGGTCCGGTCGGGCAGTCCGGACGGCCTTGTTGAGCGGGCGTGAAGCCCGGTCGGGCTGCCCGTCCGGGCCACGCACCGCCGGCGTGCTCGGCGCCCGCGGCGCGCCGTTGGAGTCACGGACCGTGAGGAATCTCGCCCTGCGCGGCCGGCCGATCACGGACCGTCGATGGTGGCTGCCCTTTGGGGCAGCCTTTCGTGCGTGTGAAGCGGGCGTGGAGGGTGCCCGTCCACCATTCCCGATCAGGTAGCGGGTTGCGTTCGGGGACAGCGGGTCTCGGGTCGGGCGACGGGACCGCGACGCAGGCGCCACATCAGGCATCGAGGCAGCGCACCGCATCCGGTGCGACCAGGGGAGGAACACCATGACGACTCCGGTTGCGACGTACGTCTACGCGAGCGATCCGATCTCGCAGGCCGGCGTGATCAGCCAACTGCGCGCGCGCCCCGAGGTGCGGGTGGTCGACGCCCAGCACCTCGGGGACGCGGCGGTCGCGGTCGTCGTGACCGACGTGCTCGACGACGAGACCCTGCGGGTGCTCAGGGCCCTGCAGCGGGGCAGCGTGCCGCGGACCGTGCTGGTGGCCAGGGTCATCGACGACGCCACGCTGGTCAGCGCGGCCGAGGTCGGTGTCGGCGGGCTGCTGCGCCGCGGGGAGGCGACGCCGGAGACGCTGGCGCGGGTGCTGGTCCGGGTCGCCGCCGGCGAGGGCGAGATCCCCGCCGACCTCCTCGGCCGGTTGCTCGGCCAGGTCGGCCGGCTGCAGCGCCAGGTGCTGTCGCCGAGAGGCCTTGCCTTCTCCGGTCTCTCGGACCGGGAGGCGCAGGTGCTGAAGCTGGTCGCCACAGGTCACGACACCGCGGAGATCGCCGGGCGGCTGTCCTACAGCCAGCGCACGGTGAAGAACATCCTGCACGACGTCACCACGCGGCTGCAGCTGCGCAACCGTTCGCATGCGGTGGCCTACGCCGTCCGCGAGGGACTCATCTGACCCGGCACTCTGACCCGGCCCTCTGACCGACCGGCTGGCCGGCCGGTCAGACGCGGCCTATCCGGCCGGTGCGACCCGGCCGGCCCGGGGCCGGCCGCTCGATACCGGGGCCGTCGCTCCGACCCCGGCTCAGTAGCGGGCGTCCGTCGAGTTCATCAGCAGCCCCTCCAGGGTGCGGCTCGCGCCGCGGGCGGCGACCTGCACCTCCCTGGACGACAGCGGGTGCTCCGCGAGGAGCTGCCAGCGGCCCAGCAGATGCAGGGCGGCGGCGCGGATCTCCGCGTCACCGGCGCTCGGATCCAGGCCGAGCCGGGTGGCCGGGTCGTGCCCGGAGCCGCCGAGCAGCCGGTCCAGTTCGGTGGCGTGCTCCTCGCGCAGCTGCAGCCCGCCGGTCCGCAGCTGGTCGAGCACCCGCACCTCCTCGAAGGCGTGCGCGCCGGTGACGATCTGGTCGGCGCGCACCCGCAGCGACTCGACGTCGGAGCAACCGCCGGTGCGGATGACGGACTCCAGCGCGGTGAGCGCCGAGTGCGCCTGCAGCACCCGGCTGCGGTCGGTGAACTGCCGCAGCAGCACGTGCCGCAGGTGATCCAGGCCGCTGGTGCCGGCCAGCTGCGCCGCGAGGTCCGTCGCGGACTGCACGGCGCCGGCGCGGATCAGCTCGACGCACAGCCGCACGCCGTAGAGACCGAGCCGCGCGAGCAGGTGCTCCCGCTCGATCTCGGTGACGGGCACCGTGCTCGGCCGTGCGCCGAACCGGTCGGCGGTGAGCAGCAGCGCGTCGGTCTCGGGCCGCGGCGCGGTGGCGAGCTTGGCCAGCGCGCGGTACTCGGGTTCTCGCAGGGTGACAGCGGCGTGCCCGAGCAGTCCGGCGACGGGCACGATGACCGGGCACAGCCGGCGGAGCCGCGGCTCGGCCTGGTAGCGGTGCGCCACCCGCGCGGCCACGTCCAGGGCGTCCAGCCGGCAGGAGCCGATCTCGTCGGCCCTGGACAGCACGCCCACCGCGTTCATGGGGGTGCCGTGCGCGAGCTCGTCGTCGTGGAACGACTCGAGGAAGCGGACGTCGCTGGCGTGGGCGTGGCGCAGCAGGTACAGGACCGCGTCGACCACGGGTGGCCGGTCGTCGTCCGGGGTGAGCACCCGGAGCGTGCGGGCGGACAGGTCCGTCGAGATCGACTCGATGCCGGGGGTGTCGATCAGCGTCACGTCCCGCAGCCGGCTCGTCGGCCACCAGACCTCCAGCCGGTCGACGTCGTCCGGTGCACGCCCACCGAGCTCCGTCTCCAGCGCGCCGCCGTCCCGGCTGAAGAACACCGTCTCCGGCTCGCCGTCCCGCGGATACAGCACGACGGTCGGCCGGTCGCCGTACCGGTACCAGGTGACGATCTTGGTGCACTCGCCCGCGTCCGTCGGTGCCAGCTCCTCGCCGAGCAGCGCGTTGAGCAGCGTCGACTTGCCGGCCTTGACCTTGCCCGCGATGGCGAGCCGGAGCGGCTCGGTCAGGCGCTGGGAGATCTCCTCGAGCTGCCGGCGCGCGGCGTCGCCGGTCGCGCGGTCGGCGGCGGACCTGACGAGGTCGCTGACCGACGAGACCAGGGCGTCATCCACGGCCGTCACCCACGACCCGCTCCGGCGGCGGCCGGCGCCTGCTCGGCGAGCTGGGCGACCTGGGCGCCGACCTGGTTGAGCCGGCTGGCCTCGGCGTTGAGCTGCGCGACGCGGGCGTGCCGGTCGGGTCCCGAGAGCTGCGCGGCGCTCTGGGCGGCCTCCAGTGCGCTCATCGACGAGCGGTGCAGGGTCATGGCCCTCGACTGGAAGTCGTCCCGGAGCAGCCGCTGGGTTCGCCGGAGCGCGTCCCTGCCCTCCTTGTTCATGATGAACCCGACCTCCTCGACGTACCGGCGGGCGGCGAACTTGGCCTGCTGCCGGCGATGCGCGATCTGCCGCTTCTTCTCGTCGCGGATGATCTTCTGGCCGATCCCCGCGGCCAGCAGGGCGGTCAGCGGAGCGGCGACGACCGCGCCCAGCAGGCTGCCGGCGATGCCGAACAGCACCATCGGCACGAACAGCGCCGTCCGGGTGGCCGTCATCATCGGGGCCAGCTTGCCGCCGGGCGCCTGCAGGCTCTCCGCGGAGGCCAGGTTGACGGCATCGAGACCCGCCGGGGGCCCGCCGGGATCGACCAGCACCGGGGTGTTGGCGTCCAGGTTGAATCGCATCCCGACGTCCTCGGCGAGTTCGCGGGTGCGCGCGGCGAGCAGGTCGTAGTTCTCCACCGCGGCGGCCACGACGTGCCGGCGCAGCCAGACCTCGATGTCCGCCCACGCGTCCTTCGGGTCGCCGGCTTCGATGATCGCCTCGACGTCGCGGAGCACCGTCCGCAGCCGCCCCTGCAGGTCGTGCTCGACGTCGGCCACCAGGTCCTGCACGCCGTCCGACAGCACCTGCTGCCAGGTCGCGGTCGGCGAGATGAGGCCGGCGGTGCGGCCCTGGTCGGATGCGAGCGAGGCGACCACCCGCTCGGCGGCGGCCGGCTCGGTCAGCACCGCCTTCTCCGCGTTGATCTGCTTGCCGAGCTGGCCGGCCACGAAGTCGATCTCGCGCGCGGCCGACGCCGCGGCCACCGCGTTCGCGGACCGGACCACGGTGCGGGCGAGGAAGTCCACCAGGTTCGGGTACCCGGACTCGGCCGCCAGCGCCGGATCTCGGCGGTCGCCGAGACGCAGGAACGACGAGACGGCGATGACGGGGATGTCGATGCCGGCGCGTCTCCAGGTGACCCCGGTTCAGCTCGACGATCTTGCGCCACTGCGGATACAGGTCGGTCTTGGTGACGACGCATGCGGCGACCGGGCAGCGCTGCAACGCCTGGCGCAGGAAGTCGAGTTCGGGCTGGGTGAGCTCCTGGGACGCATCGCACACGAACAGCACCCCGTCGGCCGAGTCGAGCGCGCCGAGAGTGATGATGCCGTAAGCGGAGTCGAGGCCGCCGACGCCAGGGGTGTCGATCAGCGAGAGTCCGGTGCGCAGCATCCGGCGGGGGAGCCGCACCTCGACCGAGCGCAGCCCGCGGACGTTTCCTGGATTGCCCGTCTCGGAGACGTACTGTCCGATCGCCTCCACCGGAATGGACTCGGTCAGCGGGTCGCCGTCCTCGTCCGTCGCATCGAAATAGGCGGTGGCGCCGGCGGTCTCCGCGTAGCGGATGATCGTCGGCACCACCGTGACCTCGTCCGCGTCCACCGGGCAGATCGCCGTGTGCAGCAGGGCGTTCACGAGAGTGCTCTTGCCGCGCTTGAACTCGCCCACCACGGCGACGCCGATGGTGCGCTGATCGATCCGCTGCTCCGCCTTGTCCAGCGTGCTGGCCAGGTCCCCGCGATCACGGGCGGCGGCGAGCGCCCTGCCCTTGCGGAGGCCGTCGACCGCCTGGTTGACGAGCTGGTGCTCCCGCGACATCTCGGCGGACTCGGTGACGTCGGGATCGGTGACGGGCGGTGGATGCGACGGGCCGCTGCGAGCGGGAACAGGTACGCGTGGAGGCGCCGCGGGCGGCGCGTCGCGCGTCGGCGCGGGGCCGGCAACCGGGGTCGGCCGGGTGGCCGGCGACGGCGCGGACGGCGGCCCGGGAGTCCGGTCGCCGGTGGGCGTCGCGCCGCCGAAGTCGGGCTGCGTGGCGGATGTCGCCGATGTGAGTGGGGGCGGTGCCGGGACGGGGGCCGGGACCGGGGCCGGCGGTGCGACCCCTGGGTGGGCGGCGGCGCCGGGCGCCGTTCGGGACGGTGGCGGGCCGGGAGGTGGCGCGGACGGCGGACCGGGAGGGGTCTCGGTCGGGGGCGAAGCCGGTGCGGGTGGCGTCGACCGCGGAGTCGGCGGAGCGTCGTCCTCCCACTCCAGAAAGTAGTTGCAGGCCACGCAGAAGACGGCCTCGTCCTCGTTGCTGACCCCGCAGCTCGTACAAAGCTTCACACCGAATGTCCGAGATCACCCATGCGCGCCTCCCTCACCGTGCGCCATCATTCACTATGGCCCCACCCGGCACCGCCGTGCGCAGACCGCGCGCGGTGGTCCGCTTGCGCCAGGAGATCCGTCGACGATGAGTGAGACCACCTGCCCCGAATGCGGTGAGCGCAACGTCGGCAGACCCGAGTTCTGCGCATCCTGCGGCGCGTTCCTCGCCTGGGACACCGACGATGCCGCCCCTCCCGCGCAGCCGCCGACCGCGCCGATGGCGCCGGCCGGCCAACCCGCACCGCCGGCGGCGCGCACCGCCCCGATCGCACCGTCGCACCCCATAGCGGCCGGCGCGCCGGCGTCGGTGCCGACCGCGCCCGGCGCGGCCGTTGCCGGGGGTGCGCCGGCGTGGGCCAGGTCCGGCGGCCAGCCCGCATGGATGGGCGCCGGCGCCGCGGCGCCGACCGCGTGGCAGGAGGCGGCGCCCCCGCCGCCCCCCGAACCTCCGCCGCCGGTCGACCAGGTGTGCCCGACGTGCGGCGTGGAGAACGACCCGTCGCTGCGGTTCTGCCGCAAGTGCGGGCACGCGTTCGCCGGCCCGGTGCTCACGGACTCCGGCCCCGCCTTCGTCGCGGCGCCCGAGAAGATTCCCTGGTGGCGCCGGTGGCATCGGCCGGCGCCGGGCACCAGCCGCGCGGCGCGCGTCGCGTACCGGCAGAGCATGCCGCTGCTCTACCGCGCGAAGCGCTACATCTGGGCCGCCCTCGGCATCGGGGCGATCGTCGGCACGCTGGCGTTCATCGGGCAGAACCCGATCGGCTGGGTGACGGCCCGCTGGCAGGACCTGCGCGGCGAGGTCACGCAGGTGGAGGGGGTCGACGCCGTCACCGAGCCGTCGGAGGGGGCGTCGGCGGAATTCCCGGCGGGCAACCTCGTCGACAACCTGTCGGACACGGCATGGGCGACCACGTTCACCGTCGACAACCTGGCCGCGGCCGCCAACGCCGCGTGCGTGGCCCCGTCGGCGACGTCCCCGCCGGGAGTGCCGGCCTCGGCGGTGCTCATCCCGACGTCCCCCGTGACTCTGCGGTCGATCTCGGTCGCGGCCGGCCTGCCCGAGGGCGACCAGCGGCGGCTGCGGCAGTGGCGGCCCAAGACGCTGCAGCTGGGATTCTCGGACGGCAGCTGCCAGCGGCTGGGTCTCGGCGACACCTCGGCGCTGCAGGAGCTCGAGCTCGAACCGGTCGAGACCGCGGAGATCCGGGTGAGCGTCGTCGACGCCTACCCGCCGGTGCCCGACCAGCCGTTCGACCTGGCCGCGATCAGCGAGATCCGGCTGTTCAGCCGTCCCTGACCCGGTTCGCTCCACCGCGCGGTGAGCCCCTTGCCCGGCGTATGACCGCGTGGTCGTCGGTTTGACCTCGTGGTCGTCGGATCGGCGAGCGGGTCGGTCCGACGCGCCCGGCTCTACGGGCTGGGCCGGACCGGTAGACACGGCGCCAGCAGCGCCGGCTGCGCCTGGCAGAACTGGGAGAGCGACGGCGAGTTCTCGAACGGCCCGACGTAGACCAGGAAGGAGTCGACGGGCGGCTGCGTGCTCTGGCCGAAGCGCAGGTTCGGGAACTCGCTCGTGCGCAGGATCGAGGCGGCGATGCCGGCCTGCACGAGCTGCTGGCGCCGGACCTCCGCCCTCGGCTGGGCCTGGGCGTCGGCGGCGGGCACGGCGAACACCACGCCGATGAACTGGCCGGGGGTGAACTGGCCGGGAACCGCGGTGACCGGCGCGGAACCGGAGGTCGGCGGCGAACCGGAGCCACCCGTCGGCGGTGCCCCCGACGACCCGGAACCGCCCGGAACGCCGGGCACTCCCGGCACTCCCGGCACCCCGTTCCCGCCCGTGGCCGGGCCGCCCGCGCCCGTCGACGGCGCGGTGGTCGCGGTCTGCCCGCCCGTGGCCGCGGCCGAGCTCTCGGCGGTGGGCGGCGTCGACACCGCGGCGCTGGACACGGCAGAGGACGCCGCGGTCTCGCTGACCGCGGTGGACGCCCCGGTGGGCGGCGGCGCCACGCCCGTCTTCGCGCACTGCTGCGCGGACAGCGGGCTGTTCTGCCCGCCGCGCACCGCCTCCAGCTGGAAGCAGTACTCGGTCTCCGCGGTCAGCTCGGCCACCACGAAGGACGTGAGCGCGCCGTCCACGGTCTGCACACCGGTGGTGTTGCCGTCCGCCGTCAGCTGGTGCACCCGGTACGACTCCATGCCCGGCTGCCCCTGCCAGAGCAGCTGGATCGAGGTGGCGTCCTTGGCGACGGCGTTGAGTTCCGGCGTCCTGGGCGGGCCCTCGGCCAGCTGGTTCGCCGTCTCCCCGGAGTCCCTGGTGAGCGCGTAGGCCACTCCGCCGCCGATCGCCAGCACGCCGACCAGGGCGGCGACCACGACCAGCTTGGACAGGATCGGCTTCTGGTTGAAGGCGCCGTCCATCGTCGCCCGCCGCGGGTTCGGCATCATCGACGGCGGCCCGGTCGGCGTCTCGGGCGGGTCCGGCTCGGCCACCAGCTGGAACGGCAGCCGCACCGGGGTGCCCCGCAGGAACGGCGACTTTGTCTTCACCCGTACCTGCGCGTGCCCGGTGACACCCAGCGGCAGGTCCAGGATCTCGGGGCCGATCAGGAACGCCATCTTCTCGTCTGGATCACTCGCGGTGATCTTCAGCTTGACCGGCGCGTTGCCCCAGTTGGTCAGCTCGACGAAGTGCTTGCCGCGCCAGCGCCCGCTGGAGGTGATCGGGGTGAGCTTGGCCTGCAACCCGAAGACCCGGCCGATCTCCAGGTCGCCCTCCGCCACCGCGGACGTGCCGGCGTCGACCACGGACTCGGCGCGCACGCCGAACGGGAAGGTGCCGCTTCGGGTCTGGGTGCCCGCCGGCGGCGAGAACACCACCACGGCGGTGGCCTCCTGGTCCGGGTAGACCTGCACCTCGGACGGGGTCACCTCGCCCCACTCGGACGCGCCCTCGCCGACGACCTGCAGCTTGAATCCCTCGACGATGGTGCCGAGGTTGCGCACGGTGACGAGCGAACGGCCCTGGCCGCCGGGTTCCACCGTCAGCTGCGGCGTCTCCAGCCGCACGATGGGATCCGTCATGGCTCCTGCGTTCTCCTGATCTGCTACCCGAATCGGACGCTGCGAGGAGGCGCGGGCCGCCGCCGCACGGACACCGCGATCGCCGACCGGCGGTCCGCCCGAACGGGACGTACCGGGCCGAGGTGCTGGCCAGAACCTACGCGATCGTCCCGGACTTCGCGGCCGTGTCGGGCGGGTGCCCTTTCGGGCATCCAGCCGTGCCCCGCAGACTGTCCCGGTTCCCGTGCCGCCGAGCGGGCGCGGGTCGCACAGTGGAGCGGTGATCCACGAGGTCGACCTGGCGCTGCGCTCGTCTCATCGAGCGCGAGGCCACCGACGGCACCGAGGTCGAGGTGGTGTTCGACGCGCCGACCAAGGACTGGGCGGGCCGGCGGAACGTGCCGACGATCGACGTCTACCTCTACGACATCCGCGAGGACCTGCGCCGCCGGGAGCGCGGGCTGATCAACGAGTACGAGCGCGGCCGGGTGAAGTCCCGGTCGCTGCCGCCGCGGCACTTCAAACTGTCCTACCTCGTCACCGCCTGGACCCAGCGCCCGGAGGACGAGCATCGGCTGCTCGCCGCGCTGCTGTCCTGCTTCCTGCGGCACGACGCCATCCCGCAGGACCTGGTCACCGGCCCGCTGGCCGAGATGGGCCTGCCGGTCCCGGTGACCGTCGCGCTGCCGCCGCCCGAGGACCGCTCGTTCGCCGACGTCTGGTCCGCGCTCGGCGGCGAGCTGAAGCCGTCGCTGGACGTCGTGGTCAGCGCGCCGACGGACACCGGCCAGCGCTACCACGCGGGGCCGCCCGTCGTGCAGCCGAGCTCGATCTCGCTCGGCGGCATCGGGGCCTGGCCGCCGCGGGAGACCCGCGAGGACACGCCGGATCGGACGGCCGCCGCCCGCGCCGCCGCCACCGCGAGGCTGGCGGCCGCGGGCGTGCACGCCGGACACCGCGACCGGTACCGAGGACGCGGACGCGCCGCGCGAGCGCGGTGCGTCGCGCGGCCGCGGGCACGGCGGGGCCGCGGGGATGAGCTGGGCCGAGTTCGCCCGCAGCGGGGGGCCCGCCGACGGGGACGAGCCGGAGACGCCCGACGAGAAGCCGCCGGCGCGCAAGCCGGCGGCGAGGCGCCGCCGGGCGGGCGGGATCTCGCAGAAGTGATGCCGGCATGAGCGCCGACAGCCTCGGCTACCTGCTGCGCCGCGTCGGCCTCGTCGAGGACCGCATCCGGGCGCTGGTGGCGCACCGCCGCGCCGACGATCCCGCCCCCGACGACCCGTTCCGCGGCCTCTACCTCACCGACGAGGTGGTCGACGCGCTGCTCGCACCCGCCAAGGAGCCGCCCGGCCCGGATCGGCAGGCCAGGGAGGCCGTGGAGCGCCTGGGCGACCAGGCGGAGACGGCCGGATCGGTGCTCCGGTTGCGCCGGCTCGCCGCCGAGAGCCGGCTGACGGAGCTGGACGTCGAACTGCTGGTCATCGCGCTGGTACCCGACCTGGACAGCCGGTTCGAGCGGCTGTACGGCTACCTGAACGACGACGTCACCCGCCGCCGGGCGACCGTCGGCCTGGCCCTGGCGCTCGCCGACGTCTCCCCGGCGTCGGCGGCGGCGCGGTCGCGGCTGCTGCCGGGCGGACCGCTCATCGACCAGGCCCTGATCCAGGTCGAGGACGCCGACCGGCCGTACCTGACGCGGGCGCTCCGGGTGCCGGACCGGGTGACCGCGCACCTGCTCGGCGACGACGCGCTCGACCCGGTGCTGGTCGGGACGCTCACCGACCCGGTCGCCCACCCCGAGGTGTTCAGCACCCCGATCGTCGGGCGGATGGCGGCCGCCGTCGCCGGCGGCCAGCGGCTCGTCTACGTGCGCGGGCCCGGCACCGGGATCGGCGTGCCGATGGCGGTCACCGCGCTCACCGGCGCGGGGATGACCGTGCTGTCCGCCGACCTCGCCAGGCTCGCGGGCAGCCGCGATCCGCTCGAGGTGGTCTCCGTACTCGGCCGGGAGGCGCTGCTGCGCGGCGCCGCCGTGGTCGCCGGACCGGTGGAGGCGCTGGCCGACACGAGCACGGACGCGCTGCGCCGGCTCGCCGACCTCCTCGTGCCGGTCGTGCTGGTGGGCGCCGTGACCTGGGACCCGAGCTGGACCGAGGGCGTGCCGCTCGTGGTCGATGCGCCGACGCTGACCCCCTCCGACCGCGCGACGGTGTGGACCAGGGAGCTCGCCGGGCTGGCGGCCGGGCCCGGCGGTGCCGGCCACGGTGCCCTCGACGGTGCCGTCGACGGTGCCATCGACGGCCGCGTGCTGGATCCCGAGGTCCTCGACCCCGCAACGATTCCCGTGCACTTCATGCTCGGCCCGGGGCAGGTCGCGCGCGCCGTCCGCGCCGCGTCCGCGTCCGCCCTGCTGGACACCGGCCGGCTGACGGGCGAGCTGCTGCGCCGCGGTGCCCGCGCGCAGAACGCCGCCGGCCTCGAGCGGCTCGCGCGGCGCATCGAGCCCGCGGTGGGCTGGGACGACATCGTGCTGCCGGAGCACTCCCGCAACCAGCTGCGGGACCTGGCGGAGCGGGCGCGCAACCGGGACCGCGTGCTGATCGAGTGGCGGATGCGGCCGGGCGGGGGACGCGGCCGGGGCGTGACCGCGCTCTTCGCCGGCGACTCCGGCACGGGCAAGACCATGTCGGCCGAGGTGATCGCCGGCATGCTCGGGCTCGACCTGTACACGGTGAACCTCGCCACGGTCGTCGACAAGTACGTCGGCGAGACCGAGAAGAACCTCGAGCGGATCTTCGCCGAGGCCGGCGGCGTGAACGCCGTGCTGCTGTTCGACGAGGCGGACGCGATCTTCGGCAAGCGCAGCGAGGTCCGCGACGCGCACGACCGGTACGCCAACATCGAGAGCGCCTACCTGTTGCAGCGCATGGAGACGTTCGACGGGCTGGCGGTGCTCGCCACGAACCTGCGGGCGAACATCGACGAGGCGTTCACCCGGCGGCTCGACATGATCATCGACTTCCCCGCGCCCGACGAGGCGTCCCGGCTGACGATCTGGCAGCGCTGCCTGGCCCCGCCGGTGCCGTCCGAGCCGGACCTGGATCTCGCGTTCTGCGCCAAGGCCTTCACGCTGTCCGGCGGCAACATCCGGTCCGCGGCGACGACCGCCGGCTACCTCGCCGCCGCGGCCGGGCGGCCGATCGGCATGGCCGAGGTGATCTCCGCCATCCAGCAGGAGTACCGCAAGCTCGGCCGGCTGGTGCTCGAACGCGAGTTCGGCCCCTATTTCGTGCGCACCGCCGCGGTGACCGGCGGCTGATCCGGCGGGCCGCCGGACCGGCGGATGCCCGTGCGTCCGGGCTGCTCCACCGACATCGGGTGAACCGGATGCGCGACTCGGGCGTATCACTGATGCCGGGGTGCACCCGGGTGCGTCATCATGCACATCAGTCACATGAGTTGCCCGGCGCCGCGGGGACGCGACGGGAGACGGCCGAAGCGCGCTCCGGCGCGGGAGGGGCGAATGGCCGAGAACATCTGCGAGCAGTGCGGCACCCGGAACGAGCCGGGCGCCCAGTTCTGCGTCTCCTGCAACTCGTTCCTGCCATGGGACGACACCAAGGAGGCGCCGCTTCCCGCGCCCGGCGACGCTCCGGACGCCGCGGTCACCGTCGGTGCCACGGGATCGGGACGCCCGCCGGAGCAGCGGGTCCCGGCGGGAGCGCCTGCCGACGAGGGCCGGACGGAGGTGATCTCCGCCGACTCGATGTCCGCGCTGATCGCCGCGGGGGCGGCGGGCGCGTCCGGGACGTCCGGGGCGACGGGCGATGAGCCGGCCGTGCGGAGTGCCGCCGGGCCGTCGCTGCGCGTCGAGGTCGAACCCTCCGGTGCCGAGCTGGAGCTGGACGGCGACCCGGTGACCTTCACCGTGTCGGTCTGGAACCTGTCGCCCATCGTCGACGCGTACCGGATCCAGGCCGTCGGGGCACCGCACTGGCTCGACGTGACCGCCAGCGAACTCCGGCTGCTGCCGACCACCGGCGGCCAGGAGCGGATCACCGCCCGCGTCCGGCCGGGCACCGTCGCGCTCGCGGGGCGCAGCGGGCTCGCGGTGCAGATCCGGTCGGTCGCGCACCCGCAGATCTTCCTCGAGGTGACCCTCGACCTGACCGTCCCCGCGTCCGAGGTCCCGGTCACGGTGCGGCTGGACCCCAGCGTGGTGAAGGTCAAGGACACCGCGACCGGCCGGCTGCAGGTCGTCGTCGACAACGTCACCGGCAACCGCCCGCGCGTCCTGCGGCTGTCCGGCAGGGACCCCGAGGGTGTCACCCGGTTCGAGTTCGCGCCGCCGGTGATCGAGGTGCCGCCGGGGCAGATCGCCGGCGCCACCCTGACTCTCACCGCGCCGGTGCCCGAGCCGGGCCAGCAGGCGAACCGGCTGCTGACGATCTCGGCCGCCGACGAGGACGGCACGGTCGAGGCCACCGCTTCCTTTCAGCAGTCGGCGTCCGTCGATGTGCCGCTCGGCGTGCGGCTGGAGCCCGCGCTGGTCCGGGTCCGCGACGCCGGATCGGCGAGCCTGGACGCCATCCTGGACAACCGGAAGGGCACCAGGACGCGCCGGGTGTTCCTCGCCGGCCGCGACCCGGAACGCCTGGTGCGCTTCAGCTTCGCGCCGCCGTCCGTCGACGTGTTCCCCGGCGAGTCGATCACCGCCCGGGTCCGGGTGGAGGCGCCGCAGCCCGAGCCCGGCCAGGAGGTGAGCCGGAGCCTGACGGTCGTCGCCGTGCAGGAGGGCTCGGCCGAGGTGGAAGCGTCCGCCACGTTCGTCCAGGTGACCAGCGCCGCCCCGGTCGAGGCGCCGGTGGTGGTGAAGCTGGAACCCAGCCTGCTGCGGATCCAGGACGCGCCCACCGCGAACCTGCACGTGATCATCGACAACCGGCGCGGCGCCTCCGCCCGCCGGATCGTGATGAGCGGCAGCGACCCGGAACGGGCGGTCGCCTTCACGTTCTGGCCGCAGGTGGTCGAGGTGGGTGCCGGCCAGCTCGCCAGGACCAACCTGCGCCTGGACGCCGCGCAGCCGCGACCCGGGACCGAGGTGTCCCGGCAGTTCACGGTGGTCGCCGCCGACGGCGACCGCGAGCAGGAGGTGCCGGGCACGTTCGTCCAGGCGACGTCGCCGCCGCCGCCGGACGAGCCGATGACCGTGCGCCTGGAGCCGCCCGTGGCGCGGGTCCGCAACGCCGGGACCGGCACGCTCACCGTCGTCGCCGACAACCGCGGCGGTGGCCGGCACCGGCAGGTGACGCTGTCCGGGTTCGACGCCGAGGGGGTCGTGCGGTTCTCCTTCGTGCCGGCGGTGCTGCAGATCCCGCCCGGGCAATGGGCGTCCGCGTCCGTGCAGATGTCCGCACCGCGGCCCGAACCCGGCGAGCAGGCGAGCCGGTCGATCACCGTGGTCGCCTCCGACGGCGAGCGGGACGCCCAGGCGACGGGCAGCCTCGTCCAGGAGAGCAGCGACCGGCGACCGATCTGGCGGGTGGTGCTCACCCTGCTCGGCGGCGCCATGATGATCATCGGCAGCCTGCTGCCGTGGAACGTCGGCGCCTCCCTGGGGGTGGGGGTCGGGGCGGAGGTCACCGGCCTGGAGTGGACGCTGCCGGCCATCGACGCGGGCTCGGACAGCATCGCCGACGTCGAGTTCCCCGATCTGCCGGACGGTATCGACCCGTTCCTGTCCGCCGGCCTGGCGATGATCGTGCTGGCCGGGCTCGTGATCTTCGGGGTGCTGTCGCGCCGCGGGCGGCTGACCCGGCTCGCATCCCTGGTGGCCGGGGTGGCGCTGGTCGCGTTCATGGTCGGACTGGCCTTCCAGTCCAACACCGGCAGCCCGGGAGTCGGTGCCTTCGTGGCATTCGCCGGCTGCGTGATCGCGTTCATCGGAGGCCTGCTGGCGCTGCCGCGGCGGACCTGACCGGAGCCGGACGGGCGGGCGCCCTGGCCGGGGCACGACCACACCGCGACCGGGATGCCCGAAGGGGCAGCATCCCTGGCCCGGAGGGCAGGCCCTTTCCCACTCACCGGGCAGCGCCCATCGGTGGCACGATCGACGTGTCGTCCGGCACCGAGGGGAGCCAGCATGCGCCTGCACGATCACGACGCCGAAGAGGCCTCGATCCGCCCGAAGAGCTCCCGGGTGGACGCCCGGCCGCCCGCCCACCTGCTGCAGGCGGCCGGCACCGGCCGCACCGACGTCCTCGACGAGGCCGGCATCCTCGGCCTGCAGCGGGCGGTCGGCAACGGCGGGGTCGGCGCCCTGCTGGAGGAGGAGGAGGAGAGCCGGTCGCCGGTGCACGACGTGCTGAACTCCGGTGGCGGCACCCCGCTCTCGGCCGACGTGCAGGGCGAGATGGAAGGCCGCCTCGGCCACGACTTCTCGGACGTGCGGGTGCACACCGACAGCCGGGCCAGCGACTCGGCGAAGTCGGTGAACGCGCACGCCTACACGGTCGGCTCGAATGTGGTGTTCCAGCGGGACAAGTACGACCCGGGTTCGACCGAGGGCAAGACGATGCTCGCGCACGAGCTGACCCACGTGGTGCAGCAGCGCACCGGGCCGGTCGACGGCACGTCAGCCGGCGGCGGGATCAAGGTCAGCGACCCGTCCGACCGGTTCGAGCGTGAGGCATCGGCGAACGCCGACCGGGCGATGTCCGGTCCCACGCCCGAGGCCGGTCACGCCGACCACGGCGCAGCGGGCGCGTCCATCCAGCGCGACGAGGAGGAAGTGCCCGAGGAGGAGGAGGAGCTCCAGGGCGCGTTCGTCCAGCGCGCCGAGGAGGAAGAGGAGCTCCCCGAGGAGGAGATGGCCTGACGGCCCCGCCCCCGCGGCGCCCCGCGGGTCGAGGCGCCCGCGGGTCGCTGGGAGATCCGCCCCGGCCGCTGCGCGTCGGCAGGTCGCCGCATCCCTTCGTCGCGGCGCGCCCGCGGGTCGCGGGAAGATCCGCCCCGGCCGCTGCGCGCCGGCAGGTTGCCGCATCCCTACGCCGCGTGCCTCCTGGCCCGTCGAGTGAACCGGTGCCGGTCACATGTCGCGCCGGCGGATCCGATCTGACCGGCAGCGGTTCAGCCGACGGGCTCGTCGTCCCGGAAGCGCGCCGGCGAGCGCGCTCAGAGCCGGCCGCGCAGCTCCGCGAGGTTCGTCCGGATCCGGGCGACCGCCGCGTCCGTCGGGGCGATCGCGGCGAAGGAGCGCCCACGCGGCGTGTCCAGGAACACCTCGGCCGCGGCCAGCGACGTCGCCAGGTCGTATCCCGTCTCCAGCCAGACGGCGTTGCCGTACCTGTCCAGCTCGACCAGCGGGCGCGGCCGGCCGAAGAACGACGAGGATGCGTACGTCTGGATGCGGGTGATCACCCCGTCGCCGAAGTGCACGCGCTGCATCGCCTGCAGCAGGTCGCCGTCGTAGTGGATGTCGAGGACGATCGCGCCGGTCCCGCTCGCCGCGTCGTACGCGATCATCGGCACCGTCACGCCGGTGATGATCGCGAACCACCACGCGTTGTTGTACTCCACGAAGAACCGCAGCGGCATCCGGTCGTCGTCCGCCAGGGTCGTCTGCAGGTACCCGCCGTCGAGGTCGAACAGGTCCGGCTCGAAATGGCATGCCTCGTACATCCCCCGGAAGCGGGCGAGCAGGGCGAGCCGGTCGTCGGCGATCTCGGGCATGCGACTCCTCGGTGCGATGGACGGCGCCGTGCGACTCGTCCGGGCTGCGGAGGCGCGGATCGTCCTCGTCCCGATCGTTCCGTCGACGGGGGCCCGACGCCAAGCCGCGCGCCCGTGTTGCCCGATGGGGCACCGGACTCTGCCCCCGGTCCCGTCCGGGCGCACATCCCGCGCGGTGCCCGCGTCCCGCACCATCGAGGTCAACCAGGCGGTTCGCGAAGGAGGCAGCATGCCGACTTACCTCTCACCAGGCGTGTACGTCGAAGAGGTCGATTCCGGGTCACGGCCCATCGAGGGTGTCGGCACAGCCGTCGCAGCCTTCGTGGGGCTGGCCGAGGACGGCCCGTTCAACACGCCCACACTCGTCCCCAACTGGACGGAGTTCGCCCGCAACTTCGGGGGCTTCGTCGAGGGCTCGTACCTCGCCCAGTCGGTGTACGCGTACTTCCAGAACGGGGGCGGCAACTGCTTCGTCGTCCGCGTCGGGCAGGACCCGTCGGGGAACGGCGGCCGCTCGGCGAAGGCGCTGACGGCAGGCCCGCAGGGCATGCTCGGCACCTACCGGATCCTCGCGCTGGACGCCGGCGCCGCGGAGGGCTCGATCACCGTCGATGTCCAGGGCGTCGACGGCGAGTCGCCGGAGGGCTCCTTCAAACTCGTTGTGCGCCAGGGTGATCAGGTCGTCGAGGAGTACGACCGGCTGACCACTGGGCGCGGCAAGTCCAACGTCGCGACCGCGGTCAACGCGGCGTCGAAGCTGATCAAGATCGAGGAGACGGCCACCGGGTCGTCCATCGAGGCGCCCGCTCAGGGTGCCAGCGTCAGCCTGTTCCTCCCGCCGCCGCCGGCCGCGGTTCCGTCGCCGCGCCTGACCACCGACGACTACGTCGGCGACGTCGCCGAGCGCACGGGCTTCTCCGGGTTGGAGGCCATCGACGAGGTCACCATGGTCTGCGTCCCCGACCTGATGAGCGCGTACCAGCAGGGCGCGATCGACGCGGAAACCGTCAAGGCCGTGCAGCTGGCGATGATCGCGCACTGCGAGCTGATGGGCGACCGCGTCGCGATCCTCGATCCGCCGCCCGGGCTCAACGCGCAGCAGATCAAGGAGTGGCGGGTCGACAAGGCCGGCTACGACTCGAAGTTCGCCGCGCTCTACTGGCCCTGGGTGAAGGCCCCTGACCCGTCCACGGGCAAGAACATCTACATGCCGCCGTCCGGCTTCGTCGCCGGCATCTGGGGCCGCAACGACGACACCCGCGGCGTGCACAAGGCCCCCGCGAACGAGGTGGTGCGGGGCGCGATCTCGCTCGAGGTGCAGATCACCAAGAACGAGCACGACCTGCTGAACCCCGTGGGCATCAACTGCCTGCGGTCGTTCCCGGGCCGTGGCATCCGGATCTGGGGCGCCCGCACGCTCTCCTCCGATCCCGCGTGGCGCTACCTGAACGTGCGCCGGCTGTTCAACTACCTCGAGGAGTCCATCCTCAACGGCACGAACTGGGTGGTGTTCGAGCCCAACGACGACGCGCTGTGGGCCAAGATCCGCCGCACCATCGCGGCGTTCCTGGTCAACGAGTGGCGCAAGGGCGCGCTGTTCGGGCTCACCCCGGACGAGGCGTTCTTCGTCAAGTGCGACCGGGAGACCAACCCCGCCGAGGGCATCGACGCCGGGCAGGTCGTGTGCCAGATCGGCGTCGCACCGGTCAAGCCGGCGGAGTTCGTGATCTTCCAGCTGTCCCAGTTCTCCGGCGGCACCAGCCTCGTCGCCGAGTGACGCCCACCAAGTCGCAACCGTAGGGAGGAACCAGCGTGGCACTCGAAGGCAGTGGTGTCGGCCATTCGTTCGGCATCGAGATCGACGGCGTGGTGATCAAGAGCATCACCGAGGTCAGCGGCCTGAAGATGGAACAGGACGTCATCGAGTACAAGGAGAACGGGCCGGACGGCAAGTACAACATCCGCAAGCTGCCGGGCCGATGGAAGGCCGGCGAGGTGACCCTCACCCGCGGCCTCACCGAGGACACCAGCTTCGACAAGTGGGTCAAGGACTCGCAGTTCGGGAAGATGGGCGATGTCCGCAAGGGCGGCGCCATCATCGTGTTCGACTACGAGGGCGTCGCGGTGAAGCGCTACAAGCTGACCAACGCGTGGCCGAAGAGCGTCGAGGTGTCGAGCCTGAAGGCCGGCGACACCAGCGTGCTGACCGAGAAGCTGGTCGTCACGTACGAGCGGCTCGAGGTGGAGTGATGCGTCGCAGTGCCGCTGTCGGGGCGTTGGAGGCGGTGCAGCGGGGGTCCGACGATGACCGCCCGGTGCCGTTCGAGCGCCCCGAACAGAGCCTGCGGACGGAGTTCTCGTTCCTGCTGCCGCGCGGGTACGTGGACTCGTCCGGCACCGTGCACCGCGAGGGCGTCATGCGCCTCGCCACGGCGCGGGACGAGTTGATCCCGCTGCGGGACGATCGGGTCCGGGAGAACCCGGCGTATCTCACGGTGGTGCTGCTGGGCCGGGTGATCACCCGGATCGGCACCGTCACCGACGTGCACGCCGGCATCATCGAGAACCTGTTCGCCTCGGACCTGGCGTTCCTGCAGGACCTGTACCGCAGGGTCAACCAGGAGGGCCACACCAGGGCCCAGGTGACGTGCCCGAACTGCGAGCACGACTTCACCATCGACGTCTCCGGGGGCCGCCTGGGGGAATAGTGACGTACGCGCCCGACCGGATCTACGAGGAGGTCGCGTACATCGCCTTCCACTTCCATTGGCCCCTGGACGATCTGCTCGACCTGGAACACGCCGAGCGCCGCCGCTTCGCGTCGGAGATCGGCCGCATCAACACACGGATCGAACGAGGGAGGTGACCCGGTGGCATGGTGGCGCAGACGGAACGGCTCCGACCCGGTCGACGCGCAACCGGCCACCGGCGCCGCCGCTAGCCCGCCCGCGCCGTCCGCGCTGCCGCCGGTGCAGCGCCAGGCCTGGCGGGACCTCCCGCCCCTGCAGCGGGTGGTGACCGCGACCCCGGCCATCGCCCCGCGCGAGGAGTTCAGCAGCGCGCTGAGTTCATGGCAGAACCCGAGTTTCCTGGCGCCCCTCGCGCACCTGGTGGACCCCGACGGCCCGAGCGGGCACGTCCGCGGCCTCGCCGGACCCGCTGCGCCGCAGCCGACCTCGCCGCACGAGGATCTCCCGGTGGTGCCGCGGGCGAAGGTGAAGCCGGACGCCCCGGTGCAGCGGCTGGTCAGAAACCCGATCATCCCGCCCGCGACCCCGGTGCCGGCGCCCCAACCCCGCTTCGCGCCGGCGGTGCGCACCGCGCAGTCCGCGCCGTCATTCGTCACCGCGCCGGAAGCCCCCGTGCTGCACCGGGTTCAGGCCGTGGAGCCGCCCCCGGCCGCGCCGATCGTGCAGCGGCACGCCGGACCGCACGATTCCGGTGAGGACGGTGCCGACGACGAGCAGCCCACCGGGCCCGCCGAGTCCGCCGCGCCCGTCCAGCGCAGCGCGGCGGAGGACGTGCCGCCGCCGGTGGAGGCGCTGGCGCCGACCATCGGAGCCGCCCCGACCGGAGCCGCCCCGCCCGGAGCCCCGGAATCCGGCTCGCAGGAGGCCCGGACCCGGGCATCCGGCACCGGCGAGGCGATCCCCGGCCCGGCGGGGCAGCCGACCGCGAGCCCGGTCGGCGACGGCCCGGCAACCGGACCCGCCGTGCAGCGCGACGCAGACCCGTCCGCCGCGGCGGCCGCTGGTCCGTCCGCCCCCACCCTTGCCGCTTCGTCCGACCCCGCGCCCGCGCTGCCGCTCCTCGGCGTCCAGCGGCTCAGCACGTCGCCGGCGCCGGTCGGCCGGCCGTCGGGACTGGGTGCGCCGCTGCAGGTGCCGCCGATCGGGTCGATGCCGTCGATGTCGTCGGTGCGATCGCGCAGCGCCGCCGTCCCGCCGCGCGCTTCGGCCGCGAGCGCCGCGCCGAGGCCCGAACCGGCGGCGTCGCCGTCCCTTCCGCGGCCCGGGCGGACCGACATGCCCGATGTGACACGGCAACTCGGGTCGACGGCACAGCCGGCGCCCGACCCCGAGCCGGTCGGGTCGGCGCCGACCCTCGGCCTGCAGCGCTCCGGCGACGCCCGCGCGCACGACGCCGGCCCGGACGAGAACCATCCGCACGACGACCCTGTGCACCCAAACCTCGCGCAGCCGAACCTCGCGCACGAGGGTGACGGGCACCAGGGCCACGGGCACGAGGGTCACGGTGTCGGCGGGTCCGACGTGATCGACGCGATCGACGAGCCGGAACTGGTTGTCTCGCGTGCTTCCGGGCGGCCGGCGATCCCCGGGAACGACGCCGAGCGCACGGAGGCGCCGGACGGTGCCGCAGGAGACCCGCCGCTGCAGCGGCTGGTCGCCGACGGCGGGCCGATCGGATCGCCGCGGGACCCATCGACCGCGCCGGGGGTGTCGCCGCCACCGGCCTCCGCGCCGCTGCTGGGCGGCACGCCGGGGGTGCCGCACGAGATCCCCGGCGCGGCAGGCGTGCCCACCGTCCGGCGCGGACTGGGCGCGCCGCTGCCCGCCCTGCCCGAGCCGGCCGCGCGGCCGGCCCTGCCGGGCGTGCAGCGCTCCGCCGTCCCGACCCCCGGAACCGGCTCGCCGTCCCCCTCGGCCCCGTCGGCCGCGGACTCCCGGGTCACCGTCCGGGCGATGTCCCTGTCCGACATGTTCGCGCCCGGCGAGGCGGCGGTCGGCAGCGGCGCCGCGGTGCCGGACGGGGCGGGGTCCTACGTGTTCCATCCGCCGGCCGAGCCGTTCGCCGGTCCGCCGCCCCGGCCGATTCCTCCGTCGGCACCGTCCGCGTCGCCCGGCAGGCCGCTCGTCGAGATGCCCGTCGCGCAGCGGTTCTCGCTGCCCGGGCGCGACCTCCTCTCGTCCGCATCCTCGGCGGTGGGCAGCGCGCGCTCGGCGGCGAGCAACCTCGGCGACTCCGCCCGCTCCGCGGCCGGCGGGTATGTCGACCAGGCGCGGTCGGCGGCGGGCGGCTACGCCGATTCCGCCCGGTCGGCGGCGACCGGCGCGCTCGACTCGGCGCGATCGACCGCATCGAGCTACGCGGATTCCGCCCGATCCACGGCGGGCGGCTATCTCGACCAGGCGCAGTCCGCGGCCGGCGGATATCTCGGCTCCGCCGGCTCCGCGGCCGGCGGATACCTCGACCAGGCCCGCTCGGCCGCCGGCGGCGCGCTGGACCGGGCCGGCGGTGCGGCGTCGGCGTTGGGGGACAGGGCCTCCGGCGCGGTCAGCGGCCTGGCGGAGCAGGCGGGCGGTGTTGCCCAGGGCGCGCTGGGGACCGTGCAGCAGGCCGCGGGCAGCGTCGCCGGTCAGGTGTCCGACGCCGTGGGCGGTGCGGCGGACGCCGCCGGCTCGGCCGCCTCGGGCCTGATGAGCGCGGCCTCCGGCGCCGCCGGGGGCCTCGCCGGTGCGGCCGCCGGCGCGGCGAACGCCCTGCCCACGGACCTCGACGAGCTCGCCCGCAGGCTCTTCGACCCGTTGAGCGCGCGGCTGCGCAACGAGCTCTGGATGGATCGCGAGCGCGCCGGACTCGTGACGGACCTGCGGAGATGACCCGGCCGCCGGGGCCGCCGGCCGGCCGCACGACAACCACAGCAACGAGTATCGAGTTGGGGAGGTGACCATGGCCGATCAGGATCCCGCCGTCAGCGTCTGCTTCAAGGTCAGCATCGACAAGGACAGCCTGGGGGTGTTCAACAGCTGCGAGGGCCTCGGCTGCGAGATCGTCATGGAGCAGCGCGAGGAGGGCGGCAACAACTCGATGGTCTGGCAGCTGCCCACCCGGATGAAGTACACGAACGTGAAGCTCTCCCGGCCGATCGGCGAGGACAGCGCCAAGCTCACGAAGTGGTTCGCGGGCATGGTGAACGGCGTTCAGCCGACGACCATGGTGATCTCGGCGATGTCGCTCGACGACACGGTGGTCGCCGAGTGGTCGCTCTTCGGCGTGGTGCCGGTGCGCTGGACCGGACCCAGCCTCAACTTCGACACCGTCAAGGTCGCGATCGAGACGCTCGAGGTCGCGCATCACGGGATCCTGCCGCCGGGTGAGTCATGAACCGGGGGACGACGGTGAGTGAGCATCGCAGGCGCCGCGGCGCCGGGGAGCGACGCGAGCGGGGAGTCGGCCGATGAGCAACAGCATCGCGCTCGTGCACGCCGGTGCCGGCGGGTCGCTCACCCCGCCGTCGCCGTCGGGCGACGGCAGCCGTCCGCAGGTCCAGCGGGCCAGCCTGAAGATGTTCGACTCGAAACCGACCAAGGCGGGCCGCAAGCCGGAGGGCGAGATCGGGAAGATCGATTTCCAGTTCAACCCCAAGGAAGTCACGATCGCCAAGTCGGCGAAGTGGGAGCGCAAGCCGGAGCGCGGCGCGAAGAAGGCCGGGCCGCCGCAGTTCAGCGGCGCCGAGCCGTGCAAGCTCACCCTGGAGATGTTCTTCGACGCGACCGGCAGTCACGACGGCAGCGTGGTGGCGGCGGTCGAGAAGCTGTTCACCTGCTGCGTGCCCACCGAGAAGACCGCCAACGACGACAAGCCGGTGCCGCCGCTGGTGGTCTTCAGCTGGGGCAACATCACCAGCTTCCCGGCGTTCGTGACGCAGGTGAGCGCGAAGTACACGCTGTTCTCCGCGGACGGCACGCCGATCCGCGCGGTGTGCAGCGTGACCCTCGAGGAGATGCCAGGAGAGGACGGTCAGCAGAACCCCACGTCGGGCTCGCTCGCCGTGCGCCGGGTGCACCGCATGGTGATCGGGGACTCGCTGGCCTCGGTGGCCTTCGCCGAGTACGGCGACGCCACGCTGTGGCGACAGCTCGCCGAGTTCAACCGGATCGACGACCCGCAGCGGATTCCCGTGGGCAGCGTGCTGATGGTGCCGACGGCAGCCGAGCTCCTGGCACCGGTGGGGTGATCGTCCGATGTCGACCAGCTCCGGATTCGTCGTCGAGTTCGACGGGACGCCCCTCGCCGCGGACGTGAAGCCGATGCTGCTGTCCGCCCACGTCGAGGACAGCCTGCGGCTGCCGGACCTGTTCGTGCTGCGGTTCCGCGACTCGGAGCGCATGGTGCTCAGCAAGTCGGGCGTGAAGATCGGGTCCAAGGCGAAGATCTCGGTGGCCAGCGACGGCAGCACGTCGCCGGAACCGCTGATCGAGGGCGAGGTCACCGCGCTGGAGGCCGAGTTCGACAGCACCGGCACCTACACCATCGTCCGCGGCTACGACATGGCGCACCGGCTGTTCCGCGGCCGGCGCACCGCGAGCTACACGCAGGTCACCGCCTCCGACGTGGCCACCCAGGTGGCCCAGCGGGCCGGGCTGAAGGTCGGCATGATCGAGTCGACGAGCACGGTGTTCGAGCACGTCTCGCAGGGCGGAGTCACCGACTGGGAGTTCCTGGACGGCATGGCCAGGGAGATCGGCTACGAGTTGGCCGTCCGGGCCGGCGCCTTCGACTTCAAGAAGCCGCCGAAGGCCGACGACGCGCCGGCGAGCGGCGGCGCGCAGGACACCAACCCGCTGGTGCTGCGGCTCGGCACCGACCTGCTGCGGTTCCGGTCGGTGGTCACCTCGGCCGAGCAGGTCTCCGAGGTGCAGGCCCGCGGCTGGGACCTCGCGCAGAAGAAGGCGTTCGTGGCGACCGCGCCGGCGAAGACCACCAGCGCCGTGCTGCCCACTGTGGACCCGGTCAAGATCTCCGAGATCTTCGGCAAGAACACCTACGTCGCCACCGACGCCGCGTACCGCACGCAGGCCGAGGTGGACGGTGCTGCTGCCGCGATCGCCGAGCAGATCGCCGGCGCGTTCGCGGAATTCGAAGGGGTGGCACGCGGCAACCCGAAGCTGCGGGCGGGCGCGTCGATCACCGTCGACAACGTGGGCGCGCCGTTCGACGGCAAGTACGTGATCACCACCTCACGGCACAGATACGACCCGACGACCGGCTACCAGTCGGTGTTCTCGGTGACCGGCCGGCAGGAGCGGAGCATCTACGGGCTGGCCAACGGCGGGGCGTCGGGCAAGCCGTGGCAGGGTATGGTCGTCGGCCAGGTCAGCGACGTCAACGACCCGCAGCAGCACGGCCGGGTGAAGGTGACGTTCCCGTGGCTGTCCGAGACGTACGTCAGCGACTGGGCGCGCACGGTGCAGCCCGGCGCCGGCCAGGACCGCGGGGCGATGGTGCTGCCCGAGGTCGGCGACGAGGTCGCAGTGCTGTTCGAGCAGGGCGATATCCGCCGCCCCTACGTGATCGGCGGGCTGTACAACGGGATCGACACCCCGCCCACCGGCGGCGTTGCCCTGATCGACGGGTCGTCGGGCGCGGTGAACCGGCGGTCCATGGTGTCCCGGCGCGGACACCGCGTCGACCTGATCGACGAGGACGGCCGCACCGAGGGCATCACCCTGTCCACCTCTGGCGACAAGCTCCAGCTGGTCATGGATTCGGTCGGCACCATGGTGACCGTGCACAGCGACGGAAAGGTGCTCATCGAGGCCAAGGGTGGCATCGTCATCGACTCGGCGCAGTCGAAGATGGAGATCAAGGGCAGCGAGATCTCGATGACCGCGACGAGCGGCATCAAGATCGACGGCGGCACCGTCGGCGTGGATGTCGTCACCCAGGGCCAGCTCTCGCTCAAGGGCTCGACGGCCAAGCTCGAGGGCCAGGGCACCGCCGAGGTCAAGGCCTCGGGCATGACCACCATCCAGGGCTCGATGGTCAAGATCAACTAGCGATTCCCGACATCGATTGCCAGCAAGCGAAGGAGGACGGCAGATGCCACCAGCAGCCCGCGTGGGCGACGCGACCGGTCACCCCGGCGTGATCGGCCCGCCCGGCGTGCCGACCGTGCTCATCGGCGGCATGCCCGCCGCCACCGTCGGCACCCCGCACATCTGCTCGTTCCCGCCCCCGCCGCCGCACCCGCCGAGCGCGATCGTGCCGCCGGGATCGACGACCGTGCTGATCGGCGGCATGCCCGCGGCCCGGATGGGCGACATGTCGGCCTGCGGCGCCCCGATCGTCATGGGCGCCCCGACCGTGATCATCGGGGGCTGACGGCGGTGGCGCGCAACGTCGACTTCATCGGCGCCGGCTGGGCGTTCCCGGTGGCCACCGACGCCACCGGCGGCATCGCCCTGGTCACCCGGCAGCGGGAGGTCGAGGAGGCGATCCGGATCATCCTGTCGACCGCGCCCGGCGAGCGGCCGATGCGGCCCGAGTTCGGCTGCCGCGTGCACGACCACGTGTTCGCGCCGGTCAACGCCTCCACCGCGGGCGCGATCGCGCAGGACGTGCGGTCCGCCCTCGAGCAGTGGGAGCCGCGCATCGACCTGCGCGACGTGCTGGTGAGCTTCGACCGGGCCGACGCGGGCTGCCTCTACATCAACGTCGTGTACTCGATGAAGGGCTTCAACGATCCCCGGAACCTCGTCTTCCCGTTCTACGTGATCCCGGACGAGAGCCAGGTGGCCGGCGCCGCGCCGCCCGCCATCCCGGCGTCGCCGGTGGCGGCGATGTTCGGGCCAGGGCCCCGTGTTTCCAGTACAGCCGACCCGAACCGGCGGAGGTGAGCGGGATGCTGCCCGCACCCAACTTGGACGACCGACACTTCCAGGACCTGGTCGACGACGCGAAACGCCTGGTGCAGCAACGCTGCCCGGAGTGGACCGACCACAACGTGTCCGACCCCGGGGTGACGCTGCTCGAGGCGTTCGCGCAGATGGTCGACCAGCTGATCTACCGGCTGAACCGCGTTCCGGACCGGAACTACATCAAGTTCCTGGAGCTGATCGGCGTCGAGTTGCGCCCCCCGGCGGCCGCGCGCGGGCGGGTCACCTTCTGGCTGTCCGCCCCGCAGCCGCAGCCGGTCGTGGTCCGGTCCGAGACCGAGGTTGCCACGCCCAGAACCGATGTCGCGGATCCGGTGGTGTTCTCCACGGTCAAGGCGCTGGACATCGTGCCCTGTTCGCTGGCCCACGCGGGAGCGATGACCGCGGGCGGCGACGTCAGCGACCACTCATCGGCGATCCGGGCGGGCGGCGAGTTCGAGTGCTTCACCAAGAGCCCGCAGCCGGGCGACGCGCTGCTGGTCGGCCTGTCGAACGCCGTTCCCTCCTGTGCGGTCGTCGTCCGGATGGACTGCCGCGTGTCCGGCGTCGGCGTGCGCCCCGACTGGCCGCCGCTGATCTGGGAGGCATGGACCGGCAACGGCTGGAGCGCCTGCGATCTCGACCGGGACGACACCGGCGGGATGAACAAGCCCGGGGACGTGGTGGTGCACGTCCCGGAGACGCACGAGGCGTCGATCATGGCCAAGCAGCGGGCCGGCTGGCTGCGGTGCCGGCTGCTGGTGCCCGAGGAGGGCCAGCCCACGTACACCGCGTCCCCGCGGATCCGGTCGCTGAGCGCGTTCACCATCGGCGGCACGGCGCGGATGGTGCACGCTCAGGTGATCCGCGACGAGGACGTCGGGGTCTCCGACGGCACGCCCGGCCAGCGGTTCGCGTTGCAACGCCGCCCGGTGGTGCCGTGGGAGGAGCCCGGCGTCCTGCAGGTGCTGGACGAGACGGGCGTCTCCGAGTGGGCGGCGACCGAGCACTTCGCGGAATCGGGGTCGCAGGACTCCGTGTTCCACGTCGACGCCTTCGCCGGCGAGGTGCAGTTCGGTCCGGCCGTGCGCCAGGAGGACGGGGCGCTGCGTCAGTACGGGGCGATCCCGCCGAAGGGCGCCCACCTGCGGCTGTCCGTCTACCGCACGGGCGGCGGCGTCAGCGGCAACGTGGCGACCGGCCAGGTGCGGGTGCTGAAGACGAGCGTGCCGTACGTGTCCCGGGTGGAGAACCGGACGCCGGCCGTGGGCGGCGCCCGGGCGGAGGACATCGAGGACGCGAAACTGCGCGGTCCGCTGGTGATCCGGTCCCGGGGCCGCGCGGTGACCGCCGAGGACTACGTCGAGCTGACCAAGCAGGTTGCGCCCGAGATCGCGCGGGTGCACTGCCAGGGCGCCGACGGCGGCGGCGTGCACGTCCTGGTGGTGCCGCACCTGGCCAGGGACGGCGTCGGCCGGATCCGCCGCGAGGACCTCATCCCGCTGCCGGAGTCCCTCAGCCGGATCAGCGCCTACCTCGACGAGCGCCGGCTGGTGGGCAGCCGGCTCGTCATCGAGCCGCCGGACTACCAGTGGCTGACCGCCGTGATCAGCGTCCGGGCGCGGGCGCGCTACAAGCCGGAGGACGTGCGGCAGGACGTGCTGCGCACCGTGTACCGGTTGTTCGACCCGCTGGAGGGCGGCCCGGAGGGCACGGGCTGGCCGATGGGCCGGTCGGTGCAGGCGCACGAGGTCAACGCGGCCCTCGCCACCATCCCCGGCGTCGACATGGCCGAGGAGGTCAGTGTCCAGCTCTTCCCGGCCGACCCGGCGTCGGGCAAGCGCGGCTCCGCCGTCACCCGGCTCGCCATCCCGGCCACGGCGCTGATCTTCAGCTACGAGCACCAGGTCCGGGTGCGGCAGTGAGGGGCCTGGTCGCCGGTCTCGAGTCGCCGTACCCGCTGGGCGACTCGCTGCCGGGGCTCTACCGGGACGACCTGTTCACCCAGCAGCTGTGCGCCGGTCTGGACGAGGTGCTCGCGCCGATCGTCACCACCCTCGACTGCCTGCCGGCCTACTTCGATCCGGCCACGTCGCCGGACGACATGCTCGGCTGGCTCTCCGGCTGGCTGGGCATCGTGCTGGACTCCCATCAGAGTGCCGAGCGGCAGCGGGAGTTCGTCCGCACCGGGGTCGACCTGCTGCGATGGCGCGGCACCGCGCGCGGCGTTCGCGCCGCCCTGGACGCGCTCTTCGACGGTCCGATCGAGCTGACCGAGTCCGGCGGGAGCACCTTCGGCACCGAGTCCGGCACCGCGCTCCCCGGCTCGGACGTCCCGGAACTCGTGGTGCGGCTGGGCGTCCCGGAGCCGGACGGCTTCGACGTGCGGCGCCTCGACGCGCTCGTCGCGCTGGTCAAGCCGGCGCACATCCCGCACCGGGTCGAGCTGTTCCAGCACACCTGAGCCGGATCCTGCCGCTCCGGCGATCCCACACGGTCACCCGGGTGCCGCGCGGTCGTCCGGATCGCGCCCGGTCGTCCGACCGGGTGGCGGCGAGAGTCCCTCAGGGCGCGACGATGTCGAGTTCGGCCTGGGCGCGGGCGTGGTCGCGTCGGCTGCGCTCCGCAGCGGTGGTGTCGCCGGCGTCCAGTTGCGCATCGATCAGCGTGCGCCAGGCGGCGTCCCGGTAGCGGTCGAGGTGCACGGAGCGCCGCGCGGCGACGAGCGCGGCGGCGGTGTTGCCGTCCGCGCGCTGGTCCTCGGCCAGCTGCGCGGCCACCTCCGCCGCGGCGAGCCGGTACCGGTCCCGTTCCGCCGAGAACTGTTCCGCCGGGCCCTCTTCGGGCAGCAGGTCGCCGGTGTACGCGGTGAGCGCGGTCTCCCGGGCGGCGATGGCCGCGGCACGGTCGCCGCGGGTTCCGGCGCGCGCCGCGTCCCGCACGGCGGTGTCGAACTCGAGGACGTCGGCCCCGCCACCGGGTGGCAGGGCGAGCCGGTAGGCGTCGCCGTGCCGGCCGATCATGTCGGCGCCGGGCAGGCCGCTGCTCTCCAGCAGGTGCCGGGCGCTGGACACCGCGACCTGCAGCCGGCGGGTGCCGACCGCGACGTCGACGCCGGGCCACAGCGCATCCACCAGGGTCTCGCGGTGCACGTCGCGACCCGCGTTGATGGCGAGCAGCCGCAGCAGGGATCGGGCACGCGGTCGCAGCGGACCGAGATCGACCGCGCGCCCGTCCACCTCGATGGCGAACCCGGAGAAGCAGCGGATGCGCACGGCGGGCAGGCCGGCCGGGGGGCTGCCCGGCGTCGCCGGACCGGACGCCGGCGCGCTGCCGTTCGGCTCGGCGCTGCCGTTGGCATCGGTGCTGCCGTTCGAGTCGGACCTGCCGTTCGAGTCTGCGCTGCCGGTCGAGCGTGCGCCGCCGTTCGCGTCAGCGGTGCCGCTGCGCAGCAGCCCGGCCAGGGCCGGCACCCCGCCGGCCGCGGCCAGCTCCGAGAACGGCGACGCGCCGGGGGTCTTCGGCGCGCGCAGCAGCGCGACGGCGGCCCGTCCGATGGCTTCCACCACCGGCACCTGGACGCTGCGCGCCGCCGAGACCACCCGGGAGGCCCGCGCCGCGGCGTCGGGTCCGTCCGGGTGCAGGCAGGCGTCCAGGGCCTCGCACCAGACCGCGAGGACCGGCGCGTCGAGCCGCCGGAACCGCTGCGCGGCGTCGGCGAACGTGGGTCGCGGGTCGGCGGCGACGCCGGCTCCCTGGGCCGGGATGGGCGCGGCGGCGGACGCGCGGACCGCCGCGACCTCACACGCCAGGGTCGCGGCGAACGCCAGAATCGCCGCGCCCCAGTGGTCCCCGCCGCGCTCGCACTCCCGGAGCCGCTCGATGCAGGCGCCGAGCCGCCACGGCGGCGCACCGGTGCCGACCAGCACGGCGTCCTCCAGGCCGCGGGCCAGCCGGGCGATCCACGGCAGCCCGGCGAGCTCGGCGTCCAGCGCGATCCGGCTCAGCGGGCCGGACGGGTCCTCGCCGTCCGACATCAGATCGGTGACGGTGCCGGCGATCTGGGCCAGCAGGCGGATCGCCGCGTCCGCTCGGTCGTCGGCCTCGACGCGGTCGAGAATGCGCCTGGCCCCGCGGATGTCGCCGATGATCAGCGCGGCCATGCCGGTGCCGAGCCGCTCACCGGGGCCGGCCTCCCGGAACGCGCGGGACGAGGGGTCGCCGACCGGTTCCGCCGGTGCGCGCCGCAGGGCGCCCCGCAGCTGCGCCGACCAGTGGCGGATGGGCGCGGCCGGCGCCGGCGCCCAGCCCAGCGCGGCCGTCGGCCCAGCCCACAGCTGCGCGACCTCCCGCTCCAGGTGGCAGCTCTCCCGGAACTCGGGCTCGTCGAGCAGCTCCTCGGCCTGCCGGAACGCCTGCACGGCGGACACGAGCGAGCCCTCGCGGACCCGCCGACGCGCCTGCGCCAGGGAGAGCCAGGGGTCGGACTGCACGACCGACGCCGGCAGCAGCACGTCGGCGCCGGCGTCCACGCCCACCGGCCCGACGCTGCCCGCCTGGATCAGCCGGGCGACCGCGCCCCAGTCCTCGGCGCGGGCGTATGCCCGCACGGCACCGCGCCGGTCGCCGATCTGCTCGAGGAGCTCCGCGCTCCGGGCGTACCACGATCGGGCGCCCTCCGCGCCGTACTCCTGGATGAGCGCCCACTCCAGGTGCGTGCGCAGCACCTCGTGGTAGCGGAAGGTCGCCCCGTCGTCCTCCGAGGACGTGAACATCTGTTGCTGTTCGAGCTCATCGAGAACCGTTGCGCTGCCGGTGGTCCCGAGCAGGGCGTCGCACAGCGTCCCGGTCATCGAACCCAGCGTGCAGGTGCGCAGCAGGAACTGCCGCCGATCCTCCGGCAGGTCGTTGAGCACGTTCCTGGCCAGGTAGGAGCGCACCAGCTTGGACCGGCCCCCGAGGTCGTCCACGGCGCGATGCCGCTCGGCGACCGACCGGCCGGCGGTGGCCAGGTGGAACAGCTGCAGCCCGGCCGCCCAGCCGCCCGTCCGCCGGGTCAGCGCGGCCGCCGACTCGGGGGACAGCGGCTCGTCGAACACGCCGATGAACAGCTCCTCGACCTCCCAGGAGCGGAAACGCAGGTCGTCGCTGGTGATCTCGAACAGCTCGCCGGAGACGCGCAGCCGCGGGATGTTCATCCCGGGATGCCGGCGGGAGCCGATCAGCACCCCGATGGCGTGCGGCCGCAGGGCGACGAACCGCTCGACGGCCTCCTCGGCCGCGCTGCCCGCGATCTCGTGCAGGTCGTCCAGGATCACCAGGCTCGGCACCGGCGCGCCCGCGGCCCACCGTTCGAGCGTCTCCAGCAGCTCACCCATTCCGTCCTCGGCGTCCGGGACCCCGTTCACGGGACGGGCGGGGATGCCGAGCGCGTCCTGCATCGCCCGCCGCAGGTGCGCGACGAGCGAACCCTCGTCGGCGTCGTCGGCGGTCACCCGGTACCAGGCCACCGGAGTCTCGGTCGCGGCAGCGACGCCGGCCAGCAGCGTCGTCTTGCCCGATCCCGGCGGCGCCACCACCAGGCCGAGGCGCGTGCCCAGGTGCAGCAGCGGGCGTTCCAGGCGGGCGCGGCGGAGTCCGGCCGCCTCCGGGCGGCGCAGCTTCTCGGTCAGAACCGCCGGTGCCCCCACTGCGTCCTCTCCGGGTCCGGTTAGGGCAGGGCCGGGTCGGCGCCGGCGTCCAGCACGTCGTGGCCGGCATCGAGCGCGTCGGCGCCGGCCGTGGGGTCGGGCAGCGCGCCGCCCATGGGGGAGCCGAGCGGGTCGCCCAGCGACGACTGCGTCGGCGAGCCGGGACCGCCGATCGGCACGCCCGTGCCCGGGCAGCGGCGTCGCCGGCAGGGTCATCGCGGCGAGCGGGTCCATGCCGTACATGGCCTCGAACCCGTCGGTGAAGCCGTCGGCGTCCGTGTCCATCTGCGTGGCGTTCGTGCCGAGGCTGGCCTCGAACCCGTCCGTGAGGCCGTCCGCGTCGGTGTCCGCGACGGTGGGGTTGGTGCCGGTCATCGTCTCGAACTGGTTGGTCAGCCCGTCGTTGTCGGCGTCGGCCTCCGGATTGCTGATGTCCACGCCGGGATCGATGGTGAAGCCGGGCAGCACCTGCGGCACGGCCTCCACGGGAGCCGCCACCTGGGCGATGACGGGCTGGGCCGGGGGCGGCGGCGCGGTCAGCGCGGTCGAGGCCGGCGCGTAGGCGGCGCCGCCGAACTCCGACGGGTCGGCCTCGGCGATGTGACCCTCCACGCCGTGCACGTAGTCCCAGATGGAGGGGTTCTGGTTGTAGTCGTAGCCGGGGACCTTGTTCCAGTCCTCCTTCGGGCCGGCCTGCGCGCCCTCGCCGGCGAAGTGCGAGGCGATGACCCGCTCCCAGTCGCCCAGCCGGTCGTAGGCGGCCTGGGTGTCCGCGCGCATCTTCGCGTCCTGCACGTCGGGCGGCGCGTCGCTGGCGTGGCTGTAGCCGCCGTACCCGTCCCAGGTGCCGTCGATGTACTGGTAGGCGCCGGACGCGGTGCTGGTCGGGTTCTCGGCCTGGTAGTCGCCGCGCGACTCCTGCATCTTGATGCCGTAGATGACCATGTCGATGTTCAGGCCGGTGCCGTCGACCTCGGCCGGCAGCGCGGCGGGGGCCGCGGCCGGGATCGCCGCGGCGGCGCCGCTGATGTCGGCGCCGGTGTAGTCGACGTTCGGCAGCAGCGCCGCGTACTCGAAGCGCCCGCCGGCGTTGTCGTCGACGATGACGCCGACCTCTTCGCTCTGCGCCTCGACCGTGGTGCCGTCGCCGAGGCTCAGCGCGACGTGTGCCTGGCTGGGCCGGCCGCCACCGGGCTGGGGCTCGGAGGAGAAGTGGAACAGCAGCGCGCCCGGCGTGTTGACGCCCTGCTCGACCGGGATGACCAGCCCCTTGGCCTTGAGGTCCAGGTACTGCTCGAACGAGCTGCCGGGGATCTCGGCGCCGACCTGGTACGCCGACCACTGGGTGAACTCGGCGCAGTCCCACACGCTCGGGTTCGGGTCGGTCTCGGACACCTCAGCGCCGAACACGTACTGGTCGCCGACCTGGTCCATCGCGTGCGAGATCATCTGCTGCACCTGGCCGCCGGCCGCGCCCGACGACGGCGGCCCAGCGGTCGCGGGCGCCGGGGCCGGCATGGGGGCGGGCGCCGGCGCGACGACCGGGGCCGGCGGAGTGATCGCGATCGGTACCGGCGGGGGACCCGTCCCGGCATCGGCGTGCACGGGGTCCATCCCGTACTGGACCTCGGTGCCGTCGGTGAGCCCGTCGGCGTCCGAGTCGAGCAGCGTCGCGCTGGTGCCGAGGGTGACCTCGATGTTGTCGGCCAGCCCGTCCAGGTCCGAGTCCGCGCTGCTCGGGTTCGACCCGATCTGCATCTCGTAGGGATCGGACAGCCCGTCGGCGTCGGTGTCCACCACGCCATCGCGGATGTTCGACGCGTGGTCGCCGAGGCCGCCGACGCCGCCGATGCCGGGGATGGTGCCCGCATCCGAGCCCGCGGCGATCTCCACCGCGTCGGAGACGCCGTCCTTGTCGGTGTCCGCGGCCAGGGGGTCGGTGTGACTCTGCAGCGCCTCGTAGCCGTCGGTGAGCCCGTCGCTGTCGGAGTCGGCCGCGATCGCGTTCGTCCCGGCCAGCTTCTCGAAGGCGTCGGTCAGCCCGTCGTGGTCGGTGTCGACCGCGTCGACCGGCATGGCCGCCGGCATCTGATAGCCGTTCGTCGCAGTCATCGTGGCAACGGCGTTGGAGCCGTTCGCATCCCGCGCGGCATCGATCGGCGCCGGCGCCGGCGCGGGTGGGGTGGGCGTGGGAGCCGGCGCCGTCATCCGAGCGCCGGCTTTCCGGGCACGGGAACGCCAGACCGGTGGACTTCAGTCACGACCATGGCGGGGGTCCGATCGACACGCTCGCAACCCTGGCGAGCAATCCAGGCTACAACCATTCGAGTAGACGCTTGTCCGGTTGATACGTTCCCGGCTTTTTTGATCGTTGTCCACTGATCTCCCCGGACATCGATCGGGTGATATCCGGCCGCGCCGGTCGTGACCCGTCCACCGGTTTGTCGCTGCGCGCACAAACACGACTCCCGCGCCCTCGCCGAAGCGGGAGACGCGGGAGTCGGGTGACGCGGCGAACCGGCCGGGTGCGGTCCGGAGAGCGATCCGGTGCGGTGCCTACAGGTCGTAGTACAGGGCGAACTCGTACGGATGCGGGCGCAGGCGGATCGGGTCGATCTCCTCGTCCCGCTTGATCCGGATCCAGGTCTCGATCAGGTCGGGCGTGAACACCCCGCCCTCGAGCAGGTAGTCGTGGTCCTGCTCGAGCCGGTCGATCACCGCCGGCAGCGACGATGGCACCTGCGGGATGCTCGCGGCCTCGTCCGGCGGCAGTTCGTACAGGTCCTTGTCCACCGGTGCGGGCGGTTCGATCTTGTTCTTCACCCCGTCGAGGCCGGCCATCATCATCGCCGCGAACGCGAGGTACGGGTTGGACGACGGGTCGGGGCAGCGGAACTCGATGCGCTTGGCCTTCGGGTTGGAGCCCGAGACGGGGATGCGGATGCAGGCGGAACGGTTGCGCGCGGAGTACACGAGGTTCACGGGTGCCTCGTAACCGGGGACGAGCCGGTGGTAGGAGTTCACCGTCGGGTTGGTGAAGGCGAGCAGCGATGGCGCGTGGTGCAGCAGGCCGCCGATGTAGTGCCGGGCCATGTCGGACAGACCGCCGTAGCCGGCCTCGTCGTAGAACAGCGGCTTGCCGCCCTGCCACAGCGACTGATGCGCGTGCATGCCCGAGCCGTTGTCGCCGAACAGGGGCTTGGGCATGAAGGTGGCCGTCTTGCCGGCGTCCCATGCCGTGTTCTTGACGATGTACTTGAAGAGCATCAGCTCGTCGGCAGCGGCCAGCAGCGTGTTGAACTTGTAGTTGATCTCGGCCTGTCCGGCGGTGCCCACCTCGTGGTGGCCGCGCTCGACGTCGAAACCCATGCTGATCAGGTTGGCGATCATGTCCTCGCGCAGGTCCGCGTGGTGGTCATACGGCGGGACCGGGAAGTAGCCGCCCTTGAACCGGACCTTGTAGCCGAGGTTGGGACCCTCGTCGCGACCCGTGTTCCACCAGGCCTCCTCCGACTCGACCTTGTAGAAGGTGCCGTTCGGGCCGGAGTCGAAGCGCACGTCGTCGAACACGTAGAACTCGGCCTCCGGCCCGAAGTAACAGGTGTCGGCGATGCCGGTGCTGGCGAGGAACTCCTCGGCCTTGCGGGCGACGTTGCGGGGATCGCGGGAGTACGGGGCGAGCGTCAGCGGATCGTGGACGAAGAAGTTGCAGTTCAGCGTGCGCCGCTTGCGGAACGGGTCGACGCGGGCGGTCGAAACGTCCGGCAGCAGAGTCATGTCGGATTCGTTGATCGCCTGGAATCCACGGATCGACGAGCCGTCGAAGGCCATGCCGTCGGCCAGCGAGTCCACCGTGACCGTCGATGCGGGGACGGTGAGGTGCTGCATGACGCCGGGCAGATCGCAGAAGCGGATGTCGAAGACCTCGACGTCCGTGTCCTTGATGTAGGCGACCAGCTCTTCTGGAGTGGAGAACACGCACGCGCTCCTTGCTGTCGGTGGGTCGTCGGGGTTTCTGGCGTTCCGGCGGGTGGTCCTCGGGTCCGGCTCGATGCGGTCGTGGGCGCCGGTTTCTCCGGCGGTGGTCGAAGGGAACTGCGGTGGGGCCCGGCTCGGCGCCGAGGTTGCATCTTGGCAGGCGGCCGGTCGCCTCCGCGCGGGGGAGCCGCGAAGGTAACGCCGGGGTCACGCTAGGCAGACGGTGTTGCCCCGCGGTCTCCGGTTTGTTTCGGGGGCGTTAAGCGGGCGGGTGCCGAAGCGCGCTGAGTGACGGGGACGGGTCCGGGGCTGACCCGTCCGGGAGCCCGTTCCGCCGATCGGGCACCAGGCCCCGGCCCACCAGGGGTCGCGGGCTCGGTGGGCGGGCCCCAGCCGTCGGCCCGGGCGGTGTCGGCGGCGGCGATCGGCGGCGCCCGGATGGCGCCCGGGTCTTCGGGGGGCGACACCTACGCTGGTCGGCGTGACGGCGGCGAGCGGGACAACGGGGGACGGCGCCGGCGACGCCTACCCGGGCGCGTGGCTGGGACTGCCGGCGGCCGGCGTCGGGTCCGTGGCGTCCATGGGGGCGCGAGTCGGGGGCTTCGTCATCGACATCGTGCTGTGCGCGCTGGTCGGGTGGGCGTTCACCGCCCCGGATCCGCCGCAGAACCTGAGCCTGTTCATCTGGGCCGGGATGACCGTGCTGGCGGTGGGCGCGTTCGGGTTCACGCCCGGTCAGGCGGCGGTCGGCATCCGGGTGGCACGCATCGACGGCCGATCGCTGATCGGTTTGTGGGCCGTCCCGCGCACGGCGTTGATCTTCCTGATCGTGCCGCCGCTGGTCGTCAACGAGGATGGGCGCGGCTGGCACGACCGCGTCTGCCGGACGATCGTGGTCCGAATGCGGTGACGGCGCGTCGCGTGTCGGTCCCGTCCCCGCGGGGAACACACCCGTGAGGCTTGATCGGCAAGCCGGATCGGCCGGCGCCGGGATCACCGGGCCGGTCGACGACGAGGAGGATGCGCCGTGACCACCGACCTGCCGCAGAACGAGGGATCGCTCGAGGACGACGTGCCGGCCGCGGCGCTGGACGAGGACGCGGCGCCCGACACGGGACTCGAACCGGACACCGCACCCGACGCGGCCGGCGAGAACGCCGCCCCGGACGGCAGCGAGTCTCTCGACCCCGGAACCGCCGGGGGGCGCACCGTGCTGGCCGGGCCCGCGCTGGAGAACAACGAGATGCGGCGCGGTACCGACGATCTCCGGTCGAGCGAGGAGAACTCCGCGGAAGCCCGGCAGATCGCCGACGATCTCGCCCGGCGAACCGAGCCGGCGGCCGAGCCGACGTCCTAGGGATCAGCGCCGCCTCGAGCCGCTCATCAGCCGCGCTATCGCCGCTTCATCGCCCGCTGGACGTTGCGGTTCCTGGGCATCTTGACGTTGCCCGGCATCGGGCCCTTGGGCATGCCGGCCTGCGCGTTGCGTTGCGCGAGTGCGGCGAGCCGGTTGTCGATGTCCGACACCGACGCCACGGAGATGTTCCTCGGCAGCTTCATCATGTAGGAGTTGAGCTTCCGCAGCGGGACCTGGCCGTCCTCGTTGCCGATGATGATGTCGTAGATCGGGGTCTCGCCGACCACCCGCGCGATGCGCTTCTTCTCCTGCGCGAGGAGCGGCTTGACCCGGTGGGTGGCTCCCTCGCCGACCAGCACGACGCCGGGGCGGCCGACCACCCGGTGCACGGCGTCCAGCTGCGAGGTGCCGGCGACGGCCGGGGTGACCCGCCACTTGCCCCGCAGGTTGTTCTGCAGGCTCCAGGCCGCCGCCCCCGGGGTGCCCTCGGCCTGCTGGTACACGCTCTTCTGCACGCGGCGCGAGAAGATGATCATGGCGAACAGCGCGCCGAGCACGACGCCCATCACGATGATCGCCGTCAGCAGGAGCGGGCCGTCGGTGAGCAGCAGGGCGAGGACCGTCGCGACGGCGACGGACGCCAGTAGCGCGCCGATCATGTACGGCAGCAGGCGCTTGTCCTGCTTCCGCTGCATCTGGAAGGCCTGCCAGAGCTGGCCGCGGCGGTCCTTCTTCGCCGCCTTGGCGGCCTGCTTGGCCGCCTTCTTCTCCTCGGAGGAGGCGTTGCCCGACGCGTTCTTGGCCATGCCGATCAGGATAGTGGTCGCGGCCGCGCCGCCGGGTCCTCAGACCGCGGCGCTGTCGACCACCCGATGGTCGCGCCGGCCGGGGTCCGCCCCGGCCGCCCTGGCCCGCTCCTCGCGTGCCGCCGCGCCCTGCCGGTACAGCGTTCCGGCCCGGTAGGACGACCGGACCAGCGGGCCGGACATGACGCCGGCGAACCCGATGTCCTCGGCCTCCTGTCGGAGGTCGACGAACTCGTCCGGCTTCACCCAGCGATCCACCGGATGGTGCCGCGGCGTGGGTCGCAGGTATTGGGTGATGGTGACGAGATCGCAGCCGGCGGCGTACATGTCGCGCAGCGCCTGCGAGACCTCGGCGCGGGTCTCGCCCATGCCGAGGATCAGGTTGGACTTGGTGACCATGCCGGCGGCGCGGCCCTGGGACAGCACGCCGAGCGACTTGTCGTAGCTGAACGCGGGGCGGATCCGCCGGAAGATCCGGGGCACGGTCTCGAGGTTGTGCGCGAACACCTCCGGCGACGCGTCGAAGACCTGCCCCAGCAGCTCGGGACGGCCGGAGAAGTCCGGCGTCAGGATCTCGACGCCGGTGCCGGGCGCCTGGGCGTGCACCTGGCGCACCGTCTCGGCGTACAGCCAGGCTCCCTCGTCGGGCAGGTCGTCGCGGGTGACGCCGGTGATGGTCGCGTACCGCAGGTCCATGGTGCGGATCGACTCGGCCACCCGGCGCGGCTCGTCCCGGTCCAGCTCACCCGGCTTGCCGGTGTCGATCAGGCAGAAGTCGCACCGCCGGGTGCACTGATCGCCGCCGATCAGGAACGTGGCCTCCCGGTCCTCCCAGCACTCGTAGATGTTGGGACAGCCCGCCTCCTGGCACACCGTGTGCAGGCCCTCGCGCTTGACGAGCTCCTGCAGGTTCTGGAACTCCGGACCCGTCCGCAGCCGGGTCTTGATCCAGTCGGGCTTCCGCTCGATCGGCACCGCGGCGTTGCGCACCTCGAGGCGCAGCAGCTTGCGGCCCTCCGGTCGCCCCGACGGCGAGCCCGCCGCCGGCGGCGCGTCGGTCACCGTCACGAAGATCCTCCCGGCGGCTTCTCGCCCGCGCTCTCCGCCTTCTGCGCGGCCTTGTCGGCGGCGTCGGCAGTCTGGGCTGCGGCCCTGTCCGCGGCCTCGGAGGTCTTCGCGGCGGCCTTGTCCGCCGCGCCGGAGACTGTGGTAGCAGCCTTGTCCGCGGCATTCCCGGCCCGGCCGGCAGCGTCGGACGCCTTCGCGGCGACCGTGTCCGCGGACCTCCCGGCGGCGCCGGCCGCGTTGTCGACGGCGCCGGCGGCCTTGTCGGCGGCCTTGTCGGCGGCGTCCTTCGTCGCGTCCCCCGCCGCGGCGACCTTTTCCTTGGCGGCGTCGGCCGCGCCGGCCACCTTCTCCCTGGCGGTGGCCGCGGCCTCCTTGGCGGCTTCGGCGGCGTGCGCCGCCTTGTCCTTCGCGGTGTCCGCGAGCCTGGCGGCGCCGTCCTTCGCCGCGTCGGCGACCTCGGCGGCCTTCTCCTTGACGGTGTCCGCGGCGGACTTCGCCGGCGCGGCCGGCCGGGTCGGCGCCGGCCTGTTGTCAGGGATCGGCGCGTCCTGCGCGCGGAACTTGCGGATGAGGTAGATGCCGATGCCGACGAGCGCACCGATGAGCAGCAGGTTCCGCACGGGGTGACGCCTGGTCGAGGACTTCGCGGCCTGCTTCGACAGGGTCTTCTCCGCCTTGGCCGCCGCCTTGCTCGCCGACCTCGCGGCGGCGGCCGCCTTGGCGCTCATCACCGCAGCCGCCTGCACGCCCGTCGTCTGGGCCCGCTCGGCCAGGGTCGCCGCGGCCGAACCGGAGACGTCCCCGGCTCGCTTCGCCGCGCGTGCGGCGGCCTTGGCGGCCTGGTCCGACGTCCGCCTCGCGGCGCGCCGGGCGCGGCGGCCGAGCTGCTTGGCCGATCCCTCGAGCTGCTCGCCCGCCTTCTCGACGTAGGGTGCGGCGGCGTGTGCGGCCTCGCCGGCGATGGCGGCCGCCTTGCTCGCCGCCTCGCTGGTCACGTCGGCGACCTTGTCCACCACCTTGTCGGCGATGTCGGCGGCCTTGGCCGCGAAATCGGCGGCGGCGGATCGGGATCCTGTTGACGTGGTCATCGGCAACTCCTCGTTCTTCGTCTGACGGTGATCCTCGAGCAGAGGACCCTCGAGCAAGGCCCCGTCATTGTTCCATCCTGCTCCGGGCCGCGCTCTTGATCATCGAACGGTCGGTCTCACGGGTCGGTATACGGGTGGGTGTGGGTGGAGGGAACCCGGGTCAAGAGGTCCCTGCCGTCGCTCCCACGGGGCTTTCCGAGCGAGCGGCGCCCAGGGATAGTTCCCCGTCGAGGCCCTGGCGAAGCCGACAAATCACCGCGGGCCTGGCGTCGGCCACCGTGACGAACGGTGCCCAGCTCCGCGCTGAGCGACGTGACGCCGGCATCGGGGATCCCGCACGGGACGATCCGGTCGAAGGCCGTGAGGTCGGGATTGCAGTTGAGCGCGAATCCGTGCATCGTCACGCCACGCGCGACGCGCACCCCGATCGCCGCCACCTTGCGCTCGGGGCGGGTCGCATCGGCCGGTAGCCAGACGCCGCTGCGGCCGGGCACCAGCACGGTGGGCAGCCCGAGGTCGGCGATCGCCGCGATGAGCACCTGTTCGAGCAGCCGCACATAACCCACCACGTCGAACGGCTCGCGCAGCCCGACGATCGGGTAGCCGACCAGCTGACCGGGCCCGTGCCAGGTGATGCGGCCCCCCCGGTCCACGTCCACGACGGGGGTGCCGTCGGTCGGCCGGTCCGCCGGCTGCGTGCGCTTGCCGGCCGTGTACACAGCGGGATGCTCGAGGAGCAGCACGGTGTCGGGCGCCGCGCGGTCCGCGCGCGCGTCCGCCAGGCCACGCTGCATGTCCCAGGCCTCGACGTAGTCCACCTCGCCCAGCGTGACGAACTCGGCCGGCTCGCGGCTCTCGCGCATGCGTCGAACCTACGCCCGGCGCACCGAGCGCAGCGACGTCGTTCCGCCGTGTGGACGTCGGTGCGGTGTGACGGGGGCGGTGTGGACAACTCGGTCGCGCGCGTCGGCGTCCCCCTAGCCTGCGCCCGTGACGATGTCCCTCGGCCGGTTCGTTGCCCTGCAGCCGATGACCACGGAGCTCGGCCTCGCCGACGGCGCGCGGGACGGCTGGTCCCACATCCGCTGGTGGCTCGGCCGCGACACCAGCGGCGGCGATGCCGTGGCCATCGGGCTGCTGCCCGCGGAGCACGCCGAGGTGGTGAGCCGGGCCAGGGAGCGTGCCGCGGGCATCGCGCACGAGCACCTGCTGCCGCTGGTGGACGTGGCGCAGGCCGGCGGACAGGTCGGCATGGTGCTGCCGTGGCCGGACGCCGGCTCGTTGCGGGCGCTGCTGAACCGGCGTCGCCGCCTGCCGGTGGGCGAGCTCCTCACCGCGGTGTCGCCGATCGCGGCGGCACTCGCCGCGGTGCACGCCGGCGGCCTCGTGCACGGCAGTGTCGGGTCGGCGACCATCTGGCTCGACGGGGCGGGCAGGCCGGCGCTCGTCGCGCTCGCGCCGGCCCTGGTCGAGCGGGAGCTCGACGGGTCGCTGCCCGGTACGGTCGGCGACCTCTCGCCGGAGGTCGTTCGCGCCCATCGGATCTCGCCCGGTTCGGATGTGTTCTCCCTCGGCTCAGTGCTGCTGCACGGCGTGTGCGGTGAGCCCGCGTGGCCGGCGGACGATGCGGCCGACGTCCTGGTGCAGTCGGCGGCCGGGCTGTGGCCGGACCTGCCGGACGACGCGGCGCCGGAAGAACTGGTTCGCCTGCTGCGGCGCATGCTCCATCCCGACCCGGTGCGGCGGCCGCCGGTCGCGTCGATCCCCGCGCGGCTGTCGGCGCTGTCGGCGCCGGCGCCGCTCGACATGGCCGCTGCCGCGGCCGATCCCACCGAGTCGGCGCTGACTTCGGACGAAACTGCCGCCGACACGGTCGACGCTGATCCGGATCCGCCGCCCGCGGGCGCGGCGACGGGCGACTCCGCCCACGACGGCGGCCAATCGCGTCACGCGGCGGCGCGGGTCCGCCGGCGGAGCGTGGACCTTCCGCGTCGGCGCGTGCTGGCCATCGCGGTGGGCGTGGTGTCGGCGGCCCTGCTCGCGGTCGGTGCGATTCAGGCGGGACTCTGGTGGGCGAGCTGGGACCAGGCGGCCGCGGACGGCACCCCGCCGGCGGTGGCCGATGCGTCGCCACCGACGGCGGCCGACCCCGCGCCGCCGGGCGGGCGGGAGCCGACTCCATCGGCAGCTGCGACCCCGGTCGATGTGACACCGGCTGATGGGACACCGGCTGATGGGACACCGGCTGATGGGACACCGGCTGATGGGACAGCGGCGGTGCCCGCCAGCGCGCTCGGTGACCCGGCCGGCGGAGAACCCGACTGGCGGGCCGTGGTCGCCGACCTCGACGCTCGCCGGGCGCGCGCCTTCGCGGCCGCCGACGCCGGCCTGCTCGACAGCGTCTACGCGGCGGGCGCTCCCGCACGGCAGGCGGACGCCGCCGCCATCGCCGAGCTGTCCGCCGCCGGACTCCGGGTGCCGGACGCGACGCACGCCATCTCCGCGGTCGAGGAGATCGCCGTCGGCGCAGCGACTCTGCCCGGGCCCGCGGTGCGCCTCCGGATCGTCGACGCCCTGCCGGCGCACCCCATCGTGGACGCGTCCGGCGCGACCGTCGGCAGCACGCCGTCACGTGACGAATCGGAGCGCATCGTCGATCTCGCTCGCGACGGTGCCGAGTACCGCATCCTGTCCATCGAAGAGCTTTGAGCCACAACATGTGCCGTCGATCGGGCGATTGTCCCCGCAGACCGCGCGTTGATCCCGGAGACTGTCGGAGGTGTTTCCTACGGTGGGACCATGCGCCTGCTGCACACCTCCGACTGGCACCTGGGGCGGACCTTCCACGGTCACAGCCTGCTGGCCGACCAGGAGGCGGTGCTCGGCGCGATCGCGGGGATGGTGACCGCGGAGCGGGTCGACGTCGTGGTGATCGCCGGCGATCTCTACGACCGGGCCGTGCCGTCGCCCGAGACGGTGCAGGCGGCCTCCCGGCTGCTGGCCGGCATCCGGCGGGCCGGCGCGGAGATCGTCGCCATCGCCGGCAATCACGACTCGGCACCGAGGCTCGGTGCGTTCGGCGAGTTCCTGTCCACCGGCGGCCTGCACCTCGGCACCGACGTGGGAAGCATCGGCCGGCCGGTCGCACTGGCGGATGAGCACGGGCCGGTGTTGTTCTACCTGATCCCCTACCTGGAGCCGGATCTCGTCCGCGACGCGTGGGCGATCCCGGCGCCGGCCGGGCACCAGGCGGTGCTGGCCGCGGCCATGGACCGGGTCAGGGCCGACCTGGCCGGTCAGAACGCCACCGTCCGCTCGGTCGTCGTCGCGCATGCGTTCGTGGTCGGCGCCGCCGCCGGCGGTTCCGAGCGATCCATCGCCGTCGGCGGCGTGGAGGCGGTGACCGCCGACGTGTTCGACGGGGTGGACTACGCCGCGCTCGGCCACCTGCACCGCCCGCAGGCGCTGAGCCCTCGCGTTCGGTACCCGGGAAGCCCCATGCCGTACGCCTTCTCGGAGGCCGGGCAGGAGAAGTCCGTCCTGCTCGTCGATCTCGCGGCGGACGGGGCGGTGGCGGCGCGGTCGCTCGACGCTGCCGCCGTCACGCCGGCTGGCGGTGGTCAGCGGACCCCTGATCGACGTGCTCTCCCGTCTCGACCTCGCCGACGCCTATCTCACCGTGCAGCTCACCGATCCGGTGCGCCCGCTGGATCCGATGCGCCGACTGCGCGAGTTCCTGCCGCACACCCTGGTTGTCCAGTGGAACCCTGTGACATCGCCCGCGGTGACTACTGTTTGCGGGGGCGATCGGTCACCGGCCGCCGACGGCGACGTCGACGTCGTGTGCGGGTTCCTCGGCGAGACCCGCGGCACGCCCGCGACTCCCAGGGAGCGGGCCCTCGTCGATGCCGCGGTGGTCGGCCATCGGGCCTCGCTGGCGGCGTCGTGAGGCTGCATCGGCTGGTGGCCCAGGCGTTCGGGCCGTTCCCCGATGTGGTCGAGGTGGACTTCGACGCGCTGGGCGCCGACGGCCTGTTCCTGGTGCACGGCGACACGGGCGCCGGCAAGACCTCGCTGCTCGACGCCGTGGCGTTCGCGCTGTTCGGACGGGTACCGGGCCCGCGCAACGAGGCCAAGCGCCTGCGCTGCGATCGCGCGCATCCGCACCTGCGCACCGAGGTGCGCCTCGAGGCGACCATCGGTGGGCACCGGATGGAGCTGGTGCGCAACCCGGAGTACCGCCGGCCGAAGACCCGTGGCACCGGCACCACGCTCGAGCGGCACCGGGTGCTGCTGCGGTGGATCGGCGAGGCACCGCCGGGCACCGACCCCGGCGGGCTGTCGCGCGCCGACGAGGTCGGGCAGGTGATCGCCGACCTGATCGGGATGTCGGCCGACCAGTTCTTCCAGGTCGTCCTCCTGCCGCAGGGCGAGTTCGCCAGGTTCCTGCGGGCGGACACCGCCGACCGCGCGGTGCTGCTGGAGCGGTTGTTCGACACCGGCCGGTTCGGCGCCGTCGAGGAGTGGTTCGCCGCCGCGCGCCGCACGGCCGCCGACCGCCTCCGCGACGCGGACGTGCTGGTCGGCGGGCAGGTCGCGCGGCTCGCCGAGGCGGCCCAGTGCGACGTGCCGGCGGCGGTCGCCGACGCCTGGCTCGCCGACCTGCGCGACCGCATCGCCGACGTCGCGGACGCCGCCGCCGTCGACGCCGAGCGGGCCAGGGCCGAACGCGCCATCGCCGCCGCGGCGGCCGATGACATCCGCGCGCGCGCCCGCCGGATCGACCTGCTTCGAACGCTGCTCGTCCGGCGCGCGGAGCTCGACCGGCGCGAGCCCGAGCTCGCGGCCCTGCGCACCGCGGTGTCCCGGCACGCCAGGGCCGCGCCGGTGGTCGCGCTCGGCGGGGCGGCGGACGAGGCTCGCGCCCGATCTGAGCGGGCGCGGGTGGAGCGCGACCGGGCGGCTGCCGAGATCGCCCGGTTCGACGGGGACGGGGAGTCGGTGGGCGCCGAACTCACCCTGTGGGACGAGGTGCCCGACGCCGGCGCGGCCCGCGCGAAGGCGGCGGCCGACCGCGAGCTCGCCGGATCTCTCACGCCGCTCGCCGACCTCGCCGCGGAGCAGGAGCGCGACCTGGCGGCCCTCGCCGTCGCCCGCGCCCGGCACCACCGGATCGAGGAGGCGGCGGCCGACGCCGAGCAGCAGCTGGCCGGCCTGCCGGAGCTGATCGACGACCTCGAGCGCCGGGTGATCGAGGCGCGGTCGGCGCGGGACAGGCTGCCAGGTGCCCGAGCCGAGTACGACGCGGCCAAGGGCAGGGCGGCCGCGGCCGCGGCCGTGCCCGGATTGCGCCGTCGGGTCGGGGAGTTGGTGGCCGCGGCACAGGGCGCGACGGCGGCGCACCAGGCGGCGGTCGACGCGCGGCAGCGGCTGGTCGAACAGCGGATCGCGGGGATGGCCGCCGAGCTGGCCGGCGGGCTCGCGGACGGTGGCCCCTGTCCGGTCTGCGGTGCGGCGGAACACCCGCACCCGGCGGCGGCCGTGGATGCCGCGGTGGACGCCGATCGCATCGACACCGCGCGCCGGCTGGAGGCCGCGGCGGCCGTGTCGCGGGAGACCGCCGCCGTCGAGCGGGCGGGCGCCGAGGCGGAGCTCGAACGCGCGCTGTCGATCGCCGACGGGCTCGCCGCCGACGCGGCGGCGCTCGCGCAGCGGCAGGCGGCGACGGCGCGCGATCGCCTGTCCAAGCTGGCTCGCTCCTTCGACTCGGTCCTCGGCCGGCGGGATGCGGCCGGCAAGCGCCAGTTCGAGCTGTCCCTGCAGCGTGACGACCTCGCCCATCAGCTGGTGGCGGCCGAGGCCGATGTCGGGCAGCTCGCGGCCGCGGTGGAGCGCCGGGCGGGCCGGCTCGCCGCCGCCCGGGGCAGCCACGCCTCGGTGGTCGACCGGCGCGCCTTTCTGCTCGACCGCGCGGTCGCGTGGGAGGAGTGCGCGGCCACCTCGGACAGGCTGGCAGCCGCCCGGGACGACGCCGATCGCGCGCGGCGCCGGGCCCGCGACGCGGCCGTCGCGGCCGGGTTTCCCGACATGCGGGACGCGCTGGCCGCGGCCGCCGTCGATGCCGAACTCGCCGCAGACGAGCTCCGGGAGGCGGGCGACGCGCTGGCGGCGGTCACCGAGCGGCTCGCCGATCCGGATCTCGTCGGCCTCGACCCGGGCGAGGACGTGCCGCTCGCGGCCACCGAGGCGGAGGCGGCCGCGGCGGCCGAGCGGGCGGAACGGGCGATCGGCGTCGCGCACGCCGCCCACCGGCGCCGGCTCCGGGTGGCCGATGCGATGGCCGCCCTCCGCTCGGCGCGCGATCGCCGCCTGCCCCTCGCCGCCGAGGAGGCCGAGCTCGCGGCACTGTCCGACGTCCTGAACGGGCGCGGCCAGAACGCCATGGGGATGTCCCTGCGCACCTACGTGCTGGCCGCCCGGCTCGCCCAGGTGGCCGTCGCGGCCAGCCACCGGCTGGAGCGGATGACCGCCTCCCGCTACGCCTTCGTGCCCTCCGCCGAGCGCGAGTCGCGCGGCCGCGCCGGCGGCCTCGGCCTGGACATCCTCGATGCGCTGGTCCGGGCTCGTCCGCCCCACCAAGACCCTGTCCGGCGGCGAATCGTTCCTCGCCTCCCTCGCGCTCGCGCTCGGGCTGGCCGACGTGGTCGCCGCCGAGTCCGGCGGCCGACTGCTCGACACGCTCTTCGTGGACGAGGGTTTCGGCAGTCTCGACCCCGAGGCGCTGGACACCGTGATGGACACGCTGGACGAGCTGCGCGCCGGCGGCCGGGTGGTCGGCGTCGTCTCACACGTCGAGGAACTGCGCCAGCGGATCCCGACCCAGGTGCTGGTGCGCCGCACCCGGCAGGGCTCCTCGGTGCACGTCGCCGGCGCGGCCGGGACCGGTCGCGGGCCGGTGCGCCCGGTCCCGCCCGGCCGGAAGGCGTGACCAATCGGTCGCGCGCGAGGATGGGCCGATGTTCCTGCTGATCGCGCATGTCGACCTCGAACCAGGCGCCGGTCCGGAGGACGGCCTCGCGGCCGCGATGGAACCCGTGGAGCTCCTCGCCGCCCAACCGGACACGCGACGGCTGCGCTGGGCCAGGTCGACCGAGGCGCGCGACCGGCTGGTGCTGGTCGCCGAGTACGACAGCGCCGCCGCCTGCCGCCGCGCGATGTCGCCGTTCGAGGTGCGCTCGGCCGTCATCCCGTGGCTGTCCGCCGCTGGGGGCGGAACCTCGGGGGTGTACGAGGTGCTGGCCGCTGCGGACGGCGGCGCGCTCCGGCAGCTGGATGTCACCGTGCCCGATCCGGGCCGTTGACCCGCGGCGCCGCCGCCGCGGAGGGCTCCGGGCGGGCGATGCGCCGGCCGCGGCTGGTCCGGCTCGCCGCCGGGAGTCATTAGGCTCGACGGCTGTTGACCTCACCCGGCGTCACCAGCACCGGGACGACGCCCGGCCGTGAACCCACGCGGTCAGGCCTGACGTGCAGGAGTACCGCGTGGCCGCCGATCGCATCGACGCCGTCGTGTCCCTCGCCAAGCGGCGGGGCTTCGTCTTCCAGAGCGGGGAGATCTACGGCGGGAGCCGGTCCGCCTGGGACTACGGCCCGCACGGCGTCGAGCTCAAGGAGAACATCAAGCGGCAGTGGTGGAACGCCATGGTCCGCTCCCGTGACGACATCGTCGGCCTCGACTCGGCGGTCATCCTGCCCCGCCAGGTCTGGGTGGCCTCGGGACACGTGACCGCCTTCGTCGACCCCCTCGTCGAGTGTCTGTCCTGCCACAAGCGTTTCCGGGCAGACCATCTCGAGGAGGAGTACGCCGAGAGGAAGGGTCGCGAGCCGGAGCACGGGCTCGCCGACATCGCGTGCCCGAACTGCGGCACCCGCGGCCAGTGGACGGAACCGCGCGAGTTCAACGGCCTGCTCAAGACCTTTCTCGGGCCGGTGGAGGACGAGGCGGGCCTGCACTACCTGCGGCCCGAGACCGCCCAGGGCATCTTCGTCAACTACAACAACGTCGCCGCATCCTCGCGCAAGAAGCCGCCGTTCGGCATCGGGCAGATCGGCAAGTCGTTCCGGAACGAGATCACGCCGGGCAACTTCATCTTCCGAACCCGCGAGTTCGAGCAGATGGAGATGGAGTTCTTCGTCAAGCCCGGCAGCGACGAGGAGTGGCACCAGTACTGGATCGACACCCGCACCGACTGGTACACCGACCTCGGGATCGCCCGGGACAACCTGCGGCTGTACGAGCACCCCAAGGAGAAGCTCTCCCACTATTCCAAGCGGACCGTCGACATCGAGTACCGCTTCCACTTCGCCGGCAGCGAATGGGGCGAGCTGGAGGGCGTCGCGAACCGCACAAACTTCGACCTCACCACCCACTCCGAGCACTCCGGCGTCGACCTGTCGTACTTCGACCAGGAGACCGGCGAGCGTTGGACCCCGTACGTGATCGAGCCGGCCGCGGGCGTCAACCGGTCGATGATCGCGTTCCTGCTCGAGGGCTACGCGGAGGACGAGGCGCCGAACACCAAGGGCGGCATGGACAAGCGGGTCGTGCTGCGGCTCGACCCGCGGCTCGCGCCGGTCAAGGCGGCGGTCCTGCCGCTGTCCCGCAACGCCGACCTGTCGCCCGTCGCCCGCGACCTGGCGGCGTCGTTGCGGCGCAGCTGGAACGTCGAGTTCGACGACGCGGGACAGATCGGCCGCCGTTACCGCCGGCAGGACGAGATCGGCACCCCGTACTGCCTGACGGTCGACTTCGAGACGCAGGACGACCAGGCCGTGACGATCCGCGACCGGGACACGATGGGCCAGGACCGGGTGGCGCTGGACCAGGTGCAGGACTACCTCGCCGGGCGGCTGATCGGCGCCTGAGCCGTTGCGCCGGGCGCGTCCCGGCGCCTCCGCGTCCCGGCGCTACTGGGTGGCCAACGGGCTGGTCAGCACCTGCACGCTGCGGTCGTTGTCGCTGCCGTCCCGGTCCGGGGTGGCGGCGGTCAGCACGGCGTTCACGTCGATCGCGCCCTCGAATCCGGTGACGGTCGTCCGGAAGGTCACCGTCACCTCGCCGCCGGCGGGGACCGTCTTCAGCTCGCAGGTGGCCCCGACCCGGGTCCCGTCGAGCACGGCCGCGCCCTGCGTCGGTTCCGGCACGCTGATCGCCTTCGACGCCCGGATGCGCAGCCGCACGCCGTGCGCCGCAAGCGGTCCGGCATTGCGCACGGTCGCGACGAAGGCGAGCGGCCCCGGGCCGGCGGAGAAGGTGTCCGCCCCGAGCGTCAGCGAGAGCTCGGCGGTCTCGGTGGTCGGCAGGAAGCGCAACACCGCGAGGCGCTTCGTGGGATCCGCTCCGAACGCGGCGACGGGCCGGCCGTCCGCCTGCACCGCGACCGCGCCGCCGGTCTCCCCGGTCTCGCCCACGAGGTGCGGCAGGACGATCCCGTCGCCCGCGTCGAACCGTCCGTCGGGAACGCCCGCCGCGGTCAGCACGCCGACGAACGGCCTCGCGATCTCGCTGTCGGATTCGTCCGCGGTGCCGGCGACGAAGAATCGGCCGTCCGGCATCAGGGCGACGGCACGGCCGACGCGCACGCCGGGTGCGAGGCCGACGTCGAAGGAGACCCGGCCGCCGGTGCCGAAGTCGGGATCCAGCGAACCGTCCTGAAGCAGCCGGAGGGCCGCCGCGCGGCTGCTCATCGGCCCGGTCTGGGTGGTGCCGGCCAGCACGATCCGCCCGTCCGGCTGGATCACCACGCCGGACGTGCTGTCGTTGCCGACCCCGAAATCGGTGATGACCAGGCCGCCGACGCCGAAGCCGGGGTCGGGGGATCCGTCCGGGCGCACGCGAACGGCGAGCATGTCGGACTCGGTGTCCGCCATGAAGGTGTGGCCGCCGACGAGGAGGTTGCCGGCGGCGTCGAGCGCGGCGGCCGTCGTCCGGGCGAGCGCTCCGGGCAGGGTGATGTCGGCCCGGCCGACGACGCCGTAGGACAGATCGAGCGAGCCGTCGGGCCGGAACCGCGCGGCGACGAGCCGACCGGGCGAGGTCGGCCGAGCGATCGCGGTACCGACGACGACGATGCGGCCGTCCGGCTGCGTCACCACCGCCGCCACGTCGAGGGCGTTGTCGGCGTCCGGGAACGTCAGGGTAAGCAGGCCGTCGCCGCTGAACGACGGGTCGATCCGACCGTCAGACGTGAGCCGGGTGATCGCGATGCGTCGCGGGCCGGGGGGCGCGGCGATGCCTGCGGCCAGGATCCGGCCGTCGGCCTGGACGGTCATGGCGCGGGCGAAGACCGGCTGGTCGAAGCCGCCGACGCGCGTGACGCCGCCGGTGCCGAAGGAGGGGTCCAGCCGGCCGTCGGCCAGCAGCCCGGTGATCGTCATCGTCGCGGCGACCGCGTCGGTCAGCACGACGAGCCCGCCCGACGGCAGGGCGACCATGTCGACGACCCGCCCCCGGACGGGGTGCCGCGCGATGCCGCCGTTGCCGAAGGACGGATCGAACGGCGCGCCACCGACACCGGGCGACGTGGCGGTGGGGGAGGGTGCGGCACCCGAGATGCTCCGCACCGCCGTTCTGGTCGAGCGTGCCGCGGTGCCGGCGGTTCGCGCAGTCGTCATGGGAATGTCCGCTCCTGGGTTGGTCGATCGAGGGCGGACACTGCTGTCCGCCGTGCAGGAGTACGCGCACGTCGCCGGAACGGTTCGGCGCTGGTCGGCAATCGTCCGCGCGGTGCGGCGCCGCCCGGCCGCTGCCGTCACGGCGGGCGGATCAGCCGGGTCAGCCGAGATCGCCGGGGTAGCGGAATTCCTCGGGCGGCACCGTCGTCCCCCGGAACCAGGCGTCGATGAACGGGGTCAGGTCGCGCCCGGCGGCTGTCGACGCGAGTGCGGAGAACTCGTCGAACGAGGCGACCTTGCCGTCGAAGGTGGCGATCCACTCCTTGAGCAGCTGGAAGAACTCGTCGTCGCCGATCTCGTTGCGCAGCGCGTGCAGCGCGACGGGTCCCCGGTCGTACACGCGGGTGAATTCGTTCCCGGCACCCATGTCGACGAGCGGCGAGGCCCAGTAGGCGGGCCGGCCGACCTGCTCCGCCATCACCGACTGCCAGGCCGCGTCGAGATCGGCGTCGTCGGCGTCCTCCGCCCACATCCACTCGGCGTAGGACGCGAAGCACTCGTTCATGCAGATGTCGGACCAGCGGTCGATCGTGACCGCGTCGCCGAACCACTGATGTGCGAGCTCGTGCACGAGCAGCCGCAGGTTGGCGTTGCCGTACGTCGGGCGGGTCGCGGTTTCCAGTGCGAACCCGAGATCCTCGCCCGTGTAGACACCGCCGGCGGCATCGAACGGGTACGGGCCGTACCAGTCGGTGAGCACCTCGATCACCCGCTTGGTGTCCTCGACCGGCGGCGGGTCGTCCGCGGCGGCCGGCCCGATCGCGGAGACGATCGGGGTTCCGTCGTCGAGCTCGTCCTGCACGACGGTGAAGGTGTCGATGTAGATCATGGTCAGGTAACTGGCGACCGGACGCGACAGCTCCCAGCGGAACACGGAGTTGCCCGCGGCGGGCGGTGCCAGACCCTCGGTGACCTGGAGGCCGTTCGAGATCACCTGCCAGCCATCGGGAACCGTCGCGGTGACGGCGAAAGTCGCGATGTCCGCGGGATGCTCGTTGACCGGGTACCACGACGACGCCGAGAACGGCTGTCCCAGCGCGAGTGCACCCCCCGACTGGGTGCGGTACCAGCCGCCGTCGATCGAGCCGACAGTGCCGCCGGCGATGGCCTCGGGGGACCCGGCGTACTCGACGACCGTGACGAGCGCGCCGCCGGCCGGCACCAGGTCCGGCGCCGTGATCACCAGCTCGGCGCCGTCGCGGGTGTACTCCGCCGGCGCGCCGTTCACCGTGACCGCGCTGACGACGAGAGGCTCCTGCAGGTCGAGGTTGTACTGCGTCAGGCCGTCGTCGGAGGTGACCGATCCCGTCACGGTCGCGGTGCTCTGCAGGGTGTTGCCGGCCGGGTCGTAGAAGAGGTCGATGTCGTAGGCGTCGACCTGGTATCCACCGTTGCCGGCCGTCGGGTAGTACGGATCGCCGATGCCCGCGCGGCCGATCGTGCCGTCCGAGCCGTCGTCGCCCACGATGGCGGCCGTCGACGGGGCGCTCGACGGGCTCGCCGCCGTCGGCTCCGACGGCTGCGTCGGCTGGGTGATGCCGGTCGGCGGGCCGGTCTCCCCGGCGATCGTGCTCGGCGCCGTCGAGGCCGGCGACGTCGGAACAGGGCCGGGGCTGGGCGACCCCCCGACCGACGAGGAGCAACCGCCGAGTACCAGCATGGCGGCTCCGGCGGCGAAGACCCATCCGGTGCGCAGCCGTCGCCCGCCGGGACCCCTCGGATTCACTCCCGCACGGTACAAGCCGTCGGTGACAGTCCCGTGGGAACCGCCGGAGCGGCGTGTCCGCCGGCGTTGGCGACCCGCGCGACACGACATCTTGTGGTCCCCGCATCGAACCGCTACCAGATGTACGGTCCATCACGCCGAAGGTTCCTCCGGGTCGGACCCGACTCGGGGGAGGTGACAGGGAATCCGGTGCGAATCCGGGACTGCCCCGCAGCGGTGAGTGGGAACGACAGCCGTCCCGTCGGATCGAGTGGATCCGGCGCGGCAGCACTGGACGCGCACGCGTCCGGGAAGCGACGGCCAGTAGGACAGCGGTCACCCGTCGACCGCCCGTGCCCACGAGTCCGAAGACCTGCCTTCTGCGGCGTGCCCGACCCCGGGCCACGTCGGTTGCGCGACCCCGAGGGCGGGTCGGTGCGGCGTGGGTGGCGGCTGCCCGCCTCCCGTTGTCTGCATCGACCCCGTGCCCGGTGCCGCGACGGCTCGAGCTCGCGAGGAGAGAGCATGACGCTGATCGACACCAACACGACCACCACCGACCCGTCGCCGGCCGACCCGCCCGCGGCAGCCGCTCCGGCTGCCGGGATGAGCGTGCTGCGCCGCGACGGCAGCATCGCCGAGTTCGACCCGGGACGGATCTCCGTCGCCATCACCAAGGCGTTCCTCGCCGTCGAGGGCGAGACCGCGGGCCGGTCGTCGCGGCTCCGGGCGTTGGTCGTCGATCTCACGGACGCGGTGGTCGGCACGCTCCGCAGGCGGTACGGCTCCGACCCCGCCCCCGGCCGGCCGGTGGACCTGGAGGAGGTGCAGGACCAGGTCGAGCTCGCACTCATGCGGGACGGTCACGCCGCCGTCGCGCGCGCCTACATCCTCTACGCGAGGAGCATCGCAGGGCCCGCGCGGACCGCGCGTTCGGCACCACAGCCGCGCAGGCCGCTCCGCAAGGGATCGCGGCGTTCTCCGTCGTCGATGTCGACGGCGCCCGCACAGACCCGGTCGTGGGTCGGGTGATCGGGGATCGCGGGTCGGCCGGTGCTCGGCGGCGCTGCGATCCCCGGCGTGCGGTGCATCGGTCACGCCGTGAGCATCCGCCGCGGCACAGACAGTCCCTGACCTGTGCGCCGACTCTTACCAAGAATCCGGCGTGCCCTTCAGGTTGCCGTCCAGCGCTGCCGTGATCGCCCGGAGTCTCCCACTGTGTGCGGTCGGCGATGTTCCGCACCGCCCAGCCGGCGTCCCGCAGCGCGACGAACTCCATCACGTCCGCGTCCGTCGGCTCGGCCGGTCCGGGTGGGATGATCGCGACGTGACCAGCACCTGCGCGACCCGTCCCTCCGCCGCGTCAACGGGACCGGCGTAGCTCGTTCGGGTCGATGCCGACGGACGCGAGCTGCGCCTGGCAGCGGGCGGTCGCCCGCCGCATGCCGAGCAGGGCGTCATTACCCCCAACAGAACTTTATCGTCGCTACCACTGGGAAAGACGCCGCGAAATGCAGAAAACAGCTGCTTGACCGCGTGTCCGTCGATCTGGTGTGGCCCTGAGCGTGTTAGTTTGCGTTTCGCTCTGGTCCTGCGGTGGCCCAAGCCTCCGCGCTCTCGCGTTGTGGTTCTGGATGGAAGAGGACGTGATCGAGGCCCTGTCAATTGCACACCACCCTCGATCACGGGTCCTCTAGCACGGGCCTGAAACTGCAGCATGCCGACGTGCCATCGCTCGGCGAAGGAGGAACTCGAATGAATTCTCGTAGTGTTCCGCGTCTTTCAGGGCCACGCCCGGCGCGGCGCGTGCTGCCGGCATTCGGACTTCTGGTATCCGTGCTCACCCTGCTGCTCGGCGTCAGCATCGGTCAGTCGACCGCGGCCCCTAGCCAGTTGCGTGCGGCAGCGCTCCAGCAGACAATCAGCGCCCAGGGCCTGACCGACCACGAGTGCAATGCGGCGGAATGGCACTTCGTCATCACGCAGGTGGATAGTGAAGCCTATGCAGCACCGGCTTCGATCCACGTGACTTGGGCTAACGGCGATGAAGCCGACGTTCCCCTCGAACGGGTGACCGGTGGCGTCGCGCACTACACCACGACGGAGAACATAGACCCCGTCAGCGCCGTCGTTTCCGCCACGGCGAGCATCGATGACCGCTGGAGCGGCCAGTTCAACCTGTCCCACGGACCGTGCGACACCCCGCCCACGACCCCGCCGACGACGCCGCCGACGACGCCGCCGACCACGCCCACTACAACGCCGGAAACGACGACGTCCGGGTCGACCTCGACAGGCACGACCCCCACGCAGACGACCTCCACTACGACCACCGACACCAGCCAGACCACCAGCGGCCCGGGATCGTCAACTCACGAGACAACTTCGTACCCGCCCACCCCTCACCCGACGAGCGGGTCCACTGACGAGACCACCACCGGCGCCGGGCACGGTCCCGGCAAGGGACCCAAGCCGACCCCCGACTCCTTCGGCACGGGCGAGGGCGACAGCGGCCCGGGCTCTGTCTCCGGCCTGGCCATCACAGCACTCGGCCTGATCGGCGTCGCGGGCACTCTCGGCGTCGTAGCACTCCGCACCCGCCGTCGACAGCACTAACAGGACGGCACCACCCGCTACCAGGCGCGGAAGCCCTTCACCGATCGGTGCGGGGCTTCCGCGCCCGGCTATCGACGTAGTATCCGATGTGATGACTCGTCGAGGTCCGAACCGGCCCGACGTCGATGGTCCGACATCCGATTACCAACTGGAGGAGCATCGCGAAGGATCGATCCGATTCGCAGCGGCGGGTTCTCGGCGCCCTCGCCGTCGTGTGCGTCCTTCTGCTTGCCGTCGTGATCGCCCGCTGGGTCGCGGTCGCCAGCGAGAATGCCGAGAAAGAGACCATGCCCGGGGCGACCACGCCCGCCGGCTCGACGACATCCGCCACCCAGCGCGTCAGCAGCCCGCCCACTCCTACGCGCGGGACCGCATCGACCGAGCCCGATCCGGCCACGTCCATACCAGTCCCAACCGTGCCGGTGAGCCGCCCCCTGACGATGTCAGCTGACTCGCCGCTGCTGGGGGGACTCAATCTCGACATCGATGTCATGCCCTACGAACCTCACCTCGAACCACCCAAGGGACACCCGACGACCGCCTACGTCGTCGACGACGCCCAGTACGGGTCATTGCCCGGTTCGGACGCGGACGACTCGGTGTACCTGCTGTGCCACTCATGGTCGGTCGAATACCGGGTCTGCAATCCCATCGCTGAACTGGCGGTGGCCAGTGCCAAGACGGAGCGAGCCGTCCCGTCGCTGCCTGACCGCGAGGGAAAGCCCCAACCGGATGTCGTCGTGCAGGAATTCACATCGCTGGACGGCAGCTCGTTGTCGGTGCAGACCGAGATGGGCGACCTGCGGTATGCAATCACGGGCGCATTCACGGTCGCCAAGGGCGACGCCTGGCGCGTGGAGTCGATGCAGCAGAGCAGCCCAGGCACGTTGCTTCTAGTCACCTGCGCCACCGACGGGGATGTCGACCTCGATTTCAACGTCGTGGTAGTCGCCGAGCTGGCCCAAGCCACCCCGAAGCTGTAGATCGTCGCCCTGAGTGGCATCGGCATCTTCCCCGCAAGAGACCATGGATGAATATTGACAGGCACCATCATGGCGATCTCCTTGCGGCCGCCGGACTCGAGCAGCTGGCGCTTGCCCAGGGCGCGGACGTCGGCCGCCTGAGCACGGAGCGCGTCGGCGAGCGGGTGCCGCGCTCGATGGCGACCGCTATGCCGTCCAGATCCGTGGCACCGCGGCTGTCCATACCGGACTGCTGACCGATCTCCACGATCGTCGCTTCCACGAGGGTCGAGTTGATGGCAAGCAGCGTTTCTGTCGTCTCGGCGACGACCTCGATCCCACCGAACGGCAATGCGCGCTTCTGCTGGTGCGCGCGCGTTGGCGACCCGACGTGGGGACCGGTATCCCAAGCGTGGCTGCTGGCGTGATCGCAGAGCACCGGGCGCGGATCGAACGTCGTGGTTGGCGCTTCGGGGGTGGTTATGCGGTCCTCCCGGACTGAAGGAAATTCGCGGCCACAGCGCTCTGCCCTGCGACGCTCAACGTGCAAGAACGCACAGCGCATCCTGGCGGCGAGAGAAGAACCTCTTCGAGACCCGGGTGATCGAGTACCAGACGGGCGGCGGCTTGGCCTGGTGACCGGCCGCCCTGCGCCGACCGCGAACCTGGTCTGATCGACCCGTTCATGAGAACGGGAGGCCGGTCATGGATCCAGTGTCGTTGGGCTGGCCCCTGGCCGCGCTGGTCGTCGTGCTTGCGGCCGCCGCGGCCACGGTCACCGGACTCGCACGGGTCGGCCGGGCCAGCGACGTGGTCCTCGCGGCCGTGCGGGCGGTGCTGCAACTCGCTGCCGTGAGCGCCGTCATCGTCGTGGTGCTCCGGTCGCTGCCGCTCACGGCGCTGTTCCTGCTGATGATGGTCGCGGTCGCGGCAGGCACCGCCGCCCACCGCATCACCGGATCGCTGCGCCTTCGGTCGTGGTGGACGGCGGCGCCGATCCTCGCCGGCCTGCTGCCCACGCTCGGTGCCATCCTGCTCAGCACGGCGATGCCGTTCGAGCCCGTCGCGATCCTGCCCACCGCGGGCATCCTCATCGGCGGCGCGATGACCGCGACGTCCATCGCCGGGCGGCGGGCGACGGAGGAGTTGACCGTGCACCGCGGCACCTACGAGGCGGCGCTCTCGCTGGGCTTCAACCGGCGGCAGGGCGTGAGCCTGGTCGCCCGGGACGCGGCCGGGCTCGCCCTCGTGCCCGGCCTCGACCAGACCAGGACGGTCGGTCTGGTCACGCTGCCCGGTGCGTTCGTCGGCGTGCTGATCGCGGGCGCCTCGCCGGTGCAGGCCGGGGCGGTCCAGTTGCTGGTGCTGATCGGGTTGCTGCTGGTGCAGGCCGTGGCCGTCTCCGTGACCGTCGAGCTGATCTCGTCGGGGCTGCTGCCGATCGGCGACACGCCCCTGCCGGAGTAGGCGTCAGGGCGGTGGTGGTGGCGGGCCGTCGCGTGAGCGCCCGACTGGCATGATCGATCGGCGGGTCGGCGGTCGCCGCCTCGACCAGGCTGGGGTAGGGAGTGTCGGTGCGCACGGTGCTGCGGTACCTCGCCGGCACCGCAGTCGTGTGCGCGCTGGTCATCACCGGCACCGGCTGGCGCACGGTGCTGGTCGCGGGCGAGGACCAGCGTGGAGGCGCCGACGCGATCATCGTGCTGGGTGCCGCGCAGTACGACGGCGATCCGTCCCCGGTGTTCGAGGCGCGTCTCGATCACGCGGCGGACCTGTTCCGGCAGGGCGTCGCCGATCAGGTGGTGGTCGTCGGCGGCGGGCAGGCGACCGACCGCACGACGGAGGGCCAGGCCGGCCGCGACTACCTGGCCGCCGCCGGCATCCCCGAGTTCGCGCTGACCGCAGTGCCGGAGGGCGGGGACACGCTGGCGAGCCTGCGTGCGGCCGCGCCGGTGCTCGCCGATCGGGGGCTGTCGTCGGTCGTGCTGGTGACCGATCCGTGGCACGCCGCGCGGGCGGACCTGATGGCCACCGACCTCGGGCTACGGGTCCAGGTCTCGTCGGTCCGCGAGGGTCCGGCCCTGCGGGACGGTGTGGCACTGCCGTACATGCTCCGCGAGACGCTCGGCACGCTGTTCTACCGGCTGACCGGCGGTTCGTCGGGCGTGGGCGGAACCGTCACGTGAACGCGCGATGAGCGCGGCCCCCGCCGTTCACCCCCCATCCGGATACACCGACGAGGACGCCGCGCGCTGGGTCGGTGAAACCCCCAAGTCGGCTGCCCTGCCCGGCGCTGTCGGGGCGGCGGTCAGCCGCGGGCCGTTCACCCGCGACCGCGCCCGGGTGCTGCACTCGGGCGCCTTCCGCCGGCTGGCCGGCAAGACCCAGGTCGTCGCCCCCGACGAGGACGCGGTGCCGCGCACCCGGCTGACGCACTCCCTCGAGGTCGCGCAGATCGCCCGGGAGATCGGCGAGCAGCTCGGCTGCGACGCGGATCTCGTCGACCTGGCGGGCCTCGCGCACGACATCGGGCACCCACCGTTCGGGCACAACGGTGAGGCGGCGCTCGACGCGGCAGGTTCGGCCGCCGGCGGCTTCGAGGCGAACGCGCAGAATCTGCGGCTGCTCACCCGGCTCGAACCGAAGGTCATCTCGCCCGACGGGCGCCCAGCCGGGCTCAACCTGACCAGGGCCTCCCTCGACGCGGTGATCAAGTACCCCTGGCCCCGGCCGACCGCCGGCGGCAAGTTCGGCGTGTACGCCACGGAGGCCGAGGTCTTCGGGTGGATCCGGCTGCCGCTCGTGGACGGCGCGGACCCCGCGGACGCCGGCTTCGCGGACCGGCGCTGCCTGGAGGCGCAGGTGATGGATTGGGCGGACGACGTCGCCTATTCCGTGCACGACGTCGAGGACGGGGTGATGCTGGGCCGGATCGACCTGCGCCGGCTCGCCGACCCGCACGAGCGCGCCGCGATCGCCGAGCGGGCGGCGACGTACTCCGCCGAATCGCCCGACGACCTGGCGCGGGTACTGGCCGATCTGCTGGCCCTGCCGGCCGTCGACGCCGCGCTCGACCAGGATCCGGGCGCCCGCGGCCGGACCGCGATCAAGCGGATGACCAGCGAACTGACGGGTCGCCTGGCCAGCGGGCCGATCGCCGCCACCCGGGAGAGTTTCGGGCCGGAGCCGCTGACCCGGTACTCGGCGGACCTGCGGGTGCCGGCGCTGCTGGTCGCCGAGGTGGCGGTGCTGAAGGCGATCGCGGTGCGGTACGTCATGGACGACCCCGTCCGGGTGGCCGCGCAACTGCGGGAGCAGGAGCTCCTCGCGGAGCTCGTGGCCGCGATGGCCGATCGCGGTTCTTCCACGCTCGATCCGGCGTTCGCCGCGGACTTCGAGGGCGCGGCCGGTGACGCCGAGCGGCTGCGGGTCGTGCTCGACCAGGTGTCGCTGCTGACCGACGCGCAGGCGGTGAACCGGCACCGACGATGGGTCTCCGGCGTCGCCGTCCCCGGCAGCTCGCCCCCGGTGGACGGATGACCCGGGCCGGACGGCGACGGAACTAGACTCGCCTGCGTGGCGGGCCGGATCTCTGAAGCGGATCGGGAACGCGTCCGCGATGCCAACCGCATCGAGCAGGTCGTCGGCGAGTACGTCGCCCTCCGGTCGGCCGGCGGCGGAAACCTGAAGGGCCTGTGCCCCTTTCACGACGAGAAGACGCCGTCCTTCCAGGTCAGCCCCGCCCGCGGCTATTACCACTGCTTCGGCTGCGGCAAGGGCGGCGACGTCTTCGCGTTCCTCTCCGAGCTCGAGCACCTCAGCTTCGTCGAGTCGGTGCAGCAGCTGGCCGACCGGGCGGGCATCACGCTGACCCTGATGGAGGGCGGCAGCTCGACGCACGCGGAGCGTGGCACCCGGTCCCGATTGATCGCCGCCAACAAGGCGGCGGGTGAGTTCTACGCGGGCCAGCTCCGCACCGACGGGGCGGCGACCGCCCGGCGGTTCCTCGCGGACCGGGGCTTCGACATGGCGGCGGCCGCTCATTTCGGCTGCGGGTACGCCCCCGACGGCTGGGATGCATTGGTCAAAGCGTTGACCGCGCAGGGTTTCTCGCTGGACGAGCTGTACCGCGCCGGGCTCGCCCGGCAGGGTCAGCGCGGTGCCATCGACCAGTTCCACCGGCGGCTGCTGTGGGCGATCAAGGACGCCGCGGGCGACATCGTCGGGTTCGGCGCGCGCCGGCTGTTCGACGACGACCGCCTGGAGGCGAAGTACCTGAACACCTCCGACACCCCGCTGTACCGCAAGTCGCAGGTGCTGTTCGGGCTCGACCTGGCCAAGCGCGACATCGCCCGGCAGCGCCGCGCGGTCGTCGTGGAGGGCTACACGGACGTGATGGCCATGCACCTGGCCGGCGTTACCACCGCCGTCGCGTCGTGCGGGACGGCGTTCGGGGCGGAGCACATCAGCGTGCTCCGCCGCTACCTGCTCGACACGTCGCCGAACTCCGCCGGCGCCGAGGTCATTCGTGGCGAGGTCGTCTACACCTTCGACGGCGACTCGGCGGGGCAGAAGGCCGCGCTGAAGGCCTTCGACGCCGACCAGCGATTCGCCGCGAACACCTCGGTCGCGATCGCGCCCGACGGCATGGATCCCTGCGAGTTGCGGCAGGCGAAGGGCGACGAGTCCGTCCGCGCTCTCGTCGAGACCCGCCGGCCGCTGTTCGCCTTCGCCATCCAGACCTCGCTCGCGCAGCACGATCTCGAGACCGCGGAGGGCAGGGTGGCGGCGATGAACGCCACGGTGCCCCTCGTCGCGCGGATCAAGGAGGAGACGCTGCGCGACGAGTACATCCGCCAGCTCGCCGGCTGGCTCGGGGCCGAGCACGGGCCGATCCGCTCCCGGGTGCAACGGCAGCTCGCCGCCGACCGGCACGCCCAGACGCGGACCGATCGCCGCGCCCAGCCGGAGGGTCACGACCCGCGAGCGCGCCCCGAGGCGCCCGGCCGTCCCGCGGCGCCCGCGCAGGACGCCGCCGGGTCGGGCGAATCGGGGCGCACGGACGCCGCCGCGTCGGCGCCGGCCATCGGTCGTCCCGACCCGAAGGACCGGGGCAGCTTCGCCGAGCGTGAGACGTTGAAACTCGTCCTGCAGCAACCGGACCTGGTGGCGGCCGGGTACGACCAGGTGCGCGCCGAGGCGTTCACCCAGCCCGCCTACGCGGCGGTGCACGGTGCGGTGGAGACCGCCGGCGGGCCGCCGACCGGCGGTTCGCGGGTCGCCTGGGTGGAGACGGTGGCCGACGGGCTGCCCGCCGGCCCGCTGCGTTCGCTGGTCAGCGAGCTTGCCGTGGAGCCGCCGAGGCACCGGGCCGAGGCCGTCGACGAGCGCTACGCGGGCGCGATCCTCGCCCGGATGGCCGAGCGGGTGGCGGCGGCGGACGAGCGCGTCCTCCGGTCGCAGCTGCAGCGCGCGGAAGCCGCCGGCGAGGCCGATCGGGTGCGGGAGCTGGCCGGCGACCTGGTCGCGGTGGCGACCTACCGGCGCGCACTCGCCGACCGCGCCCGAGGAGACGCGTGAGCGTGCTCGACCGCTGGCGACGCCGTCCCGTTCCGGCTCCGGTCGCCGGCGCGATCGGCAAGGACGAGCGGGTGCTCGGCGTCGCCGAGTGCGTCGACGGTCCGGTGCTGGTCGCGACGCGGTTCGGGCTGTGGGTGTCCGACGGCGACTCGGTCCAGCGCGTCGACTGGCACCTCATCTCCAAGGCCAGGCTGGACGGCCAGGTGCTGTCGATCGTCGTCGCCGACCAGGTGGGGTCCTGGGACGACGGGATGGTCGCGCTGGCCGACCGGCCCGAGCGGCACTTCACCCTGGCCGGGCGCAGCGCGCTGACGGACGCGGTGCACGGACGGGTGCGCGGTTCGGTCTCCGCCAGCCGCCACCTGTCCTGGCCGGGCGCCGGCGGATGGGTGGTGCTCCGCCGGATCGCCGGCCGCGACGGCTCGGTGCGTCAGCTCCGGCTCGATCCCGGCGCCGACCCCGCCGCCCCGGGGTTCGCGGACGCGGCCGCCGACCTGGCGGACGAGCTGGAGGGGCTCGGCTCGACCGGTCGCTGACCCGTCGAGTCGGACGATCGGCCGGCGCCGGGTTGCTCCGTTCGGAGCCGACCTCGCTCGACCGATCGCGGGACGCCGAGCAGCGCGGTGCCGGTCGGACGGGCGCGCCGAAACCCGATGAGGGCACGCGTCTCTACTCGCTAGAGTGCTGGGGGTGAGTGAGGCTGACATGCAGGACCCGCGTCGATTGCGGGCGTCGGACGCGGACCGTGAGCGCGTCGCCCGGGTGCTCAACGAGGCGATGGAGGAGGGCCGGCTGACGGCCGCCGAGGTGCACGAGCGGCTCATGACGGCCTACGCATCCAAGACGCTGGGCGAGCTGGAGCCGCTGACGGCGGACCTTCCGGGTCACAGCGCGCTGGTCCCGCGCCCGTTCTCGGTGCCGCACCCGGCACCCGCGCCGTCCAGCCGTGCGGTGGACCGGGTGGGCGGGAATCCGACGTCCTCCGTCGCGATCGCGGTGATGTCGGGCGCCACCCGCAAAGGCGCCTGGGTGGTGCCCGCCCAGTTCAACGCGGTGGCCATCATGGGCGGCGTCGACCTGGACCTGACGCAGGCCCGTTTCACCCAGAGCAGCACCGTGATCACCTGCGTCGCGTTCTGGGGCGGGATCGACATCGTGGTGCCCGAGGACCTGACCGTCATCGTGTCCGGCGTGGGGCTGCTGGGCGCCTTCGAGGACAACGCCCAGGTCGAGGGCCCACCCGGCGCCCCCGTGGTCCGGATCAACGGCCTGGCGCTGATGGGCGGCGTCGAGGTCAAGCGGTCGAAGAAGTCGCGGGCGCAGATCGAGGACTAGCGCCGTGCGTGCCCCGCGAGGCGGCGATCAGGCAGGGTTCGCGCGGGTGCATTCGGTGGCACCGGTCAGCGGCCGGAGCCCTTACCCGTGACCTGGGAGACCTTCGCCTGCACGAAGCCGGCGGCGCCCTGCACCGCGGGGTGATCCGCCACCTTGAGGGTCAGGCGCTTGATCTGCTCATAGCGCTCACGGCCGGCGCGCGACCCCAGCACGTAGCCGATGGCAACCCCGATGGCGATGCGGAACATGGGCGACATCCTCCTGCCGTGACTCCCCGTCGGGCGGGGACCAGCGTTCAGTCTTCCCTATACCCCGCGGCCCTCAGGTCCATGCCACCGGTTTGAGCTCCCGCCCGACCCGAACCCGACCGGCCGCGACGCCGCGGACCGCCGAGCAGGCCGCGACGTTGGGCTATCCTGGTCCGGCACTCGCGCCTCGCCGCGGGCGTCGGTCCTCCGTAGCTCAATTGGCAGAGCATCCGACTGTTAATCGGACGGTTGTTGGTTCGAGTCCAACCGGGGGAGCTTCTTTGCAGGTCAGGGGCAACCTCGATCAAGCTCGGCCTATGCCGTGATCGAGCACTGCACGCTTACTGCACGGATTCGTCGCGTGCACAATCCTTCCTGTCGCTCGCTGATGGCCACTGAGCCTGGGGACGATTGTGACTGGGCATACCGCGTCGAGGCCTGGGTGTTGGAGTCATCGGCGGTCATGCGGCAGCATCGCTGTTCGGCGTGAATTGGTTCAGTGAGGGTGCAGTGTGCAGGAAGCTGCACGGCGCTGCCCCGGTCGACTAGACACTCGGCACTGCCGCGGTCGCCGGCCGGTTCGGCGACACCGACCTGGCCGTGATCCTGACCCACCAGCAGCAGCGGCCCGGCCGTGCGAACCGACCCGGGCGAGCGAGGCGCACAGCCTGCAGCCTGGCACCTCCGGCTGGGCCGGGTTCGTCAGTCCACCTGCCGGGAACCGATGACGACCGCCGCCAGGAAACCACCGGTGTCGGTCGGGCCCGCCGTGATCGGACCCTCCACCCAGGCGCTGGACCACGTCGTCGCATTGACCCGTCGGCTGCGCCTTCCCAACCTGCGCGCCGCCGCGCTGGACGTGGTGCCCGCCCGCCCGCGCGCAACGGTGGACCCGGCTGAACTGCTCCGCGTGCTGCTCACCGAGGAGATCACCGGCCGCGACCACGCCAAGCTGCGCATGCGCCGCCGAAGGCCAACTTCTCGGCCGGCAGAACTTTCCACGTGTGTGACGAAACCCCGCTGCGCCATCCCGTTCCCATCCAGCAGGCGCTGCGCACCCTGGAATGGGTGGACCGATACGAGACCTCTGCGTCTGCGGGTCGTCCAGCACCGGGAATCCACTTCTGCGAAGCGCTCGGCCAGCTCGCCATCGACACCGGCCGCACCGTCGCCTGGCTCAGCATCGAAGAACTGGCGCCCTGGTCCGCCGGCACCGCGCCGACGACTGCATCACCAAGGCCATCCGCCGACTCAGCCGCATCGATCTGATCACGGTCGACATCGGCTTGCTCTGCTGGCATGACCCCAAACGTTCGCAAGGACTGGAGTGGACATATCCCGGGGCGGTTCAGTCAGTCGGCCCAGCGGCCTCGCACAAACTGGGTAATGTTGAAGACAAGCACAACGACGCCGAACAACAGAACCAGGGGCAGCACCGCCTTGGTCCGTCCACGTAACGGGATACGGGCGATCAAAACGAAGATCGGGAACAGGGTCAGACTATTCCGGGGCCAGCGACTCGTAAGCAGTGCTCGTCATCAGCGCCGCCAGGGACAATCCAACGTAGACGACCTCGGGCCACATTCGAAGTACCACGAAGGCAATCAGGCAGGCAACACAGATAATGGCCATGCCCATTTCCAACCAGGCCTGCTGCTGACGCTCCGGCGACACGTCGTGCAGCATCCGGCCGCCCTGACTTAGAATCGACTGCCAGGGCCATGTCAGGTGCCGGTTCCAGGTCCTGGCCTGCACAAGGAACCAGCCGGAGAACGAGGCCATGATGATTCCGGCATACGCCAAATAGCACAGGCCGCCCAACCAACTGAGGCTGACACCGACGAGTCCAGCCGACACTACGGGCCGACGGTGCTGGCGCCGCTGCACCACATACATGACTAGGAGCCCCGCGGCCAAGAACAGTCCACTCACCCGGGTCAGCGAGGCCAGCGCGCCCAGGATGCCTGCCGCCCAGTAACGTTCTCGGGAGGCGAACCACCACGCCGCGATCGCGACAGCCAAGTACAGCGCCTCGGAGTACGAGGCAACAAGAAACAGTGCGTACGGCCCGAAGAACAGCAACAGACTCGCGCGAGCGGCCACTGCCCGGCCGAAGTCGACACTGGCCAATCGCCACAGCAGAACCGCCGCCGTCCACGACGCGAGGGCAGAGACCAGCCACATAGCGAAACCGACCGCTTCAACTTCCAGCGATCCGGCTCCGACAGCCACGGCCACCAGCCTGGATGCGAGCGGATAACCCGGGAAGAACGCAACGGTGTCCGCCTCCGACCCCACGCTGGAGTAACCGTGCATCGCGATGTGGTTGAACCAGGTGTATCGGTCGAAAAATCGCTGGGGGCTCGCGGAGCATCAGGACTTGGTCGACGGGGCGCAGATCAGTCGGTCAGTCTGGCGGGTGGCGGCACCCGCCAGCCGGACCTAGGCGCGCCACAGCCTCCACCGCGGGAATGGTGCGCACCAGGAGACCATGGGTGCATCTTGACAGGGTTCAAGTTGCTCGTGCGAGGCGCTGACCGCCAGTCAGATGCTTCAGCAGGAACCGCGTGGTCGGCGGGGACTCGTGATGATCACGACTGGCCCGGGCCACCCGGCCAGCTTCAGCGGCGACGGAAGGACTACACCGCTGATAGCTTGCTAGGCGGGCCGGGCGGTGAGCCTGGATCCAGTGGACGACTACGACGAGGAGGCACCATGGCCGTCGGCCCTGTCGATGTGGTCATCATCGGATTTCCGGGGAACAGGTTCACGGGTCGGATAGCCCCGACCTTGATGGAGCTGGTCGACAGTGGCACGATCCGCGTGATCGACCTTCTGTTTGTGATGAAGGACGCGGAAGGCATCGTCACCACGATTGAGGCGTCGGACCTAGACGCCGAGGCGGGTCCAGGCTTCCTCGGTATCGAGGTTGCCAGACCAGGTGCGCTCGGTCCAGAGGACGCGGAAGAGGTGAGCGAGGACCTTCCGCCGAATAGTTCAACGCTGCTGATCGCGTTCGAGAACGTCTGGGCCGCCAAGATGGTCGATGCGCTGCAGGCGGCTGACGCCGTCATGATCGACCAGATCCGTATTCCGGCAGACGTCGCTGAGGCCGTTCTCAGCGAGAGCTGAACGTCAGCTATCCACGATTAGAGAGGCATCCAGATGGGACTCCTACGCATGGCGGCTAGGACGGCCGTGGTGGCTGGCACGGCCACGGCGGTATCGGGTCGTGTCGCGCGCCGTCAGGCCCGCAAGTATGACCAGCCGGCTGAAGAGGAGCAGGCGCCACCTCAGCAGGCCCCGCCGCCTGCGCCTGCGCCGGCTCCACCGCAGGACGAGTCGTACGCCAAGCTGCAGGAGTTGGCGCAGCTGCATACCCAGGGTGTGATCTCCGACGAGGAGTTCACGGCTGCCAAGGCCAAGATCCTCGGCATCTGACCGGCTTGCGCCGGCGTTCCCGTGACTGTCGTTGAGGCGTATTCACGGCTGGCGGGGATCTACGACGAGATCGTCGTGGATCCCTGTTATGACCGGTGGGCCTCGTTCCTGCACGAGCTCTGGCAGACGGACGAGGCCGGTGTACACGCCGTCATGGACGTGTGCTGCGGCACCGGCCTGATGGCCCAGGAGCTCGTTGCTCGCGGCTATCGCGTCGTCGGTGTGGACGGCTCCGCCATGATGCTGTCCCGAGCCCGACGACTCCTGGGTCCGAAGACGCTCCTGGTGCACCAGACGCTTCCCAACCTGAAGGTCGATGGCACCTTCGACGCAGCGATTTCCACATTCGACGGGTTGAACTACCTCACCCCAGCACAGTTGTACGCGACGCTGGACGCTGTATCCCGGCGACTCCGTAGCGGCGGCTGGCTCGTGTTCGACCTGCACACCGACGCGATGATGAACTTTGCCCTGGCCAACCCAGTTGTTGATGGCAACTCGGACGGTCATGAATTCTCCATCGCCAGCGAGGTGGATGTCCGTGCACGTAGATGCGACACAAGGATCGACGTCACGCGAACGGCCGATGGTGACACCTTCACCGAGCACCACCGCCAGTACTTCTTCACCGACCAGCAGGTTCGGACCGCGCTCGCGGAGGCAGGCTTCGAAATGCTTGCCGTCACGAGCGAGTACAGCCACCAACTCGCCGACCTGGCGACCCTGCGAGCGACGTGGACAGCCCGTAGGCCCTAGGCTCGGCGCGGCGGACGTCCACACTCGCAGGTCGTGCGCCATTCGGTTTCACCTGACGCTGTGCAGGAGCACTGGCTTTACTGTTGATGCATTTGGATACCCGCCTGGCGCGCAGATGCGGTCGCCATCCGCGACCGCATGATGGCACCGGCTCGTGCACACATTTGACCAGGCGAAGAACGCCGTCACCAGGCCCGCACGCGAGTCAGGTCCCGAAGGACTTGAGGGATCTGTGGTGCAGGTTCTGACTAGGGTCTCAAGTGTAAGTGTATCTAGGCAGACGAAACGGTCGTCCCACTTCGGCAGAATACCGAGCGTCCGACGATCGAACCGCACGGATCACGTTGATCGTTAATACCCCTCTCGGTCGCGTGAATGACGGGGGGCTCCAAGAAGACCGATATGCAGGTCTCCGACGCCGCTGCGCACGCTGTGCGGGGCTGGCGCCCTCACCGCCGTGCGGGACGCGGCGTATTCCGGCGTCATGAGCGACGGCGAATCGTCCGGCGAAGGGTGGCGGCCGGGGAGCCGCCGATATCTTGAACAGCTTGAAACGTGGTGGCCGACCTTGGAGGGTCAGGGGCCGGTCGTGCGGGATCCCGCCGTTCGGTCGGCATCGACGATGTCCCGGATGGCGTCGACGACCAGTTCCGGTGAGTAGGCGGACATCACGTGACCACTGTCTGTCTCGGTCACCTGTGGCGCGTGCAGATAGGCGGCGCCCAGCGCCTGGGCGTGGCCCCAGATGGCAGTGAAGTCCGGAATCTCCGGCGGTATCAGGGTGGGCGGCAGCGGTTTGTCAGCGCTCAACACAACCGCCGGCACCTCCGGGAGCGCGTCGGCGGCGTCGATCCGGTCGAACGCGTCGCTGATCTCAATGCCCTCTGGCAGGGTAGGCCGGTGCAACGCGTCCCAGGCCGCGACGGTCTCGGGAGTCATCGCTTCCCGGTACCGGGACGTCGCGGCGTCGACCATGACCAGACCGGCGGTGTCCTTTGGATAGGTGGTGGCGTAAAGCTCCGCGACCAACCCGCCGTAGGAGTGCGCGACGAGCACGTATGGCGCCGCCTCTTCGGCCGCCTGGAGTAGCGCGTGCAGGTCGGACACGTCGAGGTCCACGGTATGCGGCTGCGGTCGCGGAGTGGACTGCTCGGGCCCGGGTTCGCTGGTGCCGGGCCGATCGTAAGCGCACACTCGGGTGAATCCGGCCACCGACGGCAGCACGGCCGACGGGCTCGCAACCAGGGTTCCCTTGCCGCCCGACAGCTGGTCATACGGGTCCTTGCGGATCGCGTCGGACGGATCCAGCACGTAGTTCCAGACGTCGGCCGGGCTGCCCTTTCCGCCGATCAGCACGACCGTCGGCGTTCCGATTCCACGACATTCGAGGAAGATCTTCCGGCCACCGCCGATGTCGACCAGTCCGGCGTAATCGCTGTACGCTGCCGCCGACGTCGTCGCAGTCGCGGGGCCGTGGCTGTCGACGGATTCCCCCGGCCCCGACGTCGAACACCCGCCGAGCAGCAGAACGATCGACAACCCCACCAGAGGTGCAAACCGAGCGCTACCTCGGCGTGAACCGCGCTCATCTCGTTCACAATGTCGGCCGAACTCAGTCCTCGATCGTGCCATCGTCCGCACTCCAGTCCGGTTCCTGCGTCCCCGGCCGATCATCAATCGTCGCGAAGTGGTTGAACTACGCGCTCAGCGTCGCACCGCGACGATGATGGAGTCCAATTCGGCCGCGTCCGACACGCGGCGTCCCACCGGTGCTGTCCTCGTGTACAGCGAGAGGAGGTGACCTGTCGCGGCCCGGTCGGATTCCCGACCCGCCACTGCGGCATGGCGAGTGGAACGGTCTGGCCTAAGTGCCGCGCGCAGATCCATCTCGAAGGCTCGCTGACGAAGTCACGGCTCGGGACCTTTGGGCTCCGTGCGTGCGAGGCGACGCAGGCGGGTGGCGATCGACGGGAAAAGGGCAACGGATAGGACACCGGCGCCGACCAGTGCCGCCGCGTTTCCGGCAGCATCACACCGGAGTCCACCCCGATCACGGATAATGCCACCGGCATCGGGAGCGATGTTGCGGTCAGGAACACCATTTGCACACGCTGCCGAGCGGGGGAGGGTCTTCCGGTAGACCAGCAGCGCGGGCAGCCCTCGCACCCCGAGGAGCAGCAGGAAAGACCAGCAGGCGCGCCGGATTCTCCATGATGGACAGCACGTCCGAGCTCAGGCCGGAACTGACGAAGAAGACACCCTGACAGACTTCTACACGCACTGCGCGGACTCCAAGATCGCCCAGCTCCGCCGCCTCGCCTGAACCACGCACGCCTGGCAGCCCTCGATCATCGAAGGCCTGCTCACCGGGATCAGCAACGGCCGCACCGAGGGCTACAACCGCATCGTGAAACACGTCGGCAGGATCGCGTTCCGCTTCCGCAACACCGCGAACCACAAGCGCCGGATACGCTTCGCTTGCACCCGCCGATCACGCCGGGCACCAACCAGTGCCCCGCGTCCCCGTTAAGTCTGAAGCCCGGAACGGATTCACCTCATGCAGATCGGTGTCGTGTACCCGCAGAACGAACTTCGAGGAGACCCGACGCTGTTCGCCGAATCGGCACAGCGGTGGAAGATCTCGGCTTCGACCACCTCCTCGCCTACGACCACGTGCTCGGTGCCGTTCACGCCGATCGAACGCCTCCGCTGACCGGCCGCTACACCGAGCACGACCCGTTTCACGATCCGTTCGTGATGTTCGCCTACCTCGCTGGCATCACCGAGCGGATCAGTTTCGCCACCGGGATCCTGGTCCTGCCGCAGCGCCAGACCGCGCTCGTGGCACGGCAAGCGGCCGATGTCGATCTCCTGTCCGGCGGTCGACTTCGCCTCGGCGTGGGGGTCGGCTGGAACCACGTCGAGTACGAGGCCCTCGGGCAGAACTTCCGCACCCGCGGCGCACGGCAAGAGGAGCAGATCGAGCTGCTGCGCCAGTTGTTCACACGAACCTCTCGTCGACTTCTCCGGTCGGTTCCACCGGGTCGACAGGGCCGCACTGCTGCCGAAACCGGCGCAGCCCATCCCGATCTGGCTCGGTGGATTTGGCGAGGCAGCGTTCGACCGGGCGCCCGGCTCGGCGGACGGCTTCATCTTCTTCGGCGGTAGCATCGAGCATGTTGTCGACGCGTGGAACCGCCTGCGTGATCGCCTGGGGGGCCACGGCAGGGCCGCCGATGACTTCGGCGCGGACTGGGTGATGCCTCCTCGGATCGGCGTCGACGGCCTCACCGCGGAGATCGATGCCTGGCGCGACGCAGGAGGCACCCATGTCTCGGTGCCCACCGATGGGCCTCGGCCTGGACTCCATCGACGGTCACATCGACCAGGTCGCCTCGGTGGCCGCAGCCCTCGAGCTGACATAGTCCGCGACCGCCGGGCATCGACTGCATGAGTTCGGCGGCGTGCGCCCGAACTCCCGTCCGCTCCTGGAAGGGTGGGCCTCACCTGAGCGACGGTGCCGCCAGTGGTCGCCCATGCTGCCGTGCTGCCCGTGTGCCCTCACACCGTGGGTCGCCTGAGGGTGGTCGGCCTAGGAGGCAGGATGGTCGCCGGCAGTGGCACCGCCTCGGACATGAGCCTGACGTGTACCGGCGTCGCCCCACCGGTTGCCGAGACTGCTGGATCCTGCCAGTTGCATCCAATACCACCGATGCCTCGGCCAGCTTGTCCATGCGGGCGGGATCCGTGATCACGCGCGTCGGCGACCGCCACCCGAGCCTGATCAAATTCAGGACCATGCTCCGTTCATCGAAACCGATGATCGGACTAGCGGACTCGCCCACGTCGGCACGATGCCACTGCACCCCGCGGGCCGCAGGAACCGACCAGCGGGACAAAGCAGGCGGACGCCTAACCGTGCGCGGTCCCGGCGCCCCACGGTGTACTGCCGAACCGGACCGGGTACCTCACGTGCCATGCAGACCTCGACAGGCACGCAGGCGTGCACCGGCGGTGAATGCCGCGAGCGTCCGCGCCTCAGGTTCGGGTGTGGCGATGCGGGCGAACGGAGGCGTGGATCGTCGCGTGGCCAGGCCTCCGGGCGGCCACCGGTCGGGCACGACTAGGAAGGAAGAAGGTCCGGACATGCCGGTGAGACACCGCCTCCGCCAGCGCGACCCCAGGGTGCCCCGCGACGCCGTCGTGGTCCTGTCCCGGCGCACGTTCCCCGCCGCCCGTGGGGCAGCGTCGGAATCGTCCGGAACGGTGCTCAGTCGCGGCCCCGCCAGGCCCTCGATGTGCCCTGCTGACCGCCGATCTCCTCGATGGCGGCGTTCAGCGAGTCGTCCGGGCAGACACGGCGACAGCGACCCGGAAGTTCACCCGGCGAGCAGCACCTGGTGCCGTCGCGTTGATCGATCCGAGGCTCGGCGGGATAAAGGGTCTCACCCGGGCGCTGCGGCGCGCCGGTTGGCGAACCGTTCGGCCGCTGTTCCCCAGCATGGATGCCCGCCAGATCGTCAACGCCGCCTGTGCGTGATTGGCGATGTGACTCGACCTTCGCCTCGGGCATCGTAGCCGGGATGAGCGGCTTCCAGATGGGTCCGACGCAACGGACTTGACCCGGTGAGTTTGTCAATATCAGTTGTCCCCACCCTGTCAACGTTGGTTGGCTCCGTCTCGGGGACGCGCCAGGTCATGGTCGCTGCGGTCTTGGGTAGCGCGTATGTCCTGGAAGCCGTTCCCTCACTGGGATACCGTTCGGCGGTGTTGCCATTGTGAGCAGCAGAGCTCGGTAGCGGCGTCTTGTTGGAGCTCGGTGGCGGGTGTCAGGTGATGCCGACGCTGCACGGTCCGAGTGCAGAGTCGACAGGTCGGAGTCAGCCTCACAGCGCCGGACGCAGTCCCACCGCGAGCTGTATGGCTGCGTCGATCTCGACGCGGCGTGTGGACACGCTCTCGATGTTGAGCCCGGCCGGAACGTTCAGTCGGCGGCAGTAGTCCAGCACGTCCAGGCCCGCGGCTCGGGAGTGTTCCAGGGACGCGGCAAGGGTGTCCTCGGTCCGTTGGAGGTCGCGCTGCATCCAGCGCGGGACCTGGACGCCGAGCCAGGTCAGGAATTGCAACGTCTTGAGGGAGCCGCACACCGACAGGGTGAACGCGATCGGTCGAGGACGGATGCCGCGCGCATCGCATTCGTCGCGGTAGTCGGACACGAGGTTCTTGGCGGCGTCCGCGTCGTAGAGGACTTGGCTGACGAAGAACGAGCATCCTGCGGTCTGCTTGGTAAGCATGCGGATGTGTTCATCGCCGCGGGCTGTGTGTCGTTCGGGGATGGCGACGGCACCGGTGATCAGGTTCGGCTGCGTCTGATGCCGCAGCTCGTAAGCCCGCGGTAGTGACGTCAGGGCCCGGTGTCGGCTCGACGAGGCCCCAACGAGCACCGTCGCGATCCGGTCCGTCGGCTGACGCTGCAGCCACTCCGCGAGATGGGTCTCCGGGTACTTACCCACGGCCCGGTAAACGACGGCGGATTTGTCCCAACCCGTTAAGTAATCGGCGAGGTAGTCGGCCGGGTCGAGCGTGGGCAGGAACGGGAAGGGTCGGGTCTCGGGGTTGCGGTCTTCTTCCAGGATGTCGTAGAGGACCACCCCGTCAGGGTCCAGCGATCGCAGCCGGCCCAAGGTGGACTCGGCGATCCGTTGCAGGTCGGTAGGGCTGGCACTCGCCTTGGGTGGAGTGATGCCGAACAGCAGAAAGTCGCCTTCACCGCGACTGAGCCGTTCCAAAAGGTCCACCGAGCGACCCTAGCCCGCGAGGCGGTAGGTCCGGTTCAAGTCGTCTCGATAGACGATGCTCCGAATGCTCCACCCCGAAAGTTGCGCCGGTGCCACCCAACCTGACCCCGCCGCTCTGATTGGAGACGGTCAACACGGAGAGTCCAAGGCGCGGTTGCTCTCTCGACGCTTTCAAGGTGACCTCGTCGTTGCGGCCGAGGCGTAGGCGGCGACCCGCTGGCGTGGGTAACGCGGTCAGCTGGCGAGTTGGGCGGCTTTCGAATGCGCCAGCCGGAACGACTGGGTGCCGGTCTCGACGATGTTGCCGCCGAAGGTGAGCCGGTCGACGATCGCGGCGCAAAGACGTGGGTCGGCGAACGTCTTGGTCCAGCCGGAGAAGCTCTCGTTGGAAGCGATCGCCACGGAGTTCTTCTCTTCACGCTCGGTCAGAACCTGGAAAAGCAGTTCTCCACCACCCTTGTCGAGGTTACCGCCTCATCGACACCGCCCAGGGGTACCAGAACGAGGGCGGAGTAGGGGCGGCCATTTCCCAAGTCGACGTTCCCGGTCGAACCTCTCCATCACCACCAAACTGACGAACAGCGAGCAGGGCTACGATCGTGCGTTGGCCGCCTTCGATGCGAGCATGGACAAACTGGGCCTGGATGCGCTCGATCTGTTCCTCATGCATTGGCCGTTGCCCATGTTCGATCAATACGTCGACACGTGGCGGGCGTTCACGAAATTGCGGCCAGCCAAGGCGTGCGTTCCATCGGTGTCTCCAACTTCACGGTGGAGCACCTCGAGCGGCTCATCGCCGCGACCGATGTAGTTCCGGCGGTCAACCAAATCGAGCTGCATCCGCAGTTCCCTCAGCGGGAACTACGGCCAATTCCACGCCGAACAGCGCATTCTCACTGAAGCGTGGGGTCCCCTCGGGCAAGGAAAGGGACTGCTGCAGCTTCCCCAGATCGTCGAGGTCGCAGCCGGCAAGCAGCGGACCCCCGCGCAGGTCGTCCTGCGATGGCATCTTCAGCTGGGTAACGTCGTCATCCGCAACTCAGTCACGCCGTCGCGGATCCGCGAGAACATCGACGTCTTCGACTTCGAGCTAGATGACACGGACAGCAGCGAATCGCCGAGATCGATACGGGCCAACGCCTCGGGCCGGATCCCGCCGCCTTCGCCGCGCGGTAGCCGCACCACCCCCAACCATGGCGACCGGTCGAACGAGGTGCCGGGCGGCTCGGGTTGGCCTGGCCGCAAACCAGAGCTGGCCTGTGGCCAGCTCGAGAGGCTCCCACGTGTAGCCGAGATCACGCTCGGCCCTAGGGGTGTGCCGGAGTAGACCTTGGGGTACTTCATCGGGGATACCACGTTCATATCTGGTGCCTGCGGGGCGACCGCCCGGCGGGCACCGGACCTCGACAGGAAGGCAAGACCGTGCTGGGTCTCATTGTCAGTATTGTCGTCATCGGCCTCATCGCCGGGGCGCTCGCGCGCCTGGTAGTGCCTGGGCGCCAGGACATTTCCATCCTCATGACCATTGGGCTCGGCATCATCGGATCATTCGTCGGCGGATTCCTCGGTTACCTGCTGTTCCGCAAGGACGCCGACGAGGGCTTCTTCCAGCCGTCCGGGCTGATCGGTTCCTTCGTCGGCGCGGTGATCGTCCTGCTCCTGTGGATCAGCCTGAGCAAGCGCCGCGCTGTTCGACGGTGACCCCGAATCAGGCGCCTCGCTTGGGTACGCCGATCGGCTCATTCGAAGGGTTGCTTCGTGAGGTCCGGTCGGTCGAAAAGTTGGCCGGCCGGACCGCCAGCACGGCTTAGCGTCTGGTCAGCTTGAGCGCGGACCGGGGAAGCCGCCAGGTGACGGCGACGTCGGCGGCGATGTCGTGGAGCTTGCGGTTGAGGTGCTGGCTGGCAATGCGGAGCTGGTCGAAGGCCTGCTGGCTGGTAAGCGTGCCGCCGGCCATCAGGATGCCCATGGCCACCCCGATCTCCCGGTTCGTCTTCAACACGCGCTGCAGATGATTGGCCTCGTCGTGGCGGACCGCCGCCAGCAACGCAGGTTGGTTCTGTCCGGGAGCGCGTAGCGACCGCGTAGCGGCGGCCGTAGGCCGTCCTGGACGGGGCCGCCCAGTGTGCATCCCTGCGGGTGCCGGTGACGGAATGACCGACCAGCTAGCCACGTCCACTTCGCCACTGCACAGGATCGCCAGTCATTCCGGAGCTGGCCGGGGGTGCGGGGGCGGAGCCCCCCGCTGTGCTGCCCTTGTTGATGCGTGATCGCCGGCGACGGCGCAGCGCGCTTGCTGGCAGGCGGCGAAGCGAAACCGACCACCAACCCTGCACTTCCCCCTCGTTCGGAAGGGGGCCGGGTCCCGGGCGCAGCCCGGGTCATTGAGTTGGACGCCGCACCGACCGGAGAAACCAATATCGGCCGGCTGAAAGGATCCCAGCATGACGTGGGGGACATCGGAGGGGTCGCGACTGCGATCGGCACGCTGGTGGCACTCGGTGGCGTGATCGTGAGCCTGGTGATGACGCGGCGGGGCCAGGAGCAGGAGCGAGAGCTGGCCGAGGCGAGCGCGCTGCGGGCGGAGGCGGCCGCGCGCGTGTCCGAGGATTACACGTCGCGGGTGGTGGAGGCCCTGGAGCGAATGGCGAGCGGGCAGCTCGCGGGCGACGTGACCGAGCCGCGGGTGAAGTGGTCGCTGACGCACCAGCAGGGCGACACCTACATGCTCGAGAACGTCGGCACGGCGCGAGCGATCGACGTGCAGGTCACCGAACATCCGATATTAATCGGGCCTGACCGGATCGTCGGCGGCCCGGATCTCGACGAGGGTGAGGCGTTGACCTCTATGGCGGCCCGAGTGCTGTCGACCGAGGACAGCACGATCCGGGTGACGTGGCGGATCGTCGGCGATGAGACCCCGCGGACGTGGGAGTACCCGCTGCCCCCACGGCCTCGGCGGGGCGCATGACGCGCCGGGAGTACGCGGTTGCCTTACGTCAGACGGAGGAGGAGCGAGGAGGAGGATGCCCGGCACCCGGCAACGAGCGCAGCGCATGGCAGGGATGGCTCCTGCTGCGCCCTCCGTCGAGCCGCTCGACGTCAGCGCCGGCCAGGGAGTGACTCCCGCGTCGGCCGGCCGGTGTACCGGTGGTGGCGCGGTCAGGATCCCGATCATGCGAGGGTGCAGCAGCCTTATACCGAGAACGGGCGCGGCGAGTCCGAGATCGCGGTGCTGCTCGGCATCAGTCGTGCCCGAGTTGCCGCCGTCCTTCGGGCTGCTGGGGTCTCGCAACTAGGTGATGCCCCGTCCCGACCAGCGGGCCGGACAGAGCTGATCAAGACACCGGGTTGGTGATCACTCTCGGGCGGTGGGCCGACCTCGAGGTAGCCCGTGGCCGCCCAAAGGAATGTCTGGGCCTCGTCGGCGCTCCGCTCTCCTCGCTCGACCTGCAAGCACAGCTTCAGTAGGTCTGGGCACCGATGACGAGCCCACCGTCGACGGCGAACTCAGCGACTTCGTTGGCCCACATCGGGTGTAATTTCTCAGCTGTGGAAGGCTTCACGCACTCTTCGGACGCCGACCGCGAGTTTGCTGAACTGCGCGCGCGGGCGTACGGTCCGCATCCCGATATCGGTGTGGATCCGACGGCACTCGCGAGGTTGCGCGAATTCGAGGCGGCGCACCGTGCTGATGTCGAGCGTCGGGTGGATGCCGCCACAAGCGAAAGCGCAGCCGGTAGGGATGTCGCGCCGACGGCGGCTCCCGCCGACGCGTCAGCAGGGGATCGGGTGGCGCCGGAGCCGACCGGATCGGCGGCTGCCGCCCCGTCGCCGCCGGTGAGGGAAGGCTCGTCCCGGTCGCTCTGGCGTCGGGCGACGGCGACGTGGTGGAGTCGCCTCGCGTGGGTGGTTGGCGCGCTGGTCGTCGCGGTCGGGATCGTCGCGATGGTCCTCCTCGTATCCGCACCGCGTCCCGACGCTACTCTGCATGCGACTGCGGCCGAGGCCGACAACCGGGTCCGCGAACTGGTGGTCGAGGAAGTGCCCTGGCTCGAGATCGACACCTCAACCCTCCGCGCTTTCGGGTCATATTTCGGCCTCGAGATCTGGTCCGGGGTGAACGCGTTCGACTCGCCGTGTCTCGTGGCAGTGCACCGAGCAAACGACGTCCTGTCAGAAGGGCGCTGCGCTCCGTCTGCGGCAGACCTGATCATGGACGTCTCGTCGTCCGGCGATGGGTTCGAAGGATTCGACGGGGTCGCCGGCGACGGCATAATCCGGTTCATGCTTCGTGGCGACACGGTGGATGCCTATGTTCATCTCATGACGGAGGCCGACTGATGGACGCCTCCTCGCCCCCGTCAGACGCTGAGCGCGAACTGGATGAGCTCCGTAGGAGGGCATACGGTCCGCATCCCGATATCCAGAACGACCCCGCTGCGCTGGCAAGGCTGACGGAACTGGAAGCGGCACGCACCGAGAGTCCTCGCTCAAAGGCGTCGACACCGAGGCCGGCGGACACGCTGAAGCCCGGATGGCGGGCCAGCTGCTGACTCCGTCTGGGCTGAGTCCGAAGCTGATCGGCCGGACTCTGCAGCCGGCTTCGCGCCTGTGGTGGCGTCCAGCGAGGGCCCGCTGCGGTCGTTATCTGGCATCGTCTCAACGGTACCCGCGCCCGCCGTTATCGTGGCCGGCGCGCTGGTGGCCGTTGTTGCCCTCTGGTACACCGTGGCGTGGCTCGTCGGACCGCATCCCGATGCCACCCTGCGTCCGATCGCGGACGGCGCAGACGGCCGCTGGTGGTCTCTCAATGCTGGAATTCCTCGGAGCGGAGGTCGACCCCTCCAGCATGCGCGGCTACCAAACGTATCGGGGATTCCAACCGTGGTTCTTCGTGGACAGGCAGGGCTTTCAGTGCTTCATGCTCATCGCATGTTGCGAGCCGCACACGTCGACGGTGCCAACTGCGTACCGCCCGAGGTTGACCTTTTTGCAGACATCGGCGAATGGCCTCTTTCAGGAAACGACGACATCGAAGGTCTCCCGGACGGGAGCGTCATCCGATTCCACTACCGCGGAGACTCGGTGGACGTCTTCCTCTATCCCGCGTCAGAAGTCGATTGAGGCGCGGACCCCCGGAGAATCTGCGGGCCGCGCCGGTTGACGATACGCAGTGTTCGAAGACCTATGGACACCGCCTGCGGCCTCTACCTCAGCGACCCCACCGAGGACCAGGCGAAATTGGATGCCATGGTCGACTCGCTGGAGCAATGCTTGAAACCTGTGGATCGGCCGGCGCGAGCGTTGCGCCGGTCCGGAGCGGTGGGGAGGACGTACCTTCCCGATAGTCCCCATGCAGGTCCTCAAGCAAGGCCAGCGCGCCAACGCTGGTCGGGAAGGTACGTCTGTGCTCACGGTAGTTGGTCAGGAGGGTTCGGAGAAGCAGCCCGAACCGGTGTCGCTGTTGGATGAGCTGGTCCGGGACGGTGCCCGGCAGATGCTGGCGGCGGCGTTGCAGGCCGAGGTCGCGGCGTACATCGAGCAGTTCGCCGACGTGCTCGACGAGGACGGGCACCGGCTGGTGGTGCGCAACGGCTACCACCAGGAGCGGGAGGTGGTGACCGGCGCCGGTGCGGTGACGGTGACACGCGCCGCGGGTGAACGACAAGCGGGTCGACCCGGAAACCGGTGAGCGGCAGCGGTTCTCGTCGGCGATCCTGCCGGCGTGGGCGCGCAAGTCGCCGAAGGTCGCCGAGGTGCTGCCGCTGCTGTATCTGCACGGGTTGTCCAGCCTGGACTTCGCGCCGGCGTTGGAGCAGTTCCTCGGCTCCGGTGCGGGGCTGTCCGCGGCGACGATCACCCGGCTGACCACGCAGTGGCAGGACGAGGCGCCGGCGTTCGCCGACCGGGAGCTGTCCGAGCTGGACTTCGTCTACCTGTGGGTCGACGGCATCCACCTGAAGGTGCGGCTGGAGCAGGAGAAGCTGTGCCTGCTGGTGATGATCGGGGTCCGCGCCGACGGCCGGAAGGAGCTGGTCGCGTTGACCGACGGGTACCGGGAGTCCACCGAGTCCTGGGCGGATCTGCTGCGGGACTGCCGGCGCCGCGGGATGCGGGCCCCGGTGCTGGCCGTCGGTGACGGCGCGCTGGGGTTCTGGGCGGCGTTGCGGGAGGTGTTCCCGAACACCCGGGAGCAGCGCTGCTGGTTCCACAAGATCGGCGAATGTGCTTGCCGCGCTGCCGAAGTCGGCGCACCCGGGGGCGATCAAGGCGATGCAGGAGATCTACAACGCCGAGGACATCGACCACGCCCGGGTCGCGGTGAAGGCGTTCGAGATCGACTACGGCACCAAGTTCCCCAAGGCCGCCGCGAAGATCACCGACGACCTCGACGTGCTGCTGGAGTTCTACAACTACCCGGCCGAGCACTGGGTGCACCTGCGGACCACGAACCCCATCGAGTCGACCTTCGCGACCGTCCGGCATCCGGACCAAGGTCACCAAGGGCCCCGGCTCCCGGGCGGCCGGGCTGGCGATGGCGTTCAAGCTCATCGAGGCCGCTCAGGCCCGGTGGCGCGCGGTCAACGCACCCCACCTCGTCGCGCTCGTCCGGCCGGCGCCACCTTCCACCACGGCAAACTCGTCGAACGACCCACCGACCAGCGAACACCGAGGTCATGGTCGCATAAAAGATCTTGATCCACAGGTATTGACCTATTGCTCCGTCATTGGGCACGGTTGCCTTGACCACCAGCCCTGTCATGCCGCCTACGGTCACCTCAGTGGGCTTGGTGACGGTCAGGAAGGGCTGCTCGCTCAGGGCCGTGGCTAGGTCTGCGGCGGTGGGACCCACCGAGATGGGACTGTGGTCGCGGCAGGGGTCCGCGGGTAGCGCCGTGTACTCGGGGCCACGTCCATGCACAAGATGCCGTTGCGTCCTGACGCCGCAGAGCCCGGGTTCAGATAGACCCCGTCGAAGACCTCTGACGAGGCTGGGATGTCAACCTGGTACCGCAGCGCGTCCGACACCCAAACCCCGTACCTGCCGGCGTCCAGCGCAACCACGTCGTCGGTGTCGCCGTGGCGCAGCACCCTCACCCCACCGGGAAGCGTCGGCTCGTAGGGATCGAAGATGGTGGCCGTTGGCTCCGGACCGGCCGGATCCAAGCCAAGGGTCGCGGCCGAACTGCTTGGCCAGCCTCGTCAGGGGCAACCGACCGGCGCCTGGTCCGGCCGGGCGGGGCAAACACCCATCCCGGAGAGAAAGCCTTCGAGAAGCTGCCGGGCACCACCGTACTCGGCGACCGGCTCGGCCGACTCCGGTAGCCCGACCTCCACGGCGATCATCCGGCCGTTGTGCTTGCCGCCGGTGAAGAAGGCCTCGACGAAATCAGTGTCAACCGTCACCAGCAGGCCAGGATCGCAGTCCGTCCCGTTGCACAGCGGCACGGACTGATCCAGGCCACTGCAGCTCTTGCCTGCCAGCTTGCAGTACTGCTCCACCCAGGCCGCGACACCTTCCGGGGTCTCCGGTGTGTCCTTTGCCGGCGCCGACCACACGGCCACGTAGAGGTCGTGTTCAGGCGTCACGAACTCTTCCTGGCCGCCAAAACCTGGCTGTCCGGCGTCGGCCTCGAGTGTCCAGTCGCGTTCGGCGGGCACCACCAACCACCCGGGCGGGTGTTTGATGCTGAAGCCGTACTGCTTCGACTCGTACACAGTCCAGATCGGTGGTGTCGATTGGCGACGCGCTGGGTGATGACGTCGCAGACGTCGCTGTCGTCTGGATCGGCGTGGATGCCGAGGTGTTGGCAGACGGCGCAGTGGGGGTGCACCCTGCCAGGAGAACGAGCATGAGAGCAGCACCCAGGGCGATCCGGGCAGGGCCGGCCTGGCTGGTTTGTCGTGGTTTCATTGTGAGCCTCCGATCGGTTTCAAAATCCGTGCCAGGGCACTGTCCATCGCAGGCACTTCTGGGGCGATGAACCTTTCGCGAAGGACGATCACTTCGAAGCTGCGCTCCTCTCGCCAGTGGGCGACGAGCCAGTCGAGTCGGGGTCGGCGCTGCAGGCGCCCAGTAGGACGGCCAGCACCGCGGGCAGGCGCCACGTTCCACCACGGCAAACTCGACGAACGACCCACCGACCAGGAACCCGAGGTCATGGTCGCATAAGAGATCTTGATCCACAGGTATTGACTATTGCTCGACTCGCTGCAATTCGGTTGAGACGCCCGAAGCAGTCGCGACCGCCCCGCCTCGACGCTCGCCGGCCCAGCGCCAGGCTTACCCAGTACGGAGGAGCCGCCGTCGGGGCGGAGGCTGGGACCGTGTCCAGGCCGGGCGCAGGCGGCGCGGGGACGAGCGTCTACTTTCGAACCCGGACCGCAGCCCGCTGGAATGCATCTCCTACGAGTGATCAGCGACGCGGCGTCGGGAGATCAGGCGGCGGCCGGTCATGGCGCCGTCCACGTTCTCCCGTGAACTGTGGCGCGACATCCTCGGGTCAGGACGGTGTGAATCAGGCGTGATCCCCGGGCCCAGGACCTGCGGACCGTGACCAGCGAAGGACTCCGTCGCGTCCAGGATCTGCTCGACACCGGCGTCGAAAGAGAGCGTCGACCGGTCGACGCCGAGTCGAGCTGCCGCCCACCGCGACGATGATCAGCGACTGTCGCGTCGAGGACCTGACCCGGCCCCGAACCCACGGCGGCTCCTTGATCAGGTCGCGGTCACCTGGCCGGGGTCGGGGGCGGCTTCTGGTCGGGGTCCGGGAACGGTGGCACCGTTTGCGGTTCCAGTTCCGGCGTCGTCGGTTCGAGCGGCTCGGCCGGTTCGTCTGGTTCGGTCGGCGGTGGCGGGTCCAACGGTTCCGCAAGATCCAGGCTGTCGTCCGAGGTCGGTGTCATGGTGGGACTGGTACCCGCTGAGTGCGATTCGATCACACCCGATCCTTCTCGTCGTCGCCGAGCCACCGGCGCATCGAAGCGGTTGGGCCGTCGACAACGCGCGCCGATCGTGCCGTGCGCCAACGACACCAACGACGGCGAGCCGACCTGTCCGATGCGAAAACCCCTGCACCGCAGGTGGTCCGATATCGGCTTGTTGGTCGATACACCCCGTCGGTGCCGGCCAGGGCGATGAGCCCGGCCATCACCGGGGACCACGGAGCCGGGAATGATCACCTTGGACAGGTCCCGACCATTGCACAGCGGCCGCCCGCCGCGACCAGACCTGGACCACATGCGGCACCGTGGTCCAGCCCGCCTTCGGCCGTGCCCGAGCGGCCCGCATCCGTCCACATCGGCGGGAATCACGACCCAACCGCTGGCCGGTCATGTCACCGCGTCGGTGAATCTCAGCGGTCGGCGCCCAACATCGTCCGGAGCATGTCCTTGCCCAACTCGGCGCCCTTCCGGCTCTCGGCCTGCGCCTTGCGGAAGAACTCGGTGAGCTCGGCATTGCCGGCCTGCTGGGCATCCTTGATGTAGGTGTCCAGCCGCTGCGCATTCTTCAGACACGCTTCGGTGAACCAGATGACGTTGTACTCCTGATCCGACGTACCTGTGGCCTGCTCATCTTTCGTTGTCATCGTCCGCTCCTCCAGTGGTGTCCGACACTTCCCCGAGGGGTACCCGAGCCTCGCCGTTTCAAACCTGGTCACATGCCCTTTTGTGACGGGTCGCTGACCGGTGTGACGCCACCGGGGGAGCACAAACCCCGCCGGCGCCGCAAGCTCCGCCCGGGAGATCGGCGCGAGCCGCGCTGTGTTCGTCGCCGACGAACCTTCCCCGCCGACCAGCCGCGACGCTGCAGCAACACGTCGAGCACACACGGTTCGTCCTCGACGATCCGGCAGAAACGGCCGACCTCCGTGTCGACGCCTTCGTGGCACGCACGTGAACATCGGTCTCCGCGCGGTCGCTGGGCACAGTCGGGGGACGCATCGTCATGAACCTCCCCACGGTGGGATGGTGGACGACGGCGGCAGCAGATGCTGAGCCGTCGGCGTGCCGTCCGCGTAGGCCAGGGCGGCCACCTCGAGCTCTCGGTCGGCCCCGGTGAGCCGCCCGGCGTGCTGGCGTAGGTGCTCGGCCCAGGTGGGGTATTCGGCGACCTCGACGAACCGGTTCGGATCGGCGCCGTCACGAAAGATCGCGTAACTTGTCGCGCCGGTGCGCAGTTTCATCCGCCGCACCGCCAGCATCGCGTCGAGGAACGACGACACGTTCTGCGGCAGAACGGTGTAGGTGACCGTCACGAGCACCGGCCCGTCCTCCGCGGCGGCCTCCAGCTCCAGGTGCGGTTCGGGCCAATAGACCGCCGGATCCCGGTTGATGCCACTGACGTCGCGAAGCGGCAGCAGCGCGACGCTCGCGGCACCTGCCGCCAACAAGCCGGCCGCGATGAGCAGGGTGGGCGCCAGCCCGATCACCCCCGCCAGCACACCCCACATCAGTGCCGCGAGCGCCTGTCCACCCGCGAACACCATCTGGTAGATCGACAGGCCGCGCGATCGCACCCACGCCGGCAGGTACACCTGCAGGCTCCCGTTCATCGTGGCCAACATCCAGAGCCACCCGGCGCCGCCCGGAATCAGCACGAGGAGGACGACCACCAACCCCGGGGTCCAGGCGGCGACCGCGGTCGCCACCCCGAACAGCGCACTGGCGACGAAGACCAGTTGATTGGGGCTGAGCAGGTCGACGACCCGCGGAAGGACGAGCGCACCGAGCACCGCGCCGATTCCCAGGGCACCCAGCAGCACGCCGTAACCGGCAGCGTCCAGTCCGAGCCGGGAGTTGGCGACCAGGGGCAACAACGCCCACAGGGCCGCGCCGGGAACGACGAAGAACGCTGTGCGCAGCAACATCCGGCGCACGACCCGGGAATGTCGGACGTATCGGACACCCGCAGGAAGCGCATGCCGCAACCGTTCGGGCAGCAGCGACCGATCCGTGGGCGGAGGGCGCAGCCGAAGCAGTACCACTGCCATCGCGGCGAAGCTCACCGCGTTGAGGGTGAAGACCGCGGCGACCCCGATCGCCCCGATCAGGAGCCCGGCGATCGCCGGCCCCACCGCCCGCGCCAGATTCATGGCGACGCCGTTGAGCGCCGAGGCCGACCGCATCTGCGGCCGGCCGACGAGATCTCCCACGAGCGTCTGATAGGCCGGAATGGCCATGGTGGAGCCGACTCCCAGGAGCAGCGTCGCCGTCAGCAGGGCCGCCGGAGACAGCCGATCGGTGACCGTCAACAGAACCAGCACGGCCGCCACGATCACCTGGAACAGCTGCACGACAATCAGCAGGCGCCGCCGATCGACGATGTCCGCGAGCGCCCCGGCGGGCAACGCCAGGACGAGCGTGGGCACCATGGCCGCGGTCTGCACCAGCCCGACAAGCGTTGCAGCGTTGGGCTCACCGACCAAGAGCCACTGCGCGCCCACCGTTTGCATCCAGGTGCCGATGAGGCTGAACAGCTGGGCGATCCACAGACTGCGGAACGCGGCCACGCGCAGCGGCGCCCAGGCCGACGACGGCAGCTCCGTGCTGTTGGGCGCCATCACCGCATCCTCGCAGCGCCGCTGCTTGCCGCAACCCCTGCCCCGTGCGGTGCAGCCGCGCTCCGTGCCTGGCGCCTTTCGCCAGGTCTGTCACCTGGGGGCGTCGGCTTCGACCGGTCGTCGCCAGTCTTCTGAGCGTCGCGCCGGGACACACGACCCGTCGGGTCTCGGTGCGTCGATCACTCCTCAGACGGTGTACTCACGGAAGTCCCCGGAACGGACGAAACCTGCGGTCGCGGTGAGCACCGCGGCGAGTTCTCGAGCACCGGGCCCATCGACCCGATCCAGCACGACCTCAGCACCGATGTCGAGGTCGTGGGCCAGTCGATCGGTCGGAAAGTCCCGTGCTTCCAGCACGGTTGCCAACCAGGCGACCTCCCGTTTGATGTCCAGTTCGCCGTTGACGGATTCCGTCGCCCAATTCAGGAGGTGCTGATTGTCGTGCACACACCATGCAATTCCGGCATCTCCGTATCTTTCCCGCTCGTCCGGGTATTCCTGCCTGTACCGCTCACAGATGGCCGTGGCAAGGGCGACCAGGTCGAGAGTCTCACCCGAAGCGAGCGGAGAAGAGATCCTGGGCGCCTCGTCCCCGCCCTCAGGTGGTTGCAGCCGTCGCCCGGTCATTCGGCGACCACCTCGTAGGTGTGCATATTCTCCAGTCGTTCGAGTTTGACGGCCTTCCGCAACGACGGATCCATCCGATCATGTGACACGCGGTGGTCGCTGCTCTTCATGTACTCCCGGAAGGCATCCTTGTCCCGCCACCGGCTGACCATGATCACCTCGGACGGGTCGCGGTCGGATCTCCACACCTGAAGATCGACGAAACCCTCGTGGGACTCCACCAGCCTCGCGCGCCGCCCGAAAGCGGCGATCAGGTCCTCGGACTTGCCAAGCTCAACTCGCAAACGGGACATCGAGACATACATGACCGCACTGTAGGCCGACCGATGCGCGCCGTGAACCCGCACCGACGCCGGCGCCGCAGATCGACGGCCGAGGCTGCTCGATCGCTCAGAACCTCATCGTCGAGCGCGTCGCTCGTCGGAAGTCGCACTGGCGAAGCTGAGTGGGACACCACGCGCAAGCCACCCGGCTTGCCGGGGAGGATTCGCGTGCGCAGACAGGTCGGCACGGGGTTGCAAGCCGGTTCCGCCGGACCACGTGCTGCCTCCCGGCAGTCGCGACATCGGTTCCGGTCTCGCGCGCCGCCACTGCTACCGGGAACCCGGGGCCGGGCATCCGGCGGACCGGCGGACCGGCGGACCGGCGGACCGGGTCTTTGTCCGTCGTCGTCGGAGTTCGATCAGCACCCACGCCGACGATATTGGCGCAAGACGATTCGCCAGCCTGAAAATAGGGATCCCTCGCAGTCGAAAGAATGCCGGCGTGGGATCGATTCTGTGTCTCGATCGGCCGAAGATGATCACCTCCGCCGGGTGTCTCACGATGTGCGGTATAGCCGCGAAGGCGTCACCACGGTACTTTCCGTGCGTGGACCTGGAGCAGGAGCGCGCCGAGGTCGAGCGCGTCGCAGTCAGCTGGCAGGACGTGCCCGAAGCCGAGCAAGAAGCCATGCTCGCCGGCTTCGGCAAGATGCTGGAGTACCTCGACACGAGTGACGACGGCGAGTACCAGCTGTCGTTGGACGTGAAGCGCCTGATGCAGCAGATCGAGGCCGGACTCGGACGAACCGCCGCGCCCGCCGGGTCATGACGATCTAGGTGAGAAGCGTGCGGGTGGCCGCACGCTCGCCTCGGGCGGCACGACATCTGTTGCTGATCGAACTGCCGTCGCGACCACCCCGAATCCGATGCTGCGCCGGTCGTCATGTCGTGGGCCCGCCTCGATGGGACATGGTCGCCCGGTCTCGCGCAGGTATCCGTGACACCACCTCCGGGCGATCGGCTGCGCGCCGGGAGTCCGTATTGCTAACTCCGTGCTGAGCACTGATGTGCGTGGAACGTGGCGGCCCGGATGCTGGCTCACGACACCGCACCACACCATCCACATCGAGGAGTACTCCATGCGCACCATCACAACCGCGGCCATGATCGCGGCGACCTGCGCGGCCCTGGCCATCGGCGGGTCCGCGTTCGCCGCTGCGAGCGACAGCCCTGGCGGTTCCCATGAGGTCCTGCGCTTCACTGCCGAGACCGAACAGGACGCCTTCGTCGACATCGGGAGTCCGGGACCGGGTCTCGGCGACCAGATCATCAGCTCCGACACGGTTTTCCGCCGCGGCGAACAGGTCGGGACCGACGGAGTGATCTGCACGATCGTCAAGGCGTCACCTGACTCGATCACCTGCGACTGGACCATGACGATCGCGTTGCCGGCCGGCCAGATCACCCTCCAGGGAATCGCCGACGGCCCGGCCGGACCGCCGACCGAACCACTGACCTTCGAGCTCGCGGTCACCGGCGGCACCGGTCAGTACCGCAACGCCCACGGCGTCGCCTCCATCATCGACAACCCGGGTGGCTCGGAGGAGATCGAGGTGCACCTCAAGTAGTGCCGGTTCCGGTGACCGCGGTCATCGCCCGGCGGCGCCGCGCAGGACGGCGATCATTGGCGGCGTCCCGGCCTGGATAGCTCGTGACCTGCCCCGGCGCCACTCGAGTCCAGCCATCGGCATGCGGCGACGTGGGTCGGCGTCAGGTGCCGCAGAAGGTGCGGTAGGCGCCGAAGTCGGATGGAGCGGGGGCGGCGTACCGCTCGAGCCCGGGGCGCTGGTCGTAGGGGGCGGTCACCGCGTCGAGGAGCCGTTCGAAAGCGTTCAGATCGCCGTCGGTCGCGGCGGCGAGGGCTTCCTCGACGAGGTGGTTGCGAGGGATGTAGATCGGATTCGTCCGGTCCATCACGTCGGCGTCCGGAGCGAAGGCGCGCCAGCGGTGCAGCCAGGCGTCGATCCCGGCGAGGTCGAGAAACAGCTCCCGGGTGGGCTCTGGCTCGCCGCGGGCGGCGGTGCCGAGGAGGCGGAAGAAGGACGTGTGATCGACGTGGTTGGTGTGCAACAGGGTGAGCAGCTCGTTGATCAGCGCTGTGGTCATCGGCTCGTCGATACCGTCGTGAAGGCCGAGCTTGGCGCGCATGCCGGCCGACCAGGCGGCACTGTACTGCCGGGGGAATCCGCCCAGTGCCTCCACCGCGAGCGCGACCGCCGGATCGGGGTCGTCGTGGAGAAGGGGCAGGAGCGCCTCGGCGAACCGGGCGAGGTTCCACTGCGCCACGATCGGCTGACTGCGGTAGGCGTAGCGCCCGCCGGTGTCGATCGAGCTGTAGACGGTGGCCGGGTCGAAGGTGTCCATGAAGGCGCACGGCCCGTAGTCGATGGTCTCGCCGGAGATCGTCATGTTGTCCGTGTTCATCACCCCGTGGACGAATCCCACGAGCATCCACTGCGCCACGAGAGACGCCTGCCCGGCGACCACGGCCTTGAAGAATTCGAGGTACGGGTGGTCGTCCTCAGCGACGCCGGGATAGTGGCGGGCGATCGCGTGATCGGCCAGGCGGCGCAGGAGATCGATGTCGTCCGTGGCCCGGGCGTACTGGAAGCTCCCGACCCGCAGATGGCTGCCGGCGACCCGGGCGAGAACCGCTCCCGGCAGCAGTGTCTCGCGGCGTACAGGGCGGCCCGTCGCCACGACCGCCAGCGAGCGGGTCGTCGGGATGCCCAGGGCGAACATCGCCTCGCTGATCAGATATTCGCGCAGCATCGGACCGACCGCGGCCAGGCCGTCACCGCCGCGCGCGTACGGGGTCCGCCCGGAGCCCTTCAGGTGCAGGTCCCGAAGGCGGCCGTCGACGTCGACGATTTCGCCGAGCAGGAGGGCGCGCCCGTCGCCGAGCCGCGGTGCATAGAACCCGAACTGGTGACCGGCGTATGCCTGGGCCACCGGGGTCGCCCCACGGGGAACGTCGTTACCGACCAGCAGCCGCAGACCGTCCGGGCCGGAAAGCCATGCGGGATCCAGGCCGAGTTCGATGCCCAACGTCTCATTGAGCACGAGCAGCCGCGGGTCCGCAACCTCCTGGGCTCGCCAGGCGACGGCCATCTCGGCAAGCTCCCGGGCGAAGCGGCCGTCGAGAATGACGCTCGATTCCGCGGCAACAGTCACCTCACCGAGGGTACGTGCGCGCCGTGACGGGCCGGCGCCGATACGCCCTCGACCGAGATGGATGTGCGCAGCCGCGCCGAGGCACTCGCCAACGCCGTGCATCTGATCGAGCCGCCGTGACCGTCCGGGGCACGTCGGTGCCTCCACCCGGACTCGACCGCATCGCCGGGGCTGGGTTCACGCCACGAGGGTCGGGGCACTGAACGTCCGTGACCTCCGACGACGGCTCCACCGACATTCGCGACCCGGACGAACCGAACCTGCGGCCAGGGCCGCAGGACCACGGCGGCCACGGGGGCATGGCGACCCGCGAGCAGGAGAAGCGGATCCACGACGAGAACCGGGCCGGCGGCACTCGTCACGGAACGGATGAGGCGCCGTTGCCCGGCAGCTAGCCACGCCTCGCGCTGCCGACGGCAACTCAGTACCGACCAGCGCGCGGCAACCGACCTGTGAACCGCTTCGCGAGTCCCGGCACGAGCCGAGTCGGCAGGATTGTCCGTTGCCGCGACGCTGCACACCTACCTCGGCTACCGGGACGCCCTCGCCGCGCTCGACTGGCTGGAGAAGGCGTTCGGTTTCCGGACGCTGTATGCCTTTCCCGATGACAACGGCGTCATCCAGCACTCGGAGATGGCCTACGGCGACGCGGCTTTCGTCGTCTTCACCGACGTCGAAGGCTACGACCGGCCGAAGCCCAAGGGTGACACCGTCGGGCAGGGCATCTACCTGAGCGTGGCCGACACGGACGTCGTCGACGCCCTGTACGCGTCGGGGGTGGCCGCCGGCGGGACGGTCGTCTGGGAACCTGCGGGAACGGAGTGGGGCAACTACCGCTGCCGCTTCCGCGATCCCGAGGGCATCGAGTGGACGTTCGGCACGCATCGGCCGGGTGTCGTTCCCGATGCCGGGGACTGGTCGGGCGACGGCTTGTCGGACGAGGGCGGCTCCGGCCACGGGACCGATGGCGAGGTCGGATCAGGTTCGTCGAACGACCGAACGCCGGAACCGTTCGACGACCGGAACACCGCCCGTCCTGCCCGCTTGACTCTCAGGCGGGGTGAGAGTGCAGGCTTCCCGCCATGGCATCGACGCTCGGCATCGGCGAGTTCGCCCGGCTGACGTACCTGAGCGTGCCGGCCCTCCGGCACTACCACGAGACCGGCGTGCTCGCAGCCGGCGAGCGTCGACCCGTCTACCGGCTACCGTCGGTACGCGGCCGATCAGGTCGCGACGGCGCACCTCGTCCGCCGCCTGCGCGAGCTCCAGATGCCGCTGCCGCAGATCCGGGCCGTTGTCGGCGCGCCGGACGAGCACGTGCCGCGACGCCTGATCGCAGCGCACCTGGAGCACATGGAGCAGCAGCTCGTGCAGACCCGGATCGGTCATCGCCTCGCTCCGCGGGCTCCTCACACGAACCGCGGGTCAGCGCGCCGGCGGAGGTCCGCGACTTCCCCCGCATGGCCGTGCTCGGCGTCACGGACGCGATCCGCTGGGACGACATGGGGGCGTGGTTCGAGGCGTCGTTCGAGGAGCTGTTCGCGGCGGTGGGCGCCCGCGGCATCCAGCCGGCCGGACCGCCCGGCGGCCTGTTCTGGCCCGGGCTACTTCGAGCAGCACGAGGGGCCGGTGTCGGTCTACGTGCCGCTGCCGGCCGGCGCGGCCGCGGAGTTCGGTCTCGGCGGGCCAGGATCGAGCGCGTCCGATCGAGATCCCGGCGACCCGATGCGCCGTCCGGCAGCACGCGGCCCGTACGACGACCTCGACATCACCTACGGCGCAGTCGGTCTGGACGTCGCCGATCGGCATCGGGCGGCAGACGGCCCGATGCGCGAGGTCTACCTGGTCGGACCGGGTAGCGGCGCGTCGCCCGACGACTACCGCACCGAGGTCTGCTGGCCCATCGAACAGGCACCGCCTTCGTCCACCCCGTCACCGACACAACTCACCGGAGGTTCCCGAATGAGCGTCTCGCTCGCCCACGTCGTGATCGATTGCCGCAACGCCGCCGAGTTGGCCGCGTTCTGGTCGCTGGTTCTCGAACGGCCCGTCGACGAGGGGGCGTCGGAGTACTTCGCGACCGTCGGCGCGTCCGGGGACGCGCCACTCCGGCCGCTGTTCATGTTCCTGCAGGTGCCGGAGGAGCGGGCGGTCAAGAACCGGGTGCACCCCGACTTCAACACGGCCGACCTCGCCGCCGAGGTCGACAGGCTCGTCGCCCTCGGCGCGGTCAAGGTCGGCGAGTTCGACGAGTACGGCACGCGATGGGTCACCCTGGCCGATCCGGAGGGCAACGTCTTCGACGTCGCGGGCTGACGTCGCCGTCTGACGGCGTGCGACGCATGCCGCCGGTGCAGTCCGGCCGACCAACTGCAACCCGACGATTGCATGTCTGCCGACCCGCAGCTGTAGGGTTTGCCGGTCGGTAGGGTGCTGGCGGGGCGGTAGCTCAGTCGGTCAGAGCAGCGGACTCATAATCCGTCAGGTCGAGGGTTCGAGCCCCTCTCGCCCCACATATCCGCACGTCAGCTAAGTTCGCCATTGAAATTTGTGGTGAGCTGCGGACCTGCGTAGTCACCACTTGATGCCGTGCGTGGGTACGATCCTTGGTCCCTACTGTGTGGCGCCCCGCCTGGCGTCACGAGCTCGAGCCCGAAACCGCCACGTCGTGCGCGATCCCATGTGTGTTGGCGGGATGCCGCCCTGAGCAGGAGCTGCCGTCTCGGAGTTCTGACCTGCAAATCTTCGCACGTAACACCGCGCGGTTCGATCTCGGTGGTTCGGTCGGCTTACGGAAACGGATCAGCGGCTTGGGCACGACGCCAGGCCTGGCCCGGGTGTGCAGACGGAGGCTGCCGTGACGTCGCTGCAAAGCCCACCGGAACCGGTTGTGGGCCTGTTCGAGATGCGGACGTTCCGCGCCTCGGCCAACGACTACCTGCTGCCGTCGATCGCCTGCGCTGACCGGGCGGACGGGAGGTGCATCGCTCGCTGTGGTCTCGGAGACGCGGCGCCGGCGGACGGCTGTGCCCGCGGCATCTGCTCGTTTCCGAGCCCAAGATCAACAGGGGACAGGCAGGCGGATTACTCAGCGGAGTCCTAGGGTTGGGCCTCGTCGGGCGTGGCGCGAGCCTTTGGACGAAGGCTGGAGAGAGGTCCTCCTCATGACGGTGACGGTTGATGAGCTCCCCGGTCCGCACAGCGTTCCTGTGCTCGGCAATTTGAAGGACATCGACACCCACAATCCGATCGACGGCCTGATCAAGTTGGCCCGTGAGTACGGGCCGATCTACAAGCTCGTCCTGCCGGCCGGCACGCGGGTCGTGGTGTCCGGCGCCGACCTGGTCGAGGAGATCTGCGATGACCAGCGCTTTGACAAGCAGGTCGGACCCGGGCTGCGCCACCCAGGCGGGCCCATTCAACACGGGCTGTTCACCAGCGACACGACCGACCCGCTCTGGCGGCGCGCGCACAACATCCTCATGGCGCCGTTCAGCCAGCAGGCGATGCGCGAGTACATGCCCCGGATGTTGGACATCGCCGGGCAGCTGATGAGCAAGTGGTCGCGGCTGAATCCCGATGACGAGGTCAACGTCCCGCAGGACATGACCGCGCTGACCCTCGACACCATCGCGCTGTGCGGGTTCGACTATCGGTTCAACTCGTTCTATCGCGACACCCCGCACCCGTTCGTCGCGGCGATGGTGGGCATGCTGCTCGAGCAGCAGAAGGAGGCCCGCGAGCTGCCCATCCAGCGCAGGCTGCGCGTCCAGGCCAGGCGGCAACTGCGCGAGAATGAGGACTTCATGGCCGGCCTGGTGAGGTCCTTGATGGATCATCGCCGGCAGCAGGGGGATGCCGCCGTCAACACCGACTTGCTGGGCCGGATGCTCACCGGCGTCGACAAGCAGAGCGGTGAGAAGTTGCCGGACGAAAACATCGTCTCGCAGTGCATCACGTTCCTCGTCGCCGGGCATGAGACCACAAGCGGCCTGTTGTCTTTCGCGATCTACTACCTGTTGAAGAACCCGGAGTACGCGGCGCGGGCCAGGGCCGAGGTCGACCGGGTCCTGGGGGACGACGCCGAGCCGACGTATGAGCAGGTACGGCAGCTCACCTACGTTCGCCAGGTGCTGGACGAGTCGCTGCGGCTGTGGCCCACGGCGCCGATGTTCACGCGGATGCCGCGGCAGGACACGGTCGTCGCGGAGAAGTACGAGTTCCCGCAGGGCGTCGCGTTGTCCGTGCTGACTCCCATGCTGCATCGGGACAGGAGCGTCTGGGGCGAGGATGCCGAGGAGTTCGATCCCGATCACTTCGCGCCGGAGCGGATCACGACGGTGCCGCCGACTGCGTACCGGCCGTTCGGAACAGGCATGCGTGCGTGCATCGGCCGCCAGTTCGCTCTGCAGGAGGCGACTCTCGTGCTCGGCATGCTGCTGCAGCGCTTCGAGTTCGTCGACCACCGGAACTACCAGCTGCACACCAAGGCCACCCTGACGGTGAAGCCGGACGACTTCTGGATCCAGGTCCGACCTCGCACAGACCGGGCGGCGCCACGCCGAGTGGAGCACCAGGACACGGCCGCCGCGACGGCGCAGGCGGCCCCTGACCGAGCCGCGAGGCCGTCGGCGAGCGGACACGGCACGCCGCTGCGGGTGCTGTTCGGGTCGAACCTCGGCACGGCGGAGGGCATCGCCAACAAGCTCGGGCGCGAGGGCACCGACCGCGGGTTCGACGTGACGGTCGGCGCACTCGACGATCAGATCGATGACCTGCCGAAGGCGGGCGCCTTGCTGGTCGTCTGCTCCTCCTACAACGGCGAGCCGCCGGAGAACGCCGTCAAGACCGTCGAACGCCTGAAGGACCCGACACTGCCCGCGGACGCGCTGCGGACGGTGTCGTTACTCGGTGTTCGGCTGCGGCGACACCGACTGGGCGGCGACCTACCAGGCGGTGCCGACCCTGCTGGACGCCGCGCTGGAGCGGCACGGCGCCAAGCGGATCCATCCACGCGGGGCGGGAGACGCGCATGCGGACTTCGACGGCATGTACCGCGCGTGGCACGACACGCTGTGGACCGACCTGGCGACGGCGCTCGGGCTGTCCCAGGACGACACGGCAAAGGCGGCCGCCACCGCGCCACGCCTGTCGATCTCGATGGTGAACCGGCAGCTGACCAACCCGGTCGTGCAGTCCTACGACGCGCTGCCCGGCGCAGGTCCTCGCCAACGTCGAGCTGACCGCAGACGGCACCCCGGGCGTCCGGTCCACCCGGCAGGTCGAGATCAAGCTGCCCGCCGGGCTCCACTACCGGTCGGGCGATCACCTCGGCGTGCTTCCCGGAACAGCCTCCAGGTCATCCGCCGCGTGATGAACCGGTTCGACCTGGACGCCGGCATCTACCTCACCATCGTGGCCACCTCCGGCGCGCACACGCACCTGCCGCTCGACGAGCCCGCGCCGCTGATCGGCATCCTCGGCACCTGCGTCGAGCTGCAGGCCACCGCCGCCCGCGCCGACATCGAGACGATGGCGTCCTACACCGAGGACCCGGCGCAGAAAGCGGAGCTGCTCGCGCTGATCGGGGACGACGAGGACGCGCACGCGCGGTACCGGCAGCAGGTGCGAGAACCCAATGTGTCGGTGCTCGAGCTGCTCGAGCGCTACCCGGGGTGCAAGCTGCCGTTCGCCGTGTACCTCGACATGCTCCCGGCGCTTCAGCCGCGCTACTACTCGATCTCGTCGTCCCCGCTGGTCAGCGGCGAGGTTGCCACGGTCACCGACGGCGTGCTGCGCGCCCCGGCCCGCGGCCGAGCCGGCGAGTTCTCCGGGGTCTGCTCCACCTATCTGGCCGACATGGCCCCCGGGAGCACCGTTTTCGTCTTCCGCCGGGAGCCGACCATCCCGTTCCGGCCGCCCGCCGACCCGGCCATCCCGATGATCATGATCGGGGCCGGGACCGGCCTGGCCCCGTTCCGCGGATTCCTGCAGGAACGCGCCGCCCAAAAGGAGCGTGGCGATGCCGTGGCGCCCTCGCTGCTGTTCTTCGGCTGCCGCACCCGAGAGCACGATCAGCTGTACGCGGACGAGTTGCGGTCGTTCGAGCAGTCCGCCGACGTCCGGGTGTACACCGCGTTCTCGCGCGAGCCGGTCGAAGGCCGCAAGTACGCGCAGCACGAGATGCTCGCGCACGCCGACGAGATCTGGGACCTGGTGCAGCGCAAGGCCACGATCTTCGTGTGCGGCAACGCGCACACACTGGCGCCGGGCGTTCGCGCCGCGCTCCTCGAGATCGTTCACGGCAAGACCGGTTTGACGCCCGGCGATGCGGGGTCGTGGCTCATCAACCTGCGAGGCGAGCGTCGCTACCTCGAGGACATCTGGGGATCGAACTAGCGCGTCGCGCGCCGGCGCCGCGCCGCCGGTGACCTGGCCGCCCCACGGATCAGCAGCATCCAGTGACGGACCAGCGGCCGACCCCGGCGATGACGGCAGGTGTGGAAGGGACCGGAAATGCTGGTCGAGCTGGTTGACGGCGACTGCCGGTACGTGCATGCCACCGGTGTCCGCGACAGCAGACAGAGCTACCCGGATGCATCGCAACGCGGCCGCTTCCGTACGCCGGGATCTCAACGGCCGAGCTTTTTCCAGTCCGCTGAGTGCGCCTCGGGGGCCTCGAACGTTCAGGCTGGAGTTCAGCCGTGGGATCGCTGCTGCTGTCGCTGATTCCGACCGCGCTCGGAATCTTCCTCAGTCCGCTGGCCGTAGTGGCGGTGATCGCCGTCCTGGTGTCCGCGCGAGCGCGACTGAACAGTCTCGCCTTTCTGACCGGTCGGCTCATCGGCATCACCGTGGCCGTCGTCGGCGGCTACCTTCTGCTGCTCGCCTTCAATGTGCAGCAGCGACGGGATCCGTCATCGTGGATCATCCTGCTGCACTTGCTCCTGGCCGTGGTTCTGCTCATCGGAGCCGGGTACATCTTGCTTCGAGGTCGCCAACGGGTCCGCGAAATGGCGGCCGCGAAGACGCCGGCGGAGGTGGCCGAGGCCGCGCCTCAATTGCCCGGATGGTTGCAGTCGATCGATCGGTTCACCCCGACACGGACTTTGGCGATGGGACTAGGACTCTTCCTGTTCAATCCCATTGACTTGTCCTGTGCGATCGCCGGCGCCCTCACCATCGCATTGTCTGGCGCCCCTGAGGACGCACAAATAGTCGCCATCATTCTCTTCATCGCCGTGGCGATCTCATCTATCGCCGTCCCGGTCGTGATCCTCCAGATCCGCGGGGATGCCGCCACACCACTGCTCAACCGCCTCAGGTCCTGGATCGCCGGTCACTCGCACGTACTCAAGGCCCTGCTGCTGGTCGTGATCGCGATCATGCAAGTCTCCAAGGTCTTGCAATCGCTGTGAAGCACCCGTCGATCTAGCACCGGATTGCCCACCAGGTGGTTCGGGCCCGCGGCTGGTCCACTCGGAACGCCTTCAGCAAGCGCACCACATCGACCATGACGGCGGCATCAAGGGCGTAGCGGACGTCGCCGACGTGGCGTCCGGGAAGGTCCCGATCATCGCCCAGGGGACGATCGGCTCGTTCGACAAGTTCGCCATCGGGGAGAACGTGGTGGCCGGCAAACGCGATGTCCCGGCGCGCGGGCACGCGTTCCGGTCCCTGCTCGAGGTGAACCCCAGGGGCATGGCGACCTGCGGCATCGGGTACTCCACCGACGATGTGCTCGTCCAGTGAAGACGTTCAGCAGGCCTCGGCGGCCCGCGCCGGTGGATGGTGCCCAGACCGGCCCCGCGACGGCCGTGGGGGTCACGCCGCTGGCGTCCCAATGACTAGGTTTCCTCACGCCCGTCGCGCTCGGCCAGGTACGCGTCCACCACGTTGAACGCCCCGATCATGCCCACGATCTGGGCGTCGAGATAGCCGAGGATGCTCTCTGCCAACCGGCTGGGGTCGTCCTGTAGCTGGGCCGCTGCCCAGTCCCGCCGTTCCTTCAAGAGCGATTCGAGTGCGCTGCTGAGTGGCATGCGCCCATCCTCGCGGGGTCGCGCCGCGCGCGCATGAGCAAACCGGCCGGGATGGTGGTGATGGGCGCCAGCCTCGCCGCGGAAGGTCCGGCGGGCCGGCGAACTGGGGGACGCCCGTTGTCCGACCGTCGCCTGTCCTACTCAGGATCCGCTTGTGGTCTGAATTCGGCTCATCGCGTGCAGTTGCAGTTCCCGCGGGGATACCTGGGGGACGTCACGCAGGGCGGCGTCGGGGCGGCATCCCTGTAGTCCACCACGATCAACCGCAGGTCGTTGCGCTGCTTGAGCCGCCGGGCCTTCGCCCGGATCTGGATCATCGTCATGTTCGGCGAATCGTCGATGAACAGCGGCGCGTCGGAGATCTCGCTCATCCGCCGGACGATCCTCTGCCAGTCCTGCTCGCTCATCGACCCCGACCGCATCTGCGACAACCGGATCCCCGCCTCCGCCGACAACAGCCGCATGGTGATCTCCGTCTTGGACATCTCCAACGAGAAGATCACCGCCGCCTGCCGGTGCTTCACCGCCGCGTGCCGCGAGAAATCCAGAGCCAGAGTACTTTTCCCGATTCCAGGCCGCGCCGCCACGATAACCATCTGGCCCGGGTGCAGGCCGTCGGTCAGCGTGTCCAGGTCCGCGAACCCGGTCGGCACCCCCGCCGCCCGGCCGCCCGCCACG
>CAWJOH010000014.1:0-34051 GCA_963844455.1 uncultured Actinomycetota bacterium
GTCGGGCCGCCTGGGTACCGGTACGCGCGGATGGTCAGCGGGTGGATTGGAACAGTTCGATCGGGTTGCCTGCGGGGTCGTCGAGCAGGATCTGCTTGCCGCCGACGCCGGCGACGATGTCGTTGCGGAACCGAGTCCCGACGTCCCGCAGCCGGTCGACTTCTGCTTCGAGGTTCTCAACGGGCAGGGAGATGCGGTTCCAGCCACCCGGTTCGGGTCGGCGTCCGTCGGGCATGGCCTGTGCGCCGCCGCCCGGCCCGTCGGGCGCCGACAGCGCCAGCCGCAGCGCGCCGCGGGCGAGGAGCGCGAAGCCGGGTGCCGGGTGCGTCACGACGGAGAATCCGAGGTGGGTGGTGTAGAAGTCGATCGCTGCGTCGACGTCGTCGACGATGTAGCGGACCAGGACTGTGTCGTTGTCGTTCATGCGGGCTCACCTTTCCCCGTCGAGTGATTATTGCGGCGATGCAGGCGCAGGACGAGCAGTCGTGCGGCCGGCCCGGCTGCGACCATGACCACCCCGGCGATCACGGCGGCCGGCGGCAGGGTCGCCACCAGGGTCAGGCAGCCGAGCGCGCCGAGCAGGTTCACGCCGCGCGGCCATCGGCGATCGGCCGCGGGCTGCGTGAATGCGGCGGCGTTGGCGATGGCGTAGTAGATCAGCACGCCGAACGACGAGAACCCGATCACACCGCGCAGATCGGTCGTCAGTACGAGGACGCTGACCAGCATCGCGAGCGCCATTTCGGCGTGGTGCGGCACCCGGTAGCGGGGATGGACTGCCGCCAGCCAGGAAGGCAGGTCGTGGTGGCGGGCCATCGCCAGGCAGGTGCGCCCGATTCCGGCGATCAGGGCCAGCAGCGCTCCGAGGCTGGCCAGCGCGCTGCCGACTCGAACAACCGGCGCCGCTCCCGGGGAACCCGCCGCCTGCACCGCCGTGACCAGCGGCGCACTTGATTGGGCCAGCGCGGCAGGGCCTGCGGCGATCAGTGCGGCGGCGCCGACGACGAGGTAGACGCCGACCGTGATGCCCAACGCGATCGGCACCGCCCTCGGGATGGTGCGCGCCGGGTCGCGAACCTCCTCGCCCAGGGTGGCGATCCGGGCGTAGCCGGCGAACGCGAAGAACAGCAACCCGGCGGACTGCAATATCCCGTATGGCCCGCCGGCGCCCAACGCCGCCCAGCCACCGAGGCGCTCCATCCCCGCCTGCCCGCCGATCCCGATCGCGAGCACCACCACTGCCAGCGCCAGCAGGGTGGCAGCCACCAAGACCCGGGTCAGCAGCGCGGTCTTGGTGATACCGCGGTAGTTCAGGGCGGCCACGCCCAGGACCGCGGCGACCGCGAGCAGCCGCGGCGCCCATCCCGTCCCGGGCAGGACGTATGTGGCGAACGTCAGCGCCATTGCGGCGCATGAGGCGGTCTTGCCGATGACGAACCCCCAGCCGGCGGTGAACCCCCACCACGGCCCCAGCCGCTCGCGGCCGTAGATGTAGGTGCCGCCCGAGGTCGGATAGACCGCGGCGAGCTGGGCGGAGGCCAATGCGTTGCAGTACGCGATCACCGCCGCGACCAGCAGCCCGATCAGCAGTCCGGTGCCCGCCGCCTGCGCGGCTGGACCGAACACCGCGAACACCCCGGCGCCGATCATCGACCCGAGCCCGATCATCACCGCGTCACCGGTGCCCAGCCGTCGGGCCAGCCCGCCGCCGTCCACTGTCGCAGTCACCCCGCCGGCGAACCCGGATGGTCGCTCAGAATCTCGCCGGCGGCCTCCCGGACCAGCTCCCGCAGGCGCGCCAACACCCGTCGACCCTGCGCCGTGGCTCGATACGAGCGCAGCACCCGACCGTCCACCGTGCGCTGGGTGGAGGTCAACAGGCCCGCCAGTTGCATCCGATGCAACAGCGGATAAAGCGTGCCGGGCGAGATCGAATACCCATGCCGCGCCAGCTCCGAGGACATCCAGGCGCCGTGCACCGGCCCCTGGGCGGCGTGATGCAGCACGTGCACCGGCATCACCCCACGCAGGAACGCCCGCTCCACATCCATATCGGCACACGATATCGCTGATCGATACCACTGCCGGGCGGCGCACACCAACGCGGATCGCACCGGTGCGGATCGGGTTGGCCGTCGCGTCGCCGGTGGGCCGACCAGATCGATTCGGTGCGTCCTCATCCCGGGGCAGCGCCCTTCGGGGGCCATGACCAGATCCAGCGAGAGTCATGACGAGTCGGGCACAATCCGCCGGACATTTCGGCGTCCGATTCAATCCGATTGTCCGCCCGCCGCATTGTTGCCGACCCGGCACTGCAGGGCGAGCACCGGACGGACCGGTTGGATCGACGCTGTGCGCCGCGCCATCCGGCGCCGACCCGGGCGCCCGAGGACCTGCGCCGTGGTGCGCATCCTGGGATTTCTACGGCATCGCGGTCCCGACGATGGCCGAATGCGTCCACATTAACAGGCCCGCGGCGTAGCGGCGGCAGCACCCTCACATGCCTTGACACCCTACAGGTTCTCGCGTGTCGTCCACCAGCAGTTCGTCGACAGCGAGGTCTTGACCGGCCGCGGCGAAGACGAGTTCGTCTTCGAACTGCATGATGTCCTTGTCGCCGGGGTACGTCCCTCCCAGGCGAGGCCGGCTTCAGTGCGCGCGAGTACCGTGCTCGGCGTCCCCGCATCATCGACGGAAGTACCTCAGCCACATCTTCGCCGAAGTCGGCGTCGCCAGCCGAGGCGAGTTTCCCCGCCGCGCCGTTCTTCGGACGAGGCGACGAGCGCCTGTCGCGCGGACGGCCGTGCTGCCGCGCGGCTGCGTCAGTCGGTAGCCTGCGGCTGTCGACGGAGGGCGGCCGGTGGACGACCACGAGGACATCCTGCACCGGGCAAGGCAGGCGTACGCAGCACAGGACTGGCGCGGCGCCGCTGACTCCTTTGACGCGGTCGCGCCGCATCGACTGACCGCCGACGACCTCGCGTCCTACGCCGACGCGGTGTGGTGGCTCGGGCGGGTCGAGGATGCCCTCAGACTGCACGCTGCGGCGTGCGACGCCTTCGTTGCCGAATCCCGTCCGGCCGACGCCGCGGGGGTTGCCTTCCGTCTCGGGGTGTTCCACGTTGCGAGAGGCGACGAGCCGCAGGGCATGGGTTGGCTCAGCCGTTCGACACATCTGCTGGAGGGTGTCCGGGAGTGCCGGGTGCACGGGCTCCTGCTGGCGTTGACGGGCGTGGATGCCAATCTCGTGGCCGGCCAATCTGCCGCGGCGGCGGATGCAGCCCGGCAGATCCGTGACCTCGGCCGACGGCTGAACGAGCCGGACCTGGTGGCGGTTGGCCTGAATGGCGAAGGGCGCGCGCTCATCAGGTCGGGCGCGGTCGCAGACGGGTTGGCGCTGCTCGACGAGGCGATGGTCACTGTCCTGGAGGGCAGGCTGGATCCGTTCATGACGGGTGTCCTCTACTGCCACACCATCGCGGCCTGTCACGACGTCGGTGACGTTCTTCGGATGTCTCGGTGGACGGAACTCGCCGAGAGGTGGCTGACTACCGTGCCCGCGGAGGTGACATTCGGCGCCATGTGCGCGGTGCACCGAGCGCAGCTGCAGCTGCTGCGCGGGGCGTGGGACCAGGCTGAGTCGGGAGCGCTGCACGTGGTCGCGAGCCTCGACGTGAATCGGCTCGACTATGCCGCACAGGCCTGGTACGTCGTCGCCGAGGTTCGCCGGTTGCGCGGTGAGACGGGCGCTGCCGAAGCGTACGGCGAGGCGCACGCCCGCGGATACGACCCGCAGCCGGGGCGGGCGTTGCTTCGGCTTGCCGATGGTGACGCCGAGGGTGCGTTGGCGTCGGTGGTCTCGGCCGTGGCCGCGGCAGGTCCCGATCCCCTGCGCCGCGCCCCGCTGTGTGCAGCGCTGGTCGAGATCGCTATCGCTGCAGGACATCCGCAGGACGCGGCGGCTGCCGCGTCCGAACTCGCGGAGACGGCATCCACCTTCGCCACATCTGGACTCGAGGCGATGGCGGCAACCGCGCACGGTGCGGTGTTGCTGGCCGAGGGCGACGTCGCGGGGGCTCTGCCGGTGCTGCGCGACGCCTGTCGGCGCTGGTACGAACTCGGGTCTGCCTACGATGCCGCCGGTATCTGCGTCCGACTCGCCGAGGCCTACCGGGCGTTCGGTGACGCGGCCTCCGCCCACGCGGAGCTGGCGCGGGCGCAGGCAGTCTACGAGCGGTTGGGTGCGCGCCGGCCGATGCGCGAGTTGCCGAATGGCCTGACCCCCCGTGAGTACGAAGTGCTCACGCTCGTGGCCGACGGACGCTCCAACCGCGAGATCGGTGCGGCGCTGTTCATCAGCGACCGGACGGTTGCCCGGCACCTGACGAACATCTACAACAAGATCGATGTCACGTCGCGCACCCAGGCCGCCCGCTATGCCATCGACCATCAGATGACAGTGGCTCGCTGACGCCTCGGCGGCTACGCACAACCGCGTAGTTGCGCAGCGACACGTTGGTCAATCGAGCCGATGCACGATCGCAGCCGCGCTACCTAGCTTCTCGGTAGACGCGCCGATCACCGGCGCCCGACTCGAGGAGTGACGATGGCTGGACGGGTTCAGGTAGCCATTTCGGCCGACGGCACCGAGATCGTGGGACGAGTCCGCGGACAGGGGCCGCCCTTGGTTCTGGTCCACGGAGGATGGGGCGACGGCGAGGTCGCATACGAGGCGCTGGTGCCCCACCTCGCCGACCGGTTCACCTGCTACACGCCGAGCACACGCGGCCGCGGCCTGTCCGGCGACAACCCCGATTACTCGGAGCATCGCCTGATACAGGATGTCGTCGCGTTCATCGACACGATCGGTGAGCCGGTCAACCTGATGGGCTGGTCGGGCATCGGGCCGCCGCTCGGTGCGGCCGCGCAGAGCAGTGCCGTGTCCGCCCTGGCCCTCTTCGAGGGCTACGTCCCGGCCGTGGCGGAAGAAGCCGACCTCGCCGGCCTCGGCGCAACCATCGAACGCACTGGGCTTGCAGCGGCCGAGGGCCGCCTCGCCGACGCGGCTCGCGCCTTCGCGCCCTTCGTCCTGACCGGCTCGGAGCTTGCCGCCGTGGACGGGGACTTTTTCGAGCGATGGGGACGCAGCATCCCGGCCATGCTCCAGTACTTCCAGCAGAACCCGTCCCAGGAGGGGACCAGGCCGGACGACCCGGAGCAGCTTGCGAAGATCTCGGCACCGGTGGTTGCCCTGTGGAGCAGCGAGACGACCAGGAGCACCTGGGTCTCGAAATCGGCTCTGTACCTGGCCGAGCACGTCGCCGACGGATACGTGCGTGAACTAGCCGGTTGCGGGCACTTCGCCCCGCTGGTTGCACCTGAGCTCCTTGCCAAGGAGTTGACCGCTTTCTTCGAGTCAACCCGGTAGGCACCGGGGGGTGGGGCCCTTCCAGGTGGTGTCGATCCGGTCGGGTGCGACGGTGGCGCGGCCGATCGTGCTCCCGACGATCGCGATCGCCGCGGACGCGCGCACCGTCACCATCCCGCCGGCGGCCTCGGTGTCGTCATTGCGCACCGTGACACCCGGTGTCAATGCGCCGGGACCGGCCCGGCCGGATCCGGTGAGAACCACAGCCGGCGCGGAGAAATCAGCTGTGCAGAAATCGGTTGTCGGCATGCCGCAGGTCGCCGTGTTCCAGGACCACGATCCTGCCGCCCTCGCACAGTGTGCGCCACGGGAGCGGGTGCACACTGGTTCCGTGATGCCGACCAGGGACGCACCGCCGTCGCGTTCCGGCGACCACTCGGACGCCGCGCCGGTGAAAGTCCGCTTGCTGGGTCAATTCGGGGTCGATGTCGATGGGACGGCCGCGTCAGGCTGGCGACGCGACGCCGCCGCTCTGGTGAAGGTCCTGGCGCTCAGTCCCGCCCGGTCGCTGCACCGCGAACGGCTCATGGACGTCCTGTGGGCGGAGCTGGACGCCGACACGGCGGCGAGTCGCCTGCACAAGGCCGCACACTTTGCGCGCCGCGCCACGGGTCGGCAGGACGCGGTGGTGCTCCGCGGCGACCTGGTCACCCTCTTCCCCGGCGGCGAGATCAGCGTCGACATCGAGGATTTCGCCGTCGCGGCCGACAGGGCGGGCGCAGCGGGGACGATCTCGGCCGCGGCCGCCGCGCTGGACCGGTACCCCGACGAGCCGCTCCCCGCGGATCCGTACGAGCCGTGGGCGCACGAAGTGCGCGAGCGGCACGCGCTGCTGCGCACCCGGCTGCTGCGGCAGGCCGAACGATGGGACCAGGTGCTCGTCGCGGATCCCGCCGACGAGGAAGCCCATCTCGCGTTGATGCGGCGGCATGTGCGGGACGGGGACCGGTCAGCGGCGCTGCGCCAGTTCGAGCGGATGGACCGAGCGCTGCGCTCGGAGCTGGGCGTCGGCCCCAGCCCCGCTGCGGTGCGGCTCCGCGAGCAGGTGATTTCGGCGATGCGCGACCTCGAGCCGCTCACGATCGCCGAGGAGGTGCGGCTCGAGCAGCGAATCCGGTTCTGCCGGACCGCGGACGACGTGACCATCGCGTACGCGACCACCGGTACCGGACCACCGCTCGTGAAGGCGGCCAACTGGATGACGCACCTGGATCACGACTGGCACAGCCCTGTCTGGCGGCACTGGCTCGTCGATCTGTCGCGGCGGCATCAGCTCATTCGGTACGACGAACGCGGCTGCGGCCTGTCCGACCGGGAGATCCCGGACCAGTCCTTCGAGGCGTGGGTGCGAGACCTGGAGACGGTCGTCGACGCGGCGGAGGTGGATCGGTTCGACCTGCTGGGCATTTCCCAGGGCGGCGGCGTCGCCATGGAGTACGCAGCCCGGCATCCGGAACGGGTGCGACGCCTGGTCCTCTACGGGACCTACGTCCAGGGTCGGGTCGCGCGCGCCGTCGGCGACGAGGACCTGCGCAACCATCGGCTGCAGATCGAGCTCGCCCGCCTCGGTTGGGGCAGCGACGACCCGGCGTTCCGCATGTACTTCACCGCCCAGTTCATGCCCGGCGGCAGCAAGGAGCTGTGGGACGCCTTCAACGAGCTGCAGCGGCAAACCTGCTCCCCCGAAAACGCGGCCGCGGTGCTCCAGCTGTGCGGTGAGGTCGATGTCCGAGCGGCGGCGATGCGGGTCCGGTCGCCGACGCTGGTGCTGCATGCCCGCGACGACCGGCGACCCCCATTCGAGCAGGGTCGCACAACCGCGGCCCTGATTCCCGACAGCCGCTTCGTCGCGCTGGACAGTTCCAACCACATCCTGCTCGCCGAAGAACCCGCGTGGCGCGTGTTCCTCGGCGAGCTCGAGGCGTTCCTGGGCGGGTCGGCGTGATCCGCGCGGTGCGTCCAACGCGGGACGAACCTGATCGTTCACGACATCACCCAGATCGCACCGGTCACCAGCGCGAAGCTCGCTGCGCCGCCGGCGAGGACGACCGCCATGGACCGGCCGCGCAGCGCCAGCACACCGGCAAGGACCACGGCGACGAGGGCCGCGGACAGCGTGACCGGGCCGTCCGACCGTCCGATGCGGCCCAGCGAGGACGTCAGCAGCGCGGCCACGCCGCCCATTCCGGCGTGCCGTAGCAGGAGCTGCGTGCGGTCGGACAGCCGAGCCCGGGCGCCCATCAGGAACGGCACCGCACGCAGGGCGTAGCTGCACGCTCCGGAAATCGCGACGGCGACCCAGACGATCATGACCGGCTCCGCCGCGTCGAACCCGCCGCGGCCGCGGCAAGCATGGCCAGGAGTATGCCGATGCCCGCGGGCAGGGAGGCGCCGGCGATCACGACGACCACCGCGGCCGCCACGGCTCGCCCGCCGCCCGGCGTCCGCAGGTGCGGTGCGACGAGCGCGACGAGGCACAGCGGGACAGCGATCGTCAGCGCGGGCGACAGTCGGTCGACCGAGCCGAGCAACGCCCCCGTGGTCACGGCCGCGAGCCAACCGAGAGTGAGGCAGACGGCGGCGCCCGCGTAGTGAACCCGGCGCTCGGCGTCAGTTCCGCGCTCCGTGCCGCGCCGCTCCGCCACCATCCACGTCGGGTCGATGACGGCCGCCGCGGCAACGAGCCTCGCGACCGGTCGCGCCGTGCGGAACAACGGGGCGAGGGCGGCGCTGTACACCACGAGTCGCACGTTGATCAACACCGCCGCGGCGGCCGCCGCCCACGCCGTCGCGCCGGTGTCGAGCGCCTGCAGCAAGGCCAGATGAGCGCTACCGCCGTAAAGCGGGAGGGTGCCGGACCATGCGGCAACCGGATCCGCGGCAACAGCGACGGCGGCGCCCAGGACGAGGCCGAATGGCAGATATCCCACCGTGAGCGGTGCCATCGCGAGGACGCCGCGCCAGAATTCGGTGCCGGCCGCAGCCGATGATGACGGGACTTCGCGTGGAGAATCCGATTCCGCTGTGGTCACGGTCGGTATCGTCGCGCCCGCGCCTTCCGCCACCCTTCCCGCAATCGCGGGCACGACCCGTCGGACGGAACAGTCGTGGAAGGTTTGCGGAAGGGCGGATCTCTGCCACCGAGGTCGTGGCGGCGGCCGCGGGCGGGTTGCAGCTCAGACGCTAGGCGCGGCAACGGCGCACGTCGAGCGGCTGCCCCGACAATTCGTAGAGCTCGGCGGCCTCGCGCAACAGTCGCCGTGCGTCGAGCTCGTGGCCCTCGGCCGTCGCCAGGTGGGAACGAACCTCCAGCAGGGCGGCCTGCCACGCGGTTCCCTCCCAGCGGGCGGCGGACCGTTCGGCGGCCTGCAGGTATCGCCGGGCGTCGGCGATATCGCCCACGTCGGCGCAGGCCCGTGCCGACGGCACGTCCAGCATGATCGAGCAGAACTCACAGTGATCACCGATGCCGATGGCTGCTTGGGCCTGATCGACGAGCGAGCGAGCCGAGGACGCGTCCGCGGCGGCCGCGATCATCGTGCCGTAGATCCGATGCACCAGATGCAGCGTGATGCTGGAGAAACGGGCGAGTGGCAGAGCCCGGTGCAGCAGGTGGTTCGCCTCCGCCCTTCGCCCCGATGCGAGCTCCACCTCTGCGAGCCGCTGGAGGCTGTGCGCCTCTCCAGCGGTGGAACCGATGTCTCGATGTAGCTCCACGGCTTCTCGAAGCTCCGTCGCGGCGAGGTCGAGATCGCCCATCAAATAGGCGGTCTCGCCACGGAGCGCGGCAGCGAACGCGACCGCACGCAGTACGCCGGATCGTTCGGCGGTGGCCCGCAGGACCGACGCCAGCTCCAGCACCTCGTCGTACGGCGTCGGGCCGTACAACAGGTACTCGGCGACGCAGAGGTGCGAATCGAAGATGCGGGCGGCGAGGGCCGGGTGCCCCGCTCCGTAGCGCAACTCGTGTCGCAGCCGCTCGAACCACTCGCCGCGGGTGTGCGCGACGAGTCCTTGGAGTGTGATGAGATCGAACAGCTGCCACTCCTCGGATCTGCCGAGGGCGACGCGCCGGCGCGCCTCTGCGGCCGCCGCGTCGGCCGCCTCCACATCGCCGGTGACGAGCGCGAGATTTCCGCGGGCGACCAGCAACTCCGCATCGGCCGGTGTTCCGGTGAGCTCCAGGCCGTCCAGCGCCGCGGTGGCTGTCTCCACGTCGCCGCCGAAGGTCGCTGCCCGTGCCAGCCGTGACCGCAGGCGGCTCTGCGCCGCAGGGTCGTCCGTCGCGGCGAGCGCCTCCCGGTAGGCAGGGACTGCCCCCGCATCGGCGGCAGCCATCAGCAGGTCCGCGCGGAGCGCCAGCAGCTCGGCGCGGTCACCCTCGGCTGCGGCCGGAAGCACCACCTCGGTGGTGGCGAGAGCATCCCGGTAGGCGCCGAGCGCCGCCTCGGTGCGTGCCGCGCGCAGCATCCACGGCACGGCTTCGGCGAGGGCGCCGGCCTCGACGAGATGATGGCCGATGCGGGCGGGAGACCTCTCCAGGTACTCGAGCGCGGTTGCCGCCCGCCGATGGAGTTGCCGCCTGGACGCCGCAGATTTCCTGTCCAGCAGGGCATCTCGGATGAGAGCGTGCCGGAACGCGTAGCCCACCTTGGTTCTCACAATCACTTGCTCGACGAGGGCCCTGTCCAATACGCGATATCCCACGTCCTCCGTCAATCCCGTCATCGCCAGGAACTCGTCGGTGTCGAACGTCGTGCCGAGGATCGCAGCAGCCGCCACGTGGGCCCGCTCCGTGGAGCTCAACGACGGTGAGATGCGGGCCGCCGTCGACACCGGCTGACCCGCGGCGGCCGCCCGGGCCATCTCGACGACGCGGAACGGCACGCCACCCGACGCGATCCAGATGGATTCGGTCAGCTCGGGGTGCACGTCGCCGTGCTGGCCGACCAGACGATCGACGTCGGCGCGGCCGAGAGATCCGAGATCGATGGTCACCGCCGCAGCGCGACTCAGCAGGCTTTGCCGCACCTGAGCGAGCACGGGGCCCGGCTCCGGCCGATGCGCCAGCACCAGCAGAACGCGTTCGGTCACTGAGCTGCGCGCCAGGTAGTGGAACAGTCGCAGGCTCGAGTCATCGGCCGCGTGCGCGTCGTCGATGACGAGTGCGACCCCCGCGCTGGCCGCGGCGAGGCGGAGGAGCTCCGCGGCGGCGACGAACAACCGTTGGTGCCCGCCGGCGACCGTCGGGCTCGTCGACCGACCCGACAGGCCGCGCTCGATCTCCTCGCGCAGTGCATCGTCGAGCCCGTCCAGCAGAACCGGATGCCGCCTGCAGAGGTCAGCGAGCGCCTCGAGTACCGGCGCGTACGGCCACGCACCGGAAACCTCGGCCGCCACCCCGGTGCCGACGCGCATGCCGCGGCCGACGGCACGTTCCTCCAGCCAGGCGAGCAACGCCGTCTTGCCCGTGCCCGGCACCCCGGAGATCAGCAGCGTCTCACCGTGACCGGTGGCGATCGCGCGGAGCCGGTCGTCCACGCGCGCCTGTTCGTCGGCTCGGCCGACGAGGACCGGCGCGGTCGGGCGGGTGGCCGGCACATCCTGCGGGGGCACCGAGCCGGTGCGCGCGCCAACGGATCTCCGCTCAGACGTGCGAGCACCGGTAACCGCATCGCCCCCGTAGCGGCTCGTCGACGTCGCCGCGTTGATGCGGGCACGCAGCGCCTCGGCCGCGCGGCTCGGTGCCACTCCGAGCTCGTGCCGCAATGCGCGCTCGAGGCGCTCGAACTGGCGGAGGGCGCCGTGTGGATCCCCGCGCCGCTCGGCAGCGGTGATCAACTCGAGGTGGGCGCGCTCGTCGGTGGGATCGGCGTTGACGATCTCTTCCCAGCGTCCCAGGAGACGCAGCAAGTCCCGGTGAAGATTCCGGAGCCGGTCGCGGGCACCTTCGGTCCACGGCTCGTACGCATCCTGGGGCAGCAGGTCACCCGTGTACAGGTCGGCTGCGGTCGCCGCGGCCGCCGCATCCTGCTTCGCGATCGCCGAGCGCGCGGCGGCCTCGAAGCTCGCCGCATCCACGTCGACATCGACATCGGGAAAGAGCGCGACGGCGTCGCCGGCAAGCACCACGGAACCGGGCCCGAGAGCGCGCCGCGCGTAGTGCGCGGCCTTGTGCAGCCGCGGACCGGCCTCGTCGACGGAAAGGTCGGGCCAGAGACGGTCGAGAACCTGCTCGCGGTGCAGGGTACGACCCCCGGCGAGTGCCAGCAGCTTGACGACGGCGGCGGCCTGCCGGCGACGCCACACAGCGCCCGGCACGGCGGCGCCATTGACCACCACGGAAAAGCCGCCGAGCAGCGTCACGCGTGCGCCCATTGTCCGGTCGCCTCCCGGCTGCGATGGTAGAGCGCTTTCCGGCCCGGTCCGACGCTCGGCATCACCGGTCAGCCCGACGATGACCGTCCCATCACGCCGCAGCCGTCTCCTGCAGCGCCTCGACCTCGTCCGTCATCGCGGAGGACATGGCCCGCAGCAGGGGCCGGATGGACTGAAGATCCCATCGGTGCCCGGCGATCTCGTCGCTGGCACGGAGCATCGGCAGGGAGAGCCGATCGCGGGTGATCTGGTATCCGGCCAGGGCGTCCGCTCGCGCGGAGCTGCCGTGATCGGTCCCGGCGAGCGCGTGGCCGAGCAGCGACGCATCGCGGAGCGCGGACGTCATCCCGTGGGTGCTCATGGGGTCGAGCCAGTGTCCGGAGTCGCCGACGAGCACCCAACCGGCGCCGTGGGTCGGCCGTAGGAAACCGGGCGGCAGGCTGCGCACGTAGCGCACCGATTCGACCGCGCCCGCCGCGCCGAACCGATCCGCCAGACCCATCCGGCCGGCCAACCGCCGATAGGCCGCGGGGGGCCCGCCGTGATCGCGGACGGCTGCCGCCACGTCGCCCGGGCGGCCCGCGACGAACACGCACGTCAGTCCGTCCGACGTCGGGATCACGCCGGCGCTCAGGCCGGGCCGGTACAGCCATTCGTATCCCCGGGCCGGCAAGCCGGACCAGTAGCCGTACAGATATGCCGCCGCATTCGTTCCGAAAGCCGTTGTCGGTGTGCCGGTCTGGTGCGCGACCATCGACCCGCGGCCGTCGGCACCGATCACCAGCCGGGCGAGTTCGAGCCGCGTTCGGCCCTGTCGGGTGACCAGCACGCCGTCGACGACGCCGCCCGCCGAGCGGTGCAGGCCGGTGACCGTTGAGCCGAACTCGAATGCGGCCCCGGCCCGCTCGGCGGCCTCTGCCAACGCCGCATCCAGAACAGTGCGGCGCGGCGCGTACAGCGCATCCACGCCGGCCGCCGCCTTGATCGAGACCTCCACGCGGTCGGTGCCGTAGTCGAACACGGTGTGCCGAATGGCCGGGGTGCCCGAGGCCGCGATCGACCGCAGCACTCCCCAGCGCCCGAGAAGTAGCACCCCGCCGCGCATCAGGGCGTGCGTGGACAGCGTGTCGCTGCCGCGTCGCGCCCGGTCGACGCACAGGACCCGGTGTCCGGCGGCAGCCAACTGCAGCGCGGTGGCGGCGCCGGCCACCCGCGCGCCCACGACAACGGCATCCCAGATCGCCGTCATGACGCCCTCCGTGCGGCGCCGGCCGATTCCAGCAGCCCGTCGACGACGAGGTCTGCGTCGAACCGCACGCCATCGAGAAACGTCGAACTGCGGCGGGTTTGATTCGGCAATCCGATCACGAACAGGCCGGGATCCGCTGTGCGGCCGTTGATCTGGCGGATCTCGCCGTCGCGGTCCAGTACCGGCACATGCAGCCAGGGGTACGCCCGGCGGTAGCCCGTCGCCCAGATCACCGATCGAATTCCGCCGATCTCGACCCGACGGACAGCATGGTGTCGGATCCCGCGGCCCAGCTGCGGACCGTCGTCGGCGTCTGTCGCCGCCGGGATATCGGTTGTGGCGGCGTAGTTGTCGATTCGGCTGAGCAGCCGGGTCAGGCGCGCTTCCGCGTTCGACATCGAGTTGGCGAGATCGTCGGCGAACATCATTCTGCGGCCGTCGACGGCGTGCAGTCGGCCGGCCAGGCGCACGCCGCGGGCGGACAGCGATGGCAGGTCGATCGAGCGCTCGGTGTTACCGACGAGCTGCAATGACGGCTCCGACCGGCGGCGGTCCGGACCCAGCGGGCGGTGCAGCATGCCCAGGGCGTCGATCCATCGCATGATGTCTCGGCCGCGGTACGTTCGCGGCACCCGGGTGTGCCGGCCGACGGAGAGTACGACGTCCCGACCGGCAGCGGCGAGCTCGTCCGCGAGCTGCGCGCCGGTGGCCGAAGCACCCACGACCAGCACTCCGCCGGGCGGGACACTGCCCGGGTCGCGGTAGTCGCCGGGCGTGAGCTGGACGAGCGCGGGATGCAGCCGCTCCGCCATGACCGGTGTCGCCGGCAGGTCGCAGGCGCCGGTCGCGACCACCACGCCTCGCGCAGTCCAGGCCCCGCGCGTGGACACGACGAGCAGGTGTCCGGCGTGTCGGCGCACAGAGGTCACGTCCGCTCCGGGAATCACCGGAGCCGCGAACGAAACGGCATAGTCCGTCAGGTAGCCGGCGACATCGGCGGTCGGCATGAATCCGTCCGGCGCGCTGCCCGTGTAGGACCAGCCCGGCAGCCGGGTCATCCAGTTCGGGGTGAGCAGGCGAAGAGACCGCCAGCCGCGCGCGTGCCATCGCTCCGCGGTGCGGCCACGCTCCAGCACGACGTGATCGACGCCGCGGGCGGTCAGGAGCCGGCTGACCGCCAGACCCGCCTGTCCGGCGCCGATCACGACCACGTCGACATTCGACATATCCTGTGCTCTTTCTGATCTCGGAGATCGCGGCTCGCTTGCGGTGGGATGACCGACCTGCCCGGGCGGCCACGTGGGGAGGGTCAGCTCGAAACCCTCGGTGTTCTGACGTCGATGACCACGTCGGTGCCGTTGACCAGCACGTCGTAGACCGCCGACCGGCGCCGGGACTGTTCGACGAGCGCCGCCAGCTGCTCGGCGGTGGCGTCACCCTCCACCTCGAACGACACCCGGATCTGCCGGTATCCGTTGCGCACGTCGTCCGACAGGCCGAGGATGCCGAGCAGGTCGATGTCGCCCTGGACGGTCGAGCGCACCCGGTGCAGCGTGACGCCGCGCGCGGCCGCGATGTTCGCCAGCCCCGACGTGAGGCACGCTGCGATGGCGTGCAGCAGGAACTCGACCGGAGTCGGCCCGTGGTTACCGCCGACGAGGACGGCCGGGTGATCGGCGTCGTAGGTGAACGGCTCCGTGCGGCTGGTGTCCTCCTGGCCCGCGCCGTAGAAACCCTGAATGGTGGTGCGGTTGTGCGTCCCGCTGATCCACTCGTTCGTGGCACGGAACTGGAAGTCCGCGATCTGCGGTGCGCCCTTGACCGCATCGAGCGTCGCGAACAGGGTGGGCACATCGACGCCGTTGCGGGCGGGGCGGGCGGTGGGGGTCGTGACGTTGGTCATTGCGGGGTCTCCTCGAGTCTCGGTGGTCAATGACGACGCCGAGGACGCTAGGGACGGTTCCTTCCCCCGACCTTCCGCCGCGGCGGCCGTCGGGGAAGGCCGGGGGAAGGCCGGCCGAGCAGGCTTGCCCGATGACCAGATCCGCGATGACGCCGACCGTCGGCGGGATCACCGTCGGCCAGACCGCGCGGCGGACACGAGTGGTGTCGAGCCGGGACATCGAGCTGTTCGCCGCTCTGACAGGTGATCGCAACCCGCTGCACTTCGACGAAGGCCTCGCTGCCGCGAGCCACTTCGGTGGCATCGTGGTGCAGGGCGGAGTCACCACAGGACTGCTGAACGCGCTCGTGGCGCACGACCTGCCAGGTCCGGGTGGCGTGTTCCTGCACACCGACTGGTCGTATCGCGCCCCCGTCCGCCCCGGGGACGAGATCACCGCTGAGGCCACCGTTCTGGAGGTCCGCGAAGACAAGCCGATCTGCCGACTGCGCACCGTCATCCGCAATCAGGACGGCCTGGTGGTCGTCGAGGGGACGGCACTGGTCTGGCGGGATCCCGCGGTGGCGGCTGCCCACCGCGGGGTGCCCGTCACACGGACCGAGTCAGCGATCGAGCCGGCTGTGCCCGTCACGTGATCCAACCCCGGCCTCATCGCCGGACAGCGGCATCGGCCCGCCGAAGCGCCCGGACGGCCCGCCACCCCGACGGCAGGGTCGACGGGTCCCGGCCGCCCCGTCGCTCGTCGCTGTCCGGCTCGAGCTCGGTCGGGCCCTGCAGGGCGTGTTCGTGCGACTCTCGCGGTCGATGCGGTTCAACCACCGAGCCCGAATGTCCCTCAGCCGAGGGGCGATCGCAGCCCGTGCCGCGCGACCAGGTCAGGCACCTCGGTGAAATCGAACATCAAACCGAAGCGCTCGGCAATCGGCGCGATGACCGACGGATCCGGTCGGCCGCCCGCGGCTGCGGTGGCCTCGGCCAGCTCGACGAAGTACTTCTCGAATCCGGCCGGCGAGACGATTTCGATCATCCGCGCCGGCCCGTCCCCGGCGTTCCACATCGAGTGCAGTTCGCCGCGCGGCTTGACGATGTAGCCGCCCGCACCCAGTGAGACCTCGCGGCCGTCGGAGCGGAAACCGATCTCGCCCGAGATGACACACGAGATCTCGTCCTCACGGGTGTGCCGGTGCGGCGGAACCAGGACTCCCGGGCCAAAGGTGTGCTCGACGATCGAGATCCCGCCAGTCTCGGAGGCGGCCAGCTTGACCGTTGCCGTGAAGCCGGGGACCAGGGTGACCTCGCGGCTGTCGGGCTCGACGACGGCGAGCCGGGCCGACGGTGGTGCTGCCGATGCAGTCATGTGCACGATCTCCCGCTCTTTGCCGAGTCAGCGCTGTATCGTCAATTCCATGCTCCGCCCCGCACCGAGCGTTGTCAATGGTTGAACATGACCGTACGGCGAAATCAAGCCGGCCGTACCGGCTGCGCGCTCGCGCCGACGCCATGGATCGAACGCGCGCGCGGATCACCGAAGCAGCGATCGCGCTGCACGGATCCATCGGTCCCGCGGCCACGACGATCAGTGCCGTCGCCGAGCGAGCGGGAGTCACCAGGGCCACGCTCTATCGCCATTTCCCGAACGACGAGGCCTTGTTCGCGGCCTGCAGTGCCGAATGGCGCAGCGCCAACCCGGCTCCCGACACCGGAGCGTGGGAGGCCATCCCCGATCCGCGTGATCGGCTCGAAACGGCGCTGCCCGCGCTCTACCGCTGGTATCGATCCTCCGAGGGCATGCGGGCCAACCTCCTCCGCGACCTCGCCGTGCTACCCCCCGCGATCCGGGCCGGCATCGCGTCGTATCCGCAGCGGGTCGCCGACGTGTTGGACGCGGGCTGGCCGCGCCCATCCCGCCTACGCCGGGCGGCGATCGGCCACGGCGTCGCGTTCGGAACCTGGCAGTCCCTCGCGCACGAAGGCCTGGCGGACGCCGAGGCCGCCCGGCTGATCATCGGACTGATTGCGACCGCCGAGCGCGAGAGCACATCGACACCGGTCCGTCGCAGAAGCTCGACGCGTCAGTCGGAATGAGCCCCGGCACCGTCGTCCTGCGTGGCCACTGCGTCACGGACGGCGCGATGACGCCACTCCCGGCCCCGGCACCACCGAGATCCAGGCGTTGTCCCGCCGGTTGAAATGCCGGTAATCCAGCGGTGTCTCCTCGGGACGGGAGCAGCCATCGGACCCCACGTCCGAGAGCATTGCGAAGCTGATGGGCGCGGAGTGCAGGTCCGCTGCGTGCGCGTGCAGGAGCCGCACGATGCGCTGCCACCCGTCGATCAATTCAGAGGCACGGACCGACCACGAGCCCGCAGACACGTCACGCGCCTCGGCGCCGCCCGGACCAGACCGTGCCATGTCGCAGTACTCCGGGGACCGCATCTCGCACTCGGCGCACCTGCGGCGACGGTGAGCCGCAAATCAAGCACGTCACCACCCAGCACTACGAACATCACCGTCGTCAACTCACGCTCTGACAGCGTCGGACATCACACCGACCACGAACGGTTTCCGGCCGGTTGCGTTTCACGCGTCGGGGCGAGTTCACACCCGTCGGTGGACGTGACCGCCGACGAGGTCGACGATGGTCGAGCACCCGTTTCTCAATGAGGAGGAGCCATGCGTGTTCGCCCTGCCCTGGCAGTTCTCGCCCTGGCGGCACTCGCGGGGGTGGTCTCGCCGAGCGCCGCCCTGGCCGCCGACGGCGGGAGACCGCTGAGCACCGTGATGAGCGGGGCGAACGAAGTTCCAGGGCCCGGTGATCCGGACGGCGCCGGCTCCGCGAGCCTCCGCCTGAACCCAGGTCAGGGCCGGATCTGCTTCGAGCTCGAGGTCACGGACATCGCGCCGGCCACCGCGGCACACATCCACGTCGGCCCGGCCGGCGTCGCCGGGCCCGTCGTGGTGGGCCTGACTGCACCGACCGCAGGCCAGTCGAGCGGCTGTGCCGAGGTAGACCGTGAGCTCGTGCTCGCGATCATCCACGACGCGGCGAACTACTACGTGAACGTCCACAACGCGGACTTCCCGGCGGGCGCCGTCCGCGGGCAGCTCGGGGGATCGTGAGCGTCCCACGGTCCCGGACGGGCGGCGGCGAGTAGCCCGGCACCTCTTGAATGCCCAGGATCGCCCGCGTCGCAGGGACGTGCCGCGCCGGGCGGCGGGGCGGGCGTGCTGCTCGGACCGGAGTTCCATTTCGCGCATTCGTCCGACGGATCCGGCCGCTTCCACAAGGATGGCGCTGAGCCACTGGTTTCCGTGCCCGGTGGCCGCGTTCCAGTGCCGGTCGGCGGACTCGTTCGCTGCGGCGCCGGCCCGGCCCAGGCGGCCTCGAATCCTGCCTGCATGCTCGGAAGGCGAATCCGAGCCGCCTGCCCTTCGGCGACGGGCAGGTCCGGCCCGAAAGGCTCAGACTGGGTCGTAACGGACAGGGAGGAGCCTGGCATGGCGAGTATCGCAATCGGGGACTTCAGCTCACCGGATGAGACCCGGACACCGGACAAGACGACCGTCGAGCTGGTGAACCTCAATCTCGCGGCCGGTGTGATCGGCCGCTACACGTTCCATCCGGGCTGGCGGTGGTCCGAGTGCATCAAGCCGGTCGTCGGCACGGACAGCTGCCAAGTGGAGCACATCGGCTATTGCATCTCCGGCAGCCTGCAGGTCGTCCACGGCGACGGAACCGAAGGCACGCTTCAGCCGGGTCAGGTCTACCGGATAGCGCCCGGGCACGACGCCTGGAACCCGGGCGACGAACCAACCGTCGTCGTCGAGTTCCAAGGGGCATCGACCTACGCCAAGCCGGCCGGCTGACGCGCGTCGGATGCGTGAGGGCGTGTCAGGTGCTCCTGATCCCGGTCCGTCTCGGCCCCAAGGCACCGGGCTGGTCTGCTGAACCCGGCCGACTTCCGTCACGCGCGGCGCGGTCACACGCCGGGCGCCGGGCCGCTCACTGGAAAAGCACGACCGCGGCCCACAGCGAACCCGCGAGGGCTCCGCCGTAGCACAGCACGCCGATCACGGGGCGCAGCCGCCTCGTTCTGAGAAGGTCGTTGGCGGTGTGGCGAAGTCGGTGGGCGCAATGCGCCAGCGACAGCACGCACAACAAGAGCAGGGCGATCCGAATAACCGGATTGCTCAGCACGCTCAATAGGTGGGCGTGGTCCGGTGGCGCCAACCAGCCCAACGGGAAGACCACGCCGAAGAGAACCAGCAGAACCGGAATGAGCAAAGCGGCGGCCATTCCGCCGGCGCTGAACAGCAGCCACGCGAGGGCCTCGGACGATGACCGTCTGGCCATTACGCGCCTCCCAGCACGATCCAGGCAACCACCGCGGTAGCCGCCGCCCACGCGGCGAAATGCGCTGCCGCGACCGACACGGGCGAGATCCGCTGCCCGCGCATGCGGATCACCATCGCCTTCGGCGCCAGGTTGAACCACGTCACGGCGTGCAGCAGCACGAACGCGAGGGTGACGATGTTGAGCGCGAGAACCCAGGGACTTCCGCTCCAGTCGAGGAACTGCCGGTAGGCGTCGTCGCCGGCGTGCACCGCGTCGACCATCAAGAGCATGAACACCACGAACCAGGCGACGAAGACGCACGACAGTTCACGGAGGACGAACACGAGGTATGACCGGCGACGCAGCCACCAGAATCGGGAGATCGGCGGTCGATACAACTGCTGCGGGCTCGCGGTCATCGCGCACCTTTCGGAAGCAGGAAGGTCCGGAGGGTCCTCGTCGCGGCAGTGAGCTTGTAACGCTGAATCGCGCCGGCAGGGTCGACGCCTTTGGGGCAAGCGGTCGAGCACTCACCGACATAGGTGCACGCCCACACCCCGTCAGGGCTGGCGAGTACGTCCAACCGCTCGTGTGCGCCTTGGTCGCGGGAATCGAGGTTGTAGCGTTGCCCGAGCGCGATGACCGCAGGGCCGAGAAAGTCGGGCTCAGCCGCGTACACCGGGCAAGCCGCGTAGCAGAGCATGCAGTTGATGCACATACTGAACTGCTTGTAATCATCAAGCTGACCCGGCGTCTGCAGGAACTCGACGTCCGCATCGCCAGGGTCATCGTCGCGGATCAGCCACGGACGTACCGTCGGGAGCTTGCGCATGAAGTCGTCGATGGAAACGACGAGATCGCGAATGACCGGAAAGTTCGTCAGGGGCTCGACTCGGACCGGTCCCGGCGCGTAGTCGGTGAGGAACGTGCCGCAGGTCAGCGCCGGGTCGCCGTTGACCGTCATGCCGCAACTGCCGCAGATGCCCATCCGGCAGGACCAGCGGAATGACAGCGTTCCGTCCAGCCGATCCTTGATGTAGTTCAAGCCATCGAGGACCGCCCATTCCTTGCGCAGCGGCACCGCGTATTCCTGGATCGTCGGCGCACTGTCGGAACCCGGACGGTAGCGCGCGACCTGCATCGTGATCGTGTCTGGCATGCCGCCTACCTTCCGTAGACCCGTTCGCCGGGCGGCCAGCGGGTGACCGTCACCGGCAGGTAGTCGATTCGCGGAGCACCCGACTGGTCAGGCGAGACCATCGAGTGCGCCAAGAACCGCTCGTCGTCCCTGGCCGGGAAGTCCGTGCGTTGGTGCGCCCCGCGCGACTCCTCGCGTCGAAGTGCGCAGGCGAGCATGGACTGGGCCACATCGAGCATGAACCCCAGTTCGAGCGTCGCGACCAGTTCGGTGTTGAAGGTCCGGCTGGCGTCCTGGATGGTGGCCCGGCCGAACCGTTCCTGCAGTTCGTGCAGCTTGTCGACGCCGGTGGCGAGTGACTCGGCGTCACGGTAGATGCCGGCGCTGCGCTCCATCGTCTGCTGCATCTCGGTGCGGATGTCGGCCATCCGATCACGGCCCTGCCGGGGCGTCAGGAGGTCGCGCTCGAGCCGCCGACGCTCGTCGGAGGCCTGCGCGAGCAGCGCGGAGCCAGGTTCCGCGGCACCGTCCGCCGCGTAGGTCGACGCAGCGACGCCCGCACGGCGGCCGAACACCAGTAGTTCCGGGAGTGAGTTCGAGCCGAGCCGGTTCGCCCCGTTGATGCTCACGCAGGCGACCTCGCCGGCGGCGAACAGTCCGGGAAGTCCTGACGCACCGTCGATGTCGGTGTGCACGCCGCCCATCATGTAGTGCTGCACCGGCCGTACCGGGATGAGTTCGTGGACCGGATCGATGCGTTCGTACTGCAGACAGAGCTCGCGCACGAACGGCAGCTTGAGGTCGATCAGCGTCTCCCCGAGATGCCGCAGGTCCAGGTACACCACCGGGCCGTAGGGGGTGTCGACGGTGCGGCCCTTCTCCTGTTCGTGGACGAACGCCTGGGACAGCCGGTCGCGGGGGCCGAGCTCCATGCTCCGCAGAACCGGGGTCGGCTCCGGCTGACCGAGGTCGTAGTCCTGCAGGTAGCGGTAGTTGTCGCTGTTCAGCAGCCACCCGCCCTCGGCCCGAGCGGCCTCGGTGATCAGGATGCCGGTGAACGGCAGACCGGTCGGGTGGTACTGGACGAACTCCATGTCCTTCAGCGGGGCGCCCGCGCGGTAGGCCAGCGCCATGCCGTCACCGGTCTTGATGTTGCCGTTCGTGGTGAACGGGAACACCCGTCCGCATCCCCCGGTGCACAGGACCACCGCGCGCCCGGTGATGGTCTCGATCCGACCGGATGCCAGCTCGATGGCGACGACGCCCTGCGCCCGGTTCTCGTCGACCAGCAGCCTGGTCACGTACCACTCGTCGTACCGGGTGATCTGCTCGTACTGCAGGCAGGTCTGGAACAACGTGTGCAGCAGGTGGAATCCGGTCTTGTCCGCGGCGAACCACGTTCTGAGCTTCTTCATGCCGCCGAACGCGCGAACGGCGATATGCCCGTCGTCCGTGCGACTCCACGGGCAGCCCCAATGCTCGAGCTGGAGCAGCTCGCGGGGCGCCTCGGCCACGAATGCCTCGACCGCGTCCTGGTCACAGAGCCAATCGCTGCCGGACACCGTGTCGTAGGCATGCTCGTCCAGGCTGTCGTCCCTGGCGATCACCGCAGCCGCGCCGCCCTCCGCCGAGACGGTGTGGCTGCGCATGGGATACACCTTCGACACGATCGCCACACTCAGCCGTGGGTTGGACTGCACGATCGCGATCGCTGCGCGCAACCCGGCGCCGCCACCGCCGACGACGATCACGTCGTGACGCAACGGCTCCGAGGCGCTCATTCGGAGTGTTCGGCGGACAGCTCGTTCAATAACACCCGACCGTCGTGCCGGATGATCCTCGAACGGATGCTGCCGTCGTGGAACTGATGCGACGTCGTGCGGCAGCCGCAGTCGTAGTCGACGTCGTCGAACACCATCCCCGATTCGTCGTCCTCGCGGTGGCGGTGGCCGCTCACCCGCCGTCCGCATGGAGCCCGCTCGACCTGTGAATGGTGTACTCGTGTCGATCACGACTACCTCCCCGCGTGGCGGGGCCGATCACTCTCACGCCCGCGTCGGACGTGGCGGGGTGCACCGGCCTTGGAAGACCTGATCCCCTATCGGACAACTCCCAGGTACTCCCGTCAAGCGCTGGGATGTCAACGACCGCCGAATCTTGATCGACGACGCTGTCGCGGCGGATCCGTTCCAGCATCTCCACCACGGCCCGGGCGGCCCCGCCGTGCAGCGGCCCCAGCAGCAGCGCGTTGATGCCGGCCGAGATGGAGTCGTAGAGGTTGGCGTGGGCCGAACCGACCAGCCGGACCGTCGCCGTGGAGCAGGTCTGCTCGTCGTCGGTATGCAGGATCAGCAACCGGTCCAGGGCCCCGGACCAAACTGGGGTTCACCTCGTACGGTTCCGCCGGGTACCCGAAGGAAGTCAGAGTGTCGGGAGCGACTCCCTCCAGCGGCCCCGGAGCGTTGGTCAGTACCGTGGATCAAGATCTTCTCCGCGACGAACGCGTTGGCGTCCTGGTGGGTCGATCGACGAGTTTGCCGTTGAGACCTCGTTTTCCACCGTCGTCATGGCCTCGTTTGAAAGGGTCACCGACAGACAGCGCCATCCGCTGCGAGCCGACGACGCCCCGCGGGTGGGCGCATACGTTTCTGGCATGGGCCAATTCACCGTGACGAGGGCGGACTGCCCTCATGACGCCCCCTCTCCTGATGGATCGGCGGCGCCTGCTCGTCAGTATCGGGTGAGCTGAAGGAGAGGTCCGCAATGGACTGCGCCTCGCGCCGTTGCGAGGCGAGCAACTGCCTCTTCAGGGTCTCGAAAAGCCACACCCGGTACTCCTTGGACGACCAGCCTGCGTCGACGACCAGACCGCTGTAGGGGGCGTGACCGGCGAGGAAAACGAGGACGTCGGCGGCCCTGCTGTCGGAGAGGTCCTGACGAAGCGAGTCGAGCTCGCGCAGTCGAGCCACCAGTGCCACCTGTCCGTTGCGCCGCCCGGTGTCGACTCCGCGCCAGTAGGTTGCGACGTCGGCATCCAGCGCCGCTGCGGCGTTGACCGCCGGCCAGAGGTCTGCGACGCGGTCATAGATCGCCGTCCCGTGCTCGACTGCCAGCGCGAGGGCACGTTGCGCGGAGCGGGTCGAGAGCATCTCTTGGGCCCACGCTCGTTGCATGGGAGGCACGCGCTCGTCCGTTCCGGCAGCGGTGACGTCGACGACCTCGGTGAGCAATCGCCCCTTCGTCCCGAACGTGTAATAGACGGTTTGCACTGCGACACCGGCGTCAGAGGCGATCTGCTCCATCGTTGCTGCTGCATACCCATGCTCGATGAACCGGTTTCTGGCCGCCTCGAGCACGCGCCGCCGAGTCTGCCGTGCCTTGTCCGCCCTACTCGTGCTCTTGACCGTCGCCATGTCCAGGGAGTCTACTAGTGGTGCCACTAGCGAAACCACTAGCGACAGGAGGGTCATGACTGTCATCGACAACAGCGTGCACATCAGCTGCACGTCCGAGGAGGCGTTTGACTACCTGTCCGACCTCCGCAACGAACTCGAGTGGAACCCCCGGATCGAGTCCGTCGAAAAGCTCACCGAAGGTCCAGTCGGGCTCGGCACGAAGTACCTCGCCACATGGAAGGCTGCCCCGAAGGCCGTCGAAGTCGAGACGATCACGTTCGACCGGCCGCGCGGTTGGGCGGGGCACAACGGCGGACCCATCGAAGTCATCGTGACCATCCGCCTCGTGCCGACCGAGGACGGCACAACGCTGCACTCCGACTTCGACGCCCGCCCGCACGGGCTGTTTCGACTGTTCTTCCCGGTTTTCCTGCGCAAGATCCGCAAGGAGGAGGCCGCCAACATGACCTACATCAAGGAAGCGCTGGAGCGAAGGACCGTGACCTGACAGTCATGCAACCGGTGCGGGTGTGCGACCTGGTCGAGGAGTCAAGACCTGTGGGCACAGCGGTGGGCGAACGATGAGGGCGTTATGTCCGGTCACCGCAGCACCCGGTCACCGCAGCACCCGGTCACCGCAGCACCGGGAACACCAGGTGGGTGACCCGGTCGCCCTGGACGCAGACCGTCGGGTTGCCGAGCAGGACGTCCTGGGAGGACAGCTTGCCGAAGAACGGGCGGTTGCCCTCCCCCATCACGACGGGGACCAGGTCGACGGCCACCTCGTCGAGCAGCCCCAGATCCAGGCACTGCCGGGCGATGTCGCCCCCGGTGATCGCGACGACACGGTCGCCGGCGAGTTCCTGGGCCCGTGCGATCGCAGCCTCCACGCCGTCGGTCACGAAGGCGAAGGGCGCGTCGGGGTGGGCATGGACCCAGTCCGTCGGGACCTGGTGCGTCACCACGACAACGGGGACGTCCAGGGTGTGCCGGCCCTGCCAGCCCTCGGTCACGTCGAAGAGCGTCCGGCCACAGACCAGCGCCCCCAGGGAGGACGTCCACCGCCGCCAGTGCTCCGCGCTCGGCGGGGTGAGGCGGACGGTGAAGTCACCGGCGGGAGTCGGGATCTCCACGTCGCCGTTCTGCAGCCAGTCGAACAACCGGCCGATGGTGTTGTCCTGCTTGGCGACGTAGCCGTCGAGGGACATGATCGCGTTCGCTACCACCGTGCCCACGGATCCACGCTCCTCGGGTGTGCTTCTGCTGGTGGACCTACACCGAACTGCCAGACCATCCCAGGTCGCGCGGATGCGGCTGAATCGGCGATGCGTCGTGCTGCCACTCGCAGACTCGCACAACGCGGCGGAGTTCGTCGCGCCGGGAGTGTTGGGCTCGATCGTCACGCCGGCCATTTACACACCTTGCCAGCGGCGTCTCCGGCATCGCGGGTCCGGGGAGCGCACCGGGGGCTTGTGAGCGAACCAACCCGTCCCGCTCGCCGAACGTTCATGGGCACACGAGGACCACGTGGTTGCTGCGAGTGTCGTCGGCGGTGGCCGTCGCCTCGTGAGATTGCCGACTCGAGCGGTGATGTCGTCGCGGTCGAGACGCATCCGCTCGATCCCGTCGAGGCCGTTAGGACGGTGACACCGCGGCGGGCAGCAGCTCGCTGATCAAGATTTCCACGCGACCGCGGATGTCGTCGCGGACCCGGCGGACGACCGTGATGTCCTTGCCGGCGGGATCCTCCAACGTCCAATCCTCGTAGCGCTTGCCCGGAAAGATGGGGCAGGCATCCCCGCAGCCCATCGTGATCACCACGTCCGAATCACGCACGGACTCGGTGGTCAACACCTTCGGGGTTTCGCGTGAGATGTCGATGCCCTCCTCGGCCATGGCTTGCACCGCGACCGCGTTGACCTGGTCGCCCGGCAGGGAACCGGCGGATCGGACGTCGATGCGCCCTTGGCTCAGGGCGGTCAGGTAGCCGGCGGCCATCTGCGAGCGGCCGGCGTTGTGCACGCACACGAACAACACGCTGGGCTTGCCGGACATCGGGCCCACCTCCGGGGATGTCACCGCTACGGCACTTGACGAGCCAGATAATACAACGATACTTGACTCAATGAATATAGAGGTACCGGTGGAGTCGATGGAACGGCGGGCCAGGGTGCACGCCGCGCTCGGTGAACCGGCGCGGCTGGCGATCGCGGACCGCCTGGTCGCCGGCGACGCGTCGCCCGGAGAGCTCGGCGCGGCGATCGGGATGGGCACGAACCTGCTGGCGCATCACCTGCGGGTGCTGCAGGACGCCGGGATCGTCCGCCGAGTGCAGTCGGAGGGCGATCGGCGACGCGCCTACGTGCAGCTGCGCCTGGACGATCCGCTGGTGCGGGCGACGGTGCGGCCGCCGGCGGTGCCCTCGGGGCGGCGAGTGGTGTTCGTGTGCACGCACAACTCCGCGCGCTCGCAACTGGCGGCGGCGTCCTGGAAGCGATTGAGCACGGTTCCGGTGGCCTCGGCGGGCACGCACCCGGCCCCGAGGGTGCACCCGAAGGCGGTCGCCGCCGGCCGCCGACACGGGCTTCACCTGAGCAAGGCGCGGACCGCGCACGTGGCGGACACCGTGCGCGACGGCGATCTGGTCGTCGCCGTGTGCGACCAGGCGCATGAAGAGCTGCCACCCGGGTTGCCGCGGCTGCACTGGTCGATCCCCGACCCGGTGCGACTCGGCACGGACGCCGCCTTCGACGCCGCCTTCGACGAGATCAATAGCCGCATAGCTGTTCTCGCGACCGCCGACACCACACCAGCTCGAACCCGACCGGGGAGGACGCGCTCGTGACCACACCGACGTGGGACACCTGAGCATCGATCAGTCGTTGGCGTTGCGGTACGCCGCGATCCGGCTGGTGCTGGAGTTCGACGGCGTTGTTCGGGGTCGACACCATCGATGGCGCTCGGGTTCGTCCAGGACCTCACCGGGGACGCCGCATCCGGGATGACGTGGAGCGCCGGGTGCGCGGAATGCAGGACTCGCCCGAGATCGCGCCGCGGGCAGCGAGGGTCAGCGCGCCGGGCCGGCGAGTCGTGAGATAGGCCGCCGTGGCGCGGTCCCGGGCCGCGGCCGCCCGGCACGACGTGTCGCACACCGACACCGATCCGCACGAGTCGCAGACGTCCACCGCGGGTCGATCGGCGAACGACGCCCGCACCTTGTCAATCAGTCTCATCGCTTTGCTCCTTGATCAGTTCGTGGCCGGCTTGATGGCGCGGACGATCGCCGCGTGCATGCCCGGCGCCGCCTCGTGGGTGAACGCGACGTCGGCGTCGGCGAACCCGACCGCGGCCAGGCCGTCGACGTACTCCGAGCGGGACAACGCTCCCGCGATGCACCCCACGTACGAGCCGCGCTCGGCGCGGTCCGCCGGTGACAACGCGTCCTCGGCCACCACGTCGGAGATGCCGATCCGTCCGCCCGGGGTGAGCACCCGGAACATCTCGGCCAGCACCGCCGGCTTGTCCACGGACAGATTGATCACGCAGTTCGAGATCACCACATCCACCGCGCCGTCCGGCAGCGGGATGTCCTCGATGTGCCCCTTGACGAACTGCACGTTCGTCGCGCCGGCCTTCGCCGCGTTCGCTCGCGCGAGTTCCAGCATCTCGTCGGTCATGTCCAGGCCGTACGCGTACCCGGTGGGGCCGACACGCTTCGCCGACAGCAGCACGTCGATGCCGCCGCCGGAGCCCAGGTCGAGCACCCGCTCACCTGCACGGAGCTCGGCGACCGCCAGCGGATTGCCGCAGCCCAGACTGGCCAGCACCGCCTCCTCCGGCAGCTCCGCCGTCTCCGCCGCCCCGTACAAGGCGGCGCCGAACGGCGCGTCCGCCTCGTCGTCCACCACCGTCGCGCCGGTCCGCAGCAGTCGCTGCCACAACAATCCGCGGACGCGCCCACCTCCGTCACCGTCAACGCCGCCCGCGCGTACCGGTCCCGCACCTGATCGCGCAGACCCTCATCCACCGTCGACATCCGTCCACTCCTTCCATCGATATCCATCAATGCGACAACCCTGCCACTCGTATCGACGGATGTCAATGCAAGCGGGTAGAGTCGGGTCGTGACCACCGCGCTGCGCCGACAAGGCCCTGCCGCTGACCGACCTCGCGGGATGCTGCGCGCCGGCCACCGGCACGGTCATCGACCACGCAGCGGCCGAGAGCCTCGCGGCCGTGCTCAAGGCGCTCGCCGAACCGACCCGACTGCGTCTCGTCTCACTCATCGCCGCCCACGGCGCCGGCGGTCAGGCCTGCGTCTGCGACCTCACCGATCCCGTCGGATTGAGCCAACCGACCGTCTCGCATCACCTCAAGGTGCTCGTCGACGCCGGCCTCCTGGATCGCGAACAGCGGGGCAAGTGGGCCTACTACTCCCTGATCCCCGGCGCCCTGGACGCCGTCGCCGCCGCCATCGCACCCGACACCAGCGGGTAGACGGGCGCGCAGGAACTGCACGCGCAGTTGAACTGTCAGAGCGCGGCCGCAGGCCGACGAGCGCTCGCAGCGACGGAGGCCCGCGTCAAGTCCTGGAAGAACGTCGTGAAATCGGGCCGACTCCACCAAGCGGTCCGCGGCCGCGCGAGGCAACACCGGCATCGCGTGGCCTTGTCGTAGAACTGCTCGCAACTGCTCGGCGGGAATCGGCGAGCGTCCGACGCGTGTCGCGGGGTGACGCCCCCGGGCGTATACATACGCCACAGGAGTTGCCATTCGGCGAACGAGGTGGCGTCGATGCCGCAGGACGATTCTGAATCACCGCTGACGTCGACCACATCGGCGGTCGCGCCGGACCCGCCGCCGCCGGACCCGGGCGGCACCACGCGCGAGAAGCGCTCCAAGGCTGCCGGCATCGTCGTGCCGGTCGCGCTCGCCCTGCTCGTCACCATCGGGCTCGTCCTCACCGCACCGCGCGACAACGGGCCGGGACTTGCGGCGAAGGACGTGCTCGACGGTCGGCAGCTGCGCATCATGGCACCCGCCAACCCCGGCGGAGGTTGGGACCAGACCGCGCGGGAGATGCAGAAGTCGCTGCGTGACGTCATCGGCCGCAGCGAGGTCGTCAACGTCGGCGGTGCGGGGGGCACCATCGGGCTGAGCCAGTTCACGCAGCTGGAAGGCGATCCGACCCAGCTCATGGTCACCGGCGCGGTGATGGTCGGCGCGATCGAGAGCAACGACTCCCCGGTCTCGCTCACCGACGTCGTGCCGATCGCCCGGCTCACCGCCGACCAGGTCGTGATCGTCGTGCCGACCGACTCTCCGATCCAGACCATGCAGGACCTCGTCGGGCAGATGCAGGCCGACATCGGCGGTGTCAGCATCGCCGGCGGGTCCGCCGGCGGCGTCGAGCAGATCCTGTCCGGCCTGATCGCGCAGGCGGTCGGGGCGAACCCCGCCGAGGTCTCCTACGTTCCCCACTCCGGCGGCGGCGAGGCGCTCGCCACGGTGCTGTCCGGAGCCGCGACGGCCGCCATGTCCAGCGTCTCCGAGATCCAGCCGCAGATCGAAGCCGGCAACCTGCGCGCCGTGGCCGTCTCCGGCGAGACACGGTCCTCGACGCTTCCCGACGTGCCCACGCTGCAGGAGGCGGGCGTGGACGTGGTGCTCACGAACTGGCGAGCGGTGATGGCCGCGCCCGGAATCACCGATCAGCAGCGCGCGGCACTCGAGGAAATCATCGGCACGATGCATCAAGCCCCCGATTGGCAGGCCACGCTCGAACGGCGGGGCTGGTCGGACGCGTTCCTGCAGGGCAGCGAGCTGGAGTCGTTCCTCGCCGAGGAGCAGACGCGGACGGCGCAGGTCCTCGATCAGCTAGGACTGGGGTGATCTCGTGAGCACGCCCCACGACAGCTCCGGAACGGCGACCCGAGCCGTCCCAGGACGGCTCGCAACCGACGGACACAGCCCAGGCGACTGGCGATCCGCACCAGCACCATCACCCGCACCTGCCGGACGCCGTCCGGCACCCGCACCTGCCCGAGGGGAAGTCGACACCCCCGATCGGCCTCACCGCGGTCCCCGGCGCCGGCAGCATCTCGTCGACCACCCTCGGCGCGATCATGGTCATCGGCGGGATCGTCGTCGTCGTCGACTCTCTCGACCTCAAGGCCGCGAGCGACCCGCTCGGCCCACGCGCCATGCCGATGCTGATCGGCGGCCTGCTCATCCTCCTCGGCGCGCTGCTCATCCTCCGCTACGTCCGACCTGCGCTGCGATACTGGCGAGGCGGCGCGCCGCACGAACACCTTCCTCGCCTACTGCGGGTCGCCGGGCTGGTCGCACTGCTCATCGCCTTCGCGCTCCTGCTGCCCCTCCTCGGGTTCGTGCTGTGTTCCGCGCTGCTGTTCGCCGGCGCCGCCTTGCTGCTCGACGCACCACCGAAGTGGCAGCTGATCCTCTACGGCTGGATCCTCGCCGCGGCGATCTTCCTGATCTTCGACCGGTTGATCGGCCTGTCCCTGCCCGTCGGGCCATGGGGGTTCTGACATGGACCAGCTGTCACTGCTCGCCGAGGGGTTCGCAACAGCGTTCACGCCCGTGAACCTCCTCTGGGCCCTGCTCGGCGTCACCATCGGCACCGCCGTCGGCGTCCTGCCCGGCATCGGGCCCGCACTCACCGTCGCCCTGCTCCTGCCGATCACCTTCAAGCTCGAGCCCGCCAGCGCGCTGATCCTGTTCGCCGGCATCTACTACGGCGGCATGTACGGCGGGTCGACGACAGCGATCCTGCTGAACACCCCGGGCGAGAGCGCCTCCATCGTCACCAGCCTCGAGGGCAACAAGATGGCCAGGTCAGGCCGGGCGGCTTCCGCGCTCGCGACCGCGGCCATCGGCTCGTTCGTGGCCGGGACGATCGGGACCATCGCCCTGACCTTCGTCGCGCCGTGGGTCGCAGACATCGCGGTGCAACTCGGCCCGGCGGAATACGTCGCGTTGATGGCGATCGCCTTCGTGACCGTCAGCGCGCTACTCGGTCCGAGCTTCCTCAAGGGCGCCTCGAGCCTGGTGATCGGGCTGGCGATCGGCCTCGTCGGCATCGACACCCAGTCCGGGCAGGCGCGGCTGACATTCGGCGTCCCGACGCTCCTCGACGGCATCGACGTGGTGCTCGTCGTCGTCGCGCTGTTCGCGCTCGGGGAATCCTTCGGCCACGCGTTCGCCGGCACCGGACGGTCGACAGTGACTCCGCTGCGCGGACGCGCCGTGCTCAGCCGCGAGGACTTCCGCCGATCCTGGCCGGCCTGGCTGCGGGGCACGGCGTACGGCTTCCCGATCGGCGCCCTGCCGGCCGGCGGCGCGGAGATTCCGACGTTCCTGTCGTACGCGACGGAGAAGAAGCTGACCAAGCACCCCGAGGAGTTCGGTCACGGCGCGATCGAGGGCGTCGCCGGGCCGGAGGCGGCCAACAACGCGGCCGCGGCCGGGGTGCTCGTGCCGCTGCTGACCATCGGCCTGCCGACGTCGGCGACGGCAGCCGTCATCCTCACCGCGTTCCAGTCCTACGGCCTGCAGCCGGGCCCTCAGCTGTTCTCCGAGTCCGGGCCGCTGGTGTGGGCGCTCATCGCGTCGCTCTACATCGGCAACGTGATGCTGCTCGTGCTGAACCTGCCGCTGGCCAAGGTGTGGGCGCGGCTGCTGACGATCCCCGCGTGGGCGATCTACGCCTCCGTGCTGGTGTTCGCCTGCCTCGGCGCGTTCGCCGCCGGCGGGTCCACGACCGACCTGCTCCTGCTCACCGTGATCGGGCTGCTCGGTTTGCTGTTGCGTTTGGGCGACTTCCCCGTCGCCCCAGCCGTTGTCGGGCTCATCCTGGGACCGATCGCCGAGACGCAGCTGCGGCGCGCTCTGACGCTGTCCGAGGGCGACCCCTCGATCCTCGTGTCGAGCCCGACGTCCATCGTGCTGTGGCTCATCGTGCTCGCCGCGCTCGTCGTTCCCGGACTGTTGCACCTGGGTCGCCGGCGGCGGGCGGCACTCGCGGCGACCAGGGTCAAGGAGACCACCGGCTCCTGAGGCAGGCGCCGCCGGACCGCACGACCCGGCCGGCGCTTCGGACCGGCCCCACCCCCAAACCGCGCGCCCCGATCAGCGCAGCCACATCACCGGGAAGCTCGAACGACTAACGCTTGAACAGCTTCAGCGGGACCGGTGGAAGTGCTCCGTTGAGGGCGACGTCCGCGGCGATGTCGTGGAGTTTGCGGTTGAGGTTCTGGCTGGCCGTGCGTAGCTGATCGAAGGCCTGCTGGCTGGTGAGCTTGCCCCTGGCCATCAGCATGCCCATGGCGACCCCGATCTCCCGGTTGGTCTCCAACGCGCGGATCAGGTGATTGGCCGTGTCATGCCGCGCCGCCGCGAGCAGCGCCATGGACGCGTACGCGGCGAACATCGCGCCGGTGGCGGTCGACTGGTCGGTGAACGCCGCCGGTCGGGTGGCGTACAGGTTCAGCGCAGCCCGGTTCTGCTCGGTCAGGAACAGCCGGAAACTCAGCATGCTGCGGGCCGGCGTCTGATCCACGATCGCGCGTGCGAACCGCGGCCACCGGTTCTCCGTCCGCAGATCCGGCGAGATCTCGACGCCGTTGGTGGCGATCGCTTCCAGGCACGGTCCTTCGCCGTGCTCGTACTGCAACTGATCCCACCGGTAGGGCAACTCGTCGCTGCCCGCGATGGTTCGCGGCGGCCGGTGCCCGCGCACCATCGTCATCGAGGCGTGCTCCGCGCCCGGAATCCCGCGGACCGCGAACTCCACCAGCCGTTGCTGCGTCAGCGGCTGGTCCGCTCCGTCGGCCAGCAACACCGCCAGCTGCCCGAACTGATCGGCCATCGTGGCGAGCGCGTCACCGGCGCCGAGATCCTGCGGGTCAGGGTTCATCGGGTTCGCGGCTCTCCGGCTGCGACGCGACGCAACCCAGCGGATAACGCCGGTCCCAGCGTCAACGGGTCTCGATCGCGACGACAAGGCCCTGCGCGTCAGCGCGGTCAAAGCGGGGGGTGACCGACTGGCCACACCCCCCAACCGTACCGCGGCCGCCGGCGCGAGACGCCGGGCTCTGGCGAGCGACCCGCGCACCCTCGGTGGATTCATCCGGCCGGGACCTGCTCCCACGGCGAGAACGGGCGGTCACCCGCCGTCGTCGGCACGGTGACGCGCGGTTCCCTCGACCGGGCGCGGCCGCAGCCGGAGAACCTCGGTCGGCTCCCCGAACCGGGCGAACACACCGCCGCGTCGCCCGAGAACGCGGCCGGTGTCGGCCAGCACCCACCGGCGGCCGACGACTTCGGAGCCGCGGGTCCAGAGCTGCAGGTCCACCGGCCGCGCCAGCTGGGCCGCGATCCAGGACACGGCCGCGTCCGCGGCCTCATCGTCGGTCAACGGGTATCCGCGGACGATCAGTGCCTCCGCGTCCCGCAGGTCGGGGCCCGCCCAGAGGTTGCCGTAGCCCCAGTGGCCGGCGAGCTCGGTGCCGTCCCACAGCACCTGCAGAACGTTGTCCACCGGCGGTCCCTCGAGATCGGGAAAGCCCGGCAGGTCGACCAGCAGGACGCATCCCCCGTGTTCCAGCTCCGAGGTGTCGGACGGTCGTACGAGGTGGCCGAGCCGATCCGGCGCCGACCTCCGCACCCGGTCCAGGAACCTGATCGATGCCGGCGGCCGCTCGCCCTCGGGAGCCGGCTGCGCGGAGCTCGCGAACCACCCTGGCTCGTCCGCCGCACCGCTCATGCGAGCAGTCTGGCCGATGCCCCGCGGGACGCGGCATCATCCGGCCAACCGTCCTGTGGCGCGGGCGGCCGGAACTACCGTGGGCCGCATGCTCATCGCCGATGAACTGATGCTCCTGCTGCTCGACGACCAGAAGGGCACGATGCCCGCGTCGGCGTCGATGCAGATCGACACCCTGCTCGGCGGGGCGCTGCTGGTCGAGCTCGCGCTGCTCGAGCGCGTCGGGGTCACCGCCCGCAAGCCCGGCGCGAAGCCGGACCGGCTGGCGGTGCTGAACGTCGCGCCGACCGGCGACCCGCTGCCCGACGCCGCCCTCGAGCGGCTGCGCGAGCGGGAGGGCAAGACCGTCGCGGACGCCGTCGCGACAGCGACCCGGAGCGCGAAGAAGGACGTGATCGAGCGCCTCGTCGCGACCGGCATCGGCCGCTGATCGAGCA